>CAWAOA010000003.1:0-536816 GCA_963783655.1 uncultured Chloroflexia bacterium
CTCGAGGCGGCGGTGCTGCACGGCGACCTCGGTCGATCGGTGATGTCGAACCAGAATGTGGCCGAGCTGCTCGCGGATCGCTTCGCCCAGACCGCGCTGCTGGCGCTGACGGCCATGCTGCTGGCGCTGGTGGTGGGCATGGCTGCGGGTATCACGGCAGCGCGCCGCCCCGGCAGCCTGACGGATGCCGCGGTGATGGGGATTACCGGACTGGGCATCTCGCTGCCCACCTACTGGGTCGCTCTACTGCTCGTCATGGTCGTCTCGTTGAGGTGGGGCTGGCTGCCGGCAGTCGGCGCCGGCACCCCGGCCCATCTTATCCTCCCGGCGATCACGCTGGCGCTGCCGACGGCAGCGGTGGTGGCGCGGCTGACCAGAAGCGGCGTGCTGGACGTCAAGGCCGCCGACTATGTGCGCACCGCTCGCGGCAAGGGGCTGACGCGCCACCAGGTGTGGCGGGACCACATCCTGAGAAACAGCCTGCTGCCGGTGGTGACGATGATGGGGTTGCACCTGGGCCATCTATTGGGCGGTGCGTTCGTGATCGAAACGATTTACGCCTGGCCGGGGCTGGGACGGATGGTGGTGCAGGCGGTGTTCGACCGCGATTTCCCGGTGCTCGTGGGCGCAACGTTGTTGATTGCGCTCGTGTACCAGTTGTTGAACCTGGCAGTAGACATGCTGCACGCGTGGCTTGACCCGCGCGTTGGACAGACGGCCGTGTAGGGCAACTATGGCGATGCTTGAGTGGGGAACCATCGTAGGGCGTCTTTCAGGGGGGCGTGTGGGACGCAGCCCGGAACGATGCCGCGTTCCGCACCGTGCTCTGAAGAGAGCGCTCCTGCAACCTATCGAGCCAGGCGGCCACGCAGTGGCCTGCTGCGGCCTCATTTCGTCATCGGCGCCATGCTGGTTGCGACTGTGGTGCTGGGCGCCCTGTTGGCGCCGGTTCTCGCCCCGTCCGCGCCAGACCTTGTGCAACCGGCGCTGCGGCTCAAACCGCCGAGCAGCGCGCACCCGTTCGGGACCGATGCGTTCGGCAGAGATCAGTTCGCACGCGTTCTGTACGGCGCCCGCCTGGCCCTGCTCTCGTCAGTGCTCCCAATGCTGCTGGCGGCGGTGCCCGGCACGCTGCTGGGGCTGATCGCCGGCTACCGGAAGGGGCGGCTCGAACAGCTGCTCTCGCGGCTTATCGACGTCTGGCTCGCGTTTCCCGGCCTGCTGCTGGCGATCGTGCTGGTAGCGAGGCTCGGTCCGTCTCTCAACACAACGGTGCTGGCGCTGGGGGTGGTGGGCGTCCCGTGGTACTACCGGCTGGTACGCGGCGGGACGCTGTGCGAATGCGAAGCGCTGTACGTGGAAGCGGCGCGTTCCGTTGGGGCGAGCAGCGCGCGCATCCTGCTGCGGCACATCCTGCCAAACCTGGCAGGCAGCGTCGTCGTTCTGTGCAGCTTGCGGTTGGGCACCGTGCTGCTGGCGGCCGGCGGGCTCAGCTTCATCGGGCTCGGCGCGCAGCCGCCCACCCCCGAGTGGGGAGCGCTCCTGAACAGCGGCCGCGAATACATGGAGGTCGCGTGGTGGCTTCCCCTCTTCCCGGGCCTCGCGCTCACCTGGACTGTAATGGGATATAACCTGTTGGGAGACGGGTTGCGAGACCTGCTCGCACCCTATGTCAAGTAGCCCTACTCCCCGATAATCTTCACCAGCGCCCGCTTCCGGCGGCCGCCGTCGAACTCTCCGTAGAAGATCTGCTCCCAGGGCCCGAAATCCAGCCTGCCGCCGGTGATGGCGACCACCACCTCACGCCCCATCACCTGCCGCTTCATGTGGGCGTCCGCGTTGTCCTCGCCCGTCAGGTTGTGGCGATACTGCGAGGTGGGTGCATGTGGTGCGAGCCGCTCGAGCCAGGCATCGTAGTCCGCGTGCAGCCCCGACTCGTCGTCGTTGATGAAGACCGACGCCGTGATGTGCATCGCATTCACCAATACGATCCCCTCGCGGATGCCGCTCTCGCGCAGGCAGGCCTCGACCTGGTCCGTGATATTGATGAAACCACGCCTTCCGGGAATGTTGAACCACAACTCCTTGCGATAGCTCTTCACGCTGCCAATCCTTCCCGCTGAACCGCAGGCACTGGTCTTCCGGCCAGGCTCCCCCCGCCCACACGTCCACTCGACGTCCGTCCGAATGGTGGATGTTCCTCCGCATGCCGCAGTATAGACTGCCTACATAGTAACAGCATGGCAAAATTCTGGCCGAACAGGAGAACATACGATGAAGAAGTTGCTGGCGATGACCGCACTGATGATACTGGCGCTCGTCGTTACCGGATGCCGCGTAATGGAGGTAATCGTACTGGTGCTGACCGGCAGTGGCCGATCCGTCACACAGCAGTACGATATCACCGGCTTCAATGCCGTCGACGCATCAAGCACGTTCAAGGTGTACGTGCAGCAGGGGGACCGCCATCAGGTCACCGTAACCGCCGATGAGAAGTTCATGGAATTCGTCCGGGTCGAGAAGGTCGGATCTACTCTGAAGCTGCGCCTGGACACCGGTGGCAGCATACCGGGTTCAACCGCGGGTCATTGGAAGCCACGATCGTGCTGCCTGAACTGGAGAGCGTACGGCTGAGCGGTGCGTCGCAGGGAGAACTGGAGAACATAAGGTCGAACAATCTGGACGTCGACCTCTCCGGCGCCAGCGCCCTGAGGGGCAAGGCAACGGCGCAGCGCATGAACATGACCGTCTCAGGCGCCAGCACCGCCAAGCTCGAGGGCTCGGCCGGCAGTGGGGTGCTCGAGGCGAGCGGCGCCAGCAAGATCGATATGGGGAACTTCACAGTTGAGGGCGCCGAGTTCGAGCTGAGTGGCGCTTCCAGTGCCAGCATCATCGCCAACGGAAGCCTGGACTACGCACTCAGCGGGGCATCGCACCTCAGGTACAGCGGCAGGCCACAGATCGGACGAGCAACTACAACCGGCGCTTCGTCTGCCAACCGCCAATAGCAGACAGGCACACATTACAGGGGAGGCGGCCGGAGCAAAGCCGGCGCCTCCCCTCCGCGTCTCAAGGCTCCCAATCCACCGTGGTGCCCGCTTGATCGGCAGTAGCCAATAGCTGCAGAGCAGCCTCGACCACCCGCCGCTGCGTTTTGGGATCTCCCACGGGACCCACCGGCCGTCCCATCATGTACGGCGTGGTAAGCACGCGTGGCAGCGTCATCGGATCCATACGGCTCCGGAAAGCGCGGGCTGCGATAATTACTGTCGGAATTCCGGCCTCTTCCAGAGCCCGGGCTACGTGTCCCACGGACACGTGGCAGACCGGTCAGACGGGCACCAGGAGCGCTGCGTCCGCGCCGGCGCGCTCGAACTTGTTGGCCCAGGCCGGACCGTGCCTCCGGATCAGCGGCGTTTGGGCGCAGGCGCCCACGAACGTATACGCCGGGTCAACCATTTCGCCGATGACACCCGCGCGCTGCAGCTCCAGCAGATGCTGCAGCGGGAAAGCCACGCCTGGGTCTGCCTCCGCCGGCCGGATGTCGTAGCCGGGATGGCGCACCGTGAGCTCGTCCGGAGTGGTGGCGAGCGGAATCGGAGTAAGCGCCGGCGGCGCCTTCAGGAAGTCGTCCGTGCGACGCATGGCTTCCTCCTGGGTCATGCTCTCGACGCCCAGCGGCTGCGGGTCCTGCCCTTTGACGAAATGCCCGCTGGAGGTGAGCAGCAGCAGCCGGCTCTCCGATACAGGCTTCTGGAGTGGGGCAAAGGGACCGTCCGGGTAGGCGTAACTGGTGCCAGTGCGATACCCCCGCCGCTGCCACTCGTATGCCAGCTGCTGCAGCCCGGAGACGTCGTTTGCGTCAATAGCATCCGGAATTGCGTGCAGCAGCTCCTGCAAGCATTGCGCCGCCTCTTCGACCGGCAGGTTCTTCAGGTACTTGAAGTTCAGATCGTTTCGAGAGCCGTAGGAGAATGAGACCACGAAGTCTCTCAGCGTGAGTCCACCGGTTTCTTCAGACATAAACCGCCTCTAGCCCTTCCGCCGAGAATGCGGGAAGATCGCCGCCACGATCATCGCAGCGGACAGTTTTTCGCCGCGCGCCAGCCCGCGGCCTGGGCCTCACGCTCGCTGGAGAAGGTACGCTCGCCGGCCGCCGGATTTACACCGGTCTTGTCGTAATCCGGGCACCCGGGGAAGTGATAGACGCGCTCACCCGCGGCGCTGATGTTCCCCTTGATACAGGCGGCACAGGTTGCGCCGGCGGGCAGTGTGGTGGCGGTGGCCGCCGGCGGCCGCCCCACATCCCGCGTTTCGCTGCCCGCGCCTCTCGCTCCAGGGCGTCCAGCATCTGTTGGCGGCGCGTGTCGGGTGGATAATCCCTCGACTCCGCCAATCCGGCGCCCACCAGCTCGGCGTTCACCATCGTGTTGCCGACATATACGTAGCGCAGCAACCGGCCGAATTGGTCGGTCTCGGAGACGTCCTTCTCCAAACGTACCGTCTTGCCTTCTACGAGCATACGATTCAGCGCCGTCGCCTCTGGCCCGAAGGGTTCGTGCTCCCGCGTGTCTTCGGGTGCGTCGATGCCGATGTAACGCACTGCCTGCGTCCGCCCGCCGATCGACACCTGGATGGTGTCTCCGTCGACGATGTGCAGCACACGCGCCTGGGTAGGGAACGGGGCACGTTGATGGCCGGAGTAACGCTAGCCACGCCCGAGCCCTGGGGGCGCGACGTCGAGAACGCACCCGGAGTGCGTGTAGCCAGATCCGGGGCAGGAGGCAAGGTGACACCAAGGTCCATGCATCCGGCCAGCAGTCCTGCCACTGCGGCCAGACAGATCAGCCCAACAAATCGCATACCACGCCATCTCCTCTCCTCGTGAACTACGACATTATAGGAGACAAGGAGACAAGGAGACAAGGAGAGAAGGAGCCCGTTCCCCCGCCACCCGGAGGTCAGCCCCTTGTGGGCATGTTGGGCGCGGCGCGATTCGCTTAACCCGTCCGCGCCGCCCCCGACGCCCCACAAGGGGGCTACACTACGGGTAACGATAAAGGGGTCGCGGCGCGATTCGCTTAACGCCGCCCGCGCCGCGACCCGACGCCCCACAAGGGGGCTACACTACGGGTAACGAGGGAAAGGATGGGGCGAAACCCCCACCAATGGCCGTAGTCCAGCCCCTCGTGGGCGCACCTGCCCCTGCCGGGCAGGCACGGGGTGTTGGGCACGGCGCGACACGCTTAACCCGTCCGCGCCGCGCCCCGACACCCCACGAGGGGGCTGACCTCCGGGTGTTGTGAGAGGGGGCTGCGCTACAGATGACGGTTGACGAATGACTGGTGACGAATGACCCCCGCGGGTGACGAATGACGGTTGACGAATGACGAATGACGCCCCCGTCTCCGCCACCCGCTTTGACACCCTTTCCGCCCACCGCTATAATCAGGCTGGCCTTGGCCCTTTGCCGGACGGATGCAAGGGGCTATGTTATTAATTTGGTAGGAGTAGCTATGGCCCGCAAGAAGCGAGCTCGCAGACGATTGGACTGGCGCGTCGTCGTCTTTGCCATCCTCAGCCTGATGATCGCTATTAGCATGATCCTGGCGTACTTCCCACTCCCGAGTTCGTAGCGACGCGTTCGCCTTGACGTACGCTGAGAGCGCCGGCACCGGGCGCGGCCTGGCTCTGGCGGTGGCCGCAGTCATCTGTTTCTCCACCAGTCCGGTGCTGATCCTGCTGGCGGCGCCGCTCAGCGCATTTGAGATCACCGTCGGGCGGTTGGGAACGGCAGGGGTGGCCATCATGGCGCTGGCGCGCTTGACCGGCCAGCCGCTGTGGCCGCGCCGGGAGGACCTGGGCCGTTTCGCCGTATTCGGGCTGATCACGGCGCTCCACTTCGTCGGCTACATCGGCGCCCTCAAGTTCACCACCATCGCGCATGCGCTGGCCATCGAGTACACGGCGCCGATCTTCGTAACCCTTTTCTCCGCCTGGATGCTGCACGAGCCGGTCGCTAACCGAAAATGGGCCGGCGTGCTCGTAACGGTGCTGGGGATCGCGGTTCTGGCGGGGCTGGAGCCGCGCCTGGACGAGCGGATGCTGCTCGGCGACTTGATGGCGTTGGGTTCGGCCGTGGCATACGGTCTCTACTCGGTCGCCGGCCGCTCTCAGCGGGAGCGCTACCCACTCTTCACGTACGCAGGTTC
Source organism: uncultured Chloroflexia bacterium (assembly GCA_963783655.1). GTDB lineage: Bacteria > Chloroflexota > Anaerolineae > CG2-30-64-16 > CG2-30-64-16 > CAWAOA01. Next base: position 6,213 of record CAWAOA010000003.1, read on the forward strand.
GCTGTACGTGATTTCGGCGCTATGGGCGCTGCCGTTCGCACTGTTTAGCTTCACGCCCGGAGGTTACCAGGCTGCACCCCTGTTAGCGCTGCTGGGCGCCGGCCTGCTGCCGTTGGGGACTGGACATACGCTGTATAATGCCGCATTGCGCCGCCTGCATGCCACTACGGTGAATCTAATTGCTACCCAGGAGGTAACGGGTGGGGTGCTATTGGGGGCGTTGCTGTTGAGCCAGATCCCGGCAGCCAACGAGATCGCCGGCGCCGGAATTGCCCTGCTGGGGGTAGCACTCGTATTGCTCTAGAGCGAGGGACTATGTCCACCCCTGTGGATTGCCCGTATTATTTCGCCGATTACCATCGCGGCCTCAACGTCGAGAAGTGCCGCCTGATCGAGCGCAACCGGGAGAACCGCATCCCGTGGGAGCGCCCCCTGTGCGACACTTGTCCCGTTCCGGGTATTCTCCGGCAGACCACTTGCCGCCACCTGGCGCTGGAAGCCAGTGTGGTGCGCCGCCTCGGCTTCTTGAAGCGAGTGTCTCTCTACGCCGTCTGCACAGAGCACGTCCGCGAGCTCGATGATCCGAAACATTGCCCGGAGTGCGAGCGCAGACGCGTGACCGGGTAACCCGGTCACCGGGGTGAACCGGTGACCGGATCGAGCGGTTATCGCGCCGGCGTCGGTGTAGGCGCCACCAGCGTTGTCAACTGCTGGATCGCCTTGTCGAACGACTCCATGGCCGAGAGGCCCGGGAGACGGAGGCCGGTGCGTTGCTGTGAGTTGATCAACAGGAAGTAAGGCGGGCGCTGCACGCCGAGCTCGCCGGCGATTTCGACATCTTGATCGAGATGTGTCTGCGCAGACCCTCCCTCGTTACAGCTCTTGAACTTGGCTTCATCAAGTCCGGCGGCCTTGGCATAGTTGGTGAACGCCGCCTGGTCTCCATCTGTCCATTCACCTGAGTGAGCGAACAGCTGCTCGTAGTATTCCCAGAACTTCCCCTGGTCACGTGCACAGATGGAAGCCAGGGCTGCCTTGGGCGCAGCCAGCGGGTAGAACTTGGTCACGATGCGCATCGTCCCGTTATTGACGTACTTCACCCGCAGCTGCGGCTCCACCGTCTTGACGTGCTGCACCACCTCCGGCGAGCCAAAGTCGATGAACTGCACCAGAACCACCAGCGCGTTCGCCTGACCCGTCGTAGGACTGTTGTCATAGGTGTAGCCGGGCCGCGCCGGGTCGACATCGTAGGGTGCTGCCCCGGAAGGCAGTGGCGTCGGAGTGGGCGCCGGTCGCTGGCCCTGTACAGCCTTGTCGATCGTGCTCTTGAACACGTCCACGGCCTGCGCACCGTTGATAAACCAGTCATTGACATAGAAGGCCGGCGTGCCCTGAATGCCTCGCTGGGCGCCGGCGGCTATGTCCTTCTCGATCAGATCTTTTGTTTTCGGGTCAGCCACGCAAGCATCGTACTTCGACGCGTCGACGCCGAGGCTCAACGCCTGGGTCCTGAAGAGAGCTGCGCTGCCTTGCGCCGATGCCCAACTTGTCTGGTTGGCGAAAAGCCAATCGTGCATCTGCCAGAACCACGCCGGCTTCTGTTGACCGGCACAGATGCCGGCGATGGAAGCGGCCCGCGCATTCGGGTGGATGTCATCCAACGGGAAGTGGCGGAATATGTGAGTTACCTTGCCAGTAGCCACGTACGCTTCATCCAGAAGCGGGCCCACCTGCGCTGCATGGCGGGCACAATACGGTCACTGGAAGTCCGACCACTCGGTTAGCTTCACACTCGCATTCGGGTCACCCCGATAGAAATTCCCGTCGGCGTTGACCCCCGCCGGCAGGTCCGAGACCTTTACGGCGACTGTAGGTGCGGCCGTGCGTGCGGGAGCGGCGGCAGCCGGCGGCGCCGTGCGCGATGGAGCGGCGACAGCAGCGGTCGGCAGTTCGGCCTGCAGGGGCGGCGCCGTGGGCGCAGCGGGTGGCGCAGTACATGCCGCCACCACCAGAAGAGCCAGGAGCGCCACGACCAGGGCAAAAACGGCCCGGCGTGCCTGGCGTGCCTTGCGGCAAAGATGATCCATTCAGCCTCCTAACTGTACGCGAACTCTCGGATATCGTACCGTGAGCAGATCAGTCCACGTTGAATCGACGAGCGCACCGCTTCCCTGATCGCCTGCTCCTGCGCCAGGACCGCCTCAGCGGGCAGGGAGCGAATGCCGGCGCCTGCGGCCGCCTCGGCATAGCCGCTCGCCGCATCGGCGACCAACGGCGAGAAGTAGAGGATGTCGCGGCCGGCCAGCTCCATCCGGTGTAGGGCCTCTGCCGTGTGCGCGGCATGTTGCGGCGCGAACCTGTCGCCGCCCAACCCCGTAATCACGATGACGCTGACAGCCACTCCCGCGGCCTTCAGCGCTCGCACCGCGGCCACGGCCTCGTCGGCGGCGCCGGGCTTGCGCAGCCAACGACGCAACTCGTCGTCGCCGGTTTCGAACCCCAAATAGGCCCGCCGCAGTCCCCGCCCCACCAATTCACGCCACTCGTCGTGGCTTTTCCGCTCAGGCGTGAAGACATCCACAAACGAGTAAACCCCTCGCCCCTCGAGCAAGCCCGACGCCTCGAGGGCGTCAAACCATTCGCGCAGGCGGGGCATCGGAGCGACGAGCGCATTGGCATCGGCAAGAAAGATCGACCTGCGCAGCGGCAGCGCAGGGCCAAAGAACGCCCGGACGGCCGCCAGGTGCGCCACGAACTCGCCGGCCCGCTTCACCGTGAAGCGACGGTCGCGGTAGAAATCACAGAACAGGCAGGCGTTGTACGAGCAACCGGTGGTGCCCTGCACCACCAGCGAACCGTACTGGTCCGGGGGCAGAATGCTGATGGGCGCATAAATTTCGGCGAACCAGACAGCATCCTTGGCCAGCGCCACGTAATCCCAATCAAGCAGCGGCTTGACCCGCACGTCCTGCGCCGCGGCTTGCTGCGCAATCGTATACGCCCGCATCACCACCGGCTCTGCCTCGGCCTGCGGCAGCCAACGGCGCTGCCGGGCACCATCGCTACGCCACCGTTCCTGCATGCGGTTGTCAAGCGTGCGCCGGTAAGTACGTCCGGATCTGAAGCCCCCGATTAGCCGCCCGCAGGCGTCGAAGTAATACGACTCTTCATCCGGCAGCAACAGGCTGACGCTGCCCGGGCGCAGACGGACTCCGATTGCGGGCTGCGAGCTCACCGCCGCAGGCGCCCGAGCCCATATCCCCCGCGCTCCCGCCCCCACTGGATCAGGAACGACTCGAGCAGCCCGGCGACAACCGCCAGCGCCACGCCCGTGGCCCAACTGAAGATCCCGGAGAACTGGAGCGCCACGCAGGCAGCAGCCCACAGCCCCACCCACACGCCCATCCGCAGCGCGAGCGCGGGCCTCTGACCGGTGCCGGGGAGACGCAGGCGGCTGGCAATCATCCAGATGGGTGGCGCGACAGTGCTCGAAACCGCCAGCCACAACATCGGCAACAACAGGACGATGGCTGACTCGGAGGGCGGAATCTGTGCTGTGTAGTACACCAGCCCTCCCCACCCCGCAAGCGAGAGTGGGAGGCACAGGGCCCACAAGAGCCGTGGCGACATAAAGGACCTCCGGCGGTCATTATAGCCGAAACCCTCCGGGGCGCAATGGGAGCCACGACATGGTATAATCTGCCTTCTGGATTGCGAGAATCACGTTATGTCAGAACTTGTAGCTACCGGACTGGGAAAATTCTACGGCTCGCTCGACGTCTTTCAAGGGGTAGACGGTCGCATCGAGGCGGGCGACCGCATCGGCTTTGTCGGGCTCAACGGTACGGGCAAGACGACCCTGCTGCGGATTCTGGCCGGCGTCGAGCAGCCCAGCGCGGGCGAGATCGCCCGCCGCCGCGGGCTGACCGTCGGCTACCTGCCGCAGGACCCACCTCCTGCCGGAGGTATGACGTTGCTCGCCGCCATGCTGCAGGTGTTCGCGCCGCTGCTGCGCCAGGAAGCGGCGCTTGCGCGGCTGGCGCACGAATTGGCGGACGCGGCCGCGCGTGGCGCGCCCGAGTACGAGGAGCTGCTGGACGCCTACGGGCACGCCGAGATCGCCTTCGAGGCCGCCGGCGGCTATACATACGATACACGCATCCGCCAGGTATTGGGCGGCCTGGGCTTCAACGAGGCCGAACACCACAAGGAACTGGCATATCTGAGCGGCGGTGAGCGCACCCGCGCCTTGCTGGCGCAACTCATTCTGACGGAACCTGACCTACTGCTTCTGGACGAGCCGACGAACCATCTGGATCTCGAGGCGGTGGAATGGCTCGAAGAGACGCTGCTGCGCTGGAGGGGATCACTCGTCGTCGTGGCCCACGACCGGTACTTCCTCGACAAGGTTGCCACCCGCATGTGGGATCTCGAATTTGGCCGGCTGCAGCACTACAACGGCAATTACAGTGCTTACTTCCGGCAGCGCGAGGAGCGACACGAGCGCCAAAACAAGGAATGGGAAGCCCAACAGGAATACATAGCCGAGACCGAGGAATTCATTCGCCGCAACCTGGCCGGGCAGCGCACCCGCGAAGCGCAGGGGCGCCGGACCCGGCTGCAGCGTTTCCTGCGAGATGAAGCGATCGAGCGGCCGTTGGAGCAGAAGCACATGCGCCTGCGGCTTACGACCCACATCCGCTCCGGTGACCTGGTGCTCGCAACCAAAGACCTGGCGGTGGGCTACGACCGGCCGCTGTTCCGTAGTCCCGACGTGGAGATCCGGCGCGGTGACCGGGTGGCCCTGATCGGACCCAACGGCGCCGGAAAGACGACCCTGCTTAAGACGATCCTGGGGCAACTCCAGCCGCTTTCCGGCGTCATTCGATTCGGCGCTGCCGTCCACCCGGGCTACCTGGCCCAGGCGCAGGCGGGGCTGCAACCCGAGCAGAGCGTGCTCGACGCCATCCTGGACGTGAAGAACCTGCCGCTGGCCGACGCCCGCAACTACCTGGGACAGTTCCTCTTTTCCGGCGACGACGTCTTCAAGCCGATCGGGTCGCTCAGCGGCGGGCAGAGAAGCCGGGTGGCCCTGGCACGTCTTACGCTGCAAGGCGCGAACTTCCTGCTGCTCGACGAGCCCACGAATCACCTGGATATCGCATCGCAGGAGATCCTGCAGGATGTGTTGGGCCGCTTTCCGGGGAGTGTGCTGCTTGTCAGCCACGATCGCTACCTGGTGCAGGCGCTGGCAACCCAGATATGGCGGGTAACCGGCGACGAGCTGTGTGTCTACAAGGGCAACTACGACGAGTATCTGCGACAGAGCGCCGAAGAGAAGACCGGCAAAGCAGCAGTCAAGACCGTTGAGCCGGAAGCCGCGCAGGACCGCGAGGCAGAACGCGAGCAGGCGCGGATCGAACGTCGCCTGCGCAAGGCCGCCGAAAAGCAGGCCGAGCAGGCAGCGGCGCTGGAAGAGCAGATCCACGCCATAGAGGCGCGCCTGGAAAAGCTCGGCTCGGAGCTCGAGAGGGCCAGCCTGGCCGGCAACGTGCAGCGCATCCAGGAGCTCGGTATTGCGTATCAGAAGGCAGAGGCCGAATTGCAGCGGGCGATGACGGAGTGGGCCGAGCTGGCGTAGCCATACATTCCGTAAACCTGTTCCAAAACTTGATACACAGGCCCGCCGGTCGTACAATTGGCGCCGTGAGCAAGAGAGTGCCAGAAGCGCGGCGCGCGCCCTTCGTGATCGGCGTGACCGGACCCATCGGCTGCGGCAAGAGCCATGTGATGCGAGTGCTGCAGTCATTTGGGGCCGATGGAATCGATGCCGATATTGTCACGCACGAGGTGATGGCTCCCGGCGGACCTGCATACGAGCCGGTTCTGGAGCGGTTCGGCCGTGAATTGGCCGGTCCAGGTGGCCAGATCGACCGCGCGGCTCTTGGCCGGCGGGTGTTCGCTGACCGGCAAGCGCTTGCGGAGCTGGAAGCAATCGTCCATCCTGCAGTCGGCCGTGCGGTCCGGGGGCGGATCGAGGCGTCGACCGCACCGGCAGTGGTCCTCGAGGCGATTAAGTTGCTGGAAGCCGGGCTGAGCCGGGCCCTGTGCGACCAGGTGTGGGTGACGTCCTGCTCCGCGGAGGAGCAGTTCCGGCGCCTGGCCTGGACCGGGGCATGCCGCCCGCCGAGGTGGAGCGCCGGCGCGCGGCGCAGATGCCGGTCGAGGAGATGGCAGCGCAGGCAGACCGGCTGATCGATACAAATGGTCCCCGGGCCGCCACCGCGCTCTCGCTGCTCGCGGCGTGGCGGGGGATCGGGCTGCCGGTGCCGCGGGCGGAGGTGCGCCCGGCGGGCAGCGCCGAAGAGGAAGGCATCGCCACGCTGCGGGCCGAGGCCGGGGCGGAGTGCCGCTCGCTGCCCGAACCGGACAACGCGTTGGTCGCCGCAATCGGCGGCGCGTTCGCCGGGTGGCTGGGCTTGTGGCCCACGCCGGGGGGCCATAGTTGCCGCCTTTATGTGGCCGAGGCGGCGAGGCGTTGCGGCGCCGGAACGGCCATGCTGCGGGCTGCAGCCCGCATAGTCACGGGCTCACTCAGCATTCCCGGGGATGCTGCCGGTCCCATGGCGGACAGGTTCTTCGGGAGACTCGGTTTTGTACCGGCGCCTGACGGCGGTTGGCAGCTGGAATCAGACGCGAAAGGTCTGCGGAGGTAAGAGACGGTATGAGCGGGTTACAACGACTCTGGGATGCACACCCTCACCTCCTTTCGTGGTTGCTCCTGGCAGCGGGCATGGTGGTCATCGTGATCGTGTCTGCACGGGACGTTGGCTTCCTGCCCGGCCAATGGGCTGCTCTCATCGTCGCAACGATTATCCTGGCCGGATTGTGCGTGTGGATCATCAGCTGGGAAGACGGCGGCGAGAGTGACGAGGAAGAGATCGCTGGAAAGAAGTAAAGATAGCGAATGAGCAAGCGGGATTACTACGAAGTTTTGGGCGTCCCCCGGGATGCCGACGACAATACCATTAAGAGCGCCTATCGTAAGCTGGCGCGGCAGTACCATCCGGATGTCAACAAGGCCGAGAACTCGGCCGAGAACTTCAAAGAGGTCAATGAGGCCTACGAAGTCCTGAGCAGCCCTGAGAAGCGGCAGGTATACGACCGCTACGGGCACCAGGCGGCGCAGGGATTTGGACAAGGCGCCGGCGCGCCGGGTGGATTCGGTGGCTTTGGCGACATCTCGGACCTGTTTGACGAATTCTTCGGTGGATTCGCCGGCGGGCGCGCGGCGCGCGGGCCGGTGCGCGGCAATGATCTGCGCTACGACCTGGAGGTAACGTTCCAGGAGGCAGTGTTCGGCACCGAGAAGGAGATCGAGATACCGCGCCTCGAGCGCTGCCCGCAGTGTAACGGCAGTGGCGCCGAGCCGGGTACCTCGCCCGTTCGCTGCCCGCAGTGCAACGGCACCGGCGAGATCCGCCGCGCACAGCAGACGATCCTGGGCCAGTTTGTGAACGTGCAGACCTGTCCACGCTGCCAGGGCGAGCGCGAAATCGTGACGACTCCCTGCAGCATGTGCAAGGGACAGAAGCGCATCCCCAATACGCGCAAGCTGTCGATCAATATCCCTGGCGGTGTCGACGATGGTACGCGTATCCGGTTAGCCGGCGAAGGCGAGCCGGGACAGCGGGGCGGGCCGACCGGCAGCCTGTACGTCGTCCTGCACGTGCAATCCCATCCGGTCTTCGAGCGCGAGGAGAACGACATCCTGCTTGACCTGCCGGTGAATATCGTCCAGGCATCGTTGGGCGCAGAGATCGAGATCCCTACGCTGGACGGTCCGATGAAGGTCACAATCCGCCCGGGCACCCAACATGGTGAAGTGCTGCGGCAGCGCGGCAAGGGGGTCCCCGTTCTGCGCACCAACCGTCGCGGCGACCAGTTGACCCGCGTGCGGGTAGTCGTGCCCGAGAAACTCAACGAGCGGCAGCGCCAACTGCTGCAAGAACTGGGGACCGAGCTCGGCGTCGAATCGCTGGGCAAGGACAATCGCAGCTTCTTCGAGAAGTTCATCGACGCCGTCGGGGACGCGTTAGGTTGATGGACTGGATCGAGATCAGCGTCCAGGCCGATGGTGAGGCGGCCGAGGCCGTCAGCGAGCTCTTCAACCGGCTGAACAGCCGGCCCGACGGGCAGGGAGGCGCCGTAACCGAGGTCAGCGGGTTTGACCCGGTGGGCGAAGAACATCACCCATCCGTCACGGTCCGCACGTACCTTCCTGCCGGTGAGCCGGAGACCGCGGCGCGGCAGCAGGCCCTTGAAGAGGGACTGTGGTTCCTGAGCCGCCTCTACCCGCTTGCCGAACCGAAGGTGCGGCGACTGGCCGAAGAGGACTGGGCGAACGCGTGGAAGGCGTACTACAGCCCCATCCCCATCGGCGAACGGTTGGTGATCGTTCCCGCCTGGCAGGCCGACGCCGAGCCTTACCCTGGGCGCATCCGGATCTTGCTGGATCCGGGCATGGCTTTCGGCACGGGCCTGCATCCCAGTACGCAACTGTGCCTGGGCTTCCTCGAAAAGACCATGCTCCCGGGAAGCAGCGTGCTGGACGCCGGGTGCGGCTCGGGCATCCTGAGTATCGCCGCCGCAAAGCTGGGATCGGGTCCGATATCGGCATTCGACGTCGATCCTCTGGCGATGAAAGCCACGAAGGAGAATGCGGCGCTGAACGGCGTGGATGGACAGATCGAGGCGTGGACCAGCGGTGGCCCCGGCGACGGCGCCCTGTGGGGAGACACGGGCGGCGCGCCGCGATCCTGGCAACTTTTGCTCGTCAACATCCTGCTGCCCGTCATTCTGGATCTGCTCGACCGCGGCCTCGCCCGGCATCTCGCTCCCGGCGGCCGGATGGTGCTCGGTGGCCTGATCGCGGATCAGCGTCCGCAGCTGGTCGAAGCGCTTCATCGTCACGGGTTACGTCTGGAGCAGGAGCGCATACAGGGAGACTGGCTCGGGGCCGTCGCCATCTTCGACGACAACTCTCCCGGCTAGGAGTCCATGCACCGCTTCTTCCTGCCCCCGTCAGCCTTTGCCGGACCGATTGTGACGGTGCGGGGCGCACAGGCGCACCAGATCCGGCGCGTGCTGCGGTTGCGACCCGGCGACCGTGTAATTTTCCTGGACAACACCGGCAGATCGTACGAGGCGGCCCTCGCCGGATACGGCGACGGGGATGCGAGCTTCGAAGTTGTCGAAGAGCGGCGAGAAGGCCGCGAGCCGGCAACCCGCATTCGCCTCTTTCAGGCAGTCATGAAGGGCGAGCGTTTCGACTGGCTGCTGCAAAAGGGCACCGAAGCCGGCATCCATACCTTCGTGCCGGTTGTCTGCGAGCGGAACGTCGTCGGCGACCTGGAGGCGATTGAAGGAAAGCGGGAGCGGTGGGAGCGGATCATCCAGGAGGCAGCCGAACAGAGCGGACGGGCGCTGTTGCCCATCCTTGCGCGCCCACGACGGCTGCAACAGGCGCTGCACGAGCGTTTCGACGGCGAGAATGGGCCGCCGGCCCTGCGCCTGATCGCGTGGGAAGAGGAGCGGGAGCAGGGGCTGCGCGGCGCACTGGGGGATTGTAACGGGCGGCGCGGGCAGTGCATCGAACTGTTCATAGGACCGGAGGGCGGTTTCACGCACGCTGAAATCGAGTCGGCGCGAGCATCGGGAGCGGTTCCCGTCAGCCTTGGCCCGCGTGTTCTGCGCGCGGAGACGGCCGGTATCGTAGCGGCCGGCGCCATCCTTTTTGCCTGCGGTGATTTTGAGCCGCAGACGGAGCGGCAGCCGGAATCGTGACATCGAGCACAGACGTAACCCGGCCCGGATTCTAAGCTAACGGGCACCAGGGAGGTTCAGAATGTTAGACGGACTTAATTTGAATTTGGGTAAAGGCAATTCTGGCGAGAGCGAAATCGAGGCGGCGCCGGATACCGGCCCGCGTCCGGAGATCGAGGATGTGATTATCCTGGGCTCAGGCCCGGCCGGATGGGGAGCCGCCATTTATACGGCCCGCGCCGCGCTGCGACCGCTGCTCGTCACCGGAACCATGCTTGGCGGCCAGATAGCAACCACGACCGACGTCGAGAATTATCCCGGATTTCCCGAAGGGATTACGGGGCCCGAGCTGAATGAGCGTTTTAAGGCGCAGGCGGAGAAGTTCGGGACGGCGGTCGAGATCGATCATGTTACGGGCCTCGACGTGAAGGGCCCGCCCTTCACCGTGACCACTGCCGGCGGCAAAACGTACCGCGCGAACAGCGTCATCATCGCGTCGGGCGCCACCCCACGCAAGCTCGAGCTCCCGAATGAGGAGCGGCTGACCGGGCGCGGCGTGAGCTACTGTGCGACGTGTGACGGCTTCTTCTTCCGCGGTAAAGAGGTGGCGGTGGTGGGCGGCGGCGACAGCGCGCTCCAGGAGGGCATCTTCCTCTCCAAGTTCGCCACGCGCGTGCGGATCATCCACCGCCGCGACCATCTGCGCGCCGGAGCGGCGCTGCAGAAGCAGGCCGCTGCAAACCCGAAGATCGAGTATGTTTGGAACACGGTCGTGACGGGGATCAACGGCCAGAACAAGCTGGAGAGCCTCTCACTGCAGAATACTGTCACCGGGCAGGAGAGCGACCTGAAGGTAGACGGTCTTTTCGTCTACATCGGACACTTCCCCAACAACCAGTTCTTCGGCGACCAGCTCGCCCTTGATGAGCACGGCTACCTCATCACTGACAAGCTGATGCGAACCAGCGTGCCCGGTATTTTCGCGGCCGGCGAGATCCAGGATCCAAACTTCCGCCAGGTCGCGACCTCGGTGGGACAGGGCGTGGCCGCCGCACTGAGCGCGCAGCACTTCCTGTCTGAGCTCGATCAGGCGCGGCTGGCAGAGGCCGAAACCAGCGAGAAACAACCAGAACAGGTATCGCTGTGACGGTGACTCCCACCGCAGGCGATCTGGAAGCCTATATGCGAGAGGCGGCAGCGCTGAGTCACGAGACCATATCGCTGCCGCCGTTCGTCATTTACCTCAACCCCGAAGACCCGTTTCGTTTCCACAACTATGCCAAGCTTGAACGCTCCGACGTCGGAGAGGTCGCCGGCCAACTCGAGGAGTTGCGGGCCCTGTTCCGCGCCCGCAACCGGCTGCCCCGCTTCGAGTATCTGGAAGATTACGCGCCCGGATTCGCGGCGGTCCTCGAGAAAGCCGGGTTCGAGCACGAAGGCCGTTATCTGTTGATGGTGTGCACCCCCGATACGCTCCGGCGTCCGGACGCGCCCGAAGGGCTGGAGATCCAACCTGTCACCGGAGCGTCCAGCTACCAACAGGTGTTTGACTTCGTGCAGACGCAGAAGGCGGGGTTCGCGGAACTCGACAACCGGCCGGTCACGGAGCAAGAGATCACGAGCACGCGGGCGCGCCTGGGCCGAAACGGTACGTTCCTCGGACGTCTGGACGGGCAACCCGCCGGTGTAGCGGTGTTCACCACCCCGCTGGACGGGTTCACCGAGCTGGTAGGGATAGCGACTGCGCCCGAGTATCGCGGCAGGGGCATCGCAGCCGCCCTCACGGCGCACGCAGCCGGCAATGCCTTTGACCGCGGGGTGCGCGTGGCGTTCCTCACCGCGGCCGACGAGCGCGCCGGCCGCGTCTACGAGCGCGCCGGCTTCAGCGCGCTGGGCTGGGCGCTGGTATACGCCGACCCCGATTTACAGCTGTAGCTGCACACCATTGATACCGTAGCTGCAAAGCAGCCGGCGTTAACCCCAAGCAGGACACGGCGCGGTTTGCTTCCGGCAGCTTTGCTGTCGCATCGCCGCGAGACATGCGGGAGCCAGCGAGATATGCGCTGCCCACGGTCGCATGGCTACGAGACGCGCGGGCACCCGCGCCGCGTCCCGGAAGGTGGGTGTGCAATGCGACAGCAAAGCTGCCGGAAGCTAGCCCCACCGCGTCCCGATGGGGGTTAACGCCGGCTGCTTTGCAGCTACGGTAATAAATTGAAGCAGCCGCCTAACGAGACAGCAACCGTCGCGTGGCAGCGACCATCGCCGTCGCTATTTCGCTGCGTAATCGTAGAACCCGCGGCCGCTCTTCTTGCCGTAGAGACCGGCGGAGACCATCCGGCGGAGCAGGGTGGGGGCGGCGTAGCGCGAATCCTTCGTCTCGTCGAACATGGCGTCTGCGATGAAGAGAGCCGTGTCCAGCCCCACAAAGTCGAGCAGCGTAAACGGCCCCATGGGGTGGTTCAACCCCAGCACGATCCCTTTGTCGATGTCCTCTTTAGTACCCACCCCTTGCTCCAACACGCGCACGGCGTCGAGCAGATAGGGGATCAGCAGCAGGTTGACGATGAAGCCGGGCACATCCTTCGCGACCACCACTTGCTTGCCCAATGGCCCTGCACTCAGGTCGCGGATCGTCTCGAACGTATCGTCGCTCGTCAGCAGGCCACGCACGATCTCCACCAACCCCATTACGGGCACAGGATTGAAGAAGTGCATGCCGATGACCTTATCGGGTCGCTTCGTTATGGCGGCAATTGTGCTGATGGCGAGCGACGAGGTGTTGCTGGCCAAGACGGCATGCTCGGGCGCGATCCGGTCCAGTTCGGTGAAGATCTGCTTTTTTAGCTCCATGTTTTCCGGCACTGCCTCGATGACCACGTCGCACTGGGCAAACGCGCCCATCTCGGTGGTGCCGATCAGGCGCGGGCGTAGCTCTTCGCGCTCGGCTGCCCCCAGCTTTCCGCGCGACTGCCTTGTCGAGCGAGCCGTTCAGACGCTTCATGCCTTTATCGAGAAAGTCCGCGTTCGCTTCACGCACTACGACTGTGAAGCCTGCGCGTGCACACACCTCGGCGATACCGGAGCCCATCAGCCCGCAGCCTACAACGCCGATCCGTTCGATTGCCTGCGCCATTGCCGTAATCCTCCTCTGGGGAATGTGGTGGAGAGTGATGATAGCGATTATAGCATGATAGAGATTGCCGGCGCCCCGCTCTTGTCCGGCTTTCGCGGCGCATGTACAATCGGCTAACACGACTTGCTGCGGATTTCGCATTCTGCCAGGGAGGACAACATGCGCGCGATGGTTTTTTACCGGCACGGAGGCCCTGAGGTTCTGGAATACCGGACCGACATCCCCATGCCCGAGCCGGGACCGGACGACGTGCTGGTTCGAGTAAATTACGCCGCCCTGAATCGCCTGGATGACTTCGTACGGACCGGATGGAAGGGGCTGGAGCTGGAGATGCCGCACATCCTCGGCTCCGACTTCTCCGGCACCATCGCGGCAATGGGCAGCAACGTGCGCGGTTGGAGCGAGGGACAGCGTGTCGTCGCCGATCCGAGCCTATCGTGCGGTCATTGCCCGCCCTGCCTGGGCGGCCACTTCCACCTCTGCGACAACTTCGCCATCCTGGGCGAGCACGTGCGCGGCGGCTACGCTGAGTACGTGAAGGTGCCCGCGCGCAACCTGCTGGCGATCCCCGATGGGTTTCCGGACGACCAGGCGGCAGCGGCGCCGCTGGTGGGGCTCACCGCCTGGCACATGCTGATCGGCGAGGGCGGCCTGCGGGCAGGCGAGACCGTGCTCGTGGTCGGGGCCGGCGGCGGAGTAAACAGCATGGCAATCCAGATTGCGAAACTGGCCGGGGCCACCGTATATGCTGTTGCCGGCAACGCCGAGAAGGCGCGCACCGCGTGCGAACTGGGCGCCCAGGCGGCAGTCGACCGCAGCACCGAACCCAACTGGAGCAAGGCGATCTGGGGGATGTCGGGCAAGCGTGGCGTGGATCTGGTCGTGGATAACGTGGGTGAGGCTACGTGGGGTTCGAGCCTGCGGGCGCTGGCAAAGGGCGGGAGGATGGTGGTTGTGGGCGGCACGACGGGCTACAATGCCGTCACCCCCGTGAACCTGATCTTCTCTAAACATCTACGCATCATCGGCTCCAACATGGGCACGCCCGACGACTTCAATGCGGTGATGCAGCAGGTGTGGGCCGGGCGCATTCGGGCCGTGGTGGACGAAGTCTTCCCACTCGAGAACTATCCGCAAGCACTCGAACGGTTGCGCACCGGCGAGGGCTTCGGAAAGATAGTGCTCAAGATCAGCTAGTTACCCCACTGGCGGCTGGAGGAGTAGTGATCAAATCGCTTGCGGCGCTGTTGCGCTGGCTGGTAGTCGTGCTCACCCCTGTAGTGTTGATCCTGACTATGGCGCGCTTCCTGGTAGCCGACTGGTATCCGCGCTTCGAGTATGGGCGGCCAGGCTTTCCGCCGGACAGCTACGGCTTTAATTCTGAACAACGACTGGACCTGGCCCTTGTGGCCATACACTACCTGAACGCACCGGGCAGTGCAGAACAAACCATCTCGATGCTGACCGAGCAGCGGATCCCCGGCACAGCCCAACCGCTGTATAACCAGTACGAGATCAGCCACATGATCGACGTGAAGCGTGTGATGAGCCAGCTCTGGCGCGTGCAGATCGTCGCACTGCTTGTGGTCGCCGTGAGCCTGGCGTTGCTGCTCTCGGGGCGAGAGACCCGGGCGGGCGGCTATTGGGCGCTCATGATGGGAGGTTTGTTCAACACCATTCTGCTGGTGGTGATGGGCGCTTTCGTGCTGCTCGGTTGGCAGACGTTCTTCATCCAGTTCCACGAGGTGTTTTTCCCACCCGGGAGCTGGACCTTCGAATGGACCGATTCGCTGATCCGCCTCTTCCCGGACCGTTTCTGGTTTGAGGCCGGAGCGATCATCGTTTTGGGGACCCTGGCTGCCGGTCTGCTGCTGGCGCTCGCCGGAAAACTCTTGTTGCGCCGCACTTCCACAGCCCGGCCCGTAGCCGCCATGGCTACCTGAGATTGTCCTGTCGCCACCTTGCGCATTGCGGAGGTCCGTGTGTCCAACAAAGAAAAGATCCAGTCGCTGCGTGACATGAAGGTGCAGTCCTCCCTGGGCGGCGGCGAGGCGCGCATCCAGCGCCAACACGCCCAGGGCAAGCTGACCGCGCGCGAACGGCTGGAGCTGCTGCTGGACAAGGGCACATTCGTCGAGCTGGACCGCTTCGTAACGCACCGCTCCACCGATTTCGGCATGGAGGAGCAGCGCATACCGGGTGACGGCGTGGTGACCGGCTATGGCACCATCGACCAGCGCCTGGTTTACGTCTTCTCGCAGGACTTCACGGTCTTCGGCGGCTCGCTCAGCGAGGCGCACGCAGAGAAGATCTGCAAGGTGATGGACCTGGCGATGAAGAACGGCGCGCCGGTGATCGGGCTCAACGACTCAGGTGGAGCGCGCATCCAGGAAGGGGTGGTGAGCCTGGGCGGGTATGCCGACATCTTCTTGCGCAACACGCTCGCCTCGGGTGTCATCCCGCAGATTTCGCTCATCATGGGGCCCTGCGCCGGCGGCGCGGTCTATTCACCCGCCATTACCGATTTCATCATCATGGTCAAGGACACGAGCTACATGTTCGTGACCGGTCCGGAGGTGGTGAAGACGGTGACGCATGAAGAGGTCACGCTCGAGGCGCTCGGCGGGGCGCTGGCGCACGCGTCGCAAAGCGGGGTGGCGCACTTCGCAAGCGATGGCGAAGAGGACGCCATTGACCTGGCGCGGCAGCTCTTCTCGTTTATGCCTTCCAACAACCTGGAAGACCCGCCATACCTGCGCGACGGCGACGACCCGTTGCGGATGGATGAGGAGCTCGACGAGCTGGTGCCGGATGAGCCAAACAAGCCGTACGACATGCACGAAGTGATCCGGCGAATCGTGGATGAAGGCGGATTCTTCGAGGTGATGGCCAACTGGGCCGGGAACATCCTGATCGGTTTTGCCCGGCTGGATGGGCGAAGTATCGGGATTGTCGCCAACCAGCCGGCCGTTCTGGCAGGGGTGCTGGACATCAACGCCAGCGTCAAGGCGGCCCGGTTCGTGCGCTTCTGCGACGCCTTCAACATCCCGCTGGTCACATTCGTGGACGTGCCCGGCTTCCTGCCCGGCACGGCGCAGGAACACGGCGGCATCATCCGGCAGGGCGCCAAGCTGCTGTACGCCTTTGCCGAGGCGACGGTGCCCAAGGTCACCGTCATTACGCGCAAGGCGTATGGCGGGGCGTACGACGTCATGTGCTCCAAGCACATCCGCGGCGACATCAACCTGGCATGGCCGACGGCAGAGATCGCGGTGATGGGCCCGGAGGGGGCGGTCAACATCATCTTCCGCCGCGAAATCGCCGAGTCGAGCACGACCCGAAGAGACACGTGCCCAGCTTACCGCGGAGTACCGCGAGAAGTTCGCCAATCCCTACATCGCCGCCGGGCGCGGCTACATCGACGCCGTGATCGAGCCGCGGGAGACGCGCCCGCGCCTGATCAATGCGCTCGAGATGCTGCAGAACAAGCGCGACACCAACCCGCCAAAGAAGCACGGCAATATCCCGCTGTAGGCCTGAATCGCAAGGCGGATTGGATAGGGTCAAGAGATGTTCAAGAAGGTGCTGGTAGCCAACCGGGGCGAGATAGCGGTCCGAATTCTGCGGGCGTGCGAGGAGCGCGGCCTGCAGACCGTTGCCGTCTACTCCGACGCCGGACCGGACCGCCCTGCACGTGCGCTATGCGGACGAGGCTTTCCGTATCGGGCCGGCGCCCGCCGCGAGAGTTATCTGAATATCGGCGCTGTGATTCAGGCCGCGGCCGAGTCGGGCGCAGAGGCGGTGCATCCCGGTTATGGTTTCCTGGCCGAGAACGCCGCTTTCGCGCAGGCGGTCGTCGACGCCGGCCTCACCTGGATCGGCCCATCGCCCGACGCCATCCGCAGCGATGGGGGACAAGGTGACGGCGCGCCAGATGATGATAGACGCCCGGCGTGCCGGTGGTGCCCGGCACCGAGACGGGCCTCTCCGATCAGGAGGCGCTGGCGGCGGCTCACGATATCGGCTTTCCGGTGATGGTCAAGGCGGCAGCCGGTGGCGGCGGCAAAGGGATGCGGATGGTGGAAGAGCCCGGCGAGCTGCCGGGCGCGCTGGCGGCGGCACGGCGAGAGGCGCTCGGCGCCTTTGGCGATGACCGCATCTATCTCGAGAAACTGATCCTCGCGCGGCCGGCACATCGAGATCCAGGTGCTGGCCGACCAGCACGGCCACTGCGTCCACCTGGGCGAGCGCGAGTGCTCCATCCAGCGGCGGCATCAGAAGCTGATCGAGGAATGCCCCTCGTCGCCGGTAATGACCCCGGAACTGCGCGCCGCAGATGGGCGACGTGGCCGTGCGCGGCTGCGAAAGCGGTGGGCTACAGCAACGCGGGCACCGTCGAGTTCCTGCTGGACCGCACGGGGCAGTTCTACTTCCTGGAGATGAACACGCGGCTGCAGGTGGAACACCCGGTGACGGAGATGGTGACCGGCATCGACATCGTCAAGGAGCAGTTGGCGATAGCCGCGGGACGCAAGCTGCGCTGGAAACAGGAGGAGATCCATTTCAAGGGTCACGCCATCGAATGCCGCATCACTGCGGAAGATCCCTACAACAACTTCCTGCCCACTGCGGGGCGCATCACCAGCATCACCGAGCCCACAGGACCGGGTGTGCGGCTGGAGAGCGGCGTCTATGCGGGGTGGGAGGTCACCCCGTGGTACGACTCGCTGATCGCGAAGTTGATCGTGTGGGGCGAAACGCGGGCGGAAGCGATCCTGCGGATGCGGCGCGCCCTGGAGGAATTCCGCGTCGGCGGCATCCACACCAGCATCCCATTCCACGAGCAGATGATGGACAACACCCGTTTCCAGGGCGGGCACTTCGATACCGGTTTTCTCGACGGGCCGGATGGCTTCCGCATGTCGGCCCGGCCCAGCCGGAATCTGGCGCGTGTCGCCGCCATCGCCGCCGCTCTCGTGGAGCACGAGCGCGGGCAGCAGGCAGTGCTGCTCGGGACCCCGTGCGACGAGAACGGGACGCCGCGCGGCACCGCATGGAAACAGGCCGGGCGGCGCGGCAGCGTGGGCTCGAGGTAGCGGGGTGAAGTACTACGCCACCGTGGACGAGAGAACCTACGAGATCAGCATCGAGGGTGACGGTCGCATCACGGTCGACGGCGTCGAGGTGGGCGTCGACATGCAGCGTATCGGCCGGCTGGACCTCTACTCGCTGCTGTTGGATAACGCCTCGCACGAAGTGCTCGTCGAGCCAGAAGAGGACGGGAAAAGCTTCTATGGCGTGATGCTGGAAGGCACGCGCTATCGAGTACGGCTCCAGGACGAGCGCTCCCGCCGCCTCGCCCTCGCAGACCGCGGGCTCAAACCACCTGCGGGGGAGATTGCGATCAAGGCTCCGATTCCGGGGCTGGTGGTGAAGGTGCTGGTTGAGCCCGGGCAGCAAGTCGGCGAAGGGGAGACTGTCGCTATCCTGGAAGCAATGAAGATGGAGAATGATCTGCGGGCGCCGCGCGCCGGCACAGTCCACGAGGTGCGCGTAACCCCCGGGACGCAGGTCCCCCTGGGCCAGGTGATTTTGACGATCCGGTAGGCGCGCATCGGCGCAGATGCGAGTTGTGTGGGTCGACGGGCGTCCTTCGTCAGGCTCAGGATGGAGTAGTTAGGGATGTACGCATCGATGTGAGCGGTGCAGTGCAGGATACCCCGCAGTTGGGTGCCAGAAAGTGCGCTACCCCTGCGACGGAACGCCTTCGCATCGATGCCCACAACACTCTACTCCATCCTGAGCCTGTCGAAGGACGCCGGTCGACCGGCCAGTTTGCATTGAAACGACTCGCGCCGCAGCGCCCGTCCTTCGTCAGGCTCAGGATGGAGTTGTAGGGAGATGTAAGCATCTACGGCATGTGGTACGGTCACAGAAACCCCGCACTTGAGCGCCGCATGCCCCGCCACCGCGGTTTCCCCTAATCCCCGCCTCCCTGTACAATACCGCGCACGTCCCTGCGCTTCGTTGCGCGGGGTATTTTGACCCGGTGAGTGTGGGCCATGACTCAGCGCCTCGAAATCAATCACGACACCGAGCCGGTGCGGCTCTTCCAGTCTAATTTCCTGGAGTTCTTCACCCACATCCATCCGGCTGTCGTGTTGGCGATCTTCCTGCCGCTCGTTGGCTGGCTGATGCTCCTGGGGGCGCGCCAGGCCGAGGCCGCCGGCAACTGGTTGCCAATCCCTGCCGGTTTCTTGCTCGGTGTCTGGCTCTGGACGCTCACCGAGTACCTGGGACACCGGTTCATCTTCCACTACCACCCTAAGTCCGAGCGCGGCAAGCAGATGATCTTCCTGTTTCACGGCATCCATCATTACCAGCCACAGTGCAAGACGCGCCTGGTGATGCCGCCTGCCGTCAGCGTGCCGATGTCGATCGTCTTCTATCTGCTGTTCAGCCTCGTCTTTCGAAACCTGCTCGGCGCGCCGGGCTGGTTCCATCCAACCTACGCCGGGTTCCTGCTCGGATACCTGGCGTACGACATGATCCACTACGCCACGCACCATTTCCGGATGCGCTCCGGCGTGCTGAAATTCTTGAAGCGGTACCACATGCAGCACCACTACAAGACTCCTGAGCTGCGGTTCGGCGTGAGTTCTCCCTTGTGGGACCGAGTTTTCGGCACCTTCCCGGCTGCGTGAGACTTTTCACCCATGACCATTATCATGGACAGGATGGAGCACCGCGACTATCCTGTCGTGTGACCTGCAGAGAAGGGGTTGTGGGCGTTTTTGCGCGTCTGCGGCGCCCCAAGGAGTGAACATGAGTAGGTTGAAAGAACAGAAGACTACCTGGGAGCAGGGGCCGGTGGCGAAAACGCTGGCCCGCGCTCCCGAGCGCAAGGAAAGTTTCGAGACCAGCTCCGGCATCCCGGTCGAGCAAGTCTACCTGCCGCCCGAAGACGCCGCGCAACAGTGCCCGGCGCTAGAGGAGCAGTACCTGGAGAAGCTGGGGTTCCCCGGTGAGTACCCGTACACGCGCGGCGTCCAGCCCACCATGTACCGCGGTCGCTTCTGGACCATGCGCCAGTACGCCGGCTTCGGCACCGCCGCCGAGAGCAACCGGCGCTACAAGTACCTGCTGGCCCAGGGACAAACAGGCCTCAGCGTTGCATTCGACCTCCCCACGCAGATCGGGTACGACGCCGATGACCCGCTGGCACTGGGCGAGGTCGGCAAGGTGGGAGTGGCTATCTCCTCCCTGGCCGACATGGAGACGCTGCTCGACGGTCTGCCGCTGGACAAAGTCAGCATCAGCATGACCATCAACGCACCCGCGACGGTCTTGCTGGCGATGGTGATTGCGGTAGCGAAGAAGCAGGGGGTGGATCCGAGGGTGTTGCGTGGCACGGTGCAGAACGACATCCTGAAGGAATACGTCGCGCGCGGCACCTATATCTTCCCGCCCGCACCCTCCATGCGGCTCGTCACCGACCTGTTCCGCTACTGCGCCGCCGAAGTGCCGCACTGGAACACCATCAGCATCTCAGGCTACCACATCCGCGAGGCCGGCAGCACGGCTGCGCAGGAGATCGCCTTCACGCTCGCCAACGCGATCGAATACGTCAAGGCCGCCATCGATGCCGGGCTGGAGGTGGATGACTTCGCCGGGCAACTGGCCTTCTTCTTCAATGCGCATAACAACTTCTTAGAAGAGGTTGCCAAGTTCCGGGCCGCCCGCCGCATGTGGGCCAAAATCATGCGCCATCGCTTTGGCGCCCGCAGCCCCAAGAGCTGGCAGCTGCGCTTCCACACGCAGACCGGCGGCTCAACCCTCACCGCCCAACAGCCTGACATCAACGTCGTGCGCGTGACGATGCAGGCGCTGGCCGCCGTTTTGGGCGGCACGCAGAGCCTGCACACAAACTCGCGTGACGAGGCGCTGGCGCTGCCGAGTGAAGCTGCCGTAGAGGTGGCGCTGCGGACCCAGCAGATCATCGCTTACGAGTCAGGGGTCGCGGACACGCCTGATCCGCTGGCAGGCTCCTACTTCATCGAGCAGTTGACCGACGAGCTGGAGCGGCGGGCTTGCGAGTACATCGAGCACATCGACGAGATGGGCGGAGCACGGTGCGCGATCGAAAGCTGCTACATGCAGAACGAGATCCAGGACGCCGCCTATACCGCTCTGCGGCAGATCGAGAGCAAAGAACAGATTGTCGTAGGGATGAACCGGTTCCAATCCACGCAACCGGCGCCGCCGCCGGATCTGCTCAGGGTGGACCCATCGGTCCAGGCCGAGCAAATCGGGCGGCTGCAGGAGGTGCGGGCTGCGCGCGACGGCGAAGCGGTGCGCGAGATCCTCGCGCGGATCGAAGCAGCAGCCGGACAGCCAGATGCCCCGCTCATGCCGCTGTTTGTCGAAGCGGTCGAGCGCTACGCCACGCTGGGCGAGATCTGCGGCGCGCTGCGCGGTGTCTTTGGAGAGTATCGTCCATGAAGAAGCAGGCTACCAGCAACCAGTGTTTCGTCTGCGGGGAGAAGAATCCCGCCGGCGTCCACGTATCGTTCTACGAGCAGGACGACGGCAGCGTCCTGGCTCGCTTCACGCCTTCCGAAGACCACCAGGGTTATCCAGGCAGGATGCACGGTGGCGTAATCACGGCCGTGCTGGATGAGGCAATCGGGCGCGCCATCAATGCGCGTTATGGTGAGGACATCTGGGGAGTCACGATGAATATCGCCGTCCGGTTCCGCAAGCCGGTACCGGTATGTGAATCGCTGACGGCAATCGGGCGCATCACCGAAGACAAGAACCGTATCTTCGAGGGCACCGGCGAGTTGTATCTGCCAGACGGTGAGGTCGCGGCTACAGCCGAAGCCCGTTACTACAAACTGGGACTGGATGAGTTGGTGGATTTCGATCCGGTGCAGGCGGGCTGGCTGGTGCGGCCCGACTGAGAGCGGTCGGATTTCACTACAGGAAGGATCAAGATGGCGATAAAGAACATCGACCATATCGCGGTGTTGGTGAAGAATCTGGATGACGCGCTGGCCGTGTGGCGCGACGGGCTGGGGATGACGCTGGCGGAGATCCAGACGGTGCCGGAGCAGGACGTGCGGGTGGCGTTTCTGCCGTCGGGCAGCACGCAGATCGAGCTACTCGAGCCGATGAGCGAGGAATCGGGGATCGGACGCTACCTGGCCAAGCGCGGCGAGGGGATGCACCATATTTGCCTCGAGGTGGACGATATCGATGCTACCCTGGCCGAGCTCAAGGCACGGGGCACGCCGCTGATCGACGAGACGCCGAAACGCGGAGCGCACGGGCGGATTGCGTTCGTGCACCCGCGCGCGACCCGCGGCGTGCTGGTCGAGTTGGTTGAGCACGACCACGAGGAACACGGAGCCTGACAGCCGGGATGCACCCGCATTTCGTGAGACGGCCCGCTTCGGAAATTTGGGCGCGGATCGGGCGCACACTGTTGCGCGCGCCCACCGATCAGATCGATGCCAATATCTACCACCTGGTGATGGAGGTCTCCCTTTACGGGGCGCTCGTGGGTACAGCCGTCAACCTGATGCAGGTTTACGTCGTCCGTCTCGGGGCGTCGAGCCTGCTCGTCAGTGCGATCACCTACGGCCCGGCGCTCGTCTGCATTCTGACCCAGTTCCCGGTGGCGCGTATGCTGGCGCGAACAGGGAAACGCAGGCGCTGGCTGCTGGCAACCAGCGCCCTGTATCGGCTCGGATTCCTGGTGATCGCGCTGCTTCCGTTTGTAACCCGTGAACGACTGGCCGAGCTCACGGTGGCCGTGTTGATGATCAACGCTCTGCCATTCGTGATAACGGTGACCACCTTTACCGGAACCATGGCGGACGCTGCGCCCCCTGACCGGATTCCGCAGATGCTGAGTTGGCGCATCGCCGGCTGGGGCCTGACGAGCACGCTGGCCACCCTGGTGGCGGCCATTCTCCTGTCACGTCTCGCATTTCCGATCGGCTTCCAGATGATCTTCCTGGCCGGGATGGCGATCTCCATGGCGGGCGTCTGGCACCTGGCCCAGGTGGTAACGCCGGATCCAGAGCGCGTGAGGGGAGCTCCTGTCGTGTGGTATCGAGAGTTCGGACCGGTGTTGGCTTATCCCGGCTTCGGGCGCTTCGTGCTGGGTGCGCTTGTCGTCTGTTCAGCGTATGGCATGGTGATGCCGCTCTTGCCGCTCTACTGGGTGCGGACGCTGGGCGCGAGCGACTCCGAGGTGAGCCTTGCCGTGACCGTCTATTCCGCGTTGCTCGTCTTCGGCTCGCTGTCGATGCGACGCCTGTTGCGCCGGCTCGGGCGAGAGCGAGTGATCGCTTTCGCCGCCCTGGGCTATGCGTTGTATCCCCTGCTGGTGTCCTTTACCGGCAGTATCTTCTGGGTGATGCCGTGGGCAGCAGTCGGGGGCTTGTTCTATTCGGCAATCACCGTAACGTTGTTTGACAACATGGTGGCCAGTTGTCCAGAGCATGGGCGAGAGCCATACATCGCGGTGTACAACATGTCTCTGAACATTGCGCTTTTCGTGGGGCCGCTGCTGGCATCGGGGCTGGTGGCGGTGTTTGGCGGTGCGGCGCCCGGCCTGCGGGTGGCGGCCGGCCTGAGCGTGATCGGCGCAATCATACTGCTACCACGAATTCCTGGGTGGAAGGGCGGACAAATCAATGAGACGACCGAATCTACTGCGCATCATTCAAACTGATTATCTCGCGTTTCTCTCTGTGCTCTTCATTGTAGGGCTGTGGATGATGTACGTGTTGATGCTGTGGACGGGTGTCAGCCAGCTCTCCCAATCGGGCGGGACGCCTTTCGGCGCCACGACATTGCTGTTCTATCTGGCCATTCATCGCGACCATCGTGTGCGTGCCGCTGTTCGTCATTCGCGTGCGCCACTTCTGGACCATCGCCACAAATGCCAGCGAGGTCCGCGGCCGCGTCACGAACGTGGAGTTCAAGCGCAATTACGGGCGCGTCGAGTACACGTACACTTTCAACGAGAAACCATACCAGGGCAGCAACTCCGTGCAGCGCAATAAGCGCACTACGGCGCTGCGACCCAATGCCAGTGTCCGGCTGTTCGTGCATTACCAGAAGCCGGAAAAGGCGTTCATTCGCGATCTCTACCTGTAACGCAAGCGCCGGCAGCGGGTTGTATCGTAATCCCTCACCTTGAATCTAATCCACCGATACGGTATCTTGCTGCTGCAACGCGGCCTGCGACCGCGTAACGGTTGCGCTCGGAGATAAGCATGCACATCCCGGACGGCTACATAAGCCCGGCCACTGCGGTCACGATGTACGTGGCCGCAACCCCTTTCTGGTGGCGGGCGACGCATAAGGCTGAGTTGCTGCTCGGGCGGGCCCTGCCGGCGACCGTTCTCCTTTCCGCTTTCTCATTCGTCATCATGATGTTCAACATCCCGCTGCCCGGCGGTACCACCGGGCATGCGGTGGGCGCGGCGCTGGCGACGCTGATTGTGGGGCCGTGGGCTGCTGTCCTTGCGGTTTCGGTCGCGCTGGTGATCCAGGCGCTTTTCTTCGGGGACGGGGGCATTCTGGCTTTAGGAGCCAACGTATTCAACATGGCAATTGCCATGCCGTTCGTCGCGTACTGGGTTTACCGGCTGCTGGCCGGGCAAGGCAGCCGGCGGCAATCGCTGATCGCTGCCGGCGTCGCCGGATATGTGGCGATCAACGTGTCCGCCTTGTTGACTGCGGTCGAGCTGGGGATCCAACCGTTGCTCTACAAGGACGCGGCAGGAAATGCGCTCTACTTCCCTTACGGGTTGGCCGTGGCCATACCGGCCATGATGATCGGGCATCTCACGATCGGCGGCTTTGCCGAAGGGTTCGTCACCGCACTCGCGCTTGCCTGGGTGGCACGCTCCCGGCCCGAACTGCTGGAGCTGGGCGAGGCGCAGCGCAGTCCTGCCCCCATCTGGGCCTGGCTCGTGCTGGTCGCCCTCGTAGTGGTGACGCCGTTGGGCTTATTGGCCCCGGGCACTGCCTGGGGCGAGTGGGGACGGGCAGAGCTGGGACAGTTGGGACTCGGGTACATCCCCGCGGGTTTTGACCGCTGGTCTGCTCTTTGGACGGCGCCATTCCCCGGCTACGTGGTGGCGGGGATCGGCAACCCGGCCCTCGCATATATCCTGACGGCAGTTTTGGGACTTGTGCTGGTGAGCCTTGCGCTTTTCGTACTTGCCCACATCGTCCGCTGGATCTCGCATCAGCGCAGTGCACGCGCTTAGCCGGCGCCACGCCGAGAAAGAGCAGAGATGCCCCTGTATCGGAGCGGGCGATTCCTGGAAGACACGCTCGCCGGCATCACCGGCGCGATAGAGGATGCGCTCGTCGCAGAAGAGATCGCGGGGCAGCATGGATGGCTCCAGCGCCTCGATCCACGCGCCAAGCTGGTCGGAGCGCTCGCGCTGCTCCTGGCCACGGGCCTGGCCCACCACCTGTGGCTGCTCGGTGTGCTCTACTTGCTGACCATTCCGGCCGCGCTATCCTCTGCGATACCTCCAGGCCTCTACCTGAAGCGCGTATGGGTGCTGATGCCGTTCTTCACCGGCGTGATTGCCCTGCCTGCCCTCTTCAACGTCTTCAGCCCGGGTCCGCCCGTCTTGACGTTGCTCGACCTCGCCGAGCCGCGGATCTACCTGGCCATAACCGAGCCCGGGTTGCGCAGCGCCGCGTTCCTGGTGCTGCGGGTGGCTACCAGCGTCTCGATCGGTTTGTTGCTCATTCTGACTACACGATGGGCAGCACTGCTCCGGGCGTTGCGTGTGCTGCGGCTCCCGCCTGTCTTCGTGATGCTGCTCGGCATGACGTATCGTTACATCTTCCTGCTGTTGCACATCGCCAATAACATGTTCCTGGCACGGAAAAGCCGGACCGTCGGCCGTGTTTCACCCGCGGAGAACCGTCACTGGGTGGCCGCAACGGCCGGCTCGCTTCTCGCGCGCTCGTACGATATGAGTAATGAAGTTTATCTGGCCATGCAATCGAGGGGGTTCCGCGGCGAAGCCAGGGTGCTGGAGAGTTTCGCGTGGAGCACGCGCGATTCGTTGTGGACGCTGGCCTTCCTCGCGGTGGCGCTGGTCGCAATCGTGATGGGGCGATAGGAGAATAATGATCATCGACGCAGTCGACGCGGTCGACGCAGTGCGCGAACAGAGCGATTGTGTCCCTGTCCAGAAGGCCGAGCCAGGCGATCCACTGTTCGAGCTCGAAGGGGTGAGTTTTAGCTACCAGGGGCAGCCGGCCCTGCGCGACGTCAGTTTCACTATCCGAAGCGGCGAGCGGCTGGCGCTGCTGGGAGCGAACGGCTCGGGGAAGAGCACCCTGCTGAAGCTGCTCGACGGCCTCTATCATCCGGACACCGGTTCGCTGCGCGCGTTCGGGCACCCTCTCACCCAGCGGGCCCTACAGGAAGAGGAGTTTGCCCTCTCGTTCCGCCGCAGAGTCGGACTCGTGTTCCAGGATCCGGACACACAACTGTTCTCCCCCACTGTCTGGGATGAGGTGGTTTTCGCGCCCCTCCACCTGGGCCTGCCGCGAGAGGAAGTGACGGCGCGCGCCGAAGAGGCGATGGCGCTGTTGGGGATCGGCGAGCTGCGTGACCGGGTGCCGCACCGCCTGAGCGGGGGCGAGAAGAAGAAGGTAGCGCTGGCATCGGTGCTGTCACTGCGACCTGACGTGTGGCTTCTGGACGAGCCGACGGCCAGCCTTGATCCGCGCAGCGAGGGGCGCCTCCTCGACTTCCTGTGCGAGCTGTCGGCGCAGGGAAAGACGGTCGTCACGGCGACGCACCAGTTGGATTATGTCGAAGAGCTCTCAGACCGGGCAATCGTCTTCGACGAGCAGCACCGCATCGCCGCCGACGGGCCGACCGGCGAGATCCTGGCACAACGCGATCTATTGGTAGCGTGCAACTTGCTACACGAACACAAGCATCGCCACGGCGAAACGGAGCACGCACACATTCATCGCCACACCCACCAGCACGGGCACTAAATCAAACGCGGTGTAGGCCAGAATCAATTTCCGGTCTGCACCGCGTTACCCGTCGATCCCCTTCTACCAGACGCCGAGCAGTTTCAGCGCTGTATCAACAATCAGCCCCAGCAAGAAGAACCCACCGAAGCGCCGGCTGTGCCCGAAGGCGAGGGCCACGAACCAGAGCGGCCAGACATCCGGCGGATACGTCGCCGGAGCGGCGGCCGGCTTCGGCGAGCGATACATGGCCACAACCGGTGGCAGCGCCGTGGCGGCAAGCAGCGCAAGCAGCATCACCGGCGTGAAGAAACCGGTCAGCACCAGGTATACCACCAGCAGATACTGCAGCACCATCATCCCCAGCACCGTGTAGCGAGCGGCCTTCTCGCCGATGATGACCGGCAGGGTGTGAATGCCTTTGGCCTTGTCCTCGGCATACTTGTCGATATGCTTGCCAAAGATGACCGTGGTCGGACCTAGAGCGTAGGGCAGACTGGCCACGACGACGTTCCAATCCCACTGCCCGGAAGCGATAAAATATCCGCCACCCACCATCAAGGGTCCCCACACCGCCAGCACGGTGAGTTCGCCCAACCCGATGTATTTGAGCGGCCAGGTATAGAAGAGCACGAAGAAGGCCCCCAGCCCCAACAGCAGCAGCGCCAGTTGGCCGCGGACAAGCACCAGGTACAGCCCGATCAGCAGCGCCAGCCCACCGGTAACCGCGGCGTAGGTCAGGATGCCGCGTACGGTCAATAGACCGTGCTCGAGTGGCTGGGGACCATACTGCGCACGAAAATAGTTGTCGCGATCGACGCCGCGGCGGTGGTCCGTGTAGTCATTCAGCAGGTTATTTGTGGCATGCGCCAGCAGCAGGCCCAAGGTCATCAGCAGCCAGAGCCACGGGTTGAAGCTGCCACTGCGAATGGCGAATATGCCGGCGATGGCGGCAGAGAAGAAGGTCATCACCAGCACGGCCGACCGCGTGGCGATGAGCCAGCGAGAGATGATATCCAACCCGCGCCACTCCTCAGCGGAGATGCGCGGGATAACACGTAACGCCTTACCCCACATGGAAACGTTCATGAAGTGACCTCTCCCTCTAGCACCGGTGGGAATCGATAGCATCTGTATGATATGTCACATATAGGATAGATGCCGGGATATGGATTACCGTTACGTGCCGGAGTGGGTGCGCAGAGACGCGCCGTCGAGGATCGAGTTCGCATAAAGCGAAGGCCGGCAGTCGCCCCCGGCTGCCGGCCTCACCTACACAATACTTCGTCTCTAAACCGAAGCTAGTTCGGCGTGATCTCCCGTACGACCAATTGCCCGATACCACCGTTAATCGTCATATCGATCCGGTCCTGAGCGCCTTCGTAATTCGTGGAGACGTAAGCGTCACCGATCCGCTGGTTTTGCCCCTCCACCCTGACGTTGCCCAGGCCGCCGTTCACCTCAATACGGTAGGCCATGCCACGTGGGATCAACACCGTCGCCTGGCCGATGCCGCCCTCGATCTTGGCCTTTACCTGCCCACGGTTGGGCATCGTAATTTCCGATTCACCCATGCCGGCGCCGAAGCGGAGCTCGGTTACCTGCAGCCGGCTGAGGTCCAGCACGACCTTGCCAAAGCCACTGTTCACACGCAGGGTCATGGGCACGTCGCGGTTGAGATGCAAGTCCCAGCGCAGCTCGTTTTCCAATCCGCTCCAGTTGAAGGGAGAGATGACCTGCACCCCCGGCTCGGCCACGATGCTGTAGCGAGCCGTGTCTCCTACCCGGCGCAACTCTTCATGCACATCGCTCCGGTTCTTGTTAGCGACGGTGCCCTCGATCAGATTCCTGCCTTCAGGCGCGGCATCGACGCGCAGCTCGCCAAGCTTGTAGTCGATAACCACCTCGGCGCGCGCGGCTCCATCCACCGGCTGGCTGATCTGCCCGCTCACGATCTGGGGCGCAGTCATGCCGAAGGGCGCCGGCACATTCAGGGCGGGCACCGACACGCCGATCGGATTTCCTGAGAGGGTAAGGCCGAGTATCACCGCGACGATGATGATCATCACCACGAGAACGATCACCGATCCGAGGAGGGAACGGCGACCGATCAGGATGTCAAGGCCGGCGGCGATCAGCAGCACCGGCCACATCCGGAACAGGACAGGCCACACGTTCCAGGACAAGATGCCCAGGTTGTTGAGCAGGAAGACGACACCGATCGTGATCAGAATGAAGGGGAAAACCAGGCCCCCCCTACGGCGTTCCCCCGATCCGGACTGATTATAGGTTCTCATCGTGGTCTGCATCGTACCTCCTCCGGGAATGAGAGCGGATTGCCGAACGAAAGATTATCCCACCTGGCGGCGACGGAGCGTCCGAATGACCAGGAAGACTCCGGCGGCCACCAAAGCCAGCGACCACAGCATGTTGATCCATGGACCACCGGCCATCATGATCAACAGACCAAACGGGATCAGCACCGCAGCAGGGATCAGCGCCCAACGCTGCCGGCCATCAGGCGTAGGCAAGTACGCCAGCAGGATGAACGTGAGGCCGATGCCGACGAAAAGGAATCCGCCTGCTTCGAAACCACGATCATTCTCCGCAAACAGCGAGACGATCGTGAGCGTCGCGAGTACGCCGGCGGGGATCACTGCCCACCAGAATTCACGGTGCATCAGGTAGATGAGCCAGAACGCCAGTGAGATCGATCCGAGCACCAGCACGGCGCCCCACTGCGCTGCCGCTCGCGGAGCCAGCGATTCCAGCGCCATCAGGCTGGCGATACCCAGCATGGAAAAACCGGGGATCAGCGCCCACCAGTGCTCACGGTAGAGCAGGAAAACGATCAGGAACGCCAACCCACCGGCGCCAAACAACAGCCCCCAGAAGAGTTCGGTTGCCCCTCGCAGGAAGCCGAAGCTCTCACCAAGGAAGATAGCGCCTGCCGCAATCAGCAGCAGGCCGAACACTATAGATGCATCACTCTTTTTCATTGTGGCCTTCTGGCTCGGCTTGCAGCCGGTCTCCTTGATCTGCCGCAGCCGAGATGTCGATGTCATCGTATTGTATCTGGAATTAGAGACAATGCTATAGGGCAAAAGGGGGAAAAGGAGTTGTTCGGTAGTCGAGTACTTGTACCGGCCAGATGGCCAGTACGGACGTGACAGGGGAACGGCCGGCGTGAAACCAGAAGCCCGCATGATGCGTAGAAGAAGATAGAAACAACGAGTCAACCAACCGCTCCGCCGGGAAGCAAAATTCAGGCCCGGCGGCCGGGGTAAGGAGCCGGAGGACAACATGCAAGACGAAAACATGGAGCCACGAAATGAGAGTGGCGAGCAGCTGCCGGGAGATTACCCGGGGGCAACGGACACGCCGGCCGCCAACGGTGCGCGTGTCTTCGCATCGCCTGAAGGGGAGCCGGGGCTGGACCGGGCCCAAGGGGGTCCTATCAGCGAAGAGTTTTCCCCGGAGCGCGACGCGCAGATGCCGGTATCAGGCGCGGCGGGGACCGGCCGAGACGATGTACCTGAGCCAGAGTTGAACCTGGCTGCCGGTGGGCCGGTCAGCGAAGAGTATACACCTTTCGGCCGGGAAGGCAGCAGCTTGCCGGAGGAAGGTCAGGCTTTAGCCGCCGGTCCGCAGCGCAGCACGGCCTACGGCCTCCCGCAGACAAGCAGCCTGGGCAATCCGGCCGGCGGTGTCTCAGACGACGACCGCCTGATGTCGGCGCTGGCCTGGGTCTCGATGGTGATCCTGCAGATCCCCGTGGTGTCGCTGGTGCTGCTGCTCTCGTCGAACAACAAGGATCGCGCATTCCAGCGCCATCACGCCATCACATCGATCTTGTTCTGGGTCGCCGCGTTCTTCTATGAGATCCTGGCAGGAATCGCCTTCACGCTGCTGACCATCGTTAGCTTCGGCATCCTGGCGCTGTGCCTGTGGGTGATCTTCCTACTGCCGCACGGCCTGGCACTGTACTACGCCTTGCGGGCCTACCAGGGCCATGAAGTGAAGATCCCGATTATCAGCGATCTGGTGCGCAAGGAAGGGTGGGGATAACAGCAGGTCTGTAACGAAGAGAGCCCGTGTATCTGCACGGGCTCTCGTTATCTTCGCGGGTAACCGTCTGTGATTTACGCCTTGATCCCCTCGGACCGGCTGCCGCACCCGATGCGCCAGTGGCGACCTGCCGCCGCGAGCAGCCGTTCCGACTCCGGGGGTCCCCAGGTGCCTTTCTCGTAGAAGGCGAGTGGCGGCGCTGCTTCCCCTTCCCAACCGGCGATGATCGGATCCACCACGTGCCCAGCTGAGCTCGATTTCGTCGGAACGGGCGAACAGCGACGGGTCGCCGGTGAGTGCATCCAGCAGCAGGCGCTCGTAGGCCTCGGGGAGCGCCGATTCCCCGAACTCCTCTCCGAAACTGAAGTCCATCTCGACGGAGCGCATGCGCATCCCCATCCCGGGGATCTTGGTCTCAAAGCGCAGGTGCATCCCCTCGTCTGGCTGGATGCACATGCTGATGAAGTTGGCATGCGGGCCGGCGCCGTCCCTCGAAGGGAAGAGCTTGAGCGGCACGTCCTTGAACTGCACCGTGATCTCCGAAGCCTTCGTCGCCAGCAACTTTCCCGAGCGCAGATAGAACGGCACCCCCTGCCAGCGCCAATTGTCGATGTAGAGCCGCAGCGCGCCGAACGTTGCCGTCGTTCGAGTCGGGAGCCACTCCCTTCTCGTCACGATATGTGCGGTATTGGCCGCGTACGGTGCCGGTCGCAATCTCCTCGGGAGTCAGCCGGGCGGATTGCCTGCAGCACCTTCACCTTCTCGTCGCGCAGGAACTTGGCGTTGAACGCGGCGGCGGGTTCCATGGCGGTGATCGTCAACAGCTGCAGCAGATGGTTCTGGAAGATGTCGCGCAGCACGCCGGCCTGTTCGTAGAAGCCGGCGCGCTGGCCGACCCCCACCTCCTCGGCCACGGTGATCTGCACGTGGTCGACGTAGTTGCGGTTCCAGACGGGCTCGAAGATGGCATTGGCGAAGCGAAAGACCAGGATGTTCTGCACCGTCTCCTTGCCCAGGTAGTGGTCGATGCGATACACCTGGTTCTCGTCGAATACCTCGTGCACCTCCTCGTTCAGGGCTTGCGCCGTCTGCAGGTCGCGCCCGAATGGCTTCTCGATGATGATCCGGACGTAGCCGCCATCGTCGCTCTTGTTCAATCCGGCCGCGCCAAGCTGCCCGACGATAACGGGGTACAGTTCAGGTGGCGTCGCCAGGTAGAAAAGGGTGTTTCCCTCGGTACCGAACTGCTGGTCGATCGTCGCCAGCTTTTCGGCCAGGCAGCGGTAGGTCTCCGGGTCGTCGTATCCGCCCTGCAGATAGCAGATCCGTTCGGCGAAGCTTTCCCATTGCTCTGCATTGGTGTCCTGGCAGCGAGCATGTTCGGCCACTGCCTCCCGCTGCCGGTTGCGGAAGCCGGCATCGTCGAACTCGCTGCGCGCCACCGCGATCACCGCGTATTTCTCCGGCAGCCGGTCCTCACAATGCAGGGTAAAGAGCGCCGGCACGAGCTTGCGCGAGGTGAGGTCGCCGCTTGCGCCAAAGATGATCACGGTTGCGGGGGCGGGCCGCGAGACGCTGTTGGCAAAGGTCGGCACTGCTGTCCTCCTCTTCGAGCTGTGACTACTCACCCAACTCTTCCAACTCAGTTACCTTCTCCAGGCGCCGGCAATGCCGTTCCTCTCCGCTGAACCGAGCATTCAGAAAAGCCAGGACAACCTCTCGCATCACTGCGATCCCCACGACCCGCGGTCCCAGGCAAAGCACATTCACATTGTCGTGTTCCACACTCTGGTGCGCCGAATAGGTCTCGTGACACAAGCCGGCGCGGATGCCGTGCATCTTGTTGGCTGCAACGCTCACCCCCACGCCACTCCCACACAGCAGAACGCCGCGATCCGCATCACCTCGGGCGACGGCTCGCCCAACCGCGCGCGCGAAATCTGGATAATCGGATGGTTTGTCGTCGAACGCGCCCAGGTCGATCACCGAATGCCCTGCGCCTTCGATGAGGGCTACGATCTCACCCTTTACGGGAAACCCCGCGTGGTCTGCTCCGATGGCTATGCGCATGCTTCGCTCTCCGCTGGTACACTTCACGAGTCCGCGCGCCCATTCTATCACGTAGATCATAGCGAGCGTTGAGGCAACGGTAGCCCGTTTAGGCCGTCTCGAAGAGCAGAGTCTCACCATCCCCAGGGATCAGGAGCTGCCCGGGCGGCACGGCCTGGACAGTAGCGTAGTCGCGCAACTCGTCACGCGAGACAGTCGCGTGGTCGAGCGCGTCCATGTGCGTCGCGACCACTTTGCTCCACGGTGCTGCCCGGCAGACCGCAACCGTCTGCGCGGCGTCCATCACAATTAACACCCCTTCGCCCCAGACAGCTCCGCATGAATGGGTGATAATGATGTCGGGACGGGTCCGCTCGATCACTTCCGCCACCGCCTCACACCAGACAGTGTCGCCGGCCCAATACACAGTGGGCTCCGTCTCCGCCTGTAACACGAAACCAGATGCCTCGCCCATCTCTTCGAGCACCGCCCCGGCGCCATGTTGGCAGGGGGTGCGTGTAATGGTGATCCCCTGCCACGCGAGACGCTCGGAGACTGGCATCACCTGCCGGAATCCCTTGGCTCGAATGGTCGCCGCATCTTCAGGCTGGCAGAAGAGCGGCAACTCCTTCGGCAGCAGCGCCTGGGCCGCCGGGTCAAAGTGGTCCGAATGCAGGTGCGAAATGATCACTGCGTCGACCCCGGCGATCACCTCTGCTGCCGGATTAGGCAGGTCGACGAGCGGATTGGGCGATCTGCCGGTGAACGAGGGTCGGGAGTGTCTGGCAGCCAGGTAGGGATCGATCAAGATCTGACGCCCTGCATATGCGAGCCGCAGTGTAGCACTGCGAATGAGACGAAGCTTCATATCAGTTCCTCCAGATCCGGATGATACTCGACTGAGACTGGAGCGACAATGCGCGTGCAGATCGCTGGGCCTGGCCCGATTGCCGGCTCGTGGAGAACACGGCGTTTTTCGCGATTTGACATGCTGGCGCGGCGGGGTATAATCCGTCCCGTTGTTCAGCGAGAACGAGACAAAATGCCGATAATCCTAATGGAACCTAAGTCCTCCAAGTCCAAGAAGCCTTCCCCTGGCGGGGACGGCCGGTTGTGCTTGGGGTGAGACCCTGAACCGACAAGCGCAAGCGCCCTGCCAGGATGGAAGCATCAGGCAGGGCGCTTTCTTTTTGTGTCCGAGCAATGGCGCCGGTATTGCAGCTTTCGATGACCCAGACCAGCGCCAGGAATTGCGATGGAAGATGTATCTGAGCCACCCAGTTACGTTGAAGCGCGTGAAGAAGCAGAGCCGATCCCGGCCCGCCAGGCCAGGATAGGGTACGCGAGCACGCGCCGCAACCGGCAAACCGCAAGCCCCCATCCGCCCACCTGGCGGAAGGGGGCTTGCTTTTTGTTCAGGCCTGCCAGCCATAACCAGTCAGCAGAGGAGAAGAGAAGCATGTCGTACGATGCCTTGTGCCCCGAGTGTGAAGGAACGTTGTCGCTCCAGGACCCGATGCCCAACGAGATCATGCCGTGCGCATACTGCGGCGCGGAGCTCGAAGTCGTGTCCGTCGACCCGATCCAACTGGAGCTTGCCCCCGAGGTGGAAGAGGATTGGGGCGAATGACGCGCGTTGCCGTACTTGCCTCGCGCATACGGGTCGAAGAGAAGCTCCTGCTGGCAGCGCTCGAAGCGTGCGGCGCGGCCGTGCAGGTGGTGGATGACGACAAGCTGGTGCTGCCGGCCAGCGAGGCGCGGCCGGTCATCGACGCGGACGTCGTGTTTGAGCGCTCCCTGAGCGCCGCGCGCGGGCTCTACGCGCTGCGGCTGCTCGAGATGGCCGGCATCCCCACAGTCAACCGCTACGCAACCGCCGCCATATGCGCCGACAAGCTGCTGACCACGGCAGCGCTGGCCGGAGCGGGGATCGCGCAGCCGCGCACGCAGGTAGCATTCACCGCCGAGGCTGCGCTTGCCGCGATCGAAGAGATGGGCTACCCGGTGGTGCTGAAGCCGGTGTACGGTTCGTGGGGCCGGCTGCTCGCGCATCAACGACCGCGATGCAGCGGAAGCGGTGCTGGAACACAAGGAAGTGCTGGGCACGTTCCTCCACAGCATCTTCTACATCCAGGAATACATCACAAAGCCCGGGCGCGACATCCGCGCATTCCAGATCGGCGACGAGACCATTTGCGCCATCTACCGGGATTCACCCCACTGGATCACCAACACCGCTCGCGGTGGGGCGGCCTCGAACTGCCCCGTCACGCCGGAGATAGCCGGCCTGTGCCGGCGGGCTGCCGCCGCAGTCGGCGGCGGCATGCTGGCGCTCGACCTGTTGGAAGACCCGGACCGCGGGCTGCTGGTGAACGAGATCAACCACACGATGGAGTTCCGCAACAGCAGCGCCCCAACTGGGGTTGACATCGGCCGGCGCATGGCAGAGTACGTGGTTCAGCAGGCGCGGGCAGGCGTAGGATCGCGGGCCGCTGAGGTGGCGAGGTGAGCGAGCGAGCGCGGGTAGCCATTGCCGGCGGCTCCGGCTACACCGGCGGCGAGTTGCTGCGGCTGCTGGGTGGGCACCCCCACGTCGACATCGCCCAGGTCACCTCGGAATCGCAGGCCGGCAACTTCGTGCACAGTGCACACCCCAACCTCCGCTTTACCGGCGCGCAGTCGACTGCCGGACAGCAGCCGGTCCGCTTCACGTCCATGACGGAGCTTGCTGGCTGCGACGTGCTGTTCCTGGCGCTGCCTCACGGGCAGGCGCAGCAGCGGATTGCCGAGTTCGCCGGTTTGGCGGAACGAATCGTGGACCTGTCGGCGGACTTCCGCCTGCGTGACGCCGGGCAGTACCAGGTGCGCTACGGTGAGGCGCATTGCGCCCCGGCGTGGCTCGACCGCTTCGTCTACGGGCTCCCCGAAACGAACCGGGACGCGATCTGCAGCGCTCGCTACGTCAGCGGAGTCGGGTGCAACGCCACGGCATCGCTCCTGGCGCTTCTGCCGCTGGCGCGGGCCGGGCTGCTTCGCACGGACCGGCCGGTGGTGGTGGACGTCAAAGCGGGCTCCTCCGAAGCGGGCGCCAGCGCCAGCGCCGCGTCGCACCATCCCGAACGCAGCGGGGCAGTCCGCTCGTTCGCGCCTACCGGCCACCGCCATGAGGCCGAGGTCATCCAGGCGCTGGGACGCGACGACGTGTACCTCTCGGTCACCTCAATTGAGTTGGTGCGTGGAGTGCTCGCGACGGCGCACGCCTGGGTCGAGCCGGGGCTGGGCGAAAAGGAGCTGTGGCGCGCTTACCGCGGTGCTTATGGGCGGGAGCCGTTCGTCCGCATCGTCCACGAGCGAGGCGGAGTCTACCGGCACCCGGAGCCGAAGCTGCTGGCCGGAACCAACCTCGCCGATGTGGGGTGGGACCTGGAGCCGGCCAGCGGCCGCGTTGTGGCTTTGGCTGCGATCGACAATCTGGGCAAGGGTGCGGCAGGCAGCGCCGTGCAGTGCATGAACCTGATGATGGGCTGGGACGAAGCGGCAGGCCTGGGCTTCATGGGGCTACACCCCGTCTGAGCTCGGCCCGAACCTGATCGGATTGAGGGAATCATGGACATAGTCGTAGTAAAAGCGGGCGGAGCAGCAGGGGTCGACGCCGAGGCGGTCTGCGCCGATGTCGCATCCCTGGCGGCATCGGGCGTTCCGGTTGTGCTGGTACACGGCGCGTCCGCCGCTGCCGACGCCCTGGCGCAGCGAGCCGGCGTACCGGTGCGACAGATCCTTTCCCCATCCGGGCACGTCAGCCGGTATACCGATCCCGATACGCTCGAGCTGTACGTGGCGGCTGCAGCCGGGCAGGTGAATAAGGCGCTCGTGGCCGCGTTGCAGCGCTCGGGGTGCAATGCGTTCGGGCTCTCGGGGGTGGACGGGCGGCTGCTCGTAGCCCGACGTAAGTGCGCCGTGCGCGCGATCGAGAACGGGCGGCAGCACATCATACGCGATGACTTCACGGGGCAGCTCGAGTCGACCAACGGGGATCTGCTCCGGATGCTGCTGCGCGAGGGCTATACGCCGGTGGTCGCACCGGTGGCTCTGGGGACGGAAGGCGAGCGCCTCAACGTCGACGGCGACCGGGCGGCTGCCCTGATCGCCGCCGGGCTCCGAGCAGAGACGCTGGCGATCCTGACCAACGTGCCGGGGCTGCTGGCAGCGTATCCGGACGAAAGAAGCCTGATCCGCCACGTGCCCGCGGGGGAGCTTGGCCGGGCAGAAGCGCTGGCGGGTGGCCGGATGAAGAAGAAGGTGCTGGCAGCGCGCGAGGCGCTGGAAGGCGGCGTTCTGCGCGTGGTGCTGGCAGACGCCCGCCGCCCCAATCCGCTTTGCGCCGCTCTTGCGGGGGAAGGTACCGTGCTCGGCCAGCCGTTCGGCGAGCCGGCCTGTCTCGCGACCGCCTGGAGCCTTCCGCAGCTCCAGACCGCAGGTGGATCGTGATGGACTCGACTGCGATCTACGCACTGGAGGCCGCCTACGGCTCCGGCGTCTACCCAAAGCGCCCCCTCGCCATCGTGCGCGGCCGGGGTTCACGGGTATGGGATGCGGATGGGCGTGAGTACATCGACTGTGCCGGGGGGCAGGGTGCGGCGAACCTGGGGCACGCGCACCCGGCCATCGTCGCTGCACTCTGCGAACAGGCAGGACGGCTCATCTCGTGTCCCGAGATCTTCCACAATGACCGCCGTGCCGAGCTTCTGCAGGCGCTGGTCGCTGCTGCGCCGGCCGGCCTGGCGCGCGCTTTCCTGTGCAACTCTGGCACCGAGGCGATCGAGGCGGCGCTGAAGTTCGCCCGGCTGTGCACCGGGCGGAGCGAGGTCGTGGCTGCGATGCGCGGCTTCCATGGGCGGACGATGGGGGCGCTGTCCGCGACCTGGAACCGCGACTATCGCCGCGCCTTCGAGCCGCTGGTGCCCGGCTTCAGCCACGTGCCGTACAACGACGCGGCGGCGCTGGAAGCAGCCGTCAACGAGCGCACTGCGGCCGTGCTGCTCGAACCCGTGCAGGGGGAAGGCGGTGTGCATCCGGCGGAGGCGGGGTACCTGCAGGCGGCCCAGGAGATCTGCCGGCGCAAGGGCGCCCTGTTGATCCTGGACGAGATCCAAACCGGCTACGGGCGGACGGGGAAGATGTTCGCCTGTGAGCATCACTCCGTTGTCCCGGACTTGATGGCGGTCGCAAAGTCGATGGCGGGGGGCTTCCCGATGGGGGCGTGCCTGATCGGCGAGCGGCTGGGCACCATGGCGCCCATGTCGCACGGCACCACCTTCGGGGGCAACCCGCTGGCGTGCGCAGCGGCGCTGGCTGCATTGCAGGTGATGCGCGACGAGGCATTGCCTGAGCGCGCCGCCCGGCTCGGCGAGCGGCTGATGGCGGCGCTGCGTGAGCTGGACGCACCCATAATCCGGCAGGTGCGCGGGCAGGGGCTGCTGGTGGGAGTCGAGCTCAAGACGAAGGTAACCCCGGTGCTGCAGGCGCTGCAGGCGCGCGGGATCCTGGCCCTGCCCGCCGGCTCCACTGTGCTCCGCTTCCTGCCGCCTCTCGTCATCGCCGAGGATGACCTGGAGCAGGTGATCGACACGACGAGACAGGTCTTTGCAGCCGCGGGCTGACGAACGGCTCGCGCTGTTGCGCGGGTTGGTCGAGATCCCTTCGGTTTCGGGCGCCGAGGGCGAGGCTGCGTCATTCCTCGTGCGGTGGATGGCGGCTCACGGCTTCCGGGCGCAAGTGGACGAGGTTGGCAACGCCGTCGGCGTGCTGGAGCCGCCGGGGGACGACGAGGGGGTGCGCGAGATCGTGCTGCTCGGGCACATCGACACCGTGGGCGGCGCGCCGCTAGTGCACCTGACGGACGGCCGGCTGTACGGGCGCGGCGCAGTCGATGCCAAGGGCCCGCTGGCTGCCTTTACCGCCGCCGCTGCGCTCGCTGGGCCCGTGCCCGGCTGGCGCGTAGTCGTGGTGGGCGCCGTGGAAGAGGAGACGGCGTCGTCGCGCGGCGCGCGCCACATCGCGGCAGCGCACCGCCCCGATCTGGCGGTCATCGGGGAGCCGAGCGGGTGGCAGCGCGCGACCCTTGGCTACAAGGGCCGCCTGCTGGCCGAGGTGGTCGTACGGCAGGCGCTGTCACACCGCAGCGGCGGCGTCGCCAGTGCGTGTGAGGTCGCCGTAGGCTGCTGGAACAGCGTGACTGCGGGGGTACTGGGAGCTGAACGAAGGGCGCGAGAAGGCGTGGGACCAGGTGATCGCAACCCTGCGCGGGTTCTGGTCCGAGGACGACGGGCTGCACGAGCAGGCGCGTCTGTCGCTCGGCTTCCGGCTGCCTCCTGACGCGCCGCCGGAGCGGATGCGTGAGATCATCGCCGGCCTCGTTGCGCCGGCGCAGGTGACCTTTCATGGCGACGAGCAGGCGTACCGAGCCGAGCGTGACTCTCCGCTGGGGCGAGCCTTTCTCCGCTCAATTCGGGAGCAGGGCGGCCGCCCGACCTTTGTCCTCAAGACCGGCACGTCCGACATGAACGTCGTCGGCCCCACCTGGAACTGCCCCATCCTGGCCTACGGGCCCGGTGACAGCAACCTCGACCACACGCCCGAAGAACATGTGGAGCTTGCCGAGTGGGAGCGCGGGGTAGCGGTGTTGGCGGGAGTGCTGCGCGGGCTACCGGTAGCATAACGCAAGACGCGCACCGAAAACGTGGACGGTTGTGTCCCTGCGGCGCCACGGTGCTGACGGTGACGCCGCCCGCCCGTCAGGGCAGCTGCCTGATGACCGTGGCCCTGAATGGCGCGGCCAACATCTCCGAGAGAGGTGCGTAGGCTCCGGTTGCCGTAGCCTCCTGCATAGCGGCCGCCCGCACCTCGGCCGACTCCCAATCGGCAATCTCAACCAGCATGTCGGAGTTATCAAGCACCTCGTAGCGCGTGCTGCCCAGGAAACCGGCTGTGCCCGGTCCATGTTTCTCCGCAACGCTCTCGAGCAGACTCTTGAGCGCAGCCCGCTGGCCTGGTTTGGCCTGCAGCTCGACAATCACCTTGATTGCCACGTTATTCTCTCCTTTGTGAAGGTTTCCTGGGTCGATTCGCCTTGCGGCCGGCTAAGCCGGAGGGCCGGCTGGGATGACACCGAGTTGCTGCATCATAGTGAACTGGTCAACTACTCCCCAGTGCTCGCGGGCCAGCCCGTCATCGCCAAAGCGAGTGATGTCAATGAGGTTCACGGAGACCGACTTGCCCGTCGCCGGCATTCCCATGAACTCACCCTTATGCGTCCCGCTCACCTGCACACGCGCAACTGCCTTGTCGCCGCTCGCAATCAGGTCTTTTACGTCCATCCGCATATCTGGGAACGCTGCGAGCATCATCCGGAAGTACTGGACTACGCCGTCCTTCGTCGGCGGGAGTCCAGGCGCTCCGTCGTGCTCGACGAAGTCATCGGCGAGCTGCCGGCCGAAACCATCGATGTCGCCAGCGTTGATAATGTCGTACAGGCGTTGTATTGAATTCGTGTGATCCATGATTTACTCCGTAGGGCGCCAGGTATGGCGGACGCCTGCGCGCAGGCGTCCGCCGTCAGGTCTGAATACGCTTAGCTGCCGGGCTGCGGCGGCATCTGGATGCCGAGCGCTTGCATCATGTCTGGAGTCGTAACCGGATCATCTTCCACAATCATGCCGTTGGCGAGACGGTAATAGGTCAGGCCGTGCATAGCGATCTGCTTCCCGGTGGGCGACTCTCCCATCATCGAACCGGTGTGGGTCGCTTGTGCGGTCCAGCGGGACACCACCGCATCTCCTTCGGCCACCATGTCCACGATTTCGAAGTGGAGGTCGGACAGGGCGGAGCTGAACCCGGCGACGAAGCCCTTGAACTTCGCGATATCGGAGCCGGTCATGCTGTTCGTGTAGTTCGGCGCCAGCAGTTCGTCAGCCAGCCCGATATTGCGGCCGCTCAGCACCTCCTCGGTGAAGCGGCGTACGACGGCCTTGTTCTGTTCCGTTGACATGCTCAATACTCCTGCAGGGGATTGGTACAAGCTAAGTACAAGCAGCGCGCGATACGCGAATGATGTAAGCAGCATTCCGCAGGGAAATTGACCTGCCGGCCGGATGATCGGGCCTCCCATTCGGCAGGGCGA
This sequence comes from uncultured Chloroflexia bacterium, assembly GCA_963783655.1. Classification (GTDB taxonomy): domain Bacteria; phylum Chloroflexota; class Anaerolineae; order CG2-30-64-16; family CG2-30-64-16; genus CAWAOA01. Next base: position 47,510 of record CAWAOA010000003.1, read on the forward strand.
ACCACGCAACGCAAAGCCCAGATCGCTGCCAGACGATCGGGATCGTGACAGGATTGCCACCGCCTGGTAAGGATCGTTGGATGAGCTCGCGGCGGCTCCTCCGCGCAGCGCTTGGTTCAATAACCAATTAGGAGGAGCAAACCCCGCTATGGTGGCCGGCTGCCGGCATCGAGAGTCTTTTATGTACTTTGACTGTCGGTGGTACGCTTTGGGGCATGAGCTGAAAAGCGCATCCGAGTGCTGTTTCCGATTGTGACCCTCATGGTCCAAAGCGCATAACAGGTTCTAGGAGGAACATGGCTCACATCTCTCTGTCCCCGCTGGTGAAGGAGGCGCTGCCCGATCGCGCAGTCGTAGCGCTCGAGTCCACGGTGATCGCGCACGGTCTACCGTATCCACAGAACGTCCAGACGGCGTTGGGCATGGAGGCCACTATCCGGCAGGCGGGAGCAATCCCGGCGACAATCGGCATCATCGAAGGGCAGATCAGAGTCGGGTTGACGCGCGAGGAGATCGAGTTCCTGGCAACGCATCATGAGGTGCGGAAGGCGAGCCGGCGCGACCTGCCGATCGCCGTGGCTATGCGACTGCACGCTGCCACCACGGTGGCAACCACCGTCTGGATCGCGCATCGTGCCGGAATCCGGGTCATGGCTACCGGCGGCATCGGCGGCATGCACCGCGACGCTCCCTTCGACGTCTCGGCCGACCTGCCGGAGTTGGCAGCCACCCCCATGCTGGTCGTATGCTCGGGGGCAAAGGCAATCCTGGACCTGCCCGCTACCCGCGAGTGGCTGGAGACGCACGGCGTGCCGGTGATTGGATACGGGACCCGCGAGCTGCCTGCGTTCTACCACCGCGCGAGCGGCCTGCCGGTGGACGCCATGGTCGAGAACTCCGAAGACGCAGCCGCCATCTTCCGGGCGCAGCGCGAGCTGGGGCTGCCGGGCGCATCGCTGCTGGTCGTGCCGGTGCCGGAAGACGTCGAGCTGCCGCGCGATGAGATGGAAGGCGCCATCGCAACGGCGCTGGAAGAAGCGAAAGAGGCCGGTATACACGGCAAGGAGACGACGCCGTTCCTGCTTCGTCGTGTCGGGGAGCTCACACATGCGCTCAGCCTGAGCGCTAATATCAGCTTGCTGTTGAATAACGCTCGCGTCGCCGCCGAGGTTGCGCTGGCGCTGGCGGAGTAACAAAAGGAGCCACAGCGATGATCCGCTGTGGCTCCTCTACTGTTTCTGAGCGGCCCACAGGGCCGGGTTAGCCGGCAGCTTCCGGATCGGAGCGAACCGGCAGCTCGACGGCGATCGGCGCCTGCGAGCGAATCCGGAAGCCAAGCTGCTGCTTGCCATCCTCGCCGGCTTCCACATCCACCTCGACCGTGTCCCCTTCGGCGAACTCGCCGGCGAGCAGCCGCTTGGACAGCGGGTTCTCCACGTAACGCTGCAGCGTGCGGCGCAGCGGGCGGGCGCCGAACTGGGGGTCGTAGCCCTCGTGCGCCAGCCAGTCGCGGGCCGCATCGGTCAGCTCAACCTTGATGCCGTGCTCGGCCAGCCGTCCGGCGATCTCCTGCATCTGCAGGTCCACGATCTCGCGCACGTGCTCCTGCGTCAGCCCGTGGAAGATGATGATCTCGTCGATCCGGTTCAGGAACTCGGGCCGGAACGTCTGCTTCAGGTCGCGTTCGATGTTCTCGCGCAACTGCCGGTCCTGCGCCGAGAGCCCGTCGTCCTTGAGGAAGCCGAGCGTGCCGCCCGAGCCGCACGAAGCGAGTGCCGATGTTCGACGTCATGATCAGCACCGTGTTGCGGAAGTCGACCACGTGGCCCTGCCCATCGGTCAGGCGCCCGTCCTCCAGGATCTGCAGCAGCGAATTCCACACCTCGGGATGCGCCTTCTCGATCTCGTCGAACAGGATCACCCGGTAGGGCCGCCGCCGCACGGCCTCGGTCAGCTGCCCGCCCTCGTCGTAACCCACGTAGCCGGGCGGCGCGCCGAACAGGCGGCTGACCGTGTGCCGTTCCTGGTACTCGCTCATGTCGATGCGGACCAGCGCTTCTTCGTCGTCGAACAGGTACTCGGCCAGCGCCTTGGCCAGCTCGGTCTTGCCGACGCCGCTGGAGCCCAGGAAGATGAAGCTGCCGATGGGCCGCTTCGGGTCCTTCAGACCGCTGCGCGCCCGGCGCAGGGCGTCGGCCACGGCCGCGATCGCCTCGTCCTGCCCGACCACGCGCTTGTGCAGCTCGTCTTCCATGCGCAGCAGCTTGGCGGCCTCGCCTTCCAGCATCGTATTGACCGGGATACCGGTCCAGCGAGCCACCACGCGAGCGATGTCCTCAGCTCTCGACAACCTCGTCCAGCCCGGACGCCTGGCGCCAGCTATTGCGATCGGTCTCGTACTGCCCGGCCATCTTCAGCCGCTCGCTCTTGAGCTCCGCCGAGCGGGCATAGTCGTTGGCCGGTCCCAGGTCGCTTCTTCTTCCGCCTTCAGCTTGCGCAGCTGCTTCTTGGCGGCCTTGAGCGGCTCCGGCATGGTGTACAGCGCCACGCGCAGCCCGGCGCCGGCCTCGTCGATCAGGTCGATCGCCTTGTCGGGCAGCCGGCGCTCGGTGACATAGCGGTGCGACAGCCTGGCAGCCGCGACCAGCGCCTCGTCCGTGTAGGTCACCTGGTGATGCTTCTCGTAGCGGTCGCGCACGCCGCGCAGGATCTCGATCGTCTCCTCGACCGATGGCTCGTCCACGAAGATCGGCGCAAAGCGCCGCTCCAGGGCGCTGTCCTTCTCGATGTACTGGCGGTACTCGTCCAGCGTGGTCGCGCCGATGCAGCGCAGCTCGCCGCGCGCCAGCGCCGGCTTCAGCATGTTGCTGGCGTCCACCGCGCCCTGGGCCGCGCCTGCGCCGACCACCGTGTGCAGCTCGTCGATGAAGAGGATCACCTCCCCTTCGGCGCGCTGCACTTCCTCGATGGTCGCCTTGAGCCGCTCCTCGAACTCGCCGCGGAACCGCGTGCCGGCAATCATGGCGCCCAGGTCCAGGCTGATCAGGCGCTTGCCCGATCAGGATCTCCGGCACGTCTTCCTGCACGATCTTCTGCGCCAGCCCCTCGACGATGGCCGTCTTGCCGACGCCGGCTTCGCCGATCAGCACCGGGTTATTCTTGGTGCGCCGGCTCAGCACCTGGATCACACGCAGGATCTCCGTGTCGCGGCCGATCACCGGGTCCAGCTTGCCCTGCTGGGCCAGCGGCGTCAGGTCACGGCCGTACTTTTCCAGCGTGCGATAGCGGCTCTCGGCCGTCGGCGTGCTGGCCTTCTGGCCGCCGCGTCCCTGCTCGATCGCCGCCAGGATCATCTCGCGGGTGATGCGGCCTTCGCGCAGCAGGTTCGCCGAGAAGCTGTTGCGCTCGCTGGCGATGCCCAGCATCAGATGCTCGGTCGAGATGTACTCATCCTGAAGCAGTTTTGCTTCTTCGGTCGCCTGGTCGATCACGCGCTTGAGGCGCGGCGTGATGAAGACCTGCGCCACCTGCTGCGGGTAGAGCCCGGCGCCGACGCTGCGCGGCGTCCGCTGCAGGTTCTCGGCCAGGCGTTCTTTCATCAAATCCACAGGCGCGCCCATGCGCTCGAGCATCTCGGCGATCAAGCCCTGCGGCTGCTCCAGCAGAGCCAGGAACAGGTGCTCGACGTCGACCTGGCTGTGGCCATAGCGCTGCATGATCTCGTAAGCGCGCATGGCTGCGTCCTGGGCCCGCTCTGTGAACCGATCAAATCTCATCATGAGAAAGAACCTCCCTCCAGCCGTCGCGGGCCCGGTTCACTCTTCTTCCCCTTTGCCCTCGACGCGGAGCGTGTAACCTTGCCGCCATAGGCCAGGACTTGAGCCTGGCCTATGGTTATGGGTTCAGGAACGCTGCAACTCAGTACCTGAGCACCGCAGCAATTCCACCCACCTCCTCCAGCAGCCGGTTGTCGTGAAGCACAGATACCCTGGCGCCTCCCTCGACGGCCCGCTGCACAACCAGATTGACAGCATCACGCGTGCGCACCAGATCGTGCGCGCAGTAAGGACACTGCTTCTGGTCGCCCAACACGACAGCCCGGCAGTGCGGACACCGCCAGCCGTCAGATTCAAGCGTGCGATTGAGAAGCAGATGATACACGCGCCCCTCTTGGAGCGCCACCAGTGTGTCTGCCAGGCCCAATGCACCGGCTCCACCCTTGCGAGCAACGGTCACGACCTGCTGTAACAGATCGTTCTCATTCCGGTTGACTGCCTGCTGGGCCACCTCGCAGGCACGGTCCCACGCTTCCGTTGGCGTGGCATTCATATCCAGGTTGACCTGGCCAATCACCTTATCCGCAAGCGGGTTCGGCAACATATCGCGGAACTGCGCCACCGTATCGTCGGTGCCGGCCAGAACGATCCGGTCTACCTGGTTGCGCTGCAAATAGGCATCGACCCACTCGACCGCTTCTTTCAGGTTCTGCTTGGCGGTGCCGTCCTCGTGTCGCTGCAGCTTCTGTGCGCCCGTGCCGCCCTGCTTGTGGCGCTTGACTTCCTCTCCCATGGTGCCGGCTGTGTCGACCAGGCCGCCCAGCTCATAGCGGTACACCTTTGCGCCCTCGCGGTCTACCAGCAGCACTGCCAGCCGGCCGTACTCGTCCCACAGATCAGTCAGTGGCGTGAGATAGGCTCGCAGACCCACGAACACCATATCGTTCACGGGCATTGGTGGCTGGTATACGCGCCATACGTCGTTCGCGGCCTGGCTAAACACCGCCACTCCGCGGCCCTGCCGGTTGTACTCATGGTCGAAGAAGCGATTGACGCGCTCGATGTCCGCCTCGGATGCACCGTCGCGTCCGGCCTTCTCTAGCAACTGGCGTAACGCCCGCTTATACTCGTCACCCGGGCGCCGTGGAGCGTCCATATTCAGATACAGGCTCAGGATCGGTTCCCGCTCGCTCACCAGCCCGGCGAGTTCGGTCAGGTCTTGCAGATGCATGTCTCAGATCCTTATCGAGAAGGTGACAGTTGGCTAGGGAACTGCCACACCCCTCAGCTCTGCCCACTCACGAACCAGTTCCCGTTCGCGGTCGCTGAGGTCCTCGGGCAGACGGATTCGCACCTTGGCGTACAGGTCGCCATGCTCGTTCGGCGTCCGCAGCTTCGGCATCCCCTGCCCTGCCAGCCGGAAGATACGTCCGGCCTGCGTTCCAGGTGGTATGCGCAGCGCCAGGCTGCCGGTGATGGTCGGTACCCGCGCCTCGCCGCCCAACAACGCTGTGAACATGTCAAGCGGCACTTCTACATGCATGTCATCACCGCGGCGTTCGATAGACGGATGAGGCAGAACGTTGACACGAAGATAGACGTCGCGGATCCCGCTCGTCTGCCCGCCGACACCTTCGGCGGGAACGCGTACACGCGACCCGGTTTTCACACCCGCAGGGATCCTGACCTCAAGGCGGCGGCCCTCCATCTCGAGTCGCCTCTGAGTGCCATTATACGCCTCTACGAGAGTTATGTCAATCTCCTGTTCCACGTCCTGGAGTGGCACGCGGGTCGCTCTGCGCGTTCCCCCCGCCGTCCCACCCATACCACTGCCGAAAATGGTTTCGAAGAAGTCAGAAAAGCCGCCGTTGCCGAACAGATCGTTTACGTCGCCGTATTCCACGCGCACGCCGCCCTGGCCACCGGGAGCGGCGCCCTGTCGCTGCGCCCACTGGGTCCAGTCGAAGCCGCCGGGTTGGCCGGCTTGCTGCCAGTGCTGGTAGTTCTGGCCAAGCTCGTCGTACTTGCGGCGCTTATCCGGGTCACTCAGCACTTCGTAGGCCTCGTTGATCTCCTTAAAGCGCGTCTCAGCAGCGCTATCTCCCGGATTCACGTCCGGGTGGTACTGGCGGGCCAGCCGCCGGTACACCTTCTTGATATCCTTTTCGGTGGCGTTCTTATCCACCCCAAGGATCTTGTAATAGTCCTTGTACTCCATGCCCTCTCCGAACGGGGCGACAGGCCATCGATTCGAGTATAGTAACCGCGATTTGGGCTGTCAAGGAGGTTGCTTACATGCTCTCAGGATGCTCCCAACCTGCCGGGAGCATGCGCCGGAGCCGCCGGGAATAAAAAACGAGGCGCGTCATCCGTAAAGCGACGCGCCTCGTCAAGGGATACTCCGTATTTTCTACGGTATCTGTAGTGTCTGCCCCACTCGGATCTGGTCCGGGTTCGAGAGATCATTTGCCGCCTGCAGGGCCGTTACGGTTACGCCGTAACGAACCGCGATCGAGTACAGGGTCTCCCCTCGCTGCACCACGTGCTTGCGACCACCGGTAGTGGCCGGAGCGGGAGCCTGCGCCTGCCCCGGCACCTTGATCGTTTGCCCCACGCGCAGCAGGTTGGGATCGCTGAGGCCGTTCAGTCGCTGCAATTCGGCTGCGGTGATGCCGTAGCGAGCCGCGATCGCGGCCAGAGATTCGCCCGCCTTGACCGTATAGTTGGTGGTAGACCCGCTCGCCGCGGGTGGCGCTGCCGGTGCCGTTGGGCGGGCCGTCGTGCTGGGCGCAGTACCGCGCGTCGCAGGTACACGTAGGACGGAGCCCGCCATCAACTGATTCGGGTTCGTCAAATTGTTGAGTTGCTGCAGCTCCGGGACGGTAAGCCCGTAACGCGCGGCGATGGCGGCCAGGTTGTCGCCGGCCTGCACGAGGTAGGTCGTGTAGCCCGTGTAACCCTCAGGGGCCTCGCCGGGGATCTTCAGCTCCTGCCCTGTGGCGAGCGCGGACCCGCTGCTCAACCCATTCAGCGTGGCGATCGACTCGGCGGTCACGCGGAACTTCTGGGCCAGCGAAGCCAGGGTATCACCCGCCGCCGACTGGTAAAAGAAATAGCGGTTGCCCGGTGCTGCGGCCGACCCCGGCGCGGGGCTCGTGGCCAGGGCAGCCGGTCCCGGGGCCGTCCCTTGGCCACCCAGCGGCGCCGGCGGGATCTGGGTGCCCGCAGGAAGGTTCGGCAGCACGATGGGCGTTACGCTCGAGCGGGGCGTGCCGCCAAGCGGTGTGGGGGCGGCCGCCGGCACTGGACGGTCGCGCTCGCACGCGGAAAGCACCATCGTGGCCATGAGCACCACAATGATCAAGAAGCGATTCTACTCTTCTTCATGCCCGGCCTCCAGGCGACGAGGGGAACGTAGCGGGCGACAACAAGTATGACAAGTATTGAGTGTCACAATGTTATCACCGGGCATGAAGTCAGTCAAGCACCGGCACGAGACTAACCTTGGGCCGCGGAACCGGCGAAATGCGAGAGCGCCAGACCTGCTGTCTTGTGCAAGGGAGGCCAATGGCGCTAGACTGCGAACTGGCGCCCGCTCGTGGAAAGCGCCCCGGTTGTACGCCGGAAGCACGTTCTGAGAGAGCCGGGAGGAGAGTCGACATGGATTACCTGGCGCCCGACGCCGGCCCCTTCTTCTTGCCGGCCTTAGCGCCCACGTCACAGCCACGCGGCGCTCTGCTGCTGCACGGATTCACGGCCACGCCGCACCAGTTGCGCGAGATGGGCGAGTATCTGGCGGCACGCGGCGTCAGCGTCCTGGCGCCACGGTTGGCCGGACACGCTTCTTCGCCGCGTGATCTGGCCCGCACAACCTGGCGCGATTGGTATCTCTCGGCGCTCGACGGCTATGACATGCTGCGGCCGCTGGTAGAATCGCTCTGGGTCGTAGGTCTTTCGCTCGGGTCGCTGTTGGCGCTCTACCTGGCAGCGCAGCGACCGGTCGCCGGGGTCGCCGCGCTATCCACACCACTGGTGCTGCGGGACCAGCGGATGGCACGGCCTGGCTAAGGGGCTGCCGCTTCGCTACATCCGCAAGCGCCCGCCAAAGCCAGATCGGGACCCTAACCTTGCGACCTACATCAGCTATCCCGTCTATCCCTTGAAGGGTATCGCCGAGATGCTGCGGCTGCAGAAGGAAGTAAGCGCGATCCTGCCCCGGCTGGAAACGCCGGTGCTGCTGGTGCACTCCCCATCCGATACCCTGGCGCCGATTGAAAACGTGGCCGTGTTACAGCGCGGCCTGGCGGCTGCGCCGTCGAAACGGTGGTGCTGCCTGAATGCGATCACGTCGTGACGATGGACTATGTGCGCGCAGACGTGTTCGAGCGGGTAATGAGCTGGATCGACCGTAACGGGCACGGCGCACGAATGCCGGCGAACGAATCAGCCGTTCGCCGGCGCGACTTTTGAGATCTCCCTACGCGATTACTCCCAGTTTTCGTCCAACCTTCGCAAACGCCGCGAGCCCCTGGTCCAGATCCTCGCGGCTGTGGGCGGCGGTATTCATCACGCGAATGCGCGCCTTCCCACGCGGTACGGTGGGGAACCCGATGGCAACCGCGAAGACCCCGTTCTCGAACAACTCTCGGCTGAACTGCTTCGCCAGACCGGCATCCCCCAACATAACCGGCACGATGGGCGTCTGCGAGTGGCCGGTGTCGAAGCCGAGCCGCTGCATCTCGCCGCGAAAAGTAGCGGGCGTTCTCCCACAACCGCTGGACCACGGTCCTCGGACTCCTCGAGCAGATCGACGGCGCACAGACAGGCGGCCGTGTCGGCCGGCGTCGTGGCGCTGGAGAAGAGGAAGGGGCGCGCCTTCTGGCGCAGGTAGTCTACGATGATCTTCTTACCTGCAATGACGCCGCCCACCACGCCAAACGCCTTGCTGAGCGTGCCCACTTCGACGTCAAAGAGTCCTTGCAGCCCGAAATGATCCACGACGCCGCGGCCGCCCCGGCCGAGCACGCCTTCACCGTGGGCGTCGTCCACCATCGTCATGACGCCGTACCGCTCCGCGACTTCGACTAGCTTATCCAGCGGCGCGATGTCGCCGTCCATGCTGAAGACGCCGTCGGTGACCAGCAGACCCTCGCCGGAAGTTTGGCAGGTGTTCGGCGATCTTCGCGTCTGCATCGGCCGGATCGCAGTGCTCGTAGACGATGATCTTCGCACTGCTCAGCCGCGCCCCATCGATGATGCTGGCGTGGTTCAGCCGGTCCGAGAAGATGACGTCGTCCTTGCCCACCAGCGGGGCGAGAACGGCCTGGTTGGCCACGAAGCCGCTCTGCACGAAGAGGGCATCTTCGACGCCCTTGAACTCCGCCAGCCGGCGCTCCAGCTCCAGGTGCAGCGCCTGCGTGCCGGCGATGCTGCGCACTGCCGCCGGGCCCACGCCCCAACGGTCGATCGCTTCCTGTGCGGCTTGCTTCAGGCGCGGATCGTTTGCCAGTCCCAGGTAATTGTTGGTGCAGAAGTTCAGCACCCGCACGCCCATCGACCACCATCCAGGCGTCCGCCGGGGAATCCATCGTGCGGATGTTGAGCAGCAGGTTGTTGCTGCGCAGATCCTCGATCTCCTCGGCGCATGTACTCCAGTTTATCAGCCACCATGTGCTACCTCCTCAGCCTTTGTCGCCGACGGCACACCATCCGGGAACATCACAACCTTGCCGCTCTGGCCGCTCTGCATCACCTTTAGCGCGCCCTGGTAGTCGTCGAGCGAGAAGCGATGGGTGATCAGTGGCGCCAAATCGACCAGACCCGTGTGTATAGAGGCCGCTGACAGCGGTACCACGTACCCCATAGCTGGCGCCCGGCGATGCCGTACACGGTGGCGCCCTTGAAGGTGATGTGATTGTTGAGGTCGAAGGGGATCGGCGCCGGGGTGAGACCAAGCAGAGCCGCTTCGCCGCCGAACTTCAGCAGCTGAAACCCCTGGTTGATGGCCTGCGCCGCGCCGCTCATCTCGAGCAGCACGTCCACCCCTTCGCCCCCCGTATGCGCCAGGATCCGCTCCACCACGTCCCCCTCGGCCACGTTGAGGGCCAGATCGGCGCCCATCTTCTTCGCCAGGCGCAAACGGTAGGGAGCGATGTCGGTCGCGTAAATGGCGCTGGCGCCGCCGGCCTTGGCGACGGCAATCGTCATCAGCCCGACAGGGCCGCAGCCGGTCACGAGCACTTTGCGAGCCGTCAGGTCGGTAACGAAGGCGGTGTGGACGGCGTTTCCGAAGTTTTCCTGGATGCTGGCGATCTCCAGCGGCAGGTCGGGAGGGTTGTGCCAGATGTTCTGCTCGGGCATCGCGATGTATTCGGCCCAGCAGCCGTCCCGGTCCACGCCGATGATCTGCGTGTTCTGGCAGACATGCGCCCTTGCCGGTCCGGCACAGCTCGCAGCGCCGCAGGTGATGTGGCTCTCGGCCGATACGTAGTCCCCCACCTTGACCGTCGTGACGTCGCTCCCGATCTCCACCACCTCCCCGCAGAACTCGTGGCCCACGGTGATGGGTGGCACGATGCGGCCCGCGCCCAGGGATCCCAATTGAAAATGTGAAGGTCGGTGCCGCAGATCGAGCACGCCTTCACACGTATCAGCACGTCCGAGCGCCCAATCGAGGGCACCGGTACCAGATCCATCTCGAGCCCCGGAGCACGCTCCGGCTTCACGACGGCTCGCATCTTCTCCGGCATACATGCTCTCCTTTGAGACAGAGAACCAGACCGGGAGACCCGGTGGCCGATGCGAGTATAGCATGCGGGAGCACATGCCGGTACTCGCGTGCCGCTTCCTGGCCCGACCCCGGCTCAGAACCCATCAGGCTCCCCGGGGAGCCTGATGGGTTCGAGAGAGCGGGACCTAGAGTTCAGAACCGCGCGTATCCTCCGAACTCGCGCGCTGCGTCATACAGTCGCGACGATGTTTTCAGGCGGGACGTTGGCCTGGATGTTGTGGACCTGCGTGAAGACGAAGCCCCCGCCGGGCGCAAAGATCTCGATCATCTCGCGCACGTGAGCCCGCACCTCTTCCGGCGTGGCGTTCGGCAGCACAGCCTGCGTATCGGCGCCCCCGCCCCAGAATACCAGATCGCGCCCAAACTCCTGCTTCAGACGCCGGGGCTCCATGCCCGCAGCGTTGAACTGCACGGGGTTGAGGATGTCTACCCCGGCCTCGATCAGGTCGGGTAACAGCGGGTAGATGCCTCCGCAGCAGTGAAGGAACAGGGGCAGCCCGCTCTTCTGCCTGGCGAAGCCCCACAGCCGTGCATGGTACGGCTTCACGAGCCGCCGGTACATGCGAGGCGAGAGCTGCGGTCCCTTCTGCGTACCCAGATCGTCCCCCAACTGGACGATGTCGATGTACTCCCCGACGGCGTCCAACCACCGGCCCATGTTCTCAATGGCGACCTGTGTCAGGCGCTCGAGGATCGCTTCCGCCATGAGCGGGTCCCCGCCCAGGTCGGACATGAAGCGCTCCCACCCCCGCAGCCGCTGCGCCCATTCGTACAGGTTGATCCCGGTCTGCCCCAGGATGGCCTGACCGGTTGACGCCCGCAGCCGCTTCGCCTCGGCGCGGATCCACTCGAGCTCGATATCAGAGATACGAGGCGGCTCGTAGGCCTCGACCTCTGCCACCGTCGTGGCGTTCGCAAGCGGCTCGTGCGCCCAGTCGAAGTAGAGCCCACCTTCCGGCATCCGGTAGATGACGTTCTTCTGATCGTCGAGCACGTGCCAGTAGCCTTCCGGTCCTCGCACCAGATCCAGCCCGGCGGGTACAAGGCTGGAGGAGCCATCTGGCAGCGATGACGGCTTCCACTGGGGGTTGGCGGGATCGAGCCCCATTGGGGCGCGCACGAGGGGAGCCACATCCGCGCCGAAGCGCGCTTGTACTGCGGGCTCCGGATACGCCAGTTGTTGCATCACGTCGTAGACCATCGTCGCCCCGCCCGTGATGCCCAGGTGCTCCTTCAGCTGGTTATAGGCCACCGCCAGGATGCCTGACGATCGCATAGCGCCGAAGTCGACCGGCACACGGTCGGCCTCCTCGTGACGCAATGCTGACAGGACGCGGTCTCGCGAGTTCATGCGCCGGTCTCATCTATTTCTGTGTCTTCAGGATCGTCTCGGCGCCGCGGATCCAGGTATGGGCGGGATCGTCGCTCCACGCCCCGTAGATGCGTTCAGCCCCACACAGCGCCCAGATGTAGCACAGCTGGTAGCCGGCGGCCGTCACCAGTGGATGGTAGCCGTGCGGTATTGCCACGGCGTCGCCATCCTTGACGGTGTACACGACGTCCAGCGCATCGGAGCGCTCGTCTACATCATAGACGCGCTGGAAACCGTAGCCGTCGCCTGGCTTGAACAGATAGAAGTAGACCTCTTCATAGATCGACTCATCCGGGGGGTTCTCGACGTCGTGCTTGTGAGGCGGGTAGGAGGTCCAGTTTCCCGGCGCCACCAATGTCTCCGCCATCATCAGGCGGCGGGTAGCCGGAACGACCGAGGTGCCCGGCCATATCTCCCGCGACCAGTTACCTGCGCCGACATGCTGCAGCTTCGAATCGCCGGGGCGGATGATGTGTACCGGCATGCCCGGTTCGGAGGGCATCATCGAGACCGCCATGTCGACCGCCGGGGTGAGGGCAGTCAGACGGTAGCGGGTGCCCGGCGGCAGGCAGATGAAGAACGGCTCGCCGCCGAACGGATCGCGCCGCCCGCCGATCGAGTCATACGTTGCGCCGCCGGCAATCTCCAGGCGGCACACCCCGCCAATGATATCGAATACGACTTCCTGGTCGTGCGTGTCCCCTTCGTACGGTTGTCCGGGGGCGATCCCCAGCCGCCCGAACTCCAGCCGCCTCAGCACACCGCCCTGCGGCGAAGCGATGGTCTCATATCCAGGCCGGAAGCCCTTGCCCTTTTGGAACAGATTCGGCATTTTTTGTCTCTCGCTCTTTTGATGATGGGATATCGAGGAGGCAGTGTACAGCGGTTGCCGCGGCGAGACAAGGGAGGGGGGAAGTTCTAAGTTCTACGTTCTAGTTTCGGGGTTCCAGGTTCTGGGGTTCTGAGGGTTTCGAGTTCTGGGCGGTGAGGGTTCGGTTGTGGGGGTTGCGGGGCTTCTGCGGGTCGGGGTCTCGGCGTTCTGTATTCCAGGCAATGACGAGGCCGGGCAGGGCCGCACCCGGCCAGCACGTGCAGTCCGCACCGGGCGGCAGCGCGGGGCCAGGTGTGCCCGTCGCGCGCTTAGCCCTGTCACATGGCACGGTCTATGGGCATGACCGGTCGGCGACGGCGCCGGCTGCGGCTGAGGCGTCTCCTTGCCCTCGATGCCGCATCATATGGAGCGAACCCGGAGTGCCGCTGCAGGGGCTGGCGCAGCCGCGCGACTAACCCGTGCGGCGACCTCGACGTAAGGAAACGGGCGGCGGCACGCTTCCCACCAGCTGTGCCGTCGCATGGCGCGGCTTGCTCCCGGGCCGCGGCGCACTCCGTCGCGGGCGCCGCGGCCCAACCGCGCAAGCCGGCGGCGGGGCCGGGCCCGGCTTGGGCGGCTGCATCGCCGGGGTCGTCAGCGCCAGCCTTGCAGCGGCAGAAGCAGACACTGCCGGCGTCAGGCCTAGGGCTGCCGATCGCCGGCGGCTGAGCCGGGGCAGCCGCCAAGGTGTGCAGCGCGACGATATCGATGGGGGAGCCGCAAGGGGCAGGATCGCTGGTCAGACGCCGCAGCGCGGAACGCCATCTGCGGGCGGGTGCATCCAGCAAGGATGGGCGGTGTCATGCGACAGGGCGAAGCACCGGCAACGCAACAGGCTGACTCCTGCTCCTGGCACCCCGCTGCCATGTCGGCGCTGCGGGTCGCCTCCACGCGTTGCCCTGCCGCAGTCTGATCGCGTGCGGCCGGCGACAGCCAATGGTTCGCGTGGCCCCAACAATTCGTCTTGCCAGAACAACTCGCGTGGCTCCTGCGGCCTGCAAAACCCTACAACTCGCATTGCCCCCTCGACAACCGGGACCTAAAAGAACCGACTCAGAACGTAGAACTCAGAACGTAGAACTCCGTGATCAGCCCGCCGCGCCCAGCACGACTTCCTTCCGCTGGCGGACGCCGAGGTAGGCGGCGCGGACTTTGGGGTCCTGCAGCAGTTCGGCGCCGGTGCCCTGCAAGATGATGCGGCCGGTCTCGAGAACGTATGCCTCGCCGGCGATCTCGAGCGCCTTGAAGGCGTTCTGCTCGACCAGCAGCACCGTCGTGCCCTGCGCGCCGATCTCCTGCACCGCGGCGAACATCTGGTCGGCCAGCACGGGCGCCAACCCCAGGGACGGCTCATCCAGAAGCAGCAGCTTTGGCTTCGACATCAGCCCGCGGCTGATGGCCAGCATCTGCTGCTCACCACCGGAGAGGGTGCCGGCGTATTGCTTCAAGCGCGCCTTGAGGACCGGGAAGAGCGAGAAGATGTACTCTTCGTCTCGCGCGATCCCGGCGCGGTCGCGCCGCAGGTATGCGCCCAGCGCCAGATTCTCGCGCACGGTCAGGTTCGGGAACAGGCGGCGCCGTTCGGGCACGAGTGCGATGCCGGCCGCGACGGCCAGGTGGGGAGCCGCCGGGAGTGGCTTGCCGTCGAAGATGATCCGGCCGGAGCGTGGGCGCTGCAGGGCGGCCAATGTCCGCATCAAGGTCGATTTGCCGGCGCCGTTCGCACCGATGATGGCGACAAGCTTGCCGGCCGGGACGCTAAACGACACGTCACGCAGCGCGTGGATTGCCTCGCCGTAGAATACGTTGAGCCCCTCAGACGCTAACAGCATCGATCCGCTTCTCCCCCAGGTAGGCGCGGAGCACCTCGCGGGTCGCGCTGGACTTCCTCCGGCGTACCTTCGGCGATCTTGGTGCCAAAGTTGAGCACTGCGATACGAGAGCAGATACTCATCACGACATCCATGTGGTGCTCGATGAGCAGAATGGCGAGACCGTGCCGCGCCCGAATGGCTGCCAGCAGCTCGACCAACTCCAGAGATTCTTCCGGGTTCATCCCGGCGGCGGGCTCGTCGAGCAGCAACAGGCGGGGGCGCAGCGCCAGGGCGCGGGCGATCTCGAGCTTACGCTGGAGGCCATAGGGCAGCAGCCCGGCCTCCATGTCGGCGTGCACCTGCAGCCCCACCGTGCCCAGCAATTCGTAAGCCAGCCCTTCCAGCCGCCGCTCCTCGGCCGGCACGCTGCCGCGGCCAGCGAACGAACGCTTCGGGAAGGCTGTACTGGGTGAGCGGGTGCAGAGCAGTCTGCACATTCTGCAGCGCCGTCATCCGCGAGAACAGGCGGATGTTCTGGAAGGTGCGCGCAACCCCCATCAGCACAATCCGGTCCGGCGCTCGCCGCGAGAGCTCTTCATTGCCGAAGCGGATGCTGCCCTCGTCTGGCCGGTACACGCCGCTAATCAGATTGAAGACGGTGGTCTTTCCGGAGCCGTTCGGGCCGATCAGGCCGACCACCTCGCCCGGGCAAACGTGCAGGTCAATGCCGTCCACTGCCACGAGCCCGCCGAAGCGCTTACGCAGCCCCGATACCGCCAGCAGCGGCTCCGGCCCGTCACAAACGGTGGCAGCC
Source organism: uncultured Chloroflexia bacterium (assembly GCA_963783655.1). Classification (GTDB taxonomy): domain Bacteria; phylum Chloroflexota; class Anaerolineae; order CG2-30-64-16; family CG2-30-64-16; genus CAWAOA01. The sequence continues at coordinate 62,947 of CAWAOA010000003.1, forward strand.
GTCGCTTGCGCCGGCGTGACCGCTTGAGCCGCCGGAACTTCGAATACCAGCTCGACGTCTGCGCCGGGCAGCCCGGCCGGCGCGGGGGCGGGAGCGGCGGGCGCCACCGCGCGGGATACCGGCGCGCGGTGCAACAGCCGGCGCAACAGCCACGATAGCCCGTAGCCCAACGCCGCACACACAGCCAACGCGAGCACACCCATGCCAACGCCGATCAGAAGCGCTTGAGCGGTAGGCCACACCTCGATATAGGCGTTGTAGTAGATGGTCGTGACCGCAAGCGCCACCGTGACGCCAACGATCAGCATCAGCTTGGGCAGATTGGCGACGCTGAGCTCCTCGTAGCCAAACAGTCCCCGGGGGCGATAGTTGATGATCACGACCAGGATCACGCCGTACAGAACCAGCCGCCACAGCGCCAGCCCGCGGAACAGCTCCGGCACCACGACGAAGAGTGCCATCGCGACGATTGGGCCCGTCAGGCTGCCCATTCCGCCGGCGACAACGCCTGCGGTCAACAATCCCGAGAGGTCCATGCTGAAGATGGATGGTTGGATAAAGGTGGTGTAGTGCGCCAGCAGCCCACCGGCCAGCCCCGCCAGGGCCGCGCTGATCGCCAGGCTCAGCATACGATTGGGAAGCAGCCGGATACCTGTCATCTCGGCGGCCACCGGATCCTGGCCGATGGCAATGATATTGCGCCCGTATGTGCTGCGCAGGAAGTTACGGCAGAGCCAGATGACGACGATCACGATCAACCCGGTGTTGACGGGATTGGCGAACTTCGTCAGCCCGGGCAGCCCGCGTGCTCCCTGCGTCAACGCCAGGTTCTCCAGCAAAACGCGGACCGCTTCGCCGAACCCGAGCGTGGCAATGGCAAAATAGTCGGAGCGCAGGCGAGCGCGCAGGGTGGGGTAGCCGATGATGGCGCTTACGAGCGCCGCGGCCAGCATCCCAACCAGCAGCGCGGGCACGAAGGGCCAACCAACGAAGAACGTGAGGATGGCCGTGGTATACGCCCCGATCGCCATGAAGGCTGCATGACCGAGCGAAAAGAGGCCCGTGTAACCGGTGAAGATCGCCAGCCCCAGCGTCGCGATGATGTAGATGGCGCTATTGGTGAAGATGGCTTGGGCGTATTCCACGGCGACTCCTACAGCTTCTCTTCAACTTCGCGGCCAAACAGACCGGTCGGGCGGAAGATCAGGAGAAGCACCAGGATGCCGAAGCTGAACACATCGCGGTAGAGGGACAGGTGCAGCGACCCGATGTTCGTCACCGACACCAGCGCCTCAATCAAACCCAACAGCAGCCCACCGACGATGGCACCCGGAAGGCTGCCGAGTCCGCCGATGACCGCCCCGATGTATGCTTTGTTCGTAATCCATCCCATGCTGGGGTAGACCATGTACTTCACGCCCATGAAGACGCCCGCCATCCCACCCAGGGCGCCTGCCACAAAAAAGAGCACCGCCACCAGCAGATCCAGGTTGACTCCCAGCGCAGACACCATCTCCATATCGTGCGATGCGGCGCGGATGGCCATGCCGACACGCGTGTATGTCAGGACGAAGTGCAAGATCCCGATAGCCACGATCGAGAAGCCGAATGCGAAGAGATCCATCTTGCTGACGAAGGCCCCACCGATGTTTAGCGTGTCCTGAGCGAACACCGGCGGCAGGGCGTACAGCTTCGCGCCGATGGTGGCGTAGAGCACGTTCTGCAGCGCGATCGCCACACCCATGGCGCTGATCATTAAATAGAGCGACGGCGCCCGCCGCCGTCTCAAGGTACTGTATGCGATCCGCTCGTTGAGAAATGCCAGCACTGCTGCCCCCACCATCGACAGCAGGAGCGCCGGGAAGAAGGGCACGTGGAACCACTGCACCATGAGCGCCCACGCGATATACGCGCCCAGAGTGATGATGGCGCCGTGGGCAAAGTTGGAGAAGTTGAGTACCGAAAAGATCAGCGAGTATCCCACCGCCATCAGGGCATAGATGCTGCCGATCGAAAGCCCGGTAATGATTGTCTGTGCGAGCAAGTTGCGTACCTATATCTGCCTGTCACAGCAGGTGACACGGCTAGGGCGCCGACTAAGAACCCCTCACCGTGCCACCTGTACGCCTCATGATCTGCCGGTACACCGGCTACCGGACACATTCACCCGGTCGCCGGGTCGCCCGATCACCCGGTCATTGTGTGGTGACGAACGTCTTCACGTAGTTGAACTTGCCGCCCTTGACCTGTTGGATCACGGCCGGTTTGTTCAGCGGGTTGTGCGTTGCGGGATCGATCGTGAGCTTACCCGTCAGCACCTGCAGATCTTTGGTCTGCTCGAGTGCTTCCTTGAGCTTGGTGCCGTCGGTCGAGCCGGCGCGCTTGATGGCATCGGCGAGCCAGAGCATGGCGTCGTATGCCATCAGAGGGTTCGGCAGTACAGGGTCCTCTTTGTACAGCGCCCGGTACTCCTTCAGGAACTCCTGAATGCCGGGGTCTTCCAGTGCGGCGATATTGACGAAGTAGGAATCCTCGATCGCCGCGCCTGCCAGCTCGATCAGATCGGGGCTGCCCCAGCCGTCGCCGCCGAGCAAGACGGCCTTGATCCCCATCTCACGCGCCTGCTTGGCCGCCAGTGCAGCTTCCTTCTGCATCGTGGGGATGAAGACCACGTCGGGGTTGGCTTCCTTGATCTTGCCAAGCTGGGCGCGGAAGTCCAGCTCACCCGAACGGAACGCCTCCACGGCGACCATCTGGCCACCGGTCTTCTGGAAGGCTTCCTGGAAGAAGTTCTTGAGGAACTGGGAGTACTCATCGCCCACGTCATATAGGGCGGCGGCCTTCTTGGCCTTCAGGTCGTTGGCTGCAAACTGCGCCGCCACCGTGCCCTGGAAGGGATCGATGAAACAGACGCGGAAGGTATACGGGACCAACTTGCCACTGTCATCCACCGTCACCGTGGGATTGGTCGCCGTCGTGGCAATCGTCGGGATCTTGGCAGAGTTAACGACCTCACGGATAGCGTTGGTGACACCGCTCTGTGCGGGTCCGATGATCGCCGCTACCTTATCCTGCTCGACCAGGCGCTTGGCCACGTTTACCGCTTCCAGGCGGTCGGCCCGGTTGTCGTACGCAACGAGCTGCACCTGCATTCCATTGATGCCGCCCGCTTTATTGATCTTGTCCACCGCCATCTTGAGGGCATTTGATTCTGACTGGCCCCAGGTCGCGTTGCTGCCCGTAAGGGCAACCTCGTGTCCGATCTTAATGGTTTTCGGCTGAGCAGCCGGCAGACAGCCGCTTGCCAGCACCGCCAACAGGAGACCCACCAACAACAGATTTACGAACCGTGAACGCATCTGCTCCTCCTCGTAATTAATCCCCGCGTGAAGCAATTTTGCGATGAACGCCAACAGTCGGAGACCAGCGGCAGGTCATCACCTCCCCCGGGCATGGAGTATTGGCTGGGAACAGCGCGGCAAGGCTTGGACCGGGACTGCGCCCAACCGGCGTTCGCAGGGAGACGAACGCACTCAGGAGGCACTACACCGGCCAGCCGTGGGCGGGGCAGCACTACCGTGACAGTGTGCTGGCAGTCTCCTGGCCGAAGATCGACAGCCCGCCGAGATGGAGTGGCAGGCCGGCCAGGAGGAGCACCGGAGAGGCAGGAAGAGCATACCGGCGCTCGATCATACGAGGCGCGCCGCACCACTTCCGAGGGAAGCCAAAGGCCTCACAGCGACAAGAGCCGGCGCCACGTGCACCCACGGCGTTCGGAGCGAGCAGACTTTGCCCGCCCGCCTACCCCGCAGGCGCGGCGATATTATAGCGCCATATGCGAGAACGTCAAATGACTTAAATCGGCGCACACTATGTCGAGTCGCGGGCGTTGCGTTGCTCCTCACGCGCGTCGATGCTAGAATGACGCGGTGGAAGAAGGCCTGTGAGTGAGATGCAACCACCACCGAACTGGCCGCCCCGGTGGCCGGACATCATCGATTCGCTGGTAATCGATGCGATCCGGCGTGTGCCGCGCCATCTGTTCGTTGTGCCGGAGCATCGCGCGCAGGCCTACGAGGATATCCCCTTGCCCATCGGGGCAGGCCAGACGATCTCACAACCCCACGTCGTAGCCATGATGACCCAGGCGCTGCGCCTGACGCACACCAGCCGTGTCCTTGAGGTGGGCACCGGGTCGGGCTATCAGGCAGCGGTGCTGGCAGCCATCACGCCGCATGTTTGGAGCATCGAGGCGCGTCCCGAGCTGGCCGAGCGCGCGCAGACGTTACTCGACCGGCTGGGCTACACGGTGCAGGTGCGCGTGGGCAACGGCGCGCTGGGCTGGCCGGAAGAGGCGCCATTCGATGGGATCATCGTGACTGCGGCCGGATCCGACGTGCCACCCGCACTGGTGGCGCAGCTGGCCCCGGGCGGAAGGCTGGTGATTCCCGTGGCAGAGAATGACTGGGATCAGGTATTGTGGGCCATCGAGCGCAAGCCGGACGGACAGGTGGTACGGCAAGAGCTGGGAAAGGTCCTGTTTGTGCCCCTGGTCAGGGACGAGAACGACCAGGAGACGGCCCGCAGCAGCGGGATGAAAGAGATCAAGCGGCAGCTTCAGGAGCTGTTCGGACGCTGGAGGTAGCGCATGCGCGTAGCGATTACGGGGAGTAGCGGGCAGTTGGGACGGCAGCTAGAAATGGCTTTCGCCGGCCACGATCTATTGCAGGTGGATTTGCCGTGTCATGACATCTCCCAGCCGGATATGCGTGACTGCATCGCCGGCTTCCGTCCCGACGTTGTCATCCATGCTGCCGCCTTCACCAATGTGGATGCCTGCGAGCAAGATCCCGACCTCGCCTACCGTGTGAATGCGATTGGTACGCAGTATGTGGCGCTGGGCGCCCAGGCCGCCGGCGCAGCCATGCTCTACGTGAGCACGAATGAGGTATTCGACGGCAGCGAACGACAGGCCTATCGAGAGTGGGATAACACGAACCCGTTGGGGGTGTATGCGCGCTCCAAAGCCGCCGGGGAGCGGATCGTGGCGTCGCTGCTGCCCCGCTCCTATATCGCGCGCGTGGCGTGGCTGTTCGGGCCGGGCGGCAATAACTTCGTGACGAAGATCATCGGCGCCGCGGAGAAGAATGGCCGGCTGAGTGTGGCCGCCGACGAATTCGGGAATCCCACCTATGCGCCCGACGCCGCGGACGCCATGCGACGGATCGTCGAGAGCGGGCTGTACGGCACGTACCACGTCACCAACAGCGGTTTCTGCTCGCGATACGAATTTGCCCGGGAGATCATGCGCCTCGCCGGAAAGCCCGACCTTCCCATCACACCCATTCTCAGCGCGCAGTGGCCTCGACCATCGCGCCCTCCGCTGCACAGCGTGCTCGCCAATACGACCGGAACGGCCCTGGGCGTCACGCTGCGCCCGTGGCAGGAAGCGGTGGCGGAGTACGTGGCCTCGCTGGCGCCGGAGCGAGCATGAAAGAGACGCGCACCCGCGTCAGCATTATCATCCCCAACTATAACGGGCTCGAGCTGTTGCCCGACTGCCTGAACGCACTTCGCCGCCAGACATACCCGCGCGCGCTGATCGAGGTCATTCTCGTCGACGATGCCTCGCGCGATCGCTCTGTCCCGTTCGTGCTGGACCGCTACCCCGAAGTACAGATCATCCAGATGCCGCGCAACCGGGGGCTGGCCGCCGGCTGCAACGCCGGCGCTCGGGAAGCGACGGGCGACCTGCTGGTGATGCTCAACAACGACACCGAGGTGGAGCCGGGGTGGGTGGCGGCGCTGGTCGACGCAGCCGCCGAATACCCGCGTGCCGGAGCCATCGCCAGCAAGATGCTTCTGTTCGACCGCCGCGACTTGTTGCACAACGCCGGCGACACCCTGGGAAGCGACCTGATCCCGCGCAATCGCGGCGTTTGGGAGATTGACCGGGGACAGCATGACGGGCAGCGCGCGGTATTCAGCGCCTGCGGCGGCGGAGTGGCTTACCGGCGTGCGGCGTGGAAAGAAGCCGGCGGCTTCGACGAGCGTCTCTTCATGTATATGGAGGACGTCGATCTCGGCTGGCGGCTGCACCTGCTCGGTTGGGACGTCGTCTACGCCCCCGCGGCGCGCCTCTATCATCGCCTCAGCGCCACAGGCGGCGGGACCCTGTCCAGCTACTACACCGGCCGCAACACGATCTGGGTGATCGCCAAGGACGTTCCGCTGCCCATCTTGCGGCGTCATTGGGACGAGGTATGGTCCGCACAGCGCGAGATTGCGCGGGATGCCCTCCGCTCGTGGCGAGGGGCGGCAGCCCGTGCCCGGCTGCGCGGCCAGCTGGCGGGACTGGCGGGCATCCCGCGCGTCCTGGCGTGGCGCCTGCGCACGCAGGCGACACGCCGTGTGCCGGTTCGCACGTTGGAAGCTCTGGTGTCTACAGAGTAATCTCGGGGCTCTTCTTCACTCTATAGAAAACGGATCTTCCCCTGGTACTCCTTGACCCACCGCTTGTTGGCCTCGTCGCCGCCGGGGGTATTCGCGCTCATCCAGACCGGCGGCTCTACACCCATCCGCACCAGCTCGGCGATTGCTTCGCCCACCATGCACTCCAGGGTAAATGCGTTACACATGGTAGAGGTCGCCGAGACCTTCTGCGGAAAGCCGGGGATCTCCACCACGGCATCTCCCGCCGGCACGTGGCAGTTCACCCACACGTCCACGATCTCGTGCAGGTTCTTGCCCGACGGATGGCGAGAGGGGTGGCCGGGCGCCAGCACATTGGCGGTATTGTCGGTGGTCACGCCGATGGTCGTCAGGCCCAACCGCTTCGCCTCGAGCGCCGTGTCGATGGTGGCGGCGTTGATGCCGTAGGCGTTGATAATGACGATCACGTCGCCGGCCTGGAGTGGGTACAGCTTCAGCACGGCCGGCATGATCCCGGGCACGCGTTCCAGCGCCATCGAGCGCAGCGCACCCTGCTGCAGCGACACGCTCGGCTCGAAGATCGGATCAACGGGGACCAGGCCGCCGGCGCGGAAGGTCATCTCTTCCACCCCCATGACGCTGTGCCCACCGCTGCCGAACACGTGAATCAGGTTACCCTTCGCTACCTGCTCTGCGATCAGTTTGCCGGCCTGCCGGATGCTACCGGCCGATTCCGTCGCGATGCGCGTTGTCAGCTCATGTACCTTCTGCAGGTACTGTTCGATCGGTTCCACAGTGTCGCTCCTCGATTCGGTTGGGATGGGAGAAGAACGTGCCGGTCGACGGCGACGCCGTCGACGGCAGGGTGCCTGCGCCCCGGCACAAAACAGGGTCGCCCGGCGAGCGCGGTTACCGCCCCATTGCTCGGTCCATGGGCATGGTAACAACAGGCCTCACGTGCGTCAACTGCCGCGGGGGCGCCCGTTCCAGATCGCGGCCACTTTGTGCTAGAATTGCTACACTGATCCATCCAGGGAGCCGGAATCGCATAAGGAGCTCAACCATGGCCCTCTTCGAGAAACTGGGTAGCTTCTACCTCGGTAAGGAATTCGACCTCGCCAACCGCCGGCTGTTGGATCGCCCGGTGCACTACGACTCGCGGGATCTGACGACCCATGCCGTCTGCGTCGGCATGACCGGTAGCGGCAAAACCGGCCTCTGCATCGATCTGCTCGAAGAGGCCGCTATTGATGGCGTCCCGGCGATCATCATCGATCCTAAGGGCGACATCACCAACCTCCTGCTGACGTTCCCAGACCTGACAGCCGAGGAGTTCCTGCCGTGGATCAACGAAGACGACGCGCGGCGCAAGGGGATGGAACCGGCTGAATGGGCGAGCAAGACGGCGCAAACCTGGCGCGAAGGGCTGGCGTCCTGGGACCAGGGACCGGAACGTATCCGCATGCTGAAAGATGCGGCCGAATTCGCCATCTACACGCCGGGCTCGCAGGCCGGCTTACCGGTCAGCATCATCAGCAGTTTCCGGGCGCCCGACCTCGACTGGGAAACGGAAGGGGAGACGCTGCGAGAGCGGGTGCAGGGAACGGTATCGGCGCTCTTGGGATTGGTCGGCATAGAAGCGGACCCGGTGCGCAGCCGCGAGCATATCCTGCTCTCGCATATCCTGGAAACCGCCTGGCGCGCCGGAGAAGACCTGGACCTGGCCAAGCTCATCATGTCGGTGCAGAAACCCCCATTCCGTACGCTGGGAGTCTTCGACCTGGATAGCTTCTATCCGGAGAAGGACCGGTTTGGCCTGGCGATGATGCTGAACAACATCTTGGCCTCACCGGGCTTCGCCGCCTGGCTGGAAGGTGAGCCGCTCGACATTCCCTCGCTGCTGCACACTGCGGGTGGCAAACCGCGCCACAGCATCTTCTCGATCGCTCACCTGAATGATGCCGAGCGTATGTTCTTCGTGACAGTACTGCTGGAGCAGATCATTACCTGGATGCGGGCGCAACCCGGCACCACCAGTCTGCGGGCCATCCTGTATATGGATGAAGTGTTCGGCTTCTTCCCACCCTCTGCACAGCCCCCCAGCAAGCGCCCCATGTTGACGCTGCTGAAACAGGCGCGTGCCTTTGGGCTCGGGGTGATGCTGACGACACAAAATCCGGTGGACGTGGACTACAAGGGCCTCACCAACGCAGGCACCTGGTTCATCGGCAAGCTGCAGGCCGAGCGCGACAAGGCGCGGCTGCTGGATGGGCTCGAGAGCGTGATGGCCGAAGCGGGAAGCATGGGAGACCGCGGGCAACTGGATAAGATCATCTCCTCGCTGGAAGCACGTGTGTTTCTGCTGCACGACGTGAACTTGCCGGGACCTGTCGTCTTCCAGACTCGCTGGGCGATGAGCTACTTGCGCGGCCCGCTTACGCGCCAGCAGATCAAGCAGTTGATGGGGGGCAGAAGCTGAGCGCGCCCGGCCCAGGTGCCCAGCCCGGCGGGCGCACGGTACAGGTGGCCAGCACCGCCTTGCCCGGGGGCTTATCGGCGCAGCCGCCCGTGCTGCCGCCATCGATCAGGCAGGCATACCTGCCTCTGGCAATTGGGGCAGGCGATGCTGCCCGCGAGCTGCAACAACAAACCGGCGGCACCGTTCGCGGAGATGACGCACGGCTGGTTTACCGTCCGGCACTGCTCGGCTTCGCCAGCATTCGTTTCACGGACCGCAAGCTGGGTCTGGACGAGAGCCGGGATGCGACTTTGCTCCTGCCGTTGGAGCCTGACGCTGCGGTGCTATCGTGGAAGGAAGCGGTCGAGGTCGATTTGGATCCACGCGACCTGGGAGACAATCCGGAGCAGGATGCCCTTTTCGCAGCCGATCTGCCGGCCGGCGCCGGCGATCCCAAGGCGCTGGTGCGCATGGAGTCGGAGCTGGCCGACCATCTGTATCGCAACCAGGTATTTACGCTGGCTTACAACCCTACGCTCAAGCTATATGCGCGACCCGGCGAAAACGAGCGCGACTTTCGCGTGCGCTGCCAGCAGGCGGCGCGCGAGCAACGTGACGCGGCGGTTGATAAGCTGGAAAGCAAGTACAGCACCCAGCTAAGTCGCGTCGAGGAGCGCCTGCAGCGCGAGCAGCGGGATCTCGAGGAGAACAAGGCCGAATACCGCGGCCGGCAGTCGGAAGAGGTGCTGTCTGGATTGGGCACCGTGGTCAGTGTGCTGGGCATCTTCGGGCGCCGCAGCCGCAGCACCAGTGGACTCTCAACTGCAGCCACGAAGCGACGCCTGACCAGCTCCGCGAAGGCAGAGATCGCCGAGTCCGAAGCGGATCTCGCTCGCCTGCAGGCGCAGGTGGACGACCTGAAGAGCCAGATGGAAGCCGACGCGAATGCCATCACGAGCGAGTGGGCGGCAACCGCCGAGGATATTCAGGAGACGCGCGCAGTGCCGCGCAAGACGGATGTGAAAGTACAGATGGTGGCTCTCGCCTGGGCTCCCACCTGGGATCTGATGTACCAGGACGTGCGTGGTCGCGAACGCTCCGAAGCCGCACCGGCCTACAAGGTCGGGGAGAAGGCCTGACCCCCCATCCCCACAGCACACTCTGCACCGTTAATGGTGCAGAGTGTGCTATCTCTCACATATTAACATTCCCCCTTTCCGTAGTATCAATTCCTTGTGAGATACCCACATTTACGATACAATCGATGAACCAAAATGCCTTCGGCAACGTTAAGTGAAGGTACGGACCCTTTCTACTTCCGTATCCTTCGGTCCGGGACATGAGGCTACACCTTGGCACAGACAATCACACCAACTACGCAGCCCGCCGGCCCCGCTGTGGAGCGTCCCGTCACGCGTCGCAGCTGGACATGGCGGCTGATCCTGCTCGGGGTGCTCCTGCTGGTCGTCGCAGTGCTCGCTTTCGTCGGCGTGATTACCATTTACCAGCTCGACTACGAAGGCCGCATCTATCCGGGAGTCCGTGTGGGGAACATATCGCTCGATGGACTGACGCTGAATCAGGCCGTCGACGTGATCGACCGCGCCTACACTCCATACCCCGCGCAGCCGGTGGCTCTACGTTATGCGGGGCAGTCCTGGACCTTCTCTCCCACTGAACTGGGTGTGACCGTCGATAGCAATTCGACGGCCAACGAAGCGTATGCCGTCGGGCGGAGCGCATACCAGCCGGCAGACTCCGGCATTCGCAACGAGATCGAGGCACAGTGGTACGGCGCGCTCGGCGACCTGCTGGAACAATGGCGAGTGCGGCAGAATGGCCGCGAGATCCGGCCGCGCCCGCAATTCGGCGACGGCCAGATGGGATACGCGCTGCTGCGCATCGCTCGTGACGTCGACCTCGCCCCCAAAGAGGCGTCGCTGGCGATCAACGGTCTGGATGTGATCGCCCTACCGAGTTCCAATGGCCGCCAGGTCAACGTTGAGGCGACCCGTAACCTGCTGCTGCAAGCAGCGCGCGCCGGGCGGGGTGGCAGTGTGAACCTGGTGGTAGAGGATCGCAAACCCGCTCTCGTCTCTGTCGAAGAGCCCGCTGCTCAGGCGCGGCTGCTGCTGAGCCAGCCGTTGACGATCACCATGACGACGGTGGACGGCCCGCAGAGCCTGGTCATAGACCGGCCGCAGTTCCGCGAGTGGCTGAACATTGGGGTCGTTCCCGACGGTAACAAGATTGCCCTGAACGTGCGGTTTCAGCGGGATCCCGCGGCTGCCTATCTGAAACAGCTGGCAACGCAGCTTGCGAGGCCCGCCCAGGATGCGAAGCTCGACTTCGATCCTGTCACTCGCCAGGTGAAGGTGGTCACACCAAGCCAGACCGGGCAAACGCTGGATGCTGCGGCGGCGCTCGCTGCGGTCGAAAAGGCCGTGATGGCGAACGAGCGCACCGTGGAGGTGCCGGTCACCATCGTCAAGCCGAAGACCGATAGCTCGGACCTGGCTGCCCTGGGCATCAAGGAGATCGTCACCCAGGGAACCACGACCTTCAAAGGCTCGAGCAAAGAGCGCACGAAAAATATCGTAGTCGCGGCCGGCAAGTTCATGAACGTCGTCGTGCCGCCCGGCGAAGAATTCTCATTCAACAAGCACGTCGGCTCGATCAGTGCAGCCGACGGCTTTGTCGATGCATTGGTGATTGTCGGGGACCGGACGGAAACGGGGATCGGCGGAGGCGTGTGCCAGGTTTCGACTACCGTCTTCCGCGCCGCCTTCTACGGCGGTTTCCCGATCGTCGAGCGCTATCCCCACAGCTACGTCGTAAGCTGGTACGGCGAGCCCGGATTGGATGCTTCCATCTTCACGCCGACGGCCGACTTCCGTTTCCGCAACGACACCAGCCATCACCTGTTGATCCGGCCGGAAGTGGACGAGAAGAAGGGTACGATCACCTTCACGATGTGGGGCACTAAGCCCTCTCGCACCGTCGAGAAAGAGGGCCCGGTCATCTCTAACGTCAGGCCGCCCCTTCCGGCGGTGTACCAGGAAGACAAGACCCTCGCACAGGGTCAGATCAAGCAGGTGGATTGGCCCAACAGCGGCCAGGATGCCACGATCATCCGCCGCATCCGCAATGCGGACGGAACTGTGAAGGAAGAGAAGTTCGTCAGCAAGTACCAATCGTGGAAGGCGGTCTACCTCTACGGCCCCGGCACGAAACTCCCCGCCGGCGCAAACACCTCGGCGCCATAGCGCCCGAGGCGACGCGAGTTTTTGGAATTCAGGCGAATTGTTTGGGCGACGCGAACCGTCGGGGCGACGCGATTTCACGGGATTTCCCCCGCGAACTGTAGGGGCTAAGCACCGGGTGGCAGCGCGCGTTGCCATCCATGTTGGGTGCCGGTGCTTCGCCCTGTCACATGGCATTGACCACCCGCGGGCCGACCCGGATATCGTGGGGCCGGGCTCCGCTCTGTTGGCCAGCCATACCTTCCCTTACCACCGTTACCACCGTTACCACCGTAGCTGCAAAGCAGCCGGCGTTAACCCCACGCAGGATGCGGCGGGAGCTGGTTCCGGCAGCTTTGCCGTCCCATCGCAGCGACCCACGCGGGAAACCGCGGACATCTGCGTTGCCCCGCCACCGTTGCCGCGGCAGCGTGCGGGTCCCGGCGCGCTGTCCGTCGCGGTGCCGGCGTTCCGCGTGCGCGCGCGTGTCCCGGGAGATGGACGTGCAATGCGACAGCAAAGCTGCCGGAAGCAACCCTTGCCGCGTCCTGCCTGGGGTTAACGCCGGCTGCTTTGCAGCTACGGTTTCAAAGGAGGGGAAGGGAAGCGAAAGATCGCTGCCTGAGCGGCGGGCAGCGCTACGATAGCCGGGGCATCCCGGCTGGTGGTCCGTGCAATGTGACAGGGCGAAGCACCGGCAACCCACAGGTGTGGCCCCGCGCTGCCACCCGGTGCTTAGCCCCTACAGTTCGCGGGGTCCCTATCGCATTGCCCCGCCAATTGGAACCCAGAACGTAGAACTCAGAACGTAGAACTCAGAACGTAGAACTCAAACCTCACGCCGCCACGTATGGCACTGTCTGTGGACCTTCGGGCAGGATGGCTATGCGCGCCTTCGGGTTCTGCGCGAGGAGAGAAGCCACCTCGTCTTCTACAGAGTGGCATGGCTCGAACAGGCTCTGGCGAATCTCCTCGTCGGTGAGCTTGCCGGCATACACCGACACGTTCGCCCGGAGCTGGATCTGCGCCTGCAGCTGTACCTGCCACTGGTCGTGCTCGCGGAATCCGGGGGACATGACGCGGTCGAGCAGGTGCCGCGGCGACTCAGATTCGCGCAGCAGCCGCCCATATTGCCCGTGAGCCGGGATGCCATCCCAGCACTCGGCAACGGCGATGATGTTCCCACCCTCGCGCACTACCTGCGCCGCCGCCGACATCCCCTTAACCGCCTGGTACAGGTTCAGGTCGAGGGGGTAGCCGCTGTTGGTGGTGATGACGATGTCGAAGTAGTCCTCGACGGGCCGCATCGCCGTGCGCTTCACGAAGTCGCAGCCTGCGCGGTGCGCCTGCACCAGCTCACCGGCAAAAACCCCTGTGATCTCCTTGTTGCGGTTCAGCGTGACGTTCAGCAAGAAGGTAGGGTCGGTCGCCAGGGCGCCCTTGACCATTTCCGCCCAGATCGGGTTACCATCGATGGTCGCCCATACTGCGTGCGGGTCGGCGATCATGCCGGCGTCGTGGTTGTCGAGCACGGTGTCCACATCGGCGATGCCGGGGAGCACCCCCTTCGGCCCACCGGAGAAGCCGGCGAAGAAGTGCGGCTCAATAAAGCCCGTGACGACCCGCTTTGAGGCATCCATATAGGTGCGGTTGATGCGAATGGGGCGCCCGTTGTGGTTCACCCCCACCTGCACCATGTCTTCTGCCCAGGCGTTGTGCTGCACGACACGGTAGTTGTCGACGATCGCATCGCCCAGCATCCCCCGCAGCTCGGCATCGGTCTGCTGGCGATGTGTGCCCAGCCCGTTGATGAGGGTGATCTTCTCGCGCGCTACACCGGCTTCTTCCAGCTCTGCCAGCACGACCGGCTGGACGCGCCCGTTCGGCATCGGCCGCGTGAGATCGCTGAAGACAACTGCCACCGTATCGTCCGGCCCAACCAGATCGCGCAGCGCGGGCGACCCGATCGGCGCGCGCAGTGCCTGTCGAATGGCTGCAGCCTCGTCGGGCAGGCCCGGTACCAGCTTCGGCTCGATCACCGTTATATCGGCGTTCTCGGGCAGGTCGATCCACATCCCATCACGCCCGTATGCAAGTCGGATCTTCATGGTCGCTCTCCCTGTCGCGTCAATCCGCCACGTACGGCAGCGTCATCGGGCCTTCGGGCAGCACCGCCAGGCTGGCGTTCGGGTTCTCTACCCTGAGCTGTTCGATCGTGTCTTCGATGCAGCGGCACGGCTCCACAAGCGCGCTCCGCAGTTCCTCATCGGTGAGACACTGGGAAAAGACGTGAATGTGGAACTTTACCATCGCCTGTGCATCCGCCTGCACCGTCCACTGGTCGTGGCAGCGGAAACCCGGAGTCATGATGCGGTCCAGCAGTTCCTGAGGCGAGCTGGAGCTGCCCAGCAGTTTGCCGTATTCGCCGTGGGCCGGGATGCCGTCGGAGCACTCGGTGGCGATGATGATGTGCCCACCCGGGCGTGTGATCTGGGCGGCGGTGCTGATGCCCTTGATTGCCTGGTAGAGATTCTGGTCCAACGGGTAGCCGCTGTTGCTGGTCAACACGATGTCATACTGCTGCGGCACCGGCTGCATCGCATTCTGCCGCACGAACTCGATTCCGGCCTGCTGGGACGCGACCACGCCGCCGGCGAACACCCCGGTGATCTCCCGTTTGCTGTTCACGGTGACGTTGAAGTTGAAGGTGGGCGCCGTCGCGCTGCCTACCTTCTGGATCTCCTCCCAGAAGGGATTGCCGTCTGTGATGGCGTAAGTCACCTTAGGATGTGCGATCATCGGCGCCGAGTGATGATCCAGGATCGTTTCGATGTCGGCAACGCCGGGCAAGACGAGCTTGTAGCCGCCGCTGTAACCTGCAAACAGGTGCGGCTCGATAAAACCGGTCAGAATACGGACCGAGCACTCCATGTAGGCGCGGTTTACGCGCGCCTCACGACCCGTGTGCGTGTTCACGCCCACACCCACCAGGTTCTCCTGGTCCCAGGCGTTGTGCTGCACGACCCGGTAGCGATCTACGATCGCGTCTCCCAGCATCACGCGCAGCTCGGCATCGGTCTGCACGCGGTGCGTGCCGAGAGCGTTGATCAGCACGATCTGCCCGGCCGGTACGCCGGCCTCCTCGAGCTCGGCGAGGAGCGGCGGCAGAGCCCGGTCATTGGGCATCGGGCGGGTAATGTCCGTGAAGACGATCGCCACCGTATCTTCCGGCCCAACCAGCTCGCGCAGCGGTGGGCTATCGATCGGGGCGCGCAACGCCGCGCGGATAGCGGCTGCCTCATCAGGCAGGCCGGCGACGAATCGAGGTTCTATGACGGCTGCCTCATAGTGATCGGGCAGGTCAACCCACATTCCTTCACGACCGTACGCAACTCGTACCTTCACACTCGCCTCCCCTTTGCTGGCGGTTGATCACTGCGCTGATTATGCCCCAGCACCCCCGCTTCTGTCTATCCGAACGATACCGGCTCACGTATGATGGACAGGACGGCGAGTTGGTATATCATCAACCCGGTACCGTCGCCCGCCGCGCTACACGCGGCAGCGTGGCTTGTAGTGAGCCGTTTCGAGAGGAGCAATCGCCGATGACCACACCCTTGGATGCCACATACGCCCGCATACTTCTGCCCCTGCAACCTTCCGAGGCAGATCTCAAGCTGCTGGTTGAGCCGTACCAGGCGATGATTGCCACGCAGTTCCGTACGATCCTGGACCGCACCGAGCACAGCTCAGCCTATCCCTGGCTGGATACTCGCATCAACCTCGTGACCGGGAAGGACTTGCCGGGCGCCCCTGATTTCGCGTCGGGCTGGGTCCAGGGGCGTGGGTTGGAGTCGATCGTGGGCTTCGGGCGGTGGCTGGAGAATTACCGCGGCGATGCGGAGGTCGACCGGGTGTGCGAGCAGGTACGCCGGGTGGCGGGCGCGCTGCTCGAGAAGCTGCGCGGGGCACGGGCGGGAAACGCCGGGCACACGTACTTCGCCATGGAGCTCGACGGGCGCGCCTTCGAGTCTGCAGCGGGCGGCGCGCGGCGCTTTTTGACGTTCTCGGCAGGCTCGCCCTACCACTTCAGCGACCTGTTCTGCGCCAAGGGGATGTATGCCGCGGCGCACTATGTGGGGGACGAGGAAGCCCTCGCCGAGGCTCGCGCATACTGTCTCGACGTCTACCAGGCGATCTTGAGCGGCCGTTTCGCCAGCGACCAGCCGGGCCACAGCGGCGGCACCGCGCCCGGCGCCGAGGAGAAGCGCTCGCACGGGCCGCACATGATCGGGCAGGGGATGGCGGCGCTGTTCGCCGAGCTGGAGCCGGGACAGGAATCGGCGGAGATGGGGTTGCGACTCGCTCGCCATCTGCTCGATCATCACATCAACGTGCGGCTGCGATGGCGGAATTTGCGCGATCTCGATGTCGTCGAGTACATCGACGAAGCCGGCAAGCCCGTGGTCAGCCAGGGCAAGCTGATCTCCGACCCGGGGCATGCACTCGAGTTGGTCGGCCTGTACCTGAAGCTCAGCGCCGCCGTGGTGAAGTCGGGAAGCGCCTCCGCCGAGCAGTTGCGCGAATATGCCGAGATCGATCGCCTGATGCCCGGTGTGCTCGGACGCAACTTCACCAACGGCTTCCAGCCGTACCTCGGCGGCATCATCAGGTGGTTCGACTTGCTCGAGCGAAAGCCGGTGGACGATTCCCTGCCGTGGTGGAACCTGCCGGAAACGATCCGGGCGGCGCTGGGCTGCCTGCGCGTCACGCCGAACTCCGTGGAAAAGCGGATCGCGCTTGACATCATCGGGCGCTGCCACAACGCCTTCGTCGAGCACTACGTCCGGCCTGACATCTACCTGATGTCAGTAAAGGTCCGCGACGGGCAAGGCAACGTGATAGACGTCCCCTCTGCCGGCTATCCGGACGCCGATCCGGGCTACCACACGGCGCTGAGTTTGATCGACTGCCTGGGCATGATTTGAGGGTCCAGTTGAGGCGAAGTCCTTGCCCTGACGAGGAATAATATGTTATCACTAATAAGATAGGGTCGTCCGTCGTCCAGACGAGGAGCGAGGACCAGTGAGGGTTCGAGATGTTATCAAGTTGATTGAGGACGAGGGTAGTGGGTTCTGGTGGCTACGAAGGGCAGCCAAATGTATCGTTTTCTAGTGGTAATTGAGAAGGCCGGGCGCAACTACTCCGCGTATTCGCCGGACTTGCCTGGGTGTGTGGCAACCGGCAAGACGCGTGATCAGGCAGCGCGGAGGATGCACGAAGCGATCGATTTGCATATCCGCGGCTTGTTGGAAGACAGTCTACCTATCCCCAAGCCTGCAGCGTCAGCCGAGTATGTTGCTATAGCCGCGTAGGATTGCCCGTGACGGCTCGGCGGTTTCCGGGACTGCGCCGCATGTGGTCCGGTAAACGGGGCCGCTGGTTCCACCTGGGATGTAGCGGCATCCATCGCTACCACAGCGCCAGCTGCGCCGCCTGCTCCGGCTCGGCCACGGCTCCACGACACGTTCTAGCCCATATCGCGCCGCCAGTTCCTGAAAGACGAGCTCCAGGCGCCGGGCATTCGGCGAGCCGGCGGAGTAGCGCTCGCCATACGCACGCTGATACTTCTCGCGCAGCCCCGGAAAGTGCCGGTCGAGCTGTTCGTAGAAGTGCGCACGTTGGCGGTCGCGGAGGGTCATGCCCCAGGCCGGAATCACGTACTTCGCGCCGCAGTCTGCCGCCCGAGTAACGAGGCGACGAATGCTCTCTTCGTCGTCTTCGATAAACGGCAGCACGGGCATGAGGGTGACGCCGGCCCAGATGCCGCGAGCGGCCAGCGCTTCCAGCGCGGTGAAACGGGCGGACGGCGGCGGCGCGCCCGGTTCCAGCTTGCGCGCCAGCTCGTCGTCAGGCGTGGTGATCGTGAAACTGACGACTGCGCCGCGCGGTCCCGTCGCATCCGCAATGGCGGAGAGGATCTCTGCATCCCGCACGACGAGGTCGCTCTTGGTGATGACGTGGACGGGGAAGCCGAACTCGGCGATGGCTTCCAGCGCACGGCGCGTGAGGCCGATCTGGCGCTCGGCCGGCATGTAGGGGTCGTTCATCGAGCCGGTGCCGATGTAGCCCTTCACGCGCTTACGTGCGAGCTCTTTGCGCAACAGCTCGACCGCATTCCCCTTGACCAGCAGCTCGCCGTCGAAGTCCTCGATCCTGTAACATTCGCTGCGCGAATCGCAGTAAATGCAATGGTGACCGCAACCACGATACAGGTTCATCGTGTAACGCACGCCAAACCACGGGTCGGGCGCGCCCGCCCGTTGGAGTAAGGTTTTGGCCTGGATGGTGCGGATGGACATGGGCAGGCGTCCTACGTCACCCGTAGGGGTCATTCGTCAAGCGTCAAGCGTCAAGCGTCATTCGTCAGGCAGCGATCGTCACCCGTAGGTCGCATATATCAGGTGTCGGGCGTCAGGCGCCCGAACAGAGCTCATGATCGTCGGAACCTTCAGAGAGTCTCCCGTGATGATTGTGTCTATAACTCGTTATACCAACAACATATCCGCGTCGCAAGCACGATCCTTGACGCTTGACCCCTACGGGTGACGTGTGACCCTGCGGGTGACCCCCTGCGGGTAGTGACGAATGACGTATGACGTGTGACGCTTCACGTGTGCCCCCCTCACGACGCGTTCACACGTAGACTGTCACCTCGAGCAATTGCCGCCGCACTCGCCAACGCGCGAGCGGCAGAGACGGCGGTACGGCGACGACCAGCACCAGATGGAGCGCAGGTGGCGCGTAATCCACCCAAAGCGAAACCGCGGCGTGCACTGCCGGCTCGGTGACGGAATCGTAGCCGTCCAGCACCAGCACGAAGTCAGACTCGACGCCGGCCAGGAGGTTGAGGAAATCGTCCGCGCTGCCGGGGGATGAGGTGGGGTCATGCGGCAGGATCCCGGCCGCGTGCAGGGCGGGCCATACGGCGGCCAGAAAGGCATTCAGGTTGCCCGCATTGCCACGCAGGTTCACCCACGCCACCGGGCCGGCACAGCGAGCGCACCATTTCCGCAGCACGCAAGCGCCGGCGCCCGTTTCATCCAGCAGCAGTGTCACTGCGTGGCTCCACGCCGCGTCGAGTCCTCGACCTGCCATTGTCGTCGCCATAAACCCGTAGGACTTTCTCGTGAAAGCGGCTCCCCTCCCGTGTACGCGCGGTACGAGAAGGGGAGCCGCCGCGAGAGGAGCGCCTGGTCAGGCTGCCAGCAGCGCCGCCAGAACGTACGGTGCCAGCACCAGCAGCGCCATCAGTGGGTGGCCGCGGCGGGCCTGGTTGCGGGTGTCCCAGTTGAACAGGTAAGCCGCCAGCGCAAACGCCAGCACGCCGCCCGCTGCGAGCACGCCGAGCGCCAGGCCGGGATCGAACGCAGTCGGCGCCCCGTAGGCGAAGCCGGCGTACGCCTGCATGGCGTGCGACGTGGCCAGCAGCATCGAGACGGGGCGGACGGTGGCGGGCAGCACGTCGAGAGGCATCATCAGCCCGCCGAGCAGCATGGACGGTAAGAAGATCAGCTGCGACCAGAGGACCGTGCTGCGCGAGTCCCTGGCAGCGACTCCGATCAACACCCCAAAACCGGCCAGTGCAAAAACGACTACCAGCGTGACCAGGGCGAAAGCCGCGCAGTTGACCGGCGCGGCAGCCGCAAAGAGCGCCGGTCCGGTGATCGTGATGATACCGGCGGTGATCAGCACATGAACCACCGTCGCCAGCACCGGCACGACCAGAATGGCCAGCGCCGGCACGCCGTTGATCTTGAAGCTGCGGAAGATCCCTGCCTCACGCTCCTCTACCAGCGGGTTTGGCAGCCCGAGTACGAAGGCGGTCATGGCGACGAAGATCACCATAGCCGGCGCCATGGTAGTCGCGGAAACCGGGATTGATCTGCGCCATCACCAGCCCCATCATGGCATAGAAGCCGAGTGGGAAGAGGTAGTTGAGCATCAGGGCCGACGGGTTGCGCAGCCCCGTCTTGAACTCGAAGCTGAAATGATTGGCCAGAGCGGTCATTGGGCGCCTCCGAGGTGCGTGATCTCCAGAAACCGTTCTTCCAGCGAGGGCCGCTCGACCCGCAGGTCGACCAGCCGGTCACTGCGCGGCTTTGATATAGTCGAGAATGGCCGAGACGGAGCGGCCCGCATCGGAGCTGTAGTAGACGTCGTAGTCCTCTCTGGACACGTGCCCGCTGACCGCGGGGAATGGGATCCCGTTGCTCGCGCAGCACGCCAGATTCGGTGTTCACCGAGATCACCTGGTGAAGCCGTTGCCGGCGGCGGTGAGCTCACGCGGAGTCCCGGCGGCGACAATTTTGCCTCGCAGCAGAATGGCGACCTGGTCGGCCATCTTTTCCGCCTCCGCCATGTCGTGGGTGGCGAGCAACACGGTCGTGCCCTCGGCCCGGAGTTCCGCCATCAGCGCGTGCAGCTCGGAGCGCGAAGCCACATCCAGCCCGGCGGTCGGCTCATCCAGGATCACGACGGGGGGACGATGGGCGACGGCCAGCGCAAGCGCGAGGCGGCGCTGCTGCCCTACCGAAAGCTCGCGGTACTGGCTGCGCCGCTTTTCCCCCAGGCCCATGCGCTCGATCAGGTCGGGTCGCGCCGGCACCCGGTGATAGGCGCAGAAGAAGCGCATCGCCTCGTCCGGCGTAAATGTGGCGGGCAGGCCTGAGGTCTGGAGCTGCACCCCTATCAGGTTGTGCAGCCGCCCCCCGGCGCGGCCCGGGTCTATCCCCATTACCTCGAGGCTGCCGTCGCTTGCCTGGCGCAGCCCTTCCAGGCACTCCAGAGTGGTGGTCTTGCCGGCCCCATTTGGTCCCAGCAGGCCGAAGATCTGCCCGCGCTCCACCTCAAAGCTGATGCCATCCACCGCGGCGAAGGCACCGTACGTCTTGCGAAAGTCTTTGACTTTGATGACCGGCTCACTCATTTCCGCTCCCTCCCTGGTTCAGTCGTTGTGCAGTATAGGATACGAGCGGCAGGCACGCGCGTCATCCTCCGTGCGGGTGATGGCGCGGGTGATCGTGCGAACGGAGCGGTCTCACCCGAAAGGGTGATTCCCTATGGGGTGGCGAGAAGAATCAGGAAAGGAGCTCGAGATCACGGGCGCGTGCCAGCGCCTGCGTGCGCGTGGCCGCGCCGAGCTTGGCGTAGATGTTCTTCAGATGCGACTTTACAGTGTTTGGAGAAACGATCAGGCGATCGGCTATCGCCTGATTGGCGAGCCCGGCGGCCAGCAGGCGCAATACTTCCAACTCCCGCTCAGATAACGGCTCGACGAGGCCGGTCACGGGAGGAGCCGCGTTTCGGACCGGGGAGGCGCCGGCGTCGACGGCGGGGCGCGCAACACGGTCCGCGTCGAAAGCGGACAGCAGATGTTGCAGGTAAACACGCACGGGGAGGGTCGGCTCTGCCACAGGCAGGCGTTGCAGCAGGCGGAACATGGGCTGTCCCTCGTCAAGGAACAATCGCACATACCCCGCGGTAGCGGCCAGGCCCAACGCCTGCTGCAGCGCCATTGCGGCATCTTCTGCCTGCCCTATCCCCTCGAGGGCATGCGCCTGCAGCATCCGGATCTCGACGATCCGTCCGTCGCGTCCACCCGCCTCGGCGGCAAATGCCAATCGCTCGAGCAGCTCCAGCGCCTCGCCGGGCTTGCCGGTGGCCGTCAGAACGCGCGCGGCTATCAGAGCTTCTCCCTCACGCAGATAGGGGATCTCACCGGAGCCGAAGGGTCCGCTCGAGCCTAGCCACGCCGCTGCGCCGTCCAGGTCACCAGACTCCACTGCTAACCGTGCACGTGCCGCCTCGATCGCAGGGAGCATGTTCGGATTTGGCATGCGGGCCGAGACCGCCACCACCTCGTCCAGACTTCCGCGGGCGCCGGCGAAATCCCCGCGCGCGCGGCATACGCGCGCCGTGCCGGTGTAGCCCGACAGCAGCGCTTCCCAGTTCCGCCACTGCTTCCCGAGCGCAATCCCTTCGTCGAATCCCGCCTGGGCGCCGGCCAGATCGTTCCACTCGTAGAGCAGGTGCCCCAGGCCCGAGCGTGCGGTCCCGGAAATGGGCAACTGCCGCCCGCCGGGCAGCTCGCCCGCTGCCAGCGCACGGCGATAGGTGGCAGCGGCGTCGTGCAGGCTGCCCTGCAGCGCCCGCACGGCTGCCAGGTGGCCGAGCCCCAACACCACGATGTGGGAGTTGCCCTGCTCCGCACCCATCTGAACGGCCTGCTCGAGCGGCGCAACAGCCGCAGGCGCATCGCCGTCGAACTCGTAGCTCATCGCCAGCGCAAAGAGCGCCGGCGGGCGCAGCTCGGCGGCGTTGTTGTAGACGAACTCGGCGCCAGTAGCCTCGTCCATCCACGCCAACGCATCCTGCGCAAGGACACGCGCACTCGCCAGGTCGAAACGTTGAAACGCAAGGGAAGAGCGCATTACCGCGATCTCGATCAGGGCGCTGCGCGTGCCTCCCGGGAGCCGCCCGGCACCGCCTCGCAGATCAGAAGCTACCGCCCCCAACTGCTTTTCGATCGCCCCCAGCGCGGGCTCAACTGACGCTATCTGCCCGGTGGCCAAAAGCGCCCAGGCCTCTGGGATCAGCAGTTCCGGGTGTGCCAGGCGCACACGCTCGGGCAGCCGGTCCATCCAGCTCAGGAAGGCCGGCAGTGCGCCTGAACGGAACATGTCGCGCGTCGCCGCAGTGATGAGCGAAGCCGCCATTTCAGCGTAGGGCTCGCCGGCCGCCAGGGCATAACGGACCGCCTCTTCCAGGTTGTCGTGCGCAGCATGCCAACGGCTCGCCCGGCCGCTCAGCTCCGCAACTCGCTCCGGACCCTCCCGCCTCTCCAGCTCAGCCCGCAGAAACTCTCCGAACAGGTGGTGGTAACGATACCAGCGACGCTCCTGGTCAAGCGGCATCAGGAACAGGTTGGCACGCTCGATGCTCTGGAGCATGTCCGCGCCAGGCGCCGTGCCGGATCGCGCATCTGGCTCATCAAGGGCCAGCGCGTCGCACAACTCTCCGTTCAGGCGATCCAGAACGGCGCTCCGCAGCATGAAATCGCGAACGTCCTCAGGTTGGCGGTCCAGCACTTCCTGAGCCAGATAGTCGAAGACAAACCGGTGCGTGCCGGCGAACCCGCGCAGGATACGCTTGGGGTCGTCGATACCTTGCATCGAGAGGGCCGCGAGCTGCAGCCCGGCCGCCCATCCCTCCGTGCGCTGTTCCAGGAGCGAAACATCGTCCGGGGCCAGGTCCAGACCCATTACGTCGTTGAGAAAGGCAGCGGTCTCCTGGCCGGTGAACCGCAGGTCGGGGATGCGTATCTCCAGTAGCTGCCGCCGGGCACGCATCAGCGGCAACGCAAGCGGCGGCTCGTTCCGGCTGGCGATCACGAGTCGCAAGGTGGGCGGCAGATTGTTCAGCAGGAAGGTCAACGCCTCGTGGATCTGCGGGTTCTCGACCACGTGGTAGTCGTCGAGAACAAACAGACAGGGGACGGCTGCGATCGCCAGTTCGTTGAGCAGACCGGCGAGCACACCTTCGATCGGCTGCTGCCCGGATGCGGCGAGCAGAGCGAGCAAGTCGTCAGCCGCCCCGGCCGGCAGCGAGGGACGGAGCGCAGTCACCACGTAGCTCCAGAAGCGGACGGGGTCGTTGTCGCCGGGGTCGAGGGAGAGCCAGGCCATGGGAGAGCCGGTGCTGGCGGCCCACTGGGCGAGCAGCGTAGTCTTTCCCGAACCGGCAGGGGCGCAGACCAGAACCAGCCGGCTCGCGAGACCTTCGTCCAGGCGAGCCAGCAAGCGTGACCGGGGGACCAGGTCGGGATGCGGGCGCGGCACGAACAGTTTGGTGCGCAGCAGCGTTGGGCCGTGCTGCCGCGCTGATGCTCGAGTTTCCCCCGTGGCCGGGTCGCTCATTTCCCGCTCTCCTCGAACTCGCCACCCTTCCCTGCGATGGCCGCCGGTCTGAAACAAATGCAATCGCCGGACAGAACCGGCCCCTGATGCCAGACCCCGCTCAGTATGCGCCCAGTTCGTGAAGCCGGTCGTCGTCTATGCCGAAGTAGTGCGCGATCTCATGCAGCACCACGCGCCTTATCAGATCGCGCAAATCTTCCTCGTCAACCGCATCCGCCATGATAGGCTGCCGGTAGATACTGATCAAGTCAGGGGCCACCAGGCCGTAGTCGTGGGTGCGCTCAGGCAGCGGAACGCCGTGGTAGAAGCCGAGCAACTCGTAGGGCGAATGGAGCCCCATCTCGCGCAGGGTGTGCCGGTCCGGCCACTCCTCAACCACTACCTCGACGTTCTTGAGCGCGCGGCGGAACCGCTCGGGGAGCGAATCCACCGCAGCCGCCACGAGCGCTGCGAACTCGTCAGCATCCATCACCTTATCCCCAGCACCCGCAGCGCGTTCTCGCGATACAGCTTTCGCAGCACGTCGTCCGGCAGGTCGATGCCATACAGACCCCACCGTCCGGGACCGGAGCGCCCATCCGGGTAAAGCGCAAAATACTCGTCGCGCGTCTCAAAGAAACGGTAGTAGACGCGGTACAGCTCGGGCGCCGCCGGCATGTCGAGCCCGAACAGGATCCGGTCGCTCCAGCGCAAGAAGAAGTCACGTGCGGTGTGGGGCTGGCGTCCCAGCTCCGGCACACGCGCGGACGTGTCTACGTAGAAATTCGGGCATGCAGCCAGCATCCGGCCCACCCGCTCGAGATCCTCAGCGCAGCATCCAACGTGCGCGCCGATAAAGACCGTCTGCGGGTGCCTGCACAGCAAGGCGGCGAACTGCTCCATGATTTCGTCGAAGGATGGGTAACCGGGATGCTCGAGAGCGCCGTACGGGCGCGGCGGATAGAAGTGCCAGTCGGGATGCCCCACCAGCATCTCCCACCGCTCGTTGAAGCGGTCGAGCGGTTGGAAAAAGGCGATTGGGTCGGCCACGTGGATCATGACCGGCAGGTGAAGCTCGGCCGCGGTTTCCCACAACGGATCCAGCCGTTCGTCGTCGACAGGGATCAGCCGGCCACGTGTATCCCGAGCCCGCAGGCCGAGCAGCTTCCAGATCTTGAGCCCGCGCGCGCCCATGGCGAACGACGCGCGCAACCGGCGCGCCTCCGTCTCCCCGAATCGCTCGTCTGTCGCGATGTTGTCGTAGTCGATGCCTGCAAAGACCAGGAAGCGATCCGGGTACGGGCGTGCGGTGCGATTGAGCGCAGCCTGCAGCCGGTCACCCCAGAATCCGTCCAGATCCACCATCGTCTCCACGCCGGCCGCATCCATGACCCGCAGCAGGTCATCGATGGGGGCGTGCTCCCAATCGCCGGCAAACTCAGAGCCGAGGTGGTTGTGGGCGTCTATCACCGGAAACCGCGGCTGCGGGACTTCGTGCGCGGCGACGCGCAGTGTCGGGCGCGGCCGCCAATCGCCGAGCGCGAGAGATACCGGGGAAATGCCGATGTCGTGATTACGAGCCAATTGATTGCGCTCCATGCTGGCGCGATCCGGTTAACCCCGCCGCGCCGCGACCAACACGCCCCACAAGGGGGCTGCACTACGGGTAACGCGAGAGGGGCTGAGCACCATTTCGATCAGCCCGGAGGTCAGCCCCTTGTGGGCGTGTTGGTCGCGGCCGCGGTATGGGTAACCGAGATGCGCCGCGACCAACACGCCCACAGGGGGCTACACTACGGGTCGACAGGGAAAGGGCCTGCCCTGCCAGGAGCCACTCTCCCGATACCTATCCACCCCCGCCAACAATGTTACTCGCGGAGGGCTCCGCCGGCAACACAGCCTTGGACGCAGACTGTCTCTCGGCCGTCGCGCCTCTCCCCTTTGTACCTGTGCTTCCAGCAGACAGGTTGCTCTCCCTATATGATGCCTCGGCTCAGGTGTGAGCAGGTGCGCCGGCGCACCTGCTCAGGAAGCACCTGCCAGCCAGAACGGACGGCTGCGCTAGCCGGCCGGCCACGAAAGGAACACAACGACGATGGAATCTCTCATGGATGCGTTGATGGGACAGTTGAGCGGGGATAACCTGAATGAGTTGAGCCGCCAGCTCAACGCCGATGAAAAAACGACCGAGACCGCACTGGCGGCATCGCTCCCGCTGCTGCTGTCGGCGCTGGAGCGCAACTCCATGCAGCCCGAAGGAGCGCAGTCGCTGTACAGCGCGCTGGAGCGGGACCACGACGGCAGCCTTCTGGACGACCCGCAGGGCTACTTGCGCTCGCCCGACTACGACGACGGCCGCGGCATCATGCGGCACGCGTTTGGTGCGCAGCAAGGCGGCATTATGGACGCCCTGTCGCAGAAGACCGGGCTGAGCCGGGAACAAATCGGGCAGTTGCTGGCGTTCGCGGCGCCGTTGGTATTGGCGTGGCTCGGTCGCCAGCGCCAACAGCAGCAGGTGCAGCCGCAGGGGCTACCGGACATCCTGCAGCGAGAGCGCGTTCAGGCCCAGGAGCAGGCACAGCAGCGGAACCCCGGCCTGGGCGACCTGCTCAGCACGATACTGGGCGGCGGCGGCCTGGGCGGGTTGCTGGGAGGCAGCCAGCAGCAGAGCGGCGGCCGGCAGCAGAGCGGCGGCCTGGGCGACTTACTGGGCGGCAACCAGGCGGCGGGCGACCTGTTGGGCGGGCTGCTGGGCGGCAACCAGCCTGATTCGCGTTATAATGACGATGAGGATCCGCAGCGTGGCACCGGAGGATCTGGCCGGCGCGCCTGACGGCTGAACCCTTCGATCCGGTACCGGCACGACATCGAGGCGAGGCGGGGGACCCAATTCCGGGCCTTCCCCGGTCCTCGCCTCTTTCTGAGGAGCGACATGAACGCACGCAACGGAATCGCTGCCGCGGCTGCCGGCTTCGGCCTACTCGCCTGGTTGGGGCCCAAAATCCGGCCCCGACCCTTCCCGCCGTTCCCGCAGCGAACCCCCGTACTCGAGACCATCCCCCTGCCGGACAGTCTGCCGGCCCCCGTGGAGCGGTTCTACCGGCAGGTGTATGGAGAGCGCGTCCCCGTGATCACGTCGGCGGTCCTGACGGGCAAGGCGATGATGCGTCCGGCCGGCCCGTTCATGTTTCCGGCCCGTTTTCGCATGACCTATATCGCCGGACAGGCGTATCGCCACTACATCGAGCTGGCGCTGTTTGGGCAGCCGGCGATTATCGCCAACGAACATTACATAGACGGCAAGGGCCACATGGAGATCACCATCATTGGGGAGGATGAAGGTGAGAAGAACGATCAGGCCGCGAATCTCGGATTGTGGGCCGAAACGAGCTTCTTCCCGGCCGTCTACCTCACCGATCGGCGCGTGCGATGGGAACCGGTGGACGGCGAAACGGCGCTGCTCGTCGTGCCTTTCAAGGATCAGGAGCAGCGCTTCGTGGTCCGCTTCGATCCTCGTACCGGCTTGATCGACATCCTCGAGTCGATGCGTTACCGCAGCTCTCAGAGCGACGACAAGGTCCTGTGGCTCAACCAGATCGTACCGGGAGCAGCCGCCGGCGATGTACGCGGTGTCCCACCCACCGGCGCCGTAACCTGGATGGACCAGGGCAAGCCGTGGTTCGTGATGACGGTTGAGGATGCGGTGCTACAATGTCGACGTGGAGCAGTACATCCGGGCAAAAGGCCTGTAACGCTATTCGCCAGGGGATCTATCCAGCAGCTTGCGCGCCTCCATCCAGAACGTGCCCGCCAGCGCCAGCCCGATCATCATCGCCCATTGGCCCGCTGTGGGCGTCGTCGCCCGGAACACCGCCTGCAAACCGGGCACATACGCGGCCAGCAGCACAAAGGCCACGGTCGCCGCAGCCCAGAGCACCATCAGGCGATTGCTGAAGAGCCCGAGTTGGGACAGCGGCTGCCGCTCCGAGCGCATGTTGAGCGCCAGCGCTACGTGCCCCAGCATCCAGGTGAAGAAGGCAATGCCTTGCGCCCGCGCCAGGTCCTGGGTTCCATACCAGGTGACCAGGTAGGCCACCATCACGGCTGCGAACAGACCCGCAGCCGAAGTGAAGAGGCTGGTGATCATCGAGCGGTCCATGAACTTTCCCTGCGGATCGCGCGGCCCCTCTTGCAGCAAGTCAGTTTCGGGCCGCTCGGCCACGAAGGCTGGCCGCCGCGGCCAGGTCCATGAATAGCTCCATCAGGATGATCTGGACCGGGGCGAACGGCACCGGCGCCAGCAGCAAAACGGGCAAGAGGGTCGACGAGACCAGCGCCACCTTGATGGTCAGGTAGTAGCGCACCGCCTTCTTGAGATTGGCGTATAGCGCGCGCCCTTCCTCGACCGCGCCGACGATGGTGGCGAAGTTATCGTCGGCCAGCACCATGTCGGCGGCCTCTCTGGCGACGTCAGTGCCGCTCTCGCCCATGGCGATGCCGATGTCGGCGGCGGCCAGCGCCGGCGCATCGTTGGTGCCGTCGCCGGTGACCGCCACACGTTCCCCGTGCGTGCAGCGCCTGCACGATGCGCAGCTTGTGCTCGGGGGTCGTGCGTGCGAACACGGAGACATTGGCTACCGTCTCCCGGAGCTCGTCATCGGACAGTCGATCCAGCTCCGGTCCGGTGGTCACAGCTTCGATCGCCGTTCAAGCCCCACCTGCAATGCGACGGCCCGCGCCGTCAGCGGGTGATCGCCGGTCACCATGATCGTCCGGACTCCTGCGCTGTACGCCGCAGCCACGGCCGCTTTTACTTCAGGTCGTGGGGGATCGGCGAAGCCGGCCAGCCCGACAAAGGTCAGCCCCGATTCTGCCTCTTCTTGCGCAGGACGGGCGTCGAGCTCTGCTTTTCGGCCAGGGCGATGACGCGCAACCCCTGGGCTGCCATGCGGGCCGCCCGCTCCAACCCTCCTGGCCATCGCCCTCTGCCAGCGCAGCGTCTGCGCCCTCACCGGCAACGTGCGTCGAGCGTGCCAGGATCGCCTCCGGCGCGCCCTTGGCCGCCACCCACACCCCGCCATCCCGCTCGCGACACCACGGACATCATCTTGCGCCCATTGTCGAAGGTGAACTCGTTGCGGATGGGGTGCTGCGCGCGCAGCTCGGCGACGATCCAGCCCGGCGTCGCGCGCCTTGCGCAGCAGACCGGCGTCGAGGGCATCGCCTACGAGATCGCCGCCGTCTTCCGTCGCGTCGTTGCAGAGCACGCCCAGGGTCAGCAACCGGCGGGCCAGAGCCGGCGGCTACAGCTCGCTGGACCGCCATCTGGTTCTCGGTCAGCGTGCCGGTCTTGTCGGTCACGATGACGGTGACGGCCCCCAGCGTCTCGACGGCCCGCAACTGCTTGACGATGGCCCGCTGTTTGGAGAGCCGGTATGCGCCCAGGGCCAGCACCAGGGTGATGATGACCGGCAGCTCTTCGGGAATCGTCGCGAAGGCCAGCGAGAGGCCGGTCAGAAGCATGGTATTGAGCGGCTGGTGCGCCAGAAGCACCCCCAGCAGCGGGACCAGCACGCTCACCCCCAACGCCAGCCACACCATGGAATTGCTCAGCTCGCTCATGGCCTTCTGAAGCGGTGTCTTGGGCGGCTTCACAGTCCGCGCCAGCCCGGCAATGCGGCCCAGCTCGGTGGCGGGGCCGGTGGTCAGCGACCACGGCCACGGCCCGGCCGCGGGCGATGACGGTACCGGCAAAGACCAGGTTGCGCCGCTCGGCCATCGGGGTCTCCGCCGGCAGCACGAGCCCGGCATCCTTCTCGACCGGAGCCGGCTCCCCGGTCAGGGAGGACTCGTCGGCCGAGAGCCCATAGGCTTCGAGCAGGCGGGCATCGGCCGGCACACGTCGCCCCGCTTCCAACAGGATCACGTCGCCCGGAACGAGCTGTTCGACAGGCACTTCGGCCGTATGGCCTTCGCGCCGGACGGCCGCAGTCGGTTCGGCGAGTTTGCCCAAGGCGCCGATGGCTTTCTTGGCCCGCAGCTCGTTGAACAACTCCACGCCGGCCACCAGCAGGATCACGGCGAAAATGGTGATGGCGTCCTCGAGCTTGCCCCACAGGGTATAGAGCACGCCGGTGAACAGGAGCAGCAAGACGGTCGGCTCGCGCAGCTCCTCCAGCAGCTCTTCCCACCACGGCTCGTGTTTCTCTTCCGCCGGCCGGTTGGGACCATATTGCGCAAGACGCCCGGCTGCCGCCGCCGCCGTCAGCCCCGTTCTTCCGTCGACGCCGAGCCGGGCGCACGCTTCCTTAGAGCTGAGCTCATGAGAGTTGAGCTCGTGGCCGGCCGGTCCCTGCCCGGCATCGTCAGTTCGCCGAACGCCCATCACGCATATCCATCCTTCGCATCTGGTTCGCCAATCTATTGTTGTCAGGTTGTGTGTTTTTGTCACTATTTTGCCCGGGCGCCAAGCCGGGCTTTGGCTGCTGAAGATGGCGAGGATGTTCCGAGCCTGTGTTGGCGCGGTCTCCTTGACAACCCCAAACCCCGGTGCTAAACTCCGGCCCATGCTTTCCCAGCTACGCCATCATCATCATGAAAGGGGCAGGCGCACGGACTGACCGGCGTCTTGTTGGTGCTTGCCCCAAGGACCCGTTGCCGAGCAACAGGTCCTTTTTTGTTAATTCGCCCGCTGTAGCTGAGTAACCGGCACGACAGGAGCCCATGGCCAACTTACCACTCGCTTCCGACCGGCCTTTACCCGAAGGGGTGCGTGACCTTCTCTTCACGGACGCCGCCACGCTGCGCGGCATGGCCGCGGCGCTGCGCACGGAGTGGAGCCGGTGGGGCTACCGCGAGCTGGTTCTGCCCACCTTCGAGTATGCGGGGACTCTCTCCACCAACGTGGGCGCACAGATCGATGCCGAGATGTATCGCTTCTTCGACCGGCACGGCCGCACCCTGGCCCTGCGCCCCGATATGACCATCCCGACCGCCCGCGTGATCGGCACGCGCCTGTTCGACCAGGCATGCCGCTGCGCATCTGCTACGTGGGCAGCGTCTTCCGCTACGAACCGCCGCGTGCCGGCAAGCAGCACGAGTTCATGCAGGCCGGGGTCGAGCTGATCGGAGCGCCGGGCAGCATGGCCGATGCGGAGGCGGTGGCGCTGGCGGTGGCATCGCTCCAGGCCGTTGGGCTGCCGGAGTTCCGCCTCTCCATCGGGCACGTGGGCTATTTCCGGGGCCTGTTGGCGGCGTTGGCGATGTCCGAGCAGGCGGCCAGCGCGGTCCGGCAGGCAGTCGACCGCAAGGCCGAGGCCGAGCTGGCGGCGATCCTGAAAGCCGAAGGGGTGAATGGAGACGCCGCCGATGCGCTGCTCGCCCTGCCGCTCCTGTCAGGCGGCGAGGCGGTGTTGGAAGGGGCGTGCGAACGCTGTCTCAACGAGCCGATGGAGCGAGCGCTGGCGGAGCTGAGGGCGGTCGCCGGTCTGCTCGAGCCGTACGGCGTCCGCGAGTGCGTCACCTACGACCTGGCCGAGGTGCGGGACCTGGACTACTACACCGGGCTCACGTTCGAGGGGTTCGCACCCGGGCTGGGATTCAGCCTGATCTCGGGCGGGCGCTACGACGACCTGATCGGTCACTTCGGCCCACCGCAGCCGGCCGTTGGCTGGGCCATGACCCTCGACCGGATCCTGGAAGCGCGCGAGCTGCAGCGGGTAGCGCCGAGCGAGCCGGCGCCCGATCTGCTCGTGACGGGGGACGGCCCCCAAGTGCTGCGGTGGACGGTCCAGGCCCGGGAGCGCGGCCTGCGCGCCGAGGTCGATCCGTTGGCCCTTTCAGGCGACGCGTTGTGGCAAAATGCTCGCGAGCGCGGCATCGCCCGTGTGCTGTCGCTGCAGGCTGACGGAAGCGCGATGCTGCGGGAGGACGCGGGGGAACGCCCGTTTGACCTCGCTTCGTGGGAAGAGGTAGACCGATGGCTTACACTCCGCTAAGCTCCGATGCGCCGTTGACGCTCGCCCTGCCGAAGGGAAGGCTGGCGGACGACGCCCTGAAGCTGCTGTCCCGAGCCGGTTTCGCCACGCCCGGCGGCAAGGGAGACGGGCGCAAGCTGGTGCTGGAAGGGCAAGACGGCCGGTTGCGTTTCATCATGGCCAAGCCCACGGATGTCCCGGTGTTTGTAGAGTACGGTGCAGCGGATCTCGGAATCGCGGGACTGGACGTGGTCCGCGAGGCCGAACGCGACGTGTACGAGCCGCTACTGCTGCCGTTCGGCTACTGCCGGCTCGTCGTCGCCGGCCCTGCCGGTCGGCCGGAGCGCCCACTGCGCCTGGAGCGCAGCCCGCGTGTCGCGACCAAGTTCCCGCGCTTGACCGAGGCGTTCTTCCGGCGGCGAGGCCTGGCGCCGGAGATCATCGTCATGTCTGGGTCCGTCGAGCTGGCGCCCCTGGTGGGGTTGGCGGACCTGATCGTGGACCTGGTGCAGACTGGCACGACCCTCCACGAGAATGGGCTGGCAGAGATGCGGGTCATCATGGAAAGCCAGGCCGTGCTGATCGCGAACCGGGCCAGCTATCGCCTGCGCGCGGCGGCGGTACGAGGTTTCATCGACGCCCTGGCCGGCGCCGGGGCACTGGTCGGGAGGAGTTAAGAGATGCCGGTGGTGAGGATCTACTCGCCCCAGGAAGCACGCACCGGGATTCTGCGGCGCGTGCCATGGGAAGATCAGGAGATGCCGGATCGCTTGCTCGACGGCATCGAGCGGATATTCGGCGAGCGCATATCCCCAACGGCCGCCGTTGCCCGCGTTTTGCGCGACGTGAGGCGGGAAGGGGACGCGGCGGTGCGGCGCTGGTCCGAGCGGATCGACGGGGCAACGAGCCCCGAGCTCGAGATCGCGCCGGACGAGTGGCGGGCGGCGCACGGGCGGCTGCGGGACGACGAACGCGCTGCGCTGGAGCTGGCAGCCAGACGCATCCGCGCCTTCCACATGCGGCAGCCGCGCGGGGAGTGGGTGGAGGAGGACGAGTTCGGGATCCTGGGCCAGCTCGTGCGCCCGATCGAGCGCGCCGGCGTCTACGTGCCGGGCGGCACCGCCCCTCTCCCGTCGTCGCTGTTGATGGCCGCCATCCCGGCGCAGGTGGCGGGCGTGGCGCAGGTGATCGTCGCCACCCCGCCGGGCCGCAGCGGCGGCGTTCCCGACCCGATTCTCGCCGCCGCCCACGTGGCGGGGATCGACCGGTTGTTCGTGATGGGCGGGGCCCAGGCGATTGCGGCGATGGCCTACGGCACGGAGACGGTGCCGCGCGTGGACAAGGTGGTCGGCGCCGGCGGCCTCTTCATTACGCTGGCCAAGCGGCAGGTTGCCGGATCGGTCGGGATCGACGGCTTCTACGGCCCCACCGAGACAATGGTGATCGCCGACGAGTCCGCGAATCCGGCCTGGGCCGCAGCCGACATGCTGGCCCAGGCAGAACATGATGTGCTGGCGTCGCCCATCCTGCTCACCACGTCTCCGGCCATGGCGGAAGCGGTGGCGGTAGAACTCGAGGCGCAGCTTCCATCGCTGGAGCGGGCCGCCATCGCCGAACAGGCGCTGGCAAACCGCGGCGGCATCGTGCTGGCCGGCGATCTGCAGGAAGCGATCGACCTGGCCAACGAGTACGCGGCGGAGCATTTGTGCCTGCTCGTAGCAAATCCGCGAGAGCTCCTGCCCCGCATCCGGAATGCCGGCGGCGTGTTCGTCGGGGAATATTCGTTCGAGGTGCTGGGGGATTACGTGGCCGGTCCCAGCCACGTGATGCCGACCGAGGGCAGCGCACGGTGGTCCAGCCCGTTGAGCGTGGCCGACTTCATCAAGCGGATCAGCCTGGTGGAGCTGGCTCCGGCAGGCGGTGCGCTGCTGGCGAAGCAGGCCGCTGTGATTGCGCGTAGTGAGGGGCTGACGGCACACGCACGCGCCGCGGAATTGCGTGCGGCGGCACGCCCGGAAGTGGACCCTGGGGCAGCCGAGCGGGAGGGAGAGAAGTGAGCTCGATCTTTACCCGCCTTCTGGCGCCCCACATGGCCGCGCTCGAGCCGTACACACCGATCGTGCCGTTCGAGGTGCTCAGCCGCCGCCTGGGCCGTGCGCCGGAAGAGATCGTCAAACTGGATGCCAACGAAAACCCCTACGGCCCGTCCGCGGCCGTCCGCAGCGCCCTGGCAGCCTATCCGTTTCTGCACATCTATCCTGACCCGGAACAGAATGAGCTGCGTGAGGCGCTCAGCGACTTCGTTGGGGCGCCCTCGGCGAATATCCTCCCGGGTCACGGCGCCGATGAGCTGATCGACCTGCTCGCGCGTTTTCTGTCGCCGGGGGACGCGATCATAGACTGCCCACCTACATTCGGGATGTACAGCTTCGACGCGGGGTTGGCCGGCGCAAAGGTGGTCCGCGTGCCGCGCCGCGCCGATTTCAGTCTGGATGTGCCCGCGATCGAACAGGCGGTGAAACGCGCTTCCTGGCAGCCAAAGCTGCTCTTCCTGACGTCGCCAAACAACCCGGACGGGAACCTCGCGTCTCCCGACGAACTGTTCCGGTTGCTGGCGCTGCCGCTGATGGTGGCGGTCGACGAGGCATACGTGGAGTTCGCGGGCCGCGAATGCTCGCTGGCGGCGGAGGCGCCGCGCTATGAGAACCTGGTTGTCCTGCGGACTTTCAGCAAATGGGCCGGCATCGCGGGCCTGCGCCTGGGCTACGGCGTCTTCCCCGACTGGCTCATGCCCGTGCTCTGGCGCGCCAAACAGCCGTACAACGTGAACGTCGCCGCGACGGTGGCCGGACTGGCTTCGCTGCGTCACGTGGCGGAGATCTGGCCCACTGTGGAAGCGTTGGTGCGTGAACGCGACCGGCTCCAGAGCGAGCTGGCGCGCTTCCCATTTCTGAGGCCGTATCCCTCGCCGCGCCAACTTCGTGCTTTGCCGCGTCGAGGGAGTGGATGCGCGCGAGCTAAAGGAATCGCTCGCCGAGCGCGGGATCCTGGTCCGCTATTTTGCCAAACCGGGGCTGGAGAACTGCATCCG
This sequence comes from uncultured Chloroflexia bacterium, assembly GCA_963783655.1. GTDB lineage: Bacteria > Chloroflexota > Anaerolineae > CG2-30-64-16 > CG2-30-64-16 > CAWAOA01. The sequence goes on from CAWAOA010000003.1 coordinate 98,103, forward strand.
CGTCAGTGCCGGCAAGCCGGAACAGACCGGCGCATTGCTGGCGGCGCTGAGCGAGGTCCGAGCCGGTTAGCGCGACCTAGCTGTTCGACGCGAAAAGGGCAGGAAGTTCCCGTACGTCGTCGAGCACGGCGTCGGCGCCGAGTCCCAGGAAATGCTCTCGCAGGCCGTTGCGATCCTGGCCGGTGAGGAGCGCCACGGAATACCAGGGGCGCCCGGAAGCGTTGCGGGCGGCCACGATGTCGTCGGGCATGTCCCCGACGTAGACGGCGGGCGACACGCCATCGGGATCGAGGATATCGGCGGTGCGCTCGAGCAGGAACGGGTGGGGTTTGAGCCGGCTCTCGCCACACCGCTCTTCTTCGGCCAGCGCGTCGTCCATGGTGCTGATGGCGCCGAAAAGCCGGACCAGACCGGTTTTGTCGAGCGTGTAGCCGGCCTCGTAACGGGTACGCCCGGTGGCAAGCCCGAGACGGGCGATGGCGGCGATCTCTTCCATCTCGCGTGGCGAGATATACACAGTTTCGCAGTCGATCAGGCCGGAACCGCTATGAAAGCGGGGCATATCGCCGTAACCACGCTCGAACAGCGGGCCGCCCAGGTAGATCTCGGAGAAGATGCGCTGCACCAGGTCTGTGTGCAGCGGCCCGCCGGTGCGCCACACGAGATGGGCGTTGTGCCTGCCGGTGATCTGGCGCAGCCCTTCCAGACCCCCGCCGGCGGCCTGGACCCGGGGGATCAGTGCCTGCAGGTCGGGAAGCACGGGCGTGGAGCCGGCCAGCGGTGCGGCTGCCTGCTGCAGCAGGGCGATGAACGAGGGCTGATCGGGCGGCAACACGGCCGGAAGCGGGCCGGCGGCGGGCATGGGCGCGAGCAGCAGCTCGAGCAGGCCGGCCGTCAGGTTCCAGTCGTCGTTGAAGCCGCCCATCCGCTTGAACGGCTCGAATACGTCCGCGGTGAGGCGGGGCGGCGTGAGGCCGAGCATCCGCAGGTAGGCCGAGGCGGCCAACGGCACGCCCTCGCGATACGAGGACGAGACGTCGATCAGTGTCCCGTCCATGTCGAATACGATAACGCCGGGTGTCGGCAGTTGTTGAGGCATGGCTCCTGTTCCATAAAGATTTCTGGGCGCCGGGCAACGCCCCGCATTCTCAGACAGACAGGCGGCTTTGTCAACGGGAGGACAGATGCGCATCGGGAACGTACACAGGCGAACGGGGGAGACGGATGTCGAGGTAACGGTGGAGCTGGACGGCGCCGGTCGAGCCGATGTGCACACGGGGGTGCCCTTCTTCGACCACATGCTCCAGCTCTTCGCCCATCACGGCGTATTCAACCTGACCGTGGCTGCGCAAGGGGATCTGCAGGTGGACGCCCACCACACGGTCGAAGACGTGGGGATCTGCCTGGGCGCCGCGATCGCCGAGGCGCTGGGGGATCGCGCACGCATCGTGCGCACGGGGCACAGCTACGTTCCGATGGACGAGGCGCTGGCGCTGGTTGTGCTTGATTTGAGCGCCCGCCCCTACGCCGTGATCGACGTCCAGTGGCAGTCCGGCAGACTGGGCGAAATGGATGCCGACCTGGTGCGGCACTTTTTCGAGTCTGTCGCATTCGCCGGGCGGTTCAACCTGCACGCGCGCGTCCTGTATGGGAGCAACGACCACCACAAGGCCGAGGCGCTGTTTAAGGCGTTCGCGCCGCGCTGGCAGAGGCATGTGCGGTCGATCCCCGGCGGCCACAGGCCCCCTCGACCAAGGGGATCGAGGCGTAGGGCTTTCACGAGGACTGGAATCGGGGTGCATCTTGAGCGATACACCGGATTGGGGAAACGTTTCGACGGGCGATAGGCCTTGGATCGCCGTGGTCGATTACGGGGTCGGGAATCTGCGCAGCGTGTACAAGGCGCTGGTCGCGGCCGGGGCGCCGGCGCGGGTGGTGGCGCACCCTGAGGAGATGGCGGGCGCATCGGGTATCGTTCTGCCCGGCGTGGGCGCTTTCGGCGACGCGGCGGCAAACCTGCGCCGCGCCGGCTTCGAGCAGCCGCTGCTGGAGGCGGCCGGGAACACGCCGCTGCTCGGCATCTGCGTCGGGATGCAGCTATTCTTCGACGGGAGCGAAGAGATGGGCCGGCACCGCGGGCTGGGGCTTCTGCCCGGCGAAGTAGTGCGCTTTCCGGGAGACATGGTGGAACCGGACGGCCGGCCCCTCAAGGTGCCGCAGATCGGGTGGAATCGCCTCGAGCACGGCGGCCGGGACCCCCTGCTGCACGATGTGCCGTCCGGTTCCTACGCCTACTTCGTGCATTCTTACTACTGCTCGCCCTCGGACCCGGGTTGCGCTATCGCCACCACCGATTATGGGTTCAGCTACGCATCCATCGTGCGCAGCGGTATGCTCTGGGGCATCCAGTGCCATCCGGAGAAGAGCCAGCACGTGGGGCTGCAGATCCTGCGCAACTTCGCCGGTATCGTGGTTGCGGCTGCGGAAAAGGCAGTGCAACCATGAACCTGACCATCTACCCGGCCATCGACCTGCGCGGTGGCAAGGTGGTGCGGCTGCGCCAGGGTGAGGCAGCGGCGGAGACGCGCTACAGCGACGATCCCGCGGCGACAGCCGGGCGCTGGGCCGGCGAAGGCGCCGAATGGCTGCACGTGGTGAACCTGGACGGCGCCTTCGGGGAAGCGGAGGGGGCGCGAGGGAACCTGGCCTGCCTGGCCGCGATCGTGCGCGCCTCGGGGCTGCCGGTGCAGTTCGGCGGCGGTTTGCGCACGCTGCCTGACATCGCCCGCGCTCTCTCGCTCGGCGCGCGGCGTGTGGTGCTCGGCACGGCAGCCGTGGAACAACCGGAGCTCGTACAGCAGGCGCTGGCCCGTTTCGGCGCCGGTGCGATCGTTCTCGGGCTCGACGCACGCGCCGGCAAGGTCAGCACGCGCGGCTGGCGTGAGGGTACGCAGACAACCGCCGAGGAGCTGGCAGCGTACATGCGTGGGTTGGGGCTGCTGCGGGCAGTCTACACCGATATCGCCCGCGATGGGATGCTGGCCGGCGCTGCGGTAGACGAGACGGCGGCGCTTGCCCGCGCCAGCGGCTTGCGGGTCATCGCCAGCGGCGGCGTCAGCACGGTGGACGATGTGCGCCGCCTGGCCGCCCACGTGGATGACGGGGTGGAGGGGGCGATCATCGGGCAGGCGCTGTACGGCGGGACGCTGTCGCTGGTCGACGCGCTGGCGGCGGCGAGGGAGGCGTAAATGCTGGCAAAGCGCATCATCCCCTGCCTGGACGTGAAGGACGGGCGGGTCGTGAAGGGCGTGAACTTCGTGGAGCTGCGGGACGCCGGCGATCCGGTGGAACAGGCACGCATCTATGACCGCGAAGGCGCCGACGAGTTGGTTTTCCTGGATATCACCGCCAGCTACGAGCGCCGCAATACCGTGCGCGATATGGTGCGGCGCGGTCGCGGACTCGGTATTCATCCCGTTCACGGTGGGCGGGGGCATCCGCTCGGTCGAGGAAATGCGGGAGATCCTGCTGGCGGGCGCCGACAAGATCTCGATCAACTCGTCGGCCGTACGCGATCCCGAGCTGATCACGGCCGGGGCCGGTCGCTTCGGAAGCCAGTGCGTGGTAGTGGCAATCGACGCTCGTAAAACGCCGGACGGCTGGGAGGTGCTGGTCGACGGCGGGCGCGTGCCTACCGGGCGGGAAGCGGTGGCGTGGGCGCGCGAGGCGGAACAGCGCGGCGCGGGCGAGATCCTGCTGACCAGCATGGATACGGACGGCACGCGCGCCGGCTATGATCTGGCGCTGCTGCGGGCCATTACCTCATCGGTCAATATCCCCGTGATCGCTTCAGGGGGGGCGGGGACGCTTCATGACTTTGAGGCAGCGCTGACCGAAGGGGGCGCCGACGCCGCTCTGGCCGCATCTCTGTTCCACTATCGCCAACTGTCGGTTGGCCAGGTGAAGAAATACCTGTTGGAGCGCGGTGTTGCAGTCCGGCCGCCGGACGACGTGAGGGAAGACCATGCCTGAGATGGCGCCGGAGATCCAACTCAGATGGGACGACCGCGGCCTGATCCCGGCAGTGGTGCAGGATGCCGCCACGCGTGAGGTGCTGATGGTCGCCTGGATGAACCAGGAGGCGCTGCAGCAAACGATGTCGACCGGCGAGACGCACTTCTGGAGCCGCAGCCGCGGCCAACTGTGGCACAAGGGCGCGACATCCGGGGCCGTACAGCGCGTGCTCTCGTTGCGCGTCGACTGCGACGGGGACACCTTGCTGGTCGAAGTGGAGCCTGCGGGGCCCGCCTGCCACACCGGAGCGGTCTCCTGCTTCTTCCGCTCACTCGAGATCGGGGAGTAGAAATGAGTGACGTCCTGAACACGTTGTGGGCGGTGATCCAGGAACGCAAGCGCACGATGCCCGAAGGCAGCTACACCGCCAGGCTGTTCGAGGCCGGTATGCCGCGGATGGCCCAGAAGGTGGGCGAAGAGGGGGTCGAGATTGCGGTGGCGGCGCTAAGCGAGAGCGACGAGCGGGTCGCGTCGGAGATGGCGGACCTGATCTACCACTGCCTGGTGCTGCTGGCGGGACGCGGGATGGAATGGCAGACGGTGGAGGAGGAACTGGCGCGGCGCTTCAAATAGCCTGAGGATGGCGAGCGGGACTAGACTGCCGATTTACCTTCGAAATTGGCAGGTGGCCTGCGAACGGCTTACCACTGGAACCCGTTGCGAAACGTCACTACCCGCTGCGTCAGGTTGAGGGTGTAGCCCTCCAGTTTGTGCATCAGCTCCTGCCATTGGCGGCTGCTGCGCACGGTTTTCATGGAGTCCAGGTCGTCGGCAAGCAAACCCAGCAGGCGAGCGGGATATGTGCCATACGCCGTGTGCCAGGCATCGGTCGGGATCAAGCCGAGCTCCTGCGCCTGAGGCAGCAGCTCTTCCAGCACGAAGCGCCGGTATGCCTGCTCCACCCCATCCTGGATATCGAACGAAAGGAGCAGCTTTACCTGTTCCGTCATTCTCACCCCCTGTCGGTCGATCATAGTGGCGGAAAGGTGGAGTGTCAAGAGAGCGAATTGCCATCCGTCATGCGTCACTCGTCATCCGTCACAGGATGGGGGCAAGCGGGTACAGGGGCCAGCGCCTGCTCCCGCTAATCGGAGGCCAGCCCCTCGTGGGCGTGTTGGTCCGGGCGGGCGCGGGCCTGGCATTGATGCAAATTGGCCGGCCAACGGTGTCCTTCGAGACGGCCTGCGGCACGTCAGGATGGCAGTAGTTAGTTTTAAGCATCAATACGAAAAGTTCTGTTAAGGGGCAACGCTGGTTGTGGGCACCCAAGTGCGGAGTTTCTGGACCGCACAATTCACACAGGTGGTAACCCCTAACAACTCCATCCTGAGCGACGAAGGACGCCCCGGCGCAGCGCGGCCGGCTTTGATGCGAATTGGCCGGCCAACGGCGTCCTTCGTCAGGCTCAGGATGGAGTAGTCAATTGTAGGTATTGATGTGAGAGGTTTTGTCACGGGGCACCGGTAGTCTGTCGCACCCAAGTGCGGGATTCCGTCACAGTACCACTCACACTGATGGCAACCTCTAACAACTCCATCCTGAGCTTGACGACATACCTACACCGTGCCGGTGTAGGCACGGTGCTTGCACCTATCACTGCAAGTGCAGGTGAGGACGCTCCTCGCCCCACCCACCCCCCATCCGCGCACATACCGCCACCCCGAAAAGAATTGCGCCCCTCGGCGGATGCCGGCATACAACCAGCGCGGCATGAACAATTGCATAGTAGACCATGCTGAACCGGCATACCGGCCCGAGGCTGCGACGATTCCGGCGCGTGCCGCCGCCTCACACAAGCGGCCGGCAGGAACCAACTGCGAGCCGCGTCCGTCACGGATACAGCGCCGCATGGCCGGCGTCGAAAGGGGCACTCATGAAGAAGCTGATATTCCCGCTGCTGGTTCTCGCGCTGCTTGCCGGCTGCGCCGCCCCTGCTACACCACAGGGCGGGACCGGTAACCCGGCGTGGCTCACCAAAATGATAGCGGACAACGCGGCGAAGCCTGTGCGCGAGGCCTTACAGACTATCTATCGCTACGACTATAAGGGGAACACCGTCTACTACGCCGCTGCGCCGTGCTGCGACCAGTTCGGCCAGCTCTACGATGCGGCGGGGACTGTCATCTGCGCGCCCGACGGCGGCCTGACCGGCAAGGGGGACGGACGGTGTCCGGACTTTGCAGGGGAGCGCAAGGGGGAACAACTCGTCTGGCGCCATCCGCAGGCGCAGTAGCCTGGCGGCCGGCGCTGCGCCGGTTCGTCTGACGAACCGGCCGCAACAACACGCCTCTTCGGCTGAAAAAACACCGGCTCGCCTGACAAAGCGCGGGCCGGCCTGACCGCGGTGGGAAGCACCGCCGCTGGCGCCGCGACTCCCACCTACCCCACCGCCGCCCGGAGCAGCCGCTCCAGCGCTTCCTCAGGATCCGAGCACAGCCCGGCGTGGACGGGGGAATTCTGGATAACGGTGTTACGCGGGGACGTCAGCCAGCGGAATCGCTGTACCTGGCTCAGCTGCCCGAGCTCACCGGCGTCGGGGCCGCCGGCGCATACGCCGCGATCAGCCCCAGGTGCTCTTTCACCTGCTCGAGGTCCACCTCACCGCACAGCCCGCGCAAGCTCGTTTCATCGACGGCGAGGCGCGATCCCAGGAAGCGGCGCTCGCGGCAGTAGAGGATCACCCCCACGTTCACGAACTCCTCGCGCTCAGGGCGTGGGACGACGCGGACCACCGCGTAGTCAAACGAGCAGAGAGCGGGCACTTCTCGCCTCGTCTACCCAGACCTGGGATGCTTCCAGCCGCAGCTTCAAGTAACGTGCGTACGCCTGCCGGTGCTCGGCAGGATCTGCGAAGTACTCATCCTGCAGCCACGCATCGGGCACCATCCCTACGACGCTGTCGATCACTTCCGGTGTCAAGGCAGCCTTGCCCCGCTCGTCGGCGGCGGAGAGCTGCGACGCGTAGCGCAGCAGCACGTGGTGCCGGATGAGCGGGAAGGGGTTGCGGCTGCGCTCTTCGTAATCTCGCCAATCATGATGAAAATAAAGCGCGGCCCCATGGTCGATCAGCCACAGTTGGCGCTGCCAGACCAGGATGTTCGTGTTGCGCGTCGTGCGGTCGACGTTGGTCGTGTAAGCGTCAAACCAGACGATGGATGAGGCGACTTCGGGGCGGGCGCGGGCCGCAGAAGCGGGTTATACGCAAACGAGTGCGGCAAAAACCGCAGGCCGAAGTTCAGCCCGACACTGGCGCGCATCAAGTCGCTGATTTCCGGATCCGGTTCAGACGGACCGAGCGACCGGTCGAGCACAATGAAAACCGCACGGGCACGCGCAGCCCCAGCACGCGTCCCAACTCGGCGCAAACGAGATCGGCGATCAACGCCTTGACTCCCTGCCCGGCGCCGGCGAACTTCATGGCGTACAGCACGCCGTCGTCCGCCTCGACGATCGCGGGCAGCGAGCCCCCTTCGCGCAGCGGCGTCACGTAGCGAACTGCCGTAACGGTCTCTACCTGCATTTGATCGGTCTCAACTGTCGCCTCCGATGAGCAGATGTTAGACGGAGTTCCGGACGCCGTCAATGCGCGCACGCCGACATCGCCGGTGGTTTTGCCCGGGCAAGCTAGTCATGTATACTCGCGCCATGCGAGGTAGCAACCCTCTCCCTCTTCAGGCAATCCCACCACTCAGCATTCAGGTTCCAACTCAGCGCCGATCCATAGCATGGTTCTGGCCGTCGGCACTTGTTACAGCCATGGCAATCGTATGGACGGTGGCTCTCTCCTGGTTCGCGATTCAACGCTTCCTTTCTTTTCGTTCACACTTTGATCTCGGTATCTATACGCAGGTCATGTGGGCTACTGCGGGCGGCCACCCGTTCTATCAGAGCGTGATGGAAGGCACACAGGCTTTTCTGAACGTGCACTTCGTGCCGCTGCTGGCGGTACTTGCGCCCATATATGCGTTATTCCCCGACGCCCGCACTCTGCTGGTGCTGCAGGCCGCGATCCTGGCTTCCGGCGTGTTCCCGCTGTTTGCATTTGCCCGCAAGCACGTAGGGACAGGGCTCGGCTGTTGTGGTGGCGGCGGTATTCCTCTTGTCCTTGCCATACAACACACTGCGCTAGACGACTTTCACGAAATCGTGTTGGCCGTCCCACTCTTGACAGCTGCCGGGGCGGCCCTGCTCGACGGTCGCGGGCGGCTACGGTTGTCTGGGCTGGGATTGGCGCTCCTCGTCAAGGAGGAGCTGGCGCTGGTAGCGGTGGGGTTCGGTGTGTATGCCCTCTTCATCCAACGCCGTGGACGCTTTGGTGCGGGGCTGCTGGCCGGCAGCCTCTCGTGGGCCGCATTGCTGTTCTTCGTACTCATGCCCAGCCTGGCAGGCAATGGCGGAGGGAGCAATTTCGCGCGACACTATGGTCAGCTGGGCGGCTCTCCGGGCGAGATCATACGCACAGTCGTGCGCGATCCAGGGCTCCTGGTGTCTGTGCTGGGGAACCGGGCGAAACTGCTATATCTCTGGCAGTTGCTCGCCCCGCTGGCAGGGTTACCGATACTGGGACTTCCGGCGGCGTTATTGGCGCTGCCCACGCTTTCGTATCTGTTGCTCGGCGGAGATGAGCTGCTATTCTCTATCCGGTACCACTATGCCGCAGCAGTCTTGCCGTTCCTGCTGCTTTCGGCCGTCTGGGGTCTACAGCGCCTTTCGGCGTGGCGCCCACATGGCGGGGAAGGCAGGCGCAGTTGCTCTGCTAGTCGCCAGCACAGCCGGAATGTGGCTGTGGGGTCCTCTTCCCGGCTGCCGGGGCTACCTCGCCGAGGAGTTTACCGTGCCTGCGGATGCTGCGAGCACCAGGGCATTGCTGAAGACTCCATTGACGCGACTGCCCGGGTAGCGGCCGATTCCCCCTACCAGGCGTGGCTGGCAAACCGGATGTGGCTGGCGGACGTCCGCAACCCGCCCTTTGAGCAGTTCGCGCCGGTGTTGGAGACAGATTACGTGGTGTTGCGCCCGGCCGGCCAGTATGACGTTAGTGAGCCTCTGTATCCCTGGGTACTGCGCGACAGCGGGAGTGAGATTTTGCGAATGCCCGCCTTCGCCCTTGCCGCTACTACGTCCAGTGCCGCGTTGTGGCAGCGAGAGGGGAGCAGCACGACATCGTGTTGCAGCGCTACGACGCGCCATTTGAGCGTGGTCTGCGATTGGTTTTCGCCGGTGCTCCATTGGATGCAGTTGTCTGGGGACCCGAAATTACTGCGAAGCCCGGCACTACGATCCCAGTCTGGATGGCTTGGGGTGCAGGCCAGCCGCTGGCGCGGAAGGTAACGTTCAGCCTCCATCTCGTGAGCAAGGAGCAGCGGCTGGTATCTCAGGTAGATCAAGAGATGGGGGCGGGCCGTTTCCCCGTCACCAGGTGGCACACTTGGCTGGACAACCCGGTTGTCGCGGGGGAATTTCCATTGTTAGTTCCACCGGGCACGCCTCCGGGCAGTTATGAGCTGCTGGCGGGAGCATTTGAGCCAGAGCCAATGGCGACCCTGATGCGGCCCAACGGCGAAGCCTGGGTCCGGCTGGCAACGGTGCGTGTAGCGCCCTGAATGCGTGCGGGTGAAGATCAGCGCAGCCTCGCTGGCGCAACAGTCTTCTTACGCCATCACCTGGTACCCGCCGTCCACGACAATCGTCTGGCCCACGATCATCTGGGCATCGTCGGTGCACAGCCACGCCACGACCCTGGCGACGTCCTCTGGGGTAACGAGCCGCCCGGCCGGTGTCCGTTCCTGGGCGAACGCCACCATCTGATCCTTGCGCGGGAAGAAGGCCAACGCGTCGGTTAGCACCACGCCCGGCGACACAGCATTGCAGATGATGCCGTGGGGTGCGAGCTCGACCGCCAGGTAGCGAATCAGCGCCTCGATGCCGGCCTTACTGATCCCCACCATACTATATTCGGGCAGCACGCGACGGCGCCGATGCTGGTGATGCCGATAATGCGCCCCCATCGACGAGCCATCATGTGCGGGGCAGCAGCCTGAGCGCCCTGCAGGATGGACCGGGTGTTGACGTTCATGGTCCAGTCCCACCCCTTTTCCTCCTGCTCGAGGACCGGGCGCAGCACGCCGGACGCCGCGTTGCCGACAAAGATATCGACGCTGCCGAATGCACCGGCCGCAGCCGCCACCAGCTGCCGGACTGCTTCGGCGTCGCCGGCGTGCGCCCGGACGACGACGGCTCGCGCGCCTAGCGCTTCAATCTCAGCGGCAGTCTGTTCTGCCTCGGTCCGGTGCCGGAAGTAATTCACCGCGATGTTCGCCCCGCGGCGCGCAAGCTCGAGGGCGATGGCCCGCCCGATACCGCGCCCGCTGCCGGTAATCACCGCCGCTTTCCCCGCCAGAACGCCTGCATCGCCGCGCACTTCGGGTTGTGCCATCATTCCCTCCCGAAAAGGCGCCGGAGCAGCTTCCCCGAGCCGCTCTTACTCTTCTTGAGCAATACCCGTTCGCGCCCGTCTGCCGCCTCGTTGTCCCGGTGATTGCGCTCCAAAAGCGCGTGGTAGTCGCTGAGCGCCTCATCCAGCCGTCCCATCTGCTCGTGCGCCAGCGCGCGCTGGCGAAGCGCCCATTCGCGGCTCGGATCGATCTCCAGCGCGCGGTCCAGGTCCGCTACCGCCGACTGCCAGTTCCCCATCTGGATGAAGCAGAAAGCCCGGTTACACAATGTGCCGGCATCGTCGGGTAATACATCCAACACCTGGGTGTATTCCAGCAGCGCATCAGCGTATCGCTTCAGACCCATGTAAGCGGCGCCCGTCTGCCGCCGGTACATGGCAGCCTTCTCAGGGTCCAGCTCCAGCCCGCTCTTCGCATCGGCGAGCTCGCCGTGGAAGTCCCTTTGCCCGTGCCTGGCCCGGCTGCGTCCATAGAAAGCCGGCCCATAATCTGGATCGAGCCCCAACGCCAGATTGTAGTCCTTGATGGCTTCGTTCAGGCGATTTTCTTCCTGCAGCGCCAGCCCGCGTTGGACCAATACGTAGACGCAATTCGGTTCCCTCGATAGAGCGCGTGTATAGAGCTCGATCGCAGCCTTCCACTCACCGGCATACAGGTGAGTATCTGCCCGTTCCACGATCTCCACCACATCGCTCTTTGCCGGATACCTTCCCACGGATGCTCCTGATAAACAAACAGGATGGGCGAGAGTGAAGGGCGAGGGACCCGATGGGTAAACTTACCCGTCGAGTCGATCGTTCGCCGATCCTGCCCATCCTGTGTCGATTCGTGCTGGTGTTCGCGGGCCCCTCAGGCAGGGAGCGCGCGATCTAGCCAGTCGCTGCTATGATCCGCTGACGGACTCCGCCCCGTCCACGAAGATGACCGATCCGGTCACAAACTCCACCTGTGGGTGGCTCAACGCGAGGATGGTGGCTGCAACATCTTCCGGTTTCGTCAGACGCCCATGCGGGTTGCGGCGCATCGTAGCGTCCAGCATGGCCTGATGTCCCGGGATCTTGCGGAGGGCGGGTGTATCCGTGACGCCTGCCTGGATGGCGTTTACCAGGATTCCTCGCGGTCCGAGCTCCATAGCCAGCTGCCGTGTGTGTGACTCGAGCGCCGCCTTCGCAGCGGACACCGGACCGTATTGGGGCACAACCTTCCGCGCGCCCTCGCTGGTCATGCTGAAGATCCGGCTCCCACGCCCAAGCAGCCCGCGGCGCACCAGGTCTTGCGTCCAATAGACGAGACTGTTCGCCATTACGTCGAGCGTCATATCGATCTGCGCCTTGGTGGCGGCCTGGTTGGGGTCGTCGGCGATGAAAGGAAGCAAAGTGCCGAAGGCGAGGGAATGCATCAGGACGTGCAGGTAGGGCGAATCTCCGGCTTGCAGTTCCCCTTGCAGCGCGTCCAGCACACGGGTCCGCTTATCAGGATCGGCGGCGTTCGTGTTGAAGAAGAGCGCCTTGCTTCCCGCCGCCTCGATATCGGCGATCACTTCCTTAGCCTGGGGCAACGTCGAACGTAGATCGAGGTGGACGCCTGCGATGTTCATGCCGGCGCCGGCAAGCTTGCGCGCCGCAGCCGCCCCAAATCCGCTAGATGCGCCCAATATGAGGGCCCAACGTCCTTGCAGGCCACTACCCGCAGCCACTCCGGTGGAAGAATTGCCCACGATGCCTCCTGCCTGTCTCATTAATCGCCCACCAGGGCGCGCATGAAGAACAGTAGGTTCGCCGGCCGCTCGGCAAGCCGGCGCATGAAGTACGGATACCAGTGTGTGCCGTACGGGACGTAGACACGCACCCGCTGGCCGGCCTGCAAGAGCTGCACTGCAGCTCGCGACGGATTCCATACAACATCTGGAATTCGTATTTATCAGGCGCTACGTTGTGTTGGTAGGCGTAGGCGCGCGTGAAGTTCACCACCTCGGTATCGTGTGAAGCGACACCGCAGTACGCGCCCCGTGCCTGCCCGCTCTCCGAGAGGCACAGCGCCACCAGGTCGTTCATCGCCTGCGTGACCTCCGCCCGTTCCCGATACGCGATTTCCGGCGACTCGTCGTACGCTCCCTTGCACAGCCGGAAGTGCCCTATTCCCTCGGAAATCAACTGTTCTACGTCGGCGCGGCTGCGCTTCAGATAGGCTTGAATGACAATACCAACATTGTCGAATTCTGCCCGCATCCGGCGGTATATATCGATAGTGCGCTGCGTATACGGCGACCCTTCCATGTCGATCCGCACGAAACTGTCACGCTCCGCCGCCTTTGACACGATCTGTCGCACATTCGCATAACAGACGTCTTCGTCGAGATCCAGCCCCATCTGGGTCAGTTTCACCGACACATTGCACCCGATCCGGCCCAGGTACAGCGCCTCTAGCGCTACGAGGTATTCCTCCGCTGCCGCCTGCGCATCCTCTATTGTGGCAGTGTTCTCCCCCAGGTAGTCCAGTGATCCAACGAAACCCTGCCGGTTCAGGACCTGCATCGCATCCAGTGCCGCCTGTAGCGTTTCCCCGGCAATGAAGCGGCGGGCCATCCGCCGCGACCATGGCATGCGCACAATTGCACTTTGAAGAGCCATACTATGCGAAAGCGCGATCAGCGCCTGACGCATGACGGACATCCTTGGCCTCCTGACTCTGCTATACAGATTATCGGTTCATTGTGCCGTTTAGCACAGCGGATGTCAAAAGTCAGGAGACCATTCCAGACGCGGCAGCTCCTCTGGCTGCCACTTGCGGCCGGGCTCCTCCACCACCTGCCAGTGGATCGTTGTCGCCACCTGCGCCAGCTTTCCGACTTGCAGGCCATGGCAGCAATCGGGAAAGTGACGCAGCCGCGGCAGGCCGCGGCGGAACATCTTGAGCGTTCCGGCCCGGTTCCCCGCCAGCAGGTGATGAAATGCCAGACCCACCTGCAGCAAGCCCTGATAGAGGTCGCGGATCTCTCCCGGTTCGGCGTGCCACAGTGTCTCCAGCGTTTCGTGGCATTCCCAGTACTCGCCGGCGTTGAATTGCTCGACGCCGTGCACCAGCAGAGCGGGCGCCGGGGCATCGCAGGCTGCGTTAGCCGGTGGTGATGGCTTGAGGACTCGCTGCAGGAGAGCGGGCAGACCGGACTCCAGGTGGGCGCGCGGCCACGCATGGGTGCAGCCGGCTTCCCGCGCTGCTTGCAGCGCTTCTTCACCATCAGCATCGGTATAAGCGACCACGGGGATCGCGTCGCCCTTCGGGCAGGGCGCGTGCCCGGCGGACCGTTTCTTGCCACCCGGATGTGGAGTCCATGTCGATTAAGACAAGAGCGGGCCAGCGGGCCACTGCAGCCCACAAGCCCGCTACATCTTCCAGGAGTACCGGCGATGCGCCCTCACTGCGGATGGCAGCCTCGAGCGCCGGATAGGCGAGGCGGTCGTTGGTCAGCGTTACAACTTCCGCCTTGCGCTCGTCCCCATGCGTCACAGATTGGAGCCGGGCTGTCGCTCGATGCGGTAGGCGCACATCAACTCGCCCCCTACCATGTGGTGCTCACGCGTCACTTGGGCATCCGGCAGGACGGCTCGCAGGAACGCCAGCTCCGAAGAGCAGGCTGCACTGAACTGCTGAGCCACTTCGTGCACTGCGCAGTTGTGCTCGCACAGCCAGAAGGTGTCCTCGCTCTGCTGCTCCCACTCGGCCAGGTAGCCTTCACTTCCGAGGATGCGGGCGAGACCTTCGACGCGCTCGGCCAGCGGCTTACCGCCCAACTGCGCCTCGGCGTTTCGTATCCGGCGCTGGGCGCGCTCATCGAACAACGCCTGCACGGAGTCTTCACCCTGGCGCCGGGCCAGATAGCCCAACAGCTCGTTGGCCAGCGCCGCATAATTCTTGGGGAACAGGTTCTCTGCCTGCGGGCTGAGCCGGTAAACGTAGCTGGGACGTCCCTTGCCGCGCTGCACCAGCTCGTAGTGGACCAACTTGTCACGTTCGAGAGTGGTGAGATGGCGACGAACCCCCATGCTGGTGATGCCCAACATGTCGGCCAGTTCGGCGGCGGTCATTCCGCCCCGATGCTTGAGGACCTCGATGATCTTGCGACGCGTCGCCTGGAGTTGATCTACGACCCCATCGTTCCGCACTTTGTCTGCCATCCAACCCCCTCCCGGAGCGTAGTGCTCCGGCGAGTATAGCATGCCCCCGCCGATAATGTAAATGAGCGCGCATAATAATATGAGAAAAGCTGCACTACTCGCTGCACGCGCGAATGATTGCCCTCGTCCAGAGCACGTTAGCCACCGGGACTACTGGCAGAATTCGCCCCTGGCGATTACACTAGAGGTATACGCGACCGGTACCACGACGAATCGTCCGCGCTGCCCAACGGCGGTCGATAATCACTTGCTTGATACCCTACCGCGATAGCGAGGTTCTGCTTGGAGAACGGTGTGCTGAAGACTGACGGGCACATCATCGCCCTGATGCCTACCTACAACGAGGTGGCGCACATCGCCCGGGTGGTGCAGGGCGTCATGAAGTACGTGCCGGTCGTCGTGATTGACGACGGCTCGACAGACGGCTCCGGTGCGGCCGCCGAGGCTGCGGGCGCCACGTTGATCTGGCACGGACAAAACCGGGGCAAAGGGGCGGCGCTCAACACTGGATTTGACTATGCCGTCAGCCAGGGCGTAGACGCGGCGATCACCATCGATGCGGACGGGCAGCACGATCCGGACGAGATACCGCTCTTTATCGATGCATTCGGGCGCGGCGTTGGGGACATCATTATCGGACGGCGGACACACGCCCAGATGCCGGGCATCCGGCAGGTGGGGAACCGCCTGGGCGGCTGGTTGCTCGGCAAGGCGATGGGCCAGGCTGTGCCCGACAACCAGAGCGGATACCGCCTCTTCGCCCGCCCCGTTCTGGAGCAGATCCGGCCCACCACGACCCGCTTTGAGGCGGAGGTGGAGATCCTACTGCGTGCCCAATTGGCGGGCTTTCGCATAGGCTGGGTGCCCATTCGCACGATCTATGCCGACGAGGTCAGTCACTACCACAAGCTGCGCGACAGCATCCTCTTCCTCAAGATGATCCGGCGCATCTGGCTGGCCCGCCGCCGGGGGAGCTTCGAATAGAGAGGCGGTAGCGTGAGAGTTGTGCTGGGGATCTTGCTGATTGTGGCCGGAGCGGGTTACCCGATCTTCGCAGTCTATCGGCTGAATCGTCGCCTGGGCCGGCAGCCGGCCCTCACCCCGCGGCAGCTCGCGCTAACGCTGGCATTCAACGGGATTTTGCCGGTGAGCCTGGTATTCTGGGGGCTCGGGCTCATGGCTCCAGGCTTGTGGGCGGTGCTGGCCATCCGGATGATCGCAGTGATCACAGCACTCACCGCGCTCCTGTTGCTCGGGCTGCTGCGCAGCGCCCGTACGCAACCTACGCCTCCCCATACCTCCGGCAACGAGGAGCATTCCAATGGCCGATGAACTCCGCGCAATCACCTATCACGTCCAGCCGTTGGAAGACGGTATGCCCTGGGGTTGGATCGGCCTGGTCTCGTCTCCGCGTGGATTGCGCTATCTGCATCTACCGCTGGCCGATCGCGAGGTCGTGGTGCGGAACATGCGCCGCCACTATCCGGACGTCGTGCTCGCCCTCGAGGAACCGTTTCTGGACAGTACCGCCTTGCAAGTGCAGGACTATCTGCTGGGCAACCTGGAAACGTTCGACGTTGAGCTCGATCTGCGTGGCTACACGACCTTCGAGCTGTCAGTGTGGTCTATCACCGGTCGCATCCCCTATGGTGAAACGCGCACCTACGGTTGGATCGCATCCCAACTCCAGAGCGGCAACGCACAGGCTGTGGGTAACGCTCTCGCCACAAACCCCGTGCCCCTGATCGTCCCCTGCCATCGCGTCATCGGCGCCGACGGCAGCCTGCATGGGTTTTTAGGTGGGCTCGAGATGAAGGCCCGCCTGCTGGCCCTGGAAACCCACCAACTGGCGCTGCCCCTGTAGAAGTCCCGCTAACTTGCACACAGATACGGTTCGGAACATAATGCTGCCCGCAAAGACAGCGAGGAGGAAGAGTTTGAGCGAGTTGCGAATTGTCGCGGACTTGATGGCTATCGCCGCCCGTACGGCGCCGAAGGCGCACGGCAAGGACTTCATCGCCGTTCAGGTGTTAGAGGGCGCGGATCTGCAGGCGTTGGCGCAGGCGATGCTCGATTACGGGCAAAGCTCGGGCAAGGTGAACTTCGATCGCGATGGCAGGAATGTCGCCGCCTCGGACAGTGTCGTGCTGATCGGCCTGAAAAACGGCGCCAAGCTGGGCCTCGACTGTGGGGCCTGCGGCGAAGAAGGGTGCGCCGACCTCGAAGTGAACAGCGCGGAGTTGGAGTTCAGCGGGCCACAATGCGTGATGCGGGTGCTGGATATGGGGATTGCCCTGGGATCGGCCGTGAAGACCGCATCGATGTTGAACGCCGATAGCCGCATCATGTACCGCGTAGGCGTCGTCGCCCGCCAGTTGGGATTGATCGATGCGGATGTGGTGATGGGAATCCCGCTCTCGGCTACCGGCAAGAGCCCCTACTTCGACCGGGGTTGATCACCCCCAAGACCTTTGGCATAACGATCCATAGCGAAACCGGCCTTTCGAGGCTTTCGGTGCCGGGCGGCCCCGTGCTGGATCCATTTTCCCATTGCGCTTTCTTGTTATGCAAAGCCATGATAGAATCACGGCAGTTGAGTTTTACAGCAGGCCGCCAGGGAGGGCCACATGGACGCTAAGGTTGCTGAGTTCCTGGACTACCTGGTGGCAGAGAAGGGCTGCTCCGAAAATACCGTCTCTGCCTACCGCAACGATCTCGAGCAATTCCACGAGTTTGTAGCACAACACCTGACCGGCGCAGACAGGCCCGGTTGGACGTCCGTCACGCGCGACGACCTCATCAGCTTTATCCTGTTTCTCAAAGAGCGCGAGTATGCGTCCGCCACAGTGGCCCGTAAAGTTGCCGCCATGAAGTCGTTCTGCCACTACTTGTTGCGTATCGGGACGTTGGCCGACGACCCCGCGGCGGAACTGGATTCGCCAAAGGTAAAGAAGCGGCTGCCGCAAACGTTGTCGCCGGAAGATGTGGACCGCCTGCTATCGGTCCCGCTGCAGGGCGGTGAAACGCCCAAGGGTCTGCGTGATCGCGCCCTACTCGAGGTGCTGTACGCCACAGGCATGCGCGTCAGCGAGGTCGCTACCCTCACATTGCAGGACGTAGATCTCGAAGGATGCACCGTGCGCTGCGTCGGAAAAGGCAGCAAAGAACGGGTAATGCCACTGTACCCGGAAGCAGTGACCGCAGTGCACGAATATATGGAGAACGGACGGAACTCTCTCCTCGGCGGACACGTCGACCAGAAGGCGCTATTCCTCAACCCGCGCGGGGACCAACTTACCCGCCAGGGATTGTGGCTGATCATAAAGCGCTATGCGAGAGAGCTTGGGATAGCCGAGCGAGTCACCCCGCACACGCTGCGCCATTCGTTTGCCACCCACATGTTGAACGGCGGCGCGGGCCTGCGAGAGGTGCAGCGGCTTCTGGGACATGCTAACATCTCTACCACGCAGGTATACACGCACGTCTCGCGCGATCACGTGCGGCAGGTATACGACACGAGCCACCCACGCGCGAAATAGCGCAACCAGCCGGGAAGGGTCAGATGCAGGGAGAGATCCCGCCACTGCGAGCGCAGCTTGATGAAGCGATCGCGGCAATTCGCCGGCGCACGGCTCGTGAACCGCGCGTAGCGATCATCCTCGGCTCCGGTCTGAACAGCCTTGCCGACGAGCTAGAGGATGCCGACCGCATCCCGTTTTCGCAGATCCCTGGCTTTCTTGCTCCAAGCGTCGCGGGACACAGTGGGCAGCTCGTGTTCGCGTCGACCGGCGGCGTCGAGATCCTGGTCATGCAAGGTCGCCTCCATGCCTATGAAGGCCACCGGCTCGAGCAAGCCACGTTTCCCGTCCGAGTGATGGGGGCGCTGGGCGTGGATACGCTGATCGTCACCAACGCTGCAGGGAGTCTCAACCATTCGTTTCGGGCCGGCGACTTCATGTTGATATCGGACCACATCGGGTTGGCCGCCATGGCCGGAATGAACCCCCTGGTCGGCGCAAATGATGAGCAGTTGGGCCCGCGTTTCGTCGACATGGGACAGCGCTTACGATCCGGGCCTCCGGCTTCTCGCCCGGCAAGCGGCGAGGGAGCTGGACATCTCGCTGCACGAAGGGGTGTACGTGGGTCTGTTCGGACCCGCCTTCGAGACACCGGCCGAAGTCCGCTTCCTGCGCATGATCGGCGGTGACGCAGTGGGGATGTCAACTGTCCCGGAGGTAATGGTAGCAAGGCATATGGGTATACGCGTCCTGGGTATCAGTGGTATCACGAACGTGACGATATCCGACCCGCATAGCGAAGCTACCGTGCAACATGACGAGGTGATGGCAGCCGGGCGCGAGATGGCGCCACGTCTGCTGCGTCTGCTGCGCGGCATCCTTAAGGCCCTCGCGGCCGCAGAATAGCAGATCGCAATGGCGATTATCATTCAAATCATCCGTGAATATGCGCCGTGGGTATACGGCATCTGTGCGCTCATCGCTCTCTGGTATCTGCGCATCGTGCTTGTCGCGCGCCGGGAACGGCGCTTTGCGGTCTTTTCGCTGGAGCGAGAGGCTGCCTTAAACCGCACCTACAACGCCTGGTCAGTGGCGTTCGGTCTGGTGGCCGTAATCGGGGTCATTTACTTTCTGAGTACCGCGGTGGCGGACGCAGTGCAGCCGTTCGTGGAAGACGTACGCACACCCACAGCTACCGCGACCATCGCCCGCGCGAGCCCTTCGCCTACGCTGCCTGTGCTATCGCCGCAGGGGCAAACGCCGGCGCCAACGAGCGCCGCCACGCGGGGGACGCCAACACCAGGCCGGCCCACGCCTACGCCTCGCGCCACGTCGGCAACGCCGACCGCGGCGCCGACAACCCCTGCTCCGGCCGTGAGCGCGCCCGGTTGCCCTGATCCGCGCGCCGTCATCACATCACCGGGCATGAACGCGCAGGTTTCGGGATCGGTCGCCATCATGGGCAGCGCCGCGCACGAGAGTTTCAAGTACTACAAGCTGGAGTATGGAGCAGGAGCCGGTCCGGCGGTATGGTCATATTTCGACGGCGGCGAGAACCCTGTGCGGGGCGGCCGGCTCGGCACCCTCAACGCAGGGGCATTGCCACCCGGCACGTATAGCATCAGAATTATCGTAGTGGACGCGTCAGGCAACTATCCGCCCCCATGCCAGACAACGATCATCCGCAAATAGCCTCGGATTGAGGAGATAAAGTGCCTAGCAGTGTGGGCTACAGCCCCGGGCGCCTGGTGCAAGTCGGCCGGCGCGTTCGTCGCTGGTATCAGAAGAGACTGCGGCAGTGGCAGCGAATGCGCGGCCGCAACCGTGCAGAAGCAGAGACAGAGCTCCTTCTGGCCCTGGATTCACCCACGCCGAGCCGCCGGTGGCAGGCCGCCGCCGCTCTTGGAAAATACTCGCAACGCAGCCAGGCGGCGATCGACGCGCTGATTGAGCTGCTGGCGGACCCCGAACCGTTCGTGCGCTGGCACGCGGCTGAGGCGCTGGCTGCGCAGCAGCCCGATCACGTTTTCCCCACGCTGCGCGAGCTGCTCGTCTCCTCTCCACATCCCCTGCGGCGTGCGGGGGCCGCGCTGGCGCTGGGGCGCATGGGCGGCGAGGCCGCCTGCCTCGAGCTGGTCAAGGGCTTGCACGACAAGATCCCCTACGTGCGCCTGGCCGTGGCGGAAGCGATGGGGGAATGCGCCGACCCGGCTTCTGCCGCTCTGCTGCAGCCGCTGCTGAAGGATCCGCGCGAAGAGGTGCAACGGGCCGCTGCCGCTGCCCTCGGCAAGATAGGTACGCAGCCTGCCGCTCGTGCCCTGGCAGACGTGCTCGAACAACCCGGGCACTCGCTGCTCATGCGGCGAAGTCTATCGGCAGCACTCGCCCGAACCCCACACCCCGAGGTACAGTCCGTACTGTTACAGCGCCTGGCGGATCCCGATCCGCAGGTACGCGCGTATTGCGCAGACGCTCTCGGGCACGTAGGTAGTGAGGAAGCAGCGACGGCGCTGGAATCGATGCGTGATGATGAGAGCGCCCTCCTGCGCGGCACCGTGGGTGAAGTTGCCCGCCGTTCGCTGGCCATGTTGGAACGGCGAGGGCGACGGCCTGGCCCGCCACCATCGCCCGAGCAAACAAGCGCCGATCCGGTAGCCGGTTCCGATGAGCAAGGAGATTGATGCAATGATGCAGCAGGCAGCCGACTCCCGGCCCCTCGTTTCGGTTGTCGCTCCCGTCTTCAACGAAGAAGCGATCCTGCCCGAGTTCTACCGCCGTGTGCGGGAGGCGATGGACGGCGCCGGCGAGCGATGGGAGTTGGTGCTGGTGAACGACGGCAGCCGCGACCGCTCGCCCGAAATCATGCGCGAGTTGCACGAGCAGGATCCCCGCGTGAAGGTGGTGAGTTTCGCCCGCAACTTCGGGCACCAGGTCGCCATCACCGCCGGGATGGACTACGCCGCGGGCGATGCGGTGGCAATCATCGACGCCGATCTCCAGGATCCGCCGGAAGTGATCGTCGAGATGCTGGCGCAGTGGCGCGCCGGCTACCAGGTGATCTTCGCCATCCGCGCCGAGCGAAAAGGGGAGACGTGGTTCAAGGAAGCTGACCGCGAAGCTCTTCTATCGCATCATCTACCGCATCACCGATATCGACATCCCGATGGATACCGGCGACTTCCGGCTGATGGATCGCAAGGTAGTGAATGCGCTGAAGATCGATGCGTGAGAAGCATCGCTTCATGCGCGGCCTGTCGGTATGGGTGGGTTTCCGGCAGACCGGGGTCAAGTATGTGCGGGCTGAGCGCTTTGCCGGCGAGACGAAGTATCCGTTCAAGAAGATGCTGCAGGTTTGCGCTGGACGGGATCACGACGTTTCTCGTATCTCCCGCTCCAGCTAGCGACTTATATCGGCTTTCTCGCGGCCGGCGTGAGCATCCTCGGCATCATCGTGACCGTGGTCCTCCGTCTTTCCGGAAGCCAGGCGTTCTATGGGCAGGCAACGTACCCTGGTCAGCGTGCTCTTCCTGGGAGGGGTGCAGCTGATCTCGCTGGGGATTATGGGCGAATACCTGGGACGCATCTACGACGAGGTGAAGGGCCGCCCGCTTTATATCGTGGGGGAAACGCTCGGGATAGACGAGGGCAGGTAACCGGTTACCGGGTCACCTTGTCGTCTGCCGGCGGGGGCGGCGACTGCCGCGGCGACTGCGACGTGGCCCAGATGATCACCGCCAGCGCCGCCCCCGCCAGCACGGCCAGCGCTATCAGCTTGAATAGCCGCGAGCCAAGACCGAGGGCCAGCAGGCCAAAACCCAGGCAGAAGACGTAGTACCCAATCGCAATCTGCCGCTCGGAGAACCCCAAATCGGCCAACCGGTAGTGCAGGTGATCGCGCCCGTTCTGCGAGGGGGCGCTGCCGTGCCGCCACCGGTACAGGATCAGCCAGGCCACATCCAGGATCGGTAACCCCATCACCAACAGCACTGTCGCCACCTTAGCCCCGGCGATGATCCCCAGCGCTGCGAGCGCCCACCCCAGGAAGTAGGAGCCGCTCGAACCCATGAAAACGCGGCCGCGTAGGTTGTGAGGCAGGAAGCCCAACGCTGCGCCGAGCAGCGCGACCGGCAGAAGCGCCACGCTGAACTGCCCCTCGCGGATCATGTGAAGCGCCAGCACCAGGCAGATGATCGCAGCCACGCCACCGGCGAGCCCGTCCAGGCCGTCCAGCCAGTTCACCGTGTTGATCATCCCCATGAACCAGAAGATGGTCAGGACCCAGACCACCGGCAGGCAAAGACGATCGGGTCGCCGCTAAGCGGATTGTTGACCCGCTCGATGAAGATGACGAAGGCGATTGCGATCAGCGATGAGACGAACTGTGCTACATACTGAGGGCGGCTGCCGAACTCGAACCGGTCGTCGAGCAGTCCAAAGATGAAAACGGCGCTGGTGCCGAGCAGCAGGCCGGTGAGGCGCACGCATCTCGTTTGGGTCGAGGCGGGGCGGCAACCACGACGGCGGCAGCACCATGCGTAAGCAGCACGGCGATCGTAAACGAAAGATAGAGCGCCAGCCCACCCAGCCGCGACACCTCCCCCTTGTGCCTGCGCCGTCCCCCTGGAAGATCTACCACGCCCGCGCGCGTCCGGCCCGGCTCGCCAACGGCGTAATCAGGGAGCTCAGGATCAGCGAAACGGCAAAGATGGACAGAAACGCGAGCACATATTGCGAAGGCATAGGGTCCGTGGAGTGCGTGCAATCGGAGAGCTGGTCCGGTTCCCGCGCCAGGAGCTCGGTGGGTAACCGGCGGACAGCGGCGGTTGAGACGCTCGATTGTGAATGAGGCGGCCGTCTGGCCGCCTCATGCCTACCCCTACGGGTACAGGCGATTCAGCATGCGCGGGAAGGGTATCGTCTCACGGATATGGTCGAGCCCGCAGACCCAGGCGACTGTGCGCTCGATGCCAAGCCCAAAACCGCTATGCGAAACGGAACCGTAGCGGCGCAGATCCAGGTACCAGGCGTACGCTTCGCGCGGCAGGTTGTGCTTCTCGATCGCCGCCAACAGCCTGTCCGGATCGCTCATGCGTTCAGACCCGCCGATGATCTCGCCGTATCCCTCCGGCGCGAGCAGGTCCGCCGACCGGCACACTTCGGGACGGCCCGGCTCCGGCTCCATGTAGAAAGCCTTGGCGACCGTCGGATAATGGTGTACGAATACCGGCTTGTCGAACTGCCCGGCCACAAACGTCTCGTGGGGGGCGCCGAAGTCCTCACCCCACTCAATCGCCGGGACCGGCTCGTCGTTCGGTGGAACGGTGACCCCGCGTGCGGCAGCTTCGTTGATCATCGCTACAGCATCGTCATAGCTAAGGCGGGGGAAGGGCGCAACCACCCGCTGGAGACAGGCCAGGTCGCGCTCGAGCACAACCAGCTCGTTCGCCCGTTCCCGGAGTACGTCTGCACGATGTAGCTGATGTACTGCTCCGCGATCTCCATATAGCCTTCCAGGTCGCAGAATGCCATCTCCGGCTCCACCATCCAGAACTCCTGCAGGTGGCGGCGCGTCTTGCTCTTCTCGGCGCGGAAGGTGGGTCCGAAGCAGTACACCTTGCCGAAGGCAAAGATGTTGGCTTCGTTGTATAGCTGCCCCGATTGGGTGAGATACGCCGGCACGCCGTGATAATCGGTCTCGAACAGAGAGGTCGAGTTCTCCGCAGCGCTCGGGGTCAGAATGGGCGTGTCGACGAGCAGGAAACCGTGGTCGTCGAGCCAGTCGCGCATCGCCTTGATGATCGTCGCCCGGATGCGCAGGATGGCCCACTGCCGGTTCGAGCGCAACCACAGGTGGCGGTTATCCATCAGGAACTCGACGCCGTGCTCCTTGGGAGCAATCGGGTATTCAGCCGACTCCTGCATCACCTCGAGCCGGTTCACGTCCAGCTCGAATCCCCCGGGAATGCCCGGCGCGCGCGGATCGGCGCGTACAGTCCCTTCCACTGCCAGGGAAGACTCGAGCGGCAGCCGTTTGGCCGCTTCGAACTCCTCCGGCGACACATTGCCGCGGAAGATGACCGCCTGGATCACCCCTGTGCCGTCTCGTACTCGCAGGAACTGCAGCTTTCCCTTGCCGGTCTTTAGCTGCAGCCAGCCCTGGATGCGGACGACCTGGCCGTCATGGCCGGCCATATCCTCGATGCGCACAACTTCTGCCAAGGCTCATTCTCCCAATTCAGGTTCCCGACGTGGCCAGATTATATCACTGCCCCGATTCGCTGTCATTTTCGCCGGCCGCAGCGACCTTCTCCACCAGTACTCTTTCTATCTTCAGCCCGGACATCTCCTGTATGGTGAAGCGGAGACCGTGATAGTGGATGACTTCGCCGGCGCGGGGGATACGCCGGATCAGGAAGAGCAGGAACCCGGCCACCGTTTCGTAGTCGGGCGACTCGGGCAAGACAAGCTGCAGGGCATCGTTTACCTCGTCCACGCGGCTCTGGGCGTCGATCTCAAAGATGTTGCCTTCCAACAGAGAGAACACCGGCGACTCGTCCACCCAGTCGTCCGTAACCCGGCCGACCACTTCCTCGACCAGCTCCTCGAGTGTGACGAGACCGGCGGTGCCGCCGAACTCGTCCAGCACAATCGCCATCTGCATGCGTTCCCCCCGCATCTCGTCGAACAGGTGGCCGATACGCCTGCTGTCGGGCACTGACATGACCGGGTGGATCAGCTCCAGATCCCGCAGCGAGCGATCCACGGCGGACGAGTCGTCTGCCATCAACATCAGGACGTCCTTGATGGCGACGACGCCGATGATGTTGTCCAGGTCCTGTTCGTAGACGGGGAAACGAGAGTGGCGAGAGTGGCGGAAGATCTCCAGCAAGTCACGCAAACGCTCAGACATCTCGATCCCGACGATGTCGGGACGCGGGACCATCGCCTCGCGCACGTAGCGCCCGCCGAACTCGATTGCACGCACGAGCATCCCTTCGTCGCTGAAGGGTAGCACCCCCTCATCGTGACTCTCTCGCACTACCTCTTTTAGTTCCTCTACCGTGTGGATGCCGTGCGAGGCCGTCTGCCCACCGATTCTCAGTAACCGCAGCGTCAGGTCCGTGGAATGGTCTACCGCCCAGACCAGCGGCGCCGCAAAGCCCGAAAAGATCGACATCAGCCGGGAAGTCGCGAGCGCGCTCTCATTCGGGTAGCGCAGCGCAACTGTCTTCGGCGTCTGCTCGCCCAGAACCATGTGGAAGAAGGAGAGGAGCAGCAGCACCAGAACCGTCGCCAGCAGCGTCGCCCACTGGGCGGGGATCCGTACCACCGCAAACGCGCTCTCAAAGGCGGGCCCGAGCACGTGTTGCAGCGGCTCTTCTGCCACGATGCCCAGCAAGATCGACGAGACGGTGATCCCAACCTGCGTGGCCGCGATCGCGCGATCAGGGTCTTGCAGCAGGCGCGCGACCCGGCGCGCCCGGCCGTTGCCCGCTCCCGCCAACCCCTCGATGTGACCGCGGCGGACGGTAACCAGGGCGAACTCAACACACACGAAGAATCCGTTCGTGATAATGATCAGCAGGCCCGCCAGTATCGGCCACAGCACAGATCCCTCAGCCGTCACTTGCGCCATTTCGTACCCCATTTCTGCGCGTTCTCGGTACCTTATGGGGCGATTCTATCATAGGCAGAGACGCCGTTCAGAGGGCGAGGTCGCAGAGGCTGCTTCTCGTCCCCTTGGCGCCGCCTAATGCCCCTATGCTATACTCGTCCCGTGCGCACTCCTGCTCTCCCTGCCACCGGCCGCGCTGCCGGCAAGGTGATCTTGTTTGGCGAACATGCCGTCGTATACGGGCGTCCGGCGCTGGCCGTCCCCGTGACCGAGGTGCAGGCGACCGCACACGTCCGGGAATACCCGGGCTCCGGGGTCACGGTCCGAGCGAGGGACCTGGATCAAGAGCTGCGCCTGGTGGATGCGCCGGCCGACCATCCGCTGGCAGCGATCGTGCGGCTTACCCTGCAGCGGTTGTCCGTCGCCGAGCCAGATTGGCATATTACCGTTTCGTCCACCATCCCCATGGCCGGGGGCCTGGGGAGCGGCGCCGCCGTCTCCACTGCGATCGTCCGCGCGCTCGCAGCAGCCTGCGGGCACGGATCGCTTCCGGCGGAGCAAATCTCGCAGCTGGTGTACGAAGTGGAGCGCTTGCACCACGGCACACCCTCCGGTATTGACAACACTGTGATTGCGTTCGAGCAGCCGGTCTACTTCGTGCGCGGCGAGCCACCTGTGCGATTCCACGTCGCACGTCCATTCATGCTGCTCATCGCAGATAGCGGCGTCGCAAGCCCAACGCGGGTGGCGGTGGCAGATGTGCGGCATGGCTGGGAAAGGGCGCCGCAGCGCTATGAGATGCTCTTCGACGAGATCGCCCGCGTGGTAGACGGAGCGCATGCCGCCATCATAGGTGGCACAACCGGCGTATTGGGACCGCTGATGAACGTGAATCAGGAGCTTCTGGCGCAACTGGGAGTCTCCAGTCCCGAAATTGACCGGCTGGTACTCGCCGCGCTGCAGGCGGGAGCGAGCGGCGCGAAATTGTCCGGAGCGGGCCGAGGGGGCAATGTGATTGCCACGGCAATCCCGGAAAAGGTCAACACGGTTGCGGCGGCGCTGGAAGCGGCAGGGGCGCGGCGAGTGATCGTGACGGCGGTGGCCCCACACACCGCGCCAGAGGCAGCGGGCACATGATCGCCGACCTGCGTGATTTCCTGGATGCCGCCCGGCAGGCGGGATATCTACGGGTTCACGACGCCGAGGTGGACCCATACCTGGATCTCGCCCACGTTGCGTCCGGCTACGACGGGCAACCGGTTCTCTTCCCGCACGTGCGGGGAAGTCGCTATCCTGTCATTACGGGAGTGTGCTCGGACCGGCGTTTCTTCGGGCTGGCGCTGGGCGTGCCGCCGGCTGAGATCCTGTTTCGCATAGTGCAGGCGCTGGCCGAACCGCAATCTCCCCCCATCGTCGCTTCCGGACCATGCCAGGAGGTGGTGGACCCCACGGTCGACCTGTCGGCTCTGCCGTTCCTGACGCATTGGCAGCGCGATGGCGGCGCGTACGCGACGGCGGCGGTGGTTTTCATCGATGACCCGGACACCGGTCCCAACGCCAGTTATCATCGCCTGCTGCGATTGGATCGCACGCGGGTCGCTGCCCGTCTCGTGGAAAACCGCGGCACCCACACCGCGTGGCGCAAACGGGATGCGAGCAGCGGGCTCCCTGTTGCCATCTGCATCGGGTTGCCGCTGCACGTTCTGCTCGCTGCGTCGCTGGCCCCCGCGCCCGAAAGGGATGAGATGAGCATCGCTCAGGCGCTGGCGCCCGCGCCGATGGTTCGCACGGCAAACGGCCTGGCGGTGCCGGCGTGCGCAGAAATCGTGCTCGAAGGACGGCTGACCGGGGAGATGGTGGCCGAAGGACCGTTCGTCGACCTTACGGGCACGTACGATATCGTCCGGCAGCAACCGGTCATCGAGATCGAGAGGATCACGCACCGCCGCGATGCGCTCTATCAGGCGCTGTTACCCGGACGGCTCGAGCACAAGCTGTTGATGGGGATGCCGCGCGAACCCACCATCTTTGCGGAGGTGAGCCGCGTTGCCCGCTGCCTGAACGTACACGTGACGCCGGGCGGAGCGTCGTGGTTGCACGCCGTGGTGCAGATCGACAAGCGCGCGCCAGACGATGGGCGGCGGGCCATCGAAGCTGCGTTTCGCGGGCACGGATCGCTGAAGCACGTCGTCGTGGTAGATGCCGACGTGAACATATTCGACCCGAACGACGTGGAGTGGGCCATCGCCACCCGCTTCCAGGCCGATCAGGACCTGGTCGTCATGGCCGGGCAACCGGCCAGCTCGCTCGATCCGTCGGCGCAGCACGTGCCGGGGGAGAAGAGCCGCAGCGCGAAAATGGGGCTGGACGCCACTGTGCCGTGGGATAACAGCGCGGGACCGCTCTACCCCGAGCGATTCCAGCGCGTGAGCAGTTGAGGAGAGTCACCGGTGCCCGAGTTTTCCCTACGGACATTCATCGCCATCGAGCTGGACCCGGCCATGCTCGCCTCCCTGGGCCGCTTGCAGGAGACGTACCGCAAGGTAACTCCGCACGGCAGCGTGAAGTGGGTAGAGCCGGAGGGAATTCACCTGACGCTGAAATTCCTGGGGGACACACCGCCGGAGCGTGCCCGGGCGATCCGCGAGGCGCTGCAGCGAGCCGCGGCCGGAATCGCCCCTTTTACCATCACGGCAGAGGGACGCGGCTGCTTTCCGAACTTCCGCCGCCCACGCGTCATCTGGGTGGCGGTCCGCTCGCCCGGAAATGCCCTGGCAGAGCTGCAATCCGCAGTCGAACGTGAGGTCTCGCCGCTGGGATGGCCGCCGGAGGAACGCGGCTTCTCGCCTCACCTGACGCTCGGACGCATCTCGCGCTACGCAGGCCCGGAAAACGTGGCGACAGTAGGGCAGGCGGTGGAGCGATCCGTCGTGGAAGTACTGGGCAGCCAGGAGGTCCGCCAGGTGAGCCTGATCCGCAGCGATCTGCGCCCGAGCGGCGCGGTCTACACGCCGCTCGCGAACATTCCGCTAGGCAATCCGGCCGCCGGCTGATCAGGCGGCCGCTGCCTCTTACGACCGGCGGTCCCGGGTAGCGGAGCCAAGAGCGGCGTTAGCCGGCTCGACAGGTTCGACCTGGATGTCAGCGCCGGCGATTGCCGCTTCGTTCTCGGATGAACCGGCCTCTCTTTGCGACGGAACCAGGGAAGCGGCGAATCGTTTGAGCTCATCCATCCACGCCATCCGGCCGGCCCCCGGTTGCGAGGAGCCAAACGAAGTGACGGCCCGTTTGAGCCTGTCCATCCATGCCGTCCGGCCGGCTGCGGCGAGTGCGGCATCCGGCCAACCCGGCTCCCGCACTACATGGCGGACGGCGACCGCGGGCGCTACGGCCAGCCAGGCAAGGAAGAAGCCAAGCAGGGCAACTGATACGATGCCGACCAGTTGCGCCTGCATCTGCGATGGCCAATCCGGCTGGTAACCGGTCGCCGCCATCATGCCGGTGACACCCTGGCCGGCGACACCGAGATAGCTCGCTGCGCCAACAGCGTTCCATCCGGCTCCCGCCCGGCCATCCGCCAACAGGCCAACGGCCACGAGGCCCGTGACTGCACCGAGACCGTGTACCGAGAGTGTCGCCGTTGGATCGTCCAGCCGGACAATCCGCGCCAGCACAAACGAAACCAGCGGCACCGACAAACCGGCCAGCGCGCCAATGACAAACGCATGGCCCGGAGCCACGAATGGGGCGATCGCCAGAGCGGCAATGCTGCCGGCTGCCATCCCCCTCGCGGACATCAGCGGGTCGGCGTAGCCGGCCACAAACCAGGTGTAGAGGAGTGGCAGGAGGGCGCCACCGGCCATCGCTACAAAGCTGTTCAACACAATCTGTTCGAGCCCCAGGACGCGGGTATCGAGCAGCGGATTCGCAATCAACCAGGCAAGGTTGCCCACCAGCAGAAAAGCGCAGCCGAGCACGGCCAGCAGTGGCAGGTGGACGGGCGGCAGGGGTGTAGGCTTCCCGGGTGTGGGCCGTTCTACCCGGGGTAGGAAGACCACGGTGACGGCAAAAGCGGCCGCGGCGCCCAGCAGGTGAACCAGGCCGGCGCCGCCGGGGTCGACAAATCCGTGCCCCAGCTCGATGTTCCGGCCGAGATTGGCCAGCCACCCACCGCCCCAGATCCAGTTGCCGGCGATAGGGAAGATCAGTGCGCCCATTAACAGGCCCACAATACCGGATGCCCAGGCGGGCACACGACCGCGCAGGCTGATGAGGGGGATCATCGCAGCGGTGGCGACCCAGGGAAGGGCAGCGAGGGCGAGAGCGTACGCGCCCGGGGTAGAGGCAGCGCCCTGCATACCCCAACCGGCCAGGCCGGTTGTGCCCCAGCCGGAACCCCAGGTGACGCCCAGCACGGACCATTCCCAGATCAGTTCCTGGTACCCGGGACGATTATAGACGAGCCCGATACCGCCGTACTGGAGAGCGAACCCGATAGCAAGATAACCCAGAGTGGCGAGTCCCAGTGCAGCCAGGAAAGCGAGGGCTGACTGGCGCGCACGCTCTTCACGAAAACCGCCGACGGCGATCAGCGCGTAGCCGGCGGGCATAAGAAAAGCAAGTCCGGCCGCCAGTAACGACGACTCGGCCATTGATAACCTCCTTGGCCGGGTAAAATACCCCAAAAACGAGTGGCAGGATGTTACCACAGGAAGGAAGGGGGACAAAAGAGCCCCCGCGACTTCTGGTTGACGCGATGCTCGGCACGCTTGCCCGCTGGCTGCGGCTGATGGGTTATGATGCGGAGTATTGGGGCGCGGGAACTGATGAAGCCCTTGCGGAACGGGCACGACAGGAGGGGCGTTTGCTCATTACCCGGGACCGGCAGCTGGCCGGGCGCCGAGGCGTGAATGCGCTGCTGGTGCACGCGGAAGCGCTGGACCACCAGATCGCGGAGGTGCGTACGGCGCTGCGCGAGCTCGGCGATCTACCGGTTGCCGCCCGCTGCGGGGAGTGCAATGGCGAGTTGGAGCCACTCCCGCGCGAGGAAGCCCGTGCGCTCGTCCCCCCCTACGTCTGGAATACGCAACCCGCTTTCCAGCGGTGCCTGCGCTGCCATCGCGTCTACTGGCGCGGCACTCACTGGCCCGGGCTGCGCGCACGTATCGACGAGGCTCCTTGAAACGCAACAGGCGAGAGCAACTCGCCGGTCTGCTGCTTGGCCTCGGGGCGCTGGCGCTCTACGTTGCGACGGCGGCCCCCAGCGTCGCCACGGTGTTCGACGACAGCCTGGAATTCCAGGTTGTGCTCCCATCGCTTGGCATCGCACACCCCAGCGGCTACCCTCTCTACACGCTGCTCGGCAAAGCATCCACGCTGCTCATTCCCTTCCGTGACGTTGCGGGGCGTACCAACCTGTTTTCTGCGCTGTGCGGCGCAGCAGCCGTCGCGGCGTTCTACTTCCTGGCGCTCGCTCTGGCGAAGGACTGGCGCGCCGCCCTCGTGTCCGGCATGTCGTTCGCGCTCCTGCCGGCCTGGTGGTCGCAAGCGATAATCGCCGAGGTATACAGTCTGCACGGGCTGCTGCTGGCGCTCTTTTTGCTGTTCTGCCTGCGCTGGGAAGAGCGGCGTGCCGCGCAAATGCCCGAAGGCAGCTACGACCGGCGCCTTCTGCTCGGCGCCGCGCTGCTCTTCGGCCTGGGAATGGCGCACCACCGCATGATCGCGCTGGCCGCGCCCGCAGCCGCCCTGCTGCTGATCTGGGCAGCCCCCACTGCGTGGCGACGCCCGTGGGAGCGGTGGCCCGTCGCGCTCGCCGTCGCTGCGCCCCTGCTGCTCTACCTGTACCTGCCGCTACGCGGCCAGGTTGTGTCATCGCTCGACGGGACTTACGTGCCAACCGTCGAGGGCACCATCGCCTGGATCGCCGCCCGCGCCTACAACGTGTTCCTCACGGGAAACCCATTCGGCGTGGAACGCGATGCGGGATTCTTCGTGCAACTGGCGACGAACCCGCTCGGCGTGCCGCTGGTGCTGCTGGTGCTGCTCGGCGTCTCGGCCGGCGTTCGCTTCGGTACCCGGCGCTTCCTCTTCCTGCTGCTGCTGACCGTCACGCACCTGGTATTCGCCGTGCTGTACAAGGTGCAGGACGTCGAGGTGTTCTTCATCCCCGTCTTTATGTGCCTGCTGCTGTGGGCCGCCTGGGGCGCCGTTTACGTCTTCGACTCAGGCGCAGCGCTGCTCGCAGGTTGGATGCGGCGCCTGGCGGCGCGCCCACGCAGCGCCAGACCGCTGCTGCTCGCCTGGAACGTCGTGGCGCTCGCCCTGCTGCTGGCAGCCCCGGTTGGACAGGCCATAGCCGGCTACGCGAAACTCGATCGTAGCTCCGATTGGGGCGCGTACGATTATGGGCTGGACATGGTCGCACACGTGGCGCCGGGGGGCCGGGTCGTGGGACTGCTCGGCGAGACAACGCTCATCCGCTACTTCGCGCACGTGTTGGGACGGCGCCCGGACATCTCTTTGGCGCCTGCCGATTCTGAAGAACAGCGGTTTCGGGCCGTCGAGGAGGCTCTCGCGCAAGGGATCCCGGTTTACCTGACCCGAGACCTGCCGGGCGCCGCCGGCCGTTATTCACTGGACGCGAAGGGGCCGTTGATCGCGGTGAACCACAAGCAGGATCCCCCGGTGGGAGCGGCTGCTGCGCCTGTGGCGAGTGCAGCGGGGCTGGAGTTGCTACACGCAGAGCCGGCGTTACGAGAGACCCACGGCGGGCAGGTGCTGAGAGTCACGGCCACGTGGCGCGCGCCCCGCCCGGTGCAGTCGCTCAAAGTCTCCATGCGTGTGCAGGACGAGAGGGGCGCCGTGCTGGCCAGCGACGACCGGATACCGGTACATTTCGCGTACCCAACGGACCGGTGGCTGCCGGGGGAACAGGTGACCGACGTCTACGATCTTCCGCTCGCAGCGCAGCAAATCAGCGGCGCGCGCAGGCTGCTGATCGTGCTCTACGAACCGGCGAGCGGGAAGGAAGTTGGCCGAATCGAGCTTCCGCTCCCGGCGTTGCAGACCGCAACCGTCTCGCCCGCTGGTGGGCGATAACGGCCCGCCTCTATCCGCCTGGCTCTCCCGTATCGCTTCACGTCTGTGCGCGGCCCGGACCGGAAGGCGGAGCCGGCGGCTTCTCCGCATCCACCTGGGGGCACTCGCGCTCACCCTTCGCCGACACCGGGGTCCGCCCGTAGAAAACCGTAAGTTCTGCCAGCCGCCCGGCCAGCGCGGGCGCCAGCATCTCTTCTGTGTAGCGCCACTGCCAGTTACCCCCGGCCGTCGAAGGAAAGTTCATGCGCGCCTCTTGCCCGAGGCTCATCACGTCCTGCAGCAGCACGAGCGCCGTTTTCGCGACCGAGCTCCAGGCAGCGCGAATGAAGTCCCACGCCAGGTCGGCGGCATCGCTGTTCAGATAGCGCAGACAGTGCAGCCGCTCCTCTTCCGAGCGTCCCGGCTCGCGGAACCAGCCCAGCACGGTGTTGTTGTCGTGTGTACCCGGGTAAACCACGAAATCGCGCTCGAAGCTGTGGGTCAGGTACTTGGCATCCGTGTCCAGGGCGAATCCGAACTGCAGGATCTTCATCCCGGGGAGAGAGAACTGCATCCGCAAAGCATCGACTTCGGGTGTGATAACGCCGAGGTCTTCGGCGATGATGGGCAGCCTTCCGAGTTTCGCCTCCACCGCCTCGAACAAAGCCGCGCCCGGCCCTTTCACCCACTGTCCGACCATCGCCGTCGGTTCGGCCGCCGGCACTTCCCACGCCGCCTCAAAGCCCCGGAAGTGATCGATACGCAGGATGTCAACCAGTTCCAGCGTGCTGCGGATGCGCTCGATCCACCATTCGTAGCCGCTTTCGGCCATGCATTCCCAGTCGTAGTGGGGGTTTCCCCAACGCTGCCCTGTAGCGGAGAAGTTATCGGGCGGAACGCCGGCCACCACATCCGGACGTCCATTCTCGTCCAGCCGGAACGCTTCGGGGTGCGCCCAAACGTCGGCGCTGTCCTCAGCGACGAAGATCGGGATATCGCCGACAATCTGGATGTCCTTCTCGGCCGCATACAGCCGGAGTGCATCCCACTGGCACGAGAAACACCACTGCAGGTATTCGTGATACACCGCCTCGCCGGCTGACACGGGCTGCAGCGCGGCCATCGCATCGTGCTCACGCAGCCGGACCGCACGCGGCCAATCTTGCCAGCTTCCGCCACCGAAATGCGCCTTGATTGCCATGAACAATCCGTAATCGGCCAGCCAGCGCCGGTTGCGCTCGCGGAAGCGTTGGAACTCGCGGCGCCGGCTTTCTCCTGCCGTGTCCGTGAAATGCTTGTAGCTCCGCCGGAAGAGCTTCTGCTTGTACGGGATCACCCAGCCATAATCGGCTCGTGAGGTGGGGAAGGGCGGCACCACTTCCAACGCGTCGGGTGGCAGCAAGCCCTCTTGCGCCAGTATTTCCGGGCTGATCAGCAGCGGGTTACCTGCGAAGGCCGAGAAGGACTGGTAGGGCGAGTCGCCATAGCCGGTTGGACCCAGCGGTAGCACCTGCCACAGGCGCTGTCTGCCGGCCTCGAGCCAATCGATGAAGGCGTAGGCGTATTGACCGAGGTCACCCACGCCGAAACGGCCGGGAAATGAGGTCGGGTGGCAGATAATGCCGGCGGCTCGCTCGAAACTCATGGCTTATGTCCTTCTCACGAGGGCAAGTTGCTTCTCGCGCGCCAGTATAAATGCGCCGCGGACCAGGTAAAGGGATGTACGTTCCACGGAGGTGAGGTGGTGATTGCTATTGGCGGGGCATGAACCGGCGCCCACCGGAACTCAAAGGCTGAGAGCGAGCCTACTCAGCCTCATTCAGGATCACACGACAGTCAACGGCGATCGCGCCCTGGCCCATGGGCAGCACGAGCAGCGGGTTGACATCCAACTCGGCTATGCCGGGGAAGTCGGCGGCCAATTGGCCGGTCCGCCGGAGCACCTCGAGCAGCGCAGGCCGGTCCGCGGGAGCAGCGCCCCGCAGCCCTGCAAGCAAGCGCGAGGAACGCACCTCGTCCACCATCTCCTCGGCGTCGCCGGCAGCCAGCGGCGCAAGCCGGAAACTGACGTCTCGCAGCGCCTCCACGTAGATACCCCCGAGCCCGAACATCAGCAGTGGCCCGAAGGTGGCGTCGCGCTTGACGCCAACGATCACCTCATGGCCGCCCGTCACCATCCGCTGAACCAACACGCCGTGGATGGCGGCATCTGGCGACGCGCTGTGTGCGCGCTCGATGATTTCGTGATAAGCGCGGCTCGCATCCTCTCCACTCGCTACGCGAAGAACCACCCCCCCGGCGTCGGTCTTGTGCAGGATGTCCGGGCTGACCAGCTTCATCGCTACCGGGAAACCCTCTTGGCGGGCAGCCGCAGCGGCTTCCTCTGGGCTTGTAGCCAGGACGCCGCATGCCACAGGCACTCCGTACGCCGCCAGCAGGGCGAGGGACTCAGCCGTATCGAGCGCCAGGCGCCCCGCCTCCCTGACACGATTGATGATCCCGGCCGCTGCTGCGCGGTCGACCGGCAAGGCCGGCGTCTCCTGGGCAGCACGCTCGACGAAGAGCGCGCGTTGTCGCAGCGCCCCGAATGCGGCGACGGCGTCCTCGGGGAACGTGCACGCGGGGATGCGCAGCTTTTGGGCAGCTGCCTGCGCCTCCGCCAGGCTCGCTTCGCCCATCAAGCAGGCCACCACCGGCTTGTGTGTCCCCCGCGCCGCACCGGCCCAACCCTCGACCACTGCGACAGGATCCACCAGCGCGGTGGGCACGAGAATGGCCAGTACGCCGTCGTTCCCTTCGTCGGCCAGCAGCAGCTCGAGTGAACGGCGATAGCCGTGCTGGTCCGCCCCGCCGAGAAGGTCGACCGGTCCACCCACCTGCGCATCGTGCGGGACGAAGGCGCGCAGCGCAGCCTGGGTCTCCACAGTGGTGTGCGCCAACAGCAGCCCGGCTGCCTCGAGCGCGTCCGCAGCCAGGGCAGCCGGGCCACCGGCATTCGTCAACATCGCGACGCGATTGCCGGCAGGCAGCGGCTGGTAGGCGAGAGCAAGCGCGGCATCGAACAAGCCCGCGATGCTGTCTACCTCGATCACTCCCGCCGAGCGACAGGCAGCGCGGAAGGCGCTGTGTGCACTCGCCAGGGCGCCGGTGTGCGAGGCGGTCGCTGCCTGGCCGCTGGCGGTACGACCCGCCTTCACAGCCACCACCGGCTTACGCGCTGCAGCGCTCCGCAGGGCCGGCACGAAACCGGTCCCGCCCTTCACGTCCTCGAGATACAGCGCCAGCACGCGGCTGATATCGTCGGCGCCAAGGTAAGCCAACAGATCGGTTTCGTTGACGTCCGCCT
This sequence comes from uncultured Chloroflexia bacterium, assembly GCA_963783655.1. Lineage (GTDB taxonomy): Bacteria > Chloroflexota > Anaerolineae > CG2-30-64-16 > CG2-30-64-16 > CAWAOA01. The sequence continues at coordinate 134,366 of CAWAOA010000003.1, forward strand.
CGTTACCCACGCTCAGGAAACGGCTGAAACCCAGACCTCGAGCCACAGCCCAATCGATGACGCCGCCGCACAGCGCACCCGATTGCGACACAAACGCTATCTCTCCCTGGGCGGGCATCTGGAGCACGAATGTGGTGTTGAGGGGCGTGTGGGTATCGATCACCCCGATGCCGTTGGGCCCCATCACGCGCGATGCCATAGCTTTCGGCAGCCGTAACCAGCTCGCGCTCGCGTGCTGCACCTTCTGGGCCCACCTCGCGGAAGCCGCCCGAGATCACGATGATCGCCTTGAGCCCGCGCCGCCCACATGCGTGAGCCGCCGGCACCACGAGGGACGCCGGCAAAATCACCACTGCGAGGTCAACCGGATCGGGCACCGACTCGATGTCCGGGTAGCAGCGAGTTCCCAGAATCTCATCCGCCCTGGGATTGACCGGGTACACCGGGCCCGGGAAGCCGTGCTCGGGATGAAGCAGATTCGACATCACGCCGTAGCTCAATTTGGACGGGTCCCGGCTGGCGCCGATAACTGCGACCCCCTGCGGGCGGAAAAAAGTCTCGAGCGAGGCCGCGTGCGGCGGCAGCGGTTCGCGTGTCATCGATCTACCTCGGGCATCTCGTCCAGCACCCGCAGCAACAGGTCTGGCACGTTCGTGATGATCGCATCGACTCCGAATCGCACGAAGGCGCGCATCTGTTCCGGATCATCCACCGTCCAGGGCCGCACGGCCAGTCCCCGCCGGCGCGCGGCATCGACATAGGCAGCGTTCACCATGCCGGCCTCAGGGTGTACGCCACCGGCACGCGAGAGGCGTTCGATGATGCGCCACCGGGTCCATGCGGGCAGATCGGGCGCAACCAGCAATCCTGTCTCGATGTCGCGCGTGGCCGAGCGTGCCCGACGCAGGGCAAACGGGTTGAACGAGCTCATCACCACCCGGCTCGCCATCCCGTGCTTACGCACGATCTCGGCCACGTCACCGCCCATGCCGGCCGTGGACTGGTCGAACGTTTTGAGCTCCACATTGACCATGCGCGCGGCAGACAACGTCTCGAGCGCCTCATCCAGCGTTGGGATCTGCTGTCCGGCAAAGTCGTCGCCGAACCAGCTTCCGCAGTCGAGCGCGCGCAGTTCGTCGAAGGTGTGCGCTGTGACTCGACCGGTGCCGGTGCTCGTCTTCTCGAGATCGAGGTTGTGGAAAACGACCAGACGGCCGTCTGAGCTGTACTGGACGTCCAGTTCGACTCCGTCGGCGCCAATCTTAAGGGCAGCGGCGAAGGCCGCCAACGTGTTTTCGGGCGCAACCTGGCAGGCGCCCCGGTGAGCGAGCACCAGTGGCCTGCGCAATGGCCCGGAAGCCGGGTTCGCATTCATCGGTAGCGCCTCGCCAATAGGGTCAACATCTCACCGTCCCACAGATCGATTGGTTTGTTATCGGCCCAGGCGTGTGCCTGCCGGGAAAAAGCCGCCGTCGTCACCAACCACCCGCGGTCGGCGCTCTCGTGCGCCATTGCGCCGTAGAGATCGCGGACGACCGGCTCGCCTACGGTGCCGCGGTAGCGCTTGCACTGTACGACACCGCGCTGCACGTGTTCGCCTCGCACCTGAAGATCCACGCCGTGGTCCCCGACATTTCCCATGTCGCGGACTTCATAACCCATCAACTGGAATAGAATGGACGTCCACGCCTCGAACTCGTCCGGCTCCAGCGCCATGATTTCGGCCAGCCCTGTAACCGGTCGCAAGCGCCGGCGTAACCCGGGGGCGCCGCGGCGGTTGGCTCCCGCCCACACCGGCCACGCGAGCAGACCCATGTGCAGGGCTGCCACCAGGGCGAACGCCAGCGCCAACAGGCCGGCCCCCTCCGATAGCTCGAGTCCGAGCGCGATGGGCCACAACACGATCCACAACGCCGCCGCGGTCCACCAGATCCAGGAAGGGCCGGCCCAGGGATTTGCAGCCGCAGGATCCACGAGTGGCCGGAGCGCGCCCCCGCGTTCGAGCCGGACGCGCGCTGCCGCTACTTCCTCGGGGGACGGCATCCATTCCGGCTCGCCCGCCGGGCGCGTGGCGGGTGGCCAAAAAGGGGTCGGGTCATGAGATACGAACGAGGCGAACTATTCGACATCGGCCGCTCTATCCAACGCTGCTTCGCGGAACCAGTAGCGGATACTCAACAACTCGATCGAATCGATCCCGCGAGCCAGCAGCGCGGGCAGATAGACGGCAATTGGTGCGAGGCGCTCGCGCACGATCCTGGCCTTTCCCTCGCCGTCCTTCACCATCGATGAGGCGAGCAGCAACGCGTCAAAGTTCCCCTCGAAGTCAATGAGACCCAGAAGAGCGAGTCGATACTCGTCGAGCGTCAACTCCAGTATGCCGTCCGGAGTATGTAGAGGCACCGTAAACCCGCGCCCGCTACCGGCCTGCTCGTGCAGTTCCGTCATGGATTGCTCTCTCGCGTCGCGGTGGCATCACCCCGCATTGGGTGATTGGGTTAGTGTAGACGATACCGCGTTACCTCAACCCGTGCAAACTCCGCGGAATCGGTGCGAATGGCGTTGCTCTCCAGCCACGTGCGGGTAAGGCCGGCCGCATCCCACATCGGCGCCTCGGATGCCACCAACCATACAGCCGGCGCTGCCCCGGCCCCTGTCTGGATGGCAGCGCCCACCTCGGCCGGCGACATGCCGTAGTTGGTATAGGGACCGTCTATCGCAGTATAGCCCTCGCCGGCGTAATAGCTGTAGGTATAGCGTACGTACGGTATCTGAAACAGCACTGCATCGCCGGACTGCGAATGCTCCGAAATGAAACGAGCGGCCGCCCGGAAGTCAGATTTGATCGGCTGATGCCCCTGGCGCCATATCGTTCCCAGGTTGAGCGCGACGATTATGCCGAGGAGTACCCACCCCGCCACCCGCCACGCACGCGCCACCGCCATGATTCCCAGCGCAGCCAGCGCGAGGAACGCCGGCATTGCCCAAATCAAGTAGCGATCCAGAAAGATCGGCATTCGCAGCGACACCAGATACACCGCCACCGGAGGCACCAGGAGCCAGATCAGCAGCAGTGCCCGGATCCGCCGGCCGTCCCAGCCGCCCGGCGCCGGCGCTGCGCGGGTCCACAACATCAGGCCGGCGAGCAGCGCGACGAGCAGCGGCAGCACGGTGGCCATCTGCGCCACCGGCAGAATGCCGCGGGTGAAGGTGACGATGAGCACCCGAAAGATGTCGATCAGCGGCACAAAAGCATGCCCGGTCCGGAATTGCGCCCGCAACAGGAGATCCGCCTGCCAGATCGCCAGGGGCAGATAGGGCAGCACGAGCGCAAGGGGATAGGCGATCATCAGGCGGATTCGCCGCCTGCCGGGCACGGGCGCGAGAGCGATCCAGCCCAGTTGTACGGGCACGATCAGCGCTGCGAGCAGATGTGTATAGACCGCGGCAGTGGTAACAACGTAGACGAGCGCCCATCGCCCCAGGCCGCCGTAACGGATGGCGTGCCAGGTGAGAAGGAGCGCCAGCGGCACGAGCAGCGTGAGCAAGGAGTACATCTTCGCATCCTGCCCGTACCAGACCAGGTATGGCGCAGTCGCCGCTAGCGTCGCCGCGACCAGTGCTGCGCGCCATCCCGCCAGCCGGCTCACCAGCGTGTAGAGCACGGGAACAGCCAGGGTCCCGGCCAGAACCGATGGAAAGCGCAGCGCAAACTCGCTGTGACCTGATAACGCCAGCCACGGCCTGAGCAACAGGAAGAAGAGCGGGCCGTTCTGCCCGGGCAGGGTGAACATGCCTAATAGACCGGTCAGTGGCTGCGTTGCGAAGCGGAGCGCATCCGTCTCGTCGCGCCACAGGCTCTGGTAATCGAGCTGATAGGCGCGCAAGACGAACGCGAGCAGCGTAACGGCGAGAGGCAACAGTAGATACAGGCGTCGGCGCATGAGACAGGGAATCAGGCGAGCGGCGGGCGGCGGAACAGCCAGACCACGCCGAGCGCGGCCAGGGTCAGTGTGCCGGCCCCACAACAGAGCCACACGTAGCCGAGCGCCACGATTGCCTGGTCGATCGCTGCCGCCGTCCCCTGCGGCCCTGAGGGGGTGGAGGTGGGAGTGGGCATGGGCGTCGCGCCTGCCAGCGGCCGCGGGCCGGCGAAGAGCGGTCCCGATGGCATGGCGCCGGGCTGCGTCAGCGTGGGCGGCGGGAGGTAGTTGGTGGCAGCCGTTGGCGCGGCGGCCCGCGCCGGCGCTACAGTCGTCATCGCCGGCGCCCGAGTGGGCTCGATAGTGGGGGTGCGGGTCACGGTTGCGGTTGCCGTCGCCGTCGCCATTGCAGTCGCGGTCGGCGTCAGCGGCGACTGGAATACCAGGGATGGCGGCGATTGGAATACTGTGGAGCCCGATTGCGCGCCAGATGCTTCAAAGCGCGGCATGACGAGCAAGGCCGCAAAGGCCAGCACGAGTAATTTGAGCGTCATGTGCCGTGGAGTCGGCGGATGCGGCATGCTTCGGTCGGCGCCTTTTGGGTAGTCGGGAATGGGCCGCATTATAGCACTTGCGAGGCAATCGGACACATCAGATCGGCGCCACATCCCCGGCCCATACCGTGTGTACCTCGCCGTTCGCGACACTGCAATAGCAACGCTCCCTGCGGGGTAACGCCCACGGCGACGCCACGCATGGCTGTGCCCGTGGGCACGTGCACCTCGACTGTTCGCCCCAGCGTGTCGAGCCGCCCCGCCCACTCCTCATGTGGCGAGTGACCCCGGAGCGCGGCTGCGTAGCGGCGCGGGCAGGCGCCGGCGATCGCTGCCAGGAGCGGCAGCCGCGGGGCGGCCCGCCGGCGAGGCCGGCGATGCTGGTTGCGATCTGTCTCACTTCGTCTGGTACGTCCGGCCCACGAAAATCGGTATTCACGTTTACACCCAGGCCGAGCACGGCATAATCCAGCCTATCGGCGGTCGTGCGTACTTCGGCCAGCATCCCACCCAACTTTCGCCCGTCCAGCAGTAGATCATTCGGCCACTTAAAGACGCCGGGCGCAGCCCCGTCACTTCCTCGATTCCCTCGCACGCGCCGAGCCCGAGGCACATAGTCAGTTGGCCGGCTTCAGCCGCCGGCAGCGAGGGGCGTAATAACAGCGACATCAGGAGCGACGTCCCCGCCGGCGCCCACCAGGTGCGACCCTCTCGTCCCCGGCCTTTGGTCTGCTCATCGGCTACCACCAGCAACCCTTCACCGGCCCCCGCGGCCGCCTCGGCCGCCGCGAACATCGTTCGTCGAGCCAATGCTGGGGTAAAAGAGAAGCGATTGACCAGTCGCTGCGACTCCAGGACACGCTCGATTGCCGCCGCCGAAAATAGCTCGTTCACCCTTTGCGACCTCCGCTGCCGTCGGCTATGATGCTGGGGTCTACCCTCTGATGGGCCGGAGCGCCGGTCCGGAAAGGCCATCCATGGGACGCGGCGCGTACGAACACCGGTATACTCGCCTGCCTATCCCGGGTCTCGAGGCGCTCGAGCCCGACGGCGCTCCCGTGGCGGTGCCGTTACCACTCCAGCTCTCCGACGCCGGCCCCACCAGCGCCGATCTGTACTGTGCAGACAACCTGCTGTTGATGCAGGCAATGCTCGGCGAATGGGCCGGACGCATGCAGCTCCTCTATCTCGACCCACCCTTCGGGACCGGCAGGGCGTACGGGGCGCACGTGGAAGGGGAAAAGGGAACGCAGTCCCGCCGTGTCGCCGCGTATACCGACGATCAGGCCTTCGATAGTTACGTCAAGTGGCTCTCCGAACGATTGGCGCTGGCCCGCGAGCTGCTGGCGCCGTCAGGGACCCTCTACGTCCATCTCGACTGGCATACCGTGCACTACATCAAGATCGAGTTGGATCGCATTTTCGGGCGAGAGCGCTTTCTCAACGAAATCATCTGGTGCTACCACGGCCCTTCGCCGATTCGCAGCGCCTTCAAGCGCAAGCACGACACGATCCTCGTCTACACGCGGTCTGCGGACTACTACTTCGATGCCGATGCTGTAAGGGTGCCCTACGACCGCCGTACAGTCAAGACGTTCGCCAGCAGCCCACGCGCCGGTTTCGGCAAGGTGCCCGATCTGGAGCGCGGCAAAGTGCCCGAGGATTGGTGGTACTTCCCGGTGGTGGCGCGCCTGCATTCGGAGCGTGTGGGCTACGAGACACAGAAGCCCGAGCGTCTGCTCGAGCGTATCGTCGCGCGCCTCAAGCCGCGAAGGAGACCTGGTGGGCGATCTGTTTGCCGGGTCCGGCACTACCGGCGTGGCCGCAGCACGCCTGGGCCGCAACTGCGTCCTGGCCGATTTCAACCCGCTGGCGATCGAGAAGTCGCTGCTGCGCCTGGTCGCGCTCCCTGAGCCGCCTGCGATCAGGCTGTGGCGGTATCAAAGGGTGGCCGGGTGAACCGGCGTTCGACCAGGTCACATACCGGTCCAGCTCAACCGTAGACCCCGCGCCAACCGTTGATACGGATGCGCATCACATCACGGAACATCCGCCACGTATCGCGCACCGGGTTTACGCGGCTATCGGCGTCAAAGTACCAGTCGACAGGCACGGCTACCACACGATACCGGCGCTGAAGAGCGATGAAGAGCGCTTCCACATCAAAGCTCCACCCGGTAATCGTCTGGCAGGCGAAAACCTCGCGCGCAACCTCACGCCGGAAGCTCTTGAATCCGCATTGTGTGTCTGAGAAGCCGGGGATGGCGATTATCCGCACGATCAGATTGAACACCCGGCCCATCCAGTGGCGGTAAGCCGGCTCATTGAAACGGTGCGCACCCGGCCCCTCGCGTGAACCGATCGCCACATCGTAGCCGCTCAATCGCGGCGGCAGGAATTTCGGCAGCTCGGTGATCGGCATGGAGAGGTCAGAATCACAGATGAACAGATACTCTCCCTGCCCGGCCATCATCCCCTCGCGGACCGCGGCGCCCTTGCCCTTGGGGCTGTGCAACACACGAATACACGAATACCGGGATGCATACGATTCCGCGATCTCGGTTGTACGGTCGGTGCTGCCATTCTCCACGACCAGCACCTCTATATTGGCGGCCTCGCGTTCCATGTAAGCCAGAATCTTGTCCAGGGAATGCGGCAGCCGGTGCTCTTCGTTGTACGCCGGGATGATGATCGATACCAGCGGTATCGATACCAGCGGTTCAGCTTCTAACGTCATCCGTGTACCCTATCATTCGTGTTGCGGTCGCCATAGCCGGGCGACTACATCAGAAGGCGGCCGAGCAGCGATGCCACGACTGCCCCAAATAGTGTCGCCAGGAAATTGACACCGTCATTGTTCAGCCAGCGCCATCCCCGCACCTGGCGGGTGCGCTGCCCACAGCGGTGGATCTCGCTCTCGGTCTCCGTACTGCAGCGCGGGCAGTAATAGATGGCCTGGACTGTAGCGCCGAGATAGCTGTCAAAGAATGAGCCGGCCAGGCCGCCGGCGGCAGCAACCGGCAGCAGGATCCACTCCCCCGGCAAGAAGGCGCCCAGCGTCAGCAAGGCCGCGCCCTGGGTCAGTATGAATCCGACCAGGCCGATAAACAAGCCGCCTGCCAGCGCTGCAACGGTTCCGGCGAGCGTGACGCCGCCCGATGTTCCCGGCTCGACCACAGCGCCTGTAGAAACGAGACGCGGTGGCCGGCGCGCGAAGCACGCCCAACTCGGTCGCCCAGGTGTCGGCATTTGCCGTAGCGAGTGCACCGTAGAACGCAAAGGCAAGCGCCGGGTATACAGGATGCGTGTTCCCCAGCAGCCCAATCACGACTGCGAGTGCAGTAGGACACCGCCGTTTGCCAGCGTCTGCCACAGATCTCGCCGGCTTCCCTTGGCAAACTTCTCGGCGAAGCGCGCCTTCCGCCGTTCGCCCAGATGCGACAGCAGCGTCGAGCTCGCGAAGAACGCCACCACGAGCGCTGCTCGCACCCAGCCGCCCAGACCGAACACCAGCGTTCCGACAACGACTGCGCCGAGCACGCCGCCGTTAGACAGAGAGCCCCGGCGCCGGGCATACAGCCCGATCCCGAGGCTCAACAGCAGCCCGCCGAGAAGCCGGCCGGTCATGCTATCCGGCAACGTGCTACCAGCGCATCACGTTGGCAAGCGCCATCGTGGCAATCACCTGTACCACTACCGCGCCTCCCACAAGAGATACGCGCCGTAGCGCTGCAACCTGCGGTAGATCCACACACCGGCAGTGAGATTCCCCAGCCATGCCAAAAGACCGATGAGCGGCAGCGCAAAGAGTCCCGATTTGGGCGCAATGCGATCTGGCAGGCCGTTTACGTCAAAGTGGAGCGGCAGGTCTGAAGACAGATCCGGAAAGCGGAAGGTGAGCATGCCGAACATCGCCAGCACCCCAAGGAGGCCGGCAGCAATCAGCAGCAGAGCGGTCCAGTCTCGCCACAGTGGCCACCGCCAGACGGGTGGGCGGCGGACTTCCACAGAGCGAGGCCGCCACGCCAAGCGCGGTACCGCTTCTGTAGCTGCTGCAGGAAGCCCTCAGGATCGGCCGGTGACAGACCGTAGCTGTCCGTATCGGTGACCAGGATAATCTGCTCGTCCAATGGGCGTGTGGCATAACAATGCACGCGCCCGATGTTTTTGCCGATGACTTGCCGGCAGTGCTCGCACGGCCAGTGCAGCCACGACTTACCGTGGACCGACTCGGTCTTCGCTCCTCTCTGGATCCGCTTGATCTCGCGGATGGGGACAACGTGCTGCGTCGGTCCCCAGACGAACGTGACGGCGTCTCTGTCTACCCAGTACTCCATGGTGAAGACGCCGAGCGTCCGGTACGCCAGGTACCCGATAGCAGGAAGAGCTGCCAACGGCAGCAGCGCCAGCACGAAGCTCAATCCATCGACGGGCCGGGTGGTCGCAATGCGCAGCAGCAGCAGACCAAACAGTAATGCCCCCAGCACGGCGCCTAAGGCGCGCCAGCGATCCGGGGACGGATGAGGTCGAAAGTGCATCTCTACTTCTCAAAAACGGGGGCACACCAGTCGCGATACTTCTCTACTTCACCGTGGACCACGCGGGAAGTACAGGTCTCGCAACTGCGCGGTGATGGCGCCGGGACACCCCTCGCCAACCTGGTAGTGATCGATGGTTGCGACGGCGGCTATCTGAATATCTGCGCCGCAGAAGAACGCTTCCTCGGCCTGGTACAGTTCAGAGCGATCGATCTCCCGCTCATCAACTTCAATGCCCAGTTCTTTTCGCGCCAGCTCGAGGATCGTCTCGCGGGATCCCTTCCAGGATGTTCGCGGTCACAGGCGGAGTCGCCAGCCTGCCGTCGCGTACCATGAAGAAGTTCTCGGCGCTGCCCTCAGAGACGTGGCCGTCCTGGTTCAGCACGATCGCCTCGTCGAAGCCGTTCATCACCGCCTCGGTCTTGATGAAGGCGGAGTTGACGTAGGAGCCGGTGATCTTGGCGCGCGACGGGATCGCATTGTCTTCGTTGCGGCGCCAGGAGGAAACCCCAGCGTGGGCGCCCTCTTCTTTTTCGATGTAGCGGCCAAACGGGAGGGCGAACATGGCAAAGCCGTCGCGCAGATTGTGCAGCCGCACACCGATGATCTCGTTCCGCCTTGTACGCCAGGGGGCGGATGTAGACATCCTCGTGGTAGCATTCCCGGCGCAGCAACTCGATAGTCAGATCCGATAACGCCTGCGCATCGTGAGCGATCTTGATCCGCAATGTCTTCGCAGAGCGAATCAGGCGCTCATAGTGCTCGAGCAGCCGGAACACGTACAGTTGCTCGTGGTCGCGTTCCAGTAGCCGCGGATCCCCTCGAAGACACCCCGTGCCGTAATGCAGGGCATGGGTCATGATACTGATATTGGCTTCTTCGATCGGGACGAATTTGCCTTCCAGATACGCTTGCGTTGGCATGATTCCCTCCCAGAGTTGTCAGGAGACCGGCGTAATCCCCGGCCTAGGCAGTTGCAGCTCCCACTGCCGAGCTCCGACATCTGCCTGTGATCCGTCATATCCATATTCAGGGGGGTAACGGAAATCGTAGCCTTCCTCCAGCGCGCCGATATCAGTACCAGGATCGGGCTCTCCGGCCGGTGGTTCGCCGCCGATCCAGTAGTAAGGCACGCCCTTCGGGTCCTGGCGCTCAAATCAGTACGTCCCGATACACGCGCCGTCCCAGGCGAGTGATCCGGAGCCCTAACCAGCCGTCGGGTCGGTGGCCGGAAAGTTTACGTTCAGCAGCACGCCTGGCGGCAGACCGTGCTCCAGGATCGGCCCGCGATCTCAGCCATTACACCCGCGGCCACCGCTAATCCACGCTCGCCGTCCTCCGTGACATCACGCGACGCCGCGATGGCCGGGATCCCCCAGACCGCCGCTTCCATGGCTCCGGCCACCGTTCCTGAATAGGTGATATCTTGTCCCAGGTTGGCTCCCCGGTTGATACCCGATATTACCAGATCAGGCCGGTCGGGGACCATACCCAAAAGCGCCAGGCCTACGCAGTCGGACGGCGTACCGGTCGTGATGAGCAGCGGTGTGCCGTCGTCCAGTTGCCCGCGGTTCACGCGCAGCGGCTTGTGCATCGTTTTGGTATGCCCTGCCGCAGACCAGTTGTGGTCGGGGGCGAAGACGGTCACGTTCCCCACCCGGCCAGGGCCTGGGCCAGCAGGCCAGGCAGGCGACTGGTAGCCGTCATCGTTCGTAATCAGGATGTTCGCCACGCACCGGTCCTACTTCTGCTTGTGCACGATACGGAACCGCACTTCAGGCACTCTCGGCGGTGTTGCCCGCCTTGTCGTAGGCCTTGGCCTTTACCCGGTGCGTCTCCGGACCTGCTCCGCCATCGCGATTTTCCAGCGCATGCTATACGGCGCTACCAGGCTATCGCCCAGCGAGCGGCCATCCAGGATGAATTCTACCCGGTCCAGCTCGGCGTTGTCCCGCGCCTCAGCGCTCAGGGAGAGGAAGTCAATATCTTCCATCACGAATTCCTCGTCGGCAAACGGGCCAACGATCTTTACGGTGGGCGGTGTATTGTCGACCGACACCACCACCTGCGTGGTCGTCACGTTGCCATCGTGCCGGAAGACGCTCAACCGGATCGTATAGGACCCTTCAGCCGTCGCCGTCCAGACACCCAGCACGCCGTCGCTGATCTGTTCGCCGCGCTCTCGGTGATTGGCTGCCAGTTTTCGGTTCTGGCCGGAGCTACCTCGAGCCGGTAGGCGCGGAAATTACCGCCGCCGCGCATTGCCCCGGATCTCTACGCTCCCTTTCACACGGTCGCCCAACAGCGGCTTCGCGATGGCGACATCCCCCGTCGCCGTGGCTTCGCACGGGCCGTCTTGCTCGGTCGGCGGCTGCGCGATCTTCTGGTCGCGCACCCAATCGGCCGCATTGAGCGGGAAGATCTGGTAACGACCTTGCGCTCGATCAGCTCGGCGGCGTGCAGGCGGAGGCCAGTTTGCCGTTCTCTCTGTTGATCATCGAACGCCTGGAACATGTTATCGGGCTGCGGTGGGCGCCTTGCCCGGCAAGGAACAGCTCGGTCGGCCGTCTGCGGGCAATCCGGCGTCGGCAGCAGGCCGGAGGGCACGCACACCCTCACGTGCTGCAGCCCCGGCGGCTCCTGCCAACCCTGCACCGGCTGGCCCTCCATGCCTTGCTGCATCACGGCATGGAAGATGGGCGCCGCGCCCAGGGAGCCGGACGACTCCTTCATCGGCTTGTTGTCGCTGTTGCCCGTCCACACGCCCACGGCCAGCTGCGGCGTATAGCCCAGCGTCCAGTCGTCGACGATAGTTGTTGGTCGTGCCGGTCTTGGCCGCCAGCGGCGGTCCGGCAACTGCAGGTACTGCGCAAAGGTGCCGAACGCCAGCCGGGCGGGGGCCGGGATCGCTCAGGACGTTGTTCAGCATGTAAGCCGGGCGGCGTCGATCAGGCGCTCGGTGTCAGGCTGCTCGATATTGTTCGAGGATCTTGTCGTCCTTGTCGCTGGACCTGCAGGATGTACACCGGGTCCAGCTTGCGGTAGCCAGGGCGCTGCTGCTTCTTCCGGCACCGGCTTGCCCGGCCATCACGCCGCCGTTGGCAAACACGCTGAAGGCGTAGGTATGGTCGAGCAGACGCACTTCGCCGCCGCCCAGGGTCAGGCTCAGCCCGTAGAAGTTCAGCTCCTGGTTCAGGCTGCTGAGGCCCAGCCGGCGGGCCGTGCTGGATCACGTTGCCCACGCCGACCTGGTCCATCAGCCAGACGGCCGGGATGTTGTACGAGCGCTGCAGCGCCCAGCGCAGCGTCTGCGGGCCGTGGTAGGTGCGGTCGTAGTTCTCCGGCGCGTAGGGCGGATTGGCGGGTCCGGGAAAACCGTGCGCACGTCCATCACCATGCGTGGCAGGGCGAGTAGTTGCCGGTCATCGAAGGCGGTCAGATAGGTATATGGCTTGAAGGACGAGCCCGGCTGGCGCGAGACGATGGCCACGTTCACCTGGCCGTCGATGCTCTTGTCGAAGTAGTCGATGCTGCCCACCATGGCCAGCACTTCGCCGGTGTTGGGCCGGATGGCCACCACGGAGGCGTTGCTGACCTCGTGATCGAAACGTTCTGTCGGTTGTCTGCAGGTAGGGGATCGCCGGCGGCGGCGGCAGGTCGCCCTGGCAGGGCTTGGGTTCCTTCACGCTCAGCGCGCGCGATGTGGCTGCGCGCCGCACACTCGGCGTAGACCTGCAGGTCCCAATCCAGCGTGGTGTAGACCCGCAGGCCGTTCTGCCAGATGAAGTAGGGGTCTTCGGGTGTGTTGTACTTCTGCTGAGCTGATCGAGCACATACAGGGCGAAGTGCGGCGCGTCGGGCGGCACCTCGAAGCGCTCTGCGGCCGATTCGCGCACGTACTGCCACAGCGGTCCCGGCAGCCGCTTGGCCTCGTCGGCCTCGGCCTGGGTGAGGCTCAGTCGGCCTTGACGAGCGCGTTCAACGCCCGGGCGGTCGCCGGCCTTGTCGCCGGTCGCCACCAGCGGCAGGTCGCTCGTTGCTCAGATACCCCTCTCGACCAGTTCGTTGAGCAAGCCGGTGTTGAAATAACGCTTCGCGTCGTCTGCCTCGTCCTGCGTCAGATATCCGGCCTCGACCATGGCAGCCAGAACCTTGCGCTGGCGGCGATAGGCATCGGCCGGCGACTAGATGGGGTTCAGGCCGGGATACTGCGGGATGGCTGCCAGCACGGCGATCTCGTCCAGCGTCAGGTCGGCGGCGGTCTTGTCGTAGTAGACCTGGGCCGCGGCCTCGATCGCCATAGGCAGCGTTGCCGTAGAAGTTGTAGTTGATGTACCACTCGAGGATCTGGTCCTTGCCTTCTACGCCCGGATAGCTTGCCGCGTGATCTCGATGAGCCATGATGGCTTCTTTGATCTTGCGGGCATAAGATACTCTCGTAGCGCTCGCTGGGTCGATCAGGATGTTCTTGACCAGCTGCATGGTGATCGAGCTGCCGCCCTGCACCTGCTGCCCGCTGCAGGTTGGACCAGAGGGCACGCGCGACGCCCGCGGAAGTTCACGCCGATATTGGTGTAGAAGTCGCGGTCTTCCAGGGCGATGGTGGCGTTGCGAACCATGCTTCGGGATATGGTCGAGGGGGAGATAGGTGCGGTCGCCACGGAAAGGGCGGGGATCGATCGATTCGTAGAGCAGATGCTGCCCGGTGCGGTCGTAGATCTTGACCGTTTCGTAGTGCTGCTCCTGCATCTCGATGCGCTCGAGGTCGGGCAGGCCCTGGGCGAAATAGTCGTAGACCGCCGCTGTGGCGGTCGCGCTGCCGAGGACGATGGAGAGGACGATGGAGATCTGACGAGCAGGCAGCCCGCGCCCACGCCGAGGGTCCACTGCCTAAATGTGGGCCGCCGCGTTGCCGCCGTTCGCGGCGCCAGCGTTGGATTTGGTCAGTGCGATTCATACGCAGAGAGGAATGCTCCCGGTTGCATGATTAAAACAGCGGAGGGCAGTAGCCGCCACCCCCCGCATCCGCGCGCATCGTATCACGGAAGAAAATGTATGGCAAATGAGCCCCAAATGGCCCGCCGGAACGGGGTGTTCCCGGACTCCAGAAGCATATCAGGCTACGGGACAGCCGGTGCGGTCTTCTCCAGCACGAGAAAGTGGCTGAGCCCCAGCCCCTGCAGCGGAGTATGTTCGAGACGATACAGGACATTGCGCAGGACGCGCCCGGCGGCCGGGCGGCGGGCGACCACGTTGTCAAAGCCGGGATAGACGGCGCTATGTGGAGCAGGCGAACGGGCAGCCCACTGAACAGAGACTCGAGCCCGTGACGGGTGTAGGCCCGCACGTGGGGTGCGAGCCGGTTGCGGAGCGGCGTCGGCAGCCAATTGATCAGGGGCGTGTTGCCGAAGTGGTAGCGCCCGCGCCAGTAGTGCCCGTGCGTCTCGAACGGGTAGAGCCGGTTCGGCGCATACAGGAGATTCGTCCACCCGGTCTCGTGACCCGCCCATCTCCCGCGGCCGTCTGGCGGTCGTCCGCCACGTGCTCGATCACTTCGTGCGAGAAGACGAGATCGAAACGTATCGGCAGGCAAGCGGCAGGTGCTCGCCGGGCGCAAGCAGCACAATCCACGCCCCGCCCGCGCGCCTGCGCGCGCCACCCCGGTCTCCACCTCGACCCCCACGACGTGCGGGCTGAAGCGGCGCGAACTGGAGCGTGTACATCCCGACGCCGCAGCCTACATCAAGAATCGCCGCCCCTTCCAGGCTGGCCCACCGGCGCACCAACGCCAGCCGGCGCTCCTGCCCGGCGCGCCACACGTACGACGGGTGCCCCAGGCGCGCCGCTTCATCACTCGTGCGCCGGAAATCGTCACCTGTCATCGCTTTCTCCTTGCCACGCCTGCCCATGCTCGCGGCGCAACGTTTCTTTGAACCCAAACCGCACTGTGTTGTCGACCAAACGCAGCCAGACGGGCCGTATCACCCAGAAGCCGGCCCGCGCCAGCGGCCCCGCCAACACCAGCGGGCCCGGCCCGCCTGCCAGAGCGCCGGCCAGGAAATCCTGTGCGCGGCCGAAAGTCGCTACAGCGTGCGCCAGCTCCTGCGCCGGCACCCGCTCCGCCGTGCCCCGAAGCTGCAAGCCGCGGATCTGGCGCCACGCCTGGCCGTCAGCCTGGATGGTCGCGGCCACCAGCGGCCGTGCATGCATATTTTCCACGTGCTCTGTGCCCGCTTCCGAAAGAAAGTAGAGGTTCAGCTCCGCGTCCGCGGCATAGAAAACGGCGGCCGCCGAGGGCGCACCGCCGGGCGCGATGGTGGCCAGAGTCAACGTGGAATGCTCCGCCAGAAAGAGGCGGATGCGCTCGAGAATGCCGGCTACATCTACCTCGTCCGCCCGCCCTTCACCCTGGGGCAGCTCGGGACGCGGCTCAGGAAGGCGCCGCGTCATCTTCTCCGGCGTCCACACCCGCCCGAAAGCCGCGCCACCGGGCATACATCTGGTTTTCGACCCCCAGGCGCGCCAGCATCCGGCCGGTGGTGGCGTCCACCATCTCCTCCAGGGTGCGCGGCTGCGAGTAGAAGGCCGGAACCGGCGGAAAGATGACGCAGCCCAGGCGCGCCGCCTGCGCCATCAGCTCCAGGTGCCCGAGATGGAGTGGGGTTTCGCGCACCATCAACAGCAGCGGGCGTCCCTCTTTCAGCTGGACATCGGCTGCGCGGTGGATCAGATCGTCGGCGAAGCTGTGCGCCACCGCCGACAGGGTCTTGATGCTGCACGGGACGATTGCCATGGCGTGAACCGGGAACGAGCCACTGGCGATCGCGGCGCCGATATCATCCGGGCGGTAGACGGCGTCCGCCAGGCGTTCCACGTCGCGTGGCGTCCACTCTGTTTCGTGTGCCATCGTCACGCGCGCCGCGTGGCTGATCACCAAATGCGTCTCGACCGATGGGTCCTCACGCAGCGCCTGCAGCATCCGGATGCCGTAGATCTGTCCCGAGGCGCCCGTCATCCCGACCACGAGCCGCCGTACTGTCTCGCTCATGCTTTCGTCCCCCAGTGGATGGCCACGGTGCCAACCATCGCCGTGCGGTACCTGACGTCGACGAGGCCGGCGCCCTGCATGATACCCGCGAGCTCGGGTGGCCGCGGAAAGCCAACGGTTGACTGCGGCAGGTAGGTATACGCCCTGCGGTTGTCCGCTGAGCAATCCCCCGACGGTGGGTACGATGCGGAAGAAGTAAAAGGCAAAGAGATTGCTGAAGACGGGCAGGGCCGGCCGGGTAATCTCGAGGCAGACCACACGCCCGCCGGGCTTCACAACCCGTGCCTGCTCCCGGAATGCCGCAGCCACGTCAACCACGTTGCGCATCATGAACGCCGAACAGGCGGCGTCGAAGACACGATCCGGGCAGGGGATGGCCAACGCATCCCCCTGGACAAACGCCGGCTGCGAGCCGGGCTGTTTGCCGATCCCCCGAAGCATCATCTCACGCGTCAGATCCATGCCAGTGGCCCGCAGCGTGGGGTCCGCTCGCAGCGCCTCGTACGCCACATCGCCCGTTCCCGTGGCCACGTCCAGCAGCCGGCCCCCACGCGGCAGCCGGCACAGCCGGACAACCGCCCGCCGCCAGGCCCGGTCTCGCCCCAGCGTCATCAGGCGGTTCATCAGATCGTAGCGCGGCGCGATAGCCGTAAACATCTCGCGCACGTAGCCACGCTTTTCCTCGGGTGACGGCAGCACGTTCTTGGGCGGCATGCGCCTCCTAATCGCGCACGGAAAGCCACGGTGCGAAGCGACGTTCCATGGCATCGACAATGAAGTAGAACAGCAGCCCGAGCAGGCTCATGGCCAGCACCCCGGCATACATCTCGGCATAAGCCAATCTGCCCCAGCTCTCCACGATAATATAGTAACCCAGGCCGGAGGTTGTGGCGAATGACTCGGCGAAAAAGAGCACGGCGATGGCGGTTCCCACGCTGACGCGCAGCGCCGTCAGCGCTGCCGGCAGGGTGGCGGGCAGGTAAACGAAGCGGAACAGGGCCCGCCGGCCCGCGCCAAGCGAGCGAACGGAGTAGATCAACTCGGGACGGAGCGCACCGGCCTCATCGCGCACGACCACCAGCACCTGGAAGAAGAGAATCAGGAAGATCATGAAGATCTTGCTGGCGTTCCCGATACCCAGAAACAGGAGAATAATGGGTAGGAAGACGATCTTGGGAATCGGGTAGAGGATGTAGATCAGCGGCGCAGCCAGGCGATCGATGGTCCGGCTCTGGCCAAGCACCAGACCGGCCGGCACCGCCAGGAGCACGGCCAGAGCCGTGCTGGCAGCCACTCTCCAGGCGCTCACGAGGAAATGGCGGCCCAACCCGCGCGGCACTTCGCGTAGTACCGCCTGCGCCTACGGCCAGCGGTTCGGGCAGCACCGGCACGTGCAGCAGCCAGGCAGACAACTGCCATGCCACCAGCAGACCCGCGGACGCGGCGAGCAGGTCACGCCTGCGCATTGGCGCTCTCAAGTCTCAGCGCGCTCAATGCGTCGCGCAGTGCCGTGGCACGCTCCCAATACTCCGCCTGGCCGCGGAAGTTGGGATCGCCGGCGCCCCGGTTCTCGATGACCTCCACCTTGTGATTTGGAGCTCCCGGCAGCACGAGGATGCGCTGCCCGAGGTAGACCGCCTCCTCGATGCTGTGCGTCACGATTACGGTGCTCACGCCGGTCTCGGCTCGCAGCTCGAGGGTGAGCCGCTGCAGGTCCTCGCGGGTCAGCGCATCGAGCGACGAGAACGGCTCGTCCAGCAGCAGCAGGCTCGGGCCCTGTGTCAGGCTGCGCGCAATCGCCGTTCGCTGGCGCTGCCCGCCGCTGATCTGGCTCGGATACTTGTCACGCTGGGCGGCGATGCCCAGCCGGTCCAACCAGAAGTCTACCTGTTTGGCTGTGATATCCGGCCGCGGATAGGGCCGGGCGCCGCCCTCGTCGCCCACCTTCCCGCGGTAGAAACGTCCGAGATGCATCGGCAGCGCGACGTTCTCCCAGACCGTGGCCCACGGCAGCAGCCCGAAATCCTGCAGAACGAGCCCGGTGCTGGCGCGCGGCCGCGACACCGGTTGGCCGTTCACGAGCACATCGCCGACCTGCGGCCGGCGCAGCCCGGCGATGATATACAAGAGGGTGCTTTTGCCGCACCCGGAAGGGCCGATGATGGCCCAGGCTTCACCCGCGTTTGCTTGCCAGCTGAAACCGTCGAAAAGCGGCGGTTGGTTGGCGTAGGCAAATTTCAGGTCACGGACTTCGATCATCAATCAGGCGACGCCGTCCCTTACTTCGGCAGGAAATTGCCGTCGACCATGTCGGCATACGGGATCTCCCGCGAAACCAATTGCTTGTCTCGCATCCACTGCAGCGCGTCCTTTACCTCGGCTTCGGTCGGCAGACCACGCTCCGGCAGCGGCGGCATCTTGTAGCTGCCCTGGATCGA
The DNA here is from genome assembly GCA_963783655.1 of uncultured Chloroflexia bacterium. Lineage (GTDB taxonomy): Bacteria > Chloroflexota > Anaerolineae > CG2-30-64-16 > CG2-30-64-16 > CAWAOA01. Next base: position 152,867 of record CAWAOA010000003.1, read on the forward strand.
TTGCGGCACGCGCCCCTGCTCTACGAGCAGATTCTGGTACTTCGCCGGGTTGGCATTCAGCTCCTTGACGGCGCGCTCCCACGCGGCAACCAGCTTGCGCACCGAGCCCGGCTTTGCCTTCAGGGTCTCCACGCGAAAAGACAGCGTAGATTGGGAGAACTGGGGATACTTGGTGTCGTCGACGATCAGTTTCGCGCCCGCAGTCACGGCCGCTTGTCCCAGCGGGTCGGGCAGGTTGGCAGCCTTCACGTTCCCGTTCATCAACTGCTCGAAACGGACCGGAATTGCGGTGACTTCCTGAATGGCGATGTCGGCCGGGGCCAGCCCCTCGGCCTGCAGCATGCGGGCCGTGATGTACTCGATCACGGTATTCTGGCTGATGGCGACGGGCACGCCTTTCAGATCGGCCACCTTGGTGATGCTGGAGTTTGGCGCGGCCACCACCCGAAACTGCGGCGCTCCCGGATAGGAGCGGCGCGAGGAGTAGACCGCCTTCAAACGCGCCGCTTCCTTGTTGAAGAGCCCCAGAGCGATCAAGTCGTTGACCCCACCGTCGATCTGCCCGGTCTGGAACAGCGTGTCGCGCTCCTGGGCGCTCTTCACCGGCACCGCCTCGACCTGGATCCCCGCCTCTTTGAAGTAGCCGTTCTGCTCGGCCACGAAATAGGGGATCACGTCCAGAATCGGGAGCATCCCCAGTTTCAGCTTGCCGTCGTCAGTGGAGGCGGCGGGTTGCGCGCAGCCTGCCGCGATCAGGGTGGCAGCCATCGCCACGATATGGAGTATCCGGCTCAGTCTATGCATAGAGTCGTTTCTCTTTCTAGCCTGCAATGCTATAGAGTCCCAGCCACGCTGCGACAAAGATCAGGATACTGATGTATCCGTTGACGGTGAAAAAGGCAAGGTTGACGCGGCTGAGGTCATGCGGCTTCACCAGACTGTTCTCCCACCACAAGAGCGCAGCGACCAGTATCAAGCCGGCCCAAAACGCGATCCCAAGACCCAGCGTCCAGCCGGTTATCGCCAGGAGCAAGATGGTCGCCACGTGATTGGCGTGCGCGATCTTGAGCGCCAGGGCGTTGCCGAAGCGCGCCGGCACGGAGTGTAGCCCCTCCGCCCGGTCAAACTCCGTATCCTGGCAGGCATAGATGATATCAAAGCCGGCCATCCAGAAGGTAACCGTCAGCCACAACAGCCACGGAGCGGGATGGTCGAGCGATCCGGTGACGGCGGCCCACGCGCCCGGCGCCGCCATGCCGTCAGTCAACCCCAGGACCCAATGGCTCAACCACGTGAAACGCTTCGTGTAGCTATAGCCCGCCAAAAGCACGACGGCGCCCGGTAAAAGCGCCAGCACAAAGCTGTTGAGCTGCCAGGCTGCCAGGGCGAATACGGCCAGGCTCAGCAGTCCCAGCAGCCAGACGGTGCGCGGGGAGATCTTCCCCTGCGGCAGCGGGCGATTCTGGGTGCGCGGGTTGCGCGCGTCATAGTAGCGGTCTGCCAGCCGGTTGATGGTGAAGGCGAACGTACGCGCCGCTGCCATCGCCACCGTGATCCACAGAAAGGTACGCCAGCCCGGCCATCCGTGCGCCGCGAGCACCATCCCCAGGTACGCGAACGGCAGCGCGAACACGGTGTGTTCGAACCTGATCATGTCGAGAAAGATGTGGAGGCGCTGCATGATGCCTGGAGATCGAGTGGGGGCAGGCGCCGGATCGCTCGAACGGCTCACAGGATATGCATCAGGAAGACGCGAATCCCAATCCCATTGAGAATCAGACCACCGAGGATTTCCATCCGCTTCCCAAAAGTGCTGCCCAGGTGGCGACCGGCAATTAGCGCGACGACGCAAAGCGCCGCGGTCACGATCCCGATCACCGCGCTGGGATACAGGATGTTGACATGCAACATGGCCAGGCTCAAGCCGATGGCGAAGGCATCGATGCTCGTGGCAACCGCCAGCATGACGAGGGTCAGGCCGCGCGAGGGATCGCCCGCCTCCGTCTCTTCTTCCTTACTCAGGCCCGACCGCACCATCCGGATACCGATGAACGCGAGCAGGATCAAAGCCACCCAGTGATCGACGTGCGAAACGTACTGCGCCACCTGCGTTCCGGCAATCCAGCCCAGAACCGGCATCAACGCCTGGAACAGGCCAAAATGAAATGCGAGCCGGAAAGTGGGTCGCGGCCCGCAACAGCGCCGTGTCGTACCAATCCCCAGCGAAACAGCCGAGGCGTCCATCGCCAACCCAAAGGCGAGAAGAAGAATTTCCGGTAATCCCATCCGTGCTCCAAAGGTTACAAATTAAGTATGCATGTTTTGGCAACCCGGGGGTCCGGTCCCCGTTGCCCGCGCCCCACGCGAACACGGAGGTCGCCCCCACCTTACGCGAACCGGAGGCCAGCCCCTTGTGGGCGTGTTGGTCGCGGCGCGATCGGTTAACCGATCCGCGCCGCGACCAACACGCCCACAAGGGGCTACACTACGGGTAACGCGAGAGCAGGCGACGGCGGCATTGACGGCGTCGGCGGCGTCAATCGTAGGGGGCGGGTGACCCGCCCCGTGTCCCAATGCCACACAATTATCGGGACGCGGCGCGGGCTGCGTTGCGCGGGACGCGGCGCGGGCACCAATGCCACATTTCGCCGCGGCGTGACAACGTTAACCACCCCGCGCCGCGACCAACACGCCCACAAGGGGCTGGCCTCCGGTTCGCGCAAGAGTGGCGCACCGCCCCGTCCCCGCCGGCGCGCTATTCTATCCCATACTCTTCCCACCGCCCAGCCACCAGCTCCCGGATGCTTTCGACCATGGCTACCGGCTTGGGCCACGTGCGGGTATAGCCTTCGTCCGGGGTTTTGGCGGTGGCGTCGATCCCGATCTTCCCCCCCAGCGCAAAGCGATAGGAGGCGTGGTCCAGCGCGTCGACCGGCCCTTCCTGGATGATCACGTCGCGCGCCCAGTCCACGTTGCCGAGCATCTGCCAGTACGCCTCGGCGGTGTTCTGCACGTCCACGTCCTCGTCGAAGACCACGATGGCCTTGGCCAGCATCATCAGCCCCAGGCCCCAGAGCCCGTTGATGACCTTGCGCGGCGTGGCCGGGGAAGCGCTTGCGGATGCTGACCAGCACCAGGTTGTGGAAGACCCCCTCCGCCGGCATGTTGACGTCCACGATCTCGCTCAGGAACAGCCGCATCAGCGGCAGGAAGAGCCGCTCGGTGGCCTTGCCCATCCAGTAGTCTTCCATCGGCGGGCGGCCGACGACCGTGGCCGGGATAGATCGGGCTGGCGCCGGTGCGTGATCGCGGTCACGTGCATCACCGGGTAGTCGGCGACCGGGGTGTAGTAGCCGGTGTGATCGCCGAACGGCCCTTCGGGGCGCGCTCGGCGGGGTCGACGTAGCCCTCGATGACGATCTCGGCATCGGCCGGCGCCTCGAGCGGCTGCGTGACGCAGCGGACCAGCGGCACCGGCTTGCCGCGCAGCCAGCCGGCCAGCAGGAACTCGTCGATGTCGGGCGGCAGCGGCGCCGAGCCGCACCACATCACGGCCGGGTCGCCGCCCAGGCTGACGGCGACCGGGATGCGCGCCTGCCCGGCTCCCTCGGCCGCCCGCTGGTGCTCGGCCCCGCCCTTGTGGAGCTGCCAGTGCATGCCCAGCGTGCGCGCGTCGTAGCACCTGCAGCCGGTACATGCCGACGTTGCGCGTGCCCGTGACGGGGTCGCGGGTGATGACCGTCGGCAGCGTGATGTAGCGCCCGCCGTCTGCGGGCCAGCATTGAGGATCGGCAGGCGCGTCCAGCGTGGCGTGCTCGCCGGTCAGCACCACCTCCTGGCACGCGGCGCTCGCTCACCATGCTGGGGTCCCAGACCCACGCTGCGCAGCGCGCCCCACAGCTCGCCCGCCCTGCTCGAGCATGGCGCCCAGACCCTGCGGCAGCTGCGGGCTCGAGCAGGCTGACCCAGCCGCGTCGGCGAGCTCGTCCAGGTCGTCCACGCCCAGCGCCCAGGCCATGCGCCGGCCGGAGCCAAAGGCGTTGATCAGCACCGGCATCGTCGTAGCCCTTGACGTTCTCGAAGAGCAGCGCCATGTTCCGCTCGGCCGGGCCCTTGCAGACGCGGTCGACGATCTCGGTGATCTCCAGCTGTGCGCTGACCGGGGCCTGGATCCGGCGCAGCTCGCCGGCTGCTTCGAGCCGGGCGACGAACTCCCTCAGGTCACGATAGGGCATGTGACCCTTCGCTTCCTTCTGAGAGCACCTGCTCCAACGGCACGCCGGCCATGAGCAGACCCAGTTGCTCGCGTGTCACGGCGTCTGCCGGCAGCGTGGCCACCAGCTTTCCCTTGTACATCACCGAGATGCGATCCGAAAGCGCCACGATCTCATCCAGCTCGGCAGACACGAGCAGCACCGCGCAGCCTGCGTCGCGCATCTCCACAAGCTTGCGGTGGATGTATTCTATCGACCCGACGTCCAGCCCGCGCGTTGGCTGGTTGGCGACCAGCAGCTTCACCGGGCGCGAGAACTCGCGCGCGACAATCACTTTCTGCTGGTTACCGCCAGACAGCGTGCTGGTTGGTACAAAAGGAGAGGGAGTCCGGATGTCATATTCTTCTATCAAACGCTCGGCATTCTTCTGAACCACAGCGCCGTCGATGGTCCAACCCGCGGCGAATGGCGGCAGATAGTAGGTGACGAGGGCCAAGTTATCCGCCACGCAGTAGCCCAACACCAGCCCGTGCCGCTGCCGGTCCTCTGGCACGTGCGCGGTGCCCGCCTCGATCACGGCCCGAGGGGCGGTATGCGTCCACACGTGCTCGAGCAGGGAGACGGTTCCCCCGCGAATTGGCTGCAGCCCGGTGATCGCCTCGACCAGCTCCGTCTGCCCGTTGCCCTGGACTCCGGCAATACCCAGCACCTCGCCGGCCCGCACCTCCAGGCTCAGCCCCTCGACCTTGGTGATGCCGCGGTCGTCGTCCACCACCAGGTCGGTCAGGCGGAGCACCGGCGCCCCTGGCGTGGCCGGGCCTCTATCCACTTCAGCAACACCGACCGGCCCACCATCATCCGGGCCAGCTCTTGCTCGCTGGAGTCTGCCGGGCGAGTCGTCGCCGACCACCGCGCCGTCGCGCATGACGGTGATGCGGTCGGAGATCGCCAGCACTTCTTTCAGCTTGTGGGTGATGAAGATGATCGATTCCCCAGCGCCTGTCAAGTTGCGCATGACGACGAACAGCTCTTCCACCTCCTGCGGCGTCAGCACGGCCGTCGGCTCGTCGAGGATCAGGATCTCGGCCTTGCGATACAGCGCCTTGACGATCTCGACGCGTTGCTGCATGCCGACGGGGAGGTCTCGACATAGGCGTCGGGGTCGAGCTCGAGGCCGTAACTGCGGCGATAGCCGGATGCGATCCGACGGCGGCCCGCCGGTCGAGCCGGCCACCGCTTGACGGTCTCCGCGCCGAGGATGATGTTCTCTGCCACGGTGAAGACCGGGATCAGCATGAAGTGCTGGTGCACCATGCCGATGCCCAGCTGGATGGCGTCGTTCGGGTCACGCAGGCGCACGGGCTGCCCGTTGACCAGGATCTCGCCCTCGTCTGGTGGTACAGGCCGTAGAGGATATTCATCAGGGTGGTCTTGCCCGCGCCGTTCTCGCCCAGCAGCGCGTGGATCTCGCCGTCCTCCAGCGTGAAGTTGACCTGGTCGTTGGCCACCACGCCGGGAAAACGCTTGGTGATGTTTCTGATTTCAAGTATTGCAGTCATGGTCAATCGCCTACTTCTCGTACGGCTTGCCGTCGGCGGCCGGCGGACGTCGTGCGTCCCACGATGCCGGTGAGGGCGATCATCGTCAGCATGTAGGGCAGCATCGCCCACGAGCTGCGACGGGACCGGCACGCCAGAAAGTACTGGGCGTTGATCTGCAGCGCCTGGGCGGCGCCGAACAGCAGCGCCGCCGCCCAGGCGCCGAACGGCGTCCAGTTGCCGAAGATCATCGCTGCCAGCGAGATGAAGCCGCGCCCGTCGTCATGGCCGGGCTCGAAGCTGCGGCACCGACTCCAGCGTGAAGTAGGCGCCCGCCAGCCCGGCGATCAGCCCCGCCGATCAGCACGTTCGACGTAGCGCATCTCGATATGACGTTGATGCCGACCGTGTCGGCGGCGCAGCGGATGCTCGCCCACTGCGCGCGTGCGCAGGCCCCAGCGGGTGTAGAAGAGCACCAGTGGGTGAGAGCACACCAGCACGATCGCGGTGATGGCGATCGGCTGCTGCTGGAAGATGCGGCCCGACCACCGGCAGGTCGGCCAGCAGCGGGATGTGAATCGTGGGCAGCACGCCCGGCGCGTGGGGCATATCCCGCTGGAAGAACAGCGCCCGGTTGAGAAAGCCGGTCAGGCCCACGGCCAGGATGTTGATCACCGTGCCGCTGATGATCTGGTCGACCTTGAAGGTGATCGAGAGACCGCGTGCAGCAGGCGAAGCAGCACGCCGCTGAGCATCGCCACGACCACGCCGACGGCGAGGCGCGGCTCGAGGTCGGCTGCGCCGGCCTGCTTCGCGAGCATAGATGGAGGCGAGACAGCCGAAGAAGGCGGCGCCGAGCATCATGCCCTCGATGGCGATGTTGACCACGCCCGACGCGCTCGCAGTAGATGCCCGAGAGCGCGCCCAGCGTGAGCGGCGTCGCCACGCGCAGCATCGTGGCGCATGAAGCTGGCGGCGATCACGACCGCGGGCCGTTCTGTTCGCTGCCGAGCACGACCGTCGCGGCCGATGAGGATGGCGATGCGATCAGAATCGCACAGAAAGCCGAAGCGGCTGCCAGTGACATGTCAGCGCTCCCCAGCCGCGCGTCAGCACCAGCTTCTCCCTTGGGCGCGGATGCGGTAGATGTAGCGGATGATCGCGTCGGCGGCGACGAAGAGCAGGACCAGCGCCTGGATGACCGAGATGATGTCGACCGGCACCTGGGTGAGGAACTGCATCCGCGTGGCGCCGTTGCGCATGGCGCCGAACAGGAGGGCGGCCAGCACGACGCCGAGCGGGATGGATCTTGCCCAGCAGCGCGATGGCGATGGCGTCGAAGCCGTAGCCGAGGTTGAAGCTGAGCGTGTGGCCGGAAGTTGAGCGCCACCACCTCGACCGCGCCGGCCAGCCCGGCCAGCATGCCGCTCAGGGCCATCGTCAGGACGATGATCGTGCGCCACGGCGATGCCCGCGTAGCGGGCGGCGTTGGGGTTCGGCGCCGACGGTGCGGATCTCGAAGCCCAGCGTCGTCTTCCACAGCAGCCAGTACACCGCGAAGGCGACGAGCAGCGGCCAGGATGGCGCCCCAGTGGAAGCGAAGATCCGGCGAAGATGCGGCGCCAGTGCGGCGCTGGCGCGATGTCGGGGCGTCTGGGCGACGACGTTCAACGGGTTGGGGTCCTTCCACGGGCCGTTGAGCAGGTAGCTGGTGAGCAGCAGGGCGAGGTAGTTCATCATGATCGTGTTGATGACTTCGTGCGCGCCCGTCGCGGGCCTTGAGCCAGCCGGGGATCGCGCCCCAGCACGCGCCGGCGAGCGCGCCGCCAACGATGGCAAGCGGCACGATGGATGAAGGCCGGAATCGCGTCCCGACGAGCTGGGCAGGGCAAAGCCGACCCAGGCGGCGAAGCAGCGCGCCGAGCGCGAGCTGGCCCTCGGCGCCGATGTTGAACAGGCCGCCCTTGAAGGCCAGCGCGACGGCCAGGCCGGCGAAGATGTAAGGCGTTGCCCACACCACCGTCTCAGCTCAGGGCCCTGGGTGAGCCGAAAGCGCCTTCGAACAACCCGCGATACGCAAGCCACGGGCTGCCAGCGCCGGAGACGAGCATCGACAACGGCGCCCACTACCAGCGCCGACGAGGATCGCCAGAACGGGTACCAGGAGCGAGGAGATTCGGGCCACGCCGACGCCTGGCTCGGTGATTCAGGCGGGGCGTGCGCCGGCCGCGCTGCGGTCTGCTTCCATGAGCGCTTCGCCTTGTTACAAGAACCGCGAGGCCGGTCAGACCAATAGGTGGCAAGGGCTGGGCCGCCTTCCCCTGCGCTCACCAGTCGATAGGAACCTTACGCTATCTAGGCCGGCTTGGCCGACGGCCACGTTGGTCTTGATCGTGCCCTGTCCAATGCCCTTGCGAATCTCGTCGATCTTCGCCTTTACGTCGGCCGGGACCTTGCTGTCCAGGTCGTGGAACGGGGCCAGGCCGACCTGTGCCGACGAAGTTGCCGCCCGGGAACTTGCCGTCCTGGACGGCCTTGATCAGGTCGAAGACGCCGGGGTGATGCAGCTTCATGGCGCTGGAGAGCAGCACCTTCTGCGCCTCGGGCACGGTGAGGTACTGGTCGGTGTCGACGCCGATGGCCATAGCACGTTCTTCTCGGCGCAGCCCAGCAGCGCGCCGTTGCCGGTCTTGCCGCCGGCGCCGAAGATCACGTCCGCGCCCTTGTCGATCATCGAGATGGCGGTCGTCTTGCCCCACTCGGGATCGGTGAAGGTCTTGTCGAAGCCGACGTCGTTGTGGTAGACGACGTTGACCTTGATGGCCGGCTTGACGGACTTGGCGCCGGCCTTGTAGCCCTCGCCGAAGCGCCACACCGGCGGGACGACGTCGGTGCCGAGGACGGCGCCGATGGTGCCGGACTTGCTCATCAGGGCGGCCAGCGCGCCGGCCAGGTAGCCGGCCTTGTCCTCGTCGAAGATCAGGCCGGCCAGGTTCGTCAGCGGGATGTCCGGGTGCTTGTCGTCCTTGGCCTGGAACTGGTCCACGCCGATGAACTTGATCTTCGGGGTACTTCTTGGCCGCGGCGTAGGTGGCCTCGCCGAGGGCGAAGCCAACGGTCACGATCACGTCGTAGCTCGCGTCGGCGAACTGGGCGATGTTCTTGTCGTAGTCCTTCGGGTCGGTGGTCTCGATGTACTTGATCTCGGCGCCCAGGTCCTTCTGGGCCTGCTGGACGCCTTCCCAGGCGGACTGGTTGAAGCGACTTGTCGTCGATCTTGCCCACGTCGGTCACCAGGCCGACCTTCAGCTTCTTGGCGGCGGCGGCGGTAACGGTCGCTGCGGCCTTGGTGGCGGCCGGAGCAACGGTAGCGACCGGGGCAGTGGTAGCGGCCGCCTTCGTTGCGGCCGGAGCGGTGGTGGCGACCGGGGCAGTAGCCGCAGGTGCCGCCTTGGTTACGGCCGGAGCCGTGGTGGCTGCGGGCTTCGCAGCAGTCGGGGCCGTCGTGGCGGCCGGTTGGGCACATGCGCCAAGCAACATTGCCGCGATCACCAACAGGCTGAGCAGCGAAAAGGTCCGGCTATGCATACGTAATCTCTCCTCCATGAGTGGAACCGAAAGGCATTAAACGACCGGAGCTAGGACAATTATACCATAGGCAGGCGGGCTGTGACAGCAAGTTTTGCCCGCGCGGTTGGGCGCAGCAGTGATTTGCCTCGTTGCCATCCCATTTGCCCTGTGCTACACTGACGCAGACGTTTCGTTCTGCCGGAGCGGTCCGGCTGTTCCCAAATGGAGGTGCCCCGAAAGACTGGGCCGGCGGGCCTGGCCTGTGCCCGTGCTCTTTTCTCGCGACCCAGCCCAACCACACTACCCCTCTTTACCCTATCGCTCGCTTTTTGCGAGCGCAGCGGAACGGTTTTGGCGCGTGCGCCCGCTCCCAGGCTGCAAGACGGTGATGGCCATCAGGTGCCCGCAGGCAAGGCCTAGGCCACCTGATCCGACACCCAACCCGGGACGACCGAACAGTTCTGTCCGCTGCCTCGCCCTCGTGCTATACGCACGCACAATTTAAGGAGAAAGCACTCAGATGGCCAGTGTAACCTACGAGCATGTCTACAAGCGGTTCGGCGATGTCGTCGCCGTCAACGACCTCGACATCAAGATCGCCGACAAGGAATTCCTGGTCTTCGTCGGCCCGTCGGGCTGCGGCAAGACCACCAGCCTGCGCCTGCTGGCCGGGCTGGAAGAGATCAGCGACGGCAGCATCATCATCGGCGACCGCGTGGTCAACGACGTGCCGCCCAAGGACCGCGACATCGCCATGGTGTTCCAGAGCTACGCGCTCTACCCGCACATGAGCGTCTACGACAACATGGCCTTCGGCCTGAAGCTGCGCAAGGTGCCCAAGGCCGAGATCGACCAGCGCGTGAAGCAGGCCGCCGAGCATCCTCGGCATCGGCCAGCTGCTCGACCGCAAGCCGAAGCAGCTCTCCGGCGGCCAGCGCCAGCGCGTGGCCGTGGGCCGCGCCATCGTGCGCGAGCCGGCAGTCTTCCTCTTCGACGAGCCGCTCTCCAACCTGGACGCCAAGCTGCGCGTGCAGACCCGCGCCGAGATCACCAAGCTGCACCAGCGCCTGGGCACCACCTTCATCTACGTGACCCACGACCAGATCGAGGCCATGACGATGGCCACCCGCATCGCCGTGATGAAGGACGGCGCTGCTGCAGCAGGTCGACACGCCGCAGAACCTGTACGATCACCCGGGCAACATGTTCGTGGCCGGCTTCATCGGCAGCCCGTCGATGAACTTCTTCGATGCCACGCTGGTAGACCAGGACGGCAAGCTGTTCGTCGATAGCGGGCACCTTCAAGCTGCAGATCCCCGAAATCAAGAAGGCTGCCTATCTGCCGCACAAGGGCAAGAAGGTCATCTTCGGCATCCGGCCCGAGGACATCCACGCCGCCGCCTTCACCCGCCCCGGGCATCATCCCCGCGCCGCTGCAGGCCGACGTGGACGTGACCGAGTTGATGGGCAACGAGATCTTCCTCTACCTGCTGACCGGCAAGAAGCAGTTCATCGCCCGCGTCGACCCGCGCACGCACGCCCAGCCGGGCGAGCAGATCGACCTGATCGTCAACATGGACAACATGCACCTGTTCGACCCGCAGACGGAAAAGACGATCGATCCGGTGATCTAGAGGTTCGTAGGCAAAGCGAGGCTTAACCCGCTTTACAGCAAGACGGGCGGACCGCTGGTCCGCCCTTCAGCTTCTAGAACTGCCCCTCCATCGAGCCGGCGTAGCCGGTCAGCTCGACGTAGCCGTTTCCGGCCACCGGCCGGTCACCATGCCCGCCGGTTATCCCCACCGCGCCTTCCCAGTAGGAATAGGAGACGTCATCTCCTGGTCGGCCAGATGCGGGCGGATCTCGAGCCGCAGCTTCTCCGCCGGCACCTCTAGGGTCCAGCCGGCGGGGTAGCTCGGCGCCCGTGTGCGGGCTGCGCCAGTGGGCAGTTGACTGAAGAGCGAAATCGTCCGGGCCCAGGCGGCGCAGGCTGCCGTCCGGCCGCACCAGCGTGCCCGACTGGAGAACGGATCGGGCGTGCCGTCGGCCCGGCGCAGCCGGAACACCATCAGATCCGACTGCCGTCGTCTAGCTGCAGGCTGAACCAGTCCCACCCCACCTGATCCTTGCCCAGGGCGCTGGTGCTGAACTCGTGATCCATCCAGCTCAGCCCCTGCACTGCAACGCTGCGCCCGCCGGCCTCGACGGTGCCTGCCGCCTCGAGCCGCGTGAGGCTGTAGTAGTAGCTGGCATTGCCCGGCTCTGATCCCTTGCGGCTGAAGCCCTGGTCGCCCTGCAGCACCGGATCCGCGCCGGCTGACGAGCATCAGGTCGAGCGCAAACTCGTCTGCCCGCGCCCGCAGCCGCACGGCTTCGCCGCCTGCCTCTTCGACCGCTTACCAGTCATCCAGCCAGACCCGGTACGGGGATGCCTGCGCCCCGGCCAGCCCGGCGGCCGCCCGGCTGATCCGCTCGACGCCGTAGTGGCGGCCGCCCGCCACGTCCGTCACCGCAAAGTGCGCCAGGTAGACCTGCTCGGCCGCCCATGTGGATGGGCGAGTGACTCGTTGGTCTGGCGGTGCGAGGGCGCGGCGGAAAAAGGTGAGTTGGTAGCCGAACCGTTCGCCGGCCGGCCCCGTGAGATTGCCCGTGTAGTACCACCACTCGGTCTGGAAATCGTCGTGCGGCCCATGATCCTCTGGGAACCGGATGGGTCGCCCCGGGACGGCTCGCTCGAAACCGGAGGGGTCCTGCTGCCCCGCAGCGCTCACCAAACCTGCAGTGACGGTACCGCGCGCCGTTCTCGTTACGCGAGGCCAGCCACAAGACCGCCAGCAGGGCTACTCCCAACAGCGCCGGTAACAGCCACCGCTTTTTGCCCTGTCCCATAGCCCTCATTCACTCCGCAACGCCTCGGCGGCGAGCATGCGCCCCATCCGGATCGCAGGATAGAGCCCGGCCAGCAGCGCGGCGGCGACGGCGAGCAGCAGCGCCTGCAGGAAGAGGCCGCCGGTCACGTGCAGCTCCATGGTCCAACCGAACGATCGCCGGTTGATGATGTAGATCAGCACCAGCGCCAGCAGCAGCCCGGTGGGCATCGCCAGCAGACCCGCCGACGGCGCCCATCAGGCCGGTCTCCAGCAGAATCGTGGTCCGAAGCTGTGCGGCCGTCAGGCCGACGGCCCGGAGGATCCCCAGCTCGCGCCCTCTCTCCAACTGGAGCGCGAGCAGCGCGCTGAGCACCCCAATGAAGGCGACGATGGCGGCGAGCAATCTGCAGCGCGCCGGTAATGGCGAATGCCCGGTCGAAGACCACGAGCACTTCAGAGCGCAAGGCAGCGTTGGCGCGCACCACAACCGACTGTATCTCGTTGGCCCGTCCGGTCATGGCCGCCGCCACCGCATCGGGATCCTGGTCCGGCGGGATGTCGAGCGAGACCGCGGTTATGGAGCGATCGTCCCAGTGCGAGCGGTACAGGTCGAGCGCCATCATGACGGTGCCCTGGCTGGACGAGTAGTCCCGGTAGACGCCGGCCACCGGGAAATCGCGCCAGCCACCGGTGGCACGCAGCCGCACGGCATCGCCGGCGGCCAAGCCCTGCCGGTTCGCCAGCGGCTCGGAGATGAGCACGGCGCCGTCCGCGGACGGCGCGGGCGACGTCACTCTTGCCGGCCGGGGTATCCACGAGCATCCGGTGTTCCACGAAGTCCGCCGCGCTGACGGCGGCGACGATCACCTGCCCGCGGTCTGACGCGACATCGGCAGAGCGCAGCATCTCGACATCAGCGGGCGCCGGGCCAGGTCATCGCGATCTCCACCACCCGCGGATCGAGCACTGCCGACGAGCGCGTCGCGGTGGTGGACGGCGCCGATAGATACAGGTCGCGGTGCAGCGTCTGTCCCAGCCAGACCACGACTGTCTCGCGGAAGCTGCCCACCATCAGGCCAACGCCGATCGTGACCGACATGGCCGTCATCAGCGCGGCGATCGCGACTGCGGTGCGGCTCAAGGAGCCGGAGATGTTGCGCGGCGCCATTCGCCCCAGCACGCCAAATAGCCAGCCGCAGCGGCGGTCCCAGCAGCTCCAGCAGAGCGATTGTGATGGCCGGCGCCAGAAGTGCGCACCCGATGCTGATAAAGAAGAGCCCGGAGAAGCTCAGGAACAGGCTGCGCGTGGGCACGAGCAACACGCCGCCGCCCACCAGCAGCGACAGCATGCCGGCCGCGGTGGTAAGCGGCAGGCGCCGCCGCGCCACCTCCTCGACATTCGGAACGCGCCATGATGAGGCGGGGCGGCACCAACGAGGCCTCACGGGCCGGCATGGCAGCCGCCGCCATGGTGGCCAGCATCCCCACAGCGGCGCCCTTGACGACGCTGCCGGTCGAGGCGGTGATCCCGCGCACCGTCACGACGAAGTAGAGATCGTTGATCGTCTGCGTGACCAACTGCACGGCGCCCTGGCCGAGCAGGACGCCCAGCGCCACCCCAATGACCGATCCGAGCGCACCCACAATCGCCGCTTCGGCCAGGACCAGCGGAAGCGATCTCCTCGCGGGTGACCCCCAGGCAGCGCAGCGTGCCGAACAGCGGCCGGCGCTGCACCACGGAAAAGGTCATGCTGTTGTAGATCAGGAACATCCCGACCAGCAGGGCCAGCAGGCTCAGCGCGGTCAGGTTGGTGCTGGAAGGCCGCAGGTCATCTGTGCGAGCGCGCCCGCCTGGGCGCCGGCAGGCGACAGTTGCGCGTCGGCCGGCAAGATGCGGCGGATCGCTGCGGCGGCGGCTTCGTTCCCTGCCGGGAGGATGAGGTCGACGCGGTCGAGGCGTCTCCAGCCGGCCGGTCAGTTCCTGCGCCGTGGCGATGTCGGCAATCACCAGCCCGGAGAGCGCACGCCGGCTGAAGCTATCGGTCGCGCTCAGCAGCCCGGCGATCACCCCCTTCTGCCGCCGCCCGCCCACCTCGAGATCCAGCTCCTGCCCGGGCTGCAGGCCGTATTGGGCGGCCAGCTCTTGCGACAGCAGCACCGCGCCGGGGCGTGTGTAGAACGCCGTCAACTGATCGGTGGGGAGCGTACGAGGGGCGTTTACCCCCTCGCTGCCGACGTAGCTGCGGAAGGGGGCATCGGCGAAGGGGTCGATGCCCAACAATTGCAGCGGGCGGTTGCCCCACTGTGGGGAGACGACGTAGTCAGACATGACCGGCGCCGCGGCGACACGCCGCGTTCGCCGCCCGGATCTGCCGGTATACGCCCTGGTCGAGCCCGGTCGGCCCGCCGATGATCTGGTGCGTGGCGCGTCCGGCGACGGCCTCGGTGCTCAGATCAAACGCGCGTGTCGGCGGCGCCGTTGGCCAGGTCGATGGCGACAATCACCGCCACGCCCAGGGCGATGCCCAGCACCATCAGCAGCGTTTGCCCCAGGTGGCGGCGGAGATAGCGCCACCCCACGTGCCAGATGGCCGCGATTCACGACGCCGCTGCTGGCCGTCTTCGACCAGTTTTCCGTGATCCAGGTGCAGGGTGCGATCCGCGAGCGCAGCCGACTCGGCGCTGTGAGTAACCAGGATCAGATTCTTGCCGGTCTGCCGGGTCAGCCGGTCCAGCAAGGCCAGGACCAACCGCCCCGTATCCTCGTCCAGGTTGCCGGTGGGCTCGTCGGCCAGTACCAGCAGCGGGTCATGCACCAGTGCGCGCGCGATCGCCACCCGCTGCTGCTCGCCGCCCGAGAGGCGGTCGGGGTAGGCGCCGGCACGGTCGAGCAGCCCGACCTCGCTAGCAGCGGCTCCGCAGCCGCCGCTGCCTGCCGTGCGCTCCGGCCGTCCAGCTCGAGCGGCAGCGTAACATTCTCCATCACGCTCAGCGTGGGGATCAGGTTGAAGAACTGGAAGATGAAGCCGATGTTGCGCCGGCGGAACAGGGTGCGCTCGCGCTCGTCCATGGCAGTCAGCTCCCGGTCGCCAATCCACACGGCGCCGGAATCCGGCCGGTCGATACCGCTGATCAGGTTCAGCAGCGTGCTTTTGCCGCTGCCGCTGCGCCCCAGCAGCGCCACGAACTCGCCGGGTGCGAATTCTGCATTTGCATCGTGCAGAACCACCCGCTGGCGATCCCCTTCGCGGTACGACTTGCTCAGATCCGCCAGCCGCACGGCGGGGCCGATATTCACCTGTAGCCCGGTATCCCGGGCTGAGCCCGTGTCAACCATTGGCAGTTGATATCACTCGCCGCAGCCCCGCCCGGGGCTGTTATGCCGTGTAATAGCGTATTTTTGTGGATAACTACCCACAACCCTGTGCATAACTGTGGACAACTAGCCCGCCGTAGCTGCCTGCATCCGCTCCACCTCGAGGTCGGCGACCTCGGGCTCGAGCTTGGTGAAGAGCGGCCCCGGCTGGCGCAGCGCCTGGCCCGGCTGCAAATCGCTCGCCCGCCAGCAGTCTGCGAGCTCCAGCGGCTCGTAGCGCAGCACCAGGTGGCGGCGCTCCTGCTCCTGGATCTCCTCGACGTACTGCCGTCCGAAGAGCTGCCCGTCGTACCCCAGGTACTCGTGCAGGCGCTGGCACGTGAAGGGTAGGAACGGCGCCAACATGGCCTTGAGCGTATCGATCACGCGTAAGGCAACGTAGATGCTCGTGGCAGCCGCCTGCGGGTCGTTCTTGATCTGCTGCCACGGCTCCTTGGCGTTCAGATAGCGGTTGGCGTCGCGCGCCAGGCCCATGATCTCGGCGAGCCCCTGCTTCATCTTTACAGCGTCCATCAGCTCACCGGCGCGTTGGAGCGCCGGCTCGATCTGGTTCAGCAGCGCATTGTCGATGTCGTCCAGCTCGCCCGGCTGCGGCACCTTGCCGTCGAAACGCTTGTACGCAAAGCCGAGCACCCGGTTCGCCAGGTTGCCCCAGGTCGAGACCAGCTCCTCGTTATTGCGCCGGACGAACTCCTCCCACGTGAAGTTGATGTCCTGGGTGTCCGGCGCGTTAGCCGACAGCGCATAGCGCCACGGGTCGGGATCGTACCGCTCCAGCGCGTCGGCCATCACGATCATCCAGCGGCGGCTCTTGCTCAGTTTCCGGCCTTCGACGTTCAGATACTCATTCGCCGGCACATCGTACGGCAGGTTCAGGTCGTGATCGTACGCCTGTAACATACCGGGCCAGATGATGCTGTGGAACTCGATGTTGTCCTTGCCGATGAAGTAGTAGGTGCGCGCCGCCGGATCGCGCCACCAGGCCTGCCACGCGTCCGGATCGCCGCTCAGATCGGCCCATTCCCGGGTGGCGGAGAAGTAGCCGATTACGGCGTCGTACCACACGTAGATCCGCTTCTCCTCGTAGCCGGGAAGCGGGATCGTAACGCCCCACTGGATGTCACGCGTGATCGGCCGGCCGTGATATTCACGGCTCTCGAGCCGCGCCCGTGCGTAGTTGATGACGTTCGGCCGCCAGTGACCCTTCTTGCCGTCGTTCATCCATTCCAGCAGCGGCTCGTTCATCTTGGCGAGATCCAGGAAGAAGTGCTCGGTGGGACGCACCTCGACGGCGCTGCTGCCGCAGTATTTGCAGCGGGGTGACAACAGTTCGGTCGCTTCATAGACGCGCCCGCAGTTGTCGCACTGGTCGCCGCGCGCACCCTCATAGCCGCAGAAGGGACAGGTGCCCTCGACATACCGGTCCGCCAACCAGCGATTGCAGCTCGTGCAATAGAGCTGGTCCGTGGTGGCGCGGTAGATATAGCCCTCGTCGAGATGGGTCAGGAAGAAGTTCTGCGTAATTCGCCAGTGATTTTCGGTGTCGGTCTCCGTGAACAGGTCGAAACTGATGCCAAGCGCGGAGAAGAGGTCAAGGATACGCGGGTGATAACGATCTACCACCTCACGCGGCGTGATACCGTCCTCCTCTGCACGTATGGTGATCGGCGTACCGTGCGTATCGGAACCCGAAACCATCAGCACGTCGTTCCCCCGTAGACGCTGATAGCGAGCGTAGACATCGGCGGGCAGGTAAGCGCCCGCGATGTGCCCGATGTGCAAATCGCCGTTGCAGTAGGGCCACGCAACGCATACCAGGATCTTCTGATTCATACCACTGCTCCTCTCGCTCAACAGCCGCTGTCCGGCGCGGCCGGAGACGGTTGGAATTCTACCTGCTGGTACCCCAGCGTGACAAGGAGTGCTTTGATTTCGGTCTGGGCGTTCTTCGTGGCCTGCGCCAGAACCCCCCCCTCGCACGCCGCCCGCAGGATCTGTTGTTCGGCCACGCGGCGCACCTCGGTCTCGAGTTGGGGGTTGCCCCGCGTGAAGATGCCCATCTGGCGGTCGTACACATAGCTCTTCTCGTTGTCGAGACTGTGCGTCAGCACCCGCGCCGGCGGCAGCCGGAGCGAGACGTAACCGCTCTCTCCCTGCACGACGTCGCTTGCCTGAAGCTCCTTCAGGTCAATCCCGGCCACCACTTCGCCGTGCGCCACAAACAGCAACCGGTCGCCGAGGAACATCCCTAAGGGCCCTTCGCGGTTTACGTTGCCTTCCAGCACCTTCTCCACCGTGTAGCTGGCCGTCTCCAGACGGCTGAGCTGCTGGACGGCTACGATCACCGACGGTTGCTGCTGCCTGACCTCTAAGCGGCCGGCGAACAGGTCTTCGATCAATTGGCGCGCCTGGTTCACCCCGCCCAGGGTGGCGATCGTCAGGAGGCCACATGCGAACAGGGGCAGCAGCACCGCAGCAAGCAAAACCCATGCCCAGGGGCTGCCCGATGAACGGGGCTGGTAGGTTGGCGGCCCATCGTCGTTGTAATCGGGCAAATCAGACATCAGAATTTACTCGTTTGCGCGCGTAGATCATGCTGGTCTCCTCGTAACCATTCGCACGGAAGAACGCTTGCGAGGCGTGATTGTCCGGCGTGATCAACGCCGACCAGATATCGAGCCCCACGTCTTCGCGAAACCACCGCTCCGCTTCCTCGATCAGGCGGCTGGCGACGCCGCGCCGCTGGTAGTCCGGGTGCACTGCCAGGCGATTAATCCATCCTTTGCGGCCATCGTGTGTCAGGACGACTACGCCAACCACGCGCTGCCCCGCTTTTAGACCCACAACTCGCTGCCTCCCGGCTGCCAGCTGCCGCTCGAAAGCCGCCCGGCTGTCTCGCCCGTACGGCCGGGCATGCAGACCGGCCAGGTTCCACAGATCCAAAATCGCCGCATGGTCGTCTGGCCGCATATCTTCCAGGGACAAATCCTCACTCAAGAGTGCCTTTTGATTCATTCGTTCACCGTCCGTATGGATGCCGTCATGAAAACGTATAATAATCGTTGAGTAATAGCATGTTTAGCGTACGCTATTTATTGGTCGCGCGTCGAGCAACTCCGAATAAGGCAGTCTATAATAGCGCCAAGCGAAACAGGAAGACTTCTCTCCTTCTCCTCCTTTTCGTGAGCGCCGGGGTAAGGGCAGCCCCGGCGCTCAGCGCGTCTAGGGCCGGAAGACACACCCCTCTTGCTTGTATCAAAGCGTACCTGCCGTGTCAAGCAAGCATCTTACCTCATTGACAGCCTTCGTGCTGCGTGCTATCCTCCCGTGCCTGAGACTGGAAATAGATAAATAGCTACGATGGAGAGAGTACGGGGAACGTGTCGTGCGCAGAGAGCGGCTCCTGGGCTGGGAGAGCCGCCCCGGCACCCCTCGGAAAGACACTCCGGAGCTGCGGAGTCGAGCCCGCCCTGAGCGGAAGTAGGCTGCGCCGGCGGTCTCCCGTTACGAGACGGTCGAAGAAGACTGGCGAGGCCGGTACCGTGAGGGGCCGGCAAACCAAGGTGGCACCGCGAGAGCGCTCCTCGTCCTTGGACGGGGAGCGTTTTTTGTTGTCCTGGCGAGCCGGGTCTCACGGGGCAAAGTCGCGGAGGGGGATCATGGAACGGATATACACTTCGGATATCGCCACCTGCGTCGGGCAGCGGGTGCGGCTGGCCGGCTGGTTGCACAACTTGCGGCGTCTCGGCGCCATCAACTTCCTGCTGCTGCGCGATCCGCGCGGCACTGCGCAGGTGCTGGTGGACCGTCCCGAGTACCTGGAGCCTCTGGCAGGGCTGCTGCCGGAAACTGTGCTGCGGGTAGAGGGCATGGTGGTCGCAGAGCCCCAGGCGCCGGGTGGCGTCGAGCTCCACGACCCCGTATTCGAGATTCTGTCCCCCGTGCGGGAGGCCGTCCCGGTTACCCTCAACAAGCCCGCACTGAAGGTCAACCTGCCGGTATTCCTGGATCACGCGGTGGTGGGCCTGCGACATCCCGGGAAGCGAGCGATGTTCCAGTTGTCTTCTGGCATCATGGCGGGTTTCCGGCAGTCGCTGGCAGCAAACGGCTTCACGGAGATCCAGACTCCCAAGCTGGTCGAGAGCGCCACCGAGGGAGGCGCCAACGTGTTCCAGGTAAAGTACTTCGACCGCAAGGCGTACC
Organism: uncultured Chloroflexia bacterium; assembly: GCA_963783655.1. GTDB lineage: Bacteria > Chloroflexota > Anaerolineae > CG2-30-64-16 > CG2-30-64-16 > CAWAOA01. The sequence continues at coordinate 172,638 of CAWAOA010000003.1, forward strand.
TGGCCCAGAGCCCGCAGTTCTACAAACAGATTATGGTCGGCGTTTTCGAGCGTGTCTTCGAGGTCGGCCCGGTGTTTCGCGCCGAGCCGCACGATACCGTGCGTCACATCAACGAGTACGTCAGCATGGATGCGGAGATGGGCTTCATCCAGGACCATCGCGACGTGATGCGCGTGCTATCCGGAGTGGTGCGCGGCATCATCGGCGAGCTGAGCACGCACTACGCCGCGCAACTGGAGCTTCTGCAGGTCGTTCTGCCCCAGATACCCGAAGAGATCCCCGCCATCTACTTCCCCGATGCGCAGGAGCTGATCCTGCAGCGTTGGGGCGAGGATGCGCGCGGCGAGCCCGATCTGGCGCCGCAGCACGAGCGCTGGCTGGGACAGTGGGCGCGTGAGGAGTTCGGCAGCGATTTCCTGTTCGTGACCGGCTACCCCATGGTCAAGCGCCCGTTCTATACCCATCCGAATCCCGCCGACCCGCGCTACTCGAACTCGTTTGACCTGCTGTTCCGCGGGACGGAGCTGGTCACCGGCGGGCAACGGCTCCATCTCTACGAGGACTATCTCGCAGCCGCCGAACGGCAGGGATATCGCGATCTGGCGCCATTCGCCACGTACCTGGAGGCGTTTCGCTTCGGCATGCCGCCCCACGGCGGGTTTGCCATCGGCCTCGAGCGCTTTATCATGCAGTTGCTTGGGCTGGACAACATCCGGTTGGCGACTCTGTTCCCGCGCGACCTGAATCGCCTGGCGCCCTGAGCCTGGGAGAGAAGCGTGCGCATCCCGGTGCTGTACCAGGACGAGCAGTTGGTGGCGGTGGACAAGCCGGTTGGGATGCCCACACATGCGCCCGATCCCGGCGACCCGTATCCCGGTGATGCGCTGCGCGCGCTCCAGGCGCAGCTGGGGCTGCCGTACCTCGGAATGCACCAGCGGCTGGACGCCGATACCTCGGGTGTGCTGCTGTTCGCGACCGATCCCGCCGTGAACGCACACCTGGCCGCTGCATTCGCCGGCGGCCAGGTGTCCAAGCGCTATCTCGCGCTGGTCCACGGCGCGCCCCGGCGCAGCAGCGGGACGATCGACGCGCCGATCGTGCGGGCCGGTGGCGGTCGCTATGCGATCGCGGCGCCGGGCGATCCGCGCGGTTTAGCGGCGCGCACCGGCTACCAGGTCCTCGCCACCTCACCCGAACGCGCATACACTCTGCTCGAACTGCGCCCCGCCGGCGGCCGGACACACCAGATCCGGCTGCACCTGCGACATGCGGGGATGCCGGTTGTCGGGGACGTCCTCTACGACCCCGAGCGGCAGGCGCCGCGCCTTTTCCTGCACGCCCACCGCCTCGAGCTCCCACACCCGACCAACGGCGGGCTGTTGGCCATCACCGCCCCCGCGCCCCCTGCCTTCGAGGAGTTCGTGAAATCCGAGACGGCTCTCCGGGCCGCAGCCGCACCGGCGGCTACGCGAAGCGTTGGCGGCCGGGCGCTTGAAGCGCTGATCGACCTGGCGCTGGCGCGCCGCGCCCCGCTGCATGCAGACCCCGGCACCACATTTTACCGGCTGATCAACGGCACGCCGGATGGCTTCCCGGATCTCACGGTGGATCGCTACGACGATGTGCTCGTAGCAAGCAGCTACGACGAAGAGGGCAGCGCCGGGGACGCCGGCATGCTAGCGTCGCTGATGGAGCGGAGCGGCGCCACGAGCCTCTACGTGAAGCATCGCCCGCGCCAGGCGTCGCAGGTGTCAGACGAAGAGGTTTCCGAGCGCGCACCCTCGCAACCATCGCTCGGACCCCCGCGTGAGGAGCTCGTGGCTCACGAAGAGGGGCTGGCGTATACCATCCGTCCCGGTGAAGGGTTGAGCACCGGCATCTTCCCGGACATGCGCCCCACGCGTGCGCGGGTGCGGGCGTGGGCAGCCGGCATGCGGGTACTGAACTGCTTCGCCTACACCTGCGGTTTCGGCCTGGCCGCCACGGCCGGGCATGCGGCGCGCGTCCTGAACATCGACCTGTCGCGGGGCGTATTGGCGCGGCGGCATGGAAAACTACCGGATGAACGGTTTCGACCCGGATCCGTACGACTTCGTTTTCGGCGATGTCTTCGATTGGCTGGCGCGACTGGCCCGCCGGGGCGAGCAGTTCGAGCTGGTGATCCTTGACCCCCCCGGCTTTGCCCGGACGAAGAGCGGGCGCTTCTCGGCCGGGCGCGACTACGGGAAACTGGCGGCGCTGGCGGCAGAGGTCACGCCCCCGGGCGGGCACGTCCTGGCCTGCTGCAATGTGGCGGAGCTCACGTGGCGCAGTTACCGCACCCAGCTGCTGGCGGGGATCACCGCCGCCGGGCGCACTGGGGAGATCGAAGGGGTGTATCACGAGCCGGCAATCGATTTTCCGGTGGCAGCCGGGCGGGAACCGTATCTGAAGATCGCCCTGCTCCGTCTTGGCTAGCGCCGGGCCGCCTTGTGCTATAATCGCCCCCATCTTATGTCACATTTCTATTACGAAGTAGAGCGATGGCAAGCGTAACAGCCTGGGAACCCTCGTATCGCCGCCTCTATCGCAGTGGTGAGCTGCGCGCGCGGGCCGAAACGGCCGGGCAGTCGCTGGCTGCCTGCACGCTCTGCCCCCATCTGTGCAAGGCAAACCGGCTGGCCGGCGAGCGCGGTGTTTGCCGGATGACCGCGTCGCCGGTGGTGGCGTCATGGAATGCGCACCATTGGGAGGAACCGCCCGTCTCGGGTACCCGCGGCTCGGGAACGATCTTCTTTTCCGGCTGTTCCGGCCGCTGCTGCTTCTGCCAGAATTACCCGATCAGCCAGTTGTGCCACGGCAACACCATGGACGCCGCCGGGCTGGCGCGAATCATGCTGGAGCTCCAGAACCGCGGCTGCCACAACATCAATTTCGTGACCCCGACCCATTTCGTGCCCCAGATCCTGGAGGCGGTCGACCTGGCCTCGGCCCGCGGCCTGCGGTTGCCGCTGGTGTACAACTCGAGCGGGTATGACAGGGTCGACACCTTGCGCCTGCTCGACGGTGTTTTCGATATCTTTCTGCCGGACGCGAAATATGCGGACGAGACGATTGCGCGCCAGGTATCGGGATATCCGGGCTATGTAGCGCACAACCGGGCTGCCCTGCGTGAGATGTTCCGCCAGGTCGGGGAGGATCACCAACTGGACGAGCAAGGGGTGCTGCAGCGTGGCATGATCGTCCGCCACCTGGTGCTGCCCCATGATCTGTCTGGGACCGCAGATGTGCTGGCGTGGATCGCCGCCGAGCTTTCGCCGCGCCTGCATGTGAGCCTGATGGACCAGTACTTCCCGGCGCATCGAGCGCTCAGCCACCCGCTGCTGAGCCGCAAGCTTCTGCCCGAAGAGTACGATCGCGCGTGCGCGGCATTCGATGCCGCCGGTCTGGAAAACGGGTTCTGCCAGGACCATGATGAGTGCGCCCCCGCCTTCTGAAGTTGGGCGCTGCATGGTATACTTCTGATCAATACTTCAATACATGAGTTCAAACGGCTCCGTTCACACTCGTCGCGCCCAGGAGGTCTGCCGTGCGTGTCTCCATCCTCCAAGAGAACCTGGCCAAGGGCCTGTCCATCGTCGGTCGCGCTGTGTCGCCCCGCAGCACGCTGCCTGTGCTTGCCAACATCCTCCTCAGTACGGACGACAACCGCCTGAAGCTCGCGGCCACAAACCTGGAGATCGGCGTTACCTGCTGGCTGGGCGCTCAGGTCGACGATGACGGCGCTATCACGCTGCCCGCGCGCCTGCTGACGGATTGGGTGTCGGTTCTGCCGCCTGATCCGGTGCAGATGGAGATGGTGCTGCGGAACATGTCCATGAATCTCCGCTGCGCCCGCTTCGAGTCAAACATCAAGGGGATCGACGCCAACGAGTTTCCGCTCATCCCCGTGGCCGAAGGGGATGACTGCGTGCAGCTGCCCGTCGCCACGCTGCGAAATATGATCGAGCAGGTGGTGTTTGCCGCAGCGTCGGGCGATGAGAGCCGGGTGTCGCTCACAGGCGTCCTGACCCGCTTCGAAGGGGACAAGCTGACAATGGCCGCCACGGATGGCTTCCGGCTATCGGTCCGGCGGACGGTGTTGCCGCTGCCGGTGGCGGTCGACCAGTCGGTAATCATTCCCGCTCGTGCGCTCGCAGAAGTTGCACGCATTGCCGGTGAGGCTGACCACGAGCGCGCCATTGACATTGCCGTCTCGGCTGCTCGCAGCCAGGTGCTGTTCCGGCTGCAGGGCAAGGGGGAAACCGAGCACGGCGGGTTCCACCACGTCGACCTGGTATCGCAACTGATCGACGCCAAGTTCCCGGACTTCAACGCGATCATCCCCAAGAATTCCGTCACACGCTCGATCGTCGACACGGCGGCGCTGGCTAAGGCGGTGCGCGCGGCCTCTCTGTTCGTGCCTGGAGTGGCGCGCAACGTGCGTCTGACGATCAATCCCGGCAGCGGCGGCGCAGGGAGCATCGCACTGGCAGCCAATTCGCCCGAAATGGGGGATACTGCGAGCGAGATCGACGCGGAGATCGAGGGCGGCCCACTCGAGATCGCCTTCAATGCCCGCTACATGCAGGACGTGCTCAACGTCGTGGGGACGCCTCAGGTACTGTTGGAGACTACGCAGAACAACCGGCCCGGCCTGATCCGCCCGGTAGGCGCGGAACCCGAGGATTTTCTGCACGTGATCATGCCCATGCAGATCCAGAAATAGCTCACCGGCAAATGGTTGAGTCGCTACAAAGGCGCGCCATGTCTCGTTTCATGATGCCCCTCGCCGTTTGACCATGCGACTCAACCACCTCTCTCTCACCAATTTCCGCAACTATGCGCGGCTGGAGCTGGCCCTGCCCGAGCGACTGACGCTGGTGCAGGGCGCTAACGCTCAGGGCAAGACCAACCTGCTGGACGCCATCCACCTGCTCGCCACCGGACGCTCCCCGCGCGCGGTCAATGAGCGCGAGCTGGTGAACTGGCTGGCGCTCGAAGGTCCGGTCCCCTATGCGCGGCTCACCGGTGAGATTGGAGACGGGAGCGACGCGCAGACGCTGGAGTTGGTCCTGGAGGTTTCTCCGGGAACGAACGGCCCCGGCGTACGGAAGCAGGTGCGCATAAACGGAGTACCCAAGCGGGCCCTCGATCTCGTCGGGCGGCTGCGGGTGGTGCTCTTTCTGCCGGAAGACATCAATCTCGTCTCAGGCGCACCGAGCGAGCGCCGGCGCTATCTTGACATCGCTCTCTGCCAGATCTCCTCACACTATTGCCGCACGCTCGCCGAGTACAATCGCGTGCTGGTGCAGCGGAATGCGCTGTTGAAACGGTTGCGCGAGCACCAGGGGGACCCGCGCCAGCTCGTCTTTTGGGACGGGCGGCTGTTGGAGCTGGGGACCCTGCTGGTCGACCACCGGCAGCGGGCAGTAGCCGAGCTCGACCGGATTGCCGCCACCCGTCACGGCGAGCTGACCGCGAATGGGGAGCTGCTGCGCCTGTGCTATCTACCGGGAGTTGACCTGGAGGGAAACGGGGATCCGGGAAGCTGGCGGCGCACTGCCGAACCGGCGCCCGAATACAAAGCCGGAGCTGCTGCAGACGAGATCCGCCAGCGCTTCACGCAGCATCTGCATGCGGTTCAACCCCGGGAAGTCGCGGCGGGCACCTCGCTGATTGGCCCGCACCGCGACGATATGAGCTTCAGCATCAACGGCCGCGATGCACGCACATTCGGTTCGCGTGGACAGCAGCGTACCGCGGCGCTGGCCCTGAAGATGGCCGAGGTACAACTGATGCAGAATGCTACCGGGGACAGCCCCCTGCTGCTGTTGGACGACGTGATGTCCGAGCTGGACGAGCAGCGCCGGCACACGTTGTGGACGGCATTGGCGTCTGTTTCGCAGGCCATCGCGACCACCACCGATTGGGGAGATTTTAGCCCGGAGTTGCTCGACTCGGCGCACCGGTTACGGGTGGTCTCCGGCGTCATCGAGGAGCAGGGAAGCTAGCGCCCGGGCAGGACCTCGCAGGAATCGTGGGCGGGCACTACCCTTCGATCTCTTCGGTTTCCGCTGCCGGTGCGGCGCAACCCAACGGCTGCTTCCGCGGTAGGCCCCGCCCACGCGGGTAGCCGTCTGGCGTCTGGGAGATCTTGTCGATCACCACCAGCACGCGCGTCTCCGCCAGTCCGGGTACCTCTACCGGCACGAGTCTGCGCAGTCGCCCACCCAGCAGACGAATGGCGTGCTCGGCAGCGAGAGCTTCTTCGTGCGCGGCGGAACCTTTGTAGGCGACCACGCGCCCACCCCTCTTGGCTAACGGCAGCAGGTACTCTACCAGGGTGGGGAGAGGAGCGACGGCGCGCGCCAGCACGAGGTCGTAGGCGGCCCGGTGTGGCTCGCGCAGGGAAAGCTCTTCGGCGCGGCCATGAATCATGCGCACGTCGGGGAATCCGAGGAGTGCGGCCAGATGCTCGGTAAACCGCACCTTCTTGCCCGTCGACTCGATGAGCGACAGACGCAGTGTTGGCCACACGATGCGGAGCGCCAGCCCCGGCAGGCCCGCACCGGCCCCCACATCGGCAGCGGCAACGCCGCGTCCCAGCAGAGCCGGTAGCGCCACGCCGTCTAACGCAGCCAGGGCCGGCAAGAGCGCCAGAGAATCCAGATAGTGCCGGATATTGATCTGCTCTCGATCGGTCACTGCCGTCAGGTTAAAGCGCTCGTTCCACTCCAGCAACTCGTCGGTATAGCGACGGAAGGTCGCAAGTTGTGCCGTCGTTAGCGGCACCCCCATCTGCGCTGCCCCGGTAGCAAGTCTCTCCATGCCCGGATTATACCATTGGCTCCCATCGATCTGCCCTTATTACCGTCTCTCTCGGCGCCTCCACGAGACGCAAGGCAACGCGTCACTTTTCATCGCAAAGCCAGGCGCTCTCCAGGTCGAATGGGCTCGAGGCAGGGGCTTCCGCAGAAACAGTCCACTCAGGTACCGTCAACGCCACAAAGACCTCATTGACGGAAAACATACCCACCTCCGGTAACGAATACGCTATCGTCTTTCGTTATCGGATTCGGTGAGGAGGAGTGCCTTGCGCAATACGCGACGGATGAGGGCGTGAGGGAGGTGACCGGGTTATCCGGTCACCCGGTTATTCCCCGCGGCGGGTGGTTACGCCGGAGAGCAGCAGGTCCGCGACCCCGGTCAATCGCTCGGCGAGTGGGTGGCCGCTGTCGTCTTCGCACCACCGCACGAGCTGTTGCAGGTAAAGCGCGTCCAGGGCCGCTGCGAGCAAGTCGGGATCCAGGTCGGGGTTGACCTCGCCGGAGCGCTGCGCCTGGCGGATCAGAAGCGACGCAGTGGGCTGCAAGCTGAAACCGCCGGCATCACCTGCCAGCAGCTGCGGGACGCTGATACCGCTGTTGAAGATGAGCGACACCAGTTGGTGATCCTTCTCGAGGCTCGCACCCAGCGCTGCCAGCAACCGCTTCAGTTTGGTAAGGGGCGTGCCGCCTACGCCTGAAAGGGTGGCCGCGCCCAGCCGGCCGATCTCGCGTGAGCCGAGGTAGCGGAGCACTGCGTCCTTGGTGGCAAAGTAGTTGAAGAACGTGCCCTTGGCAAGACCTGCCAATTGTGTGATCTGCGAAACCGTCGTGGCTTCGTAGCCTTGCCTGCGAAAGAGCGTTACCGCCGCTTCGTAAAGGCGCTCGCGCCGTTCCAGCTTCTGCCGGTCCCGTTTCCCCACCGCTTCAAGTCCCATTGCTGCCTCGCATCCTGGCTTGCCGTCGCTACTCCGATTCTAGCGGCTACCCTTCCGCGGCCCAAAAAGAGGATGGGGGCAATCGGGCTGCTGGTTAAATGAAAAGCGTGGGCAGAGGCCTCTGCCCACGCTGCCGGTATCGAATGTCCTTAGCGTCGTGCCTGCTCGTAGCGTTCGGCCACGTTTGTCCAGTTAATGACGTTAAAGAACGCCTTCACGTAGTCGGCGCGCTTGTTCTGATATTTCAGGTAGTAGGCGTGCTCCCACACGTCGAGGACCAGAAGCGGCTCGACAACCCATTGGGTCAGCTTCTGATGGTTTTCCGCCATCAGAATGATTAGCTTGTCGTCATCCTTGCGATATGCCAGCATGCCCCAGCCGTTGCCTTCAACTGCCACCGCTGCTGCCTGGAACTGCGCCTTGAACGCCTCAAAGCCGCCGAAATCGGACTCGATCTTGGCTGCCAATCCACCCGACGGCTGGCCGCCGCCGCCCTGCCCCTCGCCGGCCATATTCGGCCAGAAGATCGAGTGCAGGTAGTGACCGGCGCCATGGAAGGCGGCCTGTCGCTGCCAGTGTTGGATCAGGGCGAAATCGCCCGACTGCCGGGCCTCCGCCAGCTTGGCCTCAGCCTTGTTCAGACCGTCTACATACGTTTGGTGGTGCTTGTCATGGTGAAGGCGCATGGTCTGCTCATCGATATGAGGCTCCAGCGCATTGTATGCGTACGGAAGTTGGGGAAGTTCGTGAGCCATCTAATAACCTCCAGTGTCTTGTGCTACTGTTCCTGTTGCTTACCACTCGCTAGGATGCAATGTTAGATGCCAAGTTACATTTGTATGGCGGAATTGCGTCTTTAATGCCAGCGTGCCTCGATCCGAGAGCGCACGTAAAGAAATCGTAAAAATACCACGATGAGTGGGAGCGCCCGTGTTGACAGGTATAGGGGCCGACATATAATCAATGGCAGGAGAGATGAGCCTGCCCTTTATAGCTGGGTGGGCTTTCGCTTTTTGTGGGGGTATAGGATTCGGGTGAGCAGCTCTCACACGACCGCTGCTCTATTGCCGCGATTTGGTTTCGTCATGTTTGCCAAGTCTGGAGTCCGTGAATCTGGAGTCCAGTATCTGAAAGGGCACTCCGCCGGGTTGGTGTGAGTCAAGTGAGTGAAGGGTGACAATCGAAGAAGAAAACGGCACTGCCGTAATGCATCGGACTCCTGAGTATAAGCCCTCCCGTTCGTGGCGTACCTGGCTCATTGGCCGCCCGCTCTCCACCGCCGACGCCCCGCATCAAGCGATCAGCAAGACCGTCGGTCTGGCGGTGTTCTCATCGGACGCCATGTCTTCAGTCGCCTACGGGCCGCAGGAATTAATGGCGATTCTGGCTATGGCCGGCGCCGCAGGGCTGGCCTATTCGGTGCCGCTGGCCATCGGCATCGTCGTGCTGCTCGCGATCCTGACCATCTCCTACGAACAGACGATCCATGCCTACCTGAACGGTGGCGGCTCGTACATCGTCAGCCGCGATAACCTGGGCGCAGTCCCCGCGCAGACTGCGGGCGCCGCCCTTTTGAGTGACTACGTGCTGACCGTGGCCGTCTCGATCTCGTCCAGTGTGGCGCAACTTGTCTCGGCATTTCCTGGCCTCGACCCATTCCGGGTCGAGCTTGGCGTAGGTCTTGTCTTGTTTGTCATGCTGGTCAACCTGCGCGGAGTCAAGGAATCCGGGAGCGTCTTCGCCGTCCCAACGTACTTCTTCATCGTCACGATGTTCCTGACGGTGGGGCTGGGCCTGTTCCGCTACCTGTCCGGCTCGCTGGGCAGCGTAGTCGATCCCCCGGCGCTGCATATCATGGGGGAAACTCAGGCAGTGACGATCCTCCTTCTGCTGCGGGCGTTCGCAAACGGCACATCGGCAGTGACAGGGGTAGAAGCGATCTCGGACGGTATCCCGGCGTTCCAACAGCCGCGCAGCCGCAATGCGGGCATCACGTTGGTCTGGATGGCCATCATTCTGGGCACGCTGCTGCTAGGCATCACGTTCCTGGCGCACCAGATCGGAGCCGTGCCTTCCGAGCAAGAGACGATCATCTCGCAGTTGGCACGCACGGCGCTCGAAGGCCGGGGCATTTTGTACCTGATCGTCATTGCCGGCACCACCGTCATCCTGGTGATGGCGGCCAACACGGCCTACGCTGATTTCCCGCGGCTCGCAGCCTTCCTGGCAGCCGACGGCTACCTGCCGCGGCAGCTCGCATTCCGCGGCAGCCGCCTGGTTTTCTCCCGGGGGATCATCGCCCTGGCCCTCACGGCCTCGCTGCTGATCGTGCTATTCCGGGCCAGTGTAGCGTCGCTGATCCCGCTGTATGCAATCGGCGTGTTCTTATCGTTCACCCTCTCGCAATCGGGCATGGCGCGCCGCTGGTGGAAGATCGGGCGGCTGAAACCCGGTGAGGAGATCCAGGAGCGCGCCTCAACATTGCGCGAGGACCCGCATTGGCGCACGAAGATGCTCGTAAACGGTTTTGGTGCGGTGGTCACGGCGTTCGTGGCGGTCGTGTTTGCTGCGACCAAGTTCCAGGATGGCGCATACATCGTCCTGATCCTGATCCCCGTGCTGGTCATGATCTTCAGCGCCATCCACCGTCACTACCGGCGCGTGGCATTCAGCCTGTCGTTGGAGCATTATGGGGCGCCGGCTACCGTCGCCCGGCACCGGGTAATCCTGCCGCTCAGTGGTGTGCATCGTGGCACGCTGGCAGCCGTCCGCTATGCGCGCTTGCTCTCCGACGATATCACCGCAGTGCACGTATCCATCGACCCGGATGAAGCAGAGCGGCTGAGCGAAAAATGGGAGCTGTGGGGGAGGGGATCCGGCTGGTAATCCTGGATTCCCCATACCGGCTGCTGCTGGAGCCGCTGCTGTCCTATATTGAGGAACTGTCGGCGCAGCGCCAACCAAACGAGGTCATCACCATTGTGGTGCCGCAATTCGTGCCGCGGCAACTCTGGGGCAATTTGCTCCACACGCAAGCTGCGGTGATGCTGCGATTGGCGCTGCTATTCAAGCCTGGCATCGTCATCACCGACGTGCCGTATCACATCGAATAGGGTCAGGCTGACGGAGGGTAGAGGATAGATGAACATCATCGTAATCGGGTGCGGGCGCGTGGGCGCGGAGCTTGCGTTCCGCCTTTACCGGCGCGGGCACGACGTGACAGTGGTAGATGAGGCGGAGATCGCCTTCGAGAGTCTCCATCCCGACTTTCGCGGGCGAACGGTGAAAGGTGACCTGCTGGCGCAGGACACCCTGCACCGGGCCGGCATCGAACACGCGCACGCACTGGCGGCAGTTACCCCGACCGACGCCGTCAATGCGGTGGTCGCGCGGGTGGCATTGGAGCGTTACAAGGTACAACAGGTTGTCGTTCGTAATTACGATCCACGACAGCATCCCATGCTGGAAGCGTTTGGGTTGCAGGTGGTGAGCCCGTCAAGCTGGGGCGCCCAGCGCATCGAGGAGATGCTCTCGGATGCGATGATACCGGCGGTCTTCTCTGCCGGCAACGGTGAAGTTGAGATCTACGAATTCGCCATCCCCCCAGCGTGGGACGGCCGGCAGGTCGGTGAAGTCATACCGTCCAGTTCTCTGCCGGTAGCGCTGACCCGAATCGGGCGCGCCCTGCTGCCCACACGCGAGATGCGCTTGCAAACCGGAGATATCATGCACGTGAGTTCCACTCGCCAGGGCATTGCTGCGCTGCGAGCCACGTTACCGGCGGTTGCCGATACACAAAGTCAGGAGGCCTAGCGTGTTTGTGCTGATTGCAGGCGCCGGTCGCACGGGAGCCCAACTCGCGACGCTTTTGGTGCAGCAGAATCACCAGGTTCACCTGATCGAGTCTCGCAAGGACGTGCTGTCGCGCATCCACCGCGAGCTACCGACGGAAGTGATCTACCAGGGGAATGCCACCGATCCGGAGGTGCTCGAGCTGGCCGGCATCCGGAGTGCCAATGTGATGGCAGCGTGCACTACCAGCGACGCAGAAAACCTCGCCCTCTGCTACCTGGCACGCAGCCGCTACGAAGTGCCTCGCACCATCGCGCGTATCAACAACCCCCGCTCGGCGTGGTTGTTCGGCGATCTTTTTCACGTCGACTCCTCTGTAAACCAGGCTGATCTGATGTCCAAGCTGATCGCAGAAGAGATGTCGTTGGGCGACATGATCACGCTGCTGAAGCTGCGGAAGGGGAGCTACTCGCTGGTAGAAGAGAAGATACCGCCGGAAGCCGCCGCCGTGGGCAAGGCGATCAAGGACCTGGAGCTGCCGGAGCATTGCCTGATCGCAGGGATCATCCGGCAGGGAGAAGTCGTGCTGCCCCGCGGGGGCACCGTGCTGGAAGCGAACGATGAGGTACTGGCGGTAACCGACACCGGGGGCGCGGAAGCGCTGGCGCGCCTGTTGGCCCGCCCCGGCGGCCCGCCGCCTCGCTGACTTCGCGCCGGGTAGTCGATCCCAACCGCAATGTCCGCGACAAAGACGCCCCACAAGGGGGCTACGCTACGGGTTGCGGGAAAGGATGGGGCGAACCCTCTACCAATACCCGGAGGCCAGCCCCTTGTGGGCGTGTTGGTCGCGGCGTGGCTCGGGTAAACCGAACCGCGCCGCGACAAAGACGCCCCACAAGGGGGCTACGCTACGGGTCTATGGGAATGAGGCCAGCCTTTCATAGACGTGGGGCCGCGGCGAGATTCGCATAACCATCCCGCGCCACTTCCCGCTGCGGACGGGGATGACCACCCCGCCGACGATACCGTCCAGGGCGGGGATCACCAAACCACCAACAATACAGTAGGGGGCGGGTCGCCCGCCCCGGGGGTTGGGTGCGGCGCGATGCCCCTGGGGGGGCGCGGCGCTAAGCGACTGCCGGGTGGTTCCCGCTACGGGGCGTCCTTCGAGCGCCTCAGGATGGTTGAGTTAGTTATCCGCGTCCATGCAGCCGGTTCCGTCCAGGGGCATTGAAAGAGTTCGGCGCCCAACTGCGGGGGTCCAGGACCGCACCATTCGCATGGGTGGGAACCTATAACGCAACCATCCTGAGGCTCTCGAAGGACGCCTCGTCCACCACCCAAACCGCATCGCAGCCAACCGCGCCGCGGCCCGGGCAACGCAAGCGCGCTGCTTTCCGACGCGCTGCCGGTCAAGCGACAGCAAAGCTGGCCACCTGCCGGTAAGCAACCCTCGCTGCACCCTGCCACCCTCAACGCCGCCTGCTTTGCAGCTACGGTATTAATTGCATTTGCAGCGGCCGCCTCAATGGTGGCCCACGCCGTGCGTTGCGGCCGCGGTATTAAGAATCCCTGCTCCCCGCCGCATCCTTTGCTCGCGCCTCGCCCCTACTCTCCCGCGCCCCCCGCGTACAGCCCGCGTGCCTCGATGTAGTGCCGTACCTCGTCGGGAACCAGGTAGCGAATCGACTCGCCGCAGGCTACCCGGGCGCGCAGATCACGCGACGCGATCTCTACCTCCGGCATGTCCAGCAGCGTGACCCGCTTGCGAATCCCCGGAATCGCGCTCTCCAGCGCGGGCCAGTCGAGGGTCACAGCGTAGCGGGTGAGCGCCACCAGCCGCGTTGCGGCCACCAACTCGGCGGGCCGGTGCCAGGTGGGCAGATCTTGCAAGCTATCGAATCCGACCAGGAAATAGAGCTCCGTCGCCGGCATCTGGCGCTGCAGGATGCGGACCATATCAAGGGTGTAGTGCGGACCGGGGCGGTCGGCGTCCACCCGCGACACGGCGAAGCACGGGTTTCCGGCAACCGCAAGCTGCGCCATCCGCAGCCGGTCTTCCACCCCGGCGCTTATCTGCCCGTGCTTGTGGGGCGGATCGCCGGCAGGGACGAAATAGACGAGGTCGAGCCCCAATCGCAGCCTGGCCTCTTCGGCCAGGATCAGGTGGCCCAGGTGCACCGGGTCAAACGTGCCGCCGAGGATACCGGCACGAATGTGCCCGGTATCAGCCATGCGTGTAGTCACTCCATTCGAGCTCTACGTCGCCGATGCGCACAGCATCTCCCTCCTCGACCCCCCGCGCCCGCAAGGCAGCGGTAATGCCGAGAGCCTCCAGGATGCGTTGAAAGCGCATCACCGAATCGTAGTAGTCGAACTTGGTCATCTTCACGATGCGCTCGATCCGCTGCCCGCGCACGCGCCATGCGTCGGACTCTCGCTCGACCGTGAACGTGGGGTCGTCGGACGGAGCCAAGATCATTACCTCCGGCTCCGCCTCCAGGCGCTCCGGTGGTGGCAGCTCCGCCAGCACCGCGGCGGCGCGGCCGAGAAGCTCCCGCACGCCCTCACCTGTAACGGCGGAGAGCGACAGCGGTTCCGTTACACCCCGCTCTCGCAGGCCGCGGGCCACCTTCGGCCACAGCTCGCGCGCCTCGGAAAGGTCCATTTTGTTCAGCGCCACCACCTGCGGTTTGCCGGCGAGTTCCGGGCTGAAGAGCTCCAACTCCTGCTGGATGGCATCGTAGTCGCCCAAAGGGTCGATGCTGGCGCCGTTGAGCATGTGGACCAGCACGCGCGTCCGCTCGATGTGACGCAGAAAAGCGTGCCCCAGGCCGGCTCCGGCATGAGCACCTTCGATCAGGCCGGGGATATCGGCGAGCACGAGCGTTCTATCGCCGAGGTCGGCGGTGCCCAGGTTCGGTTCAAGGGTGGTAAAGGGGTAGTCTGCGATCTTGGGCCGGGCCGCACTGACCCGTGACAGGAACGTAGACTTGCCGGCGTTGGGCATACCGACGATGCCCACATCAGCCAGGAGCTTCAGCTCCAGCCGCACCCACAACTCTTGGCCGGGTTCGCCATTCTCGGCGATGCGCGGGACCTGCTTGATGGAGGAGCGGAAAGAGCGGTTTCCCCGTCCGCCTCGCCCACCGCGCGCCAGAAGGGAGCGCTGTCCGGGCGCGACCAGGTCGGCAAGGGTGCGCCCGCTCTCGGACTCGTAGGCGATCGTACCCACCGGCACGGGGATCAGCAGGTCCTCCCCTTGCCCACCCGTCTGGTTCTGGCCCCTTCCCCCTTCCCCTCTGGGCGCTCGGAAATGGCTCTGGTTGCGAAACAGGAGCAGGGTGTTGATCTGGGGATCGGCGACCAGGTAGACATCTGCTCCTTTGCCGCCATTGCCGCCATCCGGTCCGCCACGTGGCACATGCGCCTCACGCCGGAACGACACCACCCCGTTCCCACCGTCTCCCGCCTTCACGTAAATCTTTGCTTCGTCGTAAAACACGTCTTGTCACCCCCAGCTACCATCTTACACTATTCTAACGATAATCCAACGAGGCTCTAACGTCTGCGCATTAGCATCCACTATGTAACGGGGATGCTGTGTACGGAGGCAGTCTTATGTCGAACGTGAACCCATGGGAACCATACCGCGAGATGATGACGCTGCGCGAGGCGATGAACCGTCTGTTCGAGGAAAGTTTCGTGCGGCCAACGGCGGACCAACAGCAGGAACAGCCGGGCTTGCCGGTCCCGCTTGACATCTACGAGACCGACACCGGGCTGGTGTTGCGGGCGGCGCTTCCAGGCGTGCGGCCTGAGGACATGGAAGTCACCGTGACCGGTGACGTTCTCACGATCAAGGGCCGGTGCCAGGAGCAGACAACCGAAGAAAAACGGCGCTACCTGCGCCAGGAGTGCCACTTCGGCGATTTCAATCGCCAACTGAGTCTGCCGTCTGGTCTCGATACGAGCAAAATTTCGGCGGACTTTGAGAACGGCATGTTGACACTCGAGCTGCCCAAGGTGGCAGAGGTCAAGCCGAAGAGCATCCGAATCACGGCGAAGAAATCGTAGCAGCCAAACAAGAGCGAGGTTAGTGATGGCAAACCAGATGCGGCGTTTTGATCCGTTCCGCGACGTGGTGACCCTGCGGGAAGCCATGGACCGCATGTTTGAGGAGAGCTATTTGCCGAGCCGGCGCGTGTCGCAGGCACGCGAACGACGCTTCCAGTTGCCTCTGGATGCCTACGTGACACCAGAGGAGATCGTGATCCTGGCAAACATGCCCGGTGTCCGGCCCGAAGAGGTCGAAATCACCCTGGAAGGGGATACCCTATCCATCCGTGGGGAGCGCCCCGCGCCACTGGAAAATGTGGACCACGTCTTGCAGGAACGCATCTACGGACCGTTCCAGCGTACATTGACGATCAACATCCCGGTGGATGCCACCCGCGCTGAGGCCACCTTCGAGAACGGTGTGCTGACGCTGACCATCCCGAAGACAGAGGCTGTGAAGCCGAAGACGATTCAGGTGGTCAATAAAGAGCGGGTGACCGAGGTGGATGCCGAGCGCAAGTAGCGCGATCGAGCGCTGCCGGGGAACGTAAGCAGTTCGCGGGCAACCCTCAACGCGCGGCTTGCACTCTTCATGCGAGCAAAAGGAAGCCATCCCAACGATGGGATGGCTTCTGCGCGTTCGGGACCGGCCCGTCATGCGGGATCGTCAGCCAGACCGGCGCGGGATTGGCGCACCCTGCAGCCGCTCCATATCCGAAACCACCGAGTTGGGAATATCCCGGGTCTGGCCGGTTGCGTAGTCATACCACACCTGCGTGCTTCGCCCCTCTGCAACCAACCGGCCGCCCCTGTCGTCAACGATGCGGTACTCGAAGACGAAACTTTTGCGTCCAATCTCCGTTGCCAGGATCTCGACGACAAGCAGATCGCTCAACAACCCAGGCGAACGGAAGCGGCAGGTTACCTCTCCCAGGATGATCTGGAAGTCGGGGTGGAGGGCGTTATTCGAGTGCTCGAAACCGGGGTCCGGGTAGAGCGCCTGGATGTAGCCGATGCGAGCGTGCTCGAAGTACGTGATGAAGACGGCATTGTTGATGTGACCCATCGCGTCCAGATCGCCCCAGCGTATTTGTATCGGGACGCGCACGGGAGTGCCTTGTGCCATGACCTGTTAGCCTTCCTGTATGAAGCCCCAGACGCATGTGAAAGGGGCCGCTTATTGTACGAAGCGGACAAAGTGTTTGGCGGAATGCCTCTTCCCGTGTAGAATAGCCGCCACGAGGAAGACCATCGAATGGAATTGAGTGCTTACCTGGACATGCTGCGGCGGCGCGGCTGGATCATCTTGCTGGTAGCCGTGCTGGCTGCCGCGGCGACCTTCGGGGTCAGCCACCTGCAAACCCAGATCTGGCGGGCCACCGTGAAAATCAGTGCCGTGCCCGCTCGCCCCGACTGGGGCCTCGGCCAACAGGCCAAGGACCTGCTCCGCAACTTCGTCAACAACATCAACACGCACCAGCGGGCGAACGAGGTGATCGCGCGCGCCAAGCTGGATATGACCTCTTACGACCTGCTGGAAAAGATCACGGTGAGCGCAGAGCCGGACAATTTCCTGATCCGCATCGACGCCAAAGATCAGGACCCCACCGTAGCGCGCGACATAGCGTTGACGCTGGCGAATGTCTTTGTGGACGACCGGATCGCCTACTATGACACACAGGATAAACGCGATCGCATAGATGTAAAACTGGTGGACACAGTGGTCGATCCCGTTGTCTACCAGCCGAATCCAAAGACGAACGCCATCGCCGGCGGCGTGCTCGGCGCTCTGATGGGGGCGCTGATCGTTTTGGCTCTCGAGTGGATGGCGGCGGATATTCTGGCGACTCCCGAGAGTGTTACGAGAGTCCTTGGGGTACCGATTCTTGGCGCCAGTCCGGCCTTGTTCACAGACAGGACCGCAACAGCGGGAAAAGAGCCGATGAAACTCATCTCCCTGACCGATCCGAACTCGGCGACTGCCGAAGCGTATCGCCGTTTGCGTGCAAACCTGACCTTTGCCGGGCAGCAGCAACCGCTGCACACGCTTTTGGTGGCCAGCGCGGGGAGCGACGGCAACAAGAGCGCGGTTCCCGCAAATCTTGCGGTAGCGTTCGCCCGGGTAGGGCGGCGCGTAATCCTGGCGGACTGCGATTTGCGCCACCCGCACCAACACGAGCTGTTTGAGGTGGCCAACGACGACGGCGTGAGCGAATTCCTGCGTAATCCCCAGGCTCGGCTGCCGCTGATGGCTACCGGCCTGCCATGCCTGCAGTTGATGACGGCCGGCGCGCCCGCTGAGGTCCCCTCTGACCTGATCGCGTCACCCCAGATGGCCGAGATGGTGGCACGCCTGGCCGAAGAGGCCGATATTGTGCTGTTCGATGCGCCTCCGGTGCTGCTGGCCTCGGATGCGGTGGAGCTGGCGACGCATGTTGACGGCGTGCTGCTGTCAATTACCGCCGGCCGCACCAAGCGCGGCGAGGCACAACGGGCGAAGGAATTACTCGAGCGCGCGGGCGCCCGCATCGTTGGGGCAACCCTCACGAATGTAGCCCCCGGCAAGCTTCAGAACCTGTAAACGCTGCATGCTACCCCACCATAGTCTTCTCGGAGGTGCCGCATGAAAGGGCTGATCCTGAGCGGCGGCAAGGGCTCGCGCCTCTACCCGATCACCTACACCAACGCCAAGCAGCTGGTGCCGGTGGCCAACAAGCCGGTGCTGTTCCGGGTCATCGAGGCGATCCGCGATGCCGGCATCGACGACATCGGCATCGTGGTGGGCGTCGACGACAACGCCCGCCAGATCCGCGAGGCCGTCGGCGACGGGCGGCGCTGGGGCGTGCAGCATCACCTACATCCCGCAGGAGGCGCCGCTGGGCCTGGCCCACGCCGTCAAGATCAGCCAGCGACTTCCTGGGCGACGATCGCTTCGTGATGTTCCTGGGCGACAACGTCATCCAGGGCGGCATCAGCGATCTGATCCGCCGCTTCGAGACCAGCGACTGGGACGCCAGGTCGTGCTGACGCCGGTCGACGAGCCGCAGCACTACGGCGTGGCCGAGCTGGACGACAACGGCTGCATCGTGCGCCTGGTCGAGAAGCCCGCACAGCCGCAGCTCGAACCTGGCGCTGGTCGGCATCTACATGTTCAGCGCGCCGCATCTTCGAGGCGGTCAACAGCATCAGCCCCTCCTGGCGCGGCGAGCTCGAGATCACCGACGCCATCCAGTGGCTGGTCGACCACGATTACCGGTGCAGCCGTACGTGCACGCGGGCTGGTGGATCGACACCGGCAAGCCGATCGACATGCTGGAGGCCAACAACCTGGTGCTGGACGAGATCGAGCACGACGATCGTGGGCTACGTCGACCGCGACTCGCAGGTCGACGGCAAGGTGACGATCGAGAAGGGCGCCGAGATCATCAACAGCGTCATCCGCGGCCCGGCGATCATCGGCGAGAACACGCGCATCGTCAACTCCTACGTCGGCCCGTTCACCTCCATCTACCACGACTGCCTGATCGAGGACAGCGAGATCGAGCACAGCATCGTGCTGGAGAACTGCCGGATCGTCGACATCCCGGTGCGCATCGAGGACAGCCTGATCGGCCGCAACGTGACCATCACCCGCTCGCCGATCAAGCCGAAGGCCCACAAGCTGATCCTGGGCGACAACAGCCAGGTGGGGATACTCTATAGGACGATGCAGAACATCATGGTCACCGGCGGGGCCGGCTTCATCGGCTCCAACTTCGTCCGCTACATGCTCGGCAAGTACCCCGACTACCATATCCTGGTCTACGACAAGCTGACCTACGCCGGCAACCTGGACAACCTGCTCGATGTGAGCGACGACCCGCGCTACAGCTTCGTGCAGGGCGACATCTGCGACGCCGTGAAGCGGTGACCGACGGCGCTCAGCAAGCACGAGATCGACACGATCGTCAACTTCGCGGCCGAAACGCACGTCGACCGCTCGATCATGGACCCGGACGCCTTCATCCGCACCGACGTCTACGGCACGTACGTGCTGCTCGAGGCGGCCCGGCAGCTGCGGCTCGAGCGCTACCACCAGATCAGCACCGACGAGGTGTACGGCCACATCGCCGGGCGAGCATCGCTCGCTGGAGACCGACCCGGTGGCGCCCGCGCAGCCCGTATGCAGCCAGCAAGGCCAGCGGCGACCTGATGGCGATCGCCTACCACGTCACCTACGGGCTGCCCGTCACGATCACCCGCGGCGCCAACAACATCGGCCCTTACCAGTATCCGGAGAAGGTCGATGCCGCTGTTCGTCACCAACGCCATCGACGACCTGCCGCTGCCGGTCTACGGCGACGGCAAGCAGCGGCGCGACTACCAGTATCGTGATGGACCACTGCGAGGCGATCGACGTGGTGCTGCACCAGGGGCAAGCTCGGCGAGATCTACAACGTCGGGACGGGCGCCGAGATGGAGAACCTGGCAATGATCGAGATCCTGCTGGACGAGCTGGGCAAGCCGCGCAGCCTGATCCAGCACGTCGAGGACCGGCCCGGGCACGACCGGCGCTACTGCCTGAACGTCGACAAGCTCCAGGCGTTGGGTTGGGCAGCCGCGCCATACGCCACGAGGAGGCGATCCGGGCAACCGTGCGCTGGTATGTGGCGAACGAATGGTGGTGGCGCAAGATCAAGTCCGGCGAGTTCAAGGAGTACTACCGCCGGCTGTACGGGGAGCGCAAGGTCATCAACCGCCTGATAAACATTAACAACCATCATAACACTCCCACCTCCCCCCCCACCCCCCCCCCCCACCCCCCAATGGCGGGTAAACAGCCATCAGTTCACCCCTGTTTTTCCGGTGGGGTGGCGGAGCGTGAGGTAGATGCCGCTGAGAACCAGCGCTCCGCCGGCGATCTGGGCAGTACGCAGCGGTTCGCCCAGCAGCGGAACGGCCAGCAACCCGGTGACCACCGGTTGCGCGAGCAGTATCATGACGGCGCTGGAAGCCGGCAAATAGCCCAGAGCATAATTGATCAGCAACCACCCCAGCGTCTGCGATATGATCCCCACGGCCAGCAGCGACAGATAGGCCTGCGTGGAATAGCCGAGCAGCGGGATCTGAAACACCAGGCACACCAGCAACAACACGATGGCCGCGGTAACGTTACCGGCCCACAGGGCTGACAACGCCGGCGCGTGCTCGCGTGCTCGCTGCATGGTCAGCAGGTACGCAGCATAGAAGACGGCGCCGCCGAAGGCGATCAGGTCTCCGCTGTTCGGCCGCACCGACGGATTTGTCGCGACGCCGCTCACCACGGCGGCCCCGGCGAGGGCGAGCAGCAATCCCAGCCAATAGCGAGGGTGAAGCCGTTCGCGAAACAGCAGCCAGGCGCCCAGCCCCACCCACACCGGAGCTGTGTTATCGAGCAGGGTGGCGTTGGCAGCCGATGTGAGCAGCAGAGCCGTATTGAGGAGCCCGAGGTTGAAAGCAAACCACAGGCCGGCAAGCGCAGCCAGACCCAGCCCCACGTACGATGGGCCTGAAGGGCTGCGTCGCTGGTGTAGCGCATAGGGCAATGTCAGGACGCTGGTGGCAACCATCATCCGGATGGCAGCAGACGCCGGGCCCGGCACCGCTGCCCACTTGGTGAAGATGGCAGTGACGCTGATCGCCAGCATGCCCACTACCAGAGCAGCGTATGGCAGCGTTCGTCCCGCGTGACGTTCCGCTATTTGGGCGCTACCAACCAAAACGCTGCTCGCGCCAGAAATCCCCTTCCATGTGGTAACCGTTCCGCTCCCAGAACCCGGCCCGGTCTTCATCCATGAATTCTATCCCGCGCAGCCATTTGGCGCTCTTCCAGAAATAGCGCTTCGGCACGAGCAATCGCAACGGGTAGCCATGGTCGGGTTCCAGCGGTTTGCCGTCAAACAGATACGCCAGCATCGTATCGTCATCGTCCAGAACGTCGAGACTTAGATTGGCGGTGAAGCCGAATTCGGAATGCGCCATCAAGTGAGTGGCCTCTGGTTTCACCTTGAGCATGCCCATCAAGTCTCGCCAGGCAACGCCGGTCCACGTGGTGCCCAGCTTGCTCCAGCGAGTGACGCAGTGGATATCTACGGTCTGCGTCTTCGAGGGCAGCTCCTGCAACTCCTGCCAGGAAAGACGGAGTGGCTGTTCCACCAAGCCGAAGACTCGAAAATCCCAACTGTCCAAATTCTGGTAAACGGGAACCGAACCGTAGTGCAAAACGGGGAATTTTTCAGTGACGAACTGGCCGGGGGGAACTCGTTCGTCGCCGTGATCTTCCGGGATATTTGTTACCCGCTTGAGACGTTCCACCCGCTTGAGCGGGTTTTCAAAGCGCATTCGTTCCTCCAATCGACGATGTGCCGTTCCCCCAGGGTGAATTGATCAGGGAAACCAGATGTAGCGGGAGAGGATACACTGGCGTGAATTCTAGGCTCACAGAGCTCGACTGACAGTAAGAGCGGCAACCGTTACCCGTCAGCACGGGCGTGACGACGAAAAAGATACCAGCCAGACCGCCTATCGCGGTCGAGGCCGTGCTGGGCCCATCGCAACTCGAAAAAGGGTGCGAACGGCGCCAACTCGGCGGGATCGATCCCGTGCGAGTTCTCGTCCCCAGAACTACGCTCCAGAGCATACAGCAAATAGTAACCGCCGGGCAACACGCGTCCGGCCAGACTGCGGATGTAGCTCCGCCTGCGCTCGGCAGGCAGGTTGTGGTAGCAGCCGATGTCCAGCGCCAGCCCGGCGCGGACATCCAGGAAGCGCAGGTCGGAAGCATCTGCCAGGCAATAGAAGGGGTATCGTGTACGACCACCGGTCTGGGCGGACGCCTTCTGCAGCGCCAGCCGTGCCACATCGATGCCGATCACCTTCCAGCCGTTTGCCGCCAGGTAGCGGCTGCTGGTACCCGTCCCACAGCCGAGGTCCAGCGCCCAGCCGCCCCCGCCGGCCCTGCCTTCCACCAGGGCGATCACCTCCGGCGGCACAACACCTGTGTCCCAGGGGATATCGCCACCCTGGTAACGGTTATCCCACCATTCACGCGATCGTGGCTCGTCCACTGAGGTTACCGCTCCTGCTCGACGCCCGTACGAACGCCTCGATTCTGGGTTCGTCCCAGTAGCTCATCTCGTATAGCGCGGCGTAAGGGTCGCCGGGAATCAGAAAATGGCGGGCGAAGGCCGGCTCTGTCTTGAGCCCCGCTGCTCGGAGCCGCATGATCGGCTCGCGTGCGCCGGGCGCGGCACCCAGCAGCAGCGCCTCCACCAGCAGATGCCGGTATCCGCGCTGGCGGGCGACGGGGGCCCGCTGTGCAAACAACTGTACCGGGAAAGCCGGACCCTGGAAGTCGACGACGAGGCACTCCGTACCGTCACTATCGGTTTCTGTGGTAGAACGGTATCCTGGGAGAGCGCCGTAGGCGGAGGCCAGAAGCTGCTCGAGCGCAGCAATGGATGGTGCGCTGCACGCTATGTCAAGGTCACTGCCGGGCACATCGATGCCCAGTGGGATTGTCCCGATCAGCACCCCGTCGAAGGGGCGTAGGATCTCCAGCACCCCCAGATGGTGGAGCTCGACCCAGGCACGACGCTGCCGCTCGCTCCCCGTTTGCAGGTAGAGCACGTCCTGCCATTTGCGAAGCAGAGCCAGATCGCGGTCAGCCTCGCTCGCGTGCGCCAAGTGTCAGTTCAATACCGGTGAGGGCGCCGCTGCGCCGAGAGCGGAGGGGATGCCCGTGCGTGACGCCATGCACTCCATGCACGTCTCGACTCCCTTGTGCGCACCGGGCCAACCCCAATCCACCACCAGGGGCCGGTGGTCCGATGCCTCAAGCACGAGGTCGTGGGCAGGAGCATGCGCCCCGCGGAGGCCCGCCGCCCAGCGCCGCGGCACAAAGAGAAAATCAAGCCGGAAGATCGGGCTGCGCGGCAGGAAAGGTGCGTCCACAACCGCTGCCCACCGTAAAGAACGCATCGGCGTACCCTGCCCGGCGCATCAGACGCAGCACCGGTGGCATCCAGCGTCGTGATCGCCTGCCTGTGAACCCCGGCGTGTTGAAATCACCGGCCAGGAAATGCGGTCCCTGTTGGCCGAGGCTATTGAGGACGGCTTCAAGCTGCCACATACGCGTAACTTCCAGAAAATGATCGAGGTGCGTGACAAACGCCGTCAGCCCGCGCGGGCCCATCGTCAAGGGTGGCGCCGAGCAACGACCGCTGCTTTGTCGCGCGAGGCGCGGCAGCCAGATGTTGCTCACATTGACCAGGGGGTAGCGACTGAGGATGGCATTGCCTACCTGGCCATGCCATCCTGGCCCGAAATCGCGCCAGCCACTCGGCCCAAAGGCGAAATGCATGCCCAACTGGCGCGCGAGCTCTGCCAGCGGCTCTTTCCAACCGGTTACGCCATATACAGGGTGCAGCACCTCGTTGAGGACAATGACGTCGCTGTTTGTGGATGCAACGACGTCGCTCAAACGTCCCACATCCATCCGGCCATCGAAACCTTCCCAACGGTGTATGTTATAGGTCATTAAGCGCAGACCGGCGTTCGGTTCACATGACTGCAAAGCTGCTCCTTGTGTCGCAGTGTGACTTAAGTTACAACATAGTATATCATCGCAAATATACATCGGCAACTTCTTGCGGTGCTTTTATCCCCGGGGAGGAGGGATAACTCGGTGGAGAAGAGTGGCACTTACCCACAATTGCTCCCACCGGCACGGGCCAGTATCTGCGACTGTTTGTGTTCTTTCCACAAGATACGAGACGTCCGGTCGTCCTACCCACTACAGCTTGTGTCTGCGGAGAAGATCGGGGCGAATTTTGGTCTCCCCAGGCACTCCCCAGGCTATTCGACAACCGGCGAGCGGAGATCATCTTCCTTTGCGTGAGCGCTAGTGCAGAGTGTCACGAGGCACCCATATGTAGTATTCACACGCAATGCTATAGGTGGTTCTCCACATATCCCGAGCCCCTACTACTACGATAATACAAAACACATGGATGGGAAAAAATTAGTATAGACGACCTGAACCCCTTTGAGCCGCGTAACTCCCGGGCTTCAGCGGCCGGCAGGAAGGGTAATAAAGATTTAACTGCTTAAAAATCCTCACAACGCTTGACTTCAGAGCTTTTTAAAGCTACGATGGTCCTGCCAATGTGAAAACAGCCTGTGAGTTTGACCAAGGCAATAGGGCTATCGGCTAGGAGTCAAGCCGATAATGCCGGAAGACACTAACACGAATGTCCTGGACGCAAGGGTTGAATACAGGTAAGGCTGTTGGAACAAAGGCGAGGTAGCCCCGAGAAATCAGACGGCGGCTCTAAAACCCGAACCATTCCAGGGTTTGTAGGACTCGCTGACCTGATTCCAAATTCGATCAGACAACTGGTTGGATAGAAGAACAGGTACAGAAACGGCGGGCCAACAAGCGGGTCAAGAGCAGTAAGAATGCCAGACGGTTGCTTGGGGCACCTCTATTTAACCGGGTTGATCTTCTCTCCCCTCAGCACTTCCGATGACAGCTCTCCCACGTACGGGAGCTGCCGGTACGCTTCCTTGTAGTCAAGCCCATATCCCACCACAAAGTGGTCCGGCAGCTCGAAGCCAACGTAGCGTAAGCGCACGTTGACGATACGCCGCTGCGGGCGACTGAAGAGCGTGCATGTCTCGAGGCTGGCCGGATCTCGCTCCCGCAGGATACGCAGCAGATAGCTGAGCGTCAGCCCGGTGTCGACTACATCCTCAATGAACAGCAGGTGTCTCCCCTCGACCGGCTCTTCCAGGTCTTTGACCAGGCGAACGGCGCCCGGCGCCGGCCGGTTGGCGTTGTAGCGCGAAATCGCCATGAAATCGAGCGAGACGGGGATGGTGAGGCAGCGCAGCAGATCGGTGGCGAAGAAGATTACACCCTTCAGCACACCGACCAGCAAGGGATTCTTGCCGGCGTAGTCGGCGCTGATCTGGAGTCCCAGCTCGCGGATACGATGCTGGATCTGATCGGCGCTGTAAACGACGCGTGTGACGCCAGGATCCAGTGGGGGCGAGGATGGCTTTTGGGCGGGTGTGGACATTGATCGGCTCTACTAGAGCTGGTTGTCGAGTAGCTCGGGATACTGCTCTAGCCCGTACTTGATGAGCAGGTTGCGGATATCACCGCGCTTGAACAGCTTGATGTTGATCTCCGGGTACAGCTCGGCCAGGCGGCGGACCTTGTGGTTCTTGTGACGGATCTGGCGCGGCGCCATGGTGGTCAGCTCTACGTACAGGTCCTGTTCGGGCAGATAAAAGTCAGGTGAAAAGGCCTCGAGGGTGTTTCCGTGTTCATCACGCTCGAGGACGAATGTGCGCGGTTCGTATTCCCACTGGATACCGTAGAAATCGAGGATTCGGGCGAATTCCGCCTCCGAAGGGTGCGAGAACGCCGCTTTGCCGTTGTCTCTCATGCCGCTGCCGTCACCCGTATCGCTGCCAGGCACACGATATCCGCCGCTCCTGCAATACCCAGTTGTCCCGTGTTCAGCACCAGATCGTAAAGCGAAGGATCGTCCCAGCGCGTACCCGCACAACGGTGCACGTACGCGGCCCGCACGCGATCTCTCGCTTCCACCATCGCCAGTGCCACTTCCGGCGTCGTCGAGCACCGTTTTGCCACACGACGCACTCGCTGCTCCAGAGGCGCTATCACCTGGACGTGCAGCACACCCTGCCGTTTTGCCAGATGTACCTGGCCGCCCCGCCCGACGATGAGTACCTTGCCCTCGGCGGCGGCCTCCCCCATCAGCGCAGTCACCGCTTTCTCGTACTGTTCCACGGCCGCGCGCTGAGGACGGATGCCGAGCAGCCCGAGCTCGTCTAGCTCGGCGAGAGCCACTTCCGGTACCCCGGCCTTGCAGGCGGCCATGTTGATCATCTCTTTGCCGAGGATGCGCAGGCCAAGGCGGTCCGCCACGATGCGGGCGATGTCGTCCCCCCCACTCCCAAACTGCCGGGAAAGCGTGATGACGCTCATAAGCCCTCCGCCGCCATTATAGCATGCGCCCCGCCGTGAGGGCTGTGGCGGTTGCGGCGAAAGCTGAGCCGAGCCGCGCCTCCAGTCCCGTGAAGCGTAGTTGTGCCCGCGCGTTGTGCACGGCGATCGAGACGGCGCGCATGTTGCCCACGAGCACGACCAGCTTCTGCGCGCGGGTGACGGCCGTGTAGAGCAGGTTGCGCTGCAGCATGATGTAGTGGGTCGTCAGCAGCGGAATGACCACGGCGGGGAACTCGCTGCCCTGCGCCTTGTGGATGCTGATGGCATAGGCATGCACCAGCTCGTCGAGCTCGAGGAAGTCGTAGACCGACCGGGCGGTCGTCGATGCGTACGGTCAGCGATCTGCTCCTCCAGGATCGACCAGCTGCACGTATCCCATGTCGCCGTTGTAGACTTCCTTGTCGTAGTTGTTGCGGATCTGCATCACGCGGTCCCCGCGCGAAACGTGCGCCCGCCGACCTGTCGCTCGGCAGTGCCCGGCGCGCGGCGGGTTCAGGCCGCCTGCAGACGGCTGTTCAGCTCGCCGACGCCGACCTCGCCACGGTGCATGGGGCTGAGCACCTGGATCTGGTCGGGCTCGCAAGCCGAACTGGCGCGGGATGCGCTCCTGCACCAGCTCGACGATCAGGGCGGCGGCCCGCTCCGGGTCTTCTTCCTTGAAGAGGAAGAAATCGCGGCTGTTGCGGTTGTCGATAGTCGGCAGCTGCCCGTGGTTGATGCGGTGGGCGTTGGTGATGATGTGGCTGCCCCCGGGCTGGCGGAAGATGGTGTCGAGCCGGACAACCGCGCGCGCGCCCCGCCGGCATCTCGTCCGGCGCTCTCGATGGCGTCGATCAGGTCGTGCAGCACGTTGCCGGCGCCCACGCTGGGCAACTGGTCGACATCGCCCACCAGCAGCAGATGCGTGCCCGGCGGCATGGCCTTGAGCAGGTTGTTGGTCAGCAGCAGATCCAGCATCGAGGCTTCGTCCACGATCAGCAGGTCGGCCTCCAGCGGGTTTGTCCTCGTTGCGCTGGAAGGTGAAGCCCTCGCCCGGCTTGAACTCCAGCAGGCGGTGGATCGTCTTGGCCGGGCGGCCGGTGGCTTCGGTGAGACGCTTGGCGGCGCGGCCGGTGGGTGAGGCGAGCAGGGCGCGCTGGCCGGCGGCCTCGACCAGGCGGATGATGCTGCGGACGGTGGTGGTCTTGCCGGTGCCCGGGCCGCCGGTCAGCACGGCCACCCGGTGGGTGAGGGCCGTGCGCACGGCCTCGCTCTGCCGCTCGGAGAGCGCCAGCCGCGTTTGGATCTCGCAGCGGCGGAACGCGGTCGGCCAGTCGAAGCTCGTCGAAGACCGGCAAGTGCGTCGTCGCCGGCCAGCACCAGCCGCGCGCAAGCGGTTGGCGACGCCGATCTCGCCGTAGTAGAAGGGCGTCAGATAGACGGCGCTGTCGCCCGTGATCTCCAGCGGCGGCGGGCCGGGCACCCCGGCCCGCGCCTCGATCTGGACTTGGCGCTCCGCTGCCAAGGCGAGGATCGCCTGGCTCACCAGTTCCTGGGGCGACGGCCAGCAGCTCGCTCGATCTCTCGATCAGCGACTGCGCCGGCAGGTAGACGTTGCCCTCGTCGGCGGCCTGGCTGAGCACGTAAGCCACGCCGGCGGCCACACGCTCGGGGGCATCATGGGCGGCATGCCCAGTTCGCGGGCGATCTTGTCGGCCGTGATGAAGCCGATGCCGTAGATCTCGCGTGCCAGCCGGTAGGGGTCGGGCTGCGACGATCTCGATCGCATCGTCCCCGTACGCCTTGTAGATCTTGACTGCCAGCCCGGTGGAGACGTTGTGGCTCTGCAGGAAGAGCATCACTTCTTTGATCTGCGCTGCTCGTGCCCAGGCGCGGGTGATCATCTTGACCCGCTTCGGCCCGACGCCCAGCACCTCGTGCAGCCGTCGCGGCTCTTCTTCGATCACTGCAGGGTGTCGAGGCCGAAGTTGCGGACGATGCGCTGCGCCGTGACCGGGCCGACGCCCTTGATCAGGCCGCTGCCCAGGTATTTCTCCAGCCCGGCGATCGGTGGCCGGCAGCACGGTGCGCACGCTGTCGGCCTGGAACTGGCGGCCATACTGCGGGTGGGCACATCCAGGCGCCGGTCAGCTCCACCGACTCGCCGACGTTGATGCCCGAGCATGTTGCCGACGACCGTGACCGTGTACGGCCTGTCCTTCGGGCATCAACTGGGCGACGGTGTAGCCGTTCTCTTCGTTGTGATAGGTGATGCGCTCGACGGTCCCGCGCAGCGATATCAGCTCACGGCGCAGATCTTGCCAGCCTTCGCCTGTACCCGCTTGCGCTTCGGCCCGCGCCTCGAAGCGCTCCAGATCGATCAGCGCCCGTTCGTGCGAGCCCTCGCCGATCGCTCGACCCCGTCGTGGCGCTGACCCGGAAGGTGAGGCGGCGGCCGTCGACGCTCGACCAGCTCGGCGTGCGCCGTGACCGTGGCGCCCAGCGGGCGTCGCGGCCAGGTGGCGGACGTTGACCAGACTGCCCACGGTCTGTTGGCCGGGCGCCAGGTACGGAGCAACCGCGCGCACGGCCGCCTTCTCCATCAGCCGCACCATCTCGGGCGTGGCAAACACTGCACTGCGCCGCTGCCCATGTGCTTTGCGGTCACCTCAGGCGTCACCACGACTGCTGCACCTCGCCGCTCAGGCCGATGGGAACTGCTGGCTGGATTCCGACATCGTGATTCCTCCTGTGTGCGAAGCAGACTGGTCGGCGAATAAACAAAGACGGAAGGATGGCAGCGTTCGTTGCTGACGCTGCATCCTCCGTCCTATGATCCCTCGTCGCTCGATCAGCCGGCGCGGGTTTCGGGTTGGGCGCCTGGCCGGGCCGCTCGTTGCTCGGATGGCGGCGACCCGGCCGCGGGTTGCGGCACCTTGGGCGCGGGCGGACGCCCGGTTCCATCGGGCACGCGGCGGGACGCCGGGCACATCCTGCGAAGAAAGACTCGAACTCCTCGGCGTCCATCGTCTCCACCTGGATCAGCGCTTGGCGATCGTCTGGTGCAGATCGCTGAACGTGGTCAGGATATCGTCGTGCCCGCTCGTAGCGCTTCCGCCACGATCCGGCGCACTTCCTTGTCGATCTCGCGCGCCACCTGCTCGCTGTAGTTGCGCTGCTCGCCGATGTCGCGGCCCAGGAAGACCATCTCCTGCCGCTGCCCGAAGACCATCGGGCCCATCTTCTCGCTCATGCCGTACTGGGTGACCATGGCCCGGGCCAGCTTGGTGACCTTGTCCAGGTCGTCCACGGCGCCGTTGGTCACGTCGTCGAAGATCAGCTCTTCGGCCACGCGGCCGCCCAGCATCGCGCTCATGTCATGCTCGAACTTGCGCCTTGCTGACGAGCACCCGGTCATCCTCGGGCAGCGACATGGTGTAGCCCAGCGCCATGCCGCGGCTGATGATGCTGATCTTGTGCACCGGATCGCACTTGCTGCAGCATGCGGCGCACCAGGGCGTGGCCGGCCTCGTGGTAGGCGATGATCTCCTTTTCCTTGTCGCGAGATGATGCGGCTCTTGCGCTCGGGGCCGGCGATCACCCGCTCGACCGCCTCCTGGAACTCGGCCATGCCGATGCTGCGCTTGTTGCGCCGCGCCGCCAGGATCGCCGCCTCGTTGACCAGGTTCTCCAGGTCGGCGCCCACGAAGCCCGGCGTGCCGCGGGCGATCGTCTCCAGGTCGACGTCCGGCTCCAGCGGCTTGCCGCGCACGTGCACCTTGAGGATCTCCTCGCGGCCCTTCTTGTCCGGCCGGTCCATCACCACCTGGCGGTCGAAACGCCCCGGCCGCAGCAGCGCCGGGTCCAGGATGTCGGGCCGGTTGGTGGCGGCGATCAGGATCACGTTGGTGTCGGTGTCGAAGCCGTCCATCTCGACCAGGATCTGGTTCAGCGTCTGCTCGCGCTCGTCGTGGCTGCCGCCCAGCCCGGCGCCGCGCTGGCGGCCGACGGCGTCGATCTCGTCGATGAAGATGATGCAGGGCGAGTTGCGCTTGGCCTGCTCGAACAGGTCGCGCACGCGGCTGGCGCCCACGCCGACGAACATCTCGACGAACTCCGAGCCGGAGATGGAGAAGAAGGGCACGCCGGCCTCGCCCGAGATGGCCTTGGCCATCAGCGTCTTGCCGGTGCCGGGCGGGCCGACCAGCAGCACGCCCTTGGGGATGCGCGCGCCCAGCGAGGCGAACTTCTGCGGCTCCTTGAGGAACTCGACCACTTCCTGCAGCTCCTGCTTGGCCTCCTCGGCCCCGGCCACGTCGGCGAAGGTCACCGTCGGCTTGTCGCCCGTGAACATGCGCGCCCGGCTCTTGCCGAAGGACATCGCCTGGTTATTCGAGCCCTGCGCCTGGCGCAGGATCATGAAGAACAGCCCGGCCATCAAGACGACCGGCAACAAGCGTGCCCAGGATCGTCAGCCAACTGCCCGAGATCGCTCGGCGTGGCCACCTTGAGGTCTACCTTTGACAGTGCTTCCGGAGTGACGCCCAGGTTGAGCAGCGACGCCGTCAGGTTGACGCCGGGCTCTTTGTGAGACGTATACGTTGCCGGGCTTGTCGCCTACCAACTGCACCTGCAAGCTCGATCACCCGATGACGGTGATCTTGTCGCACCTTGCCCTGCTGGATCAGGCGTGCGACCTCGGTCAGATCCTTTTCGGCGGCCGGTCGGCCGATCGCGAGGCGCTGTAAAACAGCGCGCTGACCGCAATCAGGATCAGCACATAGACCAGCCCATTTCGTTTCCAGTACGGAGTTCACGTCTACTTGCCTCCCTAGATATGACACGCAGCGAGACAGCCGCTGCCCTAAGTTCTACATAATTCACACATGATTATACCAGCGTAGGCACAAGGTACTAGACTGCTGGCTTACATAGTTCTGCCGCGGCCCGGCCGGCTGCGTTTTGACACCCGGCCGCCCCTCGTGCTATCCTCTCGCGTTGCCGTCTTTAGCGGGTGAACTTTAAACCGAATACCGGTAGAGTGATCGGGGGAAGCCGGTGAGAGACCGGCGCTGTCCCGCAACTGTATGGCTGCTCAAAGGGTTCAGTTGAGCGGCCGAGCCAGAATACCCGCCTCTGCCTGTTCCGGCACAACCTTCGAGGTAAAGGGAGTGGGACGTTGTCCTCTCCCCTTGTCAGTTCGTTCGACAAGGGGTTTTCTGTCTCTAACGCCCCTCTTACCAGGGGCGTTTTCTTTTGCATGATCAAGACTCTCGCCGTGCTGCACCGGCAAATGCGCAGTCTACGTCCGTTAGGTCCCTGGGTGGCAGTCGCCATGGCGTTGCTGCTTGTGGCGTCTCCGAGAGAGGCCGCAAGCATGGCGGCATCTCCGAGAGATGCCGCGGCGCAGCGCGGTGACGACGCCGAGCGCGCGGCCCGCAGGCAACGCGGTGCAGTGGTTGCGGGGCGAGCAGTTGGCCGACGGCGGCTTTGGCTTGCGGATCGCAGGGGCGAGCGGGCGCAGCAGCGCGGCAGCAACGGCGGACGCCGTCTACGTGCTCGGCCTGCTGGGCGAGGATGCCACAGCGTGGAAAGGAGCGTCTGGCTCCGATGCGGTGGCGGCCCTGGCGGCGCTGGCGCCCGGCTATGCAGGAGCCGACGCCGGGCAGACGGGCAAGGTAACCCGGGCGGCAGCGCTGGCCGGCGCCGATCTCGGCTCCTTCGGCGGCCTGGATCTGGTGGCGCTGCTGCAGCGGGCCTACGACCCGGCCAGCGGGCGCTTCCACCCGGAATTCGCCTTCCGGCACACACTCGCCGTCGAGGCGTATGCAGCGGGCCGGCCTACCGGTCCCCGGTAGGGCAATCGATGCAATTACCGCCGTCAGGCGGGGCGACGGGAGCTGGGGGTGGGCATTCTCAGGCCAGGATAGCGACGTGGATAGCACGGGGCGTATCGTCTACACTGCTGGCGGCCCACGCCGGTTTCCGCTGTGCGCCCTATCTGCTGCCGTCGGTGGCTTATCTGCGCGACCGCCAGGCGAGCGGATGGTTGGGGTGGGGTGCAGCGCGGACGACCCGGCCAACGCCAACTCGACGGCGCTGGCGCTGCAGGCGTTGCGCGCCGTGGGCGTGGCACAGCCGGCGGATGCCGCCACCCTGCTGGGTTTCCAGCAGCCTGACGGCGGGTTTGTGTATATGCGGGAGGCGGGCAAAGAGGAAAGCCGGCTGATGGCGACGCTGGATGCGCTCGCCGCGCTGCAGCCGGAAGAGTCCGCGGCCCAGGGGTGCAGGATGTTCTACCTGCCGGTACGGATCGCAGGCTGAGCGATAGGCTTATTCGCCATTCAAATCATAGGGAGGATGTTGTGAACAAACGTGTTCTGCTCTGGATTACCGTAGCGTTTCTGGCCGTCGCGCCTCGTGTGGGCCGCGCCGGCCCTGGCGCAGGCCGGAACGAAGCGTGTCGGCCTGGTGGTCGCCTTCCCGGACGGCACACGCTATGCCGATGTCGTGACGGTCCCGGCGGACGCCACTGCGTTCGATGCGCTGAAGGCCGCCAAGATCACGCTGGTGAGCCAGGAAACGCAGTTCGGCCCGGCGGTGTGCAGCATCAACAACACCGGTTGTCCTGCTACGAACTGTTTCTGTGACCCGAAGCGCTTCTGGGCGTATTTCCACCTGGACGCAGCCACAGGCAAGTGGGCGGCTGCTAAGGAAGGCGTCGGCGCTTATAAGCCGGCCAATGGGGCGGTGGAAGGTTTCACCTGGACCGAGTCAGATGCGAACTTCAATCCCGTGATTCAGCCCCCGGTGCTGACCTTCGCCCAGCTTCAGGCGCAACCGGCCGCTACTGCAGTTGCAGCTACAACCGCCACCCGGGCAGCCGTTGCCACCGCTACCCGGACCGCAGCCGCTGTCGCCACTACGGCTGCCACGCGGGCAGCCGTGGCTACTCCCGCCGTTCTCCCCGTCACGGGTGGAGCGCCGGTGGCCGCGCTTCTG
Source organism: uncultured Chloroflexia bacterium (assembly GCA_963783655.1). Lineage (GTDB taxonomy): Bacteria > Chloroflexota > Anaerolineae > CG2-30-64-16 > CG2-30-64-16 > CAWAOA01. The sequence continues at coordinate 206,312 of CAWAOA010000003.1, forward strand.
CTGGCGGCTGCCGCGTTGCTGGGCGCCGGCCTGACGCTGCGGCGGCGTGCCTAGTTGAGGTCTGACGCCATGCATCGCGCCTCGCTGCGGTTTGTCTGGCTGGTTCTGCTGGTCTGGGCTGTATTGCCGCCCTTCGCTTCGGCGCAAGGCGGCGGCAATCGGGCCGGGCTGGTGGTCCGCTACCCGGATGGGCGCATCGAGACGCGCTGCGTGGCGTTTTCCGAGCCGGCGATCAGTGGGCAGGAACTGCTGGAGCGGTCGGGGCTGCAGCCGGTGTTCGACGTGAATGGCGGCCTGGGCACGGCCGTGTGCAGCGTGGCCGGATCCGGCTGCAGCTACCCGCAGCAAGACTGTTTTTGCCGCTGCACCGGCTCGAGCTGCGAGTATTGGGCGTACTATCACTGGGAAGACAGTGGCTGGCGTTACGCAACGATGGGCGCAGCGGGGTACGAAGTGCGCGACGGTGCACTGGAGGGGTGGTCCTGGGGGCCGGGCAACTTCTCGAGCGGCACGGAGCCACCGGTGATGGCTTTTGACCGGGTCTGCTCCGAGGCTAACCTGGCGGCGGCTCCCGCCAGTAGCGGTGGGGCGACTATCCCGGTCCAGGCCGGTTCGTACGGCACGGCGGCGCTGTTCGCCGCAGCGCTGGTGGCGGCCGGCGGGTGGCTATTCCTGAGGGGACGCCGTGGACGGTGAGCGAAACGCCGAGCAGCATCCGGTTGCCTGGCTGTTGTGGCTGGCGGCGGCCGCGGCGCCCTCGCTCGTTACCCGGAACCCGATCTACCTGACCCTGGCGCTGCTCGGCGCCGGCCTGGTCTACGGGGCGCTCGCGCAAGCTCGGCCCGCGGCCAGGGCATGGGGCATCTTCGTGCGCTTCGGCGCGTTCATGTGGCTGCTAACCGTGCCGTTCACGCTCCTGACCTCGCACCAGGGGCGGCTCGTGATTGCCCGCCTGCCCGCGCACTGGCCGGTGATCGGCGGCCCGCTCACCGGGGAGGCGCTGCTGTATGGTATCGCTAGCGGCCTCGCGCTGATTACGCTGCTGGTCGCGTTTGCGGCCTTCAATCTGGCGGTAGACCAGGCGCGCCTGTTGCGACTGGCGCCTGCCTTCGTCTACCAGGCGGGCGTGGCAGCGGCGATTGCCGTCGCTTTCGTGCCGCAGATGGTGGCCGCCTGGGAGAGCGTGCGTGAGGCGCAGATGCTGCGGGGACACCGCGTGCGCGGCGTACGCGATCTGCTGCCGCTGCTGATGCCGCTGCTGCTCACCGCCCTGGAGCGCGCCGTGCAGCTGGCAGAGTCGATGGAGGCGCGCGGTTTCGGCCGCCCGATCGCTCCCGTGTCGTTGGCCCGCCGGCGCGTGCAGTTATTCGCGCTGCTGAGCGGGCTGGTGGGGACCGGGGCCGGGCTGGCGGGGGCGCAGTTCGGGACGGCGGTGGCCGGCTGGAGCATCGTGGGGATTGCCGGGTTGGTGGCCGCAGGCTGGAGCCTGACGGATCAGGGCCGGCAGGTACAGCGGACGCACTACCGGCGCTGGCGTTGGGGACGGTGGGACACCGGCGCGGCTGCGCTGATGGTCTTGTTGCTCGCCGTTTGGGCCATCCTGTTGGCCACGCAGCCGGACTGGCTCCTTTATTACCCGTACCCGCCCCGCTCGCCGTGGCCGGAGTTCCGCCCCCTCGTCGGGGCGCTGATCGCATGCGCGCCGCTGCCCGCGCTTTTCCTGCCCGTTGAACGTGCCGTGGAAGGAACACCGGTGTGATCGAGTTCGATCGAGTTACCTATTGCTACCCGGATCAGACGGTGCCGGCGCTTGCCGATTTCTCTACCACGATCCGCCCGGGGGAGTTCGTGCTGGTCGTTGGGCCTTCGGGCGCGGGGAAGTCCACGTTTTTGCGCTGCCTGAACGGGCTCGTGCCGCATTTCTTCGGCGGACGTTGGGCGGGGCAGGCGCGGGTTTTTGGCAGCGACCCGGTGACGATGGCGCCGCGCGGCATGTCAGGAGTCGTAGGCTTCGTGTTCCAGGACCCCGAGGCGCAGGCAGTGGTGGACACCGTGGAAGACGAGATCGCTTTCGCGCTGGAAAATCACAGCGTGCCGCAGCACACCATGCGCAAGCGCGTCGAAGAGGCGTTGGACCAGATGCACGTTGCCCATCTGCGCCGCCGCCGGATCAGCACACTGTCGGGTGGGGAGCGGCAGCGCGTGGCCATCGCTTCGGTGTTGGCGCTGCAGCCAGAGTTGCTCGTGTTGGACGAGCCCACCTCGCAGTTGGACCCGCAATCGGCCGAGGAGGTGTTGCTGGCGCTGCGACAGTTGAACGAGGACCTGGGACTCACGGTGGTGCTGAGCGAGCACCGGCTGGAACGTGTGATCCAATACGCCGACCGCGTGCTGTACATGCCCGGCGCCGGAGCGCAGCCATTCCTCGGCACGCCGCGTGATGTGATGGAGATACTGCCGATGGTCCCGCCGCTCGTCCGGCTGGGGCGTGCGCTCGGGTGGCGAGCCACTGCCGCTGACGATCAAGGAAGGGCGCAGCTTTGTCAGGCAGACCCTTGCCCGGATGGCGGATATGACAGAAGAACCTGAGGAGCGCACACCGGCGGTCGTGTCTTCCGGCCCGTCCGGCGCGGTGGCTGCGTTCACCGTGCGGGATGTCCACTACGCCTATGGCGCCATCCCGGCGCTGCGCGGCCTGAACCTGGTGGGACATAGTGGCGAATTCGTGGCCCTGATGGGTCGCAACGGGTCTGGCAAGAGCACTTTGCTGAAACATCTGGCCGGGCTGCTGCGCCCACAGCACGGAGATGTGACGGTGGCAGGATTGGATACGCGCTCAGTGGATGCCAGCGAGATCATCAAGCATATCGGCTACGTGCCGCAGCAGCCGTCCACACTGCTGTTCAACGAGACGCTGCTGGCGGAGCTGCAGTTCACACGCCGCAGCCGCGGGCTCGCTCTGGATGAGCAGGCGGATCGCGCGCTGCTGGAGCGCCTGGGCCTGGGCGACGCGGCGGAGCGCGACCCCCGCGATCTGTCCGGCGGGGAGCAGCAGCGGGCAGCGCTGGCGGCGGTGCTGGTGGGTGATCCGGAGTTGTTGCTGTTGGACGAGCCCACCCGCGGCCTGGATTATGGGCAGAAGCAGATCCTGGCAGATGTGCTGGTGAAGCTGAAACGCGACGGGCGCACCATCGTGATGGCCACGCATGACGTAGAGCTGGTTGCCGAGTGCGCCGACCGCGTGGTGCTGATGGGCGAAGGGGAAGCGGTAGTGAACGGTCCGGTACGCCGTGTGATGACCGACTCGCAACTGTTCTCCTCGCAGATCAACAAGCTGCTGCGCGATCCGCGGTTCCTGACTCCGGGCGACGTGTTGCGCCGCGTCGTGCACTGACGCGTGCGCTCGATTCGTTTCCTGCAGACAGCCATCCTGGTTGCGTCCAGCCTCCTCGGCCTGGGCGCCTTTCTCTATCCCTTCTTTCTGCCGGCCTCGACCCTGGCCGCCGCCCAGGGCGCCATGGCGCACGCTGCCGATGCGCCGCTGGTTTTCGTGCTCCTGCTATTGTTCTGCCTGGCGGCGGCCTTCGCGGCCCTGGGCAATGAAGAGATGACCAGCAAGGGGACCGCGCTACTCGGTATACTGACCGCTCTGAGCGCGGCTCTGCGTGCCGTGCCCGGCCCGGCTGGATTTCAGGCCATCTTCTTGCTTCCCATCCTTTCCGGCTACTGCTACGGACCGGCCTTTGGGTTCCTGCTCGGCGCCCTCAGCCTGTTGGTCTCGGCCTTGATCGGCGGCGGCGTGGGGCCGTGGTTGCCATACCAGATGTTTGCGACCGGCTGGGTGGGTTTGGTGTCGGGCTGGCTGCCCGAACTCGGGCGCGGGCGCCGCTGGGAACCGGTCATGCTGGCGGCGTGGGGCGCCCTTGCCGGCCTTCTGTTCGGGGCGCTGATGAACCTGTGGTTCTGGCCGTACCTGGCGCCTACCGGCGCTGCCGCCGCCGGCCCATTCCTGACGGAGGTCGCCGGCGGAGAGGGATGGAAGCCGGGAATGAGCGTCGTGCAAGGATTGCGCTCGTATGCGGCTTTCTATGTGGCCACGTCCCTGTGGTGGGACGCAGCGCGCGCCGCCGGCAATGCGGCTTTGCTTCTTCTCTTCGCCCGGCCGGTGCTACGTGTCCTCCGGCGTTACCGCAGCCGCTTCCAGTTCGAGCTTGTTACACATTTCCAGTAACTTGTGCTATTATTAGCCAACGGCTGACCTCGTAACGTGTCTCCGCGGTAATGTGTTCGTGGGCCAGTAACCTGTTCCCAGACCGGCTGCCCCGACGCAATGGAGGAAAAAGGATGATCAAGCCCGGCACCGTCGTTGCCCCCTCGCCCGGACAGGGTGCGGATTCAACACGGCAGAGCTCCGAGTTGGCTGCGCTACTGGATCGGGAATTTGCCGCCATTAGCGGAGCGCCCGTGCCCGCCCCAACTTCTGCTCTGGCTCCGGCCACCTCCCGCGGCTCCAGCGCTCCGGAGCGCACCCCGCGTGCGCCTGCCGCCCCGCCGTGGGTGACTCGGACGAGCCGTACTCCCGTGCCCGCCGGACCCGGTTTGGACCTGGAAGAACACCCGTTGCCGGCCTCGAAGCAGCGCACTGAAGCTGAGAAGGCTGCGATCGGTGCGCGCATCAGCCCGGAATGGTTGACCGGCTTGCACACACAGATTGCCGACCTCTATGGCAAGGTGACCGGCGACTTTATCAACCCACCGGCGAACGCTGAAAAGGCACTGGGAATGCTGCGCGAGGCCAGGCAATTGCTGGTGGAGCAGCCCGAGGAGTATGCCAGCGCTGAGTACCGTACGGCGCAGGTGCGTGCGATGCTGGAACGGGCCATTGGCAGCCGCACCTCGTCTCGCCAATTGGGACCACGAATCTTCGCATATGAGTTCGTGTGGCTCATCGCGTTCGTCGCAGGGCTGATATTCGCAGGTTATCTGGCCGGTTGGATCGGCATGGTCGGCAACCTCGGTGCGGCCACAATGAATACCGTCTTTCCCGCATGGAACGCCATGATGTGGGGTGGTGTCGGTGGCGTGGTGGGGTCGCTCTACCACTTGTGGTGGCACGTGGCCGAGAAGCAGGACTTCGACGGCCAGTACATGATTTGGTACCTGGTGCAGCCGGTTATGGGCTTAATCCTCGGCGGTATCCTCTACCTGGTGCTGGCCAGCGGGTTCCTGGTGCTGCAGGTGAACCTGTCGGACGACATGGCCAGCGCCGGTGCCCGGCTGCTGCCGTATCTGACCGCTGTCCTCGCTGGTTTCCGGCAGAACTTCGTATACGAGCAGTTCGACCGGATGATCGCTTTGTTCACACCCGGCAAGAGCCGCAGCTAGCGCCGGATAGCTCTGGCGAGGGCGTGCGAGCCCCGCCGAGAGGCGCCAGATAAGGGCAAACGAGAAGGGCGGCTCCCAAAGAGGCCGCCCTTCTCGTTATTTCGTGCCTGCGCTGCGGCGTCACGCCCGTGGTTCCGGCCGGGGACGGCCGGGCTGTCGCACGGATCGGATCTGTCGATCCATCACTCGTCCCAGATCACTTCACCCGGGTCATACGCCGGCGAGCAGGTCACGTAAAGCACGAGGTCGTCGTCCCCGCTGCAGCCGATCTTATGACGCTGCCCGGGTAGTAGAATGACGATGTCGTTGGGCCTCACGGTGATGCGCTGCCCGTCCATGAGCAACTCGCCGGTGCCGGAGAGCACCACGTACACCTCATCCGCTATCGTATGGTGATGCTCCCGCGAGGCGGTGCCGGGCGGGTGGCAGATCACCGCAACGCTGTGGCTCTGCATACCCGTGCTGGCGCCGCCCAGCTCTTGAACGTACGCCCCGTCGGGTCCCCGGTATGCGGTGACATCCGTCAGGTTCCGCACGGCGATCATGCGCGCTCCTCGGATGGGAACAAGACTTGTGCTCCCAACACCTTCTCCATGTGGCGCAATGCCCACTTGTGCCCGTCTGGATCGAACGACGCCACTGCGTTCGCGGGGACTTCTACCTTGTAGTCGCGGTTGCGTGCGTCTGCAACTGTATGGAGCACGCAGATATCGGTGCAATCGCCGGCTACGATGATCTTCTCAGGCTGGAAGGCGGCCAACTGCTGTCCGAGATCTGTCCCGAAGAAGGCAGAGTAGCGCCGCTTCGGCAGGATAAGGGCCTTCTCCGCGAGATCGGACAGCTCCGGGATGATCTCGGCGTCGTGTGTCCCGGCGATGCAATGGGGCGGGAACATGGCGAACTCGAGATCGTCTGGCGTGTGGGTGTCGGCTGTGAAGATGATGAGGCTGCCCGCCGCCGCCTCTCGCTCGACGAGCGCCCGCACGTGCGGGATGATGCTGCGTGCCGCCTCGCCGCAGAAGAGGCTGCCCTCCGGCACCATAAAGCCACACTGCATATCCACCACAATCAGCGCATTGGGCATCGACCCTTCTCCTACTCGTTACTGTGCCATGCGCTCGATACGCGCTCCGAGAGTGCGCAGCTTCGCGTCAATCTGTTCGTAGCCGCGGTCGATCTGCCAGATGTTGGCGATGGTGCTGGTGCCGCGGGCTGCGAGTGCGGCAATCAACAGCGCCATGCCGGCCCGGATATCGGGGCTGCTCATCTCGGCGCCGTGCAGGCGAGAGGGACCCACGATCACGGCGCGATGGGGGTCACAGAGGATGATCTTCGCCCCCATTCCGATCAGTTTGTCCACGAAGTACAGGCGGCTCTCGAACATCTTCTCGTGAATCAGCACGGTCCCGCGCGCCTGTGTGGCCACGATCAGCGCAATACTCATCAGATCGGCGGGGAAGTGCGGCCAGGGGGCGTCGTCGATCTTGGGCACCGCGCCCCCGATGTCGTCGCGGATCGAGAGCTCCTGCTCGTCATCTACCGTCAGGACATCGCCTTCGATGCGCATTCGTACCCCCAGCCGCTCGCGGAACACCATGTCGATCATGCGCATGTGCTGCGGCTGGACGCCATGGATGCGGATCTCACCCGGCGTGACCGCCCCGAGTCCCAGGAAGCTGCCCACCTCCAGGTAGTCGGTGCCGATGGTGAATTCCGCTCCGTGCAACCGGTCGACCCCGTGGACCGTCAAGGTGTTGCTGCCTACGCCTTCTATCTGGGCGCCCATGGCCGCCAACAGCGCGCACACGTCCTGCACGTGTGGCTCGCAGGCTGCGTTGCGGATGATGGTAGTGCCGCGTGCCAGCACGGCGCCCATGATGGCATTCTCGGTGGCGGTGACGCTCTGTTCATCCAGCAGCATGTCGCTGCCGTGCAGCCCGCGCGACGCCATCTCGAACCCGTTCCCGTTGTGCTCGATCATCGCGCCGAGGGACTCGAGTGCCATCACGTGCGTGTCGACACGCCGCCGCCCGATGACGTCACCCCCCGGCAGGGGCAGCGTGGCGTTTCCGCAGCGCCCGAGAAGCGGACCCGCCAGCACCATGGAGCCGCGGATATACTGGAAGAGGTCCTTTCGCATATCGCCCGGGCGGACCGTTTGCGCCCTGATGTGAAATGCGCCGCAGCTCTCGTCCACGTCAACCGTGGGTCCCATGCTCTGCAGCAGCTGCAGCATGGTGGCGACATCGCCAATACAGGGGACGTTATGCAGAACAACTTCTTCGTCGGTGAGGAGAGTCGCAGCAAGAATGGGGAGTGCAGCGTTCTTGTTGCCGGCAGGCCAGACGTCGCCCTGCAGCTTCTGGCTGCCTTCGATCACGAACTTGTCCATCTCATCGCCTCATTGCTTTCTCGCCGTGCTATGGTGTGCTCGTGGTTGTGCGTGCGTCAACAATCGCATGCGGTCCCAGGCCGAAGTGGCGTGCGGCGCTGCCGTCCCGTACGGCTATCTCGAGCGTGCCGGCGCTGCTTACCAGCGCGAGCGGCGCGCCTTCTGCCACATCGGCGTATGCCCGTTGGATCCCGATGATCGTGGCGTCTCCGGTCCGGATTGCCCACTCGCGCCCGGAGAGCCAATCGCCGGGAAGGTTGGTAATGAGATTGCCGAAGACATCGACGTACACTACTTCTCCCTGCAGATGCGTATCGGAGATCCTGTGCGGCTCAGGGAGAGGGAGACACACAGACTCGGAAACAGGGCTGCCCAGTTCGGCTATGGAGACGCCCTGAGCCAGGTGGGCCGCAACGGGTGCGAAGATATCTCGTGCATGGAAGGTGTTGCTCGGCTCCGGCAGCCAATACTCGGGCCGGTCCAGAGCGAAGGCCTGCGCGCTGGGGTTGCACAGGGCATAGCTGAGCACGCCGTTGTCGGGGCCCACAAAATATGCCTCCTCTGTAGCTACCGCGAGCGGTCTACGCAAGCTACCGACGCCAGGGTCGACTACCACCAGGTGGACTGTGCCGTGCGGGTAGTATGGTACGACGCGGCCGAGCAGGTAAGCGGCATGGCGCACGTTCTGCGGGGCGATCTGATGGGTAAGATCGATCAGGGTCGCACTCGGAACGATGCGCAGGATGACGCCCTTGATTGCTCCGACGTATGGGTCAGCCAGCCCAAAGTCAGTGGTAAGCGTGATGATCGGCATGAGTAGTGGACCGATTCTACCGTACGACGCGATCAACGTCAACAGATTATGGGAGCATCTTTCTCTGCGCCGAGTTGGGCAACTGCAACATTTATGATATAATCTACTCTATGAAGAGTGACGCCGTTAAGAGCGACGCCGTTCCCCGGGTGGGCGTTATCGACGCCCTCTCGCAGGGCCTGAATCAAACGCGACGGCGCCCCTGGTTGTTGCTGATCCCCATCGCAATTGACCTCGTGCTGTGGTTGGCGCCACGCGTGTCCGTATCGCCTCTGCTGCAGCAGTTGCTGAGGGGATGGGAGTTGCTTCTCCGCACCACCTACTCCCCGGCCCAGCTTACCACGATGAACGAGATGCTCATTTCCATCCGTGACGCGGTGGGTCAGGTCGGCGGGCAGTTGAACCTCGCAGAGGCGTTGACCGGCGGCTGGCTGGGGATGCCGAGCGTGCTTTCGGGCAGCCAGGTAACTCGCATGACGTTCATCAGCGATCTGGTGTTGGCGCCCGCAGGCCTGACTGTTGAGCTGCCTCGCATCGCGACCGCCCCCTTCGCCGGGGGCACAATGGAAATCGGCCAGTGGGGGATGTTGCTGCTGGCGGTGGCCGGTCTCTGGTTGGGCGGCCAGCTGCTGGCAGCGTTGTATCTTCGCTGGGTTGCATCGAGCTGGCTGTGCGAGAATTGCTGGAGCGGCGCGCGAGGTCTCCTGGGTTTGGCGTTGCAGCTGGCCGGGTTCAGTATTGTGGTAGCCGCGGCGATCACGCTGCTGCGACTCCCCCTGGCGTTTGCACTGACGCTGTTGATGCTGTCGAGCAACCCGGGGTTGGGGGTGCTGGCCATGATGGTGGGCGGGCTGGCGCTGTGGCTGACGTTGTGGTTCCTGACGGCGCTCTTCTTCGTGATCGAAGCGATCTTGCTCGAGCACCAGAACGTATGGCGCAGCCTGGTGCGGAGCGCACAGCTTGTGCATCGCAATTTCTCGGCCGCCATGTCGCTGGCGCTCGTGATCAACGTGTTGGTGCTCGGGTTCCGGGTAGTCTGGGGCTTGATTGGCGACACCTCGGTCGGTACGGTACTGGCCATCGTGGGGAATGCGTACCTGAGCACCAGTATGCTGCTGGCATCATTCGCTTTCTACGCTGACTTGCGGAAGCGGGCCGTGGCGACTGAACCGAGGAGCGCACGCCCGATTTAGGCTCGTCAGGCGGAAAAACGAGAATCTCGGAACCTCCCATCCACCTGTAATTGCGGTACGGATGGGTCGTTCATTGTAAAGAGCAGGAGCAGCCGTACAGGCGTTCTAGGGGATTGTAGCAGGCTGCATGTTGGGCGAGTTACGGATGGACTGGAACGGAGGAAATGCGTGGCTGAGCAGGTGAATCGGCCGAATCATTACACCGCAGATGATATCCAGGTGCTGGAAGGACTCGAAGCCGTACGCCGCCGTCCGGGTATGTACATTGGCGGCACGGATATCAAGGCCTTGCACCACATGGTCTACGAGGTTGTCGATAACTCGATCGACGAAGCGATGGCGGGATACTGCGATCGCATCGCGATCACACTGCACAAAGACGGCAGCGCCACAGTGCAGGACTGGGGCCGTGGTATCCCGGTGGGAATCCACAAGCATGCGGGCAGGTCGGCGCTGGAAGTCGTTATGACCAAGCTGCACGCCGGCGGCAAGTTCGGCAGCGGCGCTTACAAGGTATCCGGCGGTCTCCACGGCGTGGGCGTTTCCGCGGTCAACGCGCTCTCCGAGTGGCTCCAGGTCGAGGTGCGAACGGACGGCGCGGTGTATTCGCAGCGCTACGCCCGGGGCGTACCGCAGATGGACGTGGGGAAAACGGGCAAGGTCACCGACGGCACCACGGGTACCCGCACGACCTTCAAGCCCGACGCGACGATCTTTGAGGAGACGGAGTTCCGTTACGACACGCTGTTGCAGCGGTTCCGTGAGATGGCATTCCTCACTCGTGGATTGACCATCGATTTCGTCGACGAGCGCACCGAGAACGGGCCGCGGCATATGTCCTTCTGCTTTGAGGGCGGGGTCCGGAGCTTCGTGCGATACTTGAATAAGAATCGTGAGGTACTTCACGATCCGATCTACATTGAGCGGGAGATCGAGGGGACCCTCATCGAAGCGGCCGTGCAGTACAACGACAGCTATGCCGAGTCTGTCTACGCCTTTGCGAACACCATCAACACACCCGACGGCGGTACGCACCTCACCGGTCTGCGCAGTGCGCTCACGCGCACCATCAACGATTGGGCGAAGCGGCAAAACCTGCTCAAGGAGGCGGATGCCAACTTCACCGGCGAGGACACGCGCGAGGGGATGACGGCTATCATCAGCGTCAAGCTGGCCGACCCGCAGTTCGAGTCGCAGACCAAGGTCAAGCTGCTGAATGCCGAGATCAAGACCCAGGTCGAGTCGGCGTGCGCCGAAGTGCTGATGGAGTGGATGGAGAAGAACCCCCGAGAGGCGCGCAAGATCGTCGAGAAGTGCAGCACCTCCAGCCGGGCGCGTGAGGCGGCCCGCAAGGCGCGCGACCTGGTGATTCGCAAGAGCGCTCTCGAGAGCCTGACGCTTCCGGGAAAGCTGGCGGATTGCTCCGAACGCGATCCTGCGAAGTGCGAGCTCTACATCGTCGAGGGTGACTCTGCAGGGGGCTGCCTGGCCGGCGAGACGCGGGTGGCGTTGGCGGCCGGGGGCAGCATGAGCATGGAAGAGCTGGTCGCCGAGTGGGCGCTCGGCCGCCGCCACGACGGCTACGCGACGAATGAGGAGGGCGCACAGCGGGTGGTGCCGCTACTGGAGCCGCGCCTGACCAGGCGTGGCGCCGAGCTGGTCGAGGTAAGGCTGGGCAACGGCCGGTCGGTCCGTTGCACGCCGGACCATCCGTTCCGGCTCTGCGACGGCAGCTACCGGCCCGCCGGGCAGCTCCAGCCGGGTGAGGATCTCCGGCCTCTCGCCGCCCGGATGGCAGCCGGCGACAGCGACTTCGTGCAGCGCGACGAATGGGCAGACTGCAAGGTCGAGGCGGTGCGCACGCTGGACGAGACGGCCGACGTGTACGATCTGACGGTGGAGCGCTATCACAACTTCGCGCTCGCGGCCGGGCCGGTGGTGCACAACAGCGCCAAGCAGGGGCGCGACCGCCGCTTCCAGGCGATCCTTCCGCTGCGTGGCAAGATCCTGAACGTCGAGAAGGCGCGGCTGGACAAGGCGCTGGCGAACAAAGAGGTGCAGGCGCTGATTCAGGCGCTCGGCTCCGGCATCGGCGAGGGGTTCGATCTGTCCAACCTGCGCTACCATCGCATCCTGATCATGAGCGATGCGGACGTCGACGGCGCGCACATCCGGACGCTGCTGCTGACGCTGTTCTTCCGCTATATGCCGTCGTTGATCGAGAAGGGGCATCTGTACATCGCCCAGCCGCCGCTCTACCTGCTGCGCAAGGGCAAGGAGATGCGCTACGTGTACTCGGACAACGAGAAGGATGGGGCGATGGTGGAGATGGGCGGGAGCCAGGGGATCGCGATCCAGCGATACAAGGGTCTGGGCGAGATGAACCCAGAGCAGTTGTGGGAAACCACCATGAACCCGGCCAACCGCATTCTGATGCAGGTCACCATTGACGACGCTGCCGCTGCCGATCGCACATTCGACATGCTCATGGGCAACGCCGTCCCGCCGCGCAAGCGCTTCATCCAGACCCACGCCAAGAAGGTGCGGAATTTGGACGTGTAGCGGGCGGCTGGAGTCGCAGGTGATGATTGTAGAGAGGGCCGGCAAACGTTTGCCGGCCCTCTCTTGTCTTCGTCGAGCCTAAACAGGTGCGCTCGCCGTTGCCCGTCTCGTTATATAATGTTCCCTGCTGCCCGGATTGACTTACGGCTATTGCCCGGAGACGTATTCGATGTGGCGTCGCATCTTGCTGCTTGTTGGTATGCTTTTGCTGACCGCCGGTTGCTGCGAGTTCTGCAACCCGGACGTCCACCTCGGGGTCTCAGTGGCAGAGCCGGTATTTCTGCGGGCGCCCACGACCGTCCAGGTGATGGTCAGCTTCAGCGAGAGCCAGCCTCGAGTGACGTGTGGAATACGGGCTGAAGGACCGGATTACCCGTATGGCTCGCCCAACGCTGAGCTGGGTCTTTGGTACCTTGGGGATGTGGCCAAGGACGAGTCCTTCCGGCTACCCGTCACCGTGACCCTCCAGACGCCTGGGCTTTACACGTTCTATGGATCCGTGCACACGGGCAGAGGGTCTTATGACGCCACCGGCGTGACCCTTTATCTCGACGAGTCCAGGTATGTGGTAAATCCCACCCCGAAGCCCCATGGGACGGTTGCCCAGCAGAGCCCCGTTGCATTGCCCACGACTGCTCCTGTGCCGACCGGCGCCGGTATTCGCTAGCGGCGCGGTTCCGTTTCAGGCGCTTCCCACTTCTCGTCCATCAGCCGCACTGCCGTTTCCACGAACTGCGGACAGCGCGTGGTGAACAGCTTCTGAGCGCGTGCGTTCGCCAATCCTTCCGGTGTGCCGAGGTGCTCCCCAAGCAGTTCCGGGCAGCGGCTCGCGCCGAAACGCTCCTCAAATGCGCGCCGCAGCTCGGCCGCTTCGGCGTAGAGGCCGTCCTTCCCGGCGTTGTCCGCAGGATCGGGCATCCCGCGCAGCAGCCCGAGCGCCATCAGTGCGCCGGCCAGCGCGCCACACGTCTCGCCGTTGCGGGCGATGCCGCCGCCCATCACCGCGGCGAGGTCGAGCGCCCTCTTCTCATCCAACCCCGACTCCAGCGCAAACGGCAGGAAGACGGATTGTGCGCAATTGTAGCCCTGGCGAAAACGCTCGCCGGCCAATTCGATACGAGTCATTGGTCGCTCCTCCGGGTAACATCGGTGGTGTTTCACGTGAAACAAGTTTAGGGTGCGGTGGCGGTAGTATAGCACCCTTGGGGTCACTCCCGCATAATGGAACGGCCCGCTGATGTTTCACGTGAAACAGCGGCACGCCGTCCCACAATACCCAAGTAGCGGTGAAGCACCCGCCGGCCGTGTGACATTCCCTCAAGACAGATGTAGCCGTAACCCTTGCAGCACGCTGCAGGGCTTAGCACTCGCCGCCCAGATCACGGTGCGCAGCATCGGTGCAGCGAGTGCTTTACCCGTGCCCACATCCCTCACAATACCCGCCTCCCATGACGCTGCCCCTCGCTGGACGCGGCGGATGCGGGTTGGCTGGCAGTGGGGCATTCTCTAACCAGACGCAAAGACGCAAAGGCTTTGTCTGGTCGCGTGGGTGGCGGCGAGGATGCGGCTGGACCGGTGCAGCAACCCCCCACTTCATCGGTTTATATAGCTAGTCCATACTGAGCCTGTCGAAGTACGCCCGTGCGCACGCGCGGCTGGCCTTCGATGCGGGTTGGCCGGCAAACGTCGTCCTCACCGACTTGCAGTGACAGGTGCAATTCGTCAAGCTCAGGATGGAGTAGTAAGGGTCGGCGGGGATGCGAACGGTGCTGTGCTGGGACCCGGCAGGAGTGTGCCCCAAATTGCCGCTGCCCCTGGACGGAACCCCTCGCATCGATGCCGATAACTAACTACTCCATCCTGAGCCTGTCGAAGGACGCCCGTGGCGGCGCGCCTGCCTTGGATGCCAGTTGGGCGGCCACGGACGTCCTTCGACAGGCTCAGGATGGAGTAGTTAGGGGTTGACGGCGATGCGGGCGGCTCTGTCGAGGGGCGGCGTAGGTTGTGGCAACCGGTGCGAGAAGTCTTGTTGAGGGATACGGTTAGTCTGTCGCGTCCAAGGGCGGGGTTCCTGGACAGGTGCATTCACATCGCCGGCAACCCCCGTAGCGCAGCCAGGCCAGGGCGTATGATAGATGCGCGTGATCCGCATCGCGTGGGCGGGCGAGCGTTCGTCGACTCCGGGCGAAGTCGCACGGGCGCTACTCGCGCGGGGGTTCCTCGCTCAGTATCTGGAACTTCATGCTACCGCGTGCGGATGAACTGCAGCCGGTAGCCCAGCTCCTTCGCCGCGCGCTCCATGCGGCTTTTGACCGTTACCCGGTTCTCGCCGTCTTCCAACTCCACCGACACCCAGTCCCCTACCCGGAAGCCTCCCAGGTATTCGCGGTACTGGCGGCGCACCTCCGCTCGTTTGCCCTGCGCGCGCCGGCGCTCCAGCTGCCGTACTAGCTGCTGGACCTCCTCGCTGCTGAGCTTGTTGAGCTTCGGCACTCTATTCCCCTGAGCGATCGACCCGCGGATGAAGTTTAGCTGTTTAGGTGGCAAACGTCAATAGAGTGGCCAATCAGGTTATCGACCACTTATTGCTATATGTTAGGAATCATACCTACTCATAAATGACAGCATATATGAGATAAATAGCGTAATACACAGGATACGGCCTAGACTCTCTGCCGACCTTATCTCTGCGCTGTGTATTATGCCATCATTCTCCACTATTCTCCACTAGTCTCCACCTACATCCATCTTCGATTGGATGATGAAGCTGCAATTGGGAGACATGTGCGTAGATGTGAGTCACTCTCTAGCAAGGTATCGAGGCCGTACAGATGTGTAATGAGCCTCATGCACATTTCTCCACAGCATCTGTGGAGAAATGTGTGACGCGCATAAGATCTCTAAGTGACGAAAACGGCACTAATTGACTAAAACGGCGTTATCGATGCACACGTGCATATTGCGGGCGGTTTCTAAGCGGGTTTCGTGACTCGGCTGCTCAGCGACACGGGGGACGAGCGAGCGGGCGGTTGGTTGGCGACCGGAAAACGAAGAGGCGGCGCCAACCGGCGCCGCCTCTTCCAGGGGATGAGGGGTGGTTCCCTTTATCAGCTCAAGTAGTCGCGCAGCTTACGGCTGCGGCTGGGATGGCGCAGCCGGCCGAGCGCCTGCGCCTCGATCTGGCGGATGCGCTCGCGCGTCACGCCGAACTTCTTGCCCACCTCTTCCAGGGTGTACGAGTAGCCATCCACCAGTCCGAAGCGCAGCTGAAGGATGCGCACCTCGCGCGGGGTCAGCGACTCGAAAATCTCGTCGATGACCTGGCGCAGCATCGTCTGCGATGCGGAATCGGTCGGGCTGTCGGCCTCTGCGTCTTCGATGAAGTCGCCCAGGTAGCTATCTTCTTCTTCGCCGACCGGCATCTCCAGCGAGAGCGGTCGCTGCGAGACGCGGATGATCTGCTCCACCTTGCGCGGCGGCACGCCCAGGCGTTCGGCGATCTCCTCGGTCGTCGGATCGCGGCCCAACTCCTGCACCAACTGGCGGGTGGTGCGGGTCAGCCGGTTGATCTGCTCGTACATGTGCACGGGCACGCGGATCGTGCGCCCCTGGTCGGCGATCGCACGCGTCACCGCCTGCCGAATCCACCATGTAGCATAGGTGCTGAACTTGAAGCCCCGCCGGAAATCGAACTTCTTCACCGCGCGGATCAGGCCGATATTGCCTTCCTGGATCAGATCCAGGAATGGGACGCCGCGGCCCACGTACTTCTTGGCAACGCTGACGACCAGGCGGGAGTTCGCCTTGATCAGGTGTTCCTGCGCTGCCTGACCGTCGCGCACGATCGGCAGGAGCCGGTCGCGCTCGTCGGGGTCCTCGGTTTCGGCCAGCTTGAGCTTGGCTTCCTTGCCCCGCTCCATACGCTTGGCCAGCGACACTTCCTCTTCGGCGGTGAGCAGCGGCACGCGCCCGATCTCTTTGAGATACAGGCTGATCGAATCGTCGATGTCGATCAGATCCAGATCCAGATCGACAGATCCCTCGCGCTCGCCCTCGTCCTCCTCGGCGCCTTCCTCTGGCTCCTCTTCGCGAAGGGTGCTGACCTCGATCCCCTGCTCGAATAGGTTTGCGAAAAGGTCTTCGAGTTGTTCTATGTTCGTTTCGGCCTCCGGAAACGCGTTCAACACGTCGTCGTACGTGACGAAGCCCTGGTCTCGCCCTAGCGTAACCAGTTGCTCGGTGGCTTCAGCCGAGCGGGCTTGAATCTCATCGTTCGGCTCGTTTTCCGGTGTCACGTTTCGAGTATCAGCCTGTGCACACATCTGGCACACGCTCCTTCCAAGCTGCGCGTCTGGCGCTGAGGGCGTTCGCCGCCAAGGCGAGCAGCAAGCAACGCACAAAGTTTCGGTATTTCGCGGCTGCTCTCTCCTTACAAGAGGCTGCCCTTCTCAACGCCGCACGCTGCCGGGCAGGCAGCCTTTGGCATAAGCGAGCGCTAATTATCGCGCTCATCGCCTCGCTTCACCGTATTTAACCGTCCCATTCTAAAGCCCAGCATCCGTAATTTCTACGGAAGCGGCGTCTTGAAATCGTAGATGCCGCCCTCGCTGCTGTAACCTGCGCCGCAGCCCGTGCAGCGGAGCAACCCGGGCTCCGGCTCCAGCCGGGCCTGCAGGCAACTCGGGCATCGAAACAGCGGTTCCTGCCGCCACGCCTCCCCTGTGGGCCGCACGGCGCGCAGGAAAACGGACGGCGAAAGCTTCCAGGCAGCACTCGGTTTTTGGATTGCTCCGTCGAGCTGCGCAAGCCTTCGCGGAGGAACGACTCGTTTCAGCAGCGGCTGCCGGAAATGAGAAACCGCCAGGCCCGATTCTATCCTGAATCCGGCCCGGTTCAGTTGGGTAGACATCCACCGAGGATGGAAGTCAAAGTTCAGGGCGGTAAATTCCACCGGGTCCTGGGCAAAAGGGGACCAGCTCTGCCGGCGGAGCGCATAGCGCATGATCGATTTGAGGTTGCGTTTGTTAGCGTACTCGAGCACGTAGGAGCCCCCACGTGCCAGCAGTTCGGCCAGCCCGCGCAAAGCAGCCGGCACATCTACCAGGTGGTGGAGCACACGGACTGATACGATCGTGTTGAAGGCTGCCGCGGCGAGCGGCAGGTGATAGATGTCGGCGACGACGAAGAGGAAACGTGGGTCATGACCCAACCGCGCCCTGGCCTCCTCGAGGCCTGACCGGGCGTAGTCGAGCAACACGACCTGCTCGAACCCACCGTAGAGGTCTGCGATACGCCCAAAACCGGCGCCGACATCGAGCAGCCGGTGGCCGGATGATGGCAATAGCCGCTTCAGTGCTATGCGTTCGGCAAGATCTTCGTATTCGCGCCCGTGGCCATCCCAGAAGTTGGCCCGGTAGCTGGTGCCTTCGTAATCGCAGATAGCGCGACTGCTGCTGCCTATCGTTTCGGCCAACGTCTCGCCTCGATCCTAGTCCGTGGCCCAGTCGCGCACTCCACAGGACACGCTACACGCGCAATGGGCGGTGATACCACCGCCCATTGGACACAGATTTAAGCCCATTATAGCACCGCATGTCAACCCCTTTTGCCCAAACGGAAGGGGGTCGACGGCATCAAAAACTCCCTGCCGGGAGGCAGGGAGTATGGGGGCCGGCCAGAACGACAGGCCCTGGTTACGCGAGTGATTCCGGTTTAGGTGCCGCCTGGGCCGCGGTGGCGGTAGACGATGCGGCCGCGGGTGAGATCGTAAGGCGACAGCTCCACGCGCACCCGGTCCCCAAGGAGAACACGGATATAGTACTTGCGCATGCGACCGCTGAGGTATGCCAATACCTCGTGGTCGTTATCCAGCCTCACCTTGAAGCTGGTATTGGGCAGCGCCTCCACCACCTTACCTTCCAGGATCAACTTCTCGTCTTGCTTAGACAAACGTACTCTCCTCCTCGTCCTGCACAAAGGACGGCACAGGACGGCCCGCTACTCCTAGCGGTAGCTCTCCCGGCCCTCTCGGCGCCGTTGCGCCTGGCGCGCCTTGCGGATCGCCTTCTGCTTCTTGAGCCGTCGCAGTTCGCTGGGTGGAGTGAACCAGCGCTTCTTGCGCACTGTCGGCAGGATGCGTCCCTTCATCACCTCCTTGCGGAAGCGCTTGAGCAGAGACTCCTGCGACTCACCCGGTCTCAGAGACACGGTAGCCACGAGCTATCACCCCCCTTCTTTTCCCAGCATTCCTGCGCCAGACAATACAAAACCTCACCCTTGGGTGAGGCCCTCGCATGGCGCCGCAGACCAGATTGGCCGAGGCACAGATCGGAAGAGCCAAAAGTTCTTCGGCCAGAGTACTCCTGTAAGAAGCAATCCTGGTCAGCCTGCGCACAAGTATAGCGGCAGCACAACGCTATGTCAAAAAGAGGCGGGTGCGGGCGCATCGAGAGCCTGAGCCCCCGGCCGGCCGGCCCGCGCCCCTCCCCTGCTGCAAACCACGAACGCGGCGCCGGCGTGTGAGACCCTCGCGCGGGATGAATGAGTGTCACTCCGAAGAATGACCAGGGTCACCTCGATCGGGGATTGTGTGTGATGACCACGGTCACGAATTGGGACGATGGGGCAAGCGGCCTGTGGAATGTAGTTATGTCGACCGGTGATGGCTCACCGCGCGCGGCACGGTGGGCCACATAGAGCAGTTCTGCGGGCGTTTGTGCGCTGCCGGCGCCGGGATGGCGCCAGCATTTCCTGGGTTTCGCCCGTGGCGGCGCCATTTTCTGATGTCACAGCCAGGCATTTGCCCCGCCAACGGACCCGGCTGTGCAGCGGCCAGCGTCGACGTTATCGCTTGCCCGGAGCCGGCGGTACACGGCCGGTCTGATCCGGACAGGGCCGGGTTGCGCGCGCCAGCGGCGGAGAATCGAGTCGCCAGGCGCCTGTCGCCGTCCCGGGGCGGCAAAACCGGAAAATCACTTCGCGTAACCTGTGTAGCTAAAGTCGCCAATGCGCGTGGCTTGAAACCAAAATGACCACGGTCGTTGATTACAGCCCCATCCGGACGCCCCACCCTGCGCCCGCTCTCCTCGCGATACCCCCTTTCGCTCACCCACGACGCCGCAGAACCCGGCGAAGCCCCCGCCACGCTCGCTCGGCGGCGCGGACGTCACCCTCTCCCGCAGGCGCCGGCGCGTAGCGGGCGCGGGCGAATGCCTCGGTCAGCGCCCCGGCATCCTCTCCCGCCTCGGGCCACGCGTCTTCCAGTGCCGCCAGATGCTCCGCGGGGGTACTTGCCGGTGGACGGGGCACGCCAAGCTGCCCTGCGCGCCTGAGCGCCTGCAGATACAGGTAACGCACGCGGGCGCGGCCCCGCAGAGCCAGCGGCCACAGGCTCGGGCTCGGCCGGGAACCGCTCCCCGAGCGCCGGCTCCGCAACCGCCACCGTACCCGCGGCAGCCGGAAACGTCGTGGGAGGATCGTGGACCAGGGGCGGACCCAACGAAGGCTTGCGGCGCTCCAACCCTGTGCCCGCAGATAGGCCGACAGGAGATACAGCACGACGGCGATCACCAGGGACCATGAAAGTGCGGCGCCGAGCCACGAGGGTGGTGCGAGCGTTGGCGGCGCCGGCGGCAACTGCAGCGGTTCCGGCAGCTCCGGCCGCCCTGCGCCCGAGGGGAGGAGCAGCTGCAACGGGTACAGCAGCAGGGCCAGCAACCCCCCGAACAAAACGAGGATCAACCACGCGACCTGCACGAAAAGCATCAGGACCAGCTGGAGCAACCAACCGGGCCGGCCGGCTGAGCCAAGCGGCAGCAGCGCCGCCAACAGCGCCGCGGCCAGCAGCATGATGGCCGCGGTGGGACGCCAACGGGCGGATACTTGCGGCGACGCAGCGATATTCTGGTTGTACCAGGCTCCGCGGAGGTACGCTAGGCGGGCATCGCTGAGCAAAAGCAACCCGATGGCGAAGTATGCCGGCACCGCCAACAACAAGTCGGGCGCCAGATCCGTCCCCCGGACCACCAACGGCAGGCCGGACTCGCTCGCGCCGCGGGTCACTACCCGCGTCATGCCGGCGCAAAGTACGAGCAATACCGCTCCCCAGCCCCAGCGCGCGGTCAGGCGAGCCACGATCTCGGATCGCGATGTGGGAAGGAATGCCCGCCGGGAGCTGTCGCGGGCCGCATGCGCCGCCATCTCGTCGGGCCGAATCGCAAGCTCGGCAAAATCGCTTGTGATCGATATGCCCAATCCCCACGCAAGCAGCGTGACGGTCGCCAGTCCCAAGAACTGAATGTCGAGCAGGAATCCCGGCGCCGCCAGCGGTCCGGCTGTGGGGTCTGCCGGCAAGGGGACGCCGCTGATGGCGAGGCTGACGAGCCGTACGAGCAGGATGACTACAGTCACCTCGCCGCTGCGATACAACAGCCCCCGCCGGTCTCGCCATTCCGGCCTCCCCAGCCGTCGCGTGCTCCACGCGCCTTCAACGGCTGCCAGCAGCGCCAGCAAGAGGGCATAGCCGAGCGGTTCGCCGGTGACCCTGCGCAGCAGTGCGAGCGGCGCGGCTGCGGCGCAGGTTGCCAGAAGCGGGATCAGCAGGGCGCGGAGTGGGTCCGTGAGCCAGGCGCGGTCGTGAAACATCGCAAAGCCGGCGTCGCCGGCGGTTTCACTTGCTCCTGATGGTAGCTGCGGGTGGGTGCTCATCGGTTCCCTAAGCCTGCCGTAACGTGCGCCACGAAGCCAGGTCCGCTTCCCCGGCCACTCGCATCACGCTGAAGCCCAGCGCTTGCCCCTGGCGCTGCCATTCTGGCAGCATGTGGCTCCCCAGGGTGACGAGCAGAACGGGATTGAGCCCGCTGCGCGCCATAGCATGCAGCGCGCCGGTGACGGCGGCGTTTACCGCGGGTGTGACGGCGACCACCGTCGTGCCCCAGGGGACTGCGGCCACTGCGGGCAGCAGCCACGTTCCGAAGGCGGGCGCCGGGGCGAGTTGGGCACGCGCCAGCCGCTCCAGGGCGCGGATGGTTTGTTCGCGTCCGGCATGCGGCGGCAGCAGCCATGGACCGGGACCGGCGCGGCTGTCTCGCCCGTTACTGCCCAGACCGACCGGTTGGCGGACCTCGCCGAGGTACGAGATCACCGAGGCCGCCACGACAATGCTCCACTCGCTGATCGAATACGCGTGCTGTATCGGGTAGTCGCCCGCATCCAGATTGAGCACGACGATCGTCGCTGCGGCCACCGCCTGCTCTACCTTACGTGTGAGCAGGCCGCCCTGGCGTGCGCTTGATTTCCAGTCGATTGTCCGCAGGGGATCTCCCGGCGTGTAGTCGCGCTTGCCTGCGTGCCGGAAAGGATCGCTAAACAGCGGGTGCCGGCTGCGGAGTGATCCGTACGGTGCGTGCGGGTTCAGGGGCGCCCGGGCCAGCAGGATGACGCGTGGGTAGACGATCAGGCGGTCTGCTTCGCGGACCTGGCCGCGCTCTTCGCCGAACCCGAACGGATCGCCGGCGGCCACCAGGGTGGGTCCGATGGCGAAATCGCCCCGCCTGCGCGGATGGATCGGGTAGCTGATCTCGATGCTCTGGCGGCCCCTGAGCGACAGGACGTGGCGGACCGGAATCTGGATCGCCACCTCGGGCGGAGCGGTCTCCTCCAGCCGCAGCCACGGCAGCGGGAAGCGGCTGCGGTTCTCGATGACCAGCGAGACTTCCCCCTCCTGCCCGAGGAAGAGACGCGACGGCAGGCGCCGCGTGACGAACAGCGAACGGAATGCCAGGCGGGTAACCACGGTGGCGATGATCCAGACGATCGCGACGAGATAGGCGAGGTAGAAAACGAAGTCTAGCTGCAGCAGGAGACCGAATAATACCAGAAACAGCAGCCAGAGAAAGAGGTCGCGGACGGTTGCCGGGCGGTCAGGCCGCCTGTCCCAGGTCGAGCGGCGTCTGCTCCAGCAGCTCGCGGACGATGTCGCCGCCGGTTCGCCCGCGCAGCGCAGCCTCGGGCTGCAACAGGCAGCGGTGCGGCAGGGCGAGAGGCGCCAGGCGCTTGACGTCGTCGGGCAGCACGTAGTCGCGCCCATGCAGGGCCGCCCATGCTTGCCCGCCGTGATACAGCGCCAGGCTGCCGCGGGGGCTGGCGCCGAGCGCTAAGTCGTGTATGTGAGCGCGTCGCTTGCACCAGGCGCACGATGTAGTCGCGCACTGTATCGTCCACATGGATTTTCCACACCTGCCTCCGCCAGCGCGGGTAACGTATTGCCGTCCATCACGGGCATCAGGTCGTCGATCGGGTGACTGCCCGCGCAACTGCGACAGCATCTGCTTCTCTGCCTCCAGATTCAGGTAGCCGAGGCTCAGCCGGAAGAGGAAGCGGTCGAGCTGGGCTTCGGGCAGCGGAAAGGTGCCCTCGTACTCGATCGGGTTCTGCGTCGCCATCACGCAGAATGGGCGGGTAAGGGGGCGCGTCACGCCGTCTACCGTCACCTGGCGTTCGGCCATCGCCTCCAGCAGCGCGGCCTGGGTGCGCGGCGTGGCGCGGTTGATCTCGTCGGCGAGCAGGATGTTGGCGAAAGCCGGACCGGGGATGAACTCGAAACGGCCGGTAGGCTGGTGAAACACGGAGACGCCGGTAACGTCATTTGGCAGCAGGTCGGGGGTGCACTGGAGCCGCTTGAAGACCAGGCCGAGCGACGCGGCGAGCGCCCGCGCCAGCATCGTTTTGCCGACGCCCGGCACATCCTCGAGCAGAACGTGTCCCTCGCACAGCAGGGCCGCGATCAGCAGCTGGATCGTCTCATGCTGGCCCACGATCACCTGCTCTACGTTTGCGCTGACCCGCTCCGCGAATGCCCGTGTCTGTTCTATTACCATCGCCGGACGCTCCTCACCCGCCGAGCCATTCTAGCGAGCGCCCAACCTTTTGACAAGCGCTTTTTCCAGACGGCCGGCCGTGCTACAATCGCGCTTATCCATGCAGAGAGGTAGCCCATGCCACGCATCGTCTATTCCACCGACCCCGATCCGGTCGATTTGTGTCCCCGCTGCGGGCGAAACCCCTGCGTCTGCGACGTGCGCGTCGACGTGCCCCCGAAGCAGCAGACGGCATACGTCGCACGGGACCGGAAGCGCCGCGGCGGCAAGACGGTCACCGTAATCACGGGGCTCCAGCACACGCCGGATAAGTTCCGCGAGCTGCTCAGCGTACTCAAGCTATCTTGCGGCGCGGGCGGCACGATGAGGGGCGGAGATCTGGAGATCCAGGGGGACCAGCGCGAGCGGGTAGCCGAAAAGCTGCGCGAGATGGGCTACAAGGTGAAGTTCTCCGGCGGATGACCTTCACTCGCCTGTCCACCTCTCCATCAACGTCAGGATGAACCAGAGCAGCCCGATCAGGCCGGCTCCCGCGAGCAGGCAGGTGAGCCCGACGAGTGCGGGGCCGGTACCATAGATCAGCGCGATGAGCCCCCCGCCTACTCCCACCAGGAGCAACACGGCCGCCCACGCCAACTGCCGGTCGGTTTGCCGGCGGTAGCGGCGAAGATCCACAGGTGGCCGCGACTTGCTCATGACCGCTATCATAACACATGAAAAAGTTGATCATTTGTGCTAAAATGGGGAGATGAAGAGCGCCGGCCGCGATCTATTCCACGCTCAAAATGACCAACTGGCAGAGCAAGAGGCTCCTCTCGCCGCCCGCATGCGCCCGCGCACCCTCGACGAGTTCGTGGGTCAGGAGCACATCGTGGGGCCGGGCCGCCTGCTGCGGCGCGCCATCCAGGCCGACCAGCTCAGCTCGCTGATCTTCTACGGCCCGCCGGGCACCGGCAAGACCACCCTCGCCCGCATCATCGCCAACACTACCCGCGGCTCATTTCATCGCCATCAACGCAGTTCTGGCCGGAGTCAACGATATCCGCCAGGCGATCGCGCAGGCGCAGGAGCGGCGCGGGCATGTACGGGCAGCGAACCATCCTGTTCGTGGACGAGGTCCACCGCTTCAACAAGGCGCAGCAGGACGCGCTGCTGCCGTGGGTGGAGAACGGCACCGTGATCCTCATCGGCGCTACCACCGAGAACCCCTACTTCGAGGTCAACAAGGCGCTGGTCAGCCGCAGCCGCATCTTCCAGCTCAAGCCGCTGGTCGCAGGCCGACCTGTTTGCGGCTCGCGCGCCAGGCGCTGGCCGACCCGTAGCGCGGCTACGGCAAGCTGCATCGTGCAGCATCGACGACGACGCGCTGGCGCACCTGGTGGACGTGGCCAACGGCGATGCGCGCAGCGTGCTCAATGCGCTCGAGCTGGCCGTAGAGACGACCCCGCCTGACGCTGAGACGGGCGAGATCCGCATCAACCGGAGTGTGGCCGAGGAGAGCATCCAGCGGCGGGCCGTCCTGTATGACAAGGAAGGGGACGTCCACTACGACACCATCAGCGCCTTCATCAAGAGCCTGCGCGGGTCCGACCCGGACGCGGCGCTCTACTGGATGGCGCGGATGGTGTACGCCGGCGAGGACCCGCGCTTCATCTTCCGGCGGATGATCATCTTCGCCGGCGAGGACGTTGGGCTGGCGGACCCACACGCGCTGCAGGTGGTGATGGCCTGCGCGCAGGCATTCGACTACGTGGGGCTGCCCGAAGGCCGCTTTCACCTGGCGGAGGCGGCGCTATACCTGGCGACGGCGCCCAAGAGCAACTCCGCCTTCGCCTTCTTCGATGCCCTGGCGGCGGTAGAGCAGCGAGCAGGAGGCAGGAAGTGCCTGCGCACCTGCGTGACGCCAACCGCGACAAGGAGGGCTTCGGCCACGGCGAAGGGTATCTCTATCCTCACGCCTACCGCGAGCATTGGGTGGCGCAGCAGTACCTGCCCGAGGCGCTGCAGGGGCGGCTCTTCTACCAGCCGGGCGACAATGGGTACGAGCAGGAGATCGGGCAGCAGTTGCAGCGCCGGCGCGAGGCGCAGCTGGCAGCCATGATGGAAGAGGGAGGCGGGCCCGCCGAGATCCTCACCTGGAGCAGCCCGCAGAGCCGCCGCGAGCAGGACCGGTGGCTGCAGCGCGCCGTCAGCGGCGCCAGCGAACGGCTGGCGGTGCAGCGGGAGCGTATCCTGGGTTCGCTGGATCTGCAGCGGCATGCGCTGGTGCTCGATGCCAACGCCGGCAGCGGCCTGCTGACCTGGGAGGCGCTCCGGCGTGCGCCCGAAGGGGGCGTGTGGGCGCTGGCGGCGACGGCGGCCGAGGCCAATGCGCTGCGCGAGATGGCCGGACGGCTACCCGAAATCGAGCGTCCCGCCGTTTTGCAGGGGACATTGGCGGAGCTGCCGGAGTTGTTGGAGCTCCGAGGCGAGGGGGAGGTGCGGTTCGACGCGGTTGTCGGGCGCACGGTCCTGGGAATGGGGGCGGCGGGAGCCTGTGCAGACTCCGGGATCGAAGCGTCAGCCTCGACCCTGGCCAAGCTTCTCCGGCCCGGCGGCGCCCTCACGATCCTCGAGCCGCTGCCGCGCTACACGCAGCGCCTGTACTCGCTGGTCGATCTCGACACTCTGCCTGCCGGAGTGGCCGCGCGCCTGCAGGATGCCGAGGAAGCTATTTACGCAGACGGCGCGCTGGCCTGCGACGAGGATACGCTGGCAGCCGCGCTTGGGACGGCGGGCTTCCGCGCTGTGCAAGTGGAGACCCACACCGACGAAGGCGAGCTGCAGGTGGCGCCGGCGCTGTTCAATCGCTGGTTTGCGGAGGCCGGCGAAAGCGCCCGGCCCACCTACCGGCAGTGGCTGGCGCGCGTCCTGCCGGCCGAGGAGATCGAGACGGTGCGGGCGTTGTACGAGCGACAACTCGCCGGCCGCGCCATCCCCTGGCGCGCCACCAGCGCGTATATCACCGCCACCGCGCCTCCGGCTGAGGATGGAGCGTAGGGCTCGCGGCCGGGTTGCATTTCCCCAAAATACCCGTAGTGTAGCCCCTTGTGGGCGTGTTGGTCGCGGCGCGGGTGCGGTAGACGGGCGCAGCGCGGTCGGCTTTGATGCGAATTGGCAGGACAACGGGCGTACTCACCTGCACTTGCAGTGACAGGTGCAAGTGTCGACAGGCTCAGTATGGAGTAGCTAGTTGTAGGCATCAGAGTGAAAGGCTCTGTTATGGGGCATCGATAGTCTTGGGCGTCCTGGTGCGGGGTTCTGTGACAGCGCCACTCACATCGGTGGCAACTCCTATCGTAGCCATCCTGAGGTTCTCGAAGGACGCCCCGTAGCAGCGCGGTCGACTTTGATGCGAATGGGGTGGGCCACGGGGCGTCCTTCGAGAACCTCAGGATGGCTACGTATTTGTAGGCACCGAAGTCGGTGGTTCGGTCGAGGCGTGCCGGTAGTCTGTGGTACTCATGTGTGGGGTCCCTGGACAGCACCATTCGCGCAGACGGCAACCCCCACCTACTCCATCCTGAGCCGGACGAAGGACGGTCTGCCTAACACCCAACCCGCATCAATGGCAGGCCGCGCCTCCCAAGGCCACACCCCTAGCTCTGCACGCGAGGGGCGCGCGGGGAAGAGAGCCCGTACGACCGGCTCCACCTGCGGCGTGGCAGCGACATCCGGATAGATCCCCCGAAGTTGTCCGAGGTCACGGTGACCAAACAGGAGCTGCAGAAACACCAGCGGCGGGCAGGTGAGACCCGATGCGTGCCCCGCCCCCTCTTCGACCGAAGCCAGGCGCCCCTGCTCGAAATGCAGACTGATCGCGTCGCGGTAAAAATCCAGCTCCACCACCCCGCTGAAGCCCGCGACCGGGCTGGCTGCCAGTCGCTGCTCGAGCACGGGCGCGATACGGTGCAGGAAAGCCGGCAACTGTGGCACGCGCACGTACCAGGCGTAGGGCGGGTACGCCACAGCAGCCAACGATGGTGGGAGCACCCCGTACAGCGGGTGGTCGCGCCCGAGGAAGAGACAGATCTCGCTGTAGGGAGGCGTGGCGGAGCGGACTGCCGGGATTCCGGCGCCGTAAGCTCGCACCAACCGCAGCAACGGGAGCGCGGCCGCCTGCCAGTTTTGGCCCGCTTCCAGCTCCAGATGGTAGATCTGGAGATCGGCTCCGTACCGTTCTACCCCAAGTCCCACATAGCCACACGGCCGTTCGTTTATGTCTACTATTACAAAGAACCGCTCGGGCTCCCCCGTCGTACCCGGGCGCTCGGCCACCTCATGGCGCCACTCTTCGACCGGGTGCACTCTCCACAGCATGCTGTCACGGCGACCTGCCTGGTAAAGGCGGCCGAGGAACGGGATGTCGTCCGCCGTTGCCTGGCGCAATCTGTATGGCGAGATCTCCCGTTCCCGCACGTCGGGGATCCGGTTTACGAAGATGAGGCGGCGTCCGCCCAGATCGAGCGCATACTCGTAGCCGAACTGGCGATAGAAATAGGGGATGCCGTTGATCCCCTGGACCAGGTGCCCTGCGGCCTCGCTGCGCGCGTGGAGCATCTCCATCAGCGAGCGTACCAGGCCGCGGCGGCGGTAGGACTGCAGGGTGCCGACGATCTCGGGACGCCCGACGGGGAAGCGGACCCACTCGTACTCCCATTCGTGTCGCCAGAGGAAGGCGCTCGCCACGAGCGGCGTACCGGGCTGCGAGTGATCCTCGACCACCGCACAGTCTCCGGCGCTCGTCAGGGGATGGCCGGGGGTCATCATCTGGCGCACTGCGTCCACGGTGCGCAGATTCGGCTGCTCGTCCCCGCTGAGACGCCACACCTCTCCTTGCAGCGCGGCTACGCGCTCGGCGTCCGCCGGGGTCGCCCACCGGCGCACGAATCCGTGTGCCATCTCCTCCCGGAAGTCCGGGGCCGCCATCTGCTCATTCATACCAGGAGCGCACGGCTCTGCTCCAACACGGCCAGGTTGTCCCTGGCGATATCGGCGGGCGCCGGCCGGCAGCGGCCTCGAGTGCGCTGAATGCCAGCACGTCGAGTCGCTGCACGGCCGCCGCGCCCATCAGCAGCGCCAGGTTGCGCCGGTTGGCGATCCCCCTGGTCCCGATCTGCACCACCCTCGCCTGCGTCTCCGGCAACGCCATCTCCTCGGGAACGAAAACGATATCCTCTGCCTGCATGGCACGCAGCATCCGCGCGGCTTGCTTGCGGCCTTCCTCGCCGGCGATTACCAGCGCATCCGGCCGCTCGACGCCCGTATACAGGATCTCCGCGGGCTGAAGATCAGCTCGCTGATGCTGTGTCCCGTCTGCACGGTCACCGGATAGTCGTCCGCCTGGCTGGCCCACAGGCCCGACAGCAGCGGCCGCTTCTCCCAGCAGCCGCGCGCGTCGAGCGCACCTTGCCCCCGGCCGACGCCGGCGATCACCAGCCGGAACTCGCGGTCGAGCGGCGAGGAGAACTCGTGCGGTAGTGGGAGAGGGCGCAGACCCGGGCTTGCCCGCGCCGGCTGCCGGCGCCTGGAGCCCGGCGTATTCCGGCCGCTCCTGCCGGTGCAGCAGACCGGCGGGCCAGCCCAGCGCGGTCCGGGCCTCCGCCAGCGCCTTCCGCGAGAACTCGTTGTTTGGCACGTAGTAGGCCGTGCACAGCTCCCAGATGTCCAGCAGCGCGAAGCAGTTCGCTTCGTACGGCCTCGGCGATGACGTCCGGCAGCTCGCGATCGAACGCCGTCCCGCGCCAGACGAAGCCGGCGCCGTTGGCGGCCACCGTGGCGCACAGGTCGAGCGGCCGCTCGAGATTGCCCTCGCCGCGTCGTCGCCGTTCTGCCCCCCGGGGGCGTGGTGACGCTGTGCTCGCCGCCCGTCATCCCGAAGTTGAAGTTATTGAAGACCAGCACGGTGATGCCGATGTTGCGGCGGGCGGCGTTGAGCAGATGGGCGCCGCCGATGCCGGTGCCGCCGTCGCCGATCAGGACGATGACGGTCAGGTCCGGGTCGGCCAGCTTGATGCCGGTGGCGTAGGCGATGCTGCGGCCGTGCAGCCCGTGGAAGGCGTTGGTGACGAAGTACTGGTCGCCCAGTCCCTGGCAGCCGATGTCGGTG
Organism: uncultured Chloroflexia bacterium; assembly: GCA_963783655.1. Lineage (GTDB taxonomy): Bacteria > Chloroflexota > Anaerolineae > CG2-30-64-16 > CG2-30-64-16 > CAWAOA01. The sequence goes on from CAWAOA010000003.1 coordinate 235,683, forward strand.
ACGATCACCGTCCGGTGCGGATCGAGCTGCAGCGCGCACCAGCGCCTTGTTGAGCGCGTTCAGGATCAGCCCGTGCCCGCAGCCGGGGCAGAACGGATAGGCCCGCTCGTTGCGGTAGGTAGAGCGTGCATCATGCCGGCACCGTTGCGACTCGGCCGTATGGGAATCGCTCATCAGGGATCTGCGCTCCAGGAACTGCGCGGGGGTGATCAGCTCGCCGTCGACCCGGTTGATGCCGATGATCTCGGGCGCCGGGCTGCCCGTCGCGCGGCGTCCAGCGGTAAACCACCCGCTCGACCTCCAGCGGTATTGCCCCAGGTTCATCTCCGCCACCACGACCGCACGCCGGCTCCACTCCGGCGCAGCTGGCCGACAGGATCGCGGCGCTCGGGGACCGGCCAGAGGCTCTGCAGCGTCAGGGCCGAGACAGCCCGTGCCGCGTTGCACGGGCGCGCTGCGCCGCCTCTTGCATCGCGCGTGCCGTGATCCCGTAGCCGATCAGCATGTGTCCGCCCCGGGCTGCAGATCGGCGCTGCACCATCTCGATCTCGTCGCGGTGATCCTCGATCTTGCGCCGCAGGTGCTCGTTGAGCCGGCCGACCTGCCGGGTCCTTGGTCAGCATGCCGTGCTCGTCGTGGCTCGACCCGGTGAAGCGCACGATGTGCGGGCCCGCCGTAGTGGGCCGAACGGCGACGGGCGGTCATGGCCGCTCGGGCCGCCATGGCAGGAAACTCTCTTCGGGGCGGAGTCCCGGCGTGCCGGCAGGCAGGGCATCGCTGTGACACGCGGCCGCACGGGCGGCGTGCTCGTACGCGGCGACCTCGACGGTGCCCATCGACATGAACATCTCCTTGTCGGTGAGCAGGAAGACCGGGGACCGGAAGCGTTCGGCCAGGTCGAAGGCCCGCAGCGTGAGGCTGTAGCACTCGGCAACGCTGGCCGGGGCCAGGGCGATGATCGGGAAGCCGCCCGCAGTGCCCCAGCGCACGAACTGCACGTCGCCCTGGCCGGGACGGTCGTGGCTCCGCCGGTGGCCGGCCCCATGCGCTGGGCGTCGACGATCACCAGCGGCACCTCGCCCATGATGGCCAGGCCGATGTTCTCGCTGTAGAGGCTGATGCCCGGACCGGATGTGGCGGTCAGCGCGCGGCGCCGGTCATGGCGGCGCCGATGCACATGCTGATGGCGCCGATCTCGTCCTCGGCCTGGATGGCGACGCCCCCGACTTGCGGCAGCTCGCGCATCATGTGCAGCGATCGGGGTGGCAGGGGAGATCGGATAGCCGGCGAAGAAATCGCAGCCGGCGTCCAGGGCGCCGCGCGCAATGGCGGTGGCGCCGTCGATAAATTCGCGCATAGAGGAAGCTCCATGGCGCTCGAGTAGTCGGCCCCGGGCCGCGGCGCGCCGTGCCGGGGAGTATACTTCGGTTGGTCAGACTGGGCAACGAACCGGGGTAAGGTTACCGCGAATATGCGCAGCAGACAGAGATCCGGAGCTTAAACGTAGAAGGGCGCCCCCTGCCGGACGCCCTTCCACCGCTACGACCCCCACACACCCAGAAGCTTAGCTATTCACCCAATGCGCAAGACGACTCAAGTATGACTCAAGACCCTCTTGGTGCGCCTCAGAGTCAGTCATATATCTGTCTAACTGGGGCAATAGCGTAAAGGCCAAGATCGCTATGATGGCTATGAGCAGTGCCGCATCCATGTCGACCTCCGGTGGTTTGCCTGACCTATCCTTGACGCCGCCCCAGTCGAAGTAGTTCCCGATTTCTGGCAACATCATATAAACTCTGCCGCGTTTCTGAGAAGCGTAGAAACTAACGATTTCGCGCGCCAGCTTCGCGGAGTTAACCACAGGCTCACACGGTAATGCCACTACGTAATTGTTACGCGCGAACCGCGATTCGATCTCAGGACACAGAACGCCAACTCCGAACCCGGATTACTGACTTCCGACCCGACCTCGATTATGATCTATAGAATGCAAGTGCAGGTGAAGTTGGGTGAGCCGTTATGGCGGGCAGTAGGTGCGAGGAGACTCGTGCTGGATTGGCCGCCGGATGTGCCGGTGCGGGTGTCTGACGTGCTGGCACGCCTGTCGAGCGAATACCCGGCGTTCCCCAATGCCTTATCAGGACAGGGGCTGGTACAGCGTAATCCCTACCACCTCTTTATCGATGCGGCTCCGTTGCGTGTGGACGGCGCAGAGACAGAGATGGGAGATGGGCAAACGTTGTACATTGTATTGCCTGCTGCCGGTGGTTGACGGGGAATGGGATTTCGCGTAACCTGCACCCGTGCATTCGCGTCTCCAGCCGGATACGCTATGCGAAGAAGGGTCGTCTGCTGCTCCCGTGCCGCTTTTGGTATTGCGACAGCGAGACTCGCAGCTTGAAGGGGGAACTTGTGCGCGCAAAGATCAACGGCATCGAACTGTTCTATCACGACCAGGGCCCGAAAAACGGGATGCCACTGCTGCTCATCCACGGATTTCCGTTGGATAGTGAGATGTGGCAAGCGCAGCTTTCCGCGAATTTGCCTGGAATGCGCCTGATCGTTCCTGATCTGCGCGGCTTTGGGCAGAGTACCGCCGTGGATGGACCCGGAAGCATTGACACGTACGCCGGTGACATGATTGCCCTGCTCGACCATGTTGGGATCAAGCGGGCCGCCGTGGTCGGCCTCAGCATGGGCGGCTATGTCGCCTTCGCACTGTGGCGAAAGGACCCGGACCGGGTACGCGCGCTGGTGTTGCTCGACACACGCGCCGAAGCGGATAGTGCTGAGGCAAAGACCAACCGCAACAAGATGATGGAAATAGCCCGCCGGGACGGCGCCGAAGCGATCGCAGATGAGTTGATGCCAAAGCTCCTCTCACCTGCCAACCTCAAGCGGCGCGAGATTGTGGACCCGCTGCGGCAAATCATTGTCCGCCAGAGCGTTGAGGCGATCGTGGCCGCGCTGCACGCGATGCGCGACCGGTCAGACAGCTCGGGGATTCTCAACGCCATCGGCGTGCCTGCCATGGTGTTGGTGGGAGAAGAAGATCAGATGACCCCGCCCTCCGTTGCCAGGACGATCGTAGAGGGAATGGTCAACGCTTCCATGCTCGTGGTGCCGCGCGCCGGCCACATGAGCAACATAGAGAACCCGGACTCCGTGAACGACGCCGTGGTAGACTTTCTGAGCCAGCTATCGCCGGATTACGCCTGATTCCCCATCAGCCGGTGGGACCGAAGAGGACCTGCAGCCGGTCATGCTCGTCGTAGCGGTATAGCGCGGAGAAGGGAGCGTCATGCTCCCCCATCGCGAGCAGGCGCGGCAGCAGCACGGGCAGGTCCTCCACCATCCCCTCTGCCGGCAGGGCGTTCACCGGGAACCAGACCAGTTCACCGTCTGCGCAAGTGCCGCTGGCTCGAGCATTCGTTCGTGCTGTGTAGACGAAGAGCAGGATCCCGCGGGATTGATCCCCCGCGTCCACGTGCACGATGCCCCGCAGGCGCAGGTCATCGATCTCCATGCCCGTTTCCTCGACGATCTCGCGTACGGCCGCGCTGCTGACGTCCTCTCCCGCTTCCACGTGGCCGCCAACTCCGTTGTACTTCCCGGCCCAGATACGTTTATGCGGCGCCCCCTTGAGCAAGAGGAGCTCATCGCCGCGCATGATGAAACAGAGGGTACGTGGTATCACGCCGTATCTCTCTCCTGCCTTACCCAACCCCTGATCGCCTTGTCCCATACCGTCCTCCTTAAACAGCGTATTGCCTCCCGTCGATTATAATCGAGAGCATGTCTGCCGATACCCGTGGGAGCAGCCGGCAGGTCGCTCGGGCTGCTCTGCTCGTCATGGTGCTGTTCGCCGCCAGCCGGCTTGCGGGATTGGCGCGCGAGATGATCATCGGTGCGCGTTTTGGCACCTCAGGCGAGCTGGATGCATATCTGGCGGCGTTCCGTATCCCGGACCTCTTGTTCCAACTGGTCGCCGGGGGCGCGCTCGGCTCTGCCTTTATCCCCGTCTTCGCCGGGAGCCTGGCGCGCGGACAGCGCGGCGCCGCCTGGAAGCTGTTCAGCAGCGTAACAAACCTGGTGCTGGTCGTCCTGACGGGGCTGGCGATTCTCTCGGGCATCCTGGCGCCCCAACTGGTGCGCTATCTGCTCGCGCCGGGCTTCAGCCCCGAACAGCAGGCGCTGACCGTCTCCTTGATGCGCTGGATGCTGGTGAGCACGGTGATTTTCGGCGTGAGCGGCATCGTCATGGGAGTGTTGAACAGCTTCCAACACTTCTTGCTGCCGGCGCTGGCGCCTGTGCTCTACAACGTGGCGATCATCGCTGCCGCATGGTTTCTCACCCCACTGCTGGGCGTGTACGGCCTCGTGGTCGGCGTGCTGGTCGGCGCCGGTCTGCACCTGGATGTGCAACTGTTCGGCCTCTGGCGGTATGGGGTGCGCTGGTCAGCCGGACTTGGTTTGCATGGCAAGCTGGTGCGCGAAGTGGCGCGGCTTATGGCGCCGCGCGTACTTGGCCTGGGGATCGTGCAGCTCAACTTCTGGATCAATACGATCCTGGCTTCCGGGCTCCCCGAAGGCAGTCTCTCCGCGTTGAATTATGCCTGGCTGATCATGCTGCTGCCGCAAGGGGTGGTTGCGCAAGCGGTAGCGACGGCAGCTTTTCCCACTTTCGCCAGTCTCGAGGCGCGGCATCGATACGTAGAGCTGCGGCAGCTGCTCACTCGCACCCTGCGCGGCGTACTGTTCCTGGCAATCCCGGCTTCCGCCGGGCTGTTCGTATGGCGGGAGCCGCTCGTGCGCATGCTCCTCGAGCGCGGGGAATTCACTTCCCGCTCGACGGAGCTGACCGCATTTGCGCTGGCGTTCTTCTCGCTGGGGCTGATCGGCCATTCCCTGGTCGAGATCGTCGCGCGCGCCTTCTATGCCTTGCACGATACGCGCACCCCGGTGCTCGTGGGCGCGGGCGCGATGGTGTTGAATATGGTGCTGAGCGTGCTGCTGCTGCCACGACTTGGGCATGCCGCTATGGCATTGGCGAACACCGTCGCAACGTCGCTGGAGACGGTGCTGCTGCTGTGGTTGTTGGCCCGCCGGATGCAGGGGTTGGGCTGGGCGGAACTGGGGACCACCGCGCTGCGGGCAGGGGTCGCGGCGGCGATCATGGCCGCTGCGCTGGCATGGATGGCGAGCGAAGGCAGTTCCGTGCCGCCGCTGCTGCTCGGGTCAGCCGGCCTGCTGCTGGGGGCGCTACTCTATTTGCTGGCAGCTCTGGCGCTGCGGATGCCCGAGCTCGAGGTCGTGAGGCTGCTGGCCGGGCGCGCCCGTCGATCGGCCGGATAAGGGTTTACCGGCGATCCGGGCGCCAGAGGAAGCGCCACTCCCGGGCGAGAGTCTCTGCATCGCCTACCACACCGATGCGCGGCGTTGCCGCAACCTCCGAGACGGGCACCGGGACCCCATCCTCGAACCAGAGCTCTCCACCATCCACCAGGTCTGCACCGTTCAGCTCGCGCGTAATGCTCATCGCCTGGCACAGCTTGCCGGGGCCGTCCGCCATATGCCGTGTGCCGGCCGGGCCCCGCAGGCGCGACATCACCTCGACCCCCTCTTGTGGCAGGATGGCCCGGATCAGCACTGCACCGGCCGTCCCCTCCGGCTCGGTTACGGCGTTCAGACAAAAGTGGACGCCGTAGATGAAGTACACGTACGCAACGCCGGGGAGCCGGTACATGATGTCGCTGCGGGCGGTACGGCGATAGGCGTGCGAGGCCGGATCCTGGGGACCGAGGTACGCCTCCGTCTCCACGACAAGGCCGCTCAACCGCCGGCTGTCTACGATGCGAACGAGGTGCGTACCAAGTAAAGCGCGCGCTACCGTAACGGTAGCGCGCGCAGTAGAAATCGCGAGGAAGGCGGGCAGGCACAGATCAGGCTAGCTGGCGAATAACTGCTACAACCTTGCCCTGGATGTCCAGGTTATCTGCCGGCACGTAAATGGGAGCATACGCCGGGTTTGCCGGCTGCAGGCGAACCCGCGGGCCCTCCGGGTAATAGTATTTCAGGGTCGTTGTTTCTTGATCCTTGATCCAGGCTACCACCATGTCGCGCGGCTGCGCCGTGGCCTGGTGGTGGATGATCACCCAGTCCCCGTCATAGACCAGCGCGTCGATCATCGAGTCCCCTTTGACCTGCAAGGCATACACTTCACCCGAAGCCGGGATCAGGTCGGGGGTCAGCGCCAGCGTTTCCCCGGCGAACGGGTTGTCTTGCTGGCCGAATGCGCCGATCGGGGTACCGGCGGAGATCACGCCGTACTTGGGTATGGCAAGGATCCTGCCGGTGACGTTGGAGTCGCCATTCGAAGGTTGTTCCATCAGTCGCAGGCCGCGCGATACCTCGCGGTTTCGCCCGATGTGCCCCTTCTCCTGGAGCCGCTCCAGGTTGTACTTCACCACTGAGGTCGAGCTGATTCCCACGGCCTTCCCGATCTCGCGGATCGTCGGCGGGTAGTTGTACTCGGCCAGGTACTCCTTGATGAAGTCAATGATACGTTGCTGACGTTGAGATAGGCCCATGCCCTTCCTCCTGCGACCCATTTAGCACACGGCGGTGGTATTGCCGTTTCCGCAATCCACTCGCTCATACGTGCTAATCGGCATTCTACCGAACAATTGTTCGTTTGTCAAGAGGATATCGCAGATTATTCCAATCCGCCCACCGCGTCCGAGGAGATATCCCAAACGGCGCCCGCGCCGCCGCGAGATGGCATGTCGCGCCGCCCCCGCTGGGCGCATCGCACGCTGGGGGCGATTTGTAGGATAACATGCCGATGTTGTCCCGTGTATGGGGTAGAGAACGCTCCGGGGCAACAAGCTAGCCCGCTCTGCCCCGCACACGGGACAACATCGGCATGTTATCCTACAAATCGCCCCAAACATCGGATGCGCGCTGCCCCCGCTATCCCCGTTGTCTTGGCCCAACCCTTATGCTAGAATAGCCGGTAGGCAGGTTCGATTCATTAGCAGGAGGCGTTTCTGGAAGCATCGACGTTGGCGCATGGGATAGTCGAGTTGCTTGAGGAGCGGCAGGCGGGGAACATCGTGATGCTCGATATACGAGAGCTGACGCCCGTGGCCGATTACTTTGTGATATGCACGGTGGACTCAGATCGCCAGGCCAAAGCTGTGCAGGAGAACCTGGCGGAGGAGTTGAAGAAGCAATTCAAGCTCCGGCCCCTGTCCACGGAAGGAGGGGAACCGGGCTCCGGCTGGGTGCTGCTGGACTATAACTGGGTAGTAGTACACGTTTTCTCGGCGGAGGGCGCGTGCCTACTACCGTCTGGAAGAGGCCTGGCAAAAAGCGCCGGTCGTGCTTAAGATCCAGTAACGCCAAGAGGCGTAATAAAAAGGGCCGGGGAAACTCTCCCCCGGCCCTTTTTCGATGCCTTCCGCGCTACTCGAAGATCCAGCGATCGATCTCGCGCTCGTACGAGATCAGTTCCCCTTCGCCGAACCAGAGCGCGATCTCCGTGGCGGCGGTCTCTGGACCGTCGGAGCCGTGCACCAGGTTTCGCCCCATCTCCAGCGCCAGGTCACCACGAATGGAGCCGGGCGCTGCCTGGGCGGGCTTGGTGACACCCATGGTAAGGCGGGCAGCCGCAATGGCATCGGTGCCTTCCCAAACCATTGCCACCACCGGCCCGCTCTTGATGTAGCGGATCAGCCCTTCAAAGAAGCCCTTTTCCTTGTGGACGTCGTAGTGACGGCGAGCGAGATCGTCGCTGACGCTCATCATCTTCATTCCCACCAACCGCAAGCCACGCCGTTCGAAGCGTGCGACGATGTCGCCCACCAGCCCGCGCTGTACGCCGTCGGGCTTGACCATGATAAAAGTACGTTCCACACTTTCCTCCGCGACTATGCCACCTTCTGCCCACACTCGGGACAGAACTTCGCGCCCGGTGTCAGCTTCGTGCCGCACTCGGCGCAATGGGTGGCGCTCTTTAACTTCGCACCGCACTCGGGACAGAACTTGGCGTTGCGTGGCCAGCGGCGCCTCGCACTCGGGGCAGCTCGCCCGGATCGTTTCCCGCCAGTTCTCCGTTGCCAGCTTCTTGTCTTCCTCGGCCATCGCCGCGTGGGCCCAGACCTCTTCTACCGAGCGGCTGGCCTGCGCCGCCGACATCTCCACACCCAGGTCGGGCGCGCACTCCTTGCACAGGCCGCGCTTGGTGTTCCAGCAGCTCTTGCGGCACACCCACGTCGAGCAGCGCGGGCACTGGGCGAAGGAGGGCTTGATCTCCTCCAGCGCCTCGACGAACGCATCATCGTGTCGCCCGCTGCCACCCGCCGAGTGCACCCGCTCGCCGATGTCGGCCGCCGAGCCGAACACGCCGCCAAAGAGGCTGCTGGCGGCATCCAGCACGCTGGAGGCCGTGCCGGTGATCGAAGGGCTGAACGTGGTGCGGTAGCCTGACCCGCAGCGATTGCAGTATGAACTCGAACTGGAAACCACGGTCGGTGCTGAGGTCGTTGTAGTTGCTGACGAACTCGAGATTCTCGACCATGAGGACACCCCTGCGTTGAAAAATGAAGCGGCGAGGCGTCTCTTACCCTGAAGACTAGTGGGGCAAGATGGGCCTCCGATGCACGGCAGCGAAGTATAGCACGGACGTCGCCGATAGGTATAAGGTGACCGGGTCAACTCGCCGGATCGCCCAGGTGCAATCGCTTCACGGCGTCCCACTCCGGGCCGAGCGGCCGCTCGGAGTAGGGGGAGGGGCCGAACGGGTCGGGTGGCGGCGGATCGCCGAGCAGAATGGTGCACGTAGCCGCGACGCCGTGCGCCAGCACCGGCAGGTTGTAACCGCCCTCCAGCACCACCACCAGCCTTCCCTGGCACAGTTGCTTCCGCCATCGCTACCACGTCCTGCGCCAGCCGCCAGTAGCCGGCAGCCACAGGTGCAGCCCGGCCAGCGGGTCTTCCCAATGCGCATCGTAGCCGGCCGAGACCAGGATCAGCTCCGGCCGATAGCGCGCGGCGACGGGCAGCAGCAGCCTCGCGACACGGGCGGAAGCCCGCATCGCCCGGTGCCGGCGGCAGCGGGACATTGACCGTGTATCCTGCGCCGGCGCCGACCCGGTCTCTCGCCAGTGGCCGGTGCCCGGGTAGAGCGGCTACTGGTGCGTCGAGAAAGAAGAGCACGTGCGGCGCGGTCGTAGAAGATGTGCCTGCGTGCCGTTGCCGTGGTGCACGTCCCAGTCGACGATCAGCACGCGCTCCAGACCCGCCTTCCGTCAAGCGCCCACTGGGCAGCCAGCCGCGACGTTGTTGAACAGACAGAAGCCCATCGCCCGCGCCGCGAGTCGCGTGGTGCCCGGGTGGGCGGACCAGCGCAATGCCGTTTTCGATTCGCCCTTCCAGAACGGCCCGCACCAACGCGGCACAGCTGCCCGCGGCCCGCAGCGCTGCGGCGTAGCTGCGCGGCGCGACGTAGGTGTCCGGATCGAGGGCCCGCCCCCCCCCTCGGCCACCAGCTTGACCCACGCGAGCAGCTCCCGGTCATGCACCTGGGCCAGCAGGTCCGGCGAGTGGCATCCTCTGTCTGGATGCGACCATCCGGTCCAGCAGCCCGTCACCGGCTAACTGCTCCTGAGGATTCGTGCCGAGCCGCTCGCTGCTCTCCGGATGGCCCGCGCAGGTGTGTTCGAGGAACAGGGGATCATAGCAGTAGCCTGTGTTCATGCCGGACCTCCGCTCAGTGATCGCGACCTGGCTCGCATCGTACCGGAAAGAGGCGGCGCGTGTAAAGCAGGCTGAGGATAAAAAAAGGCCCGTGCGGTTGCGCCGCACGGGCCTGGTCTTGCTATTGGCCGGCCGGATCAGGCCTGTGAGCTCGAGGGCTGCGCCTCAACCGCTTCCACGATATCAGAGCCGAAATTGGCGGAGCGTTTGCTTTGCATGACTGCCCACGCCATGACGCCGATCAGGACCAGCATGACGATCCAGAGCAACAGAGAGTTGGTCTCTGGTCTGGACCACGATGGGGGCGATGATCAGGCTGATCAGGTTGATGACCTTGATCAGCGGGTTCAGGGCCGGGCCGGCGGTGTCCTTCAGCGGGTCGCCGACGGTGTCGCCGACCACGCTCGCCTTGTGGGCCTCGGAGCCCTTGCCGCCATAATAGCCCTTCTTCGACCAGCTTCTTCGCGTTGTCCCAGGCGCCACCGGCATTCGACATGAAGACTGCCAGCAACTGCCCGAGAGGATGATGCCGGCCAGGAAGCCGCCCAGGGCTGCCGCCCGAGCAAGAAGCCGACCACGATGGGATCGAGCACGACCAGGATGCCCACGGGGAGCAGCTCGCGCTGAGCGGCCTGGGTCGAGATGGCGACGGCCTGGCGGTAGTCGGGCAGCACGTTGCCCTCGCGGACGCCCGGGACATCGAACTGCACGCGCACGGCCGCGACCATGCCGTCGGCGGCGCGGGCGACAGCCTTGACCAGCAGCGAGCCGAACAGGAGCGGCACAGCCGCCGCCGATCAGCAGGCCGATGAACACAAGCGGATCGGCGATGTTGATGAACGTGAGCATCTGTCAATGGCCAGCGTGCCGGCAGTGAACGTGGGATCTGGACCAGCCGGATGTCGGTCATGAAGGAGCCGAACAGCGCGACCGCGGCGATGACTGCCGAGCCGATCGCGACGCCCTTGGTGATGGCCTTGGTGGTGTTGCCGACGGCGTCCAGCTCGCGTCATGATCTTGCGCGACTTCGCATCCATGCTCGGCCATCTCGCCGATGCCGTTCGCGTTATCGGAGATGGGGCCGAAGGAGTCCATCGAGACCAGGTTGCCGGCGTGCGTCAGCCAGCCGATACCGATCAGCGCGACGCCGTAGATGACGTAGTGCGAGCCCTGCGGGCCGTAGACGAGGACCGAGACCATGATCGCGCCGCGATCGAAACGACGGACCAGACGCTGGACTCGTAGCCTTCGGCCAGGCCGCTCAAGATGGTGGTCGCGGGGCCAAAGCGAGTCGCTCTTGGCGATTTCCTGGACCGGCGCCTTCTCGGTGGCCGTGAAGTATGCGGTCAGGCGGTTGACGATGACGTTGAAGACCACGCCGGTCGTGACCATGGCTGCAGGCTGCCACCAGTTGATGTCAGTCGCGCGATGTAGACGCAGGCCAGCGAGAAGGACAGGCCGATCGTGATCACCGAGGAGACTTCGTAGGCGATCTCCATGCTGTGCCACGCATTGCCCTTGGCGACCGTGCGCTCCCAGACGGGCACCGAGAAGGTGCCGACGATCGAGCTGATGACGCCGATGGCGCGCACAAGCAGCGGGAAGACGATCCAGTAGACGTCGCCGGTGGATCGCGGACAAGGGCCAGCCCCAGGATCAGGGCGGAAACGATGGTGACTTCGTAGGACTCGAAGATGTCGGCGGCCATACCGGCGCAGTCGCCCACATTGTCGCCTACCTGGTCGGCGATCACTGCCGCGTTGCGCGGGTCATCTTCTTCGAGACCTTGCTCGACCTTACCGACCAGGTCGGCGCCAACGTCAGCCGCCTTGGTGTAGATACCGCCGCCGACGCGCATGAAGAGCGCCAGCAGCGTGCCGCCAAAGCCAAAGCCCAGCAGCGCATCGGGCGCAGCCTTGCCGAAGATCATGAAGATGGCGGTGCCGCCCAGCAGGCCCAGGCCGTCGGTGAGCATGCCGGTGATGGTGCCCGAGCGGTAAGCGATGCGCAGAGCGTCGCCGAAACATGCATGGCGAGGCAGCGGCCACGCGGATGTTACCCTGCACGGCCATGCGCATGCCCAATTGGCCGACGATCAGCGAGAAGGTGGCGCCCAGCGATAAAGGCAATCGCGCGCCCGATGGCGATGACCAGGCGTGCGTTGTCGCCATACATCTCGGTTGCCGCATGGGTCGGTGCGGCTACCCAGACACTGGCGAAGAGCGCAAAGACCAAAACGCCGACGAACGGCAGGATGAGTACGCGCCTGCGAGCAAGATAAGCATCGGCGCCTTCCTTGATGGCGGTCCAGACCCGGATCATCTCCGGGGTGCCCTTGCCCTCCCTCATAACGTCTCTGCCGGAGCATCCAGGCATAAATCAGGCTGATAACCGCCACAACAAGAACCGAGTAGATCGCAATGTTCTCCAACGGGGTAAGACTCATCGCATACATAAAAAATCTCCATTCCTCTCATGGTTGAGGTTGGCCGGAATTGGCGCACAAGATCGCATTCTACGGAGCCGCGCAAAGGTTGTCAAATAGCGTCGATTGTGACAGCAGTCACGATTTTGACAGCGACCAATCTTCCCGCCATAATGCTGCGTCATTGATCAATTCGCACAGACTAAGACCACCGAGATCCAGGAATTCAATGCCCCATAGCCCTTCAAACCCCTCTTCTGATGCGCCGGCGGTGCTTCCGGAGCGCCAACCGATTCTGGTAGACACCCCGGCCGGCTTCGAGAAGATGGTGTCAGAGCTGGTGAACCAGCCGGCGCTCGCGCTGGATACGGAATCAGACAGCCTGTACCGGTATTACTACCGGGTCTGTCTGATCCAGATCAGCACAGAGGATGCGGATTACATCGTCGATCCGCTGCGCATGCCCAAGCCTGGGTCCGCTCGGGGCGCTGATGGCGGACCCCGCGATCGAGAAGATATTTCACGCGTCGGAAAACGATGTGCTGGTGCTGAAGCGCGATTTCGGATTCCAGTTTGCGCACCTGTTCGACACCATGGTCGGCGCACGCATCCTTGGATGGCGGCACGTCGGCCTGGCTGCGCTGCTCGAGGAGCACTTTGGGGTCAAACTGGATAAGCGCACCCAGCTCACCGATTGGGGGGAGCGCCCGCTGACGCAGAAGCAGTTGCGCTATGCACAGCTAGACACCTTCTACCTGCTATCGCTCCGCGACCTCATTGCCGGGGAGCTGCGCGATCGGAAGCGCTTGCGCGAGGCACAGGAGACGTTTGCGGGCCTGGCAGACACGAATTATGTCGAGAAGCAATTTGACCCGGATGCCTTCTGGCGAATGAAGGGCGCGCGCGATCTGGATCCGCAACAGGCGGCGATACTGCGTGAGCTGTATCTCTGGCGCGATGAGAAAGCCCGTAGTCTCGATTTGCCACCCTTCAAGGTGCTCGACGATCGTACACTGTTACGCCTGACGGTTGACCAGCCGGCGGGTATGGCCGGCCTTGGGCTTGGCCGGTGGCAGACGAATCGCCTGGGCCAAGAGTTGGTGGCTGCGCTCGAGCGGGGCAAGAATGCTGCCGCCGGCGTGCCCGCCGCGCCGCCAGATCTACAACGGACCAGCCGCCCGATCCGGCAGCCAGCCTTCGCTTCGACCGGCTGCGCGCCTGGCGTGCGCGCCGGGCCGAGGAGCGCGGTGTGGACGCCGATCTGATCGTCACGAACGAGCTGCTGCATATAGTGGCCAGGGCCTACCCGCGCACTCTGGACGAGCTCATGGCGCTCGGACTGCTCGGGTCGTGGAAGCTCGAGGAATACGGGGAAGAGCTGTTGTCGGCCATGCAAGACTAGCATGAGGGCCGGCCCCGCCGGCCCTCTTCCGTCCCGGATCGCTGCTTTACGGGTCGAACTTCGCTGCCACAGGCATACGCCGTCCCCCACCAAAGGCCTTGGACGTTACCCTCAAGCCGGGCGCAGCCTGCCAACGCTTGTACTCGTTTCGATTGACGGTCCGCACCACCCAACGCACGGTCTGCTCATCGTAGCCGCTCGCCACGATCTCCTCTACCGACCGGGCATCGTCAACATACATTTCCAGGATTGGATCGAGGATCTCGTAGGGTGGCAGCGTGTCCTGGTCGGTCTGGTTGGGGCGCAGCTCCGCCGACGGCGGCTTTGTGATGCTGGCAGCCGGGATGATCTGTCGCTCACGATTGATGTAGTGCGCCAGCTCGTATACCATCGTCTTCGGCACGTCGGCAAGCACCGCCAGGCCGCCCGCCATATCGCCGTACAGAGTGCAATATCCCACGGCTATCTCACTCTTGTTACCGGTTGTAAGCACCAGATAACCGAACTTGTTCGATAGAGCCATCAGGATGTTGCCCCGAATACGTGACTGGATGTTCTCCTCGGCTACATCCGGCGCGCGCCCGGCAAAGGGGCCGGCGAGCATCTGCTCGTATGCCTCGAACGTGTCGCGAATCGGGATTACCTCGAAGCGGATGCCGAGCGTTTCTGCCAGGACGCGTGCGTCCCGGAGGCTGCCTTCCGAAGAGTACTGGGAGGGCATGGCGACCCCGGTTACCTTTCCCGGCCCCAACGCCGCCGCTGCGAGCGATGCGACCACGGCGGAGTCGATACCACCAGACATCCCCAGGATCGCCTCGGTGAAGCCGGTGCGCCGCATGTAGTCACGGATGCCCAGAAGGAGCGCCGAATAGACGGAGGCAATCCGATCGTCTGGCCGGTAGGAAGCGCCCGACGCTATCTCGCGCGTATCGACGACCTCGATCCTCTCCTCGAACTCCGGCAGCGCCGTGACCAACTCTCCCTCCGCGTCCACGAAGAGGCTGTTCCCGTCAAAGATCAGCTCGTCGTGCGCCCCGACCTGGTTAACGAGGATAAAAGGCAGCCCGTGGCGGCGAGCATGCTCGCTCACCAGTTTGTAACGAACGACATCCTTGCCCGCCGAGAAGGGGGACGCCGAGATGTTGAGAAGCAGCGTTGCACCGGCGCGGGCAAGCGCAGCGATCGGATCGGACTGGTACGGGCGGCGCAGCCACAACTCGGGGATGGTCCATGCGTCTTCGCAGATCGAAATCCCCAGCGTTTCGTCCCGGAATGGGACGGTAAACACCTCTGTCGCAGGGTCAAAATAGCGCGCCTCGTCGAAGACGTCGTAGGTAGGCAGCAGCGATTTGTGCTGGCGAAAGATAACGTCGCCGTCACAGATCAGCAGCGCCGAGTTGTGCAGCCCTTTGCCGGTGGATAGTCCGGTGGGGGTCGGTGCGCCGACGAGTAACCCCATACCCGGATAGCGGCGGGACAGGCGGCACAGGTCGGATAGCGCAGCTTCTGACTGCGCGATGAACCACTCCCGCTCCAGTAGATCGCGTGGCGGGTAGGCCGACAGGAAGAGCTCTGAGAAGATCACCAGATCCGAGCTTGCCTCAGCACAGCGAAAGAGAGCCCCTTCGGCTATCTGCAG
This sequence comes from uncultured Chloroflexia bacterium, assembly GCA_963783655.1. Lineage (GTDB taxonomy): Bacteria > Chloroflexota > Anaerolineae > CG2-30-64-16 > CG2-30-64-16 > CAWAOA01. Next base: position 250,908 of record CAWAOA010000003.1, read on the forward strand.
ATTGCCGGCGAAGTCGCCAACAGTTGGGTTCAGCTGCGCCATTGCCACTCTCATAATCCCCTCCCTACATCGATCAACACTCTGGCGGCAACCCCCCGGCAGCGCCGGTTACTGATGTTCGCCGGCCGGAAAAGGTAGGATAAAATCGTGCCCGGTGCGTCACTATAGCAATAGTGGGGCTGCCGGGCAAGGGGATATACTCACGTCTATGCGCAATCGCCGGCTCACGAGTTCGCCATGCCACCGTTTCTGATCGACGGCCATAATCTTATCGGCAGGCTGCCCGACGTAGATCTCGGGCAGCCGGACGACGAAGCGCAACTGTTACAACGCCTTCACGCCTACCGTGTGCGTAACGGTTACCCGCAACTGGTCGTCTTCTTCGACAGCGGGATGCTGCCTGGAACGGGTAGTACTCCGCCTGCTTATGGCATGGAAGTACACTTCGCGCCGCCGCACCTGAAGGCCGACGACGAGATCGTGGCTTACCTGCGGGCGCAGCCAGAGCCGGGGCAGTTCACCGTGGTAACCAGCGATCGTGAGCTCGCCGCCAGATCGCGCGCGTTGGGCGCAAACGTCAAGCCTGCTGACGACTTTGCCCGCAGCCTTGCCAATCCGCGCCGGCCGGCGGCGAGGCCGCGCGAGGAGCCGGGCCCCCAGCCGCTCCAGCCGGTATACGCCGATCTGTACGCCACCTTTTTGGCGCAGGACGACATCCGTCGAAAACTGGCGCAAGGCCCGCAACTGACCTGGGACAAGGCGGTTGAGGCGCTGTACGGCGGGGAGAGCCAGGCGGCGCAGCGCTCCGCCCGTTGGCTGGGTCTCTACGGCGGTCCCAGCGCGCTCCAACCGCTCCGCGACGGCCTGACCCACGCAGACCCATTCGTTCGCGCGGCCGTCCTGCTGGCGTTTGCGGATCTCAACGATCCGCGGGCGCTGCCCGACGTATCGGCCCGGCTACGAGACGACCCTGCTACCCTGGTACGCAGCGCAGCCGCCGAAACGCTTGCCCGCATCGGGGACAGCGACTGCCTGGCCGTGCTTCAAGCAGCGGCCGAAACCGATCCCAAACCCGCCGTGCGCCGTGCGTGCCGCACCGCCCTGGTACAGGTGCGCGCTCGCCTGGGCACCCGCTCCTCTTGAATTGTACCCCGCGCAACCGAAGACCCCCTGCTCATAAGCCATAATTAGAATCGTTCTAGTTTACTTCGCTATTGCCCGGTCGCAACGGGAACGGAGAGATTGTGGAAGAGAGCGCTCGACTCATTCAGCGGCTGCACGATGCCGGCTACCGGATCACGTCCCAGCGCGCCACTATCTGCCGCGTCCTGGCTGCCGACCGGACTCACCCCTCCCCGGCCCGCCTCTACGAACAGGTAGCGCAGCTTCACCCCGGAGTCAGCCGGGCGACGGTCTATAACACCTTGACCGTACTGCGGACCCTGGGCGAGCTGACGGAAGTGGGGATGGGGAGCGAAGAGACGCATTACGAGGCCAACCGGGAGCCACACGTAAACCTGATCTGTGTGGAATGCGGCCGCATCTCCGACATGGAGGCGGCCGAAGTGGTGGATCTGAGCCACCGCATCTCAGCGGAACACGGCCTCGCCATGACCGCAGGACACCTGAACCTGTACGGTCGCTGCTCTGACTGTACGAGCGGGGCCGGCCAGCACAGCTGAGGGATTATGCTACAGGAAACATTATCGGGAAGCGGCGCAGAGGTGGGTCCGGCTCTGGATGACGGGGAGCAGGGGAAATGCGCCGAATACCTCCTGGATATCGTAGATGCAAACAGGGGAATCCTCGGGGTGGAGTTCGACACCCAGGCCGCACGCTTGAGCGTGCACTATGATGCAGCCGTCGTGCCCGCGCAGCAGGTCGACGAACTGGCGGAGACGCTGGGCGAGCAATTGGGCCGCCACTATGGCCTGTGCCGCTCGAAGGACAATGGGGGCGGATGCGAGGCCTGCTCGCTGACGCTCGATCAGGGGATACGCCGGCGCGGCGATTCGCTGGCGCGGCTCATGGTCGCGCCGCAAACGATGTCGCTTGCCGCAGGTGGGCAGGTTGCTGCCAGCCCGGCTGAGATCACGCGGCCGGTTACCCGCGCGCCGGCCGCCGGGCAGAAACGCGCGCTGGCCGCCTGGCTGGAGCGTTACCGGGAAGCGGGACTGGTCGTTCTCACCGCTCTACTGATCGTTGCCGGGTGGGCGGGCGGCTGGCTGGCGGGCTTATCGCCGCAGCTTCAGACGATACTGTTCGCGCTGGCTTACCTCACCGGCGGCTATGCCGGCGCCGTTGCCGGCGTTCGCGACCTGCGACGGCGGGTGGTTAACGTGGACCTGCTGATGGTGCTGGCGGCGCTCGGCGCCGCTACCATCGGGAACTGGCGCGAGGGCGCGATCCTGCTGTTTCTCTTCTCGTTGAGCAACACGTTACAGAGCTACGCCATGGGCCGCAGCCGCGCCGCGATACATGCCCTCATGCAGCTGCGACCGGATGAGGCGTTGGTCCGTCGCGGCGATCGAGAGGTGCTGATCCGTGTGGAACGGCTGCGCACCGGCGACTGCGTGATCGTGCGGCCGGGCGAGCGTATCGCCGCCGATGGAGTGGTGGTCGAGGGGGAATCGGCGATCGACCAGTCGACGATCACCGGCGAGTCGATTCCCGTGGACGTGGCTCCCGGAGCGCACGTGTTTGCCGGTACCCTCAACACGCGCGGGGCGCTGGAGTTGAGCGTCACCCGGCTGGCCGCCGAAAGCACGCTGGCGCGCATCATCGAGCTGGTGGAAAACGCTCAGGAGGAGAAGGCGCGCACCCAGCGCTTCCTGGACAAGTTCGAGCAGAAGTACGCTCTCGGCGTGATCGCAGCGACGCTGCTCGCGATCGTCCTGCCGCTGCTGCTGGGCCGGCCTTTCGGTCCCACGTTCTACCGCGCAATGACTCTCCTGGTAGTCGCCAGCCCGTGCGCACTGGTCATCTCGACTCCGGCTTCGATCCTGTCGGCTATCGCCAACGCCGCGCGGCGCGGGATCCTCTTCAAGGGTGGCATCCACCTGGAAAACATGAGCGCCGTGCGGGCGATTGCCTTCGACAAGACCGGCACGCTCACGCGCGGCAAGCCGGCCCTGACGGACATCGTCCCGTTCGATGGCTACAGCGAGGAGCAATTGCTGCGACTGGCTGCCAATCTGGAGGCCCGTTCCGAGCACCCGCTGGCGCTCGCTATCGTGTCTGCGGCCCGGCAGCGCGGCTTCCCCATCGAGCCGGCACAGGAGCTCCAGGCGTTGACCGGGCGAGGTGCGCGTGCCGTGCTGGGCGGGCGCGCGTTTCTCATCGGCAACCGGGAGCTGTTCGCCGTGCTGCGATGCGACGGCGGGTGCCCGCTGCCCTCGCACGTCCAGGAACGTGTGGACACGATGGAGGCCGCAGGCAAAACCGTGATGCTGGTCGGCGATGAGGACGGCGAGGAGCTGTTTGGCGCACTGGCCGTGGCAGACGAGGTGCGCCCTGAGAGCAAGGTCGCGCTGCAGAAGCTGCGGGAGCTGGGGGTAGAGCATATCGTCATGCTCACCGGCGACAACGAGCGGGTGGCAAGCGCCATAGCGGCGCAGACGGGCGCCGACGCGTACTACGCCGGCCTGCTGCCCGAGGACAAGGTGCGCGTGGTGCAAGAGTTGGCGCAGCGGTACGGCGCTGTAGCGATGGTAGGAGACGGGGTGAACGATGCCCCGGCGCTGGCCACGGCCAACATCGGGATCGCCATGGGGGCGGCCGGCAGCGACGTGGCGTTGGAGACGGCGGACATCGTCCTGATGTCGGACGATCTGACTCGCGTGCCCTATATCAAGGCGCTCAGCCGCAAGGCCCAGCGCGTGATGTGGCAAAATATCGGCTTCTCGTTGGCGGTGATCGCGGTGCTCGTGATCTCGAACTTCCTCGTGGGCGTGCCGCTGCCGCTCGGCGTCGTCGGCCATGAGGGCAGCACGTTGGTCGTGGTAGCCAACGGCTTGCGTCTCCTGCGCGGACTACGGGTCTAGCGAGCCCGCGGGGATAACGAAAACGCCCCGCACGTGCGGGGCGTTTTTCATCATAACAGGTAGCCGGTGCAGCACCATCGGGCGCGTTTGCGGCGTCACCCGGCTGAAAATCACACCGGCGACAGGCTGCGCCTCATGATGGGGTAATTCTCCAGCGCCTTACCGGCGCCTACTGCCACGCATACCATCGGGTTCTCGGCGACGTAGCACGGCACGCCGGTTTCCCGTGTGAGCAGGCGGTCCATGTTACGCAGCAACCCGCCGCCGCCGCACAGCACCATGCCGCGGTCGATGATATCGGACGCGAGTTCGGGCGGGGTCTTCTCGAGCGTCGAGCGTACCACGCTGATGATCGCATTCAGCGGCTCGGCGATCGCTTCCGTTACCTCGCCTGACGTGATCTCGATCGTCTTGGGCAAGCCTGCTACCTGGTCGCGCCCGCGGACCTCGAGGGCGAGCTCATTCAGCAGCGGCATTGCGCTGCCGATCTGGATCTTGATTTCCTCGGCGGTCTGCTCGCCGATGATCAGGTTGTACTTCTTACGCACGTACGCCATGATCGCTTCGTCGGTCCGGATACCACCAACGCGCACGCTGCTCCAGACGACAATGTCGTTCATCGACACGACGGCGGCTTCGGTGGTGCCGCCACCGATGTCCACCACCATGTTGCCTACGGGCATGTTGATGGGCAGCCCTGCGCCGTATGCGGCGGCAAGTGGTTCCGGAATCAGGTAGGCCTCTCTGGCGCCCGCCTGGATGGCTGCATCATGAACGGCGCGGCTCTCCACGCTGGTCACTCCCTTGGGAGTACTGATCATCACGCGTGGGCGCATGAGCTTGTTCCAGCCCACCAGCCGGTGAATCAGATGGCGCAGCATCTTCTCTGTAACCAAGAAGTCTGCGATTACCCCATCGCGCATCGGGCGGGCTACCTCGATGCTCTCCGGCGACCGGCCCAGCATCTCGCGCGCCTCATGACCGATCGATACGATCTTGCTATCACGAGTGGAAATGGCGACCACGGAAGGTTCATGCATTACGATGCCCTGGCCCGACACGTAAACCTGAACGTTTACGGTACCCAGGTCAATCCCAATCAGGCGCTCGAACATTGATACTCCTGCGCGCGTACCTGCGCTGGGGTGTGTTAACGCGCGGATTATACGTTATTGGGACATGAGGCGCAAATGGGGCGGGGAAAATGATCGGGCCAGGCATTATTGCCCGGCCCGATTTCATCCGAATTTCGTCTCCGAAGACGCTATCGGGGCTCGCCGCGCTCTGGTCGCCGCCGCTGTTTCGCCACGCGCAGGCGCACCTGCGAGCGTCGCAGCGCGCTTTCCAGGCTGCTGCGCTCTTCCCGTGGCACGCCGGACTGCAGCAGCTCTTCCGCCCGGGCGCGCGCGGCTTCGGCCCGGGCCAGGTCGATCTCCTCTGCCCGCTCAGCCGTGCGTGCGAGGATGGTGACGTGATTGGGTCGCACTTCCATCCAGCCGCCGCTGACCGCGACGAACATATCCGGCTCTCCCTCGCGGCGAACCATCACCTCACCCGGCGCGAGCACCGTCATCAGCGGGGCGTGTCGCGGGAGAATCCCCATCTCCCCTTCCGCTCCCGGCGCCAACAGTTCGGTCACATCGCCCGAGAAGACCATGTGGTCCTGGGAGACGAAGTCCAGGCGCATCGTTGCCATTTGTTACCCTCGCATAGCGCTAGCGCTGCGCCAGCTCCTTGGCCTTATTGACGGCGTCCTGGATGGTGCCGACCATGTAGAACGCTTGCTCCGGCAGATCGTCATGCTTACCGTCGAGGATCTCACGGAAGCCGGCGACCGTCTCCGCGACCTTGACGTATACGCCCGGTTGGCCCGTGAACACCTCGGCCACGAAGTTCGGCTGCGTCAGGAAGCGCTGCATCTTGCGTGCGCGCGCTACCATGAGGCGGTCCTCTTCGCTAAGCTCCTCGACGCCGAGGATGGCGATGATGTCCTGTAGATCTCGGTAGCGTTGCAGCGTTCTCTGTACACCGCGGGTTACGTCGTAATGCTCCTGCCCCACGACCAGCGGGTCGAGGATGCGGCTGGTGGATGCCAGCGGATCCACCGCCGGATACAGGCTTTGCTCCACCAGCGCGCGGTCCAGGGTAATGGTCGCATCCAGGTGCGCGAACGTGGTGGCCGGTGCCGGGTCCGTGTAGTCATCGGCCGGAACGTAGACGGCTTGCATCGACGTGATCGATCCGGTCTTGGTAGAGGTGATGCGCTCCTGCAGCTCGCCCATATCGGTGCCCAGCGTCGGCTGGTAGCCCACGGCGCTGGGCAGACGGCCCAGCAGCGATGACACTTCGGAGCCTGCTTGCACGAAGCGGAAGATGTTGTCGATGAAGAGGAGCACGTCACGACCCTGATCGCGGAAGTATTCCGCCATCGTGACGCCGGTCAGACCCACCCGCAAGCGTGCGCCGGGCGGCTCGTTCATCTGCCCGAAGACCAGCACGGTGCTGGGGAATACACCTGACTCCACCATTTCATGCCACAGATCGTTGCCCTCGCGGCTGCGCTCGCCTACACCGGCGAAGACCGAGTAGCCGCTGTGGAACTTGGCAATGTTGTGGATCAGCTCCTGGATAATGACCGTCTTGCCGGTGCCGGCTCCGCCAAAGATGGCAGTCTTTCCGCCCTTGCTGAAGGGCGCAATCAGGTCGATGACCTTGATGCCCGTCTCAAATACCTGGGCCTGCGTGGATTGCTCCACCAGAGGCGGCGCCAGGCGGTGGATCGGATAGTAATCTGCCGCCTCCACCGGGCCGGCATTGTCGATCGTATCGCCCAGCACGTTGAAGATGCGGCCCAACGTACCCGGTCCGACCGGTACGGTGATCGGCGCACCGGTTGCGCGCACCGGCATGCCGCGCTGCAGACCATCGGTGCTGCCGAGTGCCACGCTGCGCACCCAGCTACCGGCCAACTGGCCCTGCACCTCGCACACCAGCCGGCTGTCGTCGGACATCGTGATTTCCAGAGCGTCATATATCGCAGGCAGCTGCGCCTCTGCGAACTCGACGTCCACCACGGGGCCGATCACCTGTACGACCTTGCCCATGGCGCCGTTTGTTGCCATTTGTTACTCCTTCAAAGGGGGGCGCCGCTAACGCGCCCGATTCGCAGAGCCACCCACGATGTCCATGAGCTCCCGGGTGATCGCTTCCTGCCTGGCCTTATTGAAGCGCAGCGTCAGGTCTCCCATCAGATCATTAGCCGAGTCGGTCGCGTTTCGCATGGCGGTCATCCGGGCCGACTGCTCGCTGGCAATGGACTCGTAGATGGCCTGCAGGATCTGCATCTCGGTAATGCCCCGCAGCACTTCGCTGAGGACTGTTTGCGCGTCGGGCTCGAAAATATAGTCGTGCGGCATCGGGCGGTCGGGGTGTGCCGGGACGATCGGCAATAGCTGCCTCACTACCGGCTCCTGCCGCAACGTATTGACGAAACTGGTGTAGATCATGAAGACCCCATCGTATATCCCTTCGATGAAATCCTCGATCAGCACGTGTGCCACAGGCGCAATGTCGTTGCTGCTGGGCCGGTCGCCCATCCCGGTGAACTCCGCCCGCAGAGGGGGGCCGTGCCGCAGCATCCAGTCACGCCCCTTGCGCCCGACCGTCACCAGCGTCACGTCCTTCTGCTCTTCGCTCTGCCACCGGTGAATGGTGCGGGCTGCCATGCGGATGACGTTCGCGTTGTACGCGCCGGCCAGACCGCGGTCAGCGGTGATCAAGAGCACCCCGATGCGGTGAAGCGGGCGATGTTGGAGCAGCGGCTGCTCCTGGGCGCCCTCCCCACGCACGCGGGCCAGGAAGGTGAGTACTTCCCACGACTTCTCGGCGTAAGGGCGCGTGGACAGCACCTGCTGCTGAGCTTTACGCATTTTGGACGCAGCCACCGTCTCCATCGCGTGGGTTACCTTCGCGATGTTGCGTACGCTTCGAATACGCCGCCGGATCTCGCGAGTACTGGCCATCGCTTATGCCTGTGCGGCGAACATGCCGTTGAAGTCCTCCAGCGCCAGCCGCAGCGCCTGGATGGTTTCGTCGTCCAGCTTCTTCGTGCTCGCGATCGTATGCGGCACGTTGGCGTGCGTGGTTTCCATGTAACGGGCGAACCCGTCCTGCCACTCCTGGAACTTGGTCAAGGGCACTTTGTCCATGAAGCCGTTGCCTACGGCGTAGAAGACCATCACCTGGTTTTCCATGCGACATCGGTTGGTATTGCGGCTGTTTCAGCACTTCGGTGATGCGTTGGCCGCGGTCCAACTGCCGCTGTGTGGAAGCGTCCAGGTCACTGGCGCCAAACTGGGCGAAGGCTGCCAGTTCGCGGAATTGCCCAAGCTCGAGCCGGATACGCCCGGCTACCTGCTTCATCGCCTTGGTTTGGGCTGCGCTGCCGACACGGCTGACGGAGAGACCCGGGTTCACCGCCGGGCGGATGCCGGCGTAGAACAGGTCGCTCTCCAGATAGATCTGCCCATCGGTGATGGAAATAACGTTGGTCGGAATGTAGGCTGAAATGTCGGCGGCCTGGGTCTCGATGATCGGCAGCGCCGTCAACGAGCCGCCGCCATACTCTGGCGCCAGCTTCGCCGCTCGCTCCAGCAAACGGCTGTGCAGGTAGAAGACATCGCCTGGGTACGCCTCGCGTCCCGGAGGGCGCCGCAGCAACAGCGACACCTGGCGATAGGCCTGGGCATGCTTGGAAAGATCGTCGAATACGATCAGTGCTTCCTTGCCATCCTCCATGAACTCTTCGCCGATGGCGCACCCGGTGAACGGCGCAATGTACTGGAGTGTAGCCGGTTCGGAAGCGGTAGCCGCCACGATGATGGTGTGATCCATCGCCCCAAAGCTCTCAAGGATGCCCATCACCTGGGCCACCTGTGCTTGCCGTTGCCCGATGGCAACGTAGATACAGATCAGATCCTTGCCTTTTTGGTTGATGATGGTGTCGATTGCCAGGGCGGTCTTCCCCGTCTGGCGGTCGCCAATGATCAGCTCGCGCTGCCCGCGGCCGATGGGGATCATCGAGTCAATCGCCTTGATGCCCGTCTGTACCGGGGTGTCCACGCTCTTGCGCACGATCACGTTGGGCGCGATACGCTCAATTGGACGGTACTTGTCTGTGTCGATCGGACCCTTTCCGTCGACCGGCTGGCCGACGGCATTCACCACGCGGCCCACCATGGCGTTCCCTACCGGCACCGACACCAGGCGCCCGGTGCTGCGCACCGTCTGCCCTTCGGTGATGCCCACGGGTTCGCCCATGATGATGACGCCGACGTTCGTTGCCTCCAGGTTGAGGACGATGCCGAGCGTTCCGTTCTCGAATTCCACGAGTTCCGCAGACCGGGCGCTGGTCAGACCGCTCAGGCGCGCGATACCGTCCCCTACCTCGACCACGGTTCCGACGTCGACAGTCCGCGTCGGCGCCTCGAAGCTTAGGATCTGCTGCCTGAGTTGTGCAACCAGATCATCTGTTGTCCCTACGGCCATCGCACTCTCCCACTCGTTACCGGTTACGCATGCTGCCGCTCGCCCGCGAGCCCCAGCGTCTGGCGCAGGGCGGCGAGTCGCGACGCTACGCTGCCATCGATCAATTTGTCGCCTGCGCGGATTATCATACCACCCAGGATAGTTGGGTCTACCAGGTAATGGAAGGCCGCGTCCTTACCGAACTGCGCCTGCATTCGTGGTTCCAGAGCCGTCCGTTCAGCGTCAGTCAAAGGCACTGCGCTGATGACCTCGATCTCCACCGGCCCCGTAATGCGCTCGACCCGCTCCCGCAACGCCTGAGTGACGTCGGGCAGTGTATCCAGATCGTTGCGCTGCGCCAGGGTATACAGCAAGTTACGGACGGGCGCATCTGTTTCGGGCGGCAGCAGGGTATCGATGGCCCGCTGCGCCAGCTCCGCATCGTCGGACCGGACGCGCTCACGCAGGCCAGGCTGGTCTTGCAACTGGCGCGCCACGCCTTCCAGAACGCCCAACCACCGCTGCCACACCGCCTCATGAAAGGCGCGGGCGTAGGCGGAGGCGCGCTCGTCGGGGCTCACAGGGCACCGCCGGGAGGAGCGCCGTGGGCGTCTCCCTGCAGTGGACGGTCGCCCAGCTCGTTCAGGAACTGCCCGATCAGGCGGCGCTGCACGCTTTCGTCCATGCCCTGGCCAAGCACGCGCTCGGTGGCAAGCATAGACAGGCTGGCGATCTGCTTCTGCACATCCGCCAGGATGCGGTCGCGTTCCTGCGCGGCCTCGGCCCGCGCACGCTCGCGGATCTGGTCCGCCTCGCGTTGCGCTTCGGCCTTGATCTCCACGCCAACCTTCTCGCTCGCCTGTGCGGCCTGCGCAATAATCTCCTGCGCCTTGCGCTGCGCCTCTTGCACGCGGCGGTCGAACTCCTGCTGAGCTTCAGCAGCGCTGTTGCGCGCGGCCTCGACGTCCTGCATGCTGCGCGCGATGCGCGCCTGGCGCTCGTGCAGCATGTTCAACACCGGCTTATACAGCAGCACATACAACAGCAGCGCAATCGCCCCGAAGTTGAAGATCTGTGAGAGGAGAAATCCCAGATTGATGCCTAGCTGTTCCAAATGCCCTACCTCCTAATCTGTTTCGGCGCCGCCGGCCGCGCTCGCCGCCTTGCGGCGGCTGCGAGGAACAGCCGTATTCGCTCCATCTACACGAAGCGGATGATCAGCGCCACAACCAGGGCATAGATCGAAATAGCTTCGGTGAAGGCCAGGCCCAGAATCATGTTGTTCCGGATCTCCCCCGATGCTTCCGGGTTGCGCCCGATCGCTTCCACGGCCTTACCGCTCAAGATACCCAGACCGATACCCGGGCCAATGGCGCCCAGGCCAATGGCGATCGCGGGTCCCAACTGCCGCATCGTCTCAACGTCCATGCGTAACTCCTCCTGAAAGTAGTGAGGTTCCCGAACTATCCGTATAGCTTAATGATGCTCTTCGCCGCCATGACCGATCGTGGCGAGCGTGAAGAACACCAGGGCCAACATCATGAATACCAGCGCCTGGATGAATCCCACGAATAACTCGAGCCCGTAGAACGGGATCGAGGCTGCATAGGGCACCAGGAACGCGATAACGCCCAGCAGCACTTCCCCGGCAAAGACGTTGCCGAAAAGCCGGAAGCTGAACGAGATGATACGCGCGAGCTCACCCACCAGCTCGAGCAGCCCTGAGGCGAACTCGGCGGCGCCGACAACCACTCCGTTCTTGAAGCCTGAGGTGACGAAGAACTTCTTGATGTAGCCACCCTTCAGCATCTTGAAGCCGAAGTACTGGCTCAGTCCGACGGTGACCAGCGCCAGCGCCAGCGTGAAGTTCAGGTCCGTTGATGCCGGCCGGAACAGCGGCACCAGGATGTAGCCCTCGCCGTGGTTCTGCTGCTTGCGCCGTGAGGATGGCGCCCTGAGCCACGTAGCTCTTCATGTCCGCATCATGCGGGTGCTCGAGCAGACCAATGCTGCCGAAACCGGGCAGCAAGCCCAGCCAGTTGGAGACGAGCACCAGCAGGAAGATAGACATGATGACCGGGAAGAACTGCCCCGAAAGCTTACCGGCAACCCCGATCGTCAGATTGTAGAATCCTTCGATCAGCATCTCAACCGCGTTCTGGAATCCCGCGCGGGACCAGATCCATCGCATTGGCCTGCGCCAGATTCCGCGGGATGCCGCGGGTGGCAGCAACCGCCAGCAGAACCAGCAAGATCATAGCAACCCACGTCGTGAAGAGGGAGTTCGTGATCGTTATGGGGCCGATGTGGAAGATCGGTTCGGCAGCAATGGAAACGGTTGGCTGAGATACCTTGATCCCGAGCAGCGCCGATACGACGTACATCAGCACGATCACACCGAGGATAATCAGGTTGCGCGTGGTCAACATCTTCTTGAGCACTAGATCTCATCCTCCTGGTCCTCGGGCGGCTGCCCGTGAGCCGAAATCGAGCGGGTTACAATGCGCACGACGCCGATGGTGGCGGCCATGATGCCAACCCCCGCGCCGACGAGAATAAAGAGCGGAGAAGTATTCCAGTTGCTATCAATCCAGAGGCCAATTGCCAGCGGGATCAGAACAGAAAAGGCAACAACCCAACCCAACTGAAAGAGCAGGCCGATTCCCGCGATCTGTCTCACGCCGTAGGCGCTCCTGTTCTAGACCCCAAAGTTACCCCTATATTAGCATCTTGCATCTGTTGGCGCTAATCCCTTTTTCCCCGGCAATAGCGTACGCGCGTTTCTTACGTACGCGGTTCGCCCGGACGGTGGATCCGGCGCCCTCCTCCGCGTGTGCCTCGCTGCTGCTCTGGCCGGGGATTGGCCGGGCGGAGCAGCTCCACCGGCACCTCGGCACGATTTGCCTGTCCGAGAAAGCGGACGAATATCTCCACCCGGTCTCGCGGCCGAGACGGCCCAACGAAGATCGCGTGCAGCCCTGCAAGGGGACCGCTCTGGATCTCCACCTGGTCTCCCGGTTTGAAGGGATGGGCCGGCAGCCCGCCCTGCGCCTCTACCTCAGCCAGGCGGGTCCGGATCAGGTCGATAGCATCATCCGGCATCACCGCCGGCTTGTTATCGAAAGTCACCAGGCGCCGCAGCCCCACGATCCAGTCGAATGCGTTGGAGCCGACCTGCTCCAGGTCGCAGCGCACGAACAGGTAGGCCGGGAAGAGTGGTTCGGGTGGCTTGCCCTTTCTGGCCGGTAGCATCGGAAGAAGCAGGGCGAAACCTCGCTCGCTGAGAGCGCGATAAACGCGCGTCTCGTTATGCGGCCTCGTATGAAGGGTGTACCACTGCTCCATGCTCCCTCGTCTGGCGACTGGATACCACTCAGGAATGAAGAATGCGCAGGCGCTCCAACCGGTGGCGTAAATCGACGGCGGAAACAAATGTGATCGCCTGCATCCCCGCTTCACAGGCTGCCAGCGTGTTCCGCTCTTTGTCGTCGATCAACAGGCACTCATTGAGCGGAAGCCCAAGTCGTTCGGCGACCAAATGATACATTGCCGGGTCGGGCTTGCGAAGGCCGACCTGGTAAGAGATCACCACCACCTCGAACAGATCGCGCAGGTCGGGTCGCTCAGCCAGCACCCCTGGTAGATCGCCCACGGCGTTGCTGCAAAGCGCCAGCGTGTAATGGTGCGACAATTCTCTGGCGATTGCGACCACCGCTTCGTCGACCGGCTCTACGCGGAACGCCCCGTCTGCGAAGCGCAGGAACCCGACCGGCAGACGCTCCGCATATTGTGCGCCGGTGCGCTGCCAGTGCTCCTGTTGCGTGATCTTTCCGGTCGATGCCAGCTCCCAGGACTCTCCCGCGAAAAAAGGAGGTTGCGCAGCGTGTCGGGAGGCACACCAAGGATACCATCATAGCCGCGCAGTAGCCGTTCGGTCACTCCCTCGTCTGTGAAAACGCCGCCGAAGTCGAACACGATCCCCCGCACTCCGCTCGCATGGGCGATATCTGGGGCCATGCTACACGTCCGTCTTCCCGACAGGCCGGATCATCACGATGATCGGCGGGCCACTCAGACGGAAACCGAGTGACTCGTAGAGGTGGCGGGATACGTTGTTGCTCGCCTGTGTGTTCAACGCCAATCCCGGTGCGCGGCTCGATTCCGCATAGGCGACCGCATCCGTGACGAGCTGGCGTCCGATACCGAGGCGTTGAGCGTCGGGTCGCACGGCCACGCGCACCAATTGAGCGTAGCCGCCGCCGGTGGCTTGTGTAGTCAACGCAAACCCGACCGGTTGGCCCTTCCACCATGCCAGCCGGGCGTGATCCGCCGTGAACAACCATGCGAGCACGGTGGCCGAGTCGTAGCGCCATATCGGCGCGAAAGCTGCTGCATTGATGTCGAGCACCGTCCCCGCGTGCGCCGCGGTCGCCACCTCGAGCCGTGCCGGGCCATCCGTGCGCAGAGGCCGGCGCACGGTGCGTAGATAGGTGATAACCTGATCGGTCTCGACAAAGCCGGCCATCGAAAGGCCCGAGTTGAGCCACCCCGCCTCGGACAGGCAGATGACCCCATCGGGGTTCTGCTGTCGCAATCGACTCTCGATCGAGTCTAGCATCTGCGCGAGCGCCGCGGCCGGCGACACGTCCATCTCCAATGCCGCCATCGTCAGCTCGGCCCAGCGTTCTGGTCCCGGCTGTGTGCGCATCCGGATTCCCAGGAACCCAACCGGAGACTCGCCTGCCACCGCCAGCGCGCTGAGGCCGCTGTGAAGCAGGTGCACCTGCTCTTCGAGCGCTTGCCTCCCGAATCGCCGTTCGGCACGCGCGAGCAAGCCCACCACCGCATCACGGTCCCCTGCGGTGGCGGGACGCGCCGTCAGTGGCTGCACACGTCGCCGCGACCACTGGATCATACCCACAGTATGCCATTGCCTGGTGTATGGCTCAAGTGTTTCGTATACCTTGTCTGACTATATCTGCCTCAGTCGCCCGCCCAGTAGCGCGAACTGTTTCGTCGCCAGGCGTTCCACGAAGTAGCGATCGTGTACGACGGCGATGAGCGTGCCCGGATAGCCCGCGATAGCGCGTTCGAAGCTCTCCCGAGAAGGGATGTCCAGGTGATTGGTGGGCTCGTCGAGCAGCAGCAGGTTGCACCCGCGTGCGGCGAGCAACGCCAGCATCAACCGGCTGCGTTCACCGTAGCTCAGCCGCCCGACAGGGATGTGGACCTCGTCGCCGGCGAACAGGAAGTAGTGCAGGAAGGAGCGTGCTTCGGTCTCATCCATCGCGGCTGCATCGCGAATCAGCATGAGCGGCGTTGCTTCTGCATTCAGCAACTCCTGTTCTTGCGCCATGTAACCCACGCGCACTCCCTGCCCCAGGCGGATCTCGCCGGAGTGGGGGGCAAGCTGTCCGGCGATGCAGCGCAGGAGCGTGGTCTTGCCCGTGCCGTTCGCCCCGGTGATAGCCACACGCTCCCCATACTCGAGGTATAGATCCAGCCCTCGCAGTACCTGCTTTTCGCCGAAAGCGACGTTCAGACCGCTGACCTGCAGCGCGTCCCGGCCGCTGCGCTGAGGCTCCGCCAGCTCCAGCTTCATTCGCCACTGCAGGCCCGGTTTTTCCAGCACATCTTCCTGCTCCAGCATCCGCTCCAGCCGCCGCTTCTGTACCACGGCTCTGCGAGCCAGACCCTTGGCGATCTTCCGGTAGTAGAAGTCGATCGTCTCTTTCTCGATCCCCAGCGCGTCTCCGGTGAGCTTGCCGATAGATGCTTTCAGCCCGGAGATGCGGTCCTGCTGTTCCCGGTATGCCGACCACTGCTTGTCTAATTCGCGGTCGACCTGTTCGCCGTAGGCGCTGTAGTTGCCGGCATAGGCGCGCAATTCGTGTGTTTCATCGTTCAGCTCGAGGATGCGGTTGACCGTGCGATCGAGGAAGGCGCGGTCGTGCGAGACGATCAGAACGGCGCCCGAGTAAGCGGCCAGGTAGCTTTCCAGCCACTCCAGCGCCTCGATATCGAGGTGATTGGTCGGTTCGTCGAGCAGCAGCAGGTGCGGGTGCTGCAACAGCACGCTTGCGAGCGCCAGGCGCGTCTTCTCGCCGCCGCTCAATACGGAGACGTACGTGCCCGTCTGGATGTCGGGCAACCCGAGCCCGGCCAGCACCGCCTGCGCCTCCGCTTGCCGGGCGCCGCTCGTCTGCAGGCGGGCCAGTGCATCGTCATACTCGGCGAGTACCTGCGCCAAAGCGTCACCTGCGCTGCGGGCGATCGCATCCGCCAGCGCTTCCAGCCTGGCTTCGGCAGCCTCGAGATCGCTGAGCAGCAAGCTGCCTACCGTTGCCTCGGGACTGAATTCCAGCGCCTGTCGCAGGTATCCCACGCGCGTACCCGGCGCAAGCTGTATACTACCGGCGTCCGGGATTTCACCGGTCAGGATGCGCAGCAGCGTGCTCTTTCCCGCGCCGTTTGGACCGATCAGCCCGGCTCTGTCACCGTGATTCAGGTTGAACGAAACACCCTTCAGCACCAGGACGTCGCCGTACCACTTGCTCACGTTCCTTACCTGTAACATCGAGCGTTCTCCGTCGAATAAAAAAGCCGCAGGGATCACCTGCGGCGTCAGATAGGCAACCAGAGAAGATGGGCTCACATAGCGGCATGCGTGCCCATGGCAGGGATACCCTCCCGCCACGCTCCGCGGCCTGCGCCGCGGCGGTTTGCCCATCGCTGGGAAGCGGGATAGACCTTAGTTGAACGTGCTCAGGTACATTCGTAGACTCCGTACTGGGATAGATGGATTATGCCACGCTCCTGGTGCGGATGACAAGATGGTTGGCCGCGGCGCGGGTGGGTTGCCATCTCTCCCAATACCCGTAGTGTAGCCCCTTGTGGGCGTGTTGGTCGCGGCGCGAATTGGTTACCCGTTCCGCGCCGCGACCAACACGCCCACAAGGGGCTAACTACGGGTTACGCGAGGGATCGTGGTGCGGGGGGTGCTGGGGCGCGGCGCCCGTGCGGCATTGGGATGCTGCGCGGTCGCCATCAATGCGAATTGGGTGGTTAACGGCGTCCTTCGTCAGGCTCAGGATGGAGTAGCTAGTGGTTGCCTCCTGTGTGAGTAGTGCTGTGCAGGAACCCCGCGCATGGGTGGCAAAATCTAACAATGCCCCTCGACAGAACCGCACGCATCAATGCCTACAACTATCTACTCCATCCTGAGCCTGACGAAGGACGCCGTTAACCATCCAACCCCTATCCCCGCCGCGCTCGCACCGCCGCCCCACCCATAAACGCACACCCGGCGCGTGAGTTGAGGTATACGTATTGCGTGCCAGTAGAACCTGGAATGCAGAACCTATTGCACGATCATGCATAATAGGATCGATAGACGGCATTGAACGAGGATGATAGTTATGACAGAGAAACTTCGCATCATCCCCCTGGGCGGCCTGGGGGAAATCGGCAAGAACATGACGCTGTACGAGTACGGCCGCAACATCCTGATCGTCGATGTCGGGATGATGATCCCCGAGCACGATATGTGGGGCATCGACCTGGTCATCCCCGACTTCAGCTACCTGCAGCGACAAAGCGGACCAGGTCCGCGGCATCGTCATCACCCACGGCCACGAGGACCACATCGGCGGGCTTGCCGTATCTGCTGGGGAAGGTGGTCCCGGCGGACACGCCGATCTATGCCACACGCCTGGCCGGCGCGCTGATCGGAGTCCAGGCTGGCGGAGCATCAGCTTGCTGGACCGGGCAGCGATCAGGCCCATCGAACCCGGTGACGCGTTCCGGGTCGGCCCGTTTGATGTCGAGTTCCTGGCGATCACGCACTCGATCCCGGACGGCGTGGGCCTGGCCATCGAGACTCCGAGTCGGGACGATGATCCACACCGGCGACTTCAAGTTCGATTACACGCCCGTGCACGGGCGGGCCGCCGACTTCAGCCGGCTGGGCCAGCTGGGCGCGGAAGGGGTGCTGGCCCTGCTGAGCGATTCGACCGGAGCCGAGCGGGCCGGCTACACGCCCTCGGAGCAGATGCATCGAGCCGGCATTCGACCGGATCTTCCGCGACGCGCCCGGGCGCATCATCGTCGCGACATTTGCCTCGTTGCTCAGCCGCGTGCAGCAGGTCATCAATGCAGCGCAGCGGCACGGGCGGGTCGTGGCGCTGGCGGGCTATTCCATGCTGAGGACGGCCGAGATCGCGCCGCGACCTGGGATACCTGGACATGCCGCAGGGGGTGCTGGTCGATCTGTACGAGACGCGGCGACTGCCCGACGAACGGGTCGTGATCGTCACCACCGGCAGCCAGGGGCAGCCCGAGGCCGCGCTGGCGCGCATGGCCGAGGGCAGCCACCGGCAGATCGACATCAAACCCGGCGATACGGTCGTCTTTTCCTCCAATCCGATCCCCGGCAACGAAGAGGAGGTGGCGCGGGTCATCAACAAGCTGTTCGCCGCGGGGCCGAACGTGATCTACCCGCCCCTGGCCGCCGTCCACGTTTCGGGGCACGCCAGCCAGGAAGAGCTGAAGCTGATGCTGGCGCTCACCCGGCCGCATTTCTTTGTGCCGATCCACGGCGAGTTGCGCCACCTGCACGCCCACGCCCGCCTGGCGCGCGAGATCGGGATCCCCGGGAGAACATCTTGATCCTGGAGAACGGCTCGATCCTGGAGCTGGACGCCAACAGCATCGGTCGTGACCGAAAAGCTGACCAACCAGAACGTCTTCGTCGACGGGGCCGGGGTGGGCGACATCGGGCCGGCGGTGATGCGCGAGCGTGAGGTGCTGGCCCGCGATGGTTTCGTGATCGCCGTAGTGCCGGTCAGCGCGGCGACCGGCGAGCTCAGCCGCGCCCGGAGCTGGTGTCGCGCGGCTTCGTGTACCTGCGGGAGAGCCAGGAGCTGATGGAGCGAGCCGCCGAACGGGTATGGACCAGGTACGTGGGCCGTCCGGCCGCAAGCCGCAGCCGATCAGCCGACCGGACGCAGGAGATCCTGGCGCAATTCTTCTACGAGGAGACCCGGCGCAAGCCGATGGTGATCGCCGTGCCGACGCAATCGTAGAACGCAAAGGTAAAGGGCCCTGCCACCATGGCAAGGCCGCTGTTCCCATGCCATACATCCTCGCGACCACCCGGCCGCTGTTTTATTGCTACTTCGCCAGCTCCACGGTGCGCGTCTCGCGGATCACCGTCACCTTGATCTGCCCCGGGTATTCCAGATTGTCCTCGATCTTCTTGGCGATGTCCTTGGCCAGGCGAATGGAGGCCAGGTCGTCGATATCGTCTGGCTTGACCATGATGCGGATCTCGCGTCCGGCCTGGATCGCATAGGTCTGCGCCACGCCCGGGAACGAGTTGCCGATGTCTTCCAGCGCCTTGATGCGGCGGACGTAGGTCTCCAGCGACTCGCGGCGGGCGCCGGGCCGGGCGCCGCTGATGGCGTCGGCCGACGCCACGATCACCGCCTCGATCGAGGCCTGCTCGGTTTCGTGATGGTGCGAGGCGATGCAGTTGACGACTGCGGCGGCACGCCATAGCGCTGGCGATATCGGCGCCCACCTGGGCGTGCGGCCCTTCGACCTCGTGGCTGACCGCCTTGCCCAGGTCATGCAGCAGGGCGCCCATCTTGGAGATCTGCACATCGCCCCCAAGCTCGGCGGCCAGCATCCCGGCGATGTGCGCGGCCTCGATCGCATGTCCCAACTGGTTCTGCCCGTAGCTCGTGCGATACTTCAGCCGGCCCACCAGCTTCATCAGCTCAGGATGCAGGCCCTGCAACCCAAGCTCGATCAAGCGCCTGCTTCGCCGGCCTCCTTGATCGACTTCTCCACTTCTTCCTGGGCCTTCTGGACCTCTTTCTCGATGCGGCCCGGATGGATGCGCCCGTCCTGCACCAGCCGGCTCAGGGTCAGGCGAGCCACCTCGCGGCGGACCGGGTCGAAGCTGGAGACGATCACCGCCTCGGGCGTATCGTCCACCACCAGGTCAACGCCGGTCGCTTGCTCGATGGCCCGGATGTTGCGGCCCTGGCGGCCGATGATGCGCCCCTTCATTTCGTCGTTGGGCAGGGGGACGCTGGCCACGGTCGTCTCGGACACATGGTCCGATGCCAGGCGCTCGATCGCCCAGGTGATGATCTCGCGGGCACGGCTGTCCGCCTCGGCCTGCGCCTCGGCCTCGACCTCGCGGATCTTGCGAGCCATATCCTGGCGCGTAGTCCGCCTCGACAGCATCCAGCAGTTCCTGCCGCGCATCGTCGCGGGTCATGCTGGCGATGCGTTCCAGCTCGGCAACGCGCTGCTCCTCGATCTTGTCCAGATCCGGCTCACGCTTGTCGAGCTTGCTCTGGCGCTGGCTCAGTTTGCGATCGCGCTCGTCAAGCTGCTCCAGCTTGCCGTCGAGGTTCTCCTGGCGACGCTGCAGGCGCTCTTCTGCCCGCTCCATTTCTCGGCGGCGGCGTTGCGCTTCCTGTTCCGCCTCCTCGACGATCCTCATTCTGCGTTCCTGGGCAGACAGCTCGAGTGTTTTGGCCTGGCTCTCCGCCGCCGCCACCACTCGAGTCGCATCCGCCTCGGCATTCTTCACTGTTGCCTCGGCTTCCGCTGCCGCCTGACGCTGCCGTGTGCGTGAGATATAGTAGCCCACTGCTGCGCCGATAGCCGCTGTCGCCAGGAAGATCAGCAGGGCGATCAGAGCAGTGCCCGCTGTGCCTCCTGTTTCCATTGAGTCCTCACTTTCAGGTCGTAACTAGATTAGAGATCAGATGCGATGTCAAACGGCAGGCATACAAGATCGCCTGCCTGGAAATTCTCATTCCTCGGGCGGCACTTCACTATCCAGCTCTCGCTGGATTTGCGCCACCACCGTGCGTATTGTTTCGTAGTCGAACCCTCGCCGCAACAAGAAATCGCTCAACTTGCGGCGAAATGCCACCGGATCCGCCGTCGCCAATCCGCTCCACCGGCGCAGCGCCGGTTCGACCGCCTTGCGGGCGCTCTCGCCGCTGTCGATCCCCTCCAGTGCCGGGGCGATCGCGGTATCCTCGAGTCCCTTCTGGCGTAATTCCTGGCGTAGCGCGCGCCCACCCGCGGGCGAAATTGCTCGCGGTTTTCCACCCAGTAGCGCGCGAACGCCTCGTCGTCCACATATCCCTGGCGTTGCAGGCGTTCGATAACTTTCTCGATTAATGCCTCGTCGATGCCGGCCCGCTCGAGATTGCGCTCGATCTCCTTACGGCTGCGTGGCCGGTATCCGATGAAATTCAGCGCTCGATCGACGGCCTTTTGCTCCGAATCGGTATCTCGTAATGCCGCAACTTCGGCGTCGGTCAGCGATTGCCCCACCTTCAGGCGCGCAGCTTCCAGCGCGGGTAACGCGAAGGCGTACTCTTCGTCGAGATAGACGTTTACACGTTCCTGCGTCCGTTTCTGGAACTTGAGCGCCGTCACACGTCGTGCCAAAGTGCCCTCGTCCCGGGCTGCTGACGGCAAAAAGAAAAGGAGCCGCCGTGCAGCCACATTCGCATGCTGCACCACAGCTCCCATCCATGTTGCGCGGCCAACCCTGGCCGGATCACATTACGCTTTCGATCCTGGCATAAGGAGCACCGGCCGGGCCGGTGTCACCGATTCCGGATACAGAGTATCTCAGGTACGCGATTCAGGGTTCGCTGGTGATTCTCTCACTGAAAGCAGAACCAGACCTCCTGGTGGCTGAAGCCGCATTCCGCTTCCGGCCACACCGTGCACCGGATTCCCGGTATCCATCTCTCCCAGGCTCCAACTGGTCCCCAACCGATAGAACGTGGGAACCACGCCCGTGTCGTAGCGCATCGATCAACATGCTAAGCTGTGGTACAGGCGGCAAGGCTGCCCGCCGCAGCTACTCTCACAACCTGGCGCTCAGTCTTCCCCTTCGGCCACCATTGAAGCCGGGGCCATCAGGCCGGCGATGGGGCCCAGAGCGGCCGCCCCTCGAATCGCCGTTTCGATCTCCTGAGCCACCTGCCCGGAACTCTCCAGGAACTCCTTGGCGTTCTCGCGGCCCTGACCTAAGCGCAGGTCTCCGTAGCTGTAGAATGCGCCTCGTTTATCGATAATCCCCATCGAGGCGCCCAGGTCAAGCAGGTCACCCGCCTTGCTGATACCCTTATTATACATGATGTCAAATTCTGCCAGGCGGAAGGGCGGAGCGACTTTATTCTTCTTGACTGTAACGCGCGTCCGGTTGCCTACAGTTGTCCCGCCCTGCTTGATGCTCTCGATCCGGCGGACGTCTAGCCGGACGCTGGCATAGAACTTCAGCGCCATGCCACCCGACGTCGTCTCCGGATTGCCGAACATCACGCCTATCTTCTGGCGTAACTGATTCGTGAAGATGAGCGATGTGCGGCTGGCGTTGATAGCGCCCACCAGCTTGCGCAGCGCCTGTGACATCAGCCGGGCCTGCAGGCCCACATGGCTGTCGCCCATCTCCCCTTCGATCTCGACGCGCGGCACCAACGCCGCCACCGAGTCAACGACTACCACGTCGATTGCGCCCGAGCGGATCAACGCTTCCGCGATCTCGAGCGCCTGTTCGCCTGTGTCTGGTTGCGACACGTACAGATCTGCGACATTGACACCGCACTTTGACAGCGTATGACGGATCGAGCGTGTGCTCGACGTCGACGAAGGCGGCGATGCCACCCATGCGCTGTGCTTCGGCGATGATGTGCTGGCAGATCGTCGTCTTTCCCGACGATTCCGGTCCGTAGATTTCGGTGATGCGGCCACGCGGGACGCCGCCGATGCCGAGCGCGAGATCCAGCGAGAGCGCTCCCGTCGGGATCGCCTCGACCTTCATCCCCTCCGCTTCGCCCAACTTCATGATGGTCCCCTCACCGAAGCGCTTGCGCAGGTTGGCAAGGGTCGTGTCGAGTGCTTTGGTCTTTCCGTTCTCGGCCATTATTACAGTCTCTTGTGCTCCAATCTCGACCAGACTCGCTGTACCGGTTATCGTCGCTTTAACTGGTACATTTGTGCCAATAGTTTACACGAATCAGGCACAAAAAGCAAGTAAAGGCGCTAAAAAACGGCCTTACCGGCTCCAGGTGACGATTCGTTCTGCGGCGAAGTCGTAGGCGAATCCGATACCCTTCAGGGCGCCTTCCAGGAACGGCGTTACCGCGCCGGTGGTCACATCCATCCGGTAGAGGCGCCACGATCCGTCTCGATCGCTAAGAAAGGCGAGCGAATGCCCATCGGGGGACCATGCAGGCGCGACGTTGTTGACCGGCTTCTGCGCCAGGGGCTCGGGTCTTGTCAGGGCGCGCACAGTGGCGCCGCGCGCATCGAGCAGCATCAGGTCGTACCGGTCGTGGACGTACTGCTGGATGACGAGATTCTGCCCATCAGGCGACCACGCCGCGTTTCCCTGCCGGTACTCCGTGGTGAGCGGCGCGATCGAGCCGCCTGACGCCGTCACCTGGAGACCGTTCGGACCGCGGTACACCACCTCGTTGCTTCCGGGGCGGTAGGCGGGCGTCTGCGCAGGCGACTCGGAAGGCAGTTGCGTGACCAGGCCCGTCTTCAGCTCGACCTCGTACAGACTGTTCACGTCATAGTTCTTAAGGGGATAGTCAGCCCAACAGATGCGTCCGGCCGGGGTAGGAATGCAGGACTGGCCGCGGAAAATGCGGGCCGTCTGCCCGTCATCCAGGCAGCCGAACGGCAGCTCGCGACACTGTCTGATCTCGAACACGCTCGAGTAGACGATCTTGTCGCCGTCGCTGCTCCAGGCCGGGCCACGCGGACGGACCGCCTCGGATAGCCGCTCCTCCTGCCCGGTCTGGAGGTCGAGAAGGTAGAGGCCCTCGGATTCATTCCAACGAGTGAAAGCGAGCCGCGTGCCGTCGGGCGCGAGAGCGGGGTCGAGGCCGCCGGTGACGCGCTTTGGCCCGCTGCCGGCACGCATCACGTAGATGTCTCCGCCGCTGCGCGTCTCGAAAGCGATCGTTCCGGTGGCAGCGGTTGAAGACGCAGGTGCGGGGCCGGCGGCAGGGGTTGCCTGAGTGGCAGGTGGAGCGGCCGGCTCGCGCACCGGCAAATCATTCGCGTTGCCGCTCAACTCCACAAACTGTCGCGCCACCCAGCCGGGCGCTCCCCCGAAGCTGATCTCGAGCCATCCCCCGGTCTTATCCACGCCCGTTACGGCCAACTCATCGCCGGCGTGAACTGCTCCCCGAACGGGGTATCCGGTTCCCGGTCCCGCACGAACGTTGAGCGCCGGAGTGGCGACGCGGCCGTTCGCCGCGAGCGGGGCGGGTGGTTCTGCCGCCGGTGCTGTGGCCGGCGCCGGCCCCGGTGACGATCCTGTTACGGGCAGCGAAGCAACATCGCCGTCGATGGCCAACTCAGTAGCAGCAACCCACGCCTCGGCACGAGACTCTCCATACTGCACCTTGTACCAAAGACCGCCGGCGTCTCGCTGGACGGGCCACACGACTTCAGAGCCGGGAAGCGTGCCGATGATTTCGGCGCCGAGCTGCGGCCGGGAGCGCAGCAGGATGGTCGGCCGTGCCCCGTGCGCAGCCAGGGGAGCGGCGCCGGATACCGGAGTTGCCGTGGGGATGGCCGGGCTTGCTCTCCGGGTCTGGGGGGAGGGCGCGACGACGGAAGGTGTTGCAGGGGTGTCCGTGCTGCCGGCTAACGGCACCGCCGTTGCGTTCGAGACCGGTCCTGGAAGACGCGCCCCTGCCTGGCACGCGCCGGCAAAGGCAAGGACCAGAAATAGCGCAGCGCCGAGCCGCAGAAGGCCGGAGCAGCGGCGGTTGTGTTCCTTCATGCTGCCGTCCCTACCTACTCGTAGCGCAGCGCTTCGATCGGATTCAGGCTGGCCGCGCGCGTGGCGGGATAGATCCCGAAGAACAGGCCAATCGCAGTGGATGCACCCGTGGCCAACAACACCGACTGGACGGTCACCACCGGCGACAGGTCTTCGGCAAGGCTGGACAAGGCCACGGCGCCCCCGATCCCCAAGGCAATACCCAGGGCGCCCCCGACGAGGGCCAGCGTAATCGACTCTATCAGGAACTGGCCCAGGATATCGCGCCGTTTTGCGCCTACCGCCTTTCGTAGCCCGATCTCGCGCGTTCGCTCGGTGACGGAGACCAGCATGATATTCATGATGCCGATTCCACCGACGAGCAGGCTGATGCCGGCGATTGCACCGAGGAACAGCGTGAGCACGCCGGTGATCTGTCCGAAGATTTGGAGCAGATCCGCCTGGTTGATCACCGTGAAATCATCCTCCCCCTGGAACTTGATGTCATGCCGTCGCCGGAGCAACTCGCTGATCTGGTCCATCGCGGGCCGCATGAGGTCCTCGCGGACGACCTGTACGTAGATGACGGACACACGCGGCTCGCCACGCTGAGTTCTGCTGCTGGGAAACAGGCGCTCGAGTGCGGTGCTCAAGGGCACCAGCACGACATCGTCCTGGTTTCCGCCCCCGAAGCCGCCGGCGCCGCCCTTGCTCTGCAGCACTCCGGCAACCTTGAACGGGATGTTGTTGATCCGCACCGTTTGCCCGAGCGGGTAGTTGGCGCCGAACATCCGGTCCGCGATTCGACTCCCCAACACAGCCACGCGCGCCTGGCTGTTCATGTCACTTTCGGTCACGAAACTGCCGAGTTGGATCGGGCGGTTGCGGGTCGCTTCATAGATGGGGGTGACGCCCGACACAGAAACCCGGAGATTCAGCCGCCGGTAGCTGACCGTGGCGTTCGACAGCAGCTCCGGAGCCACGCGCGCCGCGTAGGGAACGTTGCCGGGCTGGACAATCGCCTCGGCATCCGCGAGGGTCAGGCTCGGGCGCGCGGCGGCGCCGCTTTGGCGGACGTCATTCAACGAGCCGGGCACCACAAACAAGAGATTGGTGCCCACGCTCTGCAGCTGGTCGCGCACCAGACGGTCTACCCCCTGTCCTACCGCCAGCAGCGCGATTACCGCAGCCACGCCGATGATAATCCCCAGCATGGTGAGTGCAGAGCGCAGCTTGTTGACGGCAAGCCCGCGCAACGATAACCGGATCGCTTCCAGGGCGTTCATCGATCGTTCTGGTTCACGCTGCAGTCACCGGTAAGACCGGGCCGGGCGCAGCGAGCCGGGCGGTGGCAGTCTGCCGGCCACATCATCGCTGATGATCAGCCCATCGTACGTGTGGACAATCCGTCGCGTTTGCGCTGCGATGTCTGGTTCGTGTGTGATGAGCACGACTGTGATCCCCTTCTCCTCATTCAATGCCCGGAAGATGCCCATCACCTCTGCGCCGGCCTTCGAGTCCAGGTTGCCCGTCGGCTCGTCTGCCAGGATGAGGGACGGGTTGGTAACCAGGGCGCGGGCGATCGCGACGCGCTGCTGTTGCCCGCCCGATAGCTCGTTCGGCCGGTGGTTCAGGCGATCCCCCAGCCCTACCTGTTCCAGGGCTGCGACCGCCAGCTTGCGCCGCTCGCGCGTGCCGGCGTAGATGAGGGGTAACTCGACGTTCTGAACTGCCGTCGTCCGCGCAAGCAGGTTGAAGCTCTGAAATACAAAGCCGATTCGCCGGTTGCGGATCTCGGCCAGCTGATTGTCATTCAGGCGCGACACGTCCTGTCCGGCCAGGTGGTACGTGCCCGAGGTCGGTTGGTCGAGGCAGCCGATGATGTTCATCAGCGTAGATTTGCCCGAACCAGATGGTCCCACGATGGAGATCATCTCGCGGGGTAGACTTGCAGCGACACTCCCCGCAGGGCATGCACCTGTACGTCTCCCAATTGATAGATCTTGGTTATGTTGCGGATGTCGATGATTGGCTCTGATTGCGTCATCGGCTGGTCCTTCCCTGGTGCCCTCATAATAGGCCGCCGTCGCTACGATCTCTACACCGTTGGGCATGCGCGGCCGGAATCGCGCTAGAAGCCAATCCGCTGCTGCAGCTGCTCGAGACTGGTGACGGTGCGGATAATCACCTCGTCATTGTCGGCCAGTCCGGCGCGCACTTCGCTCTGTTGGTCGTCGCGTACCCCGATGCGCACTTCGACCTTCTGCGGTTGGCCGTCCACCAATCGTTCTACAATTGTCGCCCCGGTGTTGCGGTCGATCTGCACCGCCCGGTTGGGAACTAACAGCACGTCTCGCCGGTCGCTGCTGGTGATGTTGGTCGTTGCGCTCATGCCCGCCCGCAAGGTGACGTCTGTGGGGTCGAGATTGACGGTTACCCGGTACGTAACCACGCCTGTGGTCTCGGTCGTGGCGATGGGTGCTATCTTGTCGACCCTACCCGAAAGCGGAGCACCTGGCAGCGCGTCGAGCTCGACGGTCACCGGCTGGCCCTCGATGATGCTCGCGATGTCCACCTCGTCCACCTGGACGTTCACGTGGTAACGGCTGGTGTCCACCAGCCGGAAGGCGGGCTGCGTCACCTGCGCGGCGCCGCCTTCGGCCACGTTCACCGCCGTAACGACGCCGGCCCACGGCGCCGTTATTCGCGCATTGTCTACCCGCCGGCGCGCCTGTTCCAGGGTCAACTTTGCCTGCTCGACCGCCGTCTGGCTGACCTCGATTTGCTCGGGATTGGGTCCGCGCTGGAGCTTATCCAGGTTCGCCTGTGCCTGCACGATCTGTGCTTGTGCGGCGATCAGTTGCGATTCATTGGCCCCGCGTGAGGTCACACGGAACTGCGCCTGCGCGGTATCGTAGGCGATAGTCGCTTGCTGCAGCTGCAGGCTTTGCGGCAGCATACCGATTTCTGGCCGGTTCTTCACGACGTCGTAGGCCTGCTGCGCCTGTTCCAGCTGCACGCGCGCCTGCTCCACCTGGGCGCGAGCAGCCGCCAGCTGGTCGGCGTCCGAGCCTCTGGTCAGCTGCTGATACGAGGCGCGAGCACTGTTCAGCGTGGCCTGCGCGGCGGCGATGTCGCTCTCGCTCGGGCCAACCTTGAGTTGGCGGAGCTGCGCCTCGGCCGAGCGCACCCCCAGCTCTGCCTGTCGCACCGCCAGCTCCAGCTCTGCCGTGTCAAGCTGGGCCAGGACGGCGCCCTGCTCTACCTGATCTCCCACCTTTGCGGTGACCCTGGCGATCAATCCGGTACCCGTGAATGACAGGTTCACATCGCGCTCCGCCAGCACGGCGCCCGTCGCGCTGACTGTGGCTTTGATATTCGCTCGCCGGACGGGCACCACTTCCCACTCCGGCGCTGGAGGAGTCTGGCGGCGTAGATATTCCTGATAGCCAAAATAGCCGCCTGTGCCCAGCAGGGCCAGCACAAACAGCCAGATTATGAGACGGCGCAAGTATGCCTCCCCTTGCTCGAAGCCGGCTAAGCACCTAATTAATACACTGTCAGTGTACTTTACGGTATGCTGAACGTCCATGTTCCAGACGAATCTATGATCATTACTTGTCAACTCTTGCACAATCAGCGTACTTGTGCTATTCTTCGCTACCAGGTGGGTACAAAAATGCAACGAGGGGAAGACATTCCCGGCACTACTACGAGGCAGGAGAGGGAACATGGCGAAGAGAAGCATCCCAGATATCGTAATCGGCCGGCTACCCGTTTATCTGCGCGCACTTAATTTCCTGGTAGCGGAGGGTCGTGAGATCACCTCTTCTCAGGAATTAGGGGATCGCTTAGGCATCTCCTCTGCCCAGATTCGCAAGGATCTTTCGCACTTCGGTGAATTCGGCAAGCAGGGAACCGGATATGACATCGCCTATCTGCGCGATCAACTGCGAGAGATTCTCAAGGTAGATCGCATGTGGGACGCGGCGTTGGTAGGTGCCGGTAACCTGGGAAAAGCCATCGCCGACTACGGCGGCTTCCAGGGAAAGGGCTTCTTGATCTCGGCCGTCTTTGATACAGATCCCAAACTGGTGGGTACTTGTATGGGCGTTAATGATGTTACCGTCCAGAGTGTATCAGAGTTGGCAGAGACAATCCGTAAGCAGAATATTGTTGTGGGCATTATCGCCGTGCCGGCGGAGCATGCGCAGGGCGTAGCCCGCACGATGGTAGATGCAGGTGTGAAGGCGATCTTGAACTACGCACCGATCACCATAACCGTGCCATCCGGCGTACGGGTGCAGTACATCGACCCCGTCGTTGGGCTGCAGCGGATGACCTACTACCTCTAAGCCTCGAATCTGGCAATCTGGTGGGGGGTGCGAAGACTCTTCTCATCCCCCTGTACGCCCCTGCTCAACTCGTGAATCTTCTCACAGACATGACCGGCGTCATAGCAGCCGTCTAGCAAGACTGCTACAATAGTTGTTGGAAGTATAGCCCAAGGATGGGAACTAGGGAGGCCGCGCCATGCGTGTGGCAGATATCATGACCCCAAATCCGGTGACGGTCACACCGCGCAACGCCATTCGCACCGCGATTAACCTGATGCGCGAGGGAGGCTTCCGTCGCCTGCCGGTGGTGGATCGCGGTCGCCTGGTCGGGATAATCACCGATCGGGATTTGCGCCGCGCCGCGAATTCGCCGTACGTAGTCCGCGAAAAATGGTACGACAACTTCGTGCTAGACCATATCGAAGTCGGCGCCTGCATGACCGCCGACCCGCTCACCATCGAGCCGAATGCATCGGTGCTCGAGGCAGCCCGCATCATGCACAAACAGAAGATCGGCGGAGTTCCGGTTGTGCAGAACGGGCAGGTGGTGGGCATCATCACCGAAACGGACCTGCTCGAGTTCCTGATTAAATTGCTGGAGCGGGAACCCGCGCTAGGTTGAATCCGGCCTCGCGGTTTCGGGATTCGACCGCACCTGCACGGCACGTGCAGGTGCGGTGTTGCTTGAACAGCTCACGGCCGGAGACCCTCATTGGTCTCACCCCCGGCTGCTTACAGATGCGCTACGCAAGGAATGACCCGTGATTCGTTTTGGTAAAGCCGACCTGGTGTTGCTGCATGCCCCCAGTGTCTACGATTTTCGACAGCATTCGATCCTATACGGCCCCGTAAGCGACCTGGTGCCCTCCACTCCCGTGTTTGAGATGTACCCGATCGGCTTCACGACCATGGCCGAATACCTGGAAAGGCACGGGTTACGCGTGCGCATCTTGAACCTGGCGGTGCGCATGCTTGAAGAGCCTCAATTTGACCCGGAGCAGCTCATCGCCGGTATCAATCCGGCCGCGTTCGGGATCGACCTGCATTGGCTGCCCCACGCCCATGGTGCGCTGGCGGTCGCCGAGCTGGTCAAGAAGCATCATCCGCATACGCCCGTCATTTTCGGCGGCTTTTCGTCCACTTACTATCACGAAGAACTGATGCGCTATCCCTTCGTGGACTTCGTGATCCGCGGCGACTCGACGGAAGAGCCGTTGCGCCAGTTGATGGCACACCTGACCGGCGCGAAAGGCGCTCCGGCTCTGAAGGACATCCCGAATCTGAGCTGGCGAGATCCACACGGCGACGCGCACGCCAACCCGCTTACCTACCGGCCTGACAACCTCGACCACGCCATGTTGGATTATCGCTACGTCTTGCGAGCCGTTGCGCGCGACCTCGATCTTGGTAGTTACATGCCGTTCAAGGATTGGAAGGACTACCCGATCATGGCCGCGTTGAGCTGCCGGGGCTGCACGCAGAGTTGCGTCATCTGTGGTGGCTCCGGTGCGGCGTTCAAGGCGATGCATGGTCGCACTCGCCCTGCGTTTCGCGATCCGATTCAGCTGGCCGCCGACGTTCGCCGCATCTCGTCGATGAGCAATGGCCCGGTGTTCGTGCTGGGCGATCTGCGCCAGGCCGGCCGGGGTTACTCCGAGAAGTTCCTCGAGCGCCATGAACGGCTTTACAGGGCCTGTCATTCTGGAATTGTTCTCGCCGGCCAACCGCGCCTGGTTGGAGCAGGTGGCTTCTGTGCTGCCCAACCTCACCTGGGAAGTGTCTCTGGAGAGTCACGATCCGGCTGTCAGGCGTGCCTTCGGCAAGCCGTACGGGAACGAGCCGATCGAGCGGACGATAGCGGACCTCCTCGACCTGGGGGCGCGCCGGCTGGACGTCTTCTTCATGAGCGGTCTGCCGCAGCAAACGGCGACCTCGGTGCTGGGGACGATCGACTACTGCGAGGATTTGCTGCGCCGCTTCGGCAAGGACGGTCGTCTGGCGCCTTTCATCTCGCCACTCGCGCCGTTCCTGGATCCGGGCAGCCGGGGTTTCGAGCAGCCCGAACTGCACGGCTACCGGCTGTTCGCGCGCACGCTCGAGGAGCACCGGCAGCGCCTCGTTGCTCCTAGCTGGAAATACGTGCTAAACTACGAAACCGAATGGATGAGCCGGGATGATCTGGTGGACGTGACATATGCTGCCGGTCGCCGGCTGAATCGGGTCAAGGCTGAGTACGGCCTTGTGTCCGCAGAGCGTGCCGCCGAGACGGAGCAGCGGATCGATCGTGCGGTCGCTCTTATGGGAGAGATCGACCGGCTCATGGCCGGATCGTCTTCCGAGGAGTTCACACGACAGATGGCGCGTGCTGAAGCCGCAGATCGACGACGTGAACATGTCGACCGTCTGTGACAAGCGCGAACTTGAGTTGGGTGTGGATGGGCCAAAGCTCCGCTACTCGGAGATGGCCGGACTCGTGATTAAGGATGTGTTCGGGGGGCAGGCCAGCGGCTTGCTTCGCCGTTCCGAAAACTTCAGCCAGCATACGTACAACGCAACTCCTGATACGAGAGGACCGGGGTAGTCACGGGAACTGTCCCGAGGAGGTGACAGGCATGGCAAAGGGTACGGTTGTCATTGACGTGGATCGCTGCAAGGGATGCGAGCTCTGCACGGACGCATGCCCGCAGAGCGTACTGGTGATGGGCAGCGATGCGTTCAACGCCCGGGGTTACCGCCCGGTACAGCTCATCGATCCGGACGCAAAGTGTACCGGATGCGGTTTATGTGCCGTGATGTGCCCGGATGTGGTGCTCACCGTCTATCGTTTTGATGCCAAGCCCGCGCAGGTCGTCGACTGACACCTGCCGCGTTTCCATTTCCGGCTGGCACGTAGCTGCCACAGGATAGGACACAACGGAGTGGTTGGGAGGCAGAGATGGCAAGAGAGCTGTGGGAGGGGAATCAGGCGATTGCGGAAGCAGCCGTCCGGGGAGGCGTTGAGGCCTACTTCGGTTACCCCATTACGCCGCAGACTGAGCTTCTTGAATACATGTCGGCTCGCATGCCGGAACTGGGGCGCGTTTTCATCCAGGCCGAGAGCGAGGTGGCATCGATCAACATGGTCTACGGCGCGGCAAGCGGCGGCGCCAGAGCCATGAGTTCGTCCTCGAGCCCGGGAATCAGCCTGATGCAGGAGGGGCTGTCCTACATCGCGGGCTCCGAGGTGCCGGCAGTGTTGGTGGACGTGATGCGTGGTGGCCCGGGACTGGGCAATATCCAGCCGAGCCAGAGCGATTATTTCCAGATGACGCGTTCTGCCGGGCATGGCGATTTCCATCCGATCGTGTTGGCTCCGGCCACCATCCAGGAAGCAGTCGATATGATGTACGACGCTTTCCCTCTGGCGGAGAAGTACCGGACGATCGTCATCCTTGCCGCCGATGGATCGTTGGGACAGATGATGGAGCCGTGCGAAATGCCGCCGATGCGTCCACCTCTGTCCGAAGCGGAGCGAGGCGACTACGCGGTCCGCGGCGCCGCAGGGCGGGAAAAGCGTGTGGTTACCTCCTTGTTCCTCAAAGAGGAGGAGCTTGAGGCGCTGAATCGCCACCTGCAGGCCAAGCTGCGCAGCATCACGGAAAATGAGCAGCGTTGGGAAGAGATCGAGATCGAGGACGCCGAGTACCTGCTGGTGGCCTACGGCACGGTCGGGCGTACCTGTAAGACGGTGCTGCGAGAGGCTCGCGCTCAGGGGATCAAGGTCGGCCTGTTCCGGCCCATCAGCCTCTGGCCCTATCCATACGACCGGCTGCGTGAGATCTCGCAGCGGATGCGCGCCATTCTGGTGGTTGAGATGAGCGCCGGGCAGATGCTCGAAGATGTCAAACTGGCGGTGGAAGGTCGCTGTGCCGTCGACTTCTACGGTCGCAACGGCGGCATCGTGCCGCTACCCGATGAGATTCTCGAAGCACTGTGCGGCGTTGCCTATTCCTATCGCACCTGTTGCGAAGGTATCGAACAAGCGTATAGCTAGGAGGGACAGATGAATTCGGAAGCAGCCGTGTCCCTTGAGAATGCCACGACGATGTACAAACGGCCGGAAGCGCTTACCACGGCTCCGACGCATTACTGCCCGGGGTGCACGCACGGCATCATCCACCGTCTCATTGCTGAGGCGATCGACGAGCTCGGCATTCGCGAGAAGACAATTGCCGTGGCGCCCGTTGGCTGTTCTGTGTTGCTGTATAACTACTTCAACGTTGACTCCGTAGAGGCGGCGCACGGCCGCGCTCCCGCCATGGCGACCGGCATCAAGCGCACGCAGCCAGATAAGGTTGTGCTGACGTATCAAGGCGACGGCGATTTGGCCTCCATCGGTGCGGCCGAGATCCTGCACGCAGCGAACCGCGGCGAGAACATCTCGGTATTCTTCGTCAACAACGCGGTGTACGGCATGACCAGCGGCCAGATGGCTCCCACCACCCTGGTCGGTCAGGTGACCACTTCATCGCCAAACGGCCGGAACGTTGCCCTGCACGGCTATCCGATGCGGATGGCGGAAATTCTCGCCGGCCTGCCGGGAGCTTGCTATGTGGTCCGGCGCGCCGTCTATGATCCGAAGACGATCCGGCAGGCGAAGAAGGCGGTCGTGACGGCGCTCAAGACGCAGTTGGCGGGGCAGGGCTTCTCGATGGTGGAGTTCCTCTCCAGTTGCCCCACCAATTGGCACATGAACCCGAAGGATGCCCTGAATTGGGTGCGTGACGAGATGGTGCCTTACTTCCCGCTGGGCGACTTCAAGCTGCCGGCGGGCGGAGCGGAGTGACGGATTCGCCAAGGAGGCGAATGATGCACGAAGAGATCATCTTTTCCGGCTTCGGAGGCCAGGGCGCCCTGTTCGCCGGACAATTGTTGGCGCATGCAGCGCTCGAGGCGGGGAAGGCAGTGACCTGGATCCCTTCCTATGGCCCGGAGATCCGCGGGGGTACGGCACATTGCACGGTCGTGGTCTCCGACGACGAGATCGGTTCGCCGATGGTACGGCGCCCAATGTCGGTCGTCGCATTGAATGCGCCGTCATTCTTGAAGTACGAGCCGCTGGTGAAACCCGGTGGGCTGATGGTTTACAATAGCTCGCTGGTGGAGACTGCCCCGTCTCGCCAGGACATCCGCTACGTAGCCGTGCCCGCCAATCTGATCGGTGAGGAGTTGGGCAATGCGAGGCAGGCGAACGTCGCTTGCCTGGGCGCTTACCTGGCCGCCACTCAGCTTCTGCCACTGGAGACAGTGGAAACGGCTCTTGACAGGCACCTGTCGGAGCGGCAACGCAAGTATCTGGCGAGCAACAAGCAGGCGTTGCGCCGCGGCGCTGCCGTCGTCGAGACCGTGCCCGCCTGAACCTTTTCCCGGCTTATTCCTTCGCCCCTCCGGGTCAATGGGAGACCCGGAGGGGTGCGTTTGTATCGATCCGGCGTCCCTACTCAACGAGGAGGTTGTGCATGTCTTCTATCTGGCCGAGCCACTATGCTCACCGCACTACGCACCAGACTCGCTCCATAATCCGTGAACTGCTCAAGTTCTCCGTCAAGCCCGGCATCATCTCCTTCGCCGGGGGTCTGCCCGCCCCAGAACTGTTTCCCACCGAACGCATCCAGGACGCAGCCTGTCGCTTGCTGAGCGAGCAGGGCAGCGTCGCGCTTCAGTATGGAGAGTCGGAAGGATATCTGCCGCTGCGCAAGTTCATCTGTGAGCAGATGGCGCGTTCCGGCGTCCAAGTCGGGACGGACAATGTTCTGATCGTGCACGGCTCGCAACAGGCGCTCGATCTCGTCGGCAAGGTGCTGATTGATCCCGATGACCGTATCGTCGTTGAGGAGCCCACATACCTGGGCGCCTTCCAGGCGTGGAATTGCTACGAGGCGGCCTATATCGGCGTGGCTGCCGACGATGCCGGCATGTGCACCGACCGGTTGGACGCCGCGGTCGCCCAGGACCCCAAGGCTATCTACATTCTGCCCAATTTCCAGAACCCAGGCGGCAGCACTCTGCCGCTCGACCGGCGTCTGGAGTTGCTCCGCGTCTCGCGGGAGTTCGGGATCCCCATCATCGAAGATGATCCCTACGGTGAGCTCCGATTTGAGGGCGAACCATTGCCCTCCCTCTTTGCGTTGGACGCGCAACAGCGCGGGCAGAGGCTCGATGAGCGGGGTATGATGACTGAGGGAAACGTCATCTACCTCGGCACCTTCTCGAAGACGCTGGCCCCGGGATTGCGCCTGGGCTGGATTGTGGCTCCGCTGGATGTCATGGATCAGTGCATCATAGCCAAGCAGGGAGCCGATCTGCACACCAGCACATTCACCCAGATGCTCACGTACGAAGTCGTGCGCGATGGGTTCCTGGACGAGCACGTGCAGACAATCCGGCGGGTGTACGGCGAGCGACGGAAGGTGATGACCGGCGCGCTCGAACGCTACTTCCCAGAGGGCTGCTCCTGGACTGCACCGCATGGCGGCCTGTTCCTGTTGGCGCGCTTGCCCGAGGGACTGGATGCGGCTGAACTGTTGCCGAAAGCGGTAGCGCACGGGGTTGCCTACGTGCCCGGGTTTGCCTTCTATGCCGACCATACGCGCGGCCGGAACGTCATGCGCCTGAACTTCTCCAACGCCAGACCCGAAATGATCGAAGAGGGCATCCGCCGCCTGGCCGAAATGGTCAAGGAGGAGCTCGCCACCCGCGAGCCGGTGTTTGCGGTGGCCGGATAGCGGCGGTGTGGTGACCGGCGAGGCGTGGTGTTGGTCGAGACGCGATGCTCTCGCTACCCGTAGGTCAGCCCCCTTGTGGGCGGTCGCCTCGGCTGGCCGTACGGGAGGCGGGTGGCGACGGGGTGCTTCGAGAGCCTCAGCATGGCTGCGTAGGGGTTGCCATCAAGGCAAATGGCGCGACGCGAACCGAGTTGTCGAGTCGCGTTACCCTGGAGAAGTGCGGCCCCACCCCACGCAACCCGCAGTGTAGCCCCCTGTGGGGCGTCGGGACGCGGCGCGGATGGGTTAACCGAAGCGCCGCGACCAACACGCCCACCCGGGGCTGACCTCCGGGTGCTTGGTAGCGCGGGGCGGCGCCCTCCTTCCCGCTACCCGTAGTGTAGCCCCCTTGTGGGGCGTCGGGACGCGGCGCGGATGGGTTGACCGGAGCGCGCCGCGACCAACACGCCCACAAGGGGCTGACCTCCGGGTTGACCTCTCGCGCAACCCTGACTACGCGTCAGATTAGAGCCAAGAACACCGCCAACGCCCGTGCGCGTGGTGTATAATAGCCGCCGATTCCCATCCAACGGCCAGGAGGTTCCATGGAGAACACCCGAGTACGCGACATTATGAGCCATCCTCCTATCACTATCCTGCCTACCGCGACTGTGCCGCAGGCACTGGCTGTCATGAGACGGCACAAGATCCGCCATCTGCCCGTGGTTGAAAATGGCGAGCTGGTCGGGATAATCAGCATGGGTGATCTGCGTGAGGCGTCGACGACAGCAGCAATCAATGCCGATTCTTATGAACTGAACTTTATGCTCAACCGCCTGGCCGTCTCGAAGATTATGAATCGCAAGGTGACGACGGTAACGCCGGATGCGTTCATCGTAGACGCCGCCGAAATCATGACCGAGAATAAGATCGCCGGTTTGCCGGTTGTAGAGCCGAACGGAGCTGTTATCGGCATCATCACAGACTCAGATCTGCTGCGATTGCTGGTGCGCAAGTACCGCCAGGGCGACGAGCGGGCGCCCGAAACGCAGGAGCAGGCGGGTTAGAGGTGCAGCGATAGATGTTCGAAGATAGGTTCGCCCGCTACGCACGCCAGGTGGTCTTCCCCGGGATTGGCCTCGCCGGCCAACGCGCCCTGATGGAAGCACGCGTCACCGTGATCGGATGCGGCGCCACCGGTTCGGTGCTGGCCAATCACATGGCGCGCGCAGGCGTCGGGCGGCTGCGACTGGTAGATCGCGACTTTGTGGAGTTGTCGAACCTGCAGCGGCAGATGCTGTACGATGAGGCCGACGTTGCGGAGATGATGCCCAAGGCGGTGGCTGCGGCGCGCAAGCTGCGGGCGGTGAACAGCAGCATCGAGATCGAACCGGTCGTGGCCGATGTTTCACCGGCCAACGTCGAGGCATTGATCGCCGATGCCGGCGTCGTTCTCGACGGCACAGACAACTTCGCCACGCGCTATCTGCTCAACGACGCCTGCATCAAGCTCGACAAGCCGTGGATCTACAGCGGCGTCGTTGCCAGTTACGGCATGAGCATGACAATTCGCCCCGGCGTTACCCCCTGCCTGCGCTGCGCGCTTGGCGAGCTGCCGGCGCCGGGATCCGCTCCCACGTGCGAGACTGCCGGCGTGCTCGGTCCTGCCGTAGCGCTGGTTGGCTCGATAGCAGCAGCCGAAGCGATCAAGCTGTTGGTGGGAAACGGCGAGCTCAACACCGGCATGATCCACTTTGACCTGTGGGACTTGAGCTTCGATCGCTTCGATCTGGGCGGGCCACGGCCGGACTGCCCCGCATGCGGGCAGCGCACCTTCTCCTTCCTGCGGTCCGAGGCCGGAGCCCGTGCGACAGTGCTGTGCGGGCGAGACGCCGTCCAGGTAAGCGTGGCGGGAGCGCCGGCGCTCGACCTGAACGGGCTCGCCGGCAGCCTGCAGGCTGCGGGAGCCACGGGTATAAAGGCAACCCCCTACCTGATCCGGGCGACGATCGATGGGCACGAACTGACCGTCTTCCCCGACGGCAGAGCGATCGTAAAAGGCGCCGCAGATGAGGCGCAGGCGGCGACCCTGTACTCGCGCTACATCGGGATGTAGCGCGAACCCGCGCCGTGTGTTGAAAACGGTTCCCCAGAAATCCACCTACTCGGCTATGCTCGCCAGACGATAAGGCAATTGCCACCGCTAACATGAAGTGGTCACGCGCTCGCCACGCGTGGGCGGGCATGCCGCCGGTTCGTGATCCCCCAAACTGAGCAGGCGCTGTGTCAAATCCCCGCGCGACCGCCACGCCGTCTCCGGCCACCCAAGTCGCAGTGTGGTGGGTTGACGCCACTTCGCGTTGACGCGACCGGCTCCAGGTGATACCATTTCGCCCGCAGTTAGCACGAGCAAGAAAGGAACGAAGCTTCGTTCTATGCAGGTACTGAAATTCGGCGGTACATCCGTCGGCGATGCAAATGCGATTGCGCAGACGGTCGCGATCATCCTCCACGAGGCGGAGCGCGACCCAGACACTGTCGTGGTGACTTCGGCCATGCGCGGGGTGACCGATCTCCTGATCAACTCGGCGCGCGCGGCTGCCGGCGGCAATCTGCAGGCCTACCGCGACGCACGCCTGGCGTTGATCGGGCGCCATCACGACGCAGCCGAGGCGCTGGTAACGGATCTGGATGAGTTGGGCACGCTGCTGCGCGACCTGGATGAGCGCGTGCGCGAGTTCGAGCGGCTGTGTATGGCCGTGGGCATCCTCGGGGAGCTCACCGGGCGCGGCCTGGCCGTCGTATCCGGGCTGGGCGAGCGGCTGATGGCGCCCCTGCTGGCGGCAGCGCTCCGGGCGCGGGGCCGGCGCGCCGAGCCTGTCGATGCCGCAACCCTGATCGTGACCGACGATAACCATCGCAATGCCGACCCGCTGATGGAGCAGACGCGGGAAGCGGCGCGCGCCGGGTTGCTGCCGCTGCTCGCGCTCGGCACCGTGCCGGTGGTCACCGGCTTCGTCGCCGCCACTGCGCAGGGAGTGCCGACCGTGTTAGGGCGGGGAGGCTCGGACTATTCTGCGGCCATCCTTGGCGCCGCCCTGGACGCATCTGAAATCCAGATCTGGACCGACGTCGACGGCGTTCTCACCGCCGACCCGCGCATTGTCCCGAACGCACGTCCCCTGGCCGAGCTGAGCTACGCCGAGGCGGCGGAACTGGCCTATTTCGGCGCCAAGGTGCTGCATCCCAAGACAATGCTGCCCGCGATCGACCGCGGCATCCCGATCAGCGTCCGCAATACCTTCAATCCCGCTTTCGCTGGTACGCGCATCATCTCGCAGTCACGGAACGGCAATCCTGTAAAGGCGCTCACCGTCATCCGGGATCTGACCCTGATAACTGTAGCAGGGCGAGGCATGATGGGGGTGCCCGGCATCGCGGCGCGCACCTTTGCGGCGGTGGCGGCGCGCGGCGCCAACGTCCTGATGATCTCGCAGGCGTCGTCCGAGCAGAGCATCTGTTTTATCGTGCCCGACGCCGACGCCGTCGGCGTGACCACCGCCCTCGAGGACACCTTTGCGCCCGAAATCCGGCGGCGGCTGATCGAGCGGATCACCCGCGAGCCGGATATCGTGATTGTGGCAGTGGTTGGGGGAGCTATGAAGGGGACGCCGGGGATCGCAGCGCGACTCTTCGGCGCACTCGGAAAACACGACGTCAACGTCATCGCCGTCGCGCAGGGCTCATCAGAAACAAACATCTCGCTGGTACTGGCCGCCGCCGATGCCGATGCGGCCGTCCGGCACATCCATGAAGCTTTCGCGCTGGCCGGCAAGTGAGAAAACGGGAAAGATCCCGTCCCGAAAAGGTGAGGTAGTGGCCGAAGTTGCTACGATTGCCGACCTGGTCGGCAACTTTGTGATATACCGCGATCTGGAGCCGCTGGACCAGGCTCTGCCGCGCTTCCGGAGCGCATGGAAAGAGATGGGTCTGCGATCCCCCACCCCGCCGCGCAAGCTGGAGCCGGCCTATGCGCAGGCCGTTGCGTTCTTCTTGCGGCGCGCTGCCAAGCTCGCAGGCCGCCCGCCGCTCGCAGAGATCGTGTACGTCGGCGATACGGTGCTTAGCGACGGCAACGCGTTTCGGAATCTCTGCCAGGCAGGCGGGTGGCCCGGTTGGGCCTTCATCGGCAGCGAGAAGGCCGAAAATGCCGAGATCAAGCAGGAGGACGGCCTCTACAAGGCGAACTGCTGGGCGTTACTGCCCGAATTCCTCGAGATGGCGCAGAAGGCAGGGGCAAAGCTGAACGAAACCACCGCCGTAGTGCTCGACGTCGACAAGACACTGCTGGGCGCACGCGGTCGCAACGATCGTGCGATCGATCTCGCACGCACGGGCGCGATGGAGGAGACGATCTCGGAAGTCGTAGGCCCGTCCTTCGACGCGGACGCCTTCACGGCGCTCTACGCTGAGTTGAACGTACCGCGCTACCATGGTTTCACGGCCGACAACCAGGACTACCTGGCGTACACGTGTATGATCGTGGCGGCCGGCGGCATGACCGCGCCGCAACTGATGGATGGGGTGCAGTCCGCCCGCATCCCCAGCGTGATCGCGTTGATGGAGCAGATCGAGCAGGACGCGACGCCGCTGCCCGAAGCCGTAGCAGCCGCGCATCGCGACGTCTTGCGCCGGGTCCAGACCGGAGACGCCACCCCTTTCAAAGCGTTTCGCCGCCGAGAGTACCTGCGCACGGTCGGCATTATGGGCCAACTGGCAGACGACGCACCCGACGCTCAGCGCCTGTCCGAGGAGATCTGCCTGACGCGGGAGGTGTTCGAGACAACGCTGTATCTCACCGCTCGTGGCTGCTTGCCCATGGCGCTGAGCGACAAGCCTGACGAAGCGGCCCTGCCCACCAAGGCGATGGCCAAACAGGGTTATCTACCCCTGCACCGGCAAAAAACGCACGTTGTCGGCACCGGAGATTGTTTCTGTCTCGACGAGGAGGTCGATCTGTAGGGAGGCAGGGGAGAGCGGTTTCTCGTTTCCCTCCTGCTTATGTTATAGTCCTCGTCCAATCACCCGCCCATACGGCGGGGAATGTAGGAGGGGGCTTGGATCTGCATGCGCCAGTGATCCGCTGTAGCGTCGGCATTACGGCCCACAACGAAGAAGCTAATATCGGTCGCCTGCTGGAGGCGCTGTCCAAACAGTATCTCCAGGAAGTTTGCATCTCCGAAATCATCGTGGTGGCGTCGGGTTGCACTGACTGCACGGTTGACGTCGTCCAATCGTTTGTCGAGCGCGATCCGCGCGTCCGCCTTTTCGTCCAGGACGAACGGAAAGGGAAAACTTCGGCCATCAATATCTTCCTCGCCAATGCTTCCGAGGAGATCTGCGTGCTCGAGAGCGGTGACACGCTGCCCGATGTACGCGCTGTAGAGAACCTGGTGCGGATGTTCGCCGATCCTTGTATCGGCATGACGGGCGCTCACAAGATCCCTGTCAACACTCCCGATCACCTGATTGGTCTCTTCACCCACCTGCGGCTGCGGCTCGAACACCAGTTGTGCCTGGACATCCCCCGTCTCGGCGAGATGATCGCCTTCCGTAAGGTGTTCGATCAGATCCCGCAGGATGTGGCGATGGACGAAGCGTTCGTCGAGGCGCTGGTTGTAGAGCGGGGCATGCAGGTGAGGTATGCGCCTGACGCCGTGGTGTACAACACCGGCCCCACGACCGTGTCCGACTTTGTTGCCCAGCGACGCCGCAACCATGCCGGTCACCTCTACCTCAAATCAAAGTATGGCTATGCCGTCTCCAGCATCCAGAACAGCCGTGTGGCGAAGGTCGCGCTCAAGGAAGTGTGGGGCGTCGTCCGGCTGATCGGCGCTCTTGGCCTGCTGGCCGT
Organism: uncultured Chloroflexia bacterium; assembly: GCA_963783655.1. Taxonomy (GTDB): domain Bacteria; phylum Chloroflexota; class Anaerolineae; order CG2-30-64-16; family CG2-30-64-16; genus CAWAOA01. The sequence goes on from CAWAOA010000003.1 coordinate 292,295, forward strand.
ACTGGAGATGTGGTCGCGCCTTTTGGGGTGGTATGACTTCGCCATCCGCCGTGAGCGACACGTTGTATGGGACATGGCATGGTCGCAGAAGACTGATGTCGAAGCAGAGCGCGAGCAGGTGATGCGCGACGACGACTGCCGGCCCCAGGCACTGGCTGCGAACGCAGGCACTCGCCGGCAGTGACGCGCAGCCGCGTTCTGGATCCCTGTTCCCCGTTGGACCGGCCCCATGCGTGACCGGCTGATGACCGTGCTGAAGATCGTGGTCAGCCTGGGGCTGATCGTATGGATCTTCAGCAGAGTGCGCCTGGGCGAAGTGGCAGCGGAGCTGGCGAGCGCCGCATTCCTGCCGCTGCTGCTGGCGCTCCTCTTCTACCTGCTGGCGATGGTCGTGAATGGGGTGAAATGGCACGGCCTGCTCCGCGCCCAGCAAGTCGAGATCCCCTTGCCTGCCTTGCTGGAGTTCCAGTTTATCGGCTTCTTCTTCAATAACTTCCTGCCATCCGCAAATCTCGGCGGCGACGTCATGCGCGGCTACGGCCTGGCGCAGTACACCGAGCGCCGCGCCGACGCAGCCGTCTCGGTGGTGGTCGATCGCCTCGTCGGATTCATGGCCTATATGAGCTCTGCCGCCATCGCAGGCATTGTGGCCGTACAGGTGACCGGCCGCACCGAACTCGCGGTCGCGGAGTATGTGGCGCTGGCCGCCGTGACGGCGCTATCCCTTCTCCTGGCGGCTCTCCTCAGCCGCCGGCTACGCAATCTGGTGGCGCGTGTCTTCGAGGTGCGCTTGCTCGCGCCCCTTGCGCACCCGTGGGACCGGCTCTCGGGCGCCCTCAACAGCTACCGCTTTCGTTATGGAGCGCTGGTAAGAGCGTTTGCGGTCGCGCTGGTGGGGATCGTCTGCACCACCCTGGCGAACTGGGCGGTGTCGCAAGCGATGGGCGGCGAGATGCAGCTGGGCCACATTCTGCTTTTCAACCCATTGATCGCCCTCGTGTTGACGCTGCCCATCTCGATCGGCGGGATCGGCGTCAGCCAGACTGCCTATCCCTTCTTCTTCGGGCTGGCCGGCGTTTCGGCCGATCACGCGGTGGCCGTGTCGCTGGTCATGCAAATGATTGCGCTGGTAGCCAGCCTCCCCGGTGCATATTTCTGGCTGCGCACCCGGCGACGCTTGCAAACAGACCGCGCCGCATCGTGATCGAGATCGATCAGGCACGGGAGTACTACGCCGCCGCCGGCGGCGCCCATGACTTCGACCACGTGCTGCGCGTCCTGCGCCTGGCCGAGCGCGTGGGGAGCGCCGAAGGGGCAGATCTCCAGGTAGTGCGAACTGCGGCGCTGCTGCACGACATCGGGGAAGCAGAAGGGCGTGAAGAACATCACCTGCGCGGGGCGGAGATGGCGCAGCAGATCCTCGCCGGCGCCCCGGAGGCGTTCGTCGAGCAGGTGACCCACGCCATTGCGGCGCATCGTTTCCGCACTTCGCCCGAGCCGCGCACCCTCGAAGCGCGGGTGCTATCGGATGCAGACCGTCTGGATGCCATCGGCGCGATTGGCATCGCACGTGTGTACGCCTACGCCGGAGCGCACGAGGGCAGCCTCTGGCGCCTGCCCTGGCGTGAGATTGCCGCCCTGGGCGTGGCTATGCCGCCAAACCGCGCCGCCGGCTCTGGATACACCCCCAGCCACGAATTCGTCTACAAACTCGATCGCATCCCCGAACGGCTCTATACTGCCACGGCGCGTGCCATTGCCGAGGAACGGCAGCGTTTTATGCGCATGTTCTTCGACCGGCTTGACCTCGAGATGGCCGGGGAGAAATAGGGCGCCGCCTATTCGGCGCCCGTTCCAACAACTTCGACGATCCGGTAAGCGTGGCGATCCAACAGGTTCGCCAATGGGCGCAGCGTGATCGCATACAACGCCACCGCGTAGAGGACTGCCACCACCAGCGCAGGAATCATCAGCGTAGGGTACAGAAGCGCCGGCACCATAGCCAGCAGCAATGCAGGTATGGATGTGATGAGCCAAGCCAGCACCATCCACATGTTCCCTTGACTGCTGCTCGAGCTGAATGTCATGCGCGCCCGGTAAGGGGTCAGGATCCCTACCAGCATGTATGCCGGCAGAGTCGAAACGTGCAGCGCCAGCCCGGCTGCTAGCCCCCAGGGTAGTACGGCCCACCTCCCCGTTATCGCGGCAACCAGCAGCAGGATCACCAGCAACTGTACCAGCGTGAACGCCAGGGTAACGAGCGCCTGTGACAGGAGCACAAAACGTCTGTTCACCGGCGCCAGCACCAACAACGGGAGGCCTTCTCTGTCTACGGCCCCGAAATAGTTGGCCGTAAAGTTGCACATGGCCAGATTCACCGAAACCAGCAGCAGGCCGCCGGCAATATAGGGCAGCACCTCATTGATCCCGCTCTCGGCCGGTAACACCTGGACAACCTGCCACGCCGCGAAGCCCAATGCGACTACGAGAAGCGGTGTGCCCAAAACGACCATTTTGGTGAGAGGGCTGCGCTTCAGGTAGATCCAATCCTTGGCCACCAACGTCCAGAAGTCCTTCGGGCCGGGCAGGTCAAATTCCAGCCCGCTGCGCCCAACGCGCTGCGTCGCCAGGCGTATGCTCCCGCCCTGTATCAGCCGGCGCAGCACACGCCCGTGCAGCCGGAACTCACCCAGCACGAGGAGGAACCCGAGCGCCAGTTGTGCGATGCCGGCCGGCAGATTCCCCAGGACCGCGCTCCCCGCGCCGGCGCTGCTCCAGCCGGTTGGCAGCCAACCGAGCACCCGCGACAGCGCTGCGTAGCGGAGTAGGGTATCAAAACCTTTGCCAAACCCCATCCCGTCGAGTGACGGCATATTTGGCAGGAGTCTGCTGACGATTCCTTGCCGCATGGCGTCGTCGGAGACGACGATCTGGACATAGTAGTTGCCTACCAGCAGTACCAGGAACGGGGCAGTGAGCAGGAAGATTAGGAGGCCGCGCAGGCGGCGGTCGCCGGCCACAGCATCGAACAGATCCTCCATAAGCCGCCCGAGCAGAACCAGCATCACGAGCGTGCCCGCCAGGCCGGCCAGGATCAGTGGCAGCGCCAGCGGCCTGTGCCATGCCAGCCCAACCGCCTCACCCATCAGGAGCAGCAGCGAGCCCAGGCCAAGGGGACTGAAGAAGGAGACCAGTGTGCTCCCCGTTACGAGGCCGCCCATGCTGACAGGATGCGCAAAGATCCGGCCTAGATCGAACCGTTCGACCAGGTCAGAACTGTAGAGGGCCGGCAGCAGCAGCCAAAGGAGCGCCAGCAGCGTGTTGGTGATGAGCAGCAACTCTACGCCTGCGGCAGGCGAGACGCGCGTGAGCGCATAGCCCAGCCCGACGGCAACCAGCCCGAAGCCGGGCACGATGCCGATAAGCATCAGCAGGGCGAGCAGGAGGCGGCCGAGCCGGGCCCAGACATCTGCGCGCCGGCTGCGCAGGATGCTGATCTGCAGCCTCCACTGCAGCCACAGAAGGGTGCGGATTTCAGCTCTCATGGGCCATCGTCCGGGTCTCGGGCTCTTGTCTGGCCGTCAGCCATTGCAGCAGCGTCGGGTCTTCCGCCGTGTCAGCGTGGACTGCCTGCAGGAACACCTCTTCCAGCGGAGCCTCGTCACCCAGGCCGGCGTCAGACCGTAGTTGGGGGATCGTCCCCTCCGCAACCAGCTGGCCCCGGTTGAGAATCGCCACGCGGTCACAGAAACGTTCCGCCAGGTCCATGACGTGCGTCGAGAAGAACACGGTGACGCCGCGCTGTTCCACCATCTCGCGCAAGATGGTCTTGATGATGCGCGTGGAAACCGGATCGACGCTCTCGAACGGCTCGTCGAGGAACAGCACTTCCGGGGCATACACCAGCGCCGCGGCCAGAGAGGTTTTCTTCTTCATGCCAGAGGAAAAATCTACGATCATCTTGCCGGTGGCGTCGGTCAGGTCGAGCGAATCGAGCAGGGCGGGCACGCGCCTGCGCACCTCGTCTCGGGACAATCCGTGCAGGCGGCCCGCCAGCTCGATCTGTTCGGCGGCAGTGAGTCTTTCGTAGAGACTCAGGTTCTCGGGCACCACGCCGATCCTGCGCTTGACGTCCAGTGGCTGCTTGTGAATCGAACAGCCCGCCACGATCGCGTCGCCAGATGTAGGCGGCAGCAGCCCGACGAGCATGTGGATGGTCGTAGACTTGCCCGCCCCGTTTGGACCGAGGAAGCCGTAGATAGTTCCACGGGGCACCTGCAGATGAAGGTGGTCGACCGCAACCAGCTTTCCGAAGGTGCGCGTCAGTTCCTGCGTCTCGATTGCGTAATTGTAGTCCAATGCCGGTCCTCGCTCTATCTGGTTTGTGGCTGTGGGCGGTCAGGTGTCCGTGTGGCTGGCACGCGAGCTTGGTTTGGTAGACGGGGCGTACTTCGACAGGCTCAGTATGGAGTAGTTAGGGGTGCGCACCGATGTGAGTGGTTCTGTCCAGGAGCCCCAGTACTTGGTGGCAAACCTGACGGTATCCCTGCGACAGGACCACTCTCATCGATGCCCAACAACTCACAACTCCATACTGAGCCTGTCGAAGTACGCCCCGTCCACCAGCCAATCCTCATCTACACACGCCGCGCTGCCCCCAACCCGGAAACGCGCCCCTACGATATTGTCCTCCCTGCAGGCGCAACAGACATCATGCATCTGGATAGGGACTTCCCCGCCCAGATGGCCGGGTACTACCCCGCCCGTGCCGGCTGCCTTGGCCTCTCCGCGGTGCTACAGGCCAGAAGCACCCAAGCTTCATGGGTAGATTATAGGCGCGCCAGACAAGAGGCGCCCATGAGAAAATCCCGACCAGGCCGGTCGGGCCCGCGCAAAACCGGGCTTACGAAACCTTGACATCGCCATCTCCAGGTGTTATCAAAAGGGGATCGCACGTAGCTCCTGCGATGCCTGCTCACAGAAGGACTCGTTTTCATGGCCTGGTTGTTACCTGCACACTCCGGATGGCGCTGGATCACGCTGCTCCTCGCCGTCCTGGTGGTTGTACTGCCTCTCACTGGATGGCTGGGCAAGCGACCCTGGAGCAAGACGGACGACCAGGCCGGCATCTTCTACACGACGGCCGTAGACATTCAGGTCTTGCTCGGCGTCCTGCTGTGGATCGTCGAGCGCCGGTGGACTACGTTCTTCTTTATGAATAACGCGCCTCTGCGCTTCTTTGGCCTGGAGCATCCTCTGCTCATGCTGATCGCCCTGGCCCTGGCTCACATCGGGCGCGCGCGCAGCCGGCGCGCTGAGAGTGACTGGTTCCGCCACAGGACGGCGTTTCAGTATTACGCGTTTAGCCTGCTGCTCATCCTGGCCGGCATCCCGTGGGACCGGCTGGCCGGATAAGCGCCGATAGATGGAAAACTACTATCTCTACAGGATCGCCATCTGGCTGGTAGGCTTGCTGCCGGTCGCCTTCTCATATTTTGTGACGGGGCTGCTGGCGGACCTCAATTTCCTGATCAATGCAACCTCGCGTCGCACCGTGTTCGCTAACTTCCGCCACGTTCTGCCACCCGGTTCTGGCCGGTGGTTGCGCTGGCGCAAGGCGCGGGCGGCGTTCCGTTACTTCGGCTTCTCGATCGTCGACTTCTTTCACGTCACGCGCATGAACGCACGCAATGCGCATCGCTTCATTCATGAGATCCATGGATGGGAACACATAGATCGGGCGGTTAAAGCCGGCCGCGGCGGCATCTTCATCACCGTTCACATGGGGAGTTGGGAAGTTGCGGGAGCCTACCTGGCGCTGCGCGGCGTCCCGCTGACGGCGGCAGCGCTGCCGCACAAGGATCCGCGGATCAACCGCATCTTCCTGGGCAGCCGCGAGGACTCGGGGATGGAGGTCGTGCCCGTGGGCGGGGCATTGGCCAAGCTGGAGGATGCCGTCGAGCGCGGCCGCTTCATCGGGCTCGTGGTGGATCGTGCTATCGACGGGCATGGACCTGTCGTGCAGTTTTTCGACCGGCCCACGCACGTGCCCGACGGGCATGTGACTCTGGCGCTGCGCACGGGCGCACCGATCATCCCGGGCAACATCTATCGCGGCAAGGGCCGGCGCCTTGTGCTGGAATTCTGCGAACCGATCGTCGCCGATCCCGAACACGACACGCCCGAGGGGCTCACACGGCGCTGCCTGTCGGTGCTCGAAGAGTTCATTCGCGCCCGGCCGGGCCAGTGGTCAATGTTCCATCGCATCTGGCCAGACCGGGAGCCGGATGCAGTGTCCTAGCGACAGCGCCCTTGCTAAACTGAGTCCGGGGTGACAACGACATGCTTCAAGCGCGATGACATGTAGGGCCCACCCTGGGTTCAGTTCAATTACGAGTAGGATGGACGCTGAGATACTGTTGTAGGAACGGCGCGGCCTCGTTCAATATTTCGTACGATTCCCAGCCAGGTGAGGCCGGCGCCGCGAAAATGGCCGCACCGCGCACGTAGGCGTCTTGCTGCAGGTGCGCGTCGTACCACGCGAGCTGTTCCGTATAGTTGCCGGGAGCGTCGCTTCCCATCCCAAGGTTCGCCCAATTCGTGCCGAAGCCGCGCCAGCCTGAACCTCTACCATCCGTATGGCCGTCGATCCCGATCTCCGTCAATACCAACGGCAACTCCAGCCGGTTGGGTTGCAGGTAGCCGCGATATACCTTGCGATAGCGGAGCGTAAGCCAACCATCGTTCGCGGCGTCTACCTTCCATCCCAATGGCTCCTGCTGGGTTCCGGTCTGCATGGTTGGGAATGAGTACTCGTGCAGCCCCAGGTATCCCTTGTGCTCGATAGCGGCCTGCAGCGCGGGGCGAAAGTGCTGCCACAGCGCCAGGTCGGGTGTACCGGTGGCGAAGTTGCCGATCACAGAGCGAATGCCCGCCGCGGCCAGCAGCCTCGTCCGTTCCGCCTCAAATTCGGCCAGCCTGCGCATGTGCTCGGGATTCTCTGCCACCGGCTCGTTGTAGGCCTCCCAGCCGTCAATGGCCGCCCGCCGGCGTGGCTCCGTTGCGATGGGCAGCAGCCGGTCCGCAAATTGGCGTGCCAGTGCAGCGGGGTTACTGAGGTTTGCCAGATCGATCTGTGGCAGGTCGAGACGGGCTACCACAAGCGTCCGCGGGGAAATCGCCTTGATCTGCTCTACGAAGGTGGCATCGTATTCCAGCGTCTTCACCAGCGCCACGTTCCCGGTACGCAGCAATCCCACAATGCGTGGATCGTTGTGCGCCGCGAAAATACCCAGCTTTGTGGCGGGACCCGGCGGAAAGGGCGTGGCGGTGGGCGTCGGCGTTGGGGTAGGCGGTGGTGTGGCCGTAGGCCGTGGTGTGGCGGTGGGCGGTGGTGTGGCCGTAGCTGCAGCGGTCTGAGGCGGCGTGCCGATTGCCGTCTGAGGAGCCGGTGGAGTCGGGGTGCGAGTCGACGTGGCGGTGACGGTTCCGGTGGCGGTGGCGCGCGCAACAGCCCCCGGCGTCGCGAGTGGAGAGGATTGTGACGGCAGCGAGCCCGGCAACAGTGGCGTTTTGGTCGGCGTCGGCGTCATGGAAGGTGCAGGTGAGCAAGCGGCCAACCAGCTTAGGGCAGCCGCACCGGGCAACAAACGGAGGAACGCTCGCCGGCTAGGGCGTCGTCTATTCATTATGCTCCTGTTACTTCTGGAAAATCAGTTCACAGTGAGCAGCGGCAGCACTACAGAACTCATGAGCCTGTTACCCGTTGCTCGAATGCCCTGAGTGCCGCCTGCAGCTCGTCCTGTCGCATCGCGACGGTGAGATCGCCAGACGTGCGCTCGAGCACTGCCCGAAGCATGTCGGTCGTCCGGCGGAGCCCGCCGGTCAAGCTGTCAGGGAAGTCTACCGTGATCAGCAGGCTGTAGATCTCGTCCATCGCCGACAGATACTTTTCGGCGCTTGCAGCTTCGCCGCGCCGGATCAGGTCCAGCACGAAGCGGCGGAGCTCGCTCGCAGCTTCGGCCATACCGTTCAAGAAGGCCGCCTCCGGCACGCCGAGTACATCCGGCTGAGGCAGCGCTTCGCCCCGTACCACTGCGTACAGCAGATGTGCTTCCACCAGCTCCTTGAGTGCGTCCTGCGTGTAGCCGGTGTGGTACAGATCGGGATACGGGGTCAAGGCATTCGCCATGACGGCTGCCGCTTCGCGGGCACGCACGAGCATGGCGGCCGCTTCGTCCCAATCGTGCCGGTGCGTGGCGCGGATACTCAAGGCACACAGCCGGATCAATTCCCGGCTTCGATTCAACGTAGCATCACGAACGTGGTTCTTGGCATCCAGTTCGTGGCGAATTTGTTCCACAATTTCGGACAATGGACTCAAAGCAAACCTCTTATGTTGCTGTATCGCAGTTTCGCTAGTGTACCGCATGGGGCGTTGAAGGACAAAGGCTGCCCGTCACCACCCCTGATGCTATAATCGGTTGGTCAATTCGCTGCACGAGCCGGGTTCACCCGAGGGAGGTCATATGGAGCAGACGCGACCGTCGGCCATGGAGCGCAAATCGGTCTACTTCGAGGATTTCGCAGTTGGCGATACGATCACCAGCGCCGCCCGCACAGTCACCGAAGCCGATATCGTGGCATTTGCCGCTCTCAGCGGCGACTGGAACTCGATCCACGTCGACAAAGAGCTGGCTGCCAAGGGGATGTTCGGAGAACGGGTCGCACACGGCCTGCTCGGACTCTCCATCGCATCCGGCCTGGCGGTGCGGCTCGGTTTCCTCGAAGAAAGCACGATCGCCTTCACGGGCCTTGACTGGAAGTTCAAGGCCCCCATCAAGATTGGCGATACGATTCGAGTGCGACTCACCGTCGCAGAGCTGCGCGCGGTGCGCCGGCTGGGCGGCGGGGTGACGGCATTCGATGTCGAGCTGCTCAACCAGCGCGACGAGGTCACGCAACAGGGCCGGTGGACAATGCTGGTGAAGAGCCGCTCTGCGCAACCAGTTGCCCCTTCTTGAAAACGCTCTTTACCTGATTCGTTCCGAAGCGGTAGGGGAGGGCCCGATAGTCGGGGCCGTCGAGGATCAGGAAATCGGCCTGCTTGCCGGCTTCGAGGCTGCCCACCCGCTGCGCCACTCCGATGGCATGCGCGGCGTTGATCGTCGCCGCTACCAGCGCCTCGGCCGGCAGCAAGCGCATGTAACGGCACGCCAACGCCATCATCAGCTGCATGCTCTCGCACCAACAGGTGCCGGGATTCAGATCGGTGGCCAGCGCCAGCGCGCCTCCTCATCGATGATGGCGCGCCCCGGCGAGTAGTGGCACTGCCCCAGGCCGAAGGGGGTTCCGGGCAGCGATACGGCGATGGTGCTCGATCGAGCCAGCGCCGTTACGTGCGCGGGGGGCGTGGTGACCAGGTGGTCCGCCGACCTGCATCCCAGCTCTACCGCCAGCAGAGTGCCGCCCAGCGGTTCGAACTCATCCACGTGCATCTTTAGTCCGAAGCCGTGCGCGTGCGCTGCTTCCAGTACGCGGCGCGACTGCTCCAGATCGAAGGCGCCGCGCTCGCAGAACACATCGCAGAAGATGGGCCATCCGTCCGGAAAGCTGTGGCGTAGCTGCTGCCAGCGCGCCGCCGCGGCGGGAATCATCTCGTGCACCAGGAGATCCGTGAAGGCGTCGCCGCCGCCGGGGAAACCGGGGGGCACCGCGTGCGCGCCGAGAAACGTGGGCACAAGCTCAACCGGCTGCTGTTGCTGCAACGCCGCGATCGCATCGAGCTGCTTGAGCTCGGTTGCCGTTTCCAGCCCGTAGCCTGTTTTCGCTTCAGCCGTCGTCGTGCCGTGCGCCAGCATTCGCCGCAGGCGTGCTTTGGTCTCGCTTATCTGCGATTCGAGCGGCGCCTGGCGTGTCGCGTTGACCGTCCGGGCGATCCCGCCGCCCGCATTCATGATCTCCATATAAGTGGCGCCGCCGATGCGCATCTCGAATTCGCCCGCGCGGTTGCCAACCCACGGCAGGTGCGTGTGCGGGTCGACGAAGCCGGGAACCACAGCACAACCTTCTGCGTCGAACGAACGCTCAGCCGCCAACGTGCCTTGGAGTTGTGCCGCGGGTCCGGCTGCCACGATCGTTCCGTGGCTGACCCCCAGGATCCCATCCTCGACCAACCCAATATCGTGCATGGCCGCGCCTCGCCGTGGTTCCGATGGTCCGGCCATGGTGATCAGCTGCGAGATGTTGTGAACCAGCAGGTCTACATGCATGCGCGCCTCCGTCTTCTCGATCGTCTGATCATAGCATCGTGGCCGCAGGCCGGCAACGAGGTGGTCGCGCCGGCTGCGCCGTGGGCGGATGCCCTCCCAGTGCGCAATAATGGCGCAATCCCCGCCCCTATGCTACAATCCCGCCCCAGATGCCTGAAGTCTGGAGTGATGAAGTTATGGGCCGCTGGCCGGTAGTGGGCCATGAGTGGGCGGTTGATCTTTTGGCGCATGCGCTAGAGCAGCAGCGCCTCCGCCACGCCTACCTCTTCACCGGTCCGGCGCAGGTGGGCAAACACACGCTGGCCACCGCCTTCGCGTCCGTGATGCTTTGCGAGCGAGGACCGGCGGCTGCCCCGTGCGGCGAGTGCCGTTCCTGCCGTCTCGTCGTGTTGGGACGCCACCCGGATGTGCAGCTGATCAGCGCCGAACGAAACATCCAGATCGACCAGGTCCGGAACGTTCAGGCAGACGCTGCGTTGTCACCCGTCGAGGGACCGCGCAAGGTCTTTATCCTGCGCGAGATCGAGCGAGCAACCGCTCCGGCCGCCAATGCATTACTCAAGACGTTGGAGGAGCCGCCGCCGCACGTGGTCTTGATCTGTACGAGCGTGCGACGCGACCAGTTGCTGCCCACCATTCTCTCGCGCTGCCAGATCATGGCTCTGCGCCCACTGCCAGAGTCACAGGTGATATCGGCGCTCGTCGAGCGCTGGAACGTGCCCGAGGAACAGGCCGAGCTGTTGGCCCGCCTCAGCGGCGGCAAGCTCGGATGGGCGGTGACGGCTCATTCGGATCCCGCCCTCTGGCAGGAGCGCATCCGCCGCCTGGATGATTTGCTGGCGTTGACGGAGCAGGGCTATGTAGCCCGGCTGGCGTATGCGGAGTTTCTTGCCAAGCAGTTCGATACTGCCGTGCGCACGCTCTCGCTGTGGGCAGGCTGGTGGCGCGATCTGCTGCTCGTACAAAAGGGTGCCCCAGCCGGCATCCTCAACCTGGACCGGCGAGCCCAGCTAGGACAGCAGGCCGCCCTCTTCCGGCCGGAAAGCGTGGAACGCGCGCTTGACGACACGGTACGAACGGTCCGGCGCTTGCATGCCAACGTAAACGTCCGTCTGGCGTTAGAAGTATTGGCACTGCGAATCCCGCGGTCGGCTGTGGCCTGACCGATTCACATAGGAGTCTTCTATGCCGCTGGTCGTTGGAGTTGCCTTCAAGCCAGCCACTAAGGTCTATTTTTTCGATCCCAACGGGAATGTGGATCTGTGCGTCTGGGACTATGTAGTGGTGGATACGGCGCGCGGCCGTACCCTTGGCCGGGTGGTTCACGCGCCCTACGAAGTATCCGCCGCTGAGATCAGCGGGGCGCTCAAGCCGGTGCTGCGCCGCGCGACCCCTATTGACCTCGTGCAGGCCGATCAGGCTACCCATCGTGAGCCGGAAACGCTTTCGCTCTGTCGCGAGCGTGCCGCTGTTCATCGCCTTGACATGAAGGTGGTGCGCGTAGAGTACAACTACGACGGCTCGAGCCTCGTCGTTTACTTTACGTCAGAAGGGCGAATCGACTTCCGCAACCTCGTGCATGATCTCGCACAGACACTGCGCACGCGCGTGGAGATGCGCCAGATCGGGGTGCGAGATGAGGCGAAGTTCCTGGATGGCCACGGGCGCTGCGGGATCCGGTTGTGCTGCTCTTCCTGGCTGCGCGAATTCACGCCTGTCTCCATCAAGATGGCCAAACAGCAGGACCTGCCGCTGAATCCGGCTGAGATCTCGGGTGCGTGTGGTCGCTTGCTATGTTGTCTGAGCTACGAGAACGAGTATTATGCCGAAGCGCGGCAGCACCTGCCCCGCCTGAACAGCACGATGGAGACCCCCGAAGGACCGGGTAGGGTCAAGCAGATTCACGTGCTGCGCGGGACGGTTACGGTCCTGGTGGAAGGGCCGAACGAGAGCAAGTCGTGGGTGGAAGTGCCGATCGTGGATCTTGAAGAACGGATGTCGGCCGGCTGCCCCGGCTGCCCGCGGCACGACGTTCTTGCCAGCCCCGTCGATCTCGAGGCGATGGAGCCAGATGGCGAAGAGGTGAGTCCGGAATTAGCCGAGCTACAAGATAGCAACCAGGCCGGTAGCGCCGGCGATACGCGCCCACGCCATCCTCGCACCCGAAGGCGCGGCCGGCATAACGCAGGACAGGGAGAAGGTTAGCCAGGCTGCCTAGCGCGGCTCAATGACGAGCTTGACCGCAGTGCGCTCCTGGCCATCGATGTCGATCTCGACGAATTCGGGCACGCAGACGATAGAAATGCCGTCGGATTCCAGGTAGCTGCGGGCGATGGCTATCGCCTTTATCGCCTGGTTGACGGCGCTGGCGCCAATGGCCTGTACTTCGGCGTGGTTGTGGTCGCGCATGACCCCCGCAATGGCGCCTGCAACTGCCGTGGACCGAGAATGCGCGGATACCTTGATAACATCCACGGAGACCTCCTGGCAGCCTCTGCCTGCTGGTTATTAATGGCGGGGAGCGCTAATTCGGTACAACCATCTCCTAGGGATGTGTTTGTTATATTTTACACTCATGTTGGCCTAGAAGCAAGAAGATTCTTTTGCACCCTGGTTGCACTTGTGCATTGAGGGTAGCAAAACTCGGAGCGTCCGTGCGAGTTGTGATGTTTTCGAAGGCGCTGGTGGTAGGTGCTTACCAGCGCAAGCTGGAGGAGATCGCGCGCCTCCCCGATGTACAGCTCTGGGTGGTAGTGCCCCCGTCATGGAAAGACCGCCGGGGAAACGTTCGTCTGGAACGGGCGCACACAGAAGGCTACGAGCTCCTCGAATCGTCCATCGTCTTCAACGGCCAATACCACCTGCACTTCTACCCGCAGGCAGGATCGCTTTTGCGCCGGCTCCAACCCGACATCGTGCATGCGGACGAGGAACCCTACAACTTAGCCACCTACCACGTGCTGCGCGCTGGCGCGTTCGGCCGGCGCTCGCGGCCTCTTCTTCACCTGGCAGAACCTTCACAAGCGCTATCCGTGGCCGTTCAGCGCGATGGAGCAACAGTGCTATCGCCTGAGCGCTGGCGCCATCGCCGGCAACCGCGACGCGGAGCAGATCCTGCGAGACAAGGGGTTCCGGGCACCGGTGGCGCTGATCCCACAATTTGGCGTAGATCCCGAGATCTTCTCGGCCGAACGCGGGGATGAGGATACGACGCTGCCGGTTCCCTTTGGCGCGGATAAGTTTGTGGTGGGCTATGGCGGCGGCCTGCTACCTGAGAAGGGCGTAGATCTGCTGCTCCGCGCATGTGCACGGCTCGGCGGGGACCGGTGGCGGCTGCTGCTGCTGGGAGAAGGGCCGGAGCGGGTCGCGCTGGAAGGATTGGCGGAGGAGCTCGGGATCCGTGATCGCGTTCATTTTGCCGGTCGCGTACCTTCGACCGCCACGCCGGCCTACTACCGCCGCATGAACGCCCTGGTGCTGCCGTCACTCACCCGTGCGAACTGGGGAGAGCAGTTCGGTCGTGTGCTGATCGAGGCGATGGCATGCGGGGTGCCCGTGGTTGGCTCGTCCAGCATGGAGATCCCGCGCGTGATAGGCGATGCCGGGCTGATTTTTGCGGAAGGGGACGTTCCGGCGCTGTGCGTGGCGCTGCAGAGGCTTCTGGGCGACGAATCGCTTTGCCGGGAGCTGGTCGCACGCGGCCGGCGCGCGTCCTCGAGAACTACACCCAGGCACAGGTCGCCGCCGCTACCGTCGCGCTTCTACGAACGCCTGCTGCACGAAAACCCGTAGGTCACGCTTGCGGCGTGACGGCGATGTGCTTGCAGCGTGACGGGGATGCTGTGTGCTATAATGGCAACCGTGGTTGAGCGGATTCCTGCAAGTCGGCGTGTTGGGCTGAACGCACATCTCCTGTCGCTGGCTCAAAGCTACCGTGGCGCAGGGATCAACGGCTACATCCTAGGCCTGCTGGCGGAGCTGCCCGGCGCGGCGCCAGACCTGGAGCTCGTGGCCTACCTGCACGATCCCCGATATGCAGCGCCGGCCCGATTGCAGGTGCAGCGTTCACGCTGGGATACGTCCCGCCCATCAATGCGCATCCCGTGGGAGCAAACGCGGCTGGCGTGCGAAACCCGGCATTTGGATCTATTGCATTGCCCGGCCTTTGCGGCGCCGCTGCGGTCCGCGTGCCCTACAGTCGTGACGATTCACGACCTGAGTTTCCTGCGCTTCCCCGGCGCGCATCCGCGTTGGCAGCGCTACTATCTATCAACCGTCACGCGGCTCTCCTGCCGGCGGGCCGCACATGTGATAGCCGTCTCTGAGGCGACACGCCAGGACGTAATATCGCTGCTGGGCGTGACGCCTGCGCGTGTGACAACCGTACCGAACGGGATCACCGGGGACTACTGTCCCGGGGAGCCGGCTGCCGTCGAGGAGTTCCGGCGAAGGCGAGGGCTTCCCGATCGCTTTATCCTGTTCGTAGGCACGCTGGAACCGCGCAAGAATATCGTGCGCCTCGTCGAGGCGTACGCTGAATGGAGAAGCCAGGCTCTACACCCGGTGAAATTGGTGATCGCCGGGGGACACGGCTGGTTCTATGATCGAATCTTTGCACGCGTGGCCGAACTCGGTATCGGAGACGACGTTCTCTTCCCAGGCTTTGTGCCCGGCGCGGAGTTGCCCTGGTGGTACCGTGCCGCCACGCTGTTTGTCTACCCTTCGCTTTTCGAAGGGTTTGGCTTACCCGTACTGGAGGCAATGGCTTGCGGGACACCAACCATAACCTCCACACTATCAGCGCTGCCCGAGGTGGCCGGACAAGCCGCCATATTGGTGTATCCCGAGGATACGACAGCACTCGCGACTGCTATCGATCGAGTGTTGTCCGATCCCTCTTTAGCCCACGAGATGAGCGAAGCCGGACTGCAGAGGGCAGCGACCTACTCCTGGAAACGAACGGCAGCGGAGACGGTAGAGGTGTATCGGGGAGTGCTGCGCGGGGCGTGAAGCGTGATATACGCAGGTGGGTGCCCTGGGTAACGCTCCTCACCGATATCGTCATCATAAACGTCGCCCTCCGCATCGCCTACTGGCTGCGCTACGACCGGCAGCTTCTCCGCGCGGTAGATCCTGCCAACAACGTCCCGTACAGCGTGTACTGGCCGATGGCAGCCGTCCTCACGGTCGTGCTGCTTCTGATGCTGCGACGAGAAGGCCAGTATTCCGGTACACAGCGCGGCTCCTTTGCAGACGAGATCTACGGCATCCTGAATGCGACGACCACCACCATCATGCTCCTGGTGGTTATTGTCTTCTTCTACCGGCGCCTCTTCTATTCCCGAATTATCTTTATCTACGCCGGCTTGATGATCATCGCGCTGATTTATCGTGGCGCGTTTTGTGCGCCTGTCGATCCTCGAACGTCTGCAGGCAGGCCGGCATCGGCGTCGATCGGGTTCTGATCGTCGGCGCCGGCGAGGGTGGCCGCGCCATTATGCGTAACCTCATGGCGCAGCCCCAGCTCGGATATCACGTGATCGGCTTTCTAGACGATAACCCGTGAAGGGCGACGCGGATATCGGTCCCATTAAAGCGCTTGGGCCGCTTAAGAATCTTCCGCGAGCGCTGGACGGACACGACATCGACCAGGTGATCATCACCCTTCCCTGGCAGTACCACCGCCGTACACTGCGCCTGATGACCAGTGCGAGCAGGCGGGCGTGCGTCCGCGGGTCGTCCCCGACATCTTCCAGCTCAGTCTGGGCAGCGTGGACATCGAGGCGATCAACGGCATCCCCGTGATCGGCATCAAGGAGAGCAGCCTCACCGGTTTCAACCTGGCCGTCAAGCGGGCGTTCGATATCGTCTTCTCCGTTCTTCTGGGCTTGCTTTCGCCTGCCTGTATGGCTGCTGATCGCCGTCGTCATCAAACTCGAATCCCCCGGCCCGGTGCTTTTCAAGCAGGAGCGGGTAGGACGCAACGGTAAGCCGTTCATGCTCTACAAGTTCCGCTCCATGAAGCAAGGGGCCGAATCAGAGGTGGACCACTTGTTGGATCGCAACGAGGCGTCAGGTCCCTTGTTCAAGATCAAGGACGATCCTCGCCGTACACGTATTGGACGCATCATCCGGCCCACGAGCCTGGATGAATGGCCACAGCTACTCAACGTGCTGCGCGGCGAGATGAGCCTCGTGGGCCCGCGGCCCGGCTTAGACCGCGAGATCAAGCTGTACCAGGACTGGCATCGCAAGCGTCTGGAAGTAATGCCCGGCATCACCGGGCTGTGGCAAGTCAGTGGCCGCAGCGATCTCAGCTTTGACGAGATGTGCATGCTCGATATCTACTATGGCGAAAACTGGTCGTTAGGGCTCGACCTGCGGATTCTGGTGCGTACCGTACCGCAGGTCCTGTTCGGCGACGGAGCGTACTAGTGTTAAAGGATACCCCTACCATACGTCTGAAGAGACGTAAGACACCTGCCGCTGCTCCGTTCTTGCGGGACGGCAACCTGCCACTCGTGACCATCCTCATGGCCGATAGTGGTGGGGGGCACCGGGCCGCGGCCCGAAGCCTGTCGGAAGGGTTGGAAGGGAAGGCGCAGGTCCAGTTGCTCAATCTTCTGGACGATTTCACCCCCTTCCCGTTCAATCAACTCTCTCCGACCTATGGGCCCTGGGTGAACCACTCTCCCTGGCTTTACCATCTGGTATACCGCGCAACGGAAGCGCGGCCACAGGTGGTGTTGGCAGAGCGCGCCACATACCCGCTGGTCAAGAAGCAGCTGTACGCGGCCCTGGCTGCGGCGCAGCCCGATATCGTGATCAGCGTCCACCCCTTGCTGACCGGAATCCCGCTCCGCCTGCTGCGCGAAGCCGGCAGCAATGTTCCGTTCGTCACCGTCGTGACGGATCCTGTGACCGTGCACCCGGCATGGTTCGCGCCCCGGGTTGATCTGTGCATCGTGGCGACCTACGAAGCGCGCGCTGGGCGTTGGCAAGCGGAATGGACCCGTCGCGGATCAAAGTGATCGGCCTCCCCATCCGCCGCGCCTTTTCGCAGATGCGGGGCCAGCCGCGCGGCAGAGATGCGCGCCAAGCTGGGTATACGTCCGGACGTACCACTGATTCTGCTCACCGGGGGCGGCGCCGGGATCGGGAAGGTGGCCCAGATGGCCTCCGTGATCGCCGCGCGTTTGGCAGATGCGCAGGTCCCGGCCCAGATGGCGGTTATCGCGGGACGCAACAAGGAACTTCTGCGCCAGCTGCAGTCCGAGCCGTGGCCGATGCCGGTGATTCCGCTGGGGTTCGTCGAGAACATGCCGGAGTGGCTTGCCGCGTGCGACCTCCTCATCAGCAAGGCCGGCCCGGGCACGCTCGCAGAGGCAGCGTGCGTAGGCGTTCCGGTACTGGTGACCGGTTATATCCCGGGGCAGGAGACGGGGAATGTGGAATGGGTCACTCGCAGCGGCGCCGGCGCCTTCGCACAGGAGCCAGAACGTGTGGCCGAACTGGTCGCCGAATGGCTGCAGCCGGGGAGCTCCACATTGACGCGGATGGCGGAGCGTGCGCGCTCGATTTCGCGGCCGGACGCGGCGGAGGAGATCGGGCGTGTCGCCCTGGATCTGTACCGCCAGCGTCAGGGGCTCGCCCGCGAGCGCACACGGTAGGAGTAGCGCACATCGTCCGGTACCGAGCTCGATCGGAAACGATTGTTTCGAGAGAGGAGAGCCGATGGCCACGCGTGAAGTGAGCCTCAGCTGGGTTGAGGGAATGCAGTTTGTAGCGCAGGGCAGCACCGGTCACGCGATCGTTATGGATGCCTCTCCGGACGCGGGTGGCCACAACACCGGCGCACGCCCAATGGACGTGCTGTTGATGGCTGTGCTGGGTTGCACTGCCGTCGATGTGATCAGCATTCTGAAGAAGAAGAAACAGGCGCCGCGCGGGCTTCGGATCTTCGCCCACGCCGAACAGGCGCCGGAACATCCGCGCTATTTCACGTCCATCCATCTCGAGTATGTTGCTTACGGCGATGTGAGTCCGGAAGCGCTGCGGCGGTCGGTGGAGCTTTCAGAAACGAAGTACTGCTCAGCCATTGCGACGGTGCGTGGCGTGGCTTCCATGACCTGTAGCTGCCGGGTCGAGCCGGCTGAAAAGTATGAAGGGTGAGCAGACACCCACCGGCGCTCCCCGGCTACGTCCGGTGGACAGGCGGGGGCGGCTATTTTTCGCGCTATTGGCGTTGCTTACCCTCTTGACCGTTGCCGGTGCCGGATGGCAACTGTTGGGCAAGCGATCGAGCGGCGTCGCCCTCCTGTCCGAGCAAAGGCGGGCTGCCGTACTGGGAAAGGCCGCGGCCGATTTTACGCTTCGAGGCGCCGGCGGGGAGAGTATCACTCTCTCTGAGCTGCGTGGACAGGTCGTCCTGCTCAACTTCTGGGCCACCTGGTGCGAGCCTTGCGTGGATGAGATGCCTGATCTGGACCAGTTGCAGCGCGAGCAAGGCCAATCGCACCGGTTTCAGATCCTGGCCGTGAACATGGCCGAGAGCGATGAGGCGGTGACGGCGTTCCGGTCTCGTCTCGGTCTCGCGCTCCCGTTGCTGCTCGACCACGATATCGCGGTAACGAGTCACCTCTACAGCATCCGCTCCCTTCCATCCACTATTCTCATCGACCGCAACGGCTTCATCCAGGACATGTGGCTTGGCCGACTTAGTAAGTCCGCCATCTTGAACCGGCTGGAAAAGGTGTGGTAATACGTGGATCACCTGAGGGTTTCCTCTTGCCCGGACACCCCGCCGCCAGAAGGAAGTAAAGTCTTATGCCACTGCTCAACGACCAAATTCGCAGCGACGTAAAAACCATGTTGGGGGAGCTTCCCCATCCCGTCATCATCAAGGTCTTCACGCAGCCGTTCGAGTGTGAATACTGCAAAGATACGCGTGAGCTGGTGACCGAGGTCGCCGAGCTAAACGAGAACATCAAGATCGAGGTATTCGACTTCATCGCCGACGAGGAGGTCGCGCGGCAGTACAATATCGACAAGATCCCTGCATTGGCGATTACGGGCGCTAAGGACTATGGCATCCGCATGTACGGCATCCCTTCCGGATACGAGTTCGGCAGCCTGATCGAGGCGATCAAGATGGTGTCGGAAGGGGAAAAGCCTGCGCTCAGCCAGCCCGCGCTTGACCTGCTCGCAAAGCTCAAAGACCCGGTCCACATGCAGGTATTCATCACCCCCACCTGACCCTACTGCCCGCGAGCCGTGCTGCTCGCTTTCCAGATGGCGATGGCCAGCGACCTGGTGCGCGCCGATATGGTAGAGGTGGTGGAATTCCCACACCTCGCCAACCTGTATCAGGTGATGGGCGTGCCGAGGACTGTCATCAACGAGGAAATTCACATCGAGGGTGCCGTTCCCGAGCCAATGCTCGTCCGCGAGATGGGGAAGTTGCTTGACGGTGCAGGGAACGACCACCACCCGAAGGCAAAAACTGATTCAGGCAAGGACTTCTAGCGCTTCATCTGGCTCGTAGAGGGGTATCGTGGCCGATACAACCGATTCCGCCCCGCCTGAAGCGCGGGGCGGTGGTGAGACAGCTACCTCGCGCGCGGCGGGCGAGATTCTTACGGGCGAAAGCTCAAAGCGCGGACTGGCGCGCCTGTTGCCCTTCCTGGGGCCGGCCTTTGTGGCCAGTGTCGCCTACATGGACCCGGGCAACTTCGCCACAAACATACAGGGTGGCGCGCAGTTCGGCTACACACTGTTATGGGTAGTCGTCGCCTGTAATCTGATGGCGATGCTGATCCAGACGCTATCGGCGAAGCTGGGCATCGCCACCGGCCTCAATCTGGCCGAGCACTGTCGCAATCAATATCCCCGTCCTGATGGTCTGGTTGATGTGGGTGCTGATGGAACTGGTTGCCATCGCCACGGACCTGGCAGAGTTTCTCGGCGCAGCGCTTGGCTTCTATCTCCTCTTCGGCATCCCCCTGTGGCTTGCCGGTATCCTGACTGCCATCGTGACCTTCCTGATTCTCGGACTCGAGCGCTACGGCTTCCGGCCGCTTGAGGCGGTCATCACGGCGCTCGTGAGCGTGATCGCTGTCAGCTACCTGATCGAAACGGTGCTGGATCACCCGGACTGGGGCAGCGTCTTCTACCACGCCGTGGTGCCGCAATTCTCCGGCACCGAAAGCGTACTGCTGGCCACCGGCATACTCGGCGCCACGGTGATGCCGCATGTCATCTTTCTTCACTCGTCTCTGACGCAGGGGCGGATTACTGTCAACGATCCGGGGCAGATGCGGCGCCTGTTCCACTACGAGGTGGCAGACGTAACGATCGCCATGGGACTGGCGGGGCTGATCAACGCCGCGATGCTGATGATGGCTGCCTCGACCTTCCATCGCGAGGGGTTGCATAGCGTGGGCAGTATCGAAGCCGCCTACCAGACTCTCGAGCCGCTCCTCGGTTCTGCCGCAAGTACCGTGTTTGGGATCTCGCTGCTCGCATCGGGCCTGTCGTCGTCGGCAGTAGGCACGATGTCCGGTCAGATCATCATGCAGGGTTTCATACATCACCGCATCCCGGTGTGGGTCCGACGGCTGGTGACGGTGGTGCCCTCACTCGGGGTCATCATGGCCGGACTCGACCCCACACGCACATTGGTGATCAGCCAGGTCGTGTTGAGCTTCGGTCTGCCGTTTGCCGTCATCCCGCTGATCATGTTTACACGCCGGCGCGACCTGATGGGCCCGCTTGTGAACAGCCGCATTACGACGGTCCTTGCCAGCCTGGTTGCCGCACTGATCGTTTTGCTGAATCTGTATCTGCTGGCCCGCACCCTGTTCGGAGGGTGATACGATGTTCAGACATGTGGTCGTTCCACTCGACGGCTCACAGCTTTCGGAAGCGGTGCTGCCGGCCAGCGCGTTCATCGCCGAGAAACTGGGTGCGCGGGTAACCCTGCTCCACGTCCTCGAGCGAGACGCGTCTCCGGAAGTTCACGGCGATCATCATCTCACGTCCCGGGAGGAAGCATACGCATACCTCACGGAGTTGGCACGGGTCACCTTCCCCGCCGGTGCCCAGGTAGAGCAGCACGTGCACGAGATCGAAATAACGGACGTGCCGCGCGGTATCGTGGATCACATCGAGGAGCTGGCGCCCGATCTGATCGTGATGACGACACACGGCCGCGGTGGCCTGGGGAGCGTGCTCTTTGGCAGTATTGCCCAACAGGTGATCTCCCGGAGCACCGTACCGGTGATGCTGATCCGCCCACCGGTCGCCGGTGAGACGCCGAGCTTCGCCCCGCGACGGCTGCTCGTGCCGCTGGACGGGAATCCGGAGCACGAGCAGGCTCTGACAGTGGCCGAAGGGATGGCGAGTGTATGCGGCTGCCACGTGCGGCTGGTACTGGTCGTGCCCACTGTCGGAGCATTAACAGGTCGAGAGGCTGCGACCGCCCGCGTTTTGCCCGGTGCGAGCCGGTTGATGCTCGAGATGGCGGAGCGGGATGCCCTGGCCTACCTCGAGAAACATGCTGCGCGGCTTGCCGGCGCCGGAGTGGAAGTGAGCACAGAGGTGCGCAGAGGCGACCCCATCACCAGTATCGTCGAGGCTGCGCGCGCGCCAACGAGACGGACGTGATAGTGCTGGGCACACACGGAAAGGCCGGCATGGACGCCTTCTGGGCGGGGAGCCTCTCCCCGAAGATCGCGTCGCGTTGGCGTGCTCCGCTGTTGTTCGTTCCCGCTCGCAGCCACTAACCGGCCGCGCCAACCTGACGAGATAGCCCAAACTGTTGGCTGCCAGACAGCAACTATACCGGTATCCTTGTATCTTGGCGTGGCTTATTTGCAGCCGCACTCGATACGACTGCCTACCTTTCGCCCAGATTGCTGCAGGAGGATGACGTGACTGGTTCAGAGGCAACAAAAGCGCCCGCCAAAGGTCTGGCGGGAGTTGTCGTAGCAGATAGCGCTATCGGCTTCGTGGACGGCGCTGCGGGTATCCTGGAGTATCGCGGCCATGATATCCGGCAGCTCGCCGACCACAGCCATTTCGAAGAGGTGGCATACCTGTTGTGGAATGGCGAATTGCCGTCCGGCGACGAACTTGAAAACATGAAGGAGCAGGCGCGCAAGTGCCGTGCGATGCCGGGCGAGATTCTCCAGATTCTGCACATGATCCCGAAGGGCGCCGACCCGATGGCGGTGATGCGCAGCACTGTGTCGATGCTGGCGTATTACGATCCCGACGCTGAAGATATGTCGCGACAAGCCAACCAGAGCAAGGCGTGCCGGCTGCTCGGACAGATTTCGGGGGTGCTCGCCGCATTTCTGCGCATACGCAACGGTGAGGAACCTGTGAAGCCGCGCACCGATCTGGATCATGCCGCCAACTTCCTGTGGACTCTCACCGGCGACGATCCGGATCCGACGGCGGCGAAGGCGTTGGACCAATACCTGCTGCTGTTGGCGGAGCACGAGCTGAATGCCTCCACCTTCTCAGCGCGCATTACGTCGTCTACGGGGGCCGACCTGCACTCTGCAATCACGTCGGCTCTGGGGACGCTCAAGGGCCCGTTGCACGGCGCGGCGGTGCAGGAGGCGATGGCGCAATTCCTCGAGATCAAGACGATCGACAACGTGCGACCGTGGTTCGAGAACGAGCGCAAAGAGGATCGCCGCGTCATGGGGATGGGGCACCGCGTTTACAAAGTGCGCGATCCACGCGCCGAGCCCTTGATGAAGAACGTGGAGATCATGGTCAACAGCACGGGCCAACGCCAGTGGTACGACATCGCCCGCACGCTCGAGCAGGTAGCTATGGAGGACCCGTATTTCAAGGAGCGCAACCTCAGCGCCAACGTAGACTTCTACTCAGCGCCGCTGCTCTATTCGCTCGGCATTCCCGTGGATGCCTTTACCTGCATGTTTGCGATGAGCCGCATCATCGGCTGGACCGCGCACGTATTCGAGCAGCAGGCGGACAATCGCCTGATCCGCCCCCTTGCCAATTACACCGGGGAACACCAGTTGCCGTGGGTGCCGATAGAGGAACGGAGATAGGGCGCGAGGGGGTCGCGGTGCGGGGTGTTGGTCGCGGCGCGATCCGGTTAACCCGTTCGCGCCGCACCCCGCTGCGGATAGGGATGACCAATCCGCTCGCAATACCGTAGGGGACGGGTGACCCGCCCCGTGCCCCAATGCCACACGACGATCGCGCCGCGGCGCGTTTGTGATGCCCGGGGCGCGGCGCGGTCGCTGTTGATGCGGATTGGGCGGCCACGGGCGTCCTTCGTCAGGCTCAGGATGGAGTTGTTAGGGGTTAACAACGATGTAAAGGGTGCTGTCCAGGAACCCCACACATGGGTGCTACAGACTATCAGTACCCCGTAACGGAACCACTCGCATTGGTGATATCCCCTAACAACTCCATCCTGAGCCTGACGAAGGACGCCGTTAACCAACGAATTCGCATTGATGGCGACCGCGCAGCATCCCAATGCCGCACCGCGCCGTGCCCCAGCGACCCGCCCGCACCGCGACCAACACGCCCACAAGGGGCTGACCTCCGGTTATAGCTAAAGGATTCGCCCCGTCCCCTTCGCCAACCCGTAGCGTAGCCCCCTTGTGGGGCGTGTTGGTCGCGGCGCGATTTAATTAACCCATCCCCGCCGCGGCCAACACGCCCACAAGGGGCTGACCTCCGGGCATAGGTGGATGGAGTTGACCTCCCGGTTGATCGAAATGGTGCTCCCTGCCTCCCCCACCACCCGTAGCTTAGCCCCCTTGTGGGGCGTGTTGGTCACGGCGCGGTCGGCAATACCTCCCCGCGTGTTACATCCAGTTCTGCTTCTTGGCGAAGTAGATCAACTCGTCGCGGAACTGAGGCGCGGCGATATTGATCAACGCCTGGCACCGCTGGCGGATGCTCTTTCCATACAGCGCGGCCGCACCAAACTCTGTGACCACGTAGTGCACGTGATACCGCGTTGTCACCACCCCGGCGCCTTCCTTCAGCATCGGGACGATGCGGCTGATCTTGCCGTCCTTCGCGGTCGACGATAATGCGATGATCGGCACGCCGCCGGGCGAACGCGAGGAGCCGTAGATGAAGTCCATCTGGCCGCCGACGCCGCTGTACAGGTACGAGCCGATGGAGTCTGCGCACACCTGCCCCGTCAGGTCCACCTCGAGCGCCGAGTTGATCGCTACCTGGCGGTAGTTTTGGGCAATGATGAACGGGTCGTTGATGTAATTCTGCGGGTGGAACTCGAACATGGGGTTGTTGTCCATGAAGTCGAACAGCCGCTGTGAACCCAACACAAAGCCGGCGACCACCTTCCCCTTGTGCAGCGTTTTGGCAGCGTTTGTGACCACCCCCGATTCGATCAGCTCGATAACGCCATCCGAGAACAACTCGGTGTGGATGCCCAGATCCTTCTTGTCCTTGAGGTAGAGCAGAACCGCGTCGGGGACCGCGCCGATGCCCAGTTGCATGGTCGCGCCGTTGGGGATGAGCTCGGCAATATGCTGCGCGATCTGCTTGGCCAGCTCGCTTGGTGTACCTTGACGTACCTCTACGATCGGATAGCTGACCGGCACGATATGGCTGAGACGACTGACGTGGATGAAACTGTCGCCGAGCGCGCGGGGCATCCGGTCATTCACTTCGGCGATGACGATGCGAGCGGCGTCTGCACCCGGCTTGGTGTTCCCCACCTCCACCCCGAAGGTGCAGAACCCATGCTCATCCGGGGGAGAGCACTGCACCATGGCTACGTCGGGCGGCAACAGGTTCGGATCGCACAGCATCCGGGATACTTCCCCCAGGAAGGCGGGAGTGAAGTCGGCACGTCCGGCGTTCACCGCCTCGCGGTTGTGCGGGCTGATGAAGAACGCATTGACCCGCAGATGCCCCAACATGTCCGGTTGCACGTACTCTCCGGGGGCGAACGCCAGCACCTGGAGGATCTCGACGTCACGCAGCTCCGGCGCGCGCCGCACGAGTGCACCCAACAGTTCCTTCGGGACGGCGCAATTGCCGGCCATGAAGAGTCTGTGACCTGATTCGATTACCCGTACCGCCTCGTCGGCCGAACAGATCTTGCTCCGGTACAACTCCTGCCAGTTCATAGCTCCCCCTTCACGGCGGCGACGAGGTTTCGATGGAGGACCTGTCCATTGCGTACGGCTACGCCACGTGCAAGTGCAGGGTTTGAGGTAAGGGCGGAGTCCAGTCCTTCGGTGGCTATCTGAAGCACGTACGGCCAGGCGGCATTGAGCATGGCATGTGTGGTTGTGCGTGCCACCACACCCGTCATGTTGGGCACACAGTAGTGCAGCACTTCTTCCTCGATATAGGTGGGGTTCTGGTAGGTGGTGGGATGGCTTGTCTCGATGCAGCCGCCCTGATCGATGGAGACGTCGATGATGACAGAGCGCGGCCGCATGCTGCGCACCATGTCTCGCGTCACCACATGCGGCGCGCGTGCGCCGGGCACCAGCACGGCGCCGACCAACACGTCGGCGCGGCGAACGACATTGGCGATATTGAAGTCGTAGGCAATCATCGTCTGCACGTGGCAGTCACGCGCTTCCAGATCTTCTAGCCTGCGGAGATCTGTATCCAGCACGACGACCTGCGCGCCCATGGACTGGAAGCCGCGGGCTGCGTTCGTGCCCACGATGCCCGCACCCAGAATCACCACCGTCGCGGCCGGAACGCCCGGCACCCCGCCCAGCAGGATGCCGTGCCCGCCGGCATGGTTCTGAAGCAAGTCGGCAGCGACGGGGGCGACCATCCGCCCGGCGATCATGCTGACCGGCGCCAGCACCGGCAGGAAGCCGTCTGCTTCCTGGATCATCTCATACGCGATGGCTGTGATGTTTTTCTCGATCAGCAGCTCCATCTTGCGCGGGATGTGACACCGCCAGATGCAGAAAACCACACAGGATCTGGCCGGAGCGCAACAGATCGAACTCGTTCGCCAACGGGCGAGACACGCCCAACACCATGTCTGCGCGCCCGTATGCTTCCTCAGGCGAATAGACAATCTGGGCTCCCGCCCGGCGGTAGCGTTCGTCGTCGAAGCCGCTGCCCTGCCCGGCGCCGGTCTCCACGTAACACCGGTGCCCCTTGTCGGTCAGGATCTTGACTCCCATCGGGGTCAGTCCAACCCGGTAATCAAATGGACGTCTCTGCTTTGGAATGCCGATATCCATAGCCCCTCCCCGTCCTACTGGATCCACTCATCCAATTGCCGGCGGACTGCGTCGACGTCCGCCGGTAGCTCGACCGGCCGGTTGGCGAGCGAGGCGTCGATGCCGCCCAAGCGCCCGCTGTGATATTCCGTCTTGAAGGAGCTGAACTTCAGGCCGTGGGCCGTCGAGATGACGACCACGCGTTCCCCCTTCCGGATCAGGCCCTGGCGCGCCAGCTTGCCGGCGGCCGCCAGCGCGACCCCCGTGTGCGGGTCTGCGTACAGCCCGGCGCGATCCGCCAATGCTGAGGTGTGCGCCAACTCTTGCTCGGACGCCTGTTCCACCAGACCGTTTGTCGCCCGCAGTGCCAGCACCGCTCGCTCGTAAGAGACCGGATTGCCTATGCGGATGGCTGATGCCGCAGTCGCGCCCGCAGTTACCGGCTCCAACGCGTCGAAGCCACGCCGGTACGCGCGGTATAGCGGGTTCGCAAGTTCGGCCTGCGCCGCTACGAGCTGCGGCAAGCGATCGATCACGCCCAGCCGCTGCGCCAGCCCGAGTCCCTGCGCCAGCGCTGAGATGTTACCCAGGTTCCCCGACGGCAGCACGATCCAGTCGGGGGTTTGCCAGCCGAGCTGCTGCACGATCTCGATCCCCACCGTCTTCTGGCCCTCGATCCGCAGCGAGTTCATGGAGTTGGCCAGATACAGCGAGCGATCGCGCGTTACCTCTTGCACGATCCGCATGCAGCCGTCGAAGTCGGTGTCTAGCGCCGCCACATGCGCTCCATGCGCGAGCGGCTGGATCAACTGTTCCACGCTGATCTTGCCGCGCGGCAGGAAGACGATGGCAGGGATGCCGGCCGCGGCTGCGTAGGCGGCCAGCGCTGCACTGGTATCGCCCGTGGACGCGCACGCTACGGCGCGCACGGGGCTGCTGCCGGTAGCCATCATCCCGGCCACCGCACTCACCAGCACCGTCATCCCCAGGTCTTTGAACGAGCCCGTATGGCTGATGCCACACTGCTTGACCCACAGGTCAGGTATCCCTAACGCTTCGCCCAGGCGCGGTGCGTGGAGCAGCGGCGTGTAGCCTTCGCCCAGGGTCACGATCTGTTCTGCGGGCAGCTGCGGCAACACCCACTCTTGCTTGCTCCAGATGCCCGATGCCGCCGGGCCTACCGCCGCTCGTCCGCGGTCGCCGAAGAGGGTGCGCCACTCGGCACCGGTGCGCTCCGCCAGGGCGACCTCGTCGTGTTCCACCGCCAGCAGACCACCACAGGCCGGGCAGTTGTAAATGACGTCAAAGAGATCGTAGCGGCCGGCGCAGCCCCGCAGGCAGCGATAATACGCGGAGAATGGCAAGCGTTCCCTCAGGGAATCGAGATGGGTAAGCTATGCGAGTCTATCATTTCGGGTGCCGGTTGGCAATGAAACCCCGTGTATTTGCCACGAGGATCAAAGAATGAGACGGCGGTGAGCTGCCGGTGTTTGCCGTCCCCCCGAAATTCCCCTACACTGCGACCACCCTACACTGGGACCAGGAGAAATATCATAGACAAACGTACGCTTTGGCTGGGAACGGTGGCACCGTCTGGGCGGATCGAGCTCGTCGCGGACGAATGCGGCGAAGTCGAGGCGCCGGCCCCCAGGCCGCATCGCCTCTTCCCGCGGCGCCTGGCGTCGACCGCCCATACCATCGCGGGGGCGTTCGCGCTCTTTTGGTGGGGCGATCGCGGTGCTTTGGTTGATCGGCGAGCGCGGCCGCCTCATGCTCCCCTCGACGCGAGCCGCGCTCCGCGAAAGCCTGCGCGGAGGGGACGGAAGCGGGACGAAAGGCGGGCTTAGCGCCGTCCACGCCTACATCTACGGTCGCTGGACCCGTCCCTACATCTGGGCGCTCACGCACCTGATACCGCACCTCAGCGAGGAAGGACGCCGCTGGTGGACCGACCGGTACCACGGCAAGGTTCTGACCCCTGAGCTGGCAGAGGCGGTCGTCACCCTGGATCACGACATCCTGGAGCACGACTGCGAGCAGATCGTGCCGTATCCCTTCGCCCGCGACATCATCCTGAATGCCCACCCGCAGATTGTGGCGTATGAGTGCGCATGCCGGCTGTCGAAGCCAGAGCACTGCGAGCCGACGCAGGTTTGCATGATCGTTGGCTCGGGTGAATTCGTCCTGGACCACCACCCCGATCAGAGCCGGAAGCTGACGCAGGACGAGGCGCTCGAGATGCTGCGCGCCGAGCACGAGCGCGGTCACGTTCACATTGCCTGGTTTAAGGATGCCTGCGGCGATCGCTTCTATGCCATCTGCAACTGCTGCAAGTGCTGCTGCGGGGGCATCGAGTCGATGGTGAAGCACGGCAGCGCCGCGATCGTCTCGTCGGGCTTCGTGGCCCAGGTCGACCCAGAGCTGTGTGCCGGCTGTGGGACGTGCGCAGACGTATGCCCGTTCGATGCCGTCACGATGGACGGCACGGCCGTGATCGCCTGGGAGCAGTGCATGGGCTGCGGCGCCTGCGTCGACCAATGCACTACCGGCGCGCTATCGCTAGAACGTGACGAGCGCAAGGGTGTCCCGATGGATGTGCGTGTCTTGGGAGAGGTGGGCTAGCGCCGTTCCTCCCTTCCCTGCCGGCGAACCGCCGGCAGTGAGTTCCTCCAGAAGTGATTCGCGTTGGACGGGAAGTGCGTCTGCCGCCTGATCTACAAATACCACAGCCCGCATACACGGCCGGTTGCGCATCTGGCCGTGAGAGCCGTAGTCGCGGGATAGTGCGCGAAAGGTAACGCCTCCTACAGCCCGAAACGCAGAAGTGCGGTGAACGTTGTGTGGCCTGATGCGATCTTCCGCTTGGCGGGGGCTGTATCAGAGCTTGCCCCGTGTCGGCCCGCCTTCTTCTCAGCCTGGAGGCTCCTTGACCGTCTACCGTGGCCGGTGTCTGGTAAGAAATTTACAGGCACGACACTATGCGCTCGCGTCCCTCATCCTGCTGGTTGCAGTGCTGGCAGCCTGCCAGCCGGCTCCGGCACCCGCTACCACCCAACCGCCGCTGCCTACAACCGTTCCGGCGCTTGCTACCACACCGCCGCAAGCCGTAGCTTCTCCCACCTCGGCGCCAACGGCTTCGCCGGTCGGCTGCCGGCAACCGCGGTGCCGCCAACCAGCACCAGCGCGCCAACCAGCACCAGCGCGCCAACGTCCACTGTCCCGGCGGCTACGGCCGTACCGGCTCCAGTGGCCACCGCCGTACCGGCTCCGGCAGCGACTCTCGTGCCGGCCAGTCCCACACCGTCTCCCGCTCCGCCTGCCGGGCAAACTGCCGGCGTCCTGGCCACGGCCGGCCAACAGGTGTTCACGCGTTGTGTGGCCTGTCATGGCGCCAACGGTGAGGGCGGTTTCGGGCCGGCGCTGATCGGAGCAGGTAACCAACTGGCCCTACGCGGTAATGCGCGGGCCCTATTCGATTACGTTCGACAAAACATGCCGCAGAATGCGCCCGGCAGCCTTACACAGCAGCAATACCTTGAGGTAACGGCATTCCTGCTGCAGCGCAACAACCTCGTGCAACCCGGTGCGGTACTGACACCAGATAATTTGGCTGCCATATCGCTGGGCCGATAGCTTCCGCCGCGTGGCGGGGCGTGATTCATTGCCGATTCGCTCAGTCAACAGGAGGTACCATGGGACGCAAGGTGTGGGTGATTAGCCTGATGGTGTTGTTGCTGCTGGCCTTCACGGCCGGCGTTGCCCTGGCCCAGACCGGTGATCCGACCAGGGGCAAGGACCTTTGGGCGCAGAACAACTGCAAGAGCTGCCATGGCGTTAACGGCGAAGGCGCATACGCCGGACCGCGCGCGGGTGACGGGCTAACCGTAGCGCAATGGATCAACCAGGTGCGACAGCCGCGCAACCAGATGCCCGCTTTCCGACCCGACCAGGTGACCGACCAAGTGGTTGCCGACATGAATGCATACATGCAGACGCTTCCTAAGCCGGCGTCGTTCACCCCGACGGTCGCGCAGACCACAGCAAGCGATCCACCGGGCAAGCGACTTCTGGCACAGAAGCGCTGCGTCGCCTGCCATGCCGGCTTCGCGCAAGGACTGGTGCAGACGAACTTCACTGCCCGGAACCGGCAAGTGACCTTCGACGCAGTCTTCAAGCAGGTGCGCGATCCGCTCCGGCGCATGCCGATCTTCGGCGAGAGCAAGCTGAGCGCTGACGAAGTACGGCAGATCGCCGATTTCCTGGCCACGTACCAGGCTCAGGCAACGGCTACGCCACGCGCCACGACGGCCGCACCCGCGCCCGTGGTAGCTACCGCAACTGCCGCTGCACCCGCGCCTGTGGCAGCCACCGCAACCGCTGCGGCGCCCG
Source organism: uncultured Chloroflexia bacterium (assembly GCA_963783655.1). GTDB lineage: Bacteria > Chloroflexota > Anaerolineae > CG2-30-64-16 > CG2-30-64-16 > CAWAOA01. Next base: position 323,181 of record CAWAOA010000003.1, read on the forward strand.
TGACCTTACCGGTCACCGGCGGTCCCGACGTGTCTCTCTTGGTGGGACTGCTTTCGACAGCGCTGCTTACGGGTGGCGCCCTCCTGCTCCGTCGCCGCAACAACTGAGTGGACGCGGAGGTCTCCTGACCGGGTGACCGGTTCCGGCGTGTGGGAGCCGCGCGACAAGCTTTCGATTCAGGTAGGGCCAGGGCCGTTTCCGATCGGCCCTGGCCCTTATCATCCTCTCATGGCTGACATTTTCACAGATCGCCACAACCCGATACTGTTACTTACAGCCGAAGCTCCTTCGCTTGACACGCTTTTTGCCGTGTGCTATATTCGCCGCACGATCGGACATAACCGAGCCGTGAACGGCCATTTCGGAGCAATATCTCGGTGGCAACCGCCCTACGATTCCCTCGCCCTCGTACCAGCGCCTGGAGGCGTATCTCCCGGTAGGGATTAGCGCGGGGCCGAGGATCTAAGGTAGACAAAGGCGACCAGCACCCAACGGGGATGCTGGTCTTTTTTTTCGGTGCTTTGTGAACGATGATCAGGAGAATCAGATGATCCGGATTGGGATCATGGGAGCAACCGGCTACACCGGTATCGAGCTACTCAAGCTGCTGCAACGGCATCCCGAAGCCGAGGTCGCCTGGCTTACTTCGGAGAACAACGCCGGGCAGCGCATGGGCAAGGTCTTCCCGCTGGCTTCGGCGCTGGCCGAGATGCCGCTGTGCGCCGCCGCCGATGCCGATCTCGCGGCGGTAGATCTTGCCTTCTGCTGCCTGCCCCATTCGGCAGCCCAGGCCCCGGTCGCAAGGGCGCGCGCGGCGGGCGCGAAGGTGATCGACCTCAGCGCGGACTACCGCCTGCACGACCCGGCCGCCTACCAGCAATGGTACGGTGTGCCGCACACCGAGCCACAACTGCTCGAAGAGGCGGTTTACGGGTTGCCCGAGCTGCACCGGAAACAGATTGCTGCCGCTAACCTGGTCGCCAACCCCGGCTGCTATCCCACCAGCATCATCCTGGGCCTGGCGCCGCTGGCCCGGCAGGGATGGCTGAGCGGCACCGTGATCGCCGACAGCAAGTCGGGCATTTCCGGCGGCGGGCGGGGACCCGCGCTCAAGTTTCATTATCCCGAGGCCAACGAGAATCTGAGTCCCTACAGTATCGGGCGGTCGCACCGGCACCTGGCGGAGATGGAACAGGAGCTGGGTAACCTGCAGGCCGGCGGCTGGAATGCTGTGTTCTCCCCCCACCTTGCCCCCATGAACCGCGGGATCATGTCTACCATCTACGTGCAGTGGCCCGAGGGCGTTTCGCCGGAGCAACTGCGGTCGGTATACCGGGAAATGTACGCCGGTGAGACCTTCGTGCGTCTGCTCCCCGAGGGCGAGCTTGCCACCGTGGCGCACACAGTACACAGCAACGCCTGCGCCATCGGGCTGACGCCGGTGCCCGCGGCGAAGATGTTGATCGTCACCGCTACGATCGACAACCTGATCAAGGGCGCGTCCGGCCAGGCAGTGCAGAACATGAACCTGATGTTCGGCTGCCCCGAGACGACGGCCCTGCTTTAGGAGGCGGGATGGCAACGATGGGCAAGCCGCTGGTGCTCAAGATCGGCGGCAACCAGATCGACGACGATCAGTTCCTGGCCGGTCTCGCCGGAGCCGTGAGTGAGCTCGTTCGCTCGCAGCCGGTCGTGCTGGTACACGGCGGCGGCAAGGAGATCGGCGACCTGCACGAGCGGCTGGGCGTCTCCTTCACCAAGATTGCCGGGCTGCGCGTGACCACGCCCGAGAGCATGCAGTTGGTGGAGATGGTGCTGAACGGCAGCGTCAATACCCGGCTGGTGCGTCTCCTGGTGAACGCCGGGGTGCCGGCGGTGGGGCTTAGCGGTGTGGATTTTGGGCTGCTGAAGGTGCGGCGCATGCAGGTCGACGGAGTCGATGGGCAAGATCTCGGTCTCGTCGGCGAGGTGCAGTCCGTGAACGCCGGGCCTCTGTTAGCCCTGCTGGCGGCCGGGCTGACCCCCGTCATCTCGCCGGTGTCGCTGGGAGAGGACGGCCTGGCCTATAATGTGAACGCTGACCAGGCCGCCACCGCCGTCGCCAGGGGTCTGGGATCTCCCCGGCTCGTGTTTGTCACCAACGTGCCGGGCGTACAGGTGGCCGGCCGCACTGCCCGGTCGCTGACCGTGCAGCAGACGGAGGAGTTGATTGCAGAAGGTGTGGTGAGCGGGGGGATGATCCCCAAGGTACGGGCTGCCTCTGACGCGGCACGTAGTGGCGTCCACCAGGCCGTCATAACCGATCTTGCGGGGCTGGCCCAGGATGGCGGCACCGCAGTGCTGAAAGGATGAGGGAGATGGCAGGGACGGACGAAATCAAGGCGTTAGAACAGCAGTACGTGCTGGGCACCTACGCACGCGCACCCTTCGTGCTGGACCACGGCGAGGGATGCTGGCTGTACGACACGGACGGCAAGCAGTACCTGGATTGCGCAGCAGGGATCGCAGTGAACGCCTTCGGGCACGCCGATCCAGAGCTCGTGTCGGTTCTGAACGAACAGGCCGGTCGCCTGTGGCACGTCTCGAACCTCTACCATACGGCGCCGCATGCCCTTCTGGCCCGGCAGTTGTGCGAGAGCAGCTTCGCCGACAAGATCTTTTTCTGTAACTCCGGGGCCGAGGCCAACGAGGGCGCGTTCAAGTTCGCCCGCAAGTGGGCCTCCACGAATTTCGGTCCCGAGAAACATGTGATCGTGGCGATGTCGAACGCCTTCCACGGCCGCACGATGGGCGCCCTGGCGGCGACGCCCCGCGAGAAGTACCAGGCTCCCTTCCGCCCACTCATGCCGGGCGTACGCATCGCGCCGTTCAATGACCTGGCCGGAACGGCCGAGGTGATGGGCCCGGATGTGGCGGCGGTGATCGTGGAGCCGGTGCAGGGTGAGGGCGGTGTGTATCCTGCCCGGATGGAGTTTCTCGAAGGGCTTCTCGAGCTCTGTGACAGGCACGATGCGCTCCTGATCTTTGACGAGGTGCAGTGCGGCCTGGGTCGCACAGGTACATTGTGGGCGCACCAGGCGTACGGCGTCACGCCGGATCTGCTGACCGCAGCCAAGCCGTTGGCCGGCGGTCTGCCGATGGGCGCCGTGTTGCTGTCGCAGCGCGTGGCGGATACGCTGGGCCCCGGCGACCATGGCAGCACCTTCGCCGGCTCACCGCTGGTTGCCAGCGTTGCCGGCCGTGTGCTGGAGCGGGTATGCGATGCCGCTTTCCTGCGGGCGGTGCAAGAGAACGGTGAGTACCTGATGGGCCGTATCGAGGACGGAAACCTACCGCACGTGACGCAGTGCCGCGGTCGCGGGCTGATGATCGGCGTCGACCTGGACATTCCCGCTGCCGGCGTGATTGCAGCCGGCTACGAGCGTGGCCTGATCCTCATCAACGCCGGTCCGGACGTGTTGCGGCTGGTACCGCCGCTGGTCATCACGCGTGCGGAGATCGACGTGCTGATGGAGCGCCTGACGCTGGCGCTCGAAGACGCAGCTTAACTTCGGCGCCTGCCACGGTGCGAGAGGCAGGGGGAGAGGAAATTGGCACAAACGGTAATACGCCCGGCCACCGAGGCCGATGTAGATGCGATTCTAAACCTGGTAAACCAATACGCGCGGCAGAACGTCATGCTGCCGCGTTTGCCCGGCCAGATCCGAGTCGCGCTGGATCGTTTTGTGGTCGCTGAGAATGACGGTGTGTTTCTGGGCTGCGCCTCGTTGATCGAGCTGACGCCCGACCTGCCGGAGATCCGCTCGCTCGCCGTCGCGCCCGAGGCGCGCGGCATGGGAGTGGGGCGGCTGTTGGTCGAAACGTTGGTCGCCCGCGCGCGCGAAATGGGCTATCCCCAGGTGTGTGCGCTGACGCTGGAGGATGCCTTCTTCAACCGCGTCGGCTTCGAGACGGTCGATCGTTGGACCATCTCTCCCAAGATCTGGCTGGAGTGCATCTACTGCCCCAAGTACAACGCTTGCGATGAGATCGCCGTGCTGATGCGGCTAAAGGAGCCGGCTCCGGCGGAAGAAGGCAAAACGCATTCTTCCATGGTGCGGCTCGGCGTCCTACGCCGCGGTCTGGCCATGTTGCGCAGCGGCAGCTAGCCGCTGAGAAGCCTGGCAACCGGGCCACTCGGGTAGCTTTCGGGAGGCATGTATGGCGCGGACGGTGCGGGTTGCATTGATCGGATTGGGCAACGTTGGGCGCGCATTTCTCGGGTTGATGAGCGAGAAGCGCGACGTGCTGGCACGGCACTATGGCGTCGAGCTGGTACTGACCGGGGCCGCGGATTCGAAAGCCGCGGTATTGAATGCAAACGGGATCGACCATGAAGCGTTGGGCGCACACAAAACCGGCGGCCAGACGCTCACCACGTTCCCAAATGCCGTTCCCGGCCTGGGCGTGTGCCAGATGGCCGAGCGGGTAGAGGCGGACGTCGTGCTGGGGGCCGCCGCAGTCAACCTGCGCACTGGCCAGCCGGGCCTGGAGTCGACCCTGATGGCGCTGGGGCGCGGCATCTCGGTGGTGCTTGCCGACAAGGGGCCGCTCGTTCACGCCTATACCGAGCTTCAGGCCGCAGCGCAGGAGCATGGCGCACAGTTGGCCTTCAGCGCTACCGTGTGCGGCGCGCTGCCGGTGGTCAACATCGGTCAGCGCGACCTCGCCGCCTGCCGCTTTCACCGTGTCCGCGGGATCTTCAACTCCACCAGCAACTACATCCTGGATGCGATGCGCAGGGGCGAGAGCTACGACGACGCATTGCGGCAGGCGCAGGAAGAGGGGGTAGCGGAGGCGGACCCGACATTGGACGTGGAAGGCTGGGACACCGCCAACAAGCTGGTCATCATCGCCAACGCGATCCTTGGCCAGTCGTGCACCTTGACCGACGTCGGCACCAGTACGCGGGATCATGAGCCTCGATCCGGCCGAGGTCGCTGCCCGCGCCCGGCAGGGCGAGATCGTGCGGTTGATCGCGCAGGCGGTCCCCGGACCGGCATCTACGGGGTACGAGTTGTCGGTGCAACCCGAATGGCTTCCGGCCGGCGATTTTCTCGCCGGGGTGCAGGGCTGGGAGATGGGGATTGTCTTCGAGACCGATATCATGGGCGTGCAACAGTTCAAGGTGGAAGAGCGTGGGCCCGTCCCCACCGCAGCCGCGATGCTGCGGGATCTGTTGCGGATCGTTGGTAACTAAGTCGAGGTCACTCCGTTGAGTGGCCTCAACCGCTCCTATATACATAGAACCCATAACCCATAGGGAGGACTAGATGTCTGCTGCGAAAAAGGCGGGTGTGAAGAAGGTCGTGCTGGCATACTCCGGCGGCCTGGATACGTCGTGCATCGTGCCCTGGCTGGTCGAGAATTACGGCTGCGAGGTGGTCTGCTTCTGCGCCAACCTGGGGCAGGAGGAAGAGCTTTCGGGCCTCGAGGAGAAGGCGATCAAGTCCGGCGCCAGCAAATGCTACATTGAGGACTTGCGCGAGGAGTTCGTTACGGACTTTATCTACCCCACGATGAGGGCCGGGGCGATCTACGAGCGAGAGTACCTGCTCGGCACCAGCTTTGCCCGCCCGCTGATTGCCAAACGCATGGTGGAGATCGCAGAGGCCGAAGGCGCGGATGCCATTGCCCACGGCGCCACCGGCAAGGGCAACGACCAGGTTCGATTCGAGCTGACCGTCATGGCCCTCAATCCCAAGCTGGCGATCATTGCCCCCTGGCGCGAATGGCACATCCGCAGCCGCGAGGATGCCCTCCGCTATGCTGCCGAGCACAACGTCCCGGTGACTGCAACGCTGCGGTCAATCTACAGTCGCGATCGCAATCTGTGGCACATCAGCCACGAGGGCGGCATCCTCGAGAGACCCGTGGCAGGAGCCCGAAGAGGAGATGTACACGCTCACCACCAACCCCGATGACGGCGCCCGACGAACCCGAATACGTCGAGATCTACTTTGAGGCCGGTGTCCCGAAACGGGTAAACGGCAAGGCTTGGGTCCGGTGGAGCTGCTGGTGGAGCTGAACGAGATCGGCCGCCGGCACGGGATCGGACGGGCCGACATCGTGGAGAACCGGCTGGTGGGCATGAAGTCGCGCGGGGTTTACGAGACGCCCGGCGGCACGCTGCTCTACCGGGCGCACGAGGCGCTCGAGCAGTTGTGCCTGGACAAGCAGACGCTGCAGTACAAGCAGATGGTCGCCTTGAAGTATGCCGAGCTGGTTTACAACGGCCAGTGGTTCACCCCGCTACGCGAAGCCCTGGATGCGTTTGTGGATGTGACCCAGCAGAACGTCACCGGCACTGCTCGCTTCAAGCTCTACAAGGGCAACGCCATGCTGGTGGGCCGCAAGTCGCCCTTCAGCCTGTACCGCGAGGATTACGCCACCTTCGGCGAAGAGGACATCTACAACCAGGCAGACGCCGAGGGCTTCATCAAGCTGTTCGGCCTGCCGTTGAAGGTGGCTGCCCTGCTCGACAAGGAAGGCAGCGGCCAGAAGTACGAGTCTCCCGACTACACGCAGTTCAAGCGCGACTGAACGAGGAACAGATGGCCGAGAAAATCGTACCCCAGGGCTACCGCTTCGCAGGGGTAAGCTGTGGGTTGAAGAAGGTAGCCGCGCTCGACCTGGCGCTGATCGCCAGCGACAGGCCGTGCGCCGCCGCCGCCGTCTTCACGCAAAACCGCTTCCCGGCCGCCCCGGTGCTCTACGATCAGGGCGTTGCTCGCCGGGCACGCGGGCGGACTACAGGCCGTCGCCGTCAATGCAGGCATCGCGAATGCCTGCACCGGCGAGGCCGGCCTGGCGGACGCGGCTGAGATGGCGCGGCTGGTCGAGGCTGCGTTGGGCCTGCCCGGCGCGCTCCGCCGCCGTGATGTCTACCGGGGTCATCGGTCCGCGCCTGAAGATGGACGCATCGCGGCCGGCCTGAAGGAGGCGGCGTCGCAGTTGTCGGAAGGCGGCGCCGCTATTGCTTCCCAGGCGATCATGACCACGGACACGCGGCCGAAGCTCGTGGTGCGGCAGGCAGGCTCAGCGACGATCCTCGGCATGGCGAAGGGCGCGGGCATGATCCATCCGAACATGGCGACGATGTTGAGCGTGATCGTCACCGATGCCCGGGTCGAGCCCGCTGCGCTCGAATCCATGCTACACGAAGCGGTCGCCGTCAGCTTCAATTGCATCAGCGTCGACGGAGATACCAGCACCAACGATACCGTGCTGCTGCTCGCAAACGGAGCGGCCGGCGCCGCGCCGGACGCTGAGTTCCGCCAGGCGCTGCGCGAGCTGTGCACCGATCTGGCGCAACAGATCGTGCGCGACGGCGAAGGCGCCACGCGTTTCATCAGCATCCGGATCGAGGGCGCAGCGTCTGATACGGAGGCGCACCGCGCCGCCAATGCCATCGCCACCTCGCCTCTGGTCAAGACGGCCTTCTACGGCGGCGACGCCAACTGGGGCCGGATCCTGGCGGCGGTAGGCTATTCGGGCGTCGAGGTGCAGCCGGAACGGGCCGGGCTGTGGATCGGCGCCGGCGCCCTAGCGCCGCCGGCGAGGCGCGTGACCGCGGCTTGCTGCAGTTAGTCGCCGCCGGGCAGCCGCTGGAGTACTCGGAGCAAGAGGCTACCGCGATCTTCGCCGGCAAGGAGATTGTCGTGTTGGTAGACCTGGGTCTCGGAGAAGGGCGGGCTACCGTCTGGACCTGTGACCTGAGTCACGACTACGTGAACATCAACGGGCACTACCGGACGTAGGAGAACCCATGGAATACCGCCGTCTTGGCCGCACCGGGCTCAAAGTATCGCGTCTCTGCCTCGGCACCATGCAGTGGGGCTGGACCGCCGATGAGGAGCAGTCGGGCCGCGTCATGGATGCCTTCGTCGCAGCGGGGGGCAACTTCCTCGATACGGCTGATGTCTACTCCAACTGGATCGAGGGCAACCCCGGCGGCGTGTCTGAGGAGATCATCGGCCGGTGGATGAAAGCGCGCGGAACCGGCAATCGATCGTTCTCGCGACCAAGGCGCGCGGGCGGATGTGGGATGGGCCTAATGGCGAGGGACTCAGCCGCCTCCATCTCATTCGCGCCTGCGAGGACTCGCTTGCGCCGCCTCGACACCGACTACATCGACCTGTACCAGACACATTCGTCGGACCGGCAAACGCCGGTAGACGAGACGATGCGGGCGCTGGATGACCTGGTACGCGCCGGCAAGGTACGCTACGCCGGCTGTTCCAACTACGCCGCCTGGGAGCTCACCAAGGCATTGTGGATGAGCGACAAGCATAACCTGGCGCGCTACGAGTCGCTGCAGCCACACTACAACCTGGCGCGGCGCGCCGAGTTCGAGCGCGAGCTCAAACTGCTATGCGAAGAAGAGGGTATCGGCGTCATCCCGTACAGCCCGCTCGCCGGTGGCTTCCTGACGGGCAAGTACCGGCGGGACCACGTCCCCGAAAGCGCTCGCACCGGCACCGTGCAGCGCCGCTACCTGAACGATCGCGGCTTCGATCTGCTGGACCGCGTCGACGAGGTCGCGAGCGCGCGGGGTCACGACGGGCCAGGCCGCGCTGGCCTGGCTGTTGGGGCAGGCCGTGGTCACGTCCCCCATCGTCGGCGCGAACTCGGTCGAGCAGCTGCAGGAGAGCCTGGGTGCGCTGGACGTGCAGCTCAGCGGCGACGAACTGGCCACACTGGACCAGGCAAGCGCCTGGGAATAGGGAGAGGACCGGATCTATGCCACAACTGTGGGGCGGGCGTTTCTCGGCGGACAATGACCCTCTGATGCAGCAGTTCAACAGCTCGCTGCCTTTCGACTGGCGGCTGTGGGAAGCCGATATCTACGGCTCGCAGGCGTGGGCAAAGGCGCTGGGGCGCGTGGGCCTGCTATCTGAGAAAGAACTTAATGCACTCCTCGACGGGCTGGATGCACTACACGCAGAGATCGATGCCAATCCGGTGGGCGCATTTCGGGGAGCGGACGACGAGGATATTCACAGCTACATAGAGCGACGTCTGGTCGAGCAGGTGGGCGCGGTGGCCGGCAAGCTACACACGGGCCGCAGCCGGAACGATCAGGTGGCGACCGATATTCGCCTGTGGCTGCGCGAGGCGGCGGTGCTGCTCGACAGCGAGCTGCTGGAATTGGTGCACGTATGTACGCGCCGCGCCAGCGAAGAGATCGACGTGCTGATGCCCGGCTACACGCATCTCCAGCCGGCCCAGCCTATCCGCTGGAGCCACTGGCTGCTCAGCCACGCCTGGCGCCTGCAGCGGGATCGCGAGCGCCTGGCCGACGCCACACGCCGCATTGATCTTTGCCCGCTCGGAGCCGGCGCACTTGCCGGCTCGGCCTTCCCTGTTGACCGGATCGCGCTGGCGGCCGATCTGGGCTTTGCCGACGTGGTGCCGAACAGCATCGATGCCGTCTCGAACCGCGACTTCATGCTGGAGTTCCTCTTCTGGGCGGCGCTGACCGGGGTACACCTCAGCCGCCTGGCGGAAACGCTGATAATCTGGAGCACCCGCGAGTTTGGCTTTGTCTCCCTCTCCGATGCCTACAGCACCGGCTCCAGCCTGATGCCCCAGAAGAAGAACCCCGATGCGCTGGAGTTGCTGCGCGGTAAATCCGGACGGCTCATCGGGGATCTGATGGGGACGCTGGTGATGCTGAAGGGGTTGCCGAGCGCCTACGACAAGGACCTGCAGGAGGACAAGGAGTCGTTGTTCGATGCGGTAGATACCCTGTCGCTGGCACTGCCTGTCGCGGCCGGTGCGCTGGCAACGCTGAGCATCCATCCGGAGCGGATGCGGGCGGCGCTGGGCGACGAGCTGCTGGCCACAGACCTTGCGGATGCCCTCGTGCGTGCGGGGGTGCCGTTCCGCGAGGCGCACACGCTGGTCGGCCGGGCCGTGAAGCGCGCGGAAGAGCTCGCGCTCCCGCTGCGTGCCGTGCCGCTCGCCGAGCTACAGGCCATCAGCGAGCACTTCACGGCGGAGACGACCGACGTGTGGGACTTTGAGCGGGCGGTCGAGCAGCGCAGCGTGATCGGCGGCACCGCCCGCACCGCGGTGCAGGCGCAGATAGCCGTGCTCGAGGGGCTGTTGCCCTCGCTGTGACAACCCGCCATAATTAAGAGGTAGGGCCGCGGGCGGTACGCCCGCGGCCCTTTTGCGTTCCGGCTGCTAGAACGGGATCTCGTCCTCGTTGAAGCCGCCCTCGTCTGATCGCTCCGGCGCACCACCGGCGCCGCCGGCGCCTGCCCCGGCTCCAGGCCCGGGTCCCGACGAACCATCACCGCGGCCGCCCAGGAATTTCACCGTGGTAGCGGTGAGCTCGAGGCTCGCACGCGGGTTCCCTTCCTTGTCGGTGAAGGCCGATGCTTCGACATCTCCCTCCACCAGCACGAGCCGCCCCTTCTGGAGATACTGCTGTGCCAGCTCCGCCAGCTTGCGCCAGCAAGTGACGCGGAACCAGGTGGTCTTCTCCTGCGGCTCGCCGTTTGCGTTCGTCCACTTGCGCGTCGTGGCCACGTTGAAGCTGGTCACCGGCACCCCACTGGACGTATAGCGCATCTCCGGATCCTTGCCGAGATGCCCAACGACTACTGTCTTTGCGTACATCTGCTCCTCCACTTAACGGAAAGCGATTTCTGGGACGTGGCCGGCGGAGACGAGACGCGTGTTTGCTGCGCGCTCGCATCCTGAGCGCGCCAATTATTGAATGAGCATGTTTCCTGGCTGGCGATCGATGAACCGAGGGTCTCGGTTGAGGTCGATTACGGTAGCAGTCTGTGGGCGCATTTTTGTGTTCTCCCTTCAATCATTTGGCGCGAATCAGTCCCACTAGAACAAGTTTACTACAATTAGAACATATTTGTCAAGAGGTTTTCCGATCCCTTTGCGATCATTCTGGTAACACCGTCACCGCCGACGGCTCCAGGTGGAGCGCCAGCGGTTCGCCTTCGGCCGGCAGATCAAGGTCGACGGTGCTGATTTCGGTGACCAGCTCGACCGCCCCGGAGTGCGCCGTGGCTACGAGATAGAAACTGCCGCGAAAGGAAGAGGAGCTGAGCACGCCGGGAATCACGTTTTCGCCGGTGCTGCCGGCCGGTAGCACGTCCGCCGCTTCGGGGCGCACGAGCACTGTGACCTTCGCGCCCGGCGGCGGGCATACTGTGCCACTGCAGACGAGCGGGCCGATAGCGGTCTCCACGCTGCACCTGCCGTCACCCACCGCAAGCACGGCGCCCGGCAGCAGGTTCCGGAAGCCCTGGAACCGCGCAACGTATGCGTTGGCGGGCAGCCGGTAGACCTCCTGCGGCGTGCCGGCCTGCTCGATGTGGCCGCCCTGGCCCAGGTCCAGGTGCGAGCGCATGAGCATACGCGGTCGGCGACGGCGAAAGCCTCCTCCTGGTCATGCGTGACGTACAGCGCCGTCACGCCGATCGCCTTGAGGAATCGCCGCAGCTCGTTCATCAGCTGCTCGCGCAGGGTGCGGTCCAGCGAACCGAGCGGCTCGTCGAGCATCAACAGGCGTGGATCGGGCGCCAGGCTGCGGGCCAGCGCCACGCGCTGCTGTTCGCCGCCGGAAAGGTCGAGTCACGCTGCGCCGCTCGTAACCTGCCAGCCGCACCAGTGCCAGCGCTGCCGACACGCGCTGTTCGATCTCGGCGCGCCTGTTGCCCCTGCATCCGCAGGCCGAAGGCGACTTTTGCGAACACATCTCTTGTGCGGAAACAGGGCGAAGTCTTGAAACATCAGTCCAAAGCCCCGCCGGTGGACGGGCACCAGCGCCAGATCCTGCGCCGGCGAAAGCGCACGCCGGCCGGTGTCGTGCTGCTCCAGTCCCGCGATGATGTGCAGCAGCGTGCTCTTGCCGCAGCCGCTGGGTCCCAGCAGGCAGATGATCTCTCCCTCGCCATCGTCGAAGCTGACGTCGTAGAGCACCGGCAGCTCGGGAAAGGATTTGGAGATATGGACTCAAGCAGCGCACTCAGAACTCTCCGACTCCGCCCGACCGCGGAACCGCTCGATAGCACGAAACCGGACCCGCAGACGAGCATCAGCAGCGTGCTCATCGCCAGCGCCTGGCCGTAGTTGAGCGCACCCGGCTGGCCCAGCAGCCGGTAGATGGCCACGGGCATGGTCGGGTACTCCGGCCGCGCGATCAACAGCGTGGCGCCGAACTCGCCCATGCTGATGGTGAAAGCGAACACGGCGCCGACGAGCACGGCGCGGCCGACGATCGGCAGCTCGACCTCGCGCCACACGCGCCACGGGCGGCGCCCAGGCACCGCGGCCGCCTCCCGCCAATGCGGGTTGAGCCCGCGCAGCGCCGGCACCACGGCGCGGACCACGAACGGGAAAGCGACCAGGGTGTGCGCGATCGGCACCAGGACCGGCGACGCGCGCAGGTCCAGCGGCGGCTGCCCCAGCGCCAGCATGTAGCCGAAACCCAGCGTTACCGCCGAGGTGCCCAGCGGCAGCAGCACGATGGGATCCAGGACGCGTGCCAGAGCGCTGCGGCCGCGCGCCAGCAGATAGGCGGTCGTGCGTCAGCCGAGCGCAGGGATAGGGCCACCGTCAGCGACGGCGAACAGCAGGCTGTTGCGGATGGCAAGGCCCGGCGGGACGTAGAAAATGGAGCTGAGTGCGGTTGACGAACAACTCGCGGTAGTAGCGCAAGGGGGATCGCCGGGCGCCAGGGATGGGCCGCCAGCGCCAGCAGCGGCAGCAGCAGCACGACCAGGATCAGCAGCGCCACAGCCGCTACGAAAAGCCATTGGCGGGTACTGGCCGGCACGAACGCGTTCTCGTCGGCGGGGCGCAGGTCCAGGGGCACCGCTGCCGCGCGCCTGTACCCGCGTGTAGATGACCATCACCGACAAAAGTCGCCGCAATCTGGGCGAGGCTGATCGCGGCCGCCTCCGGCAGGCGGAACAGGGTCACCGCCTGCCGGTAGATCTCCACCTCCAGGGTCGCGAAGCGGGGGCCGCCGAGGATCAGGATCACGCCAAAACTGGTGAAGCAGAACAGGAAGACCAGCAGCGAAGCAGCGGCGATGGCCGGCCGGAGCAGCGGCAGCGTCACCTCCCACATCGCCCGCGCCCTGCGGCGCCGAGCATCCGCGCCGCCTGCTCCAGCCGCGGGTCGAGGCTGCTCCAGAAGCCACCCACGATCCGCACCACGATGGTCGTGTTGTAGAAGGCGTGCGCGAGCAACACGAGCCAGATGGTTTGCTGCAGCTGAGCGGCGGGCGCGGCAGATCAAACGCCGCCTGCAGCCACCCGTTCAGCCAGCCACGCGGGCCCATCAGCGCTATGAAGGCAGCGGCGACCACGACAGTGGGCAGCACGAAGGGCATCGTCGTCAGCGCGTGCAGCACCGATTTGCCGGGGAAGCGATAGCGGGCAAAGACGTAGGCGGCGGGCAGGCCGATCGCCAGCGTCAGCACAGTCGAAGCGCTGCCTGCCAGGACGTGAACCAGAGGGCACGCGGCAAAGTACGGCTCGCTGCCACAGAGCCGCTACCGGGCAGGTCCAGCACGCCGCCGGGCGCAAATACCTCGCGGAGCACGACGGCCAGCGGGTAGAAGAAGAAGAGGCCCAGAAAGAGAAGCGGCAGCAGGTAGAGCGGATTCACGAGTGGGACTCTGCGCGTATGGATCATTTGCCTGCTATCCTGCCATCGTGGTTGAGCGGTATTCGATACGAATCGTGGGACATGCGCGCCTCGGGATCGGGAGCAACCCAACCCCGAGGCCTGCGCATCTGGATCGAGCCTGGTAGCCCGGCCCGATCCGCCTAACGCAACGCCGTTATCGTAACACCGCTGTCGGTCCATGCCAGTAACCAGCGTTCGCGGCCGCTCTCCAGTAGTTCCGGGGCCAGCGCGGCCGGCTGCTGCGGTACCTGCGCGAAATTCGCTGAACACTTCCGGCTGCTGCACCCCGCTGCGCACCGGGTAGACCCACATCTGTAGCGGGATGTCGGCCTGGAACGACGGGCCCAGCATGAAGTCGATCCACTTCTGCGCCAGGTCGGCGTTCGGGCGTGCCCTTCAGCACGCCCACGAACTCGATCTGGCGGTAGCTCTGCCCGGCCGGCAGGATGTTGCCGGTTGGCGCGTCGGCCGGTTTCGGATCGGCGAAGACTACCTCGGCGGCCGGGCTGGTGGCATAACTCACTACCAGCGGGCGGTCGCCCTTGGCGCTGCCGCCGCTGAACTGGTTGTAGTATGCGTCTCCCAGCCCTCGGCGACCAAGACGTCGTTGGCGCGCAGATCCTCGCCAGAAGTCGAGGTAGGTGTACGAGCCCTGCTCGCCGAAGACGGCGACGGTGGTAGCAGAAAAGCCAGGCCGGGGGACGAAGTGGCCGGGTTCTCCACGACCAGCAGGCCCTTATACTCCGGCTTGGTCAGGTCGCGCAGCTCCTTGCGGCAACGGCCAGCTTGCTTTCGCAAAGTAGGCCTTGTCGTAGTTCAGGGTGACGTAGCCATAGTCTACCGGCAGTGGCCGGTTGCTCGCGTCCAGCTTGAACTCGTCCGGAATCTGGCAGCGCCGGCGAGGCGTATGGCTCGAAGATCCCGCGGCCAGGGCACGGCTGAGGAAGGTGTTGTCCACGCCGTAGAGCACGTCGGCCAGGGGGTTGCCCTTGCTCAGGATGGCTTTGTTCAGCGCCAGGCCGGCATCGCCGGATTTCAGGAAGCGACCTTGCAGCCGCAGCTGGACTCGAACTCGGCCATCACTTCCTCGCTGACGCTGAAGCTGTCGTGCGTCATCACCGTGATCGTCCGGCCGCCGGGCGGCTGCCTTTGCTGCCGGTGCGGTGGCGGTCGCCGCGGGGGCAGTGGTAGCAGCGGCGAGCGGCGCGGTTGACTGCGGCGCCGCGCCCGTAGCCTTGGGCGCGGCCGTGACTGCCGGCGCTGGCCGCGGGCGCGAGCCCGCAGCGGGGGCAGGGGTAGTTGCCGGCGCGGCGCACCCGGTAACCAGAAGCGCACGATCAGAGCCAAGACCACCAAAGAATACCTCACGTTACTTCCTCCTGATGTGTGAAATCAACAACAGCCCGCGTCGTAGTCCCACGCAGGCCCCGTGCCGGAGAAGAGATTGCTGACGCCGCGGCCGCTGCCCGGCGGTAAGGGTTTCGTGACGGAGCGGATACGCGAGTCCTTCCGTCCACACGCCGTCCGCATCCCGGCCCACGGGCAGAGGGACAACAGGTCGCCCGGGCGATGCCTGCGAGTCCCGTCTGGCTCTGATCGCGAGCAAGCGCAGGGTTTTGGCGCCGTCCAGGATCGCCACGTCCGGCCCCGCAAGATCCGCACGGGTGAGCAGCAGCACATTGGCCAGCAAGTGGTCGATGCGCCCGCCGAATGCCCCGCAGATGCGGATCTCGGCTGGCGCCGCCGCCGAGCGCGTGCATTCAGCGCCATCTCCAGGTCGGTCTCGTCCTTGGCTGCCGGCGCAGTAGATCGTGACGCCGGCGCCGGCGGCGGCACAGCTGCCTTGTTCGGCGCAGCGAATCCATGTCGCCTACCAGCATATCGACCGGCCAGCCCCACGCCCGCGGCATGGAGCAGGCCGCGATCGGCTGCGATGACGAGATCGGCTTGGCGGGCGTTTCGCCCGGGGCGGCTGCGCCTCCGGGCTGCCGGCAACCAGTAAAACACGCATCTTCTGCTCCCGGACAACAAAAAAGACCGGCGGCCTTTCGGTCGCCGGTCATACGAACACGCATCGCATCCCTACGCCGGCATTACCCAGGTCAGGTTCGAGGGTCATCGGCATTGGGCCTCGCGGCTCGGGTCGACCTCTCAGCCAGGCTCACCTAGCTCCCCCTGCACTTATGCGGTTGTGTCTGCGGTCGCTCTTAGCCTTGCAGCGCCTCCGCCGTTTCCGACTTTGGCGTCGACGGCTTTGACTTCACGACCTCCAGCTTGATCGACTTGTCCTCGCCCAGACTCACCTTTACGGTGTCGCCCTGCTTGAACTCGCCGCTCAGCAGCCCTTCGCTCAGCCGGTCTTCCAGCTTGTCCTGGATGACCCGGCGCAGCGGGCGGGCGCCGTAGTCGGCGTCGTAGCCTGTCTTCGGCGATGTAGTCCTTGACCTCGTCGGTCGACTTCGAGCTTGACATCCTGCTCGGTCAGCTGCGATGCGCACCCGGTTCAGCTCCAGGTCCACGATCTCCTTGATCTGCTCGCGGGTCAGGCTGCGGAAGACCATGATGCCGTCCAGACGGTTCAGGAACTCGGGCCGGAAGGTGTCGCTTCAGCGCCTCCATGACCCGGTCCTTCATCGTCTGGTACTCGTCTTCCTGCTGGCGCAGCTCGTCGCGCGACCAGGGCAAAGCCCAGGCCGCCGGCGTGCTTGATCAGGTTGGCGCCGACGTTGGACGTCATGATCAGGATGGCGTTGCGGAAGTCGACCCGCCGGCCCTTGGCATCGGCCAGGTGGCCGTCTTCCATGATCTGCAGCAGCATGTTGAAGACTTCCGGATGCGCCTTCTCGACCTCGTCGAGCAGCACCACGCTAGTAGGGCGGCGGCGCACCGCCTCGGTCAACTGGCCGCCTTCCTCGTAGCCCACGTAGCCGGGAGGCGCACCGACCAGGCGGCTGACGTTGTGCCGCTCCATGAACTCGCTCATGTCGAGCTTGATCAGCGCATCTTCGGAGCCGAACAGGAACTCCGCCAGGCTCTTGGCCAGCAGCGTCTTGCCGACGCCGGTCGGGCCCAGGAAGATGAAGGTGCCGATGGGCCGCTTCGGGTCCTTCAGGCCGGTGCGCGCCCGGCGCACCGCCTTGGCGATCGCCTTGACCGGCTCTTCCTGGCCGACGACCCGCTTGTGCAGGTAGCCTTCCATCTCCAGCAGGCGGGCCGATCTCCTCGCCGACCAGCCGCTGCAGAGGGCACGCCGGTCCACATCGAGACCACTTCGGCGATGTCTTCCTCGGTCACCGTCGGCGGCACGGCGCAACGTCCTGCCAGCCCTTGCGCAGCTGCTCCAGCTTGCGCTCGAGCTCGATCTCGCGATAGCGCAGGTCGAGCGCGTCGTCGAAGCGCTTGGCCTCGACGGCCTCTTCCTTCTGGCCGCTGCGTGCTCTTCAGCTCGCGGAACGTCTCGCGCAGGCTGGCGGCATAAGGCGCCTTGTACATGCGCACCCGGCTGGAGGCCTCGTCGATCAGGTCGATCGCCTTGTCGGGCATGAAGCGGTCGGGCACGTAGCGGGCCGACAGACGCGCCGCGGCGTTCAGCGCCTCGTCGGTGATCTTCAGCTGATGGTGCTGCTCGTACGTCGCAGCGCACGCCCCTCAGGATCTCGATCGTCTCCTCGATGGTCGGCTCCTCGACCAGGATCGGCTGGAAGCGCCGCTCCAGCGCCGCATCGCCTTCGATGTACTTGCGGTACTCGTCCAGCGTCGTCGCGCCGATGCACTGCAGCTCGCCGCGCGCACAGCGCCGGCTTCAGGATGTTGGCGGCATCCACGCTGCTGCCGGCCGCGCCGGCGCCGACCAGCATGTGCACTTCGTCGATGAAGAGGATGGCGTCGCTGTTGGTGATCTCCTCGATCACCTTCTTCAGGCGCTCCTCGAACTGGCCGCGGTACATCGTGCCGGCCACCAGCGAGCCGACGTCCAGCATCAGCACGCGCTTGTCGATCAGCGGCTCCGGCACGTCGCCGTTGATGATGCGCTGCGCCAGCCCCTCGACGATGGCGGTCTTGCCCACGCCCGGTTCGCCGATCAGCGCCGGGTTGTTCTTGGTGCGGCGGCTCAGGATCTGGATGACCCGCTCGATCTCCTTCTCGCGGCCGATCACCGGGTCCAGCTTGCCTTCTTCGGCACGCGCCGTCAGGTCCAAGCCCAACTGATCGGTGAGCGGCGTCTTGCTCTCGCGCTTCTTGGTTGCTCTTCTCCTGCACCTGACTCTCCAGAATAGCCTTGTTCGTCTGCGTGCGGACCTTTTCCAGGCTAACCCCCAGGCTGCGCAGCACCTCGGCGGCGATGCCTTCGGTTTCCTGCACCAGGCCCAGCAGCAGATGCTCGGTGCCGATCAGGGATGGCCCATCTGCCGCGCTTCTTCGACTGCCAATTCGATCACGCGCTTGGTGCGCGGCGTCAGCGTCGGGCTTGCCAAAGGGCGGCCGGGGATTGCGGGGCGCCATCCGCTCCACAGCACGGACGATGTCTGACGGGTGTCGCGCCCACCTCGCGCAGCACGCGCGCGGCCATCCCGTGCTCTTCCTTCGCCAGCCCCAACAGCAGATGTTCGGTGCCGATATAATTATGATTAAGGCGTACCGCTTCTTCTTGCGCAACCTGCAGCACCTGTCGGCCTGCTTGGTGAAGCGGTCAAGATTGTCAGCCATGATGCTCCTTCCTTATGACTGGCACGTCCGAGCGTTGATTCGGCAATCGTGCCAGCCATACCGCCGGGCGCCGGCCCGGCACGATGACGACCATAACGCGGTGCGGGCAATACTTCCACCGGTATAGCTCCCCTGTGCATGCGGAACCGTCAACTCGCATTTCAGTCGAGGCCCGTGTCTATCGCTGTCTGTTCATCAAGCCCGCATCGGCATTATACCATGTAAGACGTCGGACGGCGTAAGCCGGGATCCTCTTGATACTGGGGATACGAGGCCGATATGTGACTTAAGTTCAGAACCGCAAAAAGGCGCGTGGACCAGGTCGTTCGGTCCACGCGCCGCGGCGGTATCCCAATTCGGTGAAGGTCAGGCAGTGGCGGCTTGCGGCCGCGTCTCGGTTTCGCCTACCTCTTCGGTATCGGCGACAGCTCCGGCTTCGGCGACAGCCTCCATCTCGGCTACGGCCTCCGGCTCGACCTCAAGGCCGTCCTCGGAAGGTCGTCCAGATCGGCCAGCAGCGCGTCCGCTTCTTCCTGCCAGTCGACCTCGACGTACGCATCGTCGGCTGCCTGGCGCATGCTCAGCCCGACGCGCCGGCGCTGCGGATCGATGCGGATGATGCGCACCTGCACCTCGTCGCCTTCGTGCACGATTTCCTTCGGATGGTTGACCCGGTGGTCGGCCAGCTCGGAGATGTGGATCAGGCCCTCGATCGAATCGTCGATCTTGGCAAAGGCGCCGAAGTTGGTGAGCTTGGTGATCGACGGCCGGCACCACCTGGCCCACCGGTGAAGTCTGGCGTCCACCAGGCTCCACGGCTCGGGCTGCAGCCGGCGCAGGCTCAGGCCGATGCGCTTGCGCTCCTCGTCGATGTTCAGCACGTAGACCTCGACTTCCTGGCCCACGCTGCACCACTTCGCTCGGGTGCTCGACCCGGTGCCAGGCCAGCTCCGAAAGGTGGATCAGGCCGTCTGCCCCGCCCAGGTCGACAAAGGCGCCGAAGGGTGCGATGCTGGTCACGATACCCTTGCAGCACGTCGCCCGGGTGCAGCTCGGCGAGCAGGCGGTCCTTCTGCGTCTTGCGCCAGTCGCGCATCGCGGCCCGCTCGGAGAGGATCAGGCGGTTGCGGCGGCGGTCCAGCTCGACGACCTTGAGCTGCATCTTCTGGCCGGTCAGCCGGGCCCAGCGCTGCTCGGGATCGCTGCCTCATCCTGCTGCGACGTGCCAGCGATCGGAAAGCTGCGAGGCCGGCACAAAGCCGCGCACCCGGCCGACCCGCACGATCACGCCGCCGCGGTTGTAGCCGGTCACGACGCCCTCGAAGACGTCCTGCGTCTTCGAGCAGCTCTTCGGCCTGCCGCCAATCTTGCTCCTGTTGTGCGCGGAGGAGCGAGATGACGACGTTGCCATCTTTGTCTTCCGGCTGCACGACGTACGCGACGATCGGTGTCGCCCGGCGCCAGGCTGGCCAGGAAGTCCTTGTCCAGGCGCTCGATCTCACGGTTGTCCACGACCGCATCGGACTTGTAGCCGATGTCGACGAGGATCTCCGTGTGGGCTGAGCTGACGATGGTGCCGTCAACGATGTCGCCCGCGTGCAGTTGGCGGAAGCTGAAGGCATCCGCCAGCAGCATCTCCATAGGATTGGGTCCCGAGCCTGCCTGGCCCGCCTGGCCGTAATCAGATCGTCCATAACTAGTTGATGATTCCTCTCCGTAACGACAAGATGGCTTGAGTTATGAATTCGGCCCGGCCATAGAGAATAAGATCGGCAGCGCCGCATACGGCGCGGCAGCAACGGCCGCGGGACCGCCAACTCCGACTCAGAGAGTGCTGTTGACGTGCTGGATATGCTAAGGGGCGAAGGGCTGACCTGTAGCACGCGGCTGGGGACGGGCGCAGTATTCGACGGGTCCTACGCAGATCGTTCGCTGGCCGTCGGGGCAAAAGCAACCACCTCGATCTCCACCAGCCCGCCGAGCGGAAGCCCGGCGACCTGTACGGTGGAGCGGCGGGCGGTTGCCGCCGAATCGGGCCCCATAGACCCCATTCATGGCCTGGAAATCGCCCATGTCGGTGAGGAAGATCGTCGTCTTCACCACATCGCCCAACGAGCTGCCTGCCTGCGGCCAGAATCGCCTCCAGGTTATACAGGGCTTGCTCGGTTTGAGCGGTTACACCCTCGACCAGCTTGCCGCTGGCGGGGTCCAAACCCAGTTGACCTGCAGAGTAAATAAAATCACCCGCCCGCACAGCCTGGCTGTAGGGGCCGATGGCAGCCGGAGCATGGCGTGGTATTGATCACTTCGCGCACTAAGGTACTCCTCACCTGCAGAGGCAATGCTTTGAGGTAACGCTATTGTATAGGGTAAGTGCAATTGTTGTCAATTTGTCTGATCACCGCACAGGCATATGCGGCATGAGGTAATAAAGGGTTGCGGTAAAGGCCGTGCAGCCCTTGCCGCAACCCGATTACTTCACCACGATGTTCAACAGCTTCCCGCCGGCGAAGATCACCTTGACGCACTGCTTGCCCTCCAGCCACTTCTGGACGTGGGGCTGGCCAGCGCCAGCTCGCGTGCCTCGGCCTCGCCGATGCCGGCCGGCGCCTCGATCCGGTCGCGCACCTTGCCGTTGACCTGCACGACCAGGGTGACCGTCTCGGCCTTCGCCAGCTCGGGGTCGCACTGCCGGCCAGGGCTGCACGTGGACGCTGCCTCCGGCGTCGAACGTCGCCGCCGCCGTGCCGCCGCTGCCACAGCTCCTCGGCGATGTGCGGCATGGAGGGCGCCATCATCAGCAGCAGCGTGTCGATCGCCTCGTCCCAGGCCGGCGTGCCGTAGACGGCCGTCTCTTGCGCCTTGACCAGGTAGTTGTTGAACTCCATCAGCGCGGCGAGCATCGTGTTGAACTTGAAGGCCTCGATGTCTTCGGTCACCTTGCGGATCGTCTGGTGCGTCACGCTGGCGCAGCTCGCGCATCTGCCGCGTCGCCAGTCGCCGTCGCTGCCCTGCGCGTCTTGGCCTGCGGCTCGTCGGTCACCACGGTCCAGACGCGGTCCAGGAAGCGGCGCACGCCCTTCGATGCCCTGGAAGTTCCAGGGCCCGCCCATGTCCCACGGGCCGATGAACATCAGGTAGGCGCGCACCGTGTCGGCGCCGTAGTGCTCCACCAACTCGTCGGGCGCGACCACGTTGCCCCGGCTCTTGCTCATGCGGTTGCCGTCGGGCCCCAGGATGATGCCCTGGTTGAACAGGCGCAGCATCGGCTCGTCGAACGGCACCAGCCCCATGTCGCGCAGCGCCTTGGTGAAGAAGCGCGTGTACAGCAGGTGCATGGTGGCGTGCTCGAGGCCGCCGGTGTACTGGTCGACCGGCAGCCAGTAGTCGCCCTCGTCCGGGTCCCACGGCATGTCGTCGGCGCTGCAGCGTCTCGCCCGGCCTTCCAGTAGGGCGTGACGTAGGCGTACTGGTACCACGACGAGCACATGAAGGTGTCCATGGTGTCGGTCTCGCGCTCGGCGTCGCCGCCGCACTTGCGGGCACTTGACGTGCGGAAGCCCTCGTGGAACTTCAGCGCGTTCTCGCCGGTCGGCGGGAACTCGGCGTCCTCGGGCAGCCGCACCGGCAGGTCCTCGTAGGGCACCGGCACGATGCCGCAGTGTCGCAGTAGATCATCGGGATCGGCGCGCCCCAGTAGCGCTGGCGGCTGATCAGCCAGTCGCGCAGGCGGTAGTTGACCGCGGCCTTGCCCAGCGCCGCGCTCCTCCAGCCAGGCCGTCACCTTCGCTCTTGGCCTCGTCGCCCGGCGTGCCGGTGAACGCGCCGGAATTGATCATCGTGCCGTACTCGTGAGTGGTAACAGCACGTCGCGGTACCACTCGACCGCCTACCACATCTCCATGGTCGTGCGGAACTGGCGCATGTGGTCGTAGCCTGCGTGGCAGCGCGCCATGATCTGCCGCGTCGGCCTGCGACCGAATCCAGCGTCATGCGATGCCGTCGTCGAAGACGACCTGCCAGCCGCGCCCGACGATGTCGGCCCAGTGGCCGGGCTTCAGATGTGCGCTGCAGCAGCGCGCAGTAGCGCGCGATCTGGCTCTCGCCGTCGCAGCGTGACGCCATAGAACCGTCCGCGCCCTGCGAATTCAGCGGCTCGCCAGGCGATGCCGGCGTCGCTCAGCGCCGCGGCGAAGCCCGTCGCGCACCGAGCCGTCCCAGACGGCGCTCTTGGCGCAGCCCATCCGGCCGCTCGATCACCGGGATGATCGGCAGCCCGAACTTCAGCGCAAAGGCGAAGTCGCGCTCGTCGTGCGCCGGCACGGCCATGATCGCGCCGGTGCCGTAGGTCATCAGCACGTAGTCGGCGATCCAGATCGGGATGCGCTCGCCGTTGACCGGGTTGATGGCATAGGCGCCGGTGAAGACGCCCGTCTTCTCCTTGTCGGTCGGCCGTGCGCTCGATCTCGCGTCTGGCGGCCGGCCTGGACCTGGTAGGCCTCGACCGGCTGCCCGCTGCGTCCGGCGTGGTCAGCTTGTCCACCAGCGGATGCTCGGGCGCCAGCACCATGAAGGTCGCGCCCCACAGCGTGTCGGGCCGGGTGGTGAAGACGACGATCTCGTCGCCCTGCTCGGATCTTGAACGTCACCTCGGCGCCTTCGCTGCGGCCGATCCAGTTGGTCTGCATCACGCGGATGCGCTCGGGCCAGTCGATGCCGCTCGAAGTCCAGCAGCTCGTCGGCGTAGTCGGTGATCCTGAAGAACCACTGGTTCAGCTCCTTCTTGATCACCGGCGTGCCGCAGCGCTCGCAGTGGCGGTCGTCGCCCCACACCTGCTCGCGCGCCAGGGTCGTGTTGCAGTTCGGGCAGAAGTCGACCGGGGCGATACTTGCGATAGGCCAGGCCCATGTCGTAGAGCTTGCAGGAAGAACCACTGCGTCCACTTGTAGTACTCGCGGATCGCAGCTGACCGCCTCGCGATCCCAGGCCCACATCGCGCCCATGCTGCGCAGCTGCCCGCGCATGCGCTCGATGTTGGCCATCGTCCAGCTGTACGGGTGCGATGCCGTGCTTGATGGCGGCGTTCTCGGCCGGCAGGCCGAAGGCGTCGAAGCCGATCGGGAAGAAGACGTTGTAGCCCCGCATGCGCCGATAGCGCGCCGCCGCGTCGGACGGCGTCATGGCATACCAGTGGCCGATGTGCAGGTCGCCGGACGGGTAGGGAAGCATGGTCAGGAAGTAGAACTTCTGCCGGTCGGGATCCTCGCGCGTGGCGTACAGCCCGCTCTCCTCCCACAGCTCGCTGCCACTTCGGCTCGATCTCCTGCGGGATATACTTCGTCTGCCATGTCTGCCATCAGATGGCTCCTGATCGCTGGCACCGGAAACAAAAAATCCCCTTCGTCACAGGGACGAAGGGGACTCCGCGGTACCACCCTGGTTGCCGGTAGGTGGAGCTGAGGGGATTCGAACCCCTTACCTCTTGAATGCCATTCAAGCGCTCTCCCAATTGAGCTACAGCCCCAGGTTATCTCTCGTTTTATCGGTGCCAATCGCCCGCTGGTGTGCCCCACGGGGCGCTGGTTTCGACTCGCCCTAAACAGTGGAGCTGAGGGGACTCGAACCCCTTGCCTCTACAGTGCGATTGTAGCGCTCTCCCAGATGAGCTACAGCCCCCCGCAACCGGATCGTTAGTATACGCGGCGCGAGAGAGGGTGTCAAATTGGGGGGGAGTTGTGAGTTTTGGGTGCCACGTTCGGAGTTCTACGTTCTACGTTCTGGGTTCTACGTTCGGAGTTTTTGGCCGTGGGTCACGCTTGGAGCGACGTGGCGCGATGGTGTTGCGACGCGCTGTAGGTCACGCTTGGAGCGTGACGCCGTCCACGCGATGGTACGTATCATCGGGTGGCACGGAACCGTCACGCTCCAAGCGTGACCTACAGCGCCAATAGGTGCTAGAATCGCATGGTCATGTCTATATCGAGCATAACGCTTCCCGAAGGACGGCCGGTTGGCGGGCTGAAGCGAGGGGGCCTGGATCGGGCCGATCTCGCGATTGCCGCCGTCCTCTTCGTGGCCGGCGTGCTCTTGTATTTGCCGTTTCGAAGCGCATCGCTGGACGATTTTGACTCCTTCAATTTCGCACGTGCCATCGTCTCGTTTAGCCCGGCGGACTTTCGACCGCACCCGCCCGGCTACGCGCTTTACGTTGCGCTCGGCCGCGTCGCGCTGGCGCTGGCAGGGGAGCCGCGGCTGGCGCTGACGACGCTGAGCGCCCTGTGTGGCGGGGTTTCGCTGGCGCTGATTTTTGCCCTCGGCCGGGTGCTATCGGGTCGCCTGGCGGGGCTGAGCGCGGCGCTGCTGCTGGCCGGAACGCCGCTGATGTGGCTCAACTCGGAGAAGGCGCTGTCTGACGTGCCGGGGTTGGCGGCGCTTCTGGGCAGCGCGCTGCTGCTGGCCCTGGCCGCCTATGGCGGCCGCGTCCCGCCGTGGGTGGCCGCCGCGGCGATCGGGGCGGCAGCGGGTTTCCGGCCGCAGGCGATGCTCGGCCTCGGCCTCGCCTTCCTCGTCGCCGCCGTCGCGTGCCGGTGGCACGCGCGCCAGTTGGCGGCGTCGGGCCTGGCGCTCCTCGCCGGGGTTCTGGCCTGGCTGCTGCCGGTGCTGGCCGCGCTCGGGTGGAGCCTCGACCGGCTGCGCGGCTATATGACCGGCGCAGCCGGTTTCGTTACCAGCCAGGAATCGCTGTTTGCCACCGCCGTCACTCCGGCTTCGCTGCTCGCCCGCTGGCAGGCGGTGTGGGGGTGGAGCAGCAGCGCCCTCGTCGGGCCGTGGCCCGAAGCGGTGCGGGTCACTCTGGTGGTTGCGCTGGCCGGCCTGGCCTGGCACGGGGCGCGGCGCAACCCGGGAGCAGCCCGCTTCTGCCTGGCGTGGCTGCTCCCGCAGGCGCTCCTTCACCTGCTGTTCCTCAACCCGGAGCTTACACGTTACGGTCTGGCGTTGTGGCCGCCCGTCCTGCTGCTTGCCGGCATCGGGCTGGCGGAGATCTCTGGGCGCACCCCGGGGTATCCCGCGCGTAGGGGCGCGCCGTCCGGCTCCCGGCAGGTACGGGCGCCGGCCTGGCGCTGGCATTCTTCGGGGTAACCGCCGCTGCCGGCCTGCCCCTTGCCGGGCAGCTCAGCTCGGTCCCCGCACCGCCCGATCGCCTGGTGACCTACGTCGAAAGCCGCCTGCCGTCCGGCTCCACGCTGATCACGGCCGGCCAGTCGTACAACGCGTTGAGCTACGGGCTGCCGGGCTGGGACGTACGGCTGACAGACCACTTCGGCGAAGCCGGGCTGG
This sequence comes from uncultured Chloroflexia bacterium, assembly GCA_963783655.1. GTDB lineage: Bacteria > Chloroflexota > Anaerolineae > CG2-30-64-16 > CG2-30-64-16 > CAWAOA01. The sequence goes on from CAWAOA010000003.1 coordinate 348,937, forward strand.
CGCAGGCGATGGCTGCGGGGACGTGGGATTACGTGGTGGTGGCAGACCCCGAAGCGCTGCGGCCCGACGAGCGTTACGTCGAGCTGGAAACGGTCACCTTTACGCGGGATCCTCAGATTCACGCCAAGCATGCGCGAGTGGTCGCCAACATCTACGGGCGCGCCGACGCGCTCTCGGGCCACGACTTCGCGCTGCCGCCCGACGGCACGATCCGCATCGGCACGCCTGCGGACGGCAAGTACGTGCTCGGCGGCTGGTATCGCCGCGAGGAGATCGGGGGACTGCCGGCACGCTGGACCGGGGACGGCGATGAGGCTCAACTGCGCCTGCTGTTGCCCGCAGAGGCTGCGTCCTCCGGCTGCGCGCCCTATCCTTTGCCGGCGAGCAGGACGTGGCCTTATCATGCAACGGCGAGCCCGTCGCTACCGTTCGTGTGGGACCGGCCTGGACGCCGGTGGAAGCGCAGCTTCCCGCCTCGTGCAGCCGCGGCGACGAGCAACCGGCCCTGCTCGCGCTGCGTCCGGCGCTTCGCCGCGCTCCGGCCGAAAGCGCGGCGTCCACCGATCGCCGCACCCTGGGAATCGCCGTGACGGAGATCGCCGTCGAGCGGTGAAGGCCGGATATCCCCGCGGCATCTCCCTCTCCCCGACCCCCCGCGTTGGCTACCCGGCATCCCGGCCATCCATGATATAATGCTCTCCGCTCTCTTAAGTAGATCACCTTCTAGCGGAGGAATTGTGTACCAGGCCCCACGCGGGACGCAGGATATTCTGCCGGCCGACCGGCCCTACTGGCGATACGTCACCGAAGAGATGCACAAGGTTGCAGCCCTGTACGGTCTGCAGCAGATCGACCCCCCGATTTTCGAGGCAACCGGCCTCTTCGTGCGCGGCGTCGGTGAGGGCACCGATATCGTGGACAAGGAGATGTACTCCTTCGAAGATAAGGGGGGCACCGACATCACTCTTCGTCCCGAGTTTACCGCCGGCCTTGCGCGCGCTTACATCGAGCATGGCATGCACGTCTGGCCGCAGCCGGTCAAGCTGTACGCCATCGGCCCCATCTTCCGGTACGAGCGCCCTCAGGCCGGCCGTTTCCGCCAGCACCACCAGTTTGACGTGGAAATGCTCGGCGAGATGGACCCGGCTGTGGACTTTGAGGTGATGAGCGTCGCATGGACGCTCCTCAGCCGTCTCGGATACAAGGGCCTCAATTTTCAGTTGAATTCTACCGGCTGCCCGAAGTGCCGTCCGGCTTATCGCGCGGCGCTGGTGGAATATTTCCGCGCGCACCAGGCTGCGTTGAACGAGGTGGACCGCCGGCGCCTCGAAATCAACCCGCTGCGGCTGCTCGATTCGAAGGAAGAGTCTGCCCAACCGCTGTTGAACGACGCGCCGCACAGCACCGGCTACCTGTGCGAAGAGTGCGAAACGCACCTCCTGACGCTCCAGCAGTATCTGCACGTCATGGAGATGCCGTTCAAGATCAACTTCCGGCTGGTGCGCGGGCTCGACTACTACACCAAGACGGTATTCGAAGTGTGGGCGCAGGGGATCGGTGCGCAGGCAGCCGTGTTCGGCGGGGGCCGTTATGACGGGCTCGTCGAGCAGTTGGGCGGGCCGCCCACACCTGGTATCGGATTCGGTATGGGGATTGAACGGGTGATCCTGAGCCTCAAGGAGCAGGAGGTAGTACCGCCGTCTCTGCCGTCGCCGCAGGTGCAGGTATCGCCGCTGGGTACGGAAGCGCGCGTTCCGGCGTTGAAGCTGGTGCAGCAGTTGCGCACAGCGGGTATCGGCACTCTCATGTCCTTCGGTAATCGCAGTCTGAAGTCGCAGATGAAGGGCGCTGACCGGGCCGGTGTGGCATTCACGCTGGTACTGGGCGAGCAGGAGCTGGCGGACGACACCATCGTGGTGCGTGACATGGTCGCCGGCACCCAGACCGCTGTACCGCAGAATGAGTTGCTCGACTGGTTGCAGCGCCGCCTCTAGCCGGTCTTCCGGGCCCAACCCGGCCTCATTCCATCCCCGGAGGTCTGCCGTGGAGCTACACGAATATCCTCGCCCGCAGGGTGATACCGGTATCGGCGTTCATTGGAGCGCCGGTTTCCCGGCGTCGGTCGGGCTTGGGCGCGTGCGTGACTTCTGGCTGCCCGAGCTGCAGGCGATGGGTGTGAAGTGGGTTAAGCTTGCCCGGCACGATGGTGGGTTGGAGATCATCGATCTGCTCGTGGCGCATGACATCATGCCCATCGTCCGCGTGATGAAGCCGGCGCCGAACCCGGGGCGGCTGGGCGCCGAGGAGCTGCGGGTCGTGCGCGAGCTGGTGGCTGCCGGCGTGCGCTATATCGAGTTCAACAACGAGCCGGACCAACCTCGCGAGTGGGAACACGGGCTGCTGCCGCCCGACGCGCTCGAGGTCGTGGCCCGCAACGCCATTGCCGACATGGAAGCGATCCTGGAGGCCGGCGGCTGTCCCGGCATCCCGGCGTTGTCCGTTGGGTCACAGTGGGATCTGTTGGGCGAGATCTGCCGGCTCGGCGGCGCGGCCTTGCTCTCCGGGCACGTCTGGCAGGCGACACATAATTTCGGGCTCAACCATCCGCTGGACTATCCCAGCGATGCCGGCAACCAGGCCGGTGCGCCGTACCGCCGCGACTTTTACGACCAGTTGGCCGGTGAGACATGGACCGGCGATGCCTGGGGCGGTTGGAGCCTGGAGCGAGTCAACGAGGCTCGCCGCACCGGGCAGCGTCCCGGCGCAACGGCGGTGGAGGATGCAGCGTGCTGGCGGGCGTACGAACGCGACGGCGCGTTGGCCCGGCAGCACCTGGGCCGGAACCTGCCGGTGCTCGCTACCGCCGGCGGCTGGGTGGTGGGAAACCGGGATGATTTGCGCTACCCTGCCGTAACGCCGCAGTGGCATGCCGCGCTCACCGTCGAAGCGTGCCGGTCGCTCATGGGCACCAGCTCGCAGACGACTGCTCCCGATTACTTCTTCTGCAGCTCATTTTGGCTGCTGGCGAACTATGGGCTCGGGCATTTCGCTCCCGGCTTCGAAGCCCAGGCCTGGTACAGCGATCGCTGGCCGGGCGGACGGCTGCCGGCAGTCGCGGCATTGCAGGCCGAGCGGAAACAAGCGCGACCGCTGCCGGAGATAACCGCCGCGGCGCCGGGACAGGAAGAGACTGCGGCCGGCATCGACCTCGATCAGCCCGTTTCTTCTGAAGCCGTGCCAGACGTCGTGAGCGGCAGCTTTGTCCGCGGGCGGGTGCGAGGGGGAGCCGGTCTGAAGGTCCGGTTAGCGAAGGCGGAAGCGGACTGGGTATCCGAGCAGATCCTCCCCGGGGATGCCGCCTTCACCTTCGCCGGCCTCGCTCCCGGAACCTATGTGGTGGAATTGCCCGATCGGGGCGTATGTTCGGGCTCGCTGGCGCTCGACGGTTCGAACACGGAGTGGGTCGAGCTTGCCCCTCCCGGCTGGGGGTGGGAGAGCGCGGACGGGGGCGCCAGCCCGGGTTTTGGCGTCGTGCGCTGCCGCGTTGAGGGGCGCCCAGGCGCTGCCGTCCGTTTGATCGCTGCCGGCTGGGACGGGTTGGTGGCGCACGCCGGGGACAAGCTCGAGTATGGGCCTGACGTATGCGAGTTTGCGCCGCTTGGCGCGGGGCGATATCGCGTTGAGGTGGAAGGGGCAGCGGCCGCAGCGGACGTGAGCCTGGACGGGCGGCGCGTCGTCTGGCTGACCTTCGTCGAAACCGCGGAACCGGTGCCTGCGGAGAGCGCCGTGCAGGGGCTGGTGCGCGGCGGCGCCGGCCGGCGGCTCGCCCTCGACGGGCCGGACGGGCAGCGAGCCGTAACGATTGCAGCGGACGGCAGCTACAGCTTTGACGGCCTCGGGCCCGGCGAATACCGGCTGGCCCTGGCAGGCGCGGGGCTCCCGGCGCCGGCCATCACGCTCGACGGCCGGGATGCGAGCCGGCAAGAGCTCGAAGTGCCGGCCGAGCATAACGGGGCCATTCGCGGCACGGTGTTGAACGGCGCCGGGCATCTGTTGCGGCTGCAACAGTGGCCTTCCGAGGATTGGATGGCGGAGACGGCTGCCGGACCGGGTGGAAACTACCGGTTCGAGCGGCTGGGACCGGGCGCCTACTCGGTCGTGCTGTTGGGTCCGGCGGGCGCCGGGGAGATCGGGCAGCAGCAGCCGCAGATCGAGATCGACGGCGGCAGCGAGGTGCAGGTACACTTTGCGCTGCCAAACGGAGATGCGGGCTGGTCGTGGGTGATACGCGACGGCGGGCCGGGGCGCGGTTTCTCGGTCGTCCGCTGCCAGGTAGTGGGGGAACAGGGACGCCGCGTGCGGCTGTGGGCACATGGATGGAACGGATGTATCGAGGAAGCCGGGAGCAAGCTCGATCTCGGACGCGATGTATGCGAGTTCGCCCCACTCGGCTCGGGTCACTACTATATTGACGTGGTTGGCGCCGGCGTGCGCGCCGAATTCGAGCTGGCGCACGACCGCGTGGTGTGGGTGCAGTTCCAGCAATCCGCCGGCGTGAGTGGCGGCCGCAGCCTCGTGTCTGGCACCGTTACCAACGGCGACGGCAAGACGGTTGTCCTGCGCGGACCGCTGGGCGAGAAGCGCGCCGTAGTCGCCGGCGGGCGTTACACGATCGACAATTTGCCTGCCGGCGCTTACCGTCTCACGATCGAGGAGAGCTCACCCATGCGCAGCCTCGCGCAACCCGAGCACGAGGTGGTGCTGGACGGTTACGAGCCTGCCACCGTGGACTTCGTCCTCCCCGGATTCGGGCTCACGGGCAGCCGCGTCAGCGGGCGAATCCACGGTGGGGCGGACCACGTACTCGAGCTGCAAGGGCCGGATGGCCGGCGAGCGCAGCGCGTGGGGACGGACGAGATGTACAGCTTCGCCGCGCTGGCCCCGGGTACGTACCGTTTGTATGTCGCCGGGCTGGGCGAGCTGCGTAGTGGAATCCAACTGAATGGCATCAACGCCGCACAGGTTGACTACGACCTCGTGGGTCCGGCGATCGACAAGACAATCGATCACTATCTGTACATCGGGAACCTGGCGCGCTCCCGCGAAGACTATCTGGCGGTGCTGCAATACGTGGCCCGATTCCAACCCGCCGTCGGCTCAGCCGAGCCGGAGGCGAGGCAGGCGCGGCACGTGACCATTCTCGGCAACAACAATGCAGTTCCGGCAGCCGTCGAGCAGGCGTTGCGCGCATCCGGCAGCGAGGTGCAGCGTATCGAGTCCAACTATGCCGAGGTCCTCGGGCGCTTGCTCGAGCGCGGCAGCGCATATTGATGGGGAGCGCCATGACCTCCAGTTTTCGATCGATCGGGCTCTTCTATCATGCGCTGAAGCCACAGGCCGGCGAGCTGGCGGAGCGAGTCGTCGCGCTATCTGGAAGCTCGCGGCCTCAGCACGTGGGTCGCGGATGCGCTCGACGAACACGAGATGGCCGTCAAAGCCGCCGATCTCGATCTCATGATCACGTTCGGTGGTGACGGCACGATCCTGCGCGCGGCGCGCGGTCGGCAGCCACTACCGCGTCCCGGTGCTCGGGGTCAAGTTGGGACGGGTCGGCTTTCTGGCTGAGATCCAGCCCGAGACGTGGCAACAGCCGCTCGAGCAAGTGCTCGCGGGCGAGTATTGGCTGGAAGAGCGTATGTTGTTGCAGGCCCAGGTACTCCCGCTCGGCGAGACGGTACCGGCGCCGGACCGCGTCTACCGGGCGCTCAACGACGTGGTCGTGAGTCGTGGCGGGCTGGCGCGGCTGGTCACCATCGACACCGCGGTAGACGGCGCCCCGATGGCGAGCTACCGCGCAGACGGCGTAATCATCGCTACCCCCACCGGCTGCACCGGTTATGCCCTGGCTGCGGGTGGTCCCGTTCTGGCGCCCGAGCTGCGCAACCTGCTGATCATCCCGATTTGCCCGCATCTCAACTCCAACCGGCCGATTGTCCTTGCTCCGGAGAGCCGGGTGACGCTGCGCACTCACGCCGATTATCCGGCCATCGTGACCGTCGACGGGCAGTTCGAGGTGACCCTTGCCGAGGATGATCAGGTTGAGGTGTCGGCCGCACCGGAGCCGGCCTATTTTGTGCGGGCAGGTGACCGCTCGTACTTCTTCCGAACACTTACATCGCGTCTGAGATGCATCGACTGATCGAGGGCGCACGAGGAGAGAGAGAAGCAGGTATGGCAGAAGAAGTCGTGACCGAGCTGCGTTGCGCCTATCATCCTGACCGCTCCACAGTGCTGCGCTGTAACCGTTGCGACAAGCCCATCTGTGTCGAGTGCGGCGTCCGGACGCCGGTAGGGGTGCGGTGCCGCGACTGCGTTCGCTCGCAGCAATCGATCTACTATACCGGGCGTTCCTACGATCTTGTGATAGGAACGGTCGTGGCTTTCGTTGCCGGGGGAATTGCGGGGGCGCTGGCTGCCCCCTTGCTGGGGATGATAGGTTTCTTCCGGTTGATCCTGGCGCTGGTTGGCGGCCCCGCTTTGGGCGGCGCCATTGCCGAGATCGTGCGCCGCAGCGTCGGACGCCGGCGCGCACGGCATCTGCGGGCGCTGGCCGCCGTGGCGCTTGCGCTCGGGATGCTGTTCGGGGCATTTGCTCTTCTGCTGTTAGCGGCGTTCTCGGACCCGCGTATGCTGACGAGGCTGCTGCCCCTTCTGATCTCACGTTTCGACGTGCTGATCCTGGCGGCGCTGGCAGCCACAACGCTTTACGCCCGCCTGGTGTAGCGGGCGCTAGAAAAGGCCAATCGTGCTGTCGGAACTTCGGGTTCATGACCTGGCTATCATCGACCGGCTCGAGCTGACTTTCGGGCCCGGGCTAAACGTGCTCACAGGTGAGACGGGCGCCGGCAAGTCGATCATCATCGACGCCGTGGGGCTGCTGCTTGGCGACCGCGCATCGCAGGAAATCGTGCGCGGGGGCGCCGAGCGAACGGAGGTCGAAGGCACCTTCATGCTGGCCCCGCAGGTTGCCGAGCGCATCGCACCCATCCTGGCCGAGAACGGGCTCGAGGACGACCGGCCGGACGTGCTGACGGTAGCGCGTGAGGTGCGCGCCAACGGCCGCTCCGTCGCGCGGGTCAACGGGCGCGCCGTGAACACAGCGCTGCTCGCCGAGCTCTGCCAGCAGCTGGTGGATGTGCACGGGCAGGGAGAGCATCTATCGCTGCTGCGCGAGCGAGAGCACGTCGGCCTCCTCGATCGTTATGCGGGTCTCGTACCGCAGCGGACGGAGATGGCGGACCTGGTGCGGCGCGTTCGTGCGGTACAGAAGGAACTGGACGGATTACGCCAGGATGAGCGCGAGCGGGCGCGACGGATCGATCTCCTGCAATTCCAGGTGGATGAAATCGAGAGCGCGCACCTGCAGCCGGGCGAGACTGACGAGCTCGATGCCGAACGACGGCGCCTGGCGAACGCCGAGCAGTTATCGCAGCTCAGCAGCGAAGCGGTCCTGCTTTTGCAGGAGGGGGACGAGGAGCGGATGGCCGCCATCGACGCCATAGGCACGGCGGAAGCGGCGCTGCAGAAATTGGCACGCATCGATCCGGGCGCCGAGGGGTTGTCGCAGTCCCTTTCCGAAGCGAGCGAGCTGGTTGCGGACGTCGGGCGCGAGCTGGTTCGCTATCGTGACAGCGTGGAGTTCAATCCCCACCGGCTGGCCGAGGTCGAGGAACGGCTGCGGCTTGATCCACAGCCTGCAGCGCAAGTACGGCGACAGCGATCGAAGAGATGCTGGCGTATGGCGAGCGGGCCGCACGGGAGCTCGAGCAGGTGACGCACGCCGAGGAGCGAATCGCCGAGCTGGAGGCGGATGAAGCCGAGTTGCTGGTCGCCGTGGGTCGCCAGGGCAGCGAGTTGTCGGCGCTCCGGCGCGCGGCCGGAGTCGAACTGGCACAAGCGATCGAGCACGAGCTGGCCGACCTGCAGATGGCGCGTGCCCGCTTTGGCGTGCAGATCAGTTGGAGCGAAAATCCGAGCCGGGGCGCCTGTCGAAGGGCAGGCCGCGAGCGCTGCCGGCGAGAAGGGGGGCCGCTACAGCTTTGATCTGTACGGCCTCGATCACGTTTCGTTCCTGGTTTCGGCGAATCCCGGCGAGCCGCTGCGCCCACTGGCGCGCGGTGGCGTCGGGCGGCGAGACGTCGCGGTTGATGCTGGCGCTGAAAGCAGTGCTCGGCCGCGCTGACCAGACTCCGACACTGATCTTCGACGAGATTGACGTCGGTATCGGCGGGCGTGTGGGCGGCGACCGTAGGCGAGAAGCTGTGGGGGCTGACCAATGCGCGGCGACGGCGGCGTGTCGCACCAGGTATTGTGCATCACGCACCTGCCCCAACTCGCGGCCTATGGCGACTCTCACTTTCACGTGAGCAAGGAGGCGGCCGGCGATCGCACGCGCACCGTCGTGCAATCGCTGGCCGGGGATGAACGGGTGATCGAATTGGCGCGCATGATGGGTGCAGACTCCGAAAGCGGGCGCGCCAGCGTGCAGGAGATTATGGGGCAGGTTCGGCAGGTCAAGCAGGCGGAAACGCCGGCACAGGATACGGAGTGAGCCTTGATTAACGAAGAGCGATTGGTACGTTGTTTTCTGGATCTCGTGGCGATTGACAGCCCTTCCGGCGAGGAAGAGGCCATTGGCATGGAGTTGATGCTGCGCTTCGCCGGCCTGGGTGGAGAGGTGGTGCGCGACGAGCACGGGAATGTCATTGCCCGCTGGCCAAACGGCCACGGGGATTGGCTGCTCTTGAGCGCACACATGGACACCGTGGGCCAGGACCGGGGCATCAAGCCACAGATACGCGACGGCGTCATCTACTCAGACGGCACCACCATCCTGGGGAGCGATGACAAATCGGGCGTCGCCGTCATCCTCGAGACGATACGCTCCTTGTGCGAAGACCAGCGCGTGTACCCGAAACTCGAGGTCGTGATCAGCGTGGGGGAAGAGGTGTCCCTGCGCGGCGCCAGGGAAGTGGACAAGAGCAAGCTGCGTGCCCGGCACGGCTACGTGCTCGATTCCGGCGGAGAGATCGGTACCATGCTGGTGAGCGCGCCGAGCCAGGATTCGTTGTGGGTGACCATACACGGCAAGAAGGCACACGCCGGTTCCGAGCCGGAGCGCGGCATCAATGCGATTCGAGTCGCGGCCGAAGCGATTGCCGCCATGCCGCTCGGCCGGATCGACCCGGAAACCACGGCGAACATCGGCGTCATAAACGGCGGGCTGGCGACGAACATCATCCCGGATGAGGTCAAGATACGCGGCGAAGCGCGCAGCCGGCAGCTATCCAAGCTGGAAGCGCAGACGCGCGAGATGGTCGGCGCCTTTGAGGCGGCAGCCAGTCGCCACGGGGCGCAGGCCGAGATCAAGGTGGTGCGGTCGTACGACGCCTATCACCACCCGGCGGATGAACCCACTCTGGTGACGGCCATTCAGGCTGCCGAGAGATTGGGCTTCCGCAGCCGGACGGTAGGCAGCGGAGGCGGATCGGATGCGAACATCTATAACGCCGCCGGTATCACCTGCGTTGTCCTCAGCACCGGTATGTCGAGTGTGCATACGCCACAGGAGCACATCGCGATCTCTGATCTGGTGAACTCGGCTCGCTTTCTTGAGGAGATTGTCGCCGGTCACGCAACCGCGGCCGGAGACTGAAGCATGGGAGCATTCCGCGTCACGCTGGTAGCGATCAAGCGCTACTACAACGATCTGTTCTTCATGGTGGGGATCAGCGGCCTCTGGTGGCTCACCGGCGGCATCTTCGCCGGCCTGGCCATTCTGGCCGCCGGGTTGTCCATTGCTGCGGACGGGCCGATCTGGTTGGCGCCACTCCTCGCCATCCCGGCCGGTCCGGCCGGCGCCGCACTCGCTCACGTGACCGATCGCATCGCGCGAGATCTGTCTGCGGATCGCAGCGACTACTGGGAGGGGTGGCGCACGCACTGGCGACGCGCCCTGGCACTGAACGCCATCAGCATGGCCCTGCTGGCCATGCTGTTGCTCAACTGGCAGTTCTACAGTGTGCAGCCAAGCGACATCTTGCGCGCCTTCTCCATCGCCTGGCTGATCTCGGCGCTGTACTGGCTGGCTGCCCAGCTCACCTTGATCCCGGTGCTGGCGAGCCTCGAGGAGCCTCGGGTGCTCACCGCCCTGCGCATGGGCGCGATGCTGCCGTTAGTCACCCCAATCTTCACCCTGCTCTTGCTGTTGATTGCAGTGCTGCTCACCGGGATCTCGATTCTGCTCCCGTTGTTGCTGTTCGTGACGTGGCCTGCTCTGATGAGCCTGCTCGGGGAGGGCGCCTGGCGCCTGGTAGTCACACAGGCCAGAGCCAAAGTGAAGCCGGAAGAGACCGGGGAGGTGGAGGGGGAGGCGCAAGAGGAGTAGACCGGATGCGCTGCACGGCAGACTCAGGCGAAGATCTTGGTGATCTCGTCGGTGGCGAAGACAGGCCAATCCACGGTGCGGCCGTCTCTGTAAGCGACCAGATCCCCGGCTCGTTCTGTCAGGCGGCCGATGCGGGTTACGGGGTAGCCGGCGGCGCCAAGCCGGTCCGTGAGATCGTCTACCGACGAGGGATCGGCTGCCATCAAGATGGCGCCGGAGGCGATGGTGCCCAACGGATCCAACCCGAACTCCCGGCATAGCCGGGCGCCCTCCGGATACACCGGTATCGCGTCAAGATCGATTTCGAGCCCCACCTTCGCAGCCCGCCCGATTTCCAATAATCCGGTTATGATGCCGCCCTCGGTGGGGTCGTGCATGGCATGCACTGAGCCGGTGGATGCAGCCAACAGCCCGGGCGCAACGACACTGATGCCGGGTTCGTGGAGGAAGCGTTGTGCACGCATGATGCTCTCCGCGTCATAGCCGCGGGCGCGCAGCGTGTCCGCTCGTTCCAGCGCGATCAACGCCGTGCCCTCGATCGGCGCACCCTTCACCATCAGCACTGTGTCTCCCGGCCGCGCCCCCGTTGTCCGCAGCAAAGCAGCCGGCTCTACCTCTCCCAGCATCGTTCCGGCGATGATTGGCCGGTCGAAACCGTGCGTGATCTCCGTGTGCCCGCCAATCAGCGTCACCTGGAGCGCCGCGCACGCTTCATGCACCTGCCGGAAGATCGATTCGGCGAGGGCGGGAGTGGCTTCTCCTTCGGGCAGGAGCACTGTGGGAAGAAACCAGCGCGGGCGGGCGCCCATCATCGCCACGTCGTTGGCGTTGACGTTTACGGCATACCAGCCGATCTCGGCGGTAGCAAAGGTGATGGGATCGCTCTTGACCACCAGGTACCGGTCGCCGAAATCCAACACCGCGGCATCTTCGCCGGCGGTAGGACCGACCACCAGGCGTGGATCATGGGGCGCGAACCGCGCCAGCAGCCGCTCGAGTAATGGGAGGGGCAGCTTGCCCGCAGGCAGAAGCTCGTTGCGTGACGTCATCGCTCAATCTTATCTCCACATGCGCCCCGGACCAAGGAATTGATAGCGGGAAATCCTGCGCTGCTACCTGCGGATGAGCGATGGTATAATTGCTGCTCCCGCCTCACTGAACATGCGGGTACGTCCGGAGGATAAAGTGACTAACAGGGGAACATCTCCACGCCTGACGCCGGCTGTGATCTCATTATTGGCGCTCCTGATCGCGCTGACAACCATCTTCACACTGATCCCGCGGGTGCCGATCGCCGCGACGCAAGGTTACATCAACCTCTCTGCCGTAGCCGTTACCTTTTGCGGGCTGCTGTTCGGGCCGCTGATTGGAGCCGTCGCCGGTGGGGTCGGTACCGCGCTGGCAGACGTCTTTGGCGGCTACGCACAATTCGCGCTCCTCAGCCTGCTTGCACACGGCCTGGAAGGGTTGTTGATCGGTCTGCTGGGGCAGGGTCGCCGCTCCCTGTTGGGGATGGCCGGCGCGTGGTTGGCCGGAGCCGCTGCCATGGTCGCCGTTTACTTCCTGGGGGAGGCACTGATACTGACGGGCTTGCCCGCCGCGGTGGCCGAGGTGCCCGTTAATGCCATTCAGGCCGTTGCCGGCGCCGTAGTCGGCATCCCCCTTGCTGTGGCCGTACGCCGGGCGTACCCTCCAATCGTACACCTGGGCCGGCCTCGCAGCTGGCGCGAGGAATAGGCGGCAAGGAAGGCGCTGTGGGCTTCGACGTCAACGTCGACAACTTCTCCTTTAGCTACCCACCCGTGCTCCCGGGTAGCGACCCCGTGCGAGTTCTGGACGGGGTCGATTTCCGCGTGGAATCGTGCGAGGCGGTTGCTATCCTCGGGCGCGTCGGGGCCGGCAAGACGACTCTCTGCATGGCGCTCAACGGTCTCGTTCCCCATGCTACCGGCGGGGTTGTACAGGGGAACGTAACGATGCTCGGCCAGAACACGAAAGAGTGTACGGTCGCAGACCTGTCGCGCCAGGTGGGCATGCTGTTCCAGGATCCCGAGACCCAGCTCGTGCAGATGCGCGTCGAGGACGAGATCGCATTCGGGCTCGAGAACCTGGGGATCTCTTCCGAAGAGATGGAGGAGCGAGTCACCTGGGCGCTCGACGCCGTGGGGCTGACCGAATATCGGGACCGCTCGCCGCTGCTGCTGTCTGGCGGCGAAAAGCAGAGGGTAGCGCTGGCTGCAATCCTCGCCATGCGCCCGCGCCTGCTCGTCCTGGATGAGCCGACGGCCAGCCTGGACCCGGCCGGGAAGACCGAGGTATTCCGGGCGCTGGCCCGGCTTCGCCGGGAGCAAGACCTGACGATCATCATCGCCACGCAGGAGATGGAACGCGTGGCGCGTTTTGTCGGCCGCGTGCTGGTATTGCACGAAGGCAAGATCGCCGAAGAGGGTGCGCCGGCACAGGTCTTTCAGAAAGTCGCCCGGCTGCAGGAGATGGGGATTGGGGTTCCCCAGGCGGCCGAGCTGGCCCACCGGCTCGGACAGCGAACGAAACAGCGCTATCGCTTCTGCGACAATTCTGCCGCCTACAAGCAATTGCGTCACCGGGCGCGCCAGCTGGAGATGCGCAAGCTCAACATGCCCCCGCCGGCTCAGCCGCAGCCGAGGCCCAATCCATTCATAGACCGCCATGCGCTCGAGATCGAGAACCTCTCCTATATCTACCCCGACGGTTTGGTCGCCCTGCGCGAGATCAATCTGACCATCCACCAGGGAGAGTTTGTGGCCCTCATGGGTCCGAACGGTGCGGGAAAGACAACGCTGGCGCGTCACTTCGACGGGTTGATCACACCTACCCGCGGCCGGGTACTCGTGGAACGAAGAGATACCCGTACGGTGCCGGTGGCCGAGCTTGCCCGCATCGTCGGCTACGCCTTCCAGAATCCCGATCATCAGATCTTTGCGCCCACGGTAGATGAGGAGATTGCGTTCGGCGCTGCGCATGCAGGAGCTACCGGGTAGCATCGTGGCACGCCGGGTCGCCGACCTGCTCGATCGTTTTCGCCTGGTCCCGTTTGCCCACCTGCCCCCGGCGGTGCTCGGATACGGTCAACGACGCAAGGTGGCGCTTGCCGGCGTGCTTGCCATGCAGCCGCGCGTGCTGATTCTGGATGAACCCACAGCCGCGCTGGATTGGCGGACCCGGCAGGAACTGATGGAGATTGTGGCGGGGTTCCACACCCAGGGGCGCACGGTGATGCTGATCACACACGAGATGCGTCTCGTGGCGGAGTACGCCGATCGCGCGGTGGTGCTCGCGGGCGGCGAGATCATCTTCGACGGCACGCCCCGCCAACTCTTCCACAACCGCGAGGTGCTCAAGCGAGCCCAACTGCTGGCGCCGCCGGTGACGCGGCTGGCCCGCCGCCTGCGAGGCCGAAGGGATGGAGGCGGATGTACTGACGACCTCCGAGTTCGTAGCTGCCTGGACTGCGCGCGTGCAAGCACGGCGCAAGGGCAAGAAGCTGCGAAGCGAGGCCCAACCGTGACCTCGCAGTTCGACTACTACGTCCGGCGCGATTCCCCGCTGCACCGCCTCGACCCGCGCGTGAAGCTGCTTCTGGTAGTCGAGGGCACTGTGCTGCTGTTCGTATGGCCGTCGATCTGGACGGCGGCCCTCGCCGCGCTCCTGGTGTCGCTGGCCATGGGATGGGCGAACATTCCGGCCCGGCAGATCGTCCGCGTGTGGCGATTGATGGCGCCCCTGGTCCTGCTGGTGTTGGTGCTCACAGCACTATTCACCCACGACGGGACGCCATGGTTCCAACTGGGGCCGATCAGTATCACCCCCGCCGGAGTAGAACGCGGCGCCATGCTCGCGCTGCGTCTCCTGGCGCTGACGCTGCTTGTCTTTCTCTGGCTCTTCACGACCGATGAGGCCAGTGCCGTAAAGAGCTTCCGCACACTCGGCATGCCCTACAGCTGGGCGCTCACGTTGTCGCTCGCACTGCGCTATCTACCGATATTCGCCGGGATTTTCACCCAGATACGAGAGGCGCAGCAGGCTCGCGGGCTGGATCTGGACGGCCGCGGCCTTTGGGGTCGACTGCGCGCATACCGCCCCATCCTGATAACGATGATCATCCAGGCTCTCCGGCAGAGCGAGCAGCTCGGATGGGCGCTCGAGGTGCGAGCGGTCGGCGCAACGGGGGTAAAGCGCACCATGTTCCGGCCCCTGCGGCTGACCCGAACCGATCGCATTGCAGCGTTGCTTCTCGGGCTGTTCTTCGTGGCCGCCGTCTTGCTCCGCCTGCTGGTCCGGGGATAGGTTCGGGGCCAGGCGGGTGCCTGCGCACAGCAGCGGAAGCTAAACTACACTATTCTGACATTGTGTGCTATAAGTTATACAATGGCCGGTATCGAGGTTGGGCAGGGCTGGCAGTGCCTAACTTCGGACGGCCAATTCTCTTTAACCTGACCTGACGCCCGCCCCTGGGCTGCCGGCCTGGCGCAGACTTATCCGTTGCGAAGCAGGTTGCGAAGCGAGATCCTGGCCTGGCTCAGACGTTTTCTGACTACCGGCATGGCCAGGTTCGTTGCCTGCGCTGCTTCTTCGTGGCTGAACCCGCACAAATCGATGAGCACGACAACGGCGCGCTCCTCGAAGGGCAACGCGGTTAGCTCACGTCGTAGGCCTGATTCAGCCAGTGCGCCCGAACTTCTGGGCTGGCGCGAGCACGCAGCAAGCACAAAGCCCGCGAACCGCGCACGCGACCCGCTCTCGATATCCGTACTATCACGGTAGGCGGCGACGAAGGCGCTTTCAGTGGCCCTGGCCGCCGCGTCCGCATCCCCGAGCACTGCGTAGGCGATGTTGTAAAGCAGCGTTTGCTGCGCAAGCACCAACCGGTTATAGGCGGCCAGGCTGATCTGGAGCTTTTGTGCGGATGGCTGTTTGTGCCGCTGCCCGGCTCCCGTCCTCGCAGGTAACATCGCCCCCCTCCACCTTCAAGCGCCGCGCCCGGCGACCGTGTCCGGTCCCACGATGCTGCGGGCCTGTTTGGCGACAGTCTAGCCGGATCTCCGGTTGTGCGAATCAGGCGTTGGATGGGACTGTACCTGGCTACTTTGGGGAACTGTTCCCTGTCCAGTTGACCAGTTTCGTACTGATCCAAGGGTGGGCAAGCCGGTTATGACTCGTTGGCCGTCAACTGGGACAAAGTAGATCGACCTTCGATGAGAACTGCGATATGCTGTCTTGGCAATTGCACTCAGTCCGTTGGTTGTCGATTTTGGGCGACTTCGAGCGACTGGTAAAGGGCCGTTTGCATGCCGCCGTAATTTGGTATGCAAGCAACCCGAAACGGGCAGATCAGATGTCTATCGTGAGCTACCTGAAGCGACCGCCGGTAACAACGACTTCGAAAGGGGTAGCACGATGACAAATCCCAATGCTGGCAGGTCCGGATACGCACCTGTCAACGGGCTGAACATGTATTACGAGATCCACGGCGAAGGGTTCCCGCTGGTGCTGCTTCACGGCGCCTTCTCGGCCATCGGCACCTCGTTCGGACAGCTCCTGCCGGGACTGGCCCAGGGCCGCCAGGTGATTGGCGTCGAGCTGCAGGGACACGGGCGTACGGCCGATATCGATCGCCCGATGATCGCTCGAGCAGATGGCAGACGACACCGCTGCCCTGGTGAAGCACCTCGGCATCGAAAAAGCTGACTTCTTCGGCTACAGCATGGGCGCCGCAGTCGCCCTGCATCTCGCCATCCGGCACCCGGAGATCGTGCGCAAGCTGGTGCTCGCCTCGGTCAGCTATTCACTTGAGCGGCATCCACCCGGGCCTGATGGAGGGGCTGGGGGAAATGAAACCAGAGATGATGTTTGGGTCGCCGTGGCACGAGGAATACATGCAGATCGCGCCTCACCCCGAGGATTTCGCCCGGCTCTTCGCCAAGAAGACGCAGATGGATCGGGGGATAAAGGACCTGCCCGCCGAGGCGATCCGGTCGATCCAGGCGCCCACCTTGCTCATCATTGGCGATTCGGATCTCGTCCGCCCTGAACACGCCGTCGAGATGTTCCGGCTGTTAGGCGGCGGCGTTTTCGGCGATACCCCCGCCGGCCTGCCTGCCTCGCAGCTTGCCGTGCTCCCCGGCACATCGCATGTCACGGTGCCCCGCGGCCGATTTGCTGCTGGCGATAATCCCGGCCTTCCTGGATGCTCCGGCCCGGTGACGGGGTGAGCTACGCCAGAGTATGGGCCAGGCCCGGGGAGCCGGAGCGGCAATCGATCAGAGCATCCTGTGCCGTGTATTACCTTGGTTACGTGGTTATGATAGGAGAGCCACACCGTAGCTGCGATATGCGTCACGCGTCTAGATGATGGGCGCTGGCGGCGCGGCCTGCGGTATCCCCTCCGGACCCGCCCCTGCCGGCCCTGCGGCTGGGCGCCCCTGCTGCCCGGACCCCAGCACGGCTTCCAGCAGCGCCTGCCCCGCTCGCAGACGCCGGGCCCTGATCACGAAGTCCCACAGCGGCTCGCACTTCTTCCAGCCGGCCGTGTAGGCGAAATGCCGCAGCGCGGCGACAGGACTGTCGTGGGTCGCAGCCGCACGGAAGATCGAGCGCCAGCTGTAGAAGTCGCGATAGGCGCGCCAGTAGCCGGCCTCCAGCGCTTCGGGCGTCAGCCGGGCCGGGCGGAAGACGGCGTGGCGGGTGTCGTAGAGGTCCCACCGGCTGTGGAGGATGCGCCCCTCGGCGGCCAGGCGGCGGTGCAGCGCGGTGCCCGGGTAGGGCGTCAGGATGTGGAAGGTGGCGGTTTCGATGCCCTGCCGGACGGCCCACTCCACCGTGCGGTCGAACACCGTCTCGTCATCGTCGTCCAGCCCGAAGACGAAGCTGCCGTTGATCATCACGCCCAGGTCGTGCAGGCGGCGCACGGCCGCCTGGTAGTCGCGGCCCAGGTTGTGCCGCTTGCCCTGGGCGGCCAGGTTGGCATCGCTCAGGGTCTCGAAGCCGACGAACAGGCTGCGCAGGCCGCTGGCGGCGGCCTTCTCCAGCAGGCCCGGCCGCAAGACCGCCTGCGACCGTGCCGGCCGCCTGCCACAGCCGTCCCATGCCGCGCATGCCGTCGAAGAGCGCCTCGGCAAAGCGGACGTTCCCGAACAGGTGGTCGTCGAGGAAGAACAGGTGCCGGCCGGGCAGCGCCTCGATCTCGGCCAGCGCCTCGTCGACGGCGCGCATGTAGAACGACCGGCCGCCGGCGTAGAACGCCTCCTTGTAGCAGAAGTCGCAGGCGTGCGGACAGCCGCGCGAGACGACGATGGAGTTGGGCACCAGGTAGAGACGGCGGTCGATCAGGTCGCGGCGCGGTCGCGGCGCGCCTGCCAGCGTGCGCACGCGGGACTGGTAGAGCTTGCCGGGATGGCCGGCGCGCAGGTCGGCCAGGAAGGCCGGCCAGGTGTCCTCGCCCGGGCCGATGAAGATCGTGTCGGCGTGGCGAGCGGCCTCTTCGGGCAGCGCGGTCACGTGCAGGCCGCCCAGCGCCACGTGCGCCCCGCGCTGCCGGTAGTGGTCGGCGATCGCGTAGGCCCGGTAGGCGTAGGTGATGTAGACCTCGATGGCCACCAGGTCGGGCTCGTCGTCGAGGTCCAGGGTCTCCACGTGCTCGTCCTGGAGCGTGACCTCGTCATCGTCGTCCAGGTAGGCGGCCAGCGTGGCCAGCCCCAGCGGCGGGAAGAGCGAGTACTTGATGGGCCGCCAGTGCGGCGAGCCGGCCTCGGCCAGGGCGGGCAGGATCAGCTTGACTTTCACGACGTCACCCCTTCTTCGCACTCTGCTTGTACTCCTGATCTTGCAGCTGAAGTCGAGGCCCTGAGGACCGGAAGACCTGCACTCGTGTGCTTGACAAACCGGCGCAAACAGGGTAAGGTGAGAGGCTATGTTGACGTTGCTGATGGTCGAAGACAACCGGTCTGCGCCGGGCGCTGCGCCGGGCCTGGAGGCCACGGGCGCCGTCCGCGTCGCCGGCGAAGCCGCCAGCGGCGAGGAAGCCCTGGCCTATTGCCTGGCCGCGCCGCCGCAGGTCGTCCTGATGG
The DNA here is from genome assembly GCA_963783655.1 of uncultured Chloroflexia bacterium. Classification (GTDB taxonomy): domain Bacteria; phylum Chloroflexota; class Anaerolineae; order CG2-30-64-16; family CG2-30-64-16; genus CAWAOA01. Next base: position 367,489 of record CAWAOA010000003.1, read on the forward strand.
ACGTGCAGCTGGCGACGGGGATGAACGGCATCGCGGCCGCGGTCGCCATCCGGCGCGAGTTCCCCGCCTGCCGGTGGTCTTCTACTCCATCCAGGACGACGACGCCTACTACCGCGACTTCCGCCGCTCTGGCATCCTGAGCCACTACGCCTACGTGCGCAAGTCCAACTACCTGCTGCCCCAGATGATCGTGCCGCTGCTGCAGGATGCGGTGGCCGGGCGCAGCTTCATCGACCCCGAGATCGAGGCGCGCGTGCAGGAGGTGCGCCTGAAGGACAGGCACTCCCCGCTGGCCCTGCTGGAGCCGAACGAGCAGGCGGTGGCGCGGCTGCTGGCCCAGGGGTTGACCAACGAGCAGATCGCCGCCCGGCTGGGCTTCCGCGACAAGCGCACGGTCAGCCGCACCAACGGCCAGATCTACGCCGCCTGGGGCCTCAACGAGACGGTCGTCGAGGAGAAGGTGGCCCGGGTGCGGGCGGCGCTCATCGTCCGCGAGGGCCGGCTGATTGCGTGGGACGCCGGCGGCACGCCGCAGGTGATGGACGAGCGGGGCGAGTGGGTGGCCTGGGAGCCGGCCCCGGGGCCGGCGGAAGGGAGCAGGGGTAACCGTGTCAGGCGTGCTGTGGCTGGACTGGGCTCAACTGGCCGTCTCCCTCTTCGACACCATCGTCCTGTCCTGGCTGGGGTTGACGGTCTTGCTCAACGCCGAGCGCCGCACCTGGGGCATCTGGTTGGCCGGCGGCGGGCTCCTCTCCGGCGCGCTGTTCTTCGTCAGCCATTCGATCATCCTGGCGTACAGTCCCGGCCTGGTTGCCGGCGGCACCGAGTTCTGGTGGCGCGTGGGCTGGGTTCCGGTCCTTTTCCTGCCCTTCGCCTGGTACGCTCTGATGCGCTGGTATGCGGGCTATTGGGATGCGCGGCCCGGAGGGTCACCAGCTGCAGCAGGCGATACTGCCAGCGGTGGCAGGCGGCTGCGGGACCGCCAGGGGCCCTGGTTCGCCGTGGCAGCCTTACTCGCCGCTCTCCTGGCGGTTCTGGTCCTGTTTGCGGGAGCTCTGCCCTCGTTTCAGGAGGTGGCGTACCTGTATTGGCCCGCCACCGGTCGACCCTGGCTGTTGTGGCTCTATCCGCCCTACGTTCTGCTCTGTATCGGCCTGGCCCTGGATGCCCTGCTGCGGCCCGAGCCAAGCGGGCGCTGGCTGGGCGACCTGGCCCGGCGCAGAGCACGTCCCTGGTTCATCGCCGCCTCTCTGGCTCTGCTTGGCGGTCAGCCTGGCCGTCAGCCGGTGGCATGGCTTTCTTATTCGTGGGCTGGCCGCGCTCGGCCAACGCTTCGCTGGATCTGGCGCTCTTTGACCTGGTCGTCGCGGCCCTGGTAGGCGCAGCCACGGTCTGCCTGGGCCAGGCCATCGTGGCGTATGAGGTCTTCACCGGCAAGACGCTGCCACGGCGCGGTTTTCGTCGCTACTGGTACAACGCGTTGATATTGGCAGCCGGCTACAGCCTGGTTGCAAGCGGCAGCCTGGTGCTCCAATTGCGCCCCGATCTACAGCCTGCTCATCAGCACCATCCTCATGGTCGCCTTCTACGCGCTGCTGGTCTGGCGCTCCTTCGCTCACCGGGAAGACGCCATGCAGGCGCTTGCGGCCCTTCATCGGCCGCGGGAGCCACTTCGCGACAGATGCCCGATTCCGACACTGCGGGCTCGGATGCAGACACGCGACAGGCGTTCGCTGCCCTCTGCGATGGGGTGCTCGGCGCTCAGGTTGGCTACCTGGTGCCGTTGGGGGCGTTGGCCCCGTTGGCCGGACCTCCTCTCGCCTATCCCGACGGCCTGCCAAACCCGGCGAACTGGCAGGCAGGGGATGCGGCCGGCCTGCGCCTGCCCGGGGTGAGCTGCCTGCCGGTGGATCCCGCGCAGGCCGGCGGCGCGGTCTGGGCGGTCCCGCTATGGGACGGCCGCGGCCTGGTGGGGTCGCTGCTGCTCGGGTCCAAAGCGGGATGGCGGGACTCTATACAGAGGAGGAGATCGAGATCGGCCGGGCGGCCGCCGAACGACTGCTCGAAGACCGGGCCAGTGGGGAAATGGCGCGGCGGCTGATGGCTCTGCAACGCCAGCGGCTGGCCGAAAACCAGGTGCTGGATGGGCGGGCCCGCCGCGTCTTGCATGATGAAATCCTACCGCACCTGCATGCCGCAGTGCTCGGCTTGAGCAGCAGGCTCGATCCGTGCTGATCCGGGCAGCGCCGAGGCGCTGGATCTGCTCGTGACCGTGCACCGCCAGCTTTCTGACCTGCTGCACGAGATTCCGGCGGCAGTAGCGCCACAACTCGCGCGCCTTGGGCTCCTCGGCGCGTTGCATGAGGTGACCGACCGCGATCTGGCAGGAGCCTTCGACGGCGTGGCCTGGCAGGTGGATCCGGTTGCCGAGCGCCAGGCGCGTGAGCTGCCCCCGCTGATTCGGTGAAGCGCTATTCTGCGCGGCCCGCGAAGCTGTGCGCAATGCCGCCCGCCACGCCCGCCCCGATGCGTCCGCCGCGCCGCTGCGATTGCAGATCTGCCTCACCGGCGGGCGCGAGCTGCTCCTCACAGTCGAAGACAATGGCGTTGGCCTGCCGTCGGCCGCGAATGGGGGCGAGCCGGAACCGGCATCGCAGGACGGGCGCCGGACGCAGGCGGCGCAGGGGACGGGTTAGCGCTGTACAGCACTCTGATGGCCGTCGTTGGCGGCACCCTGGAGCTCGACAGCGCGCCGGGCGCGTTCACGCGTGTGACGCTCAGGCTCCCCATAGGCTGAGTCAGGCCACCTGTAACTCCGCCCGCTGATCCCTGTGCCCTGAATGCAGGCGGCTCAACCGGCAGCGAAGGCAGCACGATGTCTTGCTTCGGTCGTCTCCATGTCAGGACGCCGGACGCCGCGTGCCTTATCCTTGAAGCGAGCCTGCGACGAGCGGGTCTACAGCCAGACTGGCGCGTAGATGGGCGCAGGTATGCTCGTGGCCGTTGGGCCGCACACTGGGGGAGGTGTTGTCATGAAGAAGGCTGTTATAACGGGCGCGCTATTGCTGCTGGTCATTGTCGTGCTGGCCGGTTGTGTCGCCGGTCCGAACCCGGCCGTCCGCACCCCAGACGAGGAGGGCCGTGTGGCCGGCTTCTGGCTGGGGCTCTGGCATGGCATCATCGCGCCGGTGACGTTCGTGATCTCGTTGTTCTCCGACCAGGCGCACGTGTTCGAGGTACACAACACCGGGAACGGGTACGTTTTCGGCTTTCTCCTGGGGCTGACGGCGGTCTGGGGTGGCGGCGGTCGAGCCAGTCGCTCGCGGAGGCGCTAGGGCCACGCTATCGGGCGAGTGCGCTTCTGCTCTTCGCGGCGATCAAGGATTCGCGGTCGCCCTGGCACGTGGCCGCCCCCGTTGGGGTGTCATGGTTCGTGTCTGCATTCCTGCGGCCCCGATTTGGTTTGACATCGGCTCCCTAAAGGGGCTAGAATGGTCCGGCACAACAGATGCCCCCATAGCTCAGTGGATAGAGCGTCGGCCTCCGGAGCCGGAAGCGCAGGTTCGAGTCCTGCTGGGGGTACCAGAGCGGTAGATAGGGCACAGCCTCGTGAAAGCGGGCTGTGCCTTTTTCTTTTCGCCATCCTCGCCGGTCTGACGCGGCTCCTGAATCCGCCGATAGCTGCCCGTTCCCCCGCCTGGGGGAGAAGAAATCCCCTCCCCTGGGGATGACAACATCGCCACACGGCCTTACTCTAAGCAAGATGGCTGCGCCGGCCCGGCGTGCCGATTCACCCACGGAGATACAGCGTGATTTCAACCTCTACTTCAGGCTCACGGATGTTGCTGATATGGAGCGCCGCCTCGGTCCTGATTGCCTCCGCTGTCGCGGTGGCAGTGGCCGCGTTGGGGCCCCGGCTCCTGGGTATCGAGCTTGATCCGCCAGTGGCGGTTTTGCTCGGCGCCGTAGCCGGCCTGCTGCTGTCCGCGCCCATCCAGTTTGAGGCCGCGCTGGCCGCCAGCGGCGCTCGAGCGCCTGAGCCGCGGGCAGCCGGTTGCGCCGCTTCCCCATGACTGGCATCTCCGGGCCGGGCCGCTGAGCCGCCTGTTGTGGCTCGTCGATGCTGTGGGGGCACGCCGACGCGAGCTGAGAGAACTGCGCGGGGATCTGCTCCGCCAGACCGGCGAGGCGGCTGCGCAGTTCGAGCGCAATCGCCTGGCGCGCGACCTGCACGACTCGATCAAGCAGCAGCTCTATGCGATCAATGTCAGTGCGGCCGCGGCGCTCGCTCGCTGGGAGAACGATCCGGCCGGCGCCCAGACCGCCGTCCACGACGTGCAGAATGCAGCGCAGGGCGCCCTGGCCGAGATGGCTGCGCTGCTGCGGCAGCTTCGCCCCGCCCCGCTGGCGGCTGCCGGCCTGCTGGATGCACTGCGCGAGCAATGCGAGGCGCTGGCATATCGCACCGGCGCCGAGGTGACAGTGGATCTGGGCGAGCCGGATGACGCCGCCGCTTACACCGCCGCCCTGGACAGCAAGAGATTGCCGCCCGGCGCCGAGGAGACCATCTTCCGGATCGCGCAGGAGGCGCTCGCGAATGTCGCCCGTCACGCCCGGGCAAGTCGCGTCACGCTGCGATTGCGGGTAGAAGGAGAGGCGCTGCGTCTCGAGATTGTCGACAACGGGAGCGGATTCGCCAGTGCCGCTGCCGGTGCCGCACAAGCGCCGGGACCCGGGGAGGCAGCGATTGGGACTACGGCGGGTTATGGGCTGGCGGGTATGCGCGATCGGGCCGCCGGGATCGGCGGTGCGCTGACCATCGACAGCGCTCCAGGTGCAGGCGCCCGCATCCGGTTGGATGTGCCGTTGGTGCGGCCTGGACTATCAGGGGAGGGTTCTGTGATGACTGCCGGAAGTTAAGTCGACACTACGGATGGCGACGACAATGCACGGCGTAGCCCTTGTGGCCGGCGGGCTGGCTACGGTCTTTGTGCTGGGATTGATCCCACGCGCAGCCGTTCAGGATGCTGCAAGCACGCCCTGGCCCGCGGTCGTTTCCGTGGGGTTGATCCTCATCTCGTCGATCGTGGCTATCGTTGCGGCCGCACGATCCCGCCGGAGCGCCATGAGTCTGTCGCTGCGGCTCGGCGCGGATCACCCTGTCATGCTGAATCTGCGCCGCGAGAACGACAGCCGCACGCTGTGGCTCTGGTCGGCAGGCGTAATCTTCGCCCCTGCGGCGCTGATGCCCCAGCCATATCCACAGTATCCCACGGCCGCGTTCGCGCTTGGCATGCTGTACGCTCTGCTCGCGCTGCTCCAGATCCTGAAACTGTATCGCAGCAACGAACGCTACCTGAGATCCCTGCCGGCCGGCGCGTTGGCAGCCGAGTTGGCGCAGATGTGGAGCGGGCAGCGAATGTTACTGCTAGTCGTGCTCGCAGTAGCCATACCAGGCTACCTGGCCCCGCATCTGATACTTGGCGGGCCGCAAAGCCCCCTGGCTTGGCCGCCATCGCCGAACCTGGTAATCGACATCATGGCTGCTCTGTACGTGTTGCTGCTCATGGTGTCGGGTGTTGTAACATACCTGCAGACTCGCAGATGGAAGGGACGCAACGGCGGCTCCCAGACCGTCCCCGCTGGTGGAGTGTGAGCAGTGATCGAGCACAAGATTCGAGTGCTTCTGGTAGACGACCATGCGGTCGTCAGACAGGGGCTGCGGAGCTACCTTGAGTCGTTCCCAGACATCGTCATCTCCGGCAGCGCAGCCAGCGGCGAGGAAGCGATCCGTCTGTTGGACGCGAGCCTGCCAGATGTAGCTGTGGTCGATCTGCTGATGCCCGGCGGTATCGATGGTTTCGAAACGATCCGCCGGCTGCGCGCCCTCTCACCTCACACCCAGGTAGTCGTGCTCAGCGGCTACAGCGACGACGCTCGTGTTCTCGCCGCGCTGCGTGCGGGAGCGCTCGGTTACGTGAGGAAGGAGGCGGCTCCCGAGCTGCTGCTTGTCGCCGTGCGTGCTGCAGCGCATGGCCAGGCGGTGCTTGATCCGGCTCTCGCCGGTATCGTCTTGGGTGAGCTCGGTCGAAGCAGCCCAATGCCCGGACTTGGACCTGATGCCCTAACGCAGCGCGAGCAAGAGGTGCTCAGGCAGCTTGCCCAGGGCCGTACGAATCGGGAGATAGCAGAAGCGCTGGTGGTAGGTGAAGAGACAGTGAAGACGCACGTCGGCAACGTGCTGGCAAAGCTCCATCTGTCGGGGCGCGCTCAGGCAATGATCTACGCGTTGAAGCAGGGCCTGGTATCGCTGGACGAGCTTGACACGCCGTAAGGATCACACATCTTCCGCAGAGCCGGCTGCCGTGCTGGCCCGTCCGAGCCGGCGGTCGGCGGGCATTGCCAGCAGAACCGCGCCCGCCAGCGCCAGCAGGGCCATGGCAACCCCAACATTGAGCGAGATCCCTGACGTCGACCACAGGCGCGGGCCGGCGAACGAGCCGGCGAAGCGCCCCATCGACATCGCCGCAACGTTCAGCGCCATCACCGTGGCCCGGGCGCCGGTCGAAAGCTCGGAGATCAGCGGCAAAAGCGCGACGACGGCGAACTCGAACCCCAGGAACAGCACTCCGATCGCCAGCAAAGCGGTCCACAGACTGCCCGCCGCAAAAGGGAGCGCCAGGTAGGCCAGCAGATTGAGCCCGATCCCGAGGAGCACACCCCGCCGCTTGCCGAGGCGGTCGATCCAGCGGGCCGAGCCGGTTTCGGCTACCAGCTCCGCCAGGCTGATGACGATGGAAACGGCTCCCAGCGCCGCTACCGGCAGGGCGAACTGCTGCTCCATCCACGCCCCGTACACGACGAACACCATCTCATTCGAGCTCACCAGCAGCAGGCTCACCGTGAGCGCGAGGATGGTGCTGCGCCCGATCTGCCGCAGGGACAAACGTGACTGTTGCAGGGCAGGGCGGGGTGGTTCGGGAAGCGCCCGCCAGGTGACGAGCAGCGCCACCAGCGCGAGCAGAGCCACCACCACGAACGGGGCGCGCCAGCCGGCTGCGGCGATCAACAGACCGGCGGCCGGCACGCCGATGAGCCAGGAACCGGCCCACGCCAGCTCGGTGAGCGCCATCACGCGCCCGCGCACGGTGTAGGGCACCGTGTCCGCAACGTACGCTTGCATCGCGGGGTCATAGCTTGCCTTGCTGAGGCCGCACAATGCGAAGGCGCCTGCGACAAAGATCGCAGCCGGCGCCAATGACATCAGCAGCGCGGACGCGATGGCGGCCAGGATTCCCATCAGCATCAGGCGCCGGCGCCCGATCCGGTCGGACATCAGCCCGTAGAGGGGACTGGTAGCAGCCGCGAGCGCACGCACCGAAAGGAACGTCCCGGCCTCTGCAAGCGAGATCCCGGCGCCACGGCTGATCGCCGGCAGGAACGGGTAAACGATCCGGAAGTTGATGTTCAGGACGACGCGCGTCAGCAGGATGGCGAGCAGCCGGCCCTTTGGGAGGTGGACATGCATTCGGGGGAGCATATCACAAACGCCGTTCCAGGCAGCCAAATCCAGTTGCCGCTTCAGGCAGCGGGATAACAGATGGCGCTGCCGCGATTCGCTACCGTACGCGCGCGGCGAAATCGCCGCCTTCTGTCGCTTCGCGCCGTATGCTAGAATCGCCAGTACACATGGCTCTCGTGGGCGAGTATGGCGCGCGGCGTTACAGCGCTCACGATTGGTAACACAAAATTCGGGCGAGAGCATCGCCTTACATGAAGGGGAAATCAACCTATGACTGAACTGCGCTTGACTGAAGAAGAGCAGGCGCTGCTCGCAGGCGCAGAGGGGCCCGGGGTGCAGCGGGCCATGGAGATCGTGGCCACGCTGGGCCGTATCTACGGCGCGGCGGACCTGGTGCCGGTGAAGCACGCCCAGATCGCCGGCGTCAGCTACAAGAACCTGGGCGATGCCGGGCGTGGACTTCCTGCACGAATGGGCCGAGCAAGGGGCGCGCGTGCGCGTGCCGACGACGCCTGAACCCGATGGGCATGGAGCGCGGCCGCTGGCAGGCCTGGGGCATCACGCCCGACTTCGCCGAGCCGCAACTGAGGGTGATCGACGCCTTCGAGCAAGATGGGCGTGAGCCCGACCATGAGCTGCACGCCCTACCTGTTCCCCGGCTACGTGCCGCGCCGGGGCGATGCCCTGGCCTGGGCCGAGTCGAGCGCGGTCGCGTTCGCCAACTCGGTCATCGGCGCACGCACCAACCGGGAGGGCGGGCCCGAGCGCGCTGGCGGCCGCCATCGTCGGGCGCACGGCGCGCTATGGCTACCATCTGGACGAGAACCGGCGCGCCGACTGGGTGGTCGAGGTCCGATGCCCGGTGCGCTCGGTCGCCGACTTCGGCGCCTTGAGCTACCTGGTCGGCAAGGCAGTCGGCAGCGGCGTGCCCTGGTTCGCCGACCTGGCGGAGTGGCTGCCGCCGCTGCCGGCTGACCTCAGCTCGGGCGGCCCGGCGGGCGACCGGCTGAAGACGCTGGGCGCGGGGCTGGCGGCCTATGGCGCGGTGGCGCTGTACCACATCGCGGGCTACACGCCCGAGGCGCGTGACGCCGGGACCGGCGCTGATCAACGCCCGGCGCGCGCCGCCTGCGTCATCGACAGCCTGGATGAGGCGTACCGGGTGATGGACGCCGACCCGGACCTGCAGCAGATCGACCTCGTGACCATCGGCTGCCCGCACGCCAGCCTGAGCGAGATCGAGCAGGTGGCGGACTACCTCGCAGGCAAGACGCTGCGGACCCGGCTGTGGGTCACCACCGGCTGCAGATCACCCGCGCAGCGAGGCTGCCGAGTGCCGGCTATCGTGCAGGACCATCGAGGCCGCCGGCGGCGAGGTGGTGGCCGATACCTGCGCCGTGGTCGCGCCGATGCGGATGCTCGGCGTGCGCAGCATGGCGACCAATGCCGGCAAGATGGCCTGCTACGCGCCGATGCACAGCGGCGTCCGGATGCGCTTCGGCGACCTGGAGCAGTGCCTGGACGCGGCGATCACGGGGAATGGCGAGGCGGACGCGAGATGCCAGGCAGGCGTAACACGGCCGGCCAGACGGCAGTACCTTGGTAGCAGACCTGGCAGGAGGCACGCATGTACGACCAGCGACAAAGCCCTGCGTCAGAGCTGCAAACGGAATCGGAGGAATGGGAGGAGACGGACGTGGCGCAGGCGACCGAGCCGGCGTGCCCGAGCGCCACGACCCCTTCATCACCGCTTCCGGCCGACCCGTCAAGCGGCTTCTACACGCCCGCCGACGTGCGCCGATCTCGACTACGAGCGCGATCTGGGCCTGCCCGGGCGCTATCCCTACACGCGCGGCGTGCAGCCCACCGGCTATCGCGGCAAGCTCTGGACCATGCGCATGTTCGCCGGCTTCGGCAGCGGCCGAGGAGACCAACGCGCGCTTCAAGTACCTGCTGTCGCAGGGCCAGACCGGCCTCTCGATCGCCTTCGACATGCCGACCCTCTACGGCTACGACACCGACGCGCCGCAGGCCATCGGGGAGTTCGGCAAGTGCGGCGTGGCGATCTCGTCGCTGGCCGACATGGAGGTCCTGCTCGACGGCATTCCGCTGGACCAGGTCACGACCTCGATGACGATCAACAGCCCGGCGGCGATCATCTGGGCGATGTACATCGCGGCGGCCGAGAAGCGCGGCATCACGCGCGCACGGCTGGGCGGCACGCTGCAGAACGACATCCTGAAGGAGTACATCGCCCAGAAGGAGTTCCTCTTCCCGCCCGAGCCCTCGATGCGGCTGGTGGTCGACACGATCGAGTTCGGCACGCGGGAGATGCCGCGTTGGAACACCATCAGCATCTCGGGCTACCACATCCGCGAGGCGGGCAGCACCGCGGCGCAGGAACTGGCCTTCACGCTGGCCGACGGCTTTGCCTACGTGGAAGCGGCGCTGGCGCGGGGCCTGGCGATCGACGAGTTCGCGCCGCGCCTGTCGTTCTTCTTCAACGTTCACAACGACTTCTTCGAGGAGATCGCCAAGTTCCGGGCGGCGCGCCGCATCTGGGCGCGCGCCGATGCGCGAGAAGTACGGCGCGCAAGGACCCGCGCTCGTGGATGCTGCGCACCCACGCGCAGACCGCGGGCGTCAGCCTGACGGCGCAGCAGCCCGAGGTGAACATCGTGCGGGTCGCGCTGCAGGCGCTGGCCGCCGTGCTGGGCGGCACGCAGAGCCTGCACACCAACAGCATGGACGAGGCGCTGGCGCTGCCCTCGGAGAAGGCCGTGACCATCGCGCTGCGCACGCAGCAGGTGATCGCCGAGGAAAGCGGCGTGGCCAACACCGTCGATCCGCTGGCCGGCTCCTTCTTCGTGGAGGCGATGACCGACCGCATGGAGGCGGAGGCGAACGACTATTTCCGGCGCATCGAGGCGCTGGGCGGCGTGATTCCGGCCATCGAGGACGGCTTCTTCCAGCGAGAGATCGCCGAGGCGGCCTTCCGCTACCAGCAGGAGATCGACAGCGGCGAGCGGACGATCGTCGGCGTGAACGACTACGTGAGCGACGAGCCGCCGGCCATCCCCATCCTGGAGATGGACCCACAGGGCTACGAGCGCCAGGTGGCGCGGCTGCGAGCGGGTGCGTCGCGAGCGCGACAACGGCGCAGGTGGACAGCCGCGCTCTGGCCCGGCTGCGAAGACGCCGCCCGCGATGCACGCGAACCTGATGCATCCCGATCCTGGAGGCAGTGAACGCCTATGCCACACTGGGCGAGATCACGGACGTCTTCCGAGAGGTCTTCGGCGAATACCAGGAGCCGGTATTCTTCTGATGCACTCGAGCAGCGAGGAGCGAGAGAGATTGATGGCTGAACGCAAGATCCGTGTGCTGGTTGCCAAACCGGGCCTGGACGGCCACGACCGGGGCGCCAAGGTGGTGGCGCGCGCGCTGCGCGACGCCGGCATGGAGGTGATCTACACCGGCATCCGCCAGACCCCGGAGATGATCGTCGAGGCGGCGCTGCAGGAGGACGTGGACGTGGTCGGCCTGTCGATCCTGTCCGGGGCGCACATGGCGCTCTGCCCGCGCATCATGGAGCTGCTGCGCGCGCAGGGACATGGACGATGTCGATGGTGCTGGTGGGCGGCATCATCCCGGATGAGGACGTGGCCGGGCTGCAACAAGCATGGGGTGCGCGGCGTGTTTGGGCCGGGCACCAGCACGCAGGACATCATCGCACTTCATCCGGCAGCGAGCGGTCGGACGAAGCGCGGCGTGAGCGCAGCGGCCGCTGGGTCGATCTCGGCCGGCCGCAGCTGCTGGCCGGCAACCGGCGCGCGCGCTGGCGCGCGGTCTATCTCCAGGTCGAGAACGGCGGCCCGAGGATCCCAGTCGCCCTGCTGGCCGCGCTCTATCCCCACACCGGGCAGCGCACACGTCGTCGGGCGTGACCGGCGCGCCGGGCACGGGCAAGTCGACCCTGGTCAACGCGCTGGCCCTGGCGCTACCGCAAGGCCGGGCGCACGCGTCGGCATCATCGCCGTCGACCCGACCAGCCCCTTCTCGGGCGGCGCGCTGCTGGGCGACCGGGTGCGGATGCGCGACCTGGCCGGCGACCCGGGCGTCTTCATCCGCAGCATGGCGACGCGCGGCAGCCTGGGCGGGCTGGCCCGTGCCACGGCCGACGTGCATCGCTCGTGCTGGATGCCGCCGGCTTCGAACGCATCCTGGTCGAGACGGTCGGCGTGGGCCAGGCGGAGGTCGACATCGCCAGCGCGGCTCACACCACCATCGTCGTCGAGGCGCCGGGCTGGGCGACGAGGTGCAGGCGATCAAGGCCGGCGTGCTGGAGATCGCCGATATGTTTGCGGTCAACAAGGCCGACCGGGAAGGCGCCGACCACACGGTGATGGCGCTGCAGATGATGCAAGGGCTGGGCCCCGCGCCGAGCCAGGGGCACCACCGCCCGGCGGAAGGCGCTCCTGCCCGCCAGCGAAAACGCCGAGCCGGGCTGGCAGCCGGAGGGCGCTTGGCTCCCGCCGATCGTGAAGACGGTGGCTACCCGGGGCGAAGGGGTGGAAGAACTGCGCAGGTTGGATCGAGCAGCACCGCGAGTACCTGGCCGCGAGCGGGCAGTGGCACGAGCGCGCGGATGCACGCGCTGCGGTCGACGCTCGAGCACATCCTGCGCGACCGCCTGCTCGAGCGCCTGCTGTCGCGCCTGCCGGATGGCCGCCTCGAAGAGGCACACGCCGCGATCGCCACCCGCCGGCAAGACCCCTATTCTGCCGCCGAGGAACTCCTTACCACGCCGGGTAGCGACTAGGTCCGGCTCATCCTGCCCGCGGCACGATTCGGGGTACGGCGCGGGCATCTCACCCCTTCCTACGTTATCCCAAATACCGTACCACGTTGCTACGGGTTGGCGGCAAGGGGGCACGATATCGCCTCGCGCCGGTACCATCTCGCCCCTTAAGTAACCGGGTTGGCATGGTATAATCTTCTTCTGCGGCGCCGCCGATGTGCGGAGCCTGCTTTGCGTTGCGTGCAACCGGCCCTTTGTTGCTGCAATCGATCCCGACAATCCCGGCCTCAACGAGAGGCTTATTAGATCGCAGGTGTTTATGTTCAAGATCTGTTCTCAAGAAGGTGCTCGGCGATCCGAACGAGCGTGAGGTGAAGCGGCTGTATCCGATCATCGATGCGATCAACGCGCTCGAGCCCGAGTTTCAAGAGATGAGCGACGAAGCTTTGCGGGCCGAGACGGCGAAGTTCCGGGCGGTGATCGCCGGGCGCGCCGGCGCCAGTGCGTGAGGAGCTGGAGAGCGCACGTGCCGAGTGGCTGGCGGAGACCGACACGACGATGCGCATGCAGATGCGCCCCCAGGTCGACCGGCTGGAGAAGGACACGCAAGGCCGAGGCGGAGCCATGGAGGAGATCCTGCCGCGCGCCTTTGCCGCCGTGCGCGAGGCGCGGTCCGCACCATCGGCCTGCGCCATTACGACGTGCAGACTGATCGGCGGCATCGTGCTGCACCAGGGCAAGATCGCCGAGATGAAGACCGGCGAAGGCAAGACGCTGGTCGCCACCCTGCCGCTTTACCTGAACGCGCTGACCGGCCGCGGCGCCCACCTGGTCACCCCCAACGATTACCTGTCGAAGTTCGGCGTGCAGTGGATGGGGCCGGTCTACCACCAGCTGGGCGTGAGCGTGGGCGTCATCCAGTCAGCATGGCGAGCGAGCCTGGAGCTTGCTTCGTTCCTGTTCGATCCGGACTATCGCGGCGCCGACGACCGCTACCAGCACTTGCGCCCGGTGCACCGGCGCGAGGCGTATGCGGCCGACATCACCTACGGCACCAACAACGAGTTCGGCTTCGACTATCTGCGCGACAACATGGTGCAGGACCTGTCGCAGTGCGTGCAGCGCGAGCTGCACTACGCCATCGTCGACGAGGTGGACAACATCCTGATCGACGAAGCGCGCACGCCGCTGATCATCTCCGGTCCGGCGCAGGAATCGTCCGATAACTACAGCCGCTTCGCCCAGATCGTGCGCCGCCTGCAAGGCCGAGCGCGACTATACGCTCGACGAAAAGGATCGGATCGTCACGCTGACCGAGGACGGCATCGCCCACGTGGAGCAGATGCTGGGGCTTGCGCCGGGACGAGAGCCTGTACGACCGCGAGCACTACGAGCTGACGCCCTATCTGGACAATGCGTTGCGGGCGCACGTGCTCTATCAAGCTCGACCAGGACTACATCGTCAAAGACGGCGAGATCATCATCGTCGACGAGTTCACCGGCCGCCTGATGTACGGGCGCCGCTTCTCGGAAGGGCTTGCACCAGGCGATCGAGGCCAAGGAGGGCGTGCGTGTCCAGCGCGAATCGCTGACACTGGCCACGATCACCTTCCAGAACTACTTCCGCATGTACGAGAAGCTGGCCGGCATGACCGGCACTGCGCTGACCGAAGCGGAAGAGTTCAGCAAGATCTACAACCTGGACGTCATCGCCATCCCGACGCACCGGCAGGTGATCCGCGTGCGACTTCCCCGACCAGATCTACAAGACCGCAGGAGGGCAAGTTCAACGCGGTGGTCGACGAGATCGCAGGAGCTGCACAAGCAGGGCCAGCCGGTCCTGGTGGGCACGGTCGCCATCGAGACCTCCGAGATGCTGTCCGAGATGCTGAAGCGCAAGCGGTGTCCCGCACAACGTGCTGAACGCCAAGCAGCACGAGACGGGAGGCCGGCATCATCGCCCAGGCAGGACGCCCGGGCACGGTGACGATCGCCACCAACATGGCCGGCCGCGGCGTCGACATCCTGCTCGGCGGCAACGCCGAGGGCATGGCGCGTGAGCGGCTGCGCCACGACGGGGTGGACCTGGCGCATCCTGGCCCACGACGACCCGCATGTGGCTGGAGGCGTTGGAGCAGGCCAAGGCACAAACCGAGGCCGATCGGGCAGCACGTGCTGGCAGCCGGGCGGCCTGCACGTCCTGGGCACCGAGCGGCACGAGGCGCGCCGCATCGACAACCAGCTGCGCGGCCGCGCCGGCCGCCAGGGCGACCCGGGCTCATCGCGCTTCTTCATCTCGCTGGAAGACGACCTGATGCGCCGCTTCGGCGGGCAGATCGTGGCCGGCCTCATGGACCGGCTGGGCCTGGAAGAGGACATGCCCATCGAGCACGGCCTGATCAGCAAGGCCATCGAGAACGCCCAGGTACGGGTCGAGGGCTACAACTTCGATATCCGCAAGCACGTGCTGGAGTACGACGACGTCGTCAACAAGCAGCGCGAGGTGATCTACGAGCAGCGGCTGCAGATCCTCACCGAGCCGACGATGCGCCCGACGATCTGGGGCATGATCGAGGACGAGATCGAGGCTCTGGTCGAGCAGTTCGCTGGGCAACCTGGACCGCAGCGAGTGGGACCTGGCAGCGCTTGCACGCCGAGATCAACAAGATCTTACCGCTCGAACCCGCCGAGAAGCCTCGAGCACTGGCGGCAGCATGAACGCCGACGAGCTGCGCGACCACCTGGTGGCGCTGGCCGAGGACGGCGTACGACGCGAAGGAGGCCGAGCTGGGCGAAGAGAACATGCGCCAGCTCGAACGGCTGGTGATGCTGCGGATCGTCGACAGCCGCTGGGTGCGCCACCTGACCGACCTGGACGAGCTGCGTGAGGGCATCGGCCTGCGCGCCTTTGCCCAGCAGGACCCGCTGATCGCCTACAAGAAGGAAGCCCACGAGATGTACCAGGAGCTGCTGGCGACGATCGCGCACGACATCGTATATGCGATCTACCACGTGCAGTTGATGGTCCAGCCGCCTGCTCCGCAGCCGCAGCGCCTGCAGACAAACCGCGGCGACGGCGAGACAGGCCCAGCCCGTGCGCTCGGCCAAGGGCAACCTGGGCCGCAACGATCCCTGCTGGTGTGGCAGCGGCAAGAAGTACAAGAAGTGCCATATGCGCTCCGATCATGGGCAGGCGCCGGCAGTCACGGCCCCGGGCGCCGGGAACATTGCCAGGGCCGGCGCGGCTCCGGCCAAGAACACCGGTAAAGGACCGGCGAAGGGAGGCCGGCGCTAGGTACAAGCGCCGGGTGAGCTACGATGAATGCGCCGCTAGGTTCCGCATTACGCGCGCTCCCGCTACTCGATAGGCTCGACCACTTACAGGCCGTTCTCCGCCGGCTTGCGGCCGAGCGCGAGCTTGACCGGTTGTACCAGGCGGTGGTGGTTGAGGCGGCCGGTTTCTTTGATGTGGCGCAATGCATCCTGGTCTTATACGACGAGAACTGCTCGCAATTCCGCGTTCACCCCACGGGGATCGGCCTGACGCCGGAGCAGTGGCAGGCATTTCACGAGCTGACCTCGGACATGGTCACGCACTTCATGGCCTCCTGGCCTGAGAACGGCGTGATCCACCTGTCCGCCGAGCCTTTCAGCCACCTGAACCACCCGGGATTGAAGGAGAAGCTGGACGAGCGCGATGTGGTTTTGGGCTTGATGCGCGTGGAGAAGGTATGCATCGGCCACATGCGACTCGCAAACCCGCACGACGGGTTGCCCTTCACCGAAGCGGATCTGCACCTGATCGGCCTCTACACCGCTCAGGTCGGCGTGTTAATCCATAATCTGCGCCTCCTTGCCCAGGAGCAGCGGGCCCGCAATCTGGCGGAAACGCTGTTGCAGGTGCCGCACATGCTGCAGCAATCCGATCTTTCGGCCTCTTCGGTCACCGCAAAAATCCGAGAGAATCTCGAGCGGCTGCTGGGTCTCATGGGCAGCGTGACCTGCTGCACGAGCGCGACAGTTGCGCTGCGAGAGGGAAACCAGCTCCAGATAGTAGCCGGCGCCGGAGAAGGGTTCGGTCCCGATGTCTACACCCGGCGTTGGCCGATTGCAGCAGACCTCAAGATACAGGAAATGATCGCCGGGGCGCCGTTTCTGAGCATCTCCGACACGCACGCCGATCCGCGCTGGCTCTCCTTTGGCAAGCGGGACGAGATCCAGAGCTGGGTAGGGGTTCCCATTTGGGCATCGGGTGTCCCGCGCGTAGGGGCGGAGAAGCTGATCGGCGTCCTCAATGTCTATTCCACCGACAAGAATGCCTTTGGCGCCGATGACATCGCGGTAGTGCGGGCCTTTGCCAACCAGATGGCGATAGTGATCGAGAACCAACGCCTGTATGCCGGCACAGCCGAACGGGCGGCGGAGTTGGCCGCTCTGCGCGAGACTTCGCTGGCGATCACGGATCAGTGGGAGCCGGAAGCGCTGCTGCGTGTCATCGGCGAGCGTGCAACCCAGCTGCTGGACGCCGAAGCCGCCTGGGTGTGGCAGATCGATGAGGCGCGCCAGCAGTTGCGGCTGGCCACTCCGGACCCACGGATGGGCGGCGGGAACGCGATCACCATCGCAATCGGCGAGGGTCTGGCCGGGCGAACGCTGGAGTCGGGTGAACCGCAACTGATCGAGGATTACGATTCGTGGCCCGGTCGCTCCGCGGTCTTCGCTCAGATCAAGGTCGGTTGCCTCGCGAGTGCGCCCCTGCGCTGGCGCGGCCGCGTCACGGGTGTGCTCTCAGTCTTCACGGGTGGGCGCCGCCCCCCATTTACCGCCGCGGATATGCGTGTGCTGGGCCTCTTCGCCGATCAAATGGCCATTGTGCTGGCACAGATGCAGGCATACCAGGACGTGAGTGCACATGCGGTCTTCCTGAGCCGCCTGCTCGAGGCGACTCGCCGCCTGCGACTCCATCTGCGGGCTGAGGAGACCGGGGATACGGTGGCGCAAGTCGTGCGTGAGGTATTGGGCTGGCACCGTGTAGTCGTCTCCCTCTACAACGACGAGGGTTCCGCCTACCGTACCGTCGCGCATCTGGGGTTGACGGGTGAGATTGGGGCGCACCTGGTTGGACGTGGCTACGTCCCGCGTGACGACTGGTACCGGCAGCCGCAGCATCGTGTCAGCCAATCGTATTTCGTCGATAGCTCTCGCGCCGGGACGTCAGTGCACGGACGAGACGATGTCTACGTCTTGCCGCTGGACGAGCGGGCGCCGTACGAATGGCAAGAAGAGGACCTGCTGATCGTCCCGATGTTCGCCGGCGAACAGGAGATCGGGTTCATCTCCACCGACGATCCCGCTTCCCGTCTGAAGCCGGGCCGAAGCGAAATCGAGGCGCTCGAGATCTTCGCCGGGCAAGCGGCGATCGCTTTCGAAAACGCACGGCTCTTCCAGCAGACGGAGCACCACCTCGAGTTTGCCCGCCAGCGCAGCATTGAGCTGGCCCTCGTCAACGAGCTGGCAGCGGCCATCAACTCGACGCTGGGGCTCGACGATTTGCTCGAGCGGCTGCTCCAGGGGCTTCGCCTCCTGGTCGAGTTCGATCGCGCGTCCATCCTCCTGCGTGAAGGCGATGACCTCGTGTTGACGCACGCTGTGGGCCTGCCGGCCGGCGCCGGTCCCATTGGGGCGCGCCGGCGCTGGGACGAGTTCGCCCTTAATCGCACTGCACTAGAGGGTGGCAAGCTCGTGTCGGTGCCCGATGTGCGCAACGAACCTCGTTGGGTCGACGCGCACGGCAGCCAGATCGTTCGCAGTTGGACCGGCGTTCCGCTGGTTGCCGGCGGGCATTCTGTCGGCCTGCTCAGCCTGACCCGGGGCGAGCCGGTGAGCTACACGAGACACGAGCAGTCCCTGATCAGCGCCATTGCCGAACATGCCGCTCTCGTCATTCAGAAAGCGCGGCTGCTGGACCAGCTTCAGCATCATCTGCAGGGCGCCGAGCAGCGCAGCCAGGAGCTGGCGCTGCTGAACCGTATTTCCGGCAGGCTCAGCGCATCGCTCGACGCGCAGGCGGTCATGCAGGCCGCCGTGGACGAGTTGGCCAACGCCTTGCGAGCCGACCAGTGTGGTTTGGTCTTGCTCAACTGGTCCCAGGGTGTTGGGCGGCTGGTAGCACAGTATCAACGCCATCCTGATAGCTCGGGTGAGGAGATGCTGATCCCCATCCAGGGCAATCTATCGCTAGAGCGGGTACTGGAAACCTGCCAGCCGCTTGCGATCCGCGACGCCCAGCACGACCCGCTCACAGCCAACGTTTGGGACGTGATGGCGAGGCGCGGGGTAAAGTCGATATTGCTGTTGCCACTGGTTGTCGCAAATGTGGTGATCGGAACGATCGGCGTCGACGAGCTGACGGAGATGCGCGACTTCACGCCGGCTGAGATGACGCTGGCCCAAACTATCACCAACCACGCTGCTGCTGCCCTTGCGAATGCTCGCCTGCACGGCGATGTCACGCGGCGGGCGCAACAGTTGCAGCGCCTGCAGGAGATTACGGGGAAGCTGAACTCGCAGCTTGATCTGGATGCGCTGCTGTGGCAGGTCGCCGAGATGGTTGCCGGTCTCGGTTACGATCACGTTCATCTGTTCATGCTCGATCACGAACAGGATGAGCTGGTAGCCAGGGCCGGCAATGGAACGTTGGGGCGCCAGTTGGTCGAGCGCGGCACCCGTATGCCGGTAGCAGGTCCCGGACTGTGTGCGGCTGCCGCCCGTACGCTCGAGCTGGCACGTTCCGACGACGTGACGCGCGACCCACTCTACTTACCCGATGGCTTGCTTCCCGACGTTCACTCCGAGATGGCCGTCCCGATTCGCCTCGGCGAGGGCCTGCTCGGCGTCCTGGATGTGCAGAGCCATGCGCCCGGCGGTTTCGATGCTACCGACGGCTTCCTGCTCGAAACCCTGAGCGACCAGATCGCCGTCAGCCTGCAAAACGCCCGGCTGCACAGCGCGCTCGCTGGGCGAGCGCGGCAACTTGCGCAAGCGTACGACGAGCTCAAGGTGCTGGACCGGATGAAGGATGAATTCGTACAGAACATCTCCCACGAATTGCGCACGCCGCTCACCTTCATCAAGGGTTATATCGAGCTGCTGTTGGAGGAAGCGCTCGGGGATATCCATGCCGACCAGCGCCAGGCGCTCAACATCGTGGCGCAACGGACCGATAACCTGGTGCATCTGGTGAATGACATCATCATCATGACGCGCGCCGAGGCAGTCGGTGTGGATTTTGCCCCCGTTTATCTGCGGGAGGTTGCCGAGAACGCCATACGCAGCGCCGAGGCGGTCACCGCCCAACTGGGGATCGAAGTTGTTCTCGAAGCGGAATCGGAGCCGTGCCCCGTGCTGGGAGATCGCCAGCGCCTGAGCCAGGTCTTCGATAATCTGCTCGGCAACGCCATCAAGTTCAGTCCGGATGGCGGACGCATCACGATCGGTGTGCGCCGCGAGGACGATGTCGTGCGGGTCGAAGTCCGCGACGAGGGTATCGGCATCCCAGATGACCACCTGGAACGCATCTGGGATCGCTTCTACCAGATCGACGGTACCACCACGCGCCGCTTTGGCGGTACCGGTTTGGGGCTGGCGATTGTCAAGCGCCTGGTCGAGGCGCATGGCGGTGAAGTAGGTGTGGAGAGTACCGTGGGGGAGGGAAGCAAGTTCTTCTTCAAGATTCCCGTTGCTCGAAGCGCTTTAGCGGCCGCACCACAGAGCGCGGCAGAGGGATAAGCGATGGCGAAATCGATACCGGCCGGACTCAACCTTCCCCGCGTCCACGATCTCGAAGCTATGTTTGCATTTCTTTCCGACATGCAATGCGTATCGGTGATCGGCGTCAGCAATACCGGCAAATCTGCCCTGCTTCGTTCGTTGACCGATATCGATGTGCAGACCCGCTACCTGGGGAATGAGGCCGGCGACCGCCTGTTTATTTATGTCGACTTCAACCAGATGCTGGAGATGACGGAGCAGGCGTTCTACGAGTTGGTGTTGCGTAGCGCAATCGATGTGTTGCGCAAGGGCGAGAATGCCGGCGACCTGCTGCGGAGGCTGGAGGAGGCATATACCCGCCTTGTGGCCCCGTCGAGTCGTTTCGAGATCCCGCTAAGCTTTTCGCAAGCAATGAACGCCATCGCGGCCATGCTCCCACAAAGAGTCATCTTCCTGTTTGATGAGATCGACGCTCCGCTTGCGGAAATCCCCGGCCGGGTGTTTCTCAACCTGCGTGCCCTCCACGACAGCCAGGAGCAGCGATTGTCGTGCGTGGTGGCGACGAACCGGCGGCTCGAACAGATCTGCTCGGACCCCGACGTGATGGAGTTCGCCGAGATGTTCGCGGGTTACGCCTTTTATCCTGCATTTCTGGCCGACGGCGAGGCGGAGGAGTTCCTCGACCGGGCAGCCGCCTATCTGGGCGCCACGTTCGGCCATGAGAATCGTTCGTTTCTGTGCCACTGGGCGGGTGGCCATCCCGGTCTGCTGGCTGCGGGCGCGCGGGTGTTGGGATTGCTCACCGGCAAGCCCGAGCGAGACCGGAGCCAGGATACGATCATTCACCGGCGGGCAGCCGAGATCCTGGCGCAGGATATCCACGTGCTGACCGAGTGCCGCAACATTTGGAACGATCTCAGCTCCGGAGAGCAGGAAGCGTTAGTGGCCGTCTCCCGTGATCCGGACGCCGCCGATACCCAGGATGTCGAGTCGGTCACGGCCAAACACCTCGTCGTTGGCGAGGGACCGGAACGGCGCTTGTTTGGGCGCGCTTTCTCCGAGTTCGTGCAGCGCCAGACTTCAGCACGTGCGCCCGCCGACGGTGGGCTGCGAGTAGACCCCGAAAGCGGTGAGGTATGGGTAAACGGCCAGCTAATCCCCACCCTCACCAACCTCGAATATCGTCTCGTCCTTCTTCTGTACGGGCGGATGGGCAAGATCTGTACCAAGTACGATGTAGTGGAAGCGGTGTGGGGCGAGGAGTACATCGACGAAGTCGACGATGCCCGCATCGAGAAGCTCGTCAGCCGGGTGCGCCAGAAGATTGAGCCCGACGCCGCCAATCCGCATTATCTGTTGACAGTGCGCGGCCGGGGCTATAAACTCGTCAGAGCGTAGGCTTCCGCAGACAGGGCGTGACAACAACAGAGCGTACCCTGTCAGGTGACCGTCCGCTCCCCGTCATGCGCGTTGCTGCGCGTCTTGCTATGATCTGCCTGAACGCGCACGATCCGTCAACTCCATGCCGAAGCTGTTTAGGAGGAATACCGATGGCATCACTGTTACAGAAAGTCCAGACTCTTGTCTCTGCCAACCTGCACTACCTTGTGGATCAGGCTCTGAAGCAGAACTCCATTGCGGTCATCAACCAGTATATCCGGGAGGTTGAGGACAACCTGGAGGATCTCACGGAGGCCGTGGCCACGGTAGGCGGCCAGGTAAAGACCATTCGCCGCAAGTACGAGGAGCAGCAGGGCAAATCGGAGAAGCTGGATCAGAACATCGACCTCTTCCTCCGCGAGGGTCGCGATGACCTGGCGATGGCAGCGCAGAGCAAGCTGAACTCTACCCAGCGCCTGGTCGAGACATTTGAGGGGCAGCTCGACCAGATGCAGCGCGAGTACCAGAGCCTGATGGACGCCCGGCTGAAGCTGGAAGCGAAGCTGACGACCATCAAGGAGGAGCGCGAGGAACTCGAGGCGCTGCTGGATCTGGCCAAGTCCAAGGAGATCGCGAACCGTACCATGAAGTCGCTGGACGACCTGGCCGGCTCCGGTGACGCAGACGTGGCGCGTATCGCCGAATCGATCCGCGGGCGCCTGGACCGGGCTTCGGCAGAAGGCGAGATGCGTGCGGCTACGCTGGACAAGCCAGATGGACGATGTGCTCGACCGCAACGAGCTCGATGCGCAGCTGGCGGCCCGCAAGGCGCGGCTGGGGCTGGCCTCGCGCCAGGGATAACGATCTACACGGGGGGGCGCCGGCGCCGGCCAGAAGGCCCGCCGGCCGTTTGGGCAGCGGGTGTCAGGACCTGCTCGCTGGGCCGCGCTTACGGTAAGGAGGACGGGATGGCATCGCTATTGGACAAGATCCAGACTCTCGTATCTGCAGATCTCAACCGGCTGGTCGATCGCGCCTTGCAGGCCAATGAACCGGCCCTCTTCCGCCACCACCTGCGCGACATCTACACTATGCAGGAAGAGCTCACCGGACAGTTGGCGAGTGTGGACGCCGATCTGCGGCAGATGCGCCAACGCAACGAGGAACAGCAGTCGCTCGTCGTCAAGCAGGACGCCGAGGTGGATGAGCTGTTGCGCATGAGCCAGCACGACGAAGCGTTGGCCGCGCAGGAGCGGCTCAACCAGAATCGCCTCGCCGCTGCTCGCATGACGGAGCGACTCGAAGCGCTCGAGCGCCAGTATGCCGACCTGGTCGAGGCCAAGGGGCGCCTCGACGCGAGGGCGCAGGCGCTGAAACAGCATGAGCCTGACGTGGAAGGCCTGGTCGGCCTCGCTCACGCCAAGGAGCTGACGGCGGCCGCCATGAACTCCCTGGAAGACCTGGCAGGCAGCGGCGATCCAGACATCGCAAGGGTGGTGAATTCCATCCGGCAGCGCCTCGCGGAAGCCGAGTCTCAGATCCAGCAGCTGGAGCAGCGTGCTCTGGTTCAGGGCGAAACACCGGAAGTGCTGAAACGTAAGGAACTGGAGAGCCAGCTCGAGGCCCGCAAAGCGCGGCTTGGCCTGGGCTGAAAAAGGAGATTGCCATGCAGTTTGCTCCCACAGTGGCCGTTCTGGCCGGGGCCCTGATCGCCGTCGCCATTGGCCTCTACTTTCTGGGTCGCGGCGCGCAGGGGCAGCCGGCGAACGCAGGGGGTCTTCTTCCTGGTGATCGGCGCGGTGCTGCTCGTCGTCGGCGGCAGCATGGCGTTCCGGCAGATGGATCCGGCGCTGAACCAGCCGCTCGTGGCGCAGCCGACCGGGCCGATTACCGGTGCGCGTATTGACCGCCCTGCCGGTTGAACCCTGGGTGCGCGAGGCGGCACAGCGCTTCAACCAGACCAACCCGAAGCAGGATGGCCAGCCGATCGAGGTGCAGGTCGTTGCGATGGACGGTCTGACCGCCCTCGGCCGCTTCGATCGGGACGACTTCGGCAGCCTGGGCAACCGCACGCGCGACCAGCTGACGCCGGCCGAGCTCGAGCAGCTGAAGACGACTTTCCCCACGGTCTGGATCCCCGACAGCCGCTACCTGGTCGAGCTGGCGAACGCTTCGTATAAGGAGCGCGCAGGGCGCGACGTCTTCCTGACCGATGGCGAGTACCGCGCCCGGCCGGTGGCCATCTCCCTCTTCGTCTGGGGCATCTACCAGAGCCGCGCGCAGGTGCTGGACAAGCGCTTTCGGCGATATCAACTGGAAGTCGATCCACGATGCCGCCATCGCCAAGGGCGGCTGGCCCGAGCTGGGCGGCAATCCGCCTGGGGCTTCTTCAAGCTGGTCGTGCCCAACCCGCGACGAAACGTGGGCGGGCTGGCGGCGATGATCGCCGCCGCCGGCGAGTACTACGACCGTACCAACATCTAGCGTCGCCGACGTGACCGATCCGACGTTCCAGAAGTGGCTGAGCGAGCTGATGGGTTCGGTCACCGACGTGGGCGGCGGCAGCGCCTACACGGCAGAGGACTTCGCGCTGTTCGGCTACTCGGTGGGCGATGGCGGGCAGTTGCTGGAAAGCGACCTGCTGATCAACATGGCAGGCATCCAGACGCGCTGGTCCGACCCGCTGGTGATCCGCTACCCGAAGTATGTGACCTGGTTCGACTTCCCGTTCTCGATCTGGATGGGTCCGGAGACGACGGCGGCCGAGAAGAACGCCGCCCTGCAGTTCGAGCAGTTCCTGCTGACTCCCGACATCCAGAAGCTGGCCGTCAATGCCGGGGCTGCGCCCGGTGGTCAGCGAGCTCAACGTGACGGAGGGCGACACCCTGTTCACCCGCTGGCAGAGCCAGGGGGTCGAGGCTGTCGTGCCCCGCACCGCCCGCATGGCCTCGCCCAACCGTGATGTGCTGCTGGCGCTGCTGCGCTGGTTCGACCTGAACGTGGGCAAGTAGCGGATGCCATGAGAAGACGACAGACAAGCCTGACCGCAAGCCGCTGGCTGATCCTGGTGCTCGTGCTCGGTGGCGCTGCTGGTGCTGTGCGTCGCAGTGCCACTGCTCGGAGTCATCCTCAGCCGCAGCCAGGGCTCGGCCGGCACAGGTGGACGTTCAGACGCAGACGCAACGCCACTCTCACCCTGGCCTACTCTCCCGAGAAGGCGGCGCTGGTTCGCAGCCTGGTCGACAAGTTCAACGCCCGGAACCTGCGCACTGCCGACAGAGAGGCGATGCGCGTCGAGCTGGTCGAGATGACGCCCGAAGAGATGGTGACGCAGGCCCTGGCCGGCCCCTCCTTCCAGGCGCTGACGCCCGATTCCTCGCTGTGGCTGGACCAGTTGAACCGGCGCTGGAGCCAGAGCCAGCAGATCTCCAGGCCGGGACAGATTCCCGCCCGCCTGGTGGGCGATCCGGTGCGCTATGCCATCACCCCCATCGTCATCGCGGCCTGGGAGGACACGGCGCGCCAGCTGGGCTGGCCCGACAAACCGGTCGGTTGGACCAGCCTGCAGGCGCGGGCGCGGCAGGACGCGAACTTCAAGTGGAGCCATCCGAGCACGGCCCACGCCAGCGGGCTGCTGGCCACGCTGGCCGAGTTCTATGCCGGCGCCGGCGTGCAGCGCGGCCTGACCGACGAGATGGCGCAGGATCCGAAGACGATCGAGTTCGTCAGCGCCATCGAGAAGACAGTGCGTTATTACGGCGAAGGGCGAACTGGCGGTGGCCCAGCGGGCGGCGAAGGAAGGCAATGCCTACCTGGATGCCTTCGTCGTGTCCGAGCAGCTGGTGGTGGCCTTCAACGCGGGCACGTTCGGCAAGGCCGCCGGCCCGGCTGGTGGCGCTCTACCCCGCCGAGGGCACGCTGTGGGCCGACCACCCGCTGGCCCTGCTCGAGACGCCGGAACTGACGGCCAACCAGCGGCGACCTTCCAGGCGCTGCGCGAGTTCCTGATGCGAGCGCGACACGCAGACCCAGGTGCTGCGCGCCGGGCTACCGCCCGGCCGATCTGAATATGCCGCTCACGGCGAGCCGGCTCCCCGTTCAGCAGCGCCAACGGCGTCGATCCCGCGCAGCCGCAGACGACGCTGCAGATGCCCTCTTCCGATGTGGTGTCGGTCGTGCAGAGCGCCTGGGCGCTGGCCAAGCGCAAGACCAACGTCATCCTGGTGGTCGACACCTCGGCTCGATGCAGGGGCAGAAGCTCGACAACGCGCAGAGCTGCGCTGCGTACCTTCTTGGCGCCAGATCCCGAGCGACCAGGAACGGGTGGGCATGGTCGAGTTCAACACCGCGTATCGCCAACATCATCGAGCTGGACACGCTGGCAGAAGAACCGCGTCAGAGCTCAGCGCCGAGGTGGACTCGATGCGCGCCGGCGGGAACACCGCCCTGCTGGATGCGGTGCGGCACGGCCTACAACCGCTTGCAGCAGCACGGCGATCCCGAGCGCATCAACGCCATCGTGGCCATGACCGACGGCAAGGAGAACGCGTCCACGCATCACGCTGCGGGCGCTGGCGAACGAGATCCGTGAGGGCAACAAGAAGGTGCCGGTTGTCATCTTCTGCCATGGCCTACGGGCAGTGATGCCGACTACACGGTGATGCAGACCCTGGCCGATGCCAGCGGTGGGCAGGTGCGCGACGGCACGGCCGAGACCATCCGCGACCTGTACAAGATCCTGTCGCAGCTACTTCTAGCGGGACGGTCGATGTCTGAAAGCTCTGTCCTGGAACGGTTGCAGCAAGAAGCGCAGAAGGCGCTGTGCAGAACGCCTTCTTCCGCTGGGAGAGCGCGGTCATGATCGGCGTCACGATCCTGTTGACCGTCTTCTTCAACCAACCCTTTCCCGGGTGGCCGTGTGGGCCTGGCCCGCTCTCGGCGTCGCCGGGGAGATCGCAATCGTGGTCTCGAGCCTGACGGACAAGGGCGAGCAGCAGCGCGTCGTGGAGTCGCTGTTCCGCGAGAAGTACAACGTGGGGCAATCCGCGACCGTGCGCTGCGTGAGCAAGCTGGCCGAGGCCGAGCAATACCGGCAGCGCATCCAGGAGCCGTGGCGCAGCAACCGAGCGGGCATCCTGCGGGACCGGATGGTTGCGACGACCGGCCAGGTCTACGACTGGATCGCCAACATGGTGCGGCTGGCGCGCCGGATCGACGACCTACCGCCGGGACGAGATCGTCCAGCGGGATCGCGACGTGATCCCAAGGATATCCGCGAGCTGACGGGCGCGCATGAACGTGGAGGCCAATCCCCGCATCCGCGAGCAGATCGAGCAGACACCTGGCCTCCAAGCAGCAGTTGGGCGACAACCTGAATGAGCTCGACGCCCGCATGGAGCGGGCGGAGCTCAGCTCGACCACTCGCTGGCTGCCTTGGGCACTGTCTACTCGCAAATGCTGCTGGTGGGCAGCAAAGACGTCGACTCCGACCGCGCCGAGCGGCTGCGCGACGACATCCGCAGCGAGGTCTCGGCGCTTCAGGACCTGGTGGAATCGCTGAACGAGGTCTACAGCTACGACAGCAGCGAGCGCCGCCGGTAACCGAAGCGGACGTGCCTGCTTCTCCACAGGGCCGGCAGGATATCGATCGCAGCGTGCGCCGCTAGCCGGCGCGCTGCAGCAACGAAAGGCATGAATGCGATCGGCAAACGCTTCTGATAACTCTGCTCGTGATAGCGCTGCTGGCCGCCGGTTGCGGCGGCGCCGCAGGCCCCCACCAAGGGCGACGTCACCGTCTACGTCGCCGGCCCGCTTTCCGGCTCGCAGGCGAACACCGGGCAGACGGTCGCCGGTGGGGTGCGCCTGCTGGCGGAGCAGCTCAATCGCTCCGGGGGCCTGCTGGGCTACAAGGTCAAGGTCGTCGCGCTGGACGACGAGGCCGATTCGGATACCGCCGTCACCGTAGCCGAGCAGATCAAGGCGGCAGTGCAGCGGGGCGACCGGGTGCTCGGCGTGATCGGCCACCCGAATTCCGGGCAGACGGCAGCGGCGATGGCGGTCTACAAGGATCTGCCGCTCATCGTGATCACGCCCACTGCCTCCGAAGTCGGGCTGACCCAGCAGGGCTACCGCAACTTCTTCCGCATCAACGCCACCAACGATGTGCAGGCGCGCACCGGCGCCGAATACCTGGTGCGGAAGCTGGGCGCGAAGAAGGTCGCCGTGCTGTACAACGACGACTCTTACGGTATCGATCTGGGCAAGCTGGTGACGGCGGAGCTCAACCGGCTTGGTGCACAGGTGCCGCTCTCGATACAGGTCAAGGTGGAGCAGAACCGCTTTACCGGCGAAGTGCAGCGCGTCAAAGACGCCGCGCGTCGACGGCATCTACTACGCCGGCTACGAGGTGGAGTGCCCGTATCTGCGCGCCGATCTGCGCGATGCGGGGCTGCAGAAGACTCACCTTCATGGCGTCCGACGGCTGTTTCCTCTCCGCCACCATCGATAACTCGGACGGCGCTGCCGAGGGGATGTACGTAACCGGTTTCGCGCCGAGTCCCAAGACCGCCGTGGACCAGGCCTGGGTGCAGGCGTACCAGGCCGTGGATTACCGCAACCCGGACACCTACTCGATCAACGGCTACAGCGCCATGCAGGTGCTGGCCGAAGCCATGAAGAAGGCGGGCACCCTGAGCGCCGATAAGATCGCCGATGCGATTCGCAAGCTAGACGTAACCACCGCCCTCGGGCAGGTACAGTACGCCGACGACGGTAACCTGCGCGACCCACGGATCTACGTGTTCCAGGTGCAGAGCAGCCAGTTTGTGCAGGTGGCGCCGTGATCATCCGGCCTGTGCCGCTCAGCATCCTGGCGGTTTTCGCGCACCCAGACGACGAGATCGGCGTCGGCTCCACCCTGGCATACTACGCAGACCAGGGGGTGATCATCACCCTGGTCTGTGCCAGCCGCGGCGAAGCGGCGACGATCTATTGCGAAGATTGCGCCACGCGCGAGAATCTGGCCGAGGTTCGCACGCGGGAACTTGAGTGCGCCGGACGCACACTTGGCATTACGGACCTGCGCTGGCTTGACTGGCCTGACGGCGGCATCAAAGACCTCCCGCGTGGCAAAGCGACCGGCCAGGTAGTTTCCCTGATTCGCGAGTTTCAGCCTGACATCCTGTTGACCCACCCCGAACATGGGCTCTACCCGCACCCTGACCACCTCACCATGTGGGATGTCGTGCGCCGTGCTTTCGACGAGGCCGGGGACGCGAACCGTTTCGAACATACCGGCCCGACCTGGGGACCTGCGCGTCTCTTTACCCGCGCCCTGCCCAAGAGCTTCTTCGATGCAGTCCCGGGCTTCGCCGAGTACCGTGTGGAGCTGAAGGGGGAGCTGCTGCCTTTCTACTCGACGCCGGACGAGATGGTGAATGTGACGATGCGGGTGGTGTCGTGGGCCGACCGCCGCATGGCCGCCTGGGACTGCCACCGCAGCCAACACAATCCCGAGGGCGCGTTTGCGACGATGCCTGACGGGCTGCGGCGGGAGATGGCCGAAAACGAGCATTACGTGCTGGAAAGGGCGCGCGTGCCGCTGCCGCCCGGGCTGCAGGATGATCTCTTCACCGGGCTGGAACGCGGGCCCGCGCGACCTGGCCTCTAGCTCCGGCGATGTAGCGCTCGCAAGCCTGGCAGTGCGGCGTGCGTATCACACGCTCTACGAAGAGTACGCCCAGTTAGCGCCCGAAGAGCACTTCCAGACGCTGCTCAAAGAACTCCGCGAGCGGGAGCAGGATTTCTTCTATGCCCTGGCGGGTGCGTTGCGCCGCGCCGATGTTACCGCCACCGGTGTGCACGCCGACCCGCGGCTGTTGCACCAGGGACGCGCCTGCACGACCAGCCGCTCACGCATGCGCTTTCTGCTCACGACCGCCCGCCACGCGGTCGCCTTCGCGGAGCAGCAGTGCGCGCAGACGCAAGACGGAGACGGCCGGGTGTTGTGGGAGGAGCTCCTCCCACTTCCGCGCGAAGAACTACGCACTCATCCAGGAACTGGCAAGTTACGTCTGATGATTGTCGACTTCCACACCCATATGGCGCCGTCAGACCAGACGACTTCACACGTAGTCGAATGGACCGCCAGCGTGGCCGGCGCCCACGTCAGGGAACGGATGGAGGAGCAGCGCACTCCAGAAGGCGCTCTACGCATCCTGGACGAAGCGGGCGTGGACTACGCGGTGGTGCTGGCCGAGCTCCATCCGAAGGTGACCGGGATCACGACGAATGAGTACGTGGCGGAGTACTGTTCCGCATCGCCCCGCCTGATCCCCTTCGCCTGCCTCAACCCGCACCTGACGGCGAACCCGGCCCGCGACCTGCGCCGGTACGTGGAACAACTGGGCATGCGCGGGCTCAAGTTATCCCCTTCGTACGGGCACTTCTACCCGAGCGAGCCCACCCTGTATCCCGCCTACGAATACGCCCAGGCCGCCGGCATCCCACTGCTCGTGCATACCGGCACGTCGGTCTTTCCCGGCAGCAAGCTGAAGTACGCCGACCCGCTGTGGCTCGACGAGGTGGCGGTAGACTTCCCGGACCTGGTGATCGTCCAGGCGCACGCCGGCCGCGGCTTCTGGTACGACCGGGCCTTCACCCTGGCACGGTACCATCCCAACGTCTACATGGACTTCGCGGGTCTGCCTCCACAGAACCTGCTGGAATACTTCCCTCGCCTCGAGATGCTGGCAGACAAAGCTCTCTTCGGCACCGACTACCCGGGGGTTCCCAGCCTGCGCGGAAATATCGACGCCGTGCGGTCGCTGCCGCTCCAGGGAGAGGCCATTGCGAAAATACTCGGCCTGAACGCGGCGAAGCTCCTGCAACTGGAAGCAAGATAGTTCCCATGGCGATTATCCTCCTTGTCGAGGATGCACGGGCGATGGCAGATGTGATCTGCCGAGAACTGGAGCTCGTCGGGCACCAGGTGCACCACGCCGCGGACGGTCCCGGCGGTCTCAAGGCTTTCGCCGCGCAGAAGCCGGACCTGGTCATCCTCGATTGGATGCTGCCCGGACTTGAAGGGTTGGAGGTGCTCCGGCGCATCCGGCAATCGTCCCCTGTGCCGGTGTTGATGCTGACCGCACGCAGTGAAGAGGCCGACCGCGTGATCGGTCTGGAACTGGGGGCAGACGACTACCTGACGAAGCCGTTCAGCATGCGCGAGCTGCTGGCACGCGTGCGCGCGCTGCTCCGGCGCATCGAGTACCTGCGGGAGAGCATTGCTGCCGACCGGACTGCCGGCCGGTCGGAGATCGAATACGAGGGCGTACTCCGGCTTGACCCGGAGGCTCGCTCTGCCGCTCTCCAGGGCGCGGTCCTCGATCTCACCCGCACGGAATTCGACCTCTTATGCCTCTTGGTGCGCAACCCGGGCACGCGTTCAGCCGCTCGTATCTGCTCGACACTGTCTGGGGCGAGAACTACATCACCGGCGACCGGTCGGTAGACAACGCCGTGCTGCGGCTCCGGAAAAAGCTCGGGCCCCTCGAGGACGCGGTGGAAACGGTGTGGGGTGTGGGCTACCGGCTACGTAAGCCACAGGCGGACCCGTGAGTCACCCTGCGCGGTCCGCGCCTGGCTCGCACCGCTTCCTGTGGGCCGCTCCTGCGTGGCGCACGCTGGTCGAGGCGTGGCTGCTCGGCCTGGGCATCATCTTCATCTTCAGCCGCCTCGTAGGGCAGGTTGCCGTCGTTTCCTTTGCCTCGGGCCTCCCCGCCCTGTGCGGCGTCTGTGGCGTGTGGGCAGTCCTGAGAGCCCGGGTGCCGGTGCTGCGGCCCCGCGACCAGATTGCCTGGGAGCTGCTGATGAGCGCGGCGCTTGGCGTGACCATG
This sequence comes from uncultured Chloroflexia bacterium, assembly GCA_963783655.1. Lineage (GTDB taxonomy): Bacteria > Chloroflexota > Anaerolineae > CG2-30-64-16 > CG2-30-64-16 > CAWAOA01. Next base: position 398,858 of record CAWAOA010000003.1, read on the forward strand.
TTGAGCCTGCGCCTCCCTGCTTCCGGCCTTGGGGTCGATGAGGCCTGGCACGCGAACTGGGCAGACCTGGGTGCCGCGCTGTTCCTGTTGGGGACGGGCGTAGGATACGCATTCTGCCGGGTTGCGGTGCGTCTATGGCTGCGCTGGGGCGAGATGCGGCGGCAGCGATTGGTCTGGTCGCTCACGCATGCCCATCTCATGCTGCTCTTCCTGGTGGGGTTGGTTGGCCTGGTCGCGGTGGCCGTGGTTATCAGGGCCCCTCGCCTCATCCCGCTCTCCGACGGCGTCCCGCCCGACCCGGTGGCCGCCTTGCTGACACAGCTAATCGTGTGGGTGGTGCCCAGCCTCACGTGGTTGGCCGCGTATTCGGTCGCCGCCGTCGTCTTTGGGCTGCCCCCGCTGGCCCTCGCGTCATACATCGTCGCGCGCAGCACCATTCGCCGGCTCGAGAGGCTGGTCACGGCAGCGAGTGCGATGCGGTCGGGTGAATACAGCGCCCGTGTGGCGGTGACCGGCGAAGACGAGGTAGCGCAGCTCCAGGCGGCCTTCAACACAATGGCCGAAACGCTGGAACAGAACGTCTCCGAATTGGAGCAGCAGCGCGAACAAGGTAGCCGGCCTGCTGGAGTCACGCAGAACCCTGATCGCAAACGTCTCGCACGAGCTGCGAACGCCCGTGACAACCGTACGCGCCCTGCTCGAGACATCGGTCGAGAAGCAGGTTCCCGCCGGCGCGAAAGACGGCGAAGAGGCAGTAATCCTTTCTCGGCACGATGTGGAAGTGATGCACGGCGAGGTGCTGCGGCTGCAATCGTTGATCGAAGATCTCTTCACCGTCGCCCGGGCTGACTCTGGGGGTCTGGCGGTCACGTGCCGGCCGGTAGACATCTGCCCCGTAGTCCGGCGCATGGTGGAGGCGCTGGCCCCCGGTGCGTGGCGCGAAGGCCGCGTAGAGGTGTGTACCAATTTGCCGGCTGCCCTGCCGCCGGCGTGTGCTGACGAGGAGCGGCTGGCGCAGGTGCTGGCGAATCTCCTCCACAACGCCATCCGACACACGCCCCCCGGCGGCATCGTCGCCGTGACCGCCATCGCAGAACCGGACGCATTGGTTCTGGTGGTGAATGACACCGGCGATGGGATCCCGGCCGGTGAACTGCCCCACATCTGGGAGCGCTTCTACCAGGGCTCGAATGCACGGCGCAACGATGGCGGCTCGGGCCTGGGGCTTCCACTCGTGAAGGAGCTGGTGGAGGCGATGGGCGGCCGGGTGGAGGCGAGCAGCGTAACCGGCCAGGGCAGCAGTTTCCGGGTCTATCTGCAGAAGTCCGGCAGTTAGCACCGCTCCATCGCCCAGGCGTTGGGTGATCGCCAGCCGGCATCCTCCCTCACGCGCCGGCCGAAGGTTCCCACTTCTCCTGCGACACTTCTGTGACAATCTCCCGATACGTTTGATACACGGGCATGCCAGACTTCCTTTCGCTTAGTGAAAGGAAGCAGCAACACATGGCAGACACGATGATCGAAACAAGAGGGCTCACACGCCGGTTTGGCGCGCTGCTGGCCGTCGACCGGCTGGACTTCCGCGTGCCGCCGGGCTCCGTTTACAGCTTCCTGGGGCCGAACGGCGCCGGGAAGACCACGACCATCCGCATGTTGCTGGGGCTCATCCGGCCCACGGCCGGCGAGGTGCACCTGCTCGGCCGGCCACTGAAAACGGGCAGGCTGCAAACGCTCAGCCGCATCGGTTCGCTGGTAGAGACCCCCTCGCTCTATCCTAACCTGACGGGCCGCGAGAACCTGGAGGTGATCCGCCGGCTGCGAAACGCCACGGAGATCCAGGTCGCCCGCGCCCTGGCTATCGTGGGACTGGAGAAGGATGCGGGCCGCCGGGTGGGCTGCTACTCGCTGGGGATGCGCCAACGCCTCGGCCTCGCGCTCGCCTTGCTGGATCAGCCAGAGCTGCTGCTGTTGGACGAACCGACCAACGGTCTGGACCCCGCAGGCATCCGTGAGATGCGTGACCTGCTCCGGCGGCTGCCGGCGGAGTACGGGGTAACGGTCTTCATCTCCAGCCACCTGCTGAGCGAGGTGGAGCAGATGGCGACTCACATCGGCATCATCCATGGCGGGAAGCTGATCTTCCAGGGGCCCGCCTCCGACCTCCACGGGCGGTATCACGAGCAGGTCGCGCTACGGGTAGACCGGCCAGAGCTGGCCTGCGGGCTGCTCCGCACCGAGGGGTGGCAGGTGCACGCCAACGGCGACGGCCGCCTGCACGTGCCGGCGAACGGCGATGCCGATGCTGCCCTGCTGGCGCAGCAGCTCATGACGGGAGGGTTTCAGCTCTACCATGTCAGCGTGGAAAAGCCGTCACTCGAACAGATCTTCCTGCAATTGACCACGCCCATGGAGGCCTGATATGAACGTCCTTTTCCGTGCACTTTCCGCCGAGATCCTGAAGACCCGGCGCACGCTGGCGCTGGCGATGACGGTGCTGGCGCCTCTGGTGATCGCGTTCTTCGCGTTCGCCATATATTACCAGCAGCGCGAATTCCAGATCGCGCACGCCGACGATAAGGTCTGGCTCGGCTATTTCCAGAACGCCTTCGTCTTCTGGAACATCCTCATGCTGCCGCTGTTCGTCACCCTCGAGACCGCATTGCTGAGCGCTCTCGACCACAACGGCCGCCACTGGACCCTGCTCTACACGCTGCCCGTGCCACGTTGGGCTTTCTATGCGGCCAAGCAGCTTCTCGCGCTTGGACTGATCGCGATCAGCAACGTCGTGCTGCTCGTCTTGCTGCTGATCGATGCGCAACTGCTGCAGCTTGCGGTGCCCGCTTTCAATTTCCGCAGTCCCATTCCCTGGGGCCCCTTGCTGCGGACCTTCGGACTTGCCTACCTTTCGTCGTGGCTCATCATCACGCTGCACCTCTGGATCAGCATGCGCTGGCAGAGCATTGTCGTCGCCCTCGGGGCCGGCATTGCTGCTACCGTGGGGGGGGTGCTGGTGTTCCAGTCCGAGGAGTGGGTAATGCGCTACCCGTGGACCCTGCCGGGGTTCACTGCCGTTCAGCTCAGCCGGCCGGCGCCGGAGTACACCCAGGTCGCCGTTGCTCTGGCGCTCGGCATCCTGCTGGCGCTCCTGGCCATGTGGGACGTTACCCGGCAGGATGCGCTGTAGGGAGACAGGCCGGAGTTGGGGCGGCGCTGTGCGTGATGCCAGATGGTCTGGCCAACGGCGTCCTTCGTCAGGCTCAGAATGGAGTTGTTGAGGGTTGCCACTAATGTGAATGGTTCTGTCCAGGAACCCCACAGTTGGGCGCCAAAAACCAGCTCTGCCCCTTGACCGAACCTATCGCATCGGTGCTCACAACTACCTGCTCCATACTGAGCCTGTCGAAGTACGTCCGGTACAGTGCGGCTACCTTCGATGCGAATTGGCTGGCCAACGGGCGTCCTTCGAGACGGCCTTCGGCTCGTCAGGATGGCTGTGTTAGTTGTGGGCACCAATGCTAGTGGTTCGGTGCAGGGTTATCGACAGTCTTTGCACCTATGTGCGGGGTTCCTGGACAGAACCACTCACATTGCAGCCTACCCCTATCGCAGCCATCCTGACGAGCCGAAGGCCGTCTCGAAGGACGCCCCGCGGCCCAGTAGATTTGCATCAAAGTCGACTGCATTACGCGGGGTGCCGCACCCGCGCCGCGATCAACACGCCCACAAGGGGCTGGCCTCCGGTTCGCGTGAAGTGGAAGTGACTCCATTTTCCGCCAACCCGTAGTGTAGCCCCCTTGTGGGGCGTCGGGTCGCGGCGCAGGTTCGTTAACCCAACCGCGCCGCGATCAACACCCCGTACCTGCCGGTAGGGGCAGGTGCGCCCACAAGGGGCTGGCCTCCGGTTTGTGGGAGAGGGCAACCCATGCGCGGTGCGACCCGGTCATGCGGACCACGCTGCAACCAACACGCCCGCGCGCTCTCATCCTCGCCGCACCCGGTTTGACAACCTCCCGACCCCGGTAGTAGAGTGAGCATCTGGTAATACCACTTGACCAATTCGCTCGAGCTTTCACTGCAATGACGCCAGACCAGATCGCTTTCGGTGCACTGTGGAAGGAAGCGCTACCCGACCGGATCTCCAGCCGGCTGCTGGAGCTGATCTCCGAGCGGCAATTGCGGCCCGGTGACCGCCTCCCGTCTGAACGAGAGCTGGCGGCCACCATGGGCGTCAGCCGTCCTGTCTTGCGGGAAGCGCTGCGCGCTCTGGCCGTCATGAACGTCGTCGAGATCCGCCAGGGCTCCGGCACCTACGTCACCTCGCTGCGCCCCGAGCTCCTGATCGAGCACCTGGATTTCGTCTTCTCTCTCGACACATCCACATTCCTGCAGCTCTTCGAGGCCCGGAAAATCCTGGAAGTGGAGATCGCGCGCCTCGCTGCCGAGCGTATCACCGACGAGCAGATTGCCGGGCTCGAAGCGTGCATGGAGCACGCCAGGCGCACAATCGGGGACGCCGAGGAGTTCCAGGAGGCGGACCTGGAGCTGCATCAGCTCATCGCTGCCGCCGCCGCCAATCCCATCCTCGAGCGCCTCATGACCAGTTTGAGCCGGCTGGGCCTGGCAAGCCGCAAGCGCACGACCGGCCGGCCCGGGGTACCGCAGCAGGCGGTGGAAGACCATCACCGCATCGTGGAGGCAATCAAGCGCCGCGATCCGGATGCGGCTCACGATGCGATGTTGGCCCATTTGCTCAACATCGGCCGCGCTCTGGTGTCCGGTGATCCGGACGCAGTAGATTTGCAGCTCACCGCCGGCGCCGCCGAGTAGCCGGCGCCACCGTAAGCATCCGCATTCCGCGCAAGGGAGAGACACGAGGCATGTACCGCAAATACGGTTTCCAGGCTCCCCACGAAGGGATCGCACGCAACCCGGATGAGGCCGCCCAGATCGCATCCGACATCGGCTATCCGGTTGTAATGAAGATCGTCTCGCCCGACGTGCTGCACAAGACAGACGCCGGCGGGGTGCTGCTCGACGTTGCCACCGCCGCGGAGGTCAGGGCGGGGTTCGAGCAGATCGTCGCGTCGGTGCGCGCTGCCCACCCACACGCCGTCATCGAGGGCGTGCAGATCCAGGAGATGGTGCGCGAGGGGACCGAGATCATCATCGGCCTCCTGGACGACCCCCAATTCGGTCCCGTGATCATGTTTGGCCTCGGCGGCATTTTCACCGAAGCGTTGGGAGATGTCAGTTTCCGGGTGCTGCCCATCGAGCGCTGTGATGCGCTCGAGATGCTGCACGAGATCAAGGGACGCCGCATCCTGCAGGGCTATCGCAACCAGCCGCCGGTATCGGAAGAGATGCTGGTCGAGCTCCTCATGAACGCGCGGACGCATGGGGATGGAGAACGCCGGCAAGCTGGAGTCAGTGGACCTCAACCCGGTGGTGGTGTGGGGCGACCGGCACCGCGTTCTCGACGCAAAGGTGATCTGGCACAAGGAGCCGCGCCCGATGCCTGCGGTCGCCGCCCCCCGCACCCAGTACATGGAGGGGTTCTTCAAGGCGAAGACGGTCGCCGTGGTCGGTGCATCCGCCACGCCGGGCAAGGTGGGCTACTGCGTGCTGGACAGCCTGGCCAACTACGATTTCCAGGGCAAGGTCTTCCCCATCAACCCGACGCGCGACGAGATCCTCGGCGTTCCCTGCTATCCGGACCTGGCATCGGTTCCCGAGCAGATCGACCTGGTCGTTCTCGCCGTTGGGCTGGGTGCGGTGCCAGAGCTGCTTCCGGAGTGCGCCCGTCTTGGGATCCACAACGTGGTCATCGTATCGGGCGGCGGCAAGGAGCTGGGCGGCGATAAGGTGGAGCTGGAAGCGTCGATCCGGAGGCTGGCCCGCGAGCACGACGTGCGGATCATCGGGCCGAACGGCATCGGCGTCTCCGACGGCTACACTCGCATGGACACCTTCTTCCAGGTTCAGGAACGCATGGTGCGACCCAAAGCCGGGCGCGTCGCCGTGCTGACGCAGTCGGGCACGGTGGGCGCCGTGTTCCTGGAAGGCGCGGCGGAGCTCGGCGTCAGCAAATTCGCCAGCTACGGCAATCGCGTGGATGTGGACGAGGCCGATCTCCTCACGTATCTCGCTACCGACCCGGAGACGGACATCATTGCCATGTACGTCGAAGGGCTGGAAGACGGGCGCAAGCTGCTCCATGCGGCGCGCGCTGTGTCGAAGATCAAGCCAATCGTTGTGCTGAAGGTCGGCCGCACCGAGCGCGCCGCGCGCGCGTCGATGTCGCATACCGGTTTCTTCGGCGGCTCCTACGGGGTGGTACAGGCTGCCTTCCACCAGGCCGGCCTGATCCACGTGGACAGCATGGAGGAGTTGTTGGCGACCAGCAAGGCCCTCGCCATGCAGCCAAAGGCCCGGGGCGGGCGCGTCTCGATGATCAGCAACGGCGCCGGCTCGATGGTGCAGGGGATCGACCTGCTCGGCGATTACGGTCTCACCATCCCGGAGATGAGCCCCGAGACGGCGGAGCACCTGAAGCAGGTGTATCCCTCCTACTTCATCGTCCAGAACCCGGTGGACGTCACCGGTTCGGCTACCGCTGCAGACTACGAAACCGGCATCGAGGCGCTGCTCAAAGATCCGGGCATCGACATCGTCATGCCGTGGTTCGTGTTCCAGGACACCCCGCTCGAAGAGGACATCGTGGAGCGCCTGGGACGGCTCAACTGCGCCTACGGCAAGCCGATCCTGGTCGGTGCGATGGGTGGGCCCTACACCGCCCGCATGTCGCGCGCCATCGAGGGGGTTGGCATCCCCGTCTTCAATTCCGTTCGCGACTGGATTGCCGCTGCGCGCGGGCTTGCCTTCGACGCCTGCCGGCAATCCTGACTTCCGGCCCTTTGTGGCCCTTACAAGTTTCTCTATATCTCTATTGAGGAGCAGATCCGATGAACGAACCCTGGAAGACCGACGAGTACTTCGTCAGCCCGCTGAACTTCCTGCCTGAGGTAACGGCAGGGTTCAAGTTCCCCAAGCAGGTGAAGCTGCACGACGTGACCCTGCGCGACGGCGAGCAGGAAACCGGTGTGGTCCTGCGCAAGGACGAGAAGGTCCGCATTGCCGAGGCGCTCGCCGAAGCCGGCGTACACCGCATCGAGGCCGGTATGCCGGCGGTATCCAAGCAGGATGAGGCCGCAATCCGCGAGATCGTGAAGCGCAACCTGGGACCCGAGATCTTCGGTTTCTGCCGCTGCGTGGTGGACGACGTCAAGCTCGCCGCCGACTGCGGCGTTTCGGGTGTCGTGATCGAGATCCCGGCCAGCGAGCACATCATCGAATACGCCTACGGCTGGCCGCTTAGCAAGGCGATGGACCTCTCGGTCAAGGCCACCCGGGCCGCCCACGAGCTCGGCCTCAAGACCATCTTCTTCACGATCGACGCCACCCGCGCCAAGTTCGACTGGCTGATGCAGATCGTCAACAAGGTCGCCGACGAAGGGCACATGGACGGTCTCGCCCTGGTCGACACGATGGGCTGCGCGTCCACCCCGGCCGTGCGCTGGTACGTGCGCGAAATGAAGAAGCGCATCAACAAGCCGCTCGAAGCGCACTTCCACAACGACTTCGGCCTGGCGGTCGGCAACAGCCTGGCTGCGGTAGAAGAGGGCGCCGAAGTGGTGCACACCACGGTGCTGGGCCTCGGCGAGCGCTCCGGCCAGGCCGCCACCGAGCAGGTAGCGCTGGCGCTGAAGCTGCTGTACGGCGTCGACACCGGCATCAAGACCGAGAAGCTGTACGAGCTCGGGCGCCTGGTCTCGCAGCTCACCGGGCACCGCCTGCCTGTCAACCAGCCGGTTATTGGCGAGGATCTCTACAATCTTGAGTCAGGTATCGTATCTGCATGGTGGCTCAAGGTGCGCGACGTTCAGCCAACGGAGGTATTTCCGTTCCTGCCGTCTGTCATCGGGCGCAACGCTCCGGCCGTGATGCTGGGCAAGAAGAGCGGCGCCGACTCGATCGTGCACTGGCTGCAGCGCGCCGGGCTGGAAGCGACCACCGAGCAGGTGCTTGCCATCCAGATGGGCGTGAAGGAGAAGGCGTTCGAGAAGAAGGGCCTGCTGAACGAGCAGGAGTTCGAGCAGATCGCTCGCGGCGTGCTGGAGCCGAGCAAGTAGGTCTGGCTTCTGCGCCTACGACCGGCTCGCGCATGGAATCAGCCGGTCGTAGGCGCCCTTTTTCTCCCGGGTCCGGTTGCTCAGCGAGTACGCCGGGTAGGGCCAGACTCAGTCAGTTCGTGCTCCTTCCTCACACGCCAGATCTATTCCGCATCGCCCCTTTCCTCGTTTGCCACCCCGCCCGTCCGCTGCTACCATAATGTTCGTCCCGGGCACCGCTCCGGGGCGATGCCCGGGACGGGCACAGTCTACGATTTCCGACGGAGGTCGACGTGGCAGAGCTGCTATCCGGCAACGAGGCCGTGGCGCGTGGGGCATGGGAGGCCGGCGTCGCCGTCGCCTCTGCCTACCCCGGAACCCCGAGTACTGAGATCCTGGAGACGCTGGCAAAGCTGCCCGGCGTCTATGCCGAATGGGCCACCAACGAGAAGGTGGCGCTGGACGTGGCGATCGGCGCCGCCTACATGCGGGCGCCGCGCCCTGTGCACGCATGAAGCACGTCGGCGTCAACGTGGCGGCCGACGCCTTCATGTACGCCTCGATGACCGGCATCGAGGCCGGCCTGGTGATCGTCTCGGCCGACGATCCCGCCATGCACTCCAGCCAGAACGAGCAGGATAACCGCCGTTCGCGCGCTTCGCCCGCATCCCCTGCCTCGAGCCGAGCGACAGCCAGGAAGCCAAGGACCTCGACCGTGGCGGCCTTCGAAATCAGCGAGCGCTTCGATACCCCGGTGATGCTGCGCATGACGACGCGCGTCTGCCACTCCACCAGCGCGGTCGAGACTGGGCGAGCGCGTCGAGCACAGGCGGCCGTAGAGAAGTTCCCGCGGAACCCGGCCAAGTACGTGATGGTGCCCGTCAATGCCCGCCACCGGCACCCGTTGATCGAGCAGCGCATGCGGCTGACGTCGCGCAGTTTGCCGAGGACATTCGCCGTACAACCGCGTCGAGATCCGGGTGACGCGCCCTCGGCATCATCACCTGCGGCGTGGCCTACCAGTACGCCCGCGAGGTCTTCCCCAACGCCTCCGTCCTGCACCTGGGGATGAGCTGGCCGCTGCCCGAGGCGCTGATCCGCCGTTTCGCCGGCTGCCGTCGAGCGGCTGATCGTGATCGAAGAGCTGGATCCCTTCGTCGAGGAAGCGGTGCGGCTGATGGGGATCCCGGTCGAGGGCAAGAGCATCTTCCCGTCGGCGGCGAGTTCGACCCGCATGTGGTCCGCGAGTGCGCCATCCGCGCGGGCTTGCTGCCGGCAGAGGCGGCGCGTGGCGCTCTCGCCGGTGGAGACCGGTCTGCTGCCGGCGCGGCCGCCGGTGCTGTGCCCCGGCTGCCCGCACCGCGGCGCCTTCTACGTGCTCAGCAAGCTGAAGGCTGCCGGTAAACGGCGACATCGGCTGCTATACCCTCGGGCTGATCCCGCCGCTGAACGCCATCCACACCACCGGCTGCATGGGCGCGGGCATCGGGGTGGCCCATGGCGCGGCCAAGGCCGGCAGCCCCGAGCGGCACGTGGCGGTCATCGGCGACTCCACCTTCTTCCACACCGGCATGCCGGCGCTGCTCAACGTGGTGTACAACAGCAGCCCGGTGATCACCGTCATCATGGACAACCGTGTGACCGGCATGACCGGCCACCAGGAGAACCCCGGCACGGGCGGACGCTGCAGGGAAAGCCGGCGCCCGTGATCGAGATGGAGCCGCTGGTGCGCGCCCTGGGCGTGCGGCACGTCAAGACGGTGCCGGCCTTCGATGTGGAGGCGATTGAGGCGACGCTGAAAGAGTACCTGAAGCTGGACGAGCCCGCCGTGCTGATCACGCGCGAGCCGTGCGCCTTGCTGCCCGAGGCGCGGGCGCTGGGTGCCGCTGGAGGTGTGACGCCGACAAGTGCAACGGCTGCACGCTCTGCTTCCGCGTCGGCTGCCCGGCGCATCCTCAAGAGCGACGAACTGGACGCCAAGACCGGCGCCCCAAGGCCGCCATCGACGCGGCGCTGTGCACCGGCTGCGAGAGTCTGCGCGCAGATCTGCCCGCAGGGGCGCGATCAACTCTCCCGTCGTGACTGCCGAATAGGGGAGTATCACATGAAGACAGATCAACTTTCTGCTGGCCGGCGTGGGCGGGCAGGGCACGATCCTGGCGAGCGATGTGCTGGTGAATGTGGGGCTGGCGGCCGGGTTGGAGGCCAAGCAGGCCGAGGTGCACGGGATGTCGCAGCGCGGCGGCAGCGTGACCAGCTACGTGCGCTGGGGGCGAGGTGGTATATTCGCCGATGGTCGGCGCGGGCGAGGTGGACGTGCTGCTCGCGTTTGAGAAGGCCGAGGCGCTGCGCAACCTGGATCAGCTGCGCCGGGCGCCTGGTGATGGTCAATATGCAGGCCATCCTGCCGATCACGGTGACTCACAGGCGGTCAGCCGTATCCCGAAGACGACCGGCTGCGGTCGGCGGTGGCACAGGTGACCGGCCGCGCCGACTATCGTCGACGCCGCGGGGATCGCCGCAGGCGGGCAGCGAGGGCGGCCAACGTGGTGCTGCTCGGCGCGTTGTCGGCGCTGTTGGGCCCGGCGGGCCGGGGGAGGAGCTGTGGCTCCAGGAGCTGGAAGCGCGTGTGCCCGACCGGTTCGTGGAGATGAACCGCATGGCGTTCCGCGTGGGTTTGCCGCGGTAGAGGCGCCGCGGTTGGGGGATTAGGAACGCGACGACGGTAGGGGCGTGGACCGCGGGGGTTTGGAGCACGAAGACGCGAAGGAAGGCGAAGACACGGGGGGTTTGGACCACGAAGACGCGAAGAAACGCGAAGACACGAAGCGCGAAGGGCACGAAGGGGTTACGCGGTGGTTGGCGCCCTTGGTGATCGTAGCGGCGAAGGCCTCGCTGTGCCGACCCGCGGCGCCATTTGCTTCTCGCATCTTCGTCCTTTAATACCGTAGCTGCAAAGCAGCCGGCGTTAACCCCAATCAGGACGCAGCGAGGCTCAGTTCCGGCAGCTTTGCCGTCGCATGGCAGCCCATGGCCCGGGACGCGGCGCGCCGCCCGGTGAGCGGGTGCCGGTGCCACAGCCGGGCGCGGCGTCCCGCGTCCCCGCGGGCAGCGCCGCGGCCGCACATTTCGCTTCCTCCCGCAGATATCGCTGCAATGCGACAGCAAAGCTGCCGGAAGCAACCCTCACCGCGTCCTGATTGGGGTTAACGCCGGCTGCTTTGCAGCTACGGTATCAAAGGGCACCCGGCGGCTGCTATGCAGCGACGATCACCAAGGGCGCCATCCACCGCGCCACCGCTTCGTGCTCTTCTCGCGTTCGTGTCTTCGCGTTCCTTCGTGTCTTCGTGGTCCAAACCCCCGTGTCTTCGCGTCCTTCGCGTCTTCGTGGTCCAGACACCGTCTTGTCTTCGCGGTCCAAACCCCCGCCCGCTTCGCGGCTCCAAACACCCCCCTTCCTTTATGATGCGTGTCATAGCCTTAAATTGCTACAAATGGTAGACTGCCGGAGTCGATGACCAGGGCGCTCGGCCTCCAGAGCAGGGACCTGAGCATACGTAAATGCCAGCGCCGGACCCATTATGTGGTCCGGTTTTTGCCGTCTTAAACCAGGCGGCTGTTCCCATAAATGAGGCGAGCAAGACTCGTTCGAGGAGATACGATGACAGAACCGCGGATTGTCACAATTGACGGCAACGAGGCAGCCGCCTATATCGCCCACAAGACCAACGAGGTGATCGCCATTTACCCGATCACCCCCTCCAGCCCGATGGGCGAGTGGGCAGACCAGTGGAGCGCCGAAAAGGCCAAGAACATCTGGGGCACCGTGCCACTCGTGGTGGAGATGCAGTCCGAAGGCCGGGGCCGCCGGCGCCGTCCACGGTGCGCTGCAGACGGGCTCGCTGACGACGACCTTTACCGCGTCGCAGGGCCTGCTGCTGATGATCCCCAACATGTACAAGATCGCCGGCGAGCTGACGTCCACCGTGTTCCATATCGCAGCGCGCACCGTTGCCGCCCACGCTCTGTCGATCTTCGGCGATCACGGCGACGTGATGGCCGCCCGCCAGACCGGCTGGGCCATGCTCTGCTCCAACAGCGTGCAGGAAGTGATGGATCTGGCGCTGATCTCCCAGGCCGCCACACTCAAGGCCCGCGTGCCGTTCCTGCACTTCTTTGACGGCTTCCGCACCTCGCACGAGGTCGGCAAGATCGAGCAGATTCCGGACGACGTCATCCGCGCCATGATCGACGACGACCTGGTGATGCAGCACCGGATGCGCGGCCTGCGCCCGGAGAATCCGGTCATGCGCGGCACCGCCCAGAACCCGGACGTCTTCTTCCAGGCGCGCGAGGCGTGCAACCGCTTCTACACGGCGATCCCCGGCATCGTCCAGGCAGACGATGGACAAGTTCGCCGCTCTCAGTCGGGCGCCAGTACCACCTGTTCGACTACGTGGGTGCCCCGGACGCCGAGCGTGTGATCGTGATGATGGGCTCGGGCGCCGAAGTGGCGCACGAGACTGGTGGAATACCTGGTCGAGCGCGGCGAGAAGGTGGGCCTGCTGAAGGTTCGCCTGTTCCGGCCGTTCAGCGTCGAGCACTTCGTGAATGCGCTTCCGCAGACGGTCAAGAAGGTCGCCGTGCTGGACCGCACGAAGGAACCGGGCGCCGCCGGCGAGCCGCTGTACCAGGACATGCGTGACCGCGGCAGTCGAGTGCGAGCGGAGCTTCAAGGTTGTTGGCGGCCGCTATGGCCTGTCCAGCAAGGAATTTACCCCGGCGATGTGCAAGGCGGTCTTCGACAACCTCGCAGAGGCGAAGCCGAAGAATCACTTCACCGTCGGGATCGACGACGACGTGACCTTCACCAGCCTCGCCTTCGACCCGACCTTCACCACCGAATCGGACGATGTCGTGCGGGCCATGTTCTACGGCCTGGGCGCCGACGGCACGGTGGGCGCTAACAAGAACTCGATCAAGATCATCGGCGAGGAGACCCCGAACTACGCCCAGGGCTACTTCGTCTACGATTCCAAGAAGTCCGGCGCCATCACGATCTCGCACCTGCGCTTCGGCCAGAAACCGATCCGCCTGAGCTGCCTGATCGAGTCGGCAAACTTCATCGCCTGCCACCAGTGGTCTTTCCTCGAACGCTACCCTGTGATCGAGAACGCCGCGCCCGGCTCTGTCTTCCTCCTCAACAGCCTTTACGGGCCGGATGAGGTGTGGGACAAGCTGCCGCGCACGGTGCAGCAGCAGATCGTCGACAAGCGCCTGAAGTTCTACGTGATCGATGCCTACGAAGTGGCCGCGGCCACGGGTATGGGCGTGCGCATCAACACCATCATGCAGACCTGCTTCTTCGCCATCTCGGGCGTGCTGCCCCGCGAAGAGGCCATCGAGCAGATCAAGTACGCCATCAAGAAGACGTACGGCAAGCGCGGCGACATCGTCGTGCAGCAGAACTTCGCCGCGGTCGATCACACGCTGGCGCACCTGCGCGAGGTGAACTACCCGAACGCGGTCACCAGCCAGGTCGACATGCCCCCCACCGTGCGTGACGAAGCACCGCAGTTCGTGAAGGACGTCCTGGCCCCGATGATGGCCACCAAGGGCGACAGCCTGCCGGTGTCTGCCTTGCCGATCGACGGGACTTTCCCGACCGGTACGGCGCAGTGGGAGAAGCGCAACATCGCACTGGAGATCCCGGTTTGGGATCCCAACCTGTGTATCCAGTGCGGCAAGTGTGCGTTTGTCTGCCCGCATGCCACCATCCGCATCAAGGCGTACCCTGAGGCCCAGCTGGCCGGCGCACCTGAGACCTTCAAGTCGATGGACTACAAGAGCCGCGAGCTGCCGGGGCTCAAATACACCGTGCAGGTGGCTCCTGAGGACTGCACCGGCTGTGGCGCCTGCGCTTACATCTGCCCGGCCAAGGATAAGAGCAACCCGAAGCACAAGTCGATCGACATGATGCCGCAGCCTCCGCTGCGCTTCCCGGAGCGGGAGAACTACGAATTCTTCCTGAACATTCCTGAGTTCGACCGCACGGCCTTGCCGATGAATACCGTCAAGAACACGCAGTTGCTCGAGCCGCTGTTCGAGTACTCCGGCGCCTGCGCCGGCTGCGGTGAGACGCCGTACGTCAAGCTGATCTCGCAGCTTTTCGGCGATCGTGCCATCGTGGCGAACGCCACCGGCTGCTCGTCGATCTACGGCGGCAACTTGCCGACGACGCCGTGGACCTCGAACAAGGACGGGCGCGGTCCCGCCTGGGCGAACAGCCTGTTCGAGGACAACGCCGAGTTCGGCCTGGGCTTCCGCCTGACGCTGGACAAGCAGGGTGAATATGCCCGGGAGCTCGTGGCCCAGAATCGCGCCGCCATCGGCGAGGAGCTGGCGAACGGGATCCTGAGCGCCAACCAGAGCGACGAGCGGGGTATGGCGGAACAGCGAGGCCGCGTGGCTGCGCTGAAGGATGTGGTGAACCGGGTCAATGAGCCATGGGCCGCGCACCTCAACACCCTGGCCGACGCGCTGGTGGAGCGCGTGGTCTGGATCATGGGCGGCGACGGCTGGGCCTATGACATCGGCTACGGCGGCCTCGATCACGTGCTGGCCTCGGGCCGCAACGTGAACGTACTGGTCATGGACACGCAGGTCTACTCGAATACGGGTGGGCAGGCGTCCAAGGCAACCCCGCTCGCCGCGGTGGCGAAGTTCGCCGCAGCCGGGAAGCCGCTGCCCAAGAAAGACCTGGGCATGATCGCCATGACCTACGGCAATATCTACGTTGCTCAGATAGCCATGGGCTCCAACGATGCACAGACGGTGCGTGCGATCCTCGAGGCGGTGGCCTACCCCGGCCCCAGCCTGGTGATTGCCTACTCGCACTGTATCGCCCAGGGCATCAACATGACGACGGCCAACGGCCAGCAAAAGCTGGCGGTAGAGAGCGGCGCCTGGAACCTGTACCGCTACAACCCGCAGCTTGTCATGGAAGGGAAGAACGGGCTCACGCTTGACAGCAAGGGTCCCAAGATCCCGCTCAAGGACTACATCTACAACGAGACCCGCTTCAGCATGCTCGTGCAATCCGATGAGGAACGTGCCGAGACGCTGCTGGGGTTGGCGCAGGCTGACGTACAGGCACGGTGGCGCATGTACCAGCAGTTGGCCGGCCAGCCGGCCGGCGACGGCGCTGAGAAGTAGACTCCACAACATACGGATCAGCCGCGCCCCAACAGGGGCGCGGCTGATTGCTGTGCAGAAAGGATTCGCTGCAGATGGACATCAGCACGCGCTACATGGGCCTCTCGCTCAAGAACCCGGTTGTACCTTCAGCTTCGCCCCTCTCGCAATCTGTCAGCTCGATTCGCCGCCTGGAAGATGCCGGTGCGGGCGCGGTCACGATCTACTCGCTGTTCGAGGAGCAGATCGACATGGAAGCTCTATCGCTGCACCACTTCCTCGAGCGCGGCGCGGACAGCTACGCAGAGGCACTGACGTACTTTCCGCAGCAGGAAGACTTCCGTGCCACCCCGGATAGCTATCTGAACCTGATCAGCAAGGCCAAAGAGTCGGTAGACATCCCCGTCATCGCCAGCCTCAACGGTGTGACGGCCGGCGGATGGACCAGCTGGGCCCGCAACATGCAGGAAGCAGGCGCCGATGCTTTGGAGCTCAACATCTACTACATCCCCGTGGACGCCCAGGTGCGGGCCGGCGATGTGGAACAGACCTACGTCGATATCCTGACCGAGGTCAAGCGCAACGTAACGATCCCGGTGGCGATGAAGCTGAGCCCCTTCTTCACCGCCTTCCCCGGCTTCGCCCAGCGGCTGGATCAGGCAGGCGCCGACAGCCTGGTGCTGTTCAACCGCTTCTACCAGCCCGACCTGGATCTGGACGAGCTGGCCGTTGTGCCGAACCTGATACTGAGTACGCCCGCCGAGTTGCGGCTCCCGCTCCGCTGGATCGCCATCCTCTACGGTCACCTGGGCTGCTCGCTGGCGCTCACCAGTGGCATCCACAGCTCCGCCGATGCGTTGAAGGCGGTAGCTGCCGGCGCCGATGTCGCGAACGTCTGCTCCGTCCTGCTGAAGGAAGGGGTGGGCAAGTTGACGGAGATCGTGAGTGGTATGGAACAGTGGCTCGAGGAACACGAGTACGAGTCGCTCACACAGATGAAGGGCAGCCTCTCGCAGCGCAACTGCCCCGAGCCGCAGGCCTTCGAGCGCGCGAACTACATGAAGATCCTCAACACCTACCGCTGGCCCGGGTTCGGCATCTAGCGGTTCCTGCCTGTACCATCCAAACAAAACCGGCGCTCATCGACGAGCGCCGGTTTTGTTTGTGCCTCACCTTCTGCACAAGTCGCCCTCTCCCATTCACGCGATCAGCACATCGCCTTCACCGGTCCCTCACCTTGGATGCCCCCGCACTGCTGAGCCGGGCGCGCTCCGCAGCTTCCAGCCGGAGCAGATGGTTCCGGATGTGAGCCTCAACCTCCGGCACGAGCTCGGCCAGCGAGCGCATGCGGACGCCTCGCTTCAGCTCCAGAGAGATGCTGTTTGGATCGCACTGCCGGTAAATCTCAGACAGGCGGTCGTTCGCCGCACGCAGCCGGTCGAGCAGGTCGGGCACGGGCACGGCGGCGAGCGACTCCACGGCCAGCGCATTTATTTCTCTCCAGCGGCCCGCCGGCGGCCGGAAGGGAGCGCCGTTCGCCACGGCCTCGGCCTGCGCCACGTAGGCTTCATGGTGATAAACAAGGTGCGCCAGGACCTGGACCGCATCCCATTCCGCGCCTGTTCCGGTCTGATTTGGCACTTCGGGCCGGCGCCGCATAAACGCCGAAAATCGCTCCACGGTCTGCGCCAGGTGCTCTATACCACCCGCCATCGCATCCTCCTGGGGCTTGTTCCCCTCTGCACTATTATACGTCCGGAACGCCCGCTGGGATTGCACGAACCGGCCAACCTCCGTCCGCGCAACTTCCGGAGCGCGACTGTACAATCCAGGGTTCAATATTTGCGTTCCCGCTCCGAATGGCGTTATCATCGGTCCAGAGGTCAGACCTCTTACTTCTTCACACTGCGAAGGCCAGCGTACAGCCGCAGGAGGCAGCCCTACCGTGGACCCGCAACCCCCACTCCGCACCGACCAGCGTCCGTTGTATGCGCGCGCCAGCGACGCGCTGCGGCAGTGGCTGGGGAAGGGTGGCTTCCAGCCGGGGGATCGCCTGCCGAGCGAAATCGCGATGTCGCATCAACTTGGCATCTCTCGCCCTACCCTGCGCGAGGCGCTGCGGCAGCTCGAGGAAGAAGGCGCCATCGTACGCCGCCACGGCGTCGGCACGTTCGTCTCTCACGCACGCCCGGTGATCGAAGGCGGCCTGGAGCTCCTCGAGTCTATCGAGAGCATGGCCGAGCGGCTGGGGCTGCACACGGAGATGGGGGAGTGCACGGCGGTACAGCGGGCCGCTACTTCAACCGAGGCGAAGACCCTTGGGCTGGAGCGCGCCGCCCAGGTGACGGTGGTCGACCGCACGATCCGGGCGGGGAACACGCCGGTTGCGTATCTGGTCGACGTAGTGCCGGTGGACTTCCTCACCGCCGCCGAGCTCGGGCCGGAATTCGAGGGCTCAGTTCTCGACCTCTTTCTGAAACGGGGTTCCCCCACCCTCTCGCACTCGTGGACGGAGCTGGCGGCGGAACCGGCGGATGGCGATCTCGCACGGCGGCTGGGCGTCCCGCGCGGCGCTCCCCTGCTCCGGCTGCAGGCGCGTTTGTATGCGGCGGGCGGCCAGGTGCTGGACTACTCCACGAGCCACTTCGTAAGCGAACACTTCCGCTTTCATGTAGTGCGTCGCATCGGTCAACCGTAGCCGCCAGACGCTGGCGGCCGATCATGGGTAACGAGCCCGCATCGAAGCGGGCCAGTGATATGCACAAGCAGAAAGGATAGTTCAATGCGTAGCTTTCTTGGTCGTGACATCCTCTCCCTGAAGGACTTCGAGCGGCACGAGTTCTTCCGTGTATTCGAAGCCGGCGAAAGACTGGAGCCGATCGCCCGCAACCGCCGCAACAGCGACCTGCTGGCCCACAAGACGCATGGTCACGGCCTTCTACCAGCCGTCCACCCGCACCCGCCTGGCGCACGAGGCGGCCATGCACCGCCTGGGCGGCCACGTCACCGGCTTCTCGGATGCCAAGATGACGCGTGCCGGCGACTTGGTACCAGGAGTCCATCAAGGACACCGTCAAGATGCTGGAGTACTACGGCGACGTCATCGTGATGCGCCACTTCCAGCAGGGCGCCCCGCACGAGGCGGCCAAGTGGTCCAGCGTGCCGATCATCAACGGCGGCGACGGCTGGGGCGAGCACCCGACCCAGATCCTGACCGACCTCTACACCGTCTGCCGCGAGAAGGGCCGCATCGACGGGCTGAAGTGGCTGGCCGTCGGCGACATGCGCATGCGCACCATGCACTCCCTTGGCTACGCCCTGACCCAGTTCGACTGCCCGATCACCTTCGTCGCCCCGCCCGACATGTCCCTCACCGACGAGTTCAAGGCGGAGCTGAACGGCTACAGCCTGAACTTCCGCGAAGCGGAGCACGTCGAGCAGGCGATCGCCGACGCCGACGTGATCCTGGTCGAGCCGGTGGTGCAGCCCGACTACACCAAGTCCGCCAGGAAGCCGGCGAGCACGGCATGACCCCGGCCAACTACAAGATCACGCGCGAGCTGCTGCAGACCAAGGCCAAGCCGGACGCCATCCTGCTCCACTCGCTGCCGCGCATGGACGAGATCCCGCCCGACGTGGACATCACCACGCTGGTCGCGCTACTGGCAGGAGGCCTTCAACGGCGTCGTCATGCGCATGGCGCTGCTGGCCCTCGTCCTGGGCGCGATGGAGTAGGGAGGAGCAATGCAAACCAATCTCCGCAAGGCCGCGATCTCATCGGCGACCTGGATTCACCAAGGAGGAGGTGGAGACCGTACTGGACGTGGCCTTTGACCTGAAGCGCAAGCGCGCGCTGGGCGAGCCGCACGCGTACCTGCGCGACAAGGTGCTGGCCATGCTCTTCTTCTTCAGCAGCACCCGCACGCGCGGCTCGTTCGAGGCCGGCATGGCCCAGCTGGGCGGCCACGCGCGCGTTCATCGAGAGCAAGACGACCCAGATCTCCCACGGCGACACGCCCAAGGAGATCGGCGAGATCTTCGGCCGCTACTTCGACGGCATCGCCATCCGCCACGTGCGACTGGGGCATCGGCAACGGCTACATCAACGACGTCGCCAAGGCAGCCGCGACGCCGGTCCTGAACATGCAGTGCGACATCTACCATCCCTTCCAGTGCCTGGCCGACCTGATGACCATCATCGAGAAGAAGGGGCGCGACCTGCGCCGCAAGAAGATGGTCGTGTCCTGGGCCTACGCCGCGTCCTACCAGAAGCCGATGTCGGTGCCGCAGTCGCTCGTGCTGCAGATGCCGCGCTTCGGCATGGACGTCGTGCTGGCGCATCCGCCCGAGTTCAAGCTGATGCCGGAGATCATGGAGCAGGCGCGCGAGCAGGCGCGCAAGTTCGGCACCGGCTTCGAGGTGGTGGACGACATGGATGAGGCGTTCAAGGACGCGGACATCGTCTACGCCAAGTCCTGGGGCGCGCATGGTGCACACCCCCGATGCCGACGAAGGCGCCCGGATCATCAAGAAGTACGAGACTGGATCACCGACGAGCGCCGCATGGCTCTGGCCAAGCCGGATGCGATCTACATGCACCCCCTGCCTGCCGACCGCAACATCGAGGTGACCGACGCCGTCATGGACGGGCCGCATCGGTGGTCTATGACGAGGCCGAGAACCGCCTGCACGCGCAGAAGGCCGTCATGGCGCTGACGATGGGAGGCATCTGAAGCATGGCGAAGCAAGTCGCAGTCGTTGCCATCGGCGGCAATTCGCTGATCAAAGATAAGCCAAGCACCAGAGCGTCGAAGACCAGTACCAGGCAGCCGAAGAGACCACGTATCACATAGCCGACATGATCGAGGCCGGCTGGGACGTCGCCATCGGTCACGGCAACGGCCCGCAGGTAGGCTTCATCCTGCGGCGCTCCGAGATTGCCGCCAAGACGAAGGGATGCACGAGGTGCCGCTGGATGTCTGCGGCGCGGACACCCAGGGCGCGATCGGCTATGCGCTGCAGCAGACCCTTCAGAACGAGCTGTTCCAGCGCGGGATCAACAAGAATGTCGCCACCGTGATCACGCAGGTGCTGGTCGATCGCAACGACCCGGCCTTCAAGAACCCGAGCAAGCCGATCGGCGGCTTCATGGACGAAGCCGAAGCCAAACGCCGCGAGGCGGAGATGGGCTGGAACGTCGTCGAGGATGCCGGCCGCGGCTGGCGGCGCGTGGTGGCCTCGCCGTTGCCGAAGGAAGATCGTCGAGCTGGACGCCGATCAAGGCGCTGATCGACGCTGGCGTCATCGTCATCACCGTCGGCGGCGGCGGCATCCCGGTGATCGACCCGGGTGACGGCAACTATCAAGGCGCGGCCGCCGTGATCGACAAGGACTTCGCCTGCAGCCTGCTGGCCCAGAGTATAGACGCCGACCTGTTCCTGATCTCGACCGCAGTGGAGAAGGTGGCGTTGAACTTCGGCAAGCCGGACCAGAAGTGGCTCGACCGGATGACGCTGTCGGAGGCCAAGAGCTACCTGGCCGAAGGCAGCATTTGCCAAAGGCTCGATGGCGCCCAAGATCCAGGCGATCATCTGGTACCTGGAAGCCGGCGGCAAGCGCGCCATCATCACGAACCCGGAGAATATCGGACGCGCGCTGCGCGGCGAGACCGGAACGACGATCGTTCCGGACTGAGTAACCCATGAGCGATGGCGCACGTTGCGTGCGCCATCGCCGCGAAAGTCGAGAGCCAATGGACCACGTCAAATCCCTGAAATGCACGGTCTGCGGCCTGGAATATTCGCCCGAACGAAGTGCGACTACGTGTGCCCGAAACACGGCCAGGACGGCAATCTCGATGTGCAGTATGACTACGACCTGATCGGGACGCGCATCAGTCCAGCTTCGCTGCAGGACAATGGCGACTTCTCCATCTGGCGCTACAAGCCGCTGCTCCCCATCGAGCCCGACGCCGAAGTACCCCCTTTGACGGTCGGCTGGACTCCGCTCTACCCGGCGCCGCCGCCTGGCTGAGCCTCTCGGCCTCAAGCATCTGTGGGTCAAAGATGATGGGCGGCTGCCGACGGCCTCGTTCAAAGATCGCGCCAGCGCGATCGCAGTCGTGAAGGGCCGCGAGCTGGGCGCCGATGTGATCACTACCGCCAGCACCGGCAACGCAGCGGCGGCGCTGTCCGGTATCTGCGCCAGCGTTGGGCAGCGCAACGTCATCTTCGTTCCCGAGAGCGCGCCGCCGGCGAAGGTAGCGCAGCTACTCGTCTTCGGCAGCACGGTGCTGCTCGTGCGCGGCACGTACGACGACGCATTCGAGCTGTGCCTGCAGGCCGCCGAACGGTTTGGCTGGTACAATCGCAATACCGGCTTCAATCCCTACATGACCGAGGGCAAGAAGACTTGCTCCCTTGAAATCTGCGAGCAGCTTGGCTGGCAGGCCCCCGACCGGATCTTCGTTTCGGTGGGAGATGGGTGTATCATCGGCGGGCTGCACAAGGGGCTGAAGGATCTGCTGGCGCTGGGGTGGATCGACCGCATGCCCAAACTGATGGGCGTCCAGGCTGCGGGCTCCGCGGCCCTGTATGATGCATGGCAGCGCGGCATCGGCGGCATGGAGATGCAGCCGATAGACTCGCACACGGTCGCCGACAGCATCTCAGCCGGGCTACCGCGCGATCGCGTCAAGGCCCTGGCAGCGGTGCGCGAGACCGGGGGCGCGTACGTCAAGGTCACCGATGAGGAGATCCTGGCAGCGATTCCCGTGCTCGGCCAGAAGCTGGGCGTCTTCGCAGAGCCCGCCGGCGCTGCTTCCTACTCGGGCCTGGTCCGGGCCGTCAGCGATGGCCTGGTAGACCCTGAGGAACGTGTCGTGATCGTAGTGACCGGCAACGGCCTCAAGGATGTGGCCTCTGCTCGAAAATCGGTAGGAGAACCGTATGTTGTGGACGCGAATCTTGGATCAGTTGAAGCGGTTGCTGCGCGTTGGGCCGCGTAAGACTGAGAGCGTGCTCAAGAAGCCGGTAATCGGGCTGAGCACGAAAGCCAGGCGCAGCAAATCGAAGCGCCGGCGCCGCTAAGCGGTCCCGGCTGATAATGACCACGACCTGGCTGCGGCGTTCCGGCATGTTCGCCGCGGTCCTGATCGTCGCCTGGCTGCTGAGCATGACCCTGCGCCCCAGGCAAGGGCCGGGACGCGTGCACCTGACGCCTTTCACCGAGAAGAGCCTGGCGCTCGTGTGCCTGCTTGCCGATTGCCCTGGGGCTCGTCGTTCATTCGACTTCCTGTTTGTCGATGTACTGGGCAACGTGGCCGTCTTCGTGCCGGTCGGGGCGGCCCTGACGCTCGCCACCCTGCCGCAACCGGGTACCGGGCGCCGGACGTGGCGCCAGAAGCTGCACCGCTGGCTGGGGATCGCCGTTGGCGCTGCACTCCTGAGCCTGGCGATCGAAGTTGCGCAGCTACGAGTTCCCGGTCGCACGACAGATGTCGACGATCTTATCCTGAACAGTCTGGGCGCCATCCTGGGCGCCGCCCTGATGCAACTGCTTATCCTTGCCGTGAAGAGGAGATCTCATGATTGACCTGACCTTACATCCTGACCGCCTCGAGCGCACTGTGAAGCGCGCCCGCGAGCGCAATATTGTCATCCCCACCTACGCCCAGATGAAGGACCCTACCCTGGTGCCGGCAGCGGCGAAGCAGGGTCTGAAGAATGTGGGCCTCTGGGATGTGGACTCGCGTAACCTGTTCCGCATTACCTGGAAGAACGAGCCTGTGCCGCACGGCGGTGGTTTCGGCGGCGTGAACTTCATCGAGTTCCCCAAGGCCATTACGGGCGTCGACGCTCGGATCATCGCACTGGTCGGGAAATGGTTCCCCACCGGCGCCCACAAGGTCGGCGCTGCGTTCTCCTGCCTGGTACCGCGCCTCGTTACCGGGCAGTTCGACCCCACCACCCAGAAGGCAGTCTGGCCCTCCACCGGCAACTACTGCCGCGGTGGGGCGTACGACTCCGCATTGCTTGGCTGCCAATCGATCGCCATCCTGCCGGAAGGGATGAGCAAGGAACGCTTCGAGTGGCTCGCCTCCATCGCCGGCGAAACGATCAAGACCCCCGGCAGCGAGAGCAACGTCAAGGAGATCTTCGACAAGTGCTGGGAGCTGCGTCGCTCCGGCCAGGACCTGATGATCTTCAACCAGTTCGACGAGCTTGGCAACCACCTGTGGCACTACGATGTCACCGGGCACGCCATGGCTGAAGTGCTCGAGCAGGTGCTGCGGCCGGGCCAGACCCTTGCCGGTTCCGTATTCACGACCGGCTCCGCCGGCACGATTGCCGCGGGTGACTACCTGAAGGAGCTCTTCCCGGAGAGCAAGCTGGCCGCCAGCGAAGCGCTGCAGTGTCCTACCCTGTTGCTCAACGGCTTCGGCGCTCATCGCATCGAGGGGATCGGCGACAAGCACGTACCCTGGATTCACAATGTCCGCAACACGGACGCAGTGGTGGCGATCGACGACGAGACGCCCATGAGCCTGATTCGCCTGTTCAACGAGCCGGCGGGCCAGGAATACCTGCGCGAGCAGGGCGTAGCAGACGAATTGATAGCGAAGCTGCCCTGGTTGGGTATCTCCGGTGTCGCGAACGTGGTGGGTGCGATCAAGATGGCCAAGTGGTTCGAATGGGGCGAGGACGACGTCGTAATGACCATCCTCACCGATTCGATGGACATGTACAGCAGCCGCCTGAAGGAACTGACGGAAGAACGTGGTGAGTTCACCGGCCGTGATGCAGCCGCAACCTATGCGCAGCATCTCAAGGGGATCACGACCGACTCCATGGAAGAGCTCACCTACCCGGCGCGCAAGCGGATCCACAACTTGAAGTACTACACCTGGGTCGAGCAGCAGGGCAAGACGTATGAGGAGATCCAGGCGCAGTGGTATCAACGAGACTACTGGACCCGCGTTCACGACCAGGTCGATGAGATCGATGCCTTGATCGATGAGTTCAACGGGCGGGTGGGCCTGAGCTAACGCTCGACCCTGCGAACAGGAGCTTCTTATTGTGATGGAACCTAAGCTGATAGACGTGGTGCGGGCGTACGCACGCGGGGCGCTGGAATTCGCGTATCACCGGCACCGGATCCGGCTCGACTACACCCCGGGAAGCATCGAGGCGGTCGAGACGATGATGGACGTGCTATACAAGGCCGATCACTCTGGAAGCTTACTCCGGTTCCTCCACCGGCCGAGCAAGGAGCAGGTGTCCCAGATGGCGCTCCTCTGGGGCACCTATATCGGCGAAGTCATCCGCATCAACCATGGTGGAGAATGGGTGCAGGAGCCCGCAGCCGGTACCGGTGAGCCTGCGCTTACCTTGAAGATCGGCGAGATTGGCTATTTCCCCACGGACAAGGCCTACCGGCGCCTGACTAATGGGGAGGAAGATAACGTGTGGCTCTACTATCGCGAGCTGGCAGAGAAGCTACCCGAGCTGCCGGAAGAGGAAGAAGAGGAGTAGAGACCTCTGTCTCGAGATGGCGGCGCCTTGCGTATTCACTCACCCGGTAGCGGTGGATAAGATCCAAGAAGCCGAAAGGGCCGTGACAATGCAGCATACCGTCTCGAACTGGCAGTCTCGCGACAATCTGAAGCTATACGCCCAGGAGTGGCGCCCGGAAGGCGACATCCGCGCCGTGGTATCGCTGGTACACGGACTCGGAGAGCACTCCGGGCGCTATGCTCATGTGGCGCAGGCGTTCACGGACGCGGGTTTCGCCCTCCTGGCGTTCGACCTGCGCGGGCACGGCCGGTCGGGCGGGCCCAGAGGCCACTCCCCCGGCTACGAGGCGCTGATGGAGGATGTCGCCGTCCTGCTCGAGCAGGCCGAGGCCCGCTTCCCCGCACGCCCGCGCTTCCTGTACGGACACAGCCTGGGCGGCAACATCGTGCTCAACTATGCCCTGCGCCGGCAACCACCCATCGCCGGCGTGATCGCGACAAGTCCCGCGCTCGGCCTCGCCTTCGAGCCGCCCGCCTGGAAGCTCGCCGTCGGGCGTCTGCTCTATCGCGCCGCGCCGCAGCTACAGCTGTCCAACGGGCTGGATCTCCAGGGTCTGAGCCGGGATGCTGAGGTCATCTCTACCTATCAGAACGACCCGCTCGTGCACGATCGCATTTCCTCGCGCCTGGCGCTCGACATGCTGGAAGCGGGCCGGTGGGCTTTGGAGCATGCCGGCGAGTTCCCGCTGCCGCTTCTTCTCTTGCACGGCGGCAGCGACCCGCTCGTGCTACCGGGCGCCTGCGTTCGCTTCGCACAGCGCGCCGGTTACGCCTGCACGCCTCACCAGTGGCCCGAGTTGCTGCACGAGATCCACAATGAGCCGGAGCAGGGCGAGGTGTTCGCGACGATGATCGAATGGATGGACGGTATCCTTAAAGGAAAGTGAACACCATTGACCGGGCCTGCCCCCTATGGTAAGGTGGAAAACCCGCCGGACGAGGGGTCTGGCGAATCGAGAAGGGTGGGAGGAAGATGGCTGACAGCTTGCTGATCACGCATGGCAACGTCTTCACGCTGGGACAGGCAAACGATCATTACCCGGACGGCGCCGTCTACGTAGAGGGTGACACGATCGTCGAGGTAGGCGCATCCGCCGGTCTCGAAGCACGCCATCCCTACGCCGAGCGCGTGGACGCAGGGGATAAACTGGTGCTCCCGGCCTCGATCTGCGGCCATACTCACTTCTACGGTGCGTTCTCTCGGGGAATGGCGATCCCCGGGACGCCGGCAACAAACTTCGTGGAGATCCTCGAGAAGCTGTGGTGGCGTCTGGATCGAGCGCTGCTCGACGAAGACGTACGCACGAGCGCCGAGATCTGCCTGGTCGATGCCATCCGGAGTGGCTGCACTACGCTGATCGACCATCACGCCAGCCCGAACGCGATCGACGGCAGCCTGGATATCATCGCGGACGCGGTGAAGCGGGCCGGCGTGCGCGCGAGCCTGTGCTACGAGGTGACAGACCGCAACGGCAAGGATGGCGCGGTAGCCGGTATCGAAGAAAACGTTCGCTTCATCAAGCGTGTCAATGCGGAGCAGGATCCGCAGCTCGGGGCCTCCTTCGGGCTCCACGCGGCACTCACGCTCTCCGACGAGACGCTTGCTACCTGTGCGACCATGGGTACTTCGCTGGGCTGCGGGTTTCACATCCACGTCGCCGAGGATGAGGCGGACCAGCAGGAGAGCCTCCGGCTCTACAACTGTCGCGTGGTAGAGCGCCTGGAGAAGTTCGGGATTCTCGGTCCTCGCACCATCGCGGTGCACTGTGTACACCTGGACTCGTACGAAAAGGACATCCTCCGCGAGACCGGCACCTTCGTCACGCACCAACCGCGCTCGAACATGAACAACGCCGTCGGGCTGCCGGATGTGGCGGGGCTGCTCCAGCGCGGCGTGAACGTTTCGCTGGGCAATGATGGGTTCTCCAACAACATGTTCGCCGAGATGAAGGCCGCCTACCTGGCGCACAAGCACAATCAGCGCGATCCGCAGGCGATGCCCGGCGACGCGGTGATGCGGATGGCCTACGCGAACAATACGCGGCTCGCCGAGCAGTTCTTCCCGAAGCGGGTAGGTGAGCTGGCCCCGGGTGCTTTCGCCGACATCGTCTTGCTGGACTACCTACCCCCCACGGAGCTGACGCCGGGCAACCTGCCGTGGCACATCCAGTTCGGGGTAGACGGCGTTCACGTCACCCACACGATCTGCGGTGGGCGAATCCTGATGAAGGATCGCCAGCTGACGACGATGGACGAAGCGCGGGTCATGGCGCGGGCGCGCGAGCTTGCCCCGGCGGTCTGGCGGCGGGTGTAGGGGGTCGAGGATGGTCCTCACCGTGCGTCACGCCGCGCGCATTCTATCGCTCGCGGGAGACGCCGCATCCAGCGATGCCACCGCACTTCTCTGGTTCGAGGATGACGAGGAGAGCGGAGCGTGGGGCGGCGTCGTGGAGCCGGCTGACGATGCAGTGCGGCTGTCTCTGGCGCGCGGCCAACAGCGCTTTTGCCTCCAACTCGCGGACGGCCGGCGGGGTGAGGTGGAGGTGGACCTCTCCCGGTTCGACGCCGATGGCTCGCAGCCGCTGACCGTAAAGGGGATCGGGCGAATGACGCGTGCAACGGCGTGCGAGGGGGCGCCTTAACCGGCGTGGCCGACCTGAGCGTCGATCTGGCCGGGCTCAAGCTTCGCAATCCGGTGATTCCGGCTGCCGGGCCTAACGTGCGCGATGGGAAGCGCGTGGTCGAGGCGGTCGATGGTGGGTGCGGCGCGGCCCTCAGCAAGACCATCTCCGTCGACGCGGCGCCGGTACCCATGCCACACATGGCAGAGGTGCGCGGCGGATTCATCAATACCGAGCTGTGGTCGGAGCTCCCGCCCGAGCGCTGGCTCAGCCACGAGTTCGACATTTGCCGCCGCGCAGCCGGCGAAGCGGGCATTCCCCTCATCTGTTCGCTCGGCTACAGCGGTCAGGAGATCGCGCAGCTGGCGCCCCTGATGAACCGCTGGGCCGATGCCCTGGAGCTGAGCACGCACTACCTGGGTGAGGACCCCACACCCATGATCGAGGCGATCGACGCCGCCAAGCAGGCGTTTCACGGGCCGGTGTTCGTGAAAATGAGCCCCTTGGGACGGGAGATGCGAGCGGCAGCGCAGGCGGCTAAAGAAGCGGGAGCCGACGGCATCTCCGCCACCAACTCGTTTGGTCCGACCCTCGGGTTGGATGTCGAGACCGGCTATCCCTGGCTGGGCGGGGAAAACGGCTATGGTTGGGTCAGCGGGCCGGCGATCAAGCCTCTATCGCTGCGTTGCGTCTATGATATCGCCGCTACCGTCGATCTCCCGATTCTCGGCATCGGCGGCATCAGCCGCGGCGAGGACGCCATCGAGTTCATCATGGCCGGCGCCTCGTGTGTGCAGGTCTGTACGGCTGCCATCATGCGCGGCGCCCACGTGTACGGGGAGATTGCCCGCCAGATGAGCGATTGGCTGGACGCTCACGGCTATGCATCTGTGGCGGAGATCCGCGGCCTGTTGCACAGGCGCAAGCCTGCCGGCCGCGCCGAGGGGGCCACGTGGCCGAGTTGAGCACCGTCGCGGCCGGGCTGCGCTTCCCCAATCCGGTTTTGGCCGGCTCCGGACCTCTCAGCGGCAGCGCCGCCGGGATCCGGGCGCTGATCGCCGGGGGCGCGGGCGGCGTCGTAACCCGCACCATCTCGGTTCTCCCGTGCCCGCTGCCGCCACCGCCGGTCGAGGTGCGCGGCGGGACGCTGCACTTGCCAAGCTGGTCGGAGCTGTCGTGGGAGCAGTGGGTGGAGCGCGAGCTCCCGGAGGCACATGAGGCTGCTCGGGCCGCCGGCGTGCCGCTCATCGCCAGCATCGGTTACACGGCGGCAGAGGTCGCGCTGCTGGCGCCACGCGTGGCGCCGTTTGTCGACGGCGTGGAGCTGGCGACCCATTTCTTGCGCCCGGGGACCGGCGCGATGACGGACGCCGGCGCCGCGATCGACGAAGCGCACAGCCTGCCCAGCAACTTCCTGGCGCGCGATCTGACCCCACTGGTAGCGGCAATGCGGGCAGCCAGGACGGCGCCGGACGTGCCGCTTTTCGTGAAGCTGCCGCCGCTCGGTGGAGAGATGTCTGCCCTGGCGAGGCAGGTGGAGGCAGCCGGAGCCGATGGGCTGGTCACGACCGACCCACTCGGGCCGGTGATGGGAATCGACGCCGCAAAGGTTGACTTCCTGATCGCTACGCACGATGGGCACGCCTGGTTGTCCGGCACTTCTCTCAGGCCATTGGCCGTTCGCTGCACATTCGACGCTGCGCGTTCGGTGAAGATCCCCGTGATCGGCGCGGGTGGCGTGAGCAAAGACGAGGACGCCGCAGAGTATCTGCTGGCGGGCGCACGCGCCGTCCAGCTTACGGCAGCGGCGATCAAGCCCGGCCCGACCTTCTACGGACGCCTGGCGGCGAAGTTGAGCGCATGGCTGGACAAGCGGAATTACGCCACGGCCGACGAGATCGTGGGTTTAGGGCTCGATCGTTGGGCATCGCTGCTTCCGCACGATTTTACCGTGCCGGTGCTGTATGATATCGATGACTGCATCGGCTGTCGCTTATGTGAGCTAAGCTGTCACTACGATGCCATCTACATGGTGCCCGGCGCCAACAAGGTCGGGGGCAATGAGGTGGCCGAATTCAACGCCGACCGCTGTTTCGGCTGTGGGCTGTGTGTGGTGCGCTGTCCCACAGACGCCTTGCTGATGCCAATGCTACAACGAGACGGTGGTTACGTGCACCCCAAAACAGGGCAGCCAACAACGCCGGGGGCCGGTTCAATCAAAGCGAGGGAGGAGTAGCCCCGGGCGCGGTACGGTACTGTGCGCAGTTCGATACCGCACCGCCGCCGCCTGGGGAGCTCGCGGTCGCAATGGAAGACCGATCCATGGAGGTGAACGATGGCTGGAACGTGGAGTTGGTCGCGGGGTTTAGCCGAAGGGACCCTGACGCAGATCCAACGCGAGGCGTTGCAGGCCCTGGTCGACGATGGGCAGGTGGACTCGATGGAAGAGGCCGCTGCCTATCTGGACCAGCAGGTCGCCGACGAGGCAGGACGCGTCGTTCCACCCGCCCCGTCGGAGCTTGAACACCTTTAGGCACACGCAACTCCCCGCCAAAGGGCGGGGCCAAAACAGCCGTTCGCTGCCCTGCGTTCGCGTGGGGCAGCAAAACCAAGGAAACCGAGACACATGATCTGGGACACTTATCATCAGCCGGCCTCTCTCGACGAGGCGCTGGCCCTCCTGGCGCGGTACGGCGCCGATTGCCGGCTGATCGCCGGCGGCACCGACCTGATCCTTGAAATGGAACGCGGTGTGCGCCCGCAGCGCATGCTGGTCGACATCTCGCACCTGCGTGACCTCTCGCGGGTCGATGTGGCAGGGGAGACGCTGTCTCTGGGCGCGCTCGTGACCCACAATCAGGTGGTGGCCAGCACCGAAGCGGTAGCCCGCGCCTTCCCACTCGCCCGCGCTTGCTGGCTGGTAGGCGCACCGCAGATCCGCAACCGCGGAACGGTGGCCGGAAACCTCGTCACCGCCAGTCCCGCCAACGATACCATTACGCCTTTATGGGCAATGGACGGCCGCATCGTCTTGGCCAGCCAGGCGCGCGGTGAGCGCGTCCTTTCGTGCAGCGAGTTCTTCCTGGGCGTCCGCCGCACCGCACTCGCGCCGGACGAGATGCTGGTTCGCATCGAAGTGCCGCTGCTGTCCGGGGGAGAGCGGGGCACCTTCCTGAAGTTCGGCCTCCGGCAGGCGCAGGCCATCAGCGTGGTGAACGTCGCTGCGACGCTGCAACTGGCGCCCGGCGGTTCGATCAGGCGCGCCCGGATCGCTCTCGGTTCGGTCGCGCCGACGATCATTCGAGCGCCTGAGGCCGAGGCGCTGCTGTTGGGGCAAGAGCCGTCACGCGAAGCTTTTCGCGGAAGCGGGGCGCGCCGCTGCTGCCGCCGCCCGGCCGATCGCCGATATCCGCGGCACCGCCGAGTATCGCCGGCAGATGACCGCGGTGCTCGTGCGCCGCGCTCTACAGCAGCTGAGCGAGGGCAGCGAGGGAGCCGGTTGGCCCGCTGCACCGGTGCTTCTGTGGGGCCACGGAGACGGGCGCCCACCTGCCACCGCCGGCAACCGTCTCACGGATGATGCAGCCGTGTCGTTCACGCTCAACGGCCGCGCCGTCTCTCTGCCGCACGCGCGCGGCAAGACGCTCCTGCGCGCGCTGCGTGATGACGCCGCCCTCACGGGCACCAAGGAAGGGTGCGCCGAGGGAGAATGCGGCGCCTGCACCGTATGGTTGGACGGAATGGCGGTGATGAGCTGCCTGGTGCCGGCGGAGCGAGCGCACGGCTGTGAAGTGGTCACCGTCGAGGGCCTCGCCCCGGCGGCCGGACGGCTCCACCCGGTCCAGCAGGGATTTGTCGATGCCGGCGCCGTGCAGTGCGGTTACTGCACCCCCGGGTTCCTGATGTCAGCCGCCAGCCTGCTGGACGAGCACCCGCACCCGACCGCCGACCAGATCAAGCAGGCGCTTACCGGCAACCTCTGCCGGTGCACGGGATACTACAGCATCATCGAGGCGGTAGAGCGAGCCGCTGCCCAGCCCGAGAAGTGACGGCGCCGCGCGCGTGGCGCTCGTGCTGCACGGGCGGAGCCCCACTCCTTTCTCTTCCATGAATGACGCGCCAGGGCCTGGATGGAGATGCCATCCAGGCCCTGGCTATCCGTATTCCGTGCACCGCGGACTCGCCGCAGTGCACGCCGGCGCTAGACCACGAATGCGCCCGGGTTGAAGGTTCCCTCTGGGTCCCAACGCTTCTTGAGGCCTTGCATCACATGCAGGGCCTCCGGGGTGTAGCCCCATTTCTCCAGGTTCTTGAGCGGGGTGTCCACCACCACAGCATAGCCACCCTTGGCGATCGCGGCGGTCCGTAGCGCGGCTACCTGCTCGGTAGCGGCATACAGGTGCCCGTTGGCGACGTCGACCAGGAAGGCTGCGTCCTGGAGGACACCGGAGAGCCCATTGACTACCCCGGCGATGTCCTTTGGCCCGACACCCATGCGGACGACGGTCTGGCCCGCGGTAGCGGCGCGCATCCACTTCGACCACATCTGGGTTCCCGAGAAGCCGGTACGCTCTTCGGCGCTCAGATGCTCGGTCTTCAGCACCTCACGTACTTCGTCGAGTTCGGTAATGACATCCTGCTCGTGCCCCTCGGCCGTGTAGATCAGGGCATAGCGGTCGTCGCCGCCCAGGGCGCCGATCGCCGGGGAGGCTACCATCACCGCCGATGAGGTCAGGCAGGTGCGCAGCAGGCGAGTGCCCACGCGCAGCGCCTGGTCCAACCCCTTCACCGGGACGACCAGCGAGGTGGTCTGGCGCGGCAGCGGCATCAGCTTCAGGGTCACGTCTCCGATCAGGCAGAATGCGCCCCACGAGCCGGCAAAGAGCTTCGGCATGTCGTAGCCGGCCACGTTCTTGATCACCGGCCGGCCCACGCGGATCACGCGGCCGTCGGCCATCACCACGCTCATCGCCAGCACGTTGTCGCGGATGGCGCCGAAGCGCATCCGCTGCGGGCATTCGCGCCCGACGCCACGATGCCGCCGACGGTTGCTTCCGGCCAGGGCGAGACGAGCGGGGTGAACAGCTTGTGCTGTGCGAGCTGCTCCTGGAGCTCAGACAGAGGCGTGCCCGCGGCGACCGTCACGCACAGGTCGTCGATGGACAGCGACTTGATGCCGCACATGTTCGCCGTGCTGAGCGTTACGTCGGCGGCGGGCATGTGGCCGGACTTCGTGCCGGCGCCCTGGATCCGCAGCGTGCGCTTTGACGTCTCCTGGGCCATTGCCCGCACCACCTCGACCGCTTCTTCGAACGAGCGGGGAGCGACGACGCCGCCGGCGGGAGCCGGGATGGTTGCCGCAGGCACCGCCGGGCGCGGCTCAAGATCGTTCGGGATGATCTTTCCCGGGTTGAGCAGGTGATCGGGATCGAAGACGTCCTTCACGTCCTGCATGGCCCACAACTCGTCCAGGTTGAACATCAGCGGCATGTAGCTGCGCTTCTCGCATGCCGACGCCGTGTTCGCCGGTGATGCTGCCGCCTTGGATGCCAGCAGCTGCCATGATCTTCCGGCCCGGTAGTGGTGACGTGCGCCACCTGCGCTGCGTCCGCCGGGATCATCAACAAGATGCGGGTGCATGTTGCCGTCGCCGGCATGGAACACGAACAGCACGCGCAGTCTTCGGCGGCGCACATCTGCATGATCGCGCGCCAGCGTCTCCGCCAGGCGGCTGCGCGGCACGGTGCCGTCAAGCATAAGCACCTCGGCGAGATGCGGGCCATGGCGCCGGCGGCGCTCTTCCGGCCGTACCAGATATTGGTCGCGCTCGGCGGCATTCTGAGCGTTCTGCATATCAGCTGACGTGCTGCTGCTCGCAGGATCTCGATGATCTCGTCCATCTGCGGTCGCGACGCTCTCCGGGTAGCCGTCAGTCTCGATGATCGAGCCCGGCAGCCGCCTCGACGGGACAGCCCGGCATGGCAGTAGGCTTCGAGGATCTGCATGCACTTCATGGTCCATCATCTCGAGCGTGGCGGGCACCAGGCCGCCCGCGATGACTGCGGAACGGCGCGCCCGGCGTCTCTCGAGCGGTGTCGAAAGCTGCCATCAGCGTCTTGAACGGCGGGGTGCTGCGGATGCAGCGCGGCAGTTGGCTTCGGTGATGATACCGAGCGTGCCTTCGTTGCCGGTCAACAGCACCGACAGCAGATCGATCTCGGGGTAGTCCAGCGCGCGGCCGCCGAGGCGCACCTTGCGCCGTCGGCCAGCACGACCTCCAGCGCCGGTGATGTAGTTGGTGGTCACGCCGTACTTGAAGCAGTGCGGCCCGCCGGCGTTTTCGGCGATGTTGCCGCCGATGGTCGACGGTGCGCCCGCTGGCGGATCGGGCGGGAAGTACAGGCCCCGCGGCTTGAGCGAGCTCGTCGAGCCGCAGGTTGACGACGCCCGGCTCCACGACGCACGCTGCGCCCAGCTTCG
This sequence comes from uncultured Chloroflexia bacterium, assembly GCA_963783655.1. Lineage (GTDB taxonomy): Bacteria > Chloroflexota > Anaerolineae > CG2-30-64-16 > CG2-30-64-16 > CAWAOA01. Next base: position 432,895 of record CAWAOA010000003.1, read on the forward strand.
TCCAGCTCGAGCACTGGTTCATGCGCGCGAACTAGACGATCACGCCGCCGTGCTCGGCGACCGCGCCGCCCGAAAGGCCGGTGCCGGCGCCGCGGGCCACCAGCGGCATCTTGGTTCTGGCGCGCCCATTGACGCCAGCCGGACGACGTCTTCCGCGGTCGTGGGAAAGACCACGGCATCGGGCACTGCCGCGGTCCAGCGCCGCATCGACCTCATAGGTGAGCAGCTCGACGCGGTTCGTGATGACCTGCTCCGCCGGCACCACGCGTCCGAGCGCGCAAGGGCTGCGTCCTTGGTTGCTACAGCCATCTTTGCCTCCACTACCGTTTCGGAACCGTGCCCATTGCCGGCCCGGTACGACATATCGAGCACTTCGACCACGTGCATCACTTTGGCGTTGCAGCCCCGCCCGGCGCACGCCGGCGATGAGCTGCATGTGGCAGCCGGTGTTGGCGGCCACGATCAACTCCGCGCCCGGTGGCGGCGATGTCGGCCATCTTCGGGTCCAGCACTGGTCGGCCGTCTCCGAGTGCACGATGTTGTAGATGCCGGCGCTGCCGCAGCAGCGATCGGGCTGCTTCAGTTCCACCAGCTCCAGCCCCGGAATCGCTGCGCAGCAGCTCGCGCGGCTGGGTGATCACCTTCTGCGCATGCCGCAGGTGGCACGAGTCGGAGTAGGTAGCCTCGGGCCTTGACCACGCCCTGCGGCGCTACGTTCAGATGCGCCGCCAGGAACTCGCTGATGTCCTTGCACCTTGGCCGCGAACTGCTGAGCGCCGCCCGTCGTAGAGCGGGTCGTCGGCGAACAGGTGCGCGTACTCATCCTTGAGCGTGGCGCCGCAGCCGCCGGCGTTGTTGATGACCGCCTCGTAATCGCACCGCCAGGAAGGCGTCGATGTTCTGTGCGTGCCAGCTCCCGCGCCAAGTCCTGCTCGCCCACGTGCAAGTGGCGCCGCGCCGCAGCAGGTCTGGCCCCTGCGGGAAGTGGACCTCGTAGCCGTTGCGCTGCAGCACGCGGATGGTGGCCTGCGTTGACCGGCGACAGGAACGCCTCCTGGATGCAGCCGATGAAGAAGGCCACCGTCGCCCCGCTACTCGCCCAGCGCCGGCGCCGGCTGGCGGTAGTCGCGGTAGTGCGGGCGTGATGGGCGGCAGGATGGCTTCCATCGCCTTGCAAGCGGCCGCGGCAGGAAGTTGGCGCGGCGCACGAGGCGCTGCAGCCCCGTCTTCTGGTAGAGCCACATGACGCGGGCCATGGCTTTCAGCCGCGGCAGGTGCGGCATCAACTGCCGCATGCCGCCCCAGCGCACCAACCGCTCCACCGGCCCCTGCCGGCGCTGGCGCTCGATCGCCAGCCGCGCCCCCTCGACCAGCCCGCCGTACTGCACGCCGGAGGGACAGGCCGTCTCGCAGGCGCGGCAGGCCAGGCACAGGCTGATGTGCTTGCTGAATGAGGTGGCGAAGTCCTCGGCAGAGACGCGGCCCTCCGACGCGGCGCGAATTTGCGCGATGCGACCGCGAGGGGCGTCCATCTCAGTGCCGTAGACGGCATAGGTGGGGCACGACTCAAGGCATAGCCCGCAGTGCGTGCACATGCTTAAGTACTGTTTGAACTCCGGCGTTGTGAGTTCGGGGAATACCTGCTTTGATGCCATATAACCCTTCCTTTTACAGCCGGCCGAACTCGGCCAGCAGTTCGTCCACGGTTTTGCCTTCGCGGATTTTCGCCCGTGTCAATTCTTCCTTCTCCGCCAGTGCCTGTGCCGCCGCCAGCACCTGGTGCGCTCGCTCCAGTGGAACGACGACAACACCTATCTCGTCGCCGAGAACGATGTCACCCGGGTTAACCACCACCCCAGCGCACTGGATCGGGACGTTGATCTCGATGGGGTCCATGCGGCCGGTATAGGGCGAATGGGTTGAGCGAGGAACGATTGCCTTGGAGAACATGAAGAAACCCAGGTCACGCGTTTCGTCCGTGTCGCGGATCGCGCCGTCAACCACGGCCCCTACCACGCCCTTCATCTGGCACAAACCCGACATCAGGCCGCCCCAGATCGACGTCTCTGTCTCGCCGGCCGCATCGACAACAATCACGTCGCCGGCTTCGGCCACTGCCAGCGCGTCCAGGCAGTCCACCTGGTTGCCCGCCTGCAGCTTGACGGTGAGCGCCGGGCCGGCAAAGCGGGTGCTCGTGGTCAGCGGCCTCAGGTAGCTGCGCATCACATTGGCGCGCTCCTGTGAATCCGCAACGACACACGAAGGGCTGTAGATCTTCAACAACTCTTTGAAACCTTGCAGTAATTCTGCTTCAGGGGCACGCTCGCGCCGCTGAATGATCTTTTGCACGATTCCTCCTGCGCTTAGGCGGTCCTATGATGTCCAAGACGAGCAGAGATCACGGCTGCGGCGTCCATCGTCTTGCCGAGCAGGTCCGACCGGCCTTCGAGCGGCTCCATGCGCGCTGCAGGGCCGGAAACGCTGATGGCGGCGACGGCCCGCCCGTCGGGATCGAAGACAGGGGCGGCGATACAGCGCACCTCTGGCTCATACTCTCCCCAGTCGAGCGCGAAACCGCGCTGTCTGACCTGAACCAGCTGCTCCAGCAATTGTTCCCGGTCGCATATCGAATTGTCGCTGATGCGGGTCAGTGTCTTGTCTCCGTACAGCCGCAGCAGCGTGCTCGTATCAACGTAAGCGAGTTGCGCCTTGCCCACCGCGGTGCAGTGGGCGGGCGCGCGGCCGCCTACTGCCGATGACATGACCCCGATCGCATGCAGCCCGGGCAATTTTTCGAGCCATACGACTTCTACTCGATCCAGAGTAGCGAGATGGACGGTCTCGGTGGTGCTGTCGCGCAGCTCTTCCAGAACGGGCAGGGCGACCCTGCGCAAGTCATTGCCGCCATAATAGGAGCGGGCCAGCTCGAGACAGGCGCCCCCGAGCACGTACTCACCGGAAGGGCTCCGGCGTGCAACATAGTTGTGATAATTCAGGGTGGAAAGAAGGCGAAAAGTAGTACTGGGGTTGAGCCCGATCTGTGCGCTCAGCTCCTTGAGGTTGCGAGGCTTACCGTCCGCGAGCACATTCAGGATGCAGATTGCCCTGTCTAGTGCCCGGACGTTGTATCGATCTTCCTTTTCCATGCGCCCGCCAAACCAGCCGGCTTTCGCTGCATGAAACCAGCTTTTGTTTGGCGAAACGTACCACAAGGGCGAAAAATCGTCAAAAGCAGCGCCGTCTTGTAGGCTTAATTCCCTTCTTGTGCTTCTGCGACCGCACCCTCAACCACCATCTCTGGCGGTTTCCCTACCGCGCAGCGATGGGCATAGATGATCGCAACCACGATCGGAGACGTAACGGCGTAGGCGGCCAGCACATCGCTGGGGTAATGAACTCCGAGGTAGTTGCGGCTTAGCCCCACCAGCACAACGAAAACGGCGCCGGGCAAGTAGATCAGCCAACGCCTCCCCCGCGGCAGGCGCTGGGCCAGCAGGTAGGCGAGCATCCCGTAGAAAGCCAGGGCGGTCGTGCTGTGCCCGCTGGGGAAGCTCCAGCCGGCGGCAGTGGTCAGCGCCGGGTGAAGCGTCGGCCGCGGGCGGGCAAAGATCGCTTTGAGCAGCTCGTTAAGGGCCGCACCGGCAGTCGCCGATACGACGATTGCGGTCAGGTCTGCCCTGTGCCGCCGGTACCACAACAGCGCCAGCAGCCCGGCGACCAGCACTACAAACCAGACCGAGCCCGCCGTTGTGATAGCCAGCATGACGGCGGTCAGCCCCGGCGAGGCGATAGCGTTCAGCCAGTTCAGCACTGCTGCGTCGAATGGAAACGCCTGTTGCTGTACGACCTCGGCGGCCAGGAACCAGAAGGCGACGAGCCCCAGGCTCATGAAAACGAGCGCGATCGTCAGCGGCCAGCCGAATTTGATGCATGCACGGAGCCAGTAGAACACGGACGGTCTCACTTAGCGATTAGCGATTAGCAATTAGCAAATTGCAATTCGCAAATGGCAATTAGCAAGTGGCAATTAGCAAGTGGCAAGTGGCGGTGAGCAAGACGGCCGGCACTCGGTGGTGACGTCCGTGAACGGCGCTATCGCAAGGCTGCGAACTGGATGCCGGCCCTGCTATTTGCTTCTTGCTAATTGCTTCTTGCTAATTGCCATTTGCTATTTGCTTCTTGCGTCGCCGCATTACGTCCAGGACGCGCGGCATGGCTACCGTATAGAGCCAGTACGCTTGCCGCTGTAGCGGATAATCCCAGGCGCCTATCCAGGGCGCAAACTCGGCGCCGAAACCCTGCTTGAAGCGATATACGCCCCACATCGGATCGCTCTCGTCCAGGACGTCGGGCGCGCCCCACCAGTCATAGCGTGTGCATCCTTGCTCGCGTGCCCAGCGCAAGCCCGCCCACTGCAGCGCATGATTCGGCATCGCCTCCCGGGCTTGCGCCGTCGATGCGCCGTAGAAGTACCAGGCGGTCACCCCAAAACGGAAGATCATGATCCCGGCGACAGTCTCCCCGTCGAGCTGTGCGAGCAGCAGGTGCGCCAGGCGCTGCGCGAGCAAGGGGCGCCAGATCTGTTCGTAGTAGGCGCGGGCGCACCAGGAAACCGTCGCGTGCCCCGGTCTCAGCGTACATCTCGTAGAAGCGCGCCAGATCCTCCTGATCCCCCGCCCTCACCGTCACCCCTTTGCGCTCTGCAAGGCGGATGTTGTAACGCCATTTTGGCTTCATGGCAGCCAGCATCGTCTCGTCGCCGGCGAGCTGGGTGACGAGTGTGTTCCGGTACTGGATCTGCTCGGCCGACAGGCGCCAGCCACGCTGCTGCAGATGGTGAAGGATCTCCGGGCCGGGAGAGGTATCGGAGCGCAAGTCCGGGTCGATCTTGAGGAAGATGGCGCGGTGATGGCGCGCGCGTGACAGCAACTGCTCGAGCACTGCACCGGCCAATTCGCCGTTGTTCCAGTCCAGCACCGGTCCCTTGGGGACGTAGGCGACGGCAGCCGGGATGCGGCCGCCGCCGGCGCGCCGCACCAGAAGCGATGCGGCCGCTACCGGCGTGCCGCCATCGCGCCACAGGAGGCGCACGGCACGCCAGCCGGTCTGCTGCTTGCTCTCCCCCCAGGCCCAGCTTTGCAGAATGTGAGGCAGCGGCAGGGCGAGCAGAGCGCCGTCCCAGGCTCCCGGGTCTCGCACTTCTTCGACCTGGATGCCGTTCACTCGTGCATGCTCGCTAGCTGCCGTTGGCCTGGGCGCGAACCCGCTGGGCGAACCGGTAGATTGCGTAGCCGGGCCCGCTGAGGGGGAGGTCCCATGCGCCGGTAAACCGCACTACCCGGCCGCCGAACCCTTGCTTGAAGCGATAGACTCCCCACAGGCCCCCTTCACCCCACAACTCAGGATCCGTATATCGCTCCGGATCTTCGCCGACTTCGTCCGGGATGCCCCACAGGTCGTAGTAGGTGCATCCCTGCCGCCTGGCCCACTCGATCGCCGCCCACTGGCAGGCGTGGTTTGGCATCAGGTTGCGCCCGTCGTCGGCAGACGCGCCCCACATATACCAGGAGCCGCGGCCGCAACGCAGCACCGCGATAGCCGCCAGCAGCTTTCCTTCGTGCTCTGCGAGCAGCCAGACAAGATCGCCCTCCGGGGCGAACAACCGTGTGGCCGTCTCGTAGTAGTTGTAGCTATGTACGCCGAATTCATCCCGCTTCGCCGTCACCTCGAAGAGCCCATAGATCGCCGCCAGGTCCGCGGATTCGCCCTCGCGCACCGTCACCCCTTTGCGCTCTGCAAGGCGGATATTGTATCGCCACTTGGGCTTCATGCCGGCCAGGATCTCTTCTGGCTCGCGCTCCAGGTCGATGATAACGGTGCTCAATGGCTGGATGCGCGGAGCGCGATGGAAGCCGTGCGCCGACAGCACGCCGGCAAGCTCCGGGGTCTCGGGGATGTCTGGCTCGATCCGCAGCAGTGCAGCACGATTACGCCGGCAGGCCGCTCGCAGCGCCGGGAGCAGCGCTCGCAGCTGTTCGCCGTCACTCCAATCCAGGAGCGGGCCCTTGGGGCAATAGGCAAAGGATTGCCCCCACGGCAGCCGGTGAAACAGAATGCTCGCGCCACCGGCCGGCCCGGCGGAATCCAGGGGTAGCTGTGTCCCCTGCCAGCCAAACTGCTCCTTCAGGCGCGCCCAGCGCACCGTCTGCAGCACGTGTCCGTGCGGGTGGGCGGCCACCAGGGCATCCCAGGCAGCAGGTTCCAGATCTGGCAGGGTCATTTTTCCTCGAGCGGGTTTGGGCAGACTGCGAGCCTATGATGCCATGCGCGCCGCCGCGCTGGCAAATGAGGGAGACACGTGACAGCCTATGCAGCGCCCGTGGGGGCGCCCCCACGGGCGCTGCGAGTTAGCGCGTCACCAGGTTCACCAGCCTGCCGGGCACGTGGACGATCCGTTGGGGCGTACGGCCGGCCAGCGCCCGCATCACGGAGATCTCGCTCATCGCCGCCGCTTCGATGGCGGTGGTGTCTGCCCCGGCCGGCGTGGAGACGGACCCACGCACCTTGCCGTCCACCTGGACGACAATCCGCACGGTTTCCACCGTGCTCCTGATCGGTTTCGGGTTCCGGCCACCGTTCGTGGTGAACGCTCCCGGCTCCGCCGGTCCGCGCCCACAGCTCTTCGGCGATGTAGGGCGCGAACGGCGCCAGCAGCAGGATGAAGGAGCGGACCGCCCACGCCAGGTCGGCGGTGGCGCCGCGCTCCCGGAAGCACGCCGCCAGTGCGTTGGAGCACTCCATCAGGGCAGCGATGGCGGTGTTGAACTTCATCGCCTCGACGTCAGACGACACACGCCGTATCGCAGCGTTCGCCGCGGCGCGTGCGGCCGGGTCCGGCGCCGGGCTCCTTGCCTGCCCGGCCTGGTGCGCCAGCCGCCAGGCCCGCTCCAGGAAGCGGCGGCTCCCCTTCAGCCCGGCCTCGTCCCAGTTCGTGGGATGGTCGAACGGCGCCATGAACAGCAGGTGCAGCCGCAGGCTGTCGGCGCCCCATTTCGCGGCCACGCTCGTCCGGCGTTACCACATTCCCCGACGATTTCGACATCCGCCGGGTCTCGCCGTTCCCGTCGCGCCCGTGCATCACGCCCTGGTTGCGCAGCACCGGGAACGGTTCGCGGAAGCCGATCAGCCCCGCATCCGCGATCACCCGCGTCCACATGCGGGCGTACAGCAGGTGCATCACCGCATGCTCCGCCCCGCCGACGTACAGGTCGGGCCGGCCCCAGGCCGCCAGCGCCGCCGGGTCGAACGGCGCCGCGTCGTAGTGCGGGCTGACGAAACGCAGGAAATACCAGCTCGAGCAGGCGAAGCCGTCCATCGTGTCGGTTTCTCGCCGCGCCGGCCCGCCGCACGCGGGGCACCGGGTGTTGACGAACTCCGGCACGTGCGGCCAGCGGGGATTGCCCCTCCCCGCCGGGCCGCCACACCTCTATCTCGGGCAGCAGCACCGGCAGCTCGATCCTCGGGCACGGGGACCTCGCCGCACCCGTCGCAGTAGACGATCGGGATCGGCGCGCCCCAGTAGCGCTGGCGCGAGATCAGCCAGTCACGCATCTTGTAGCGGACTGCGCTGCGCCCGCGGCCGTGCTCTGCCAGCCACGCGGCGATCGCCTGCGCCGCCTCGCCTGAAGGCAGCCCGTCCCACCGGCCGGCATGCACCAGCGTGCCCGCTCCGGTATAGGCGGCTCCTGCGGGCGATTCGCCTCCTTCCGGGACGATCACCGGGCGAACCGGGATGCCGTAACGGGTCGCGAAGGCGAAATCGCGCTCGTCGTGCGCCGGCACTCCCATGACGGCGCCGGTGCCGTAGCCTGACAGCACGTATTCCGCCAAAAACACCGGCAGCGGTTCGCCGCTGACCGGGTGCAGCGGCGTAGGCGCCGGTGAAGACGCCGTTCGCTTCCCCGGCCTGCCGCTCGACATCCCCCTGCTGCGCAGCGCGGGCTGCGTAGCGGGCGACCTCCTGCTGCCGGTCGGGCGCGGCGATCTGCCAGGCCAGCGGGTGCTCCGGCGCCAGCGCCACGAACGTCACCCCCGGCAGCGTGTCCGGGCGAGTGGTGAAGACCGTGATCGTTTCGCTCCGCCCGCCGGGCAGTCGATCGCCAGATCGATCTCGACGCCTTCGCTGCGGCCGATCCAATGGCGCTGCATGGCCAGCACGTGCTCGGGCCAATCCAGCGTCCTCCAGCCCCGCCAGCAGCTCGTCGGCGTAGGCCGTGATCCGGAAATACCACTGTTCCAGGTCACGCTTGTAGACGCCGGTATGCCCGCGCCAGCACGTACCCGTGGCGTCCACCTGCTCGTTCGCCAGGGTGGTCTGGCAGCCGGGGCAGTACCACTGGCGCCCGCGGCCCGGTATGCCAGGCCGCGCCGGTACAGCAGCAGGAAGAACCACTGCGTCCAGCGGTAGAACTCCGGCTCGCTCGAATCGATCTCGCGCTCCCAGTCGAAGGAGCAGCCCAGCAGCGCCAGCTGCCGCCGGTAGTTGGCGGCGTAGCGGCGGGTGATGGCCCGCGGGTGGACGTTGCGCGTGATCGCTTCATTTTCGGCCGGCAGGCCGAAGGCATCCCACCCCATCGGGTAGCAGCACCGCCCGGCCGCGCATGCGGTGCGTGGCGTGCGACGACGTCCGTGGGCACGTAGTTGCGCCCGTGCCCGACGCTCAGCCCCGCACCCGACGGATACGGGAAGAAGTTCAGGCAGTAGAACGTGCTGCCCGGCTCCGGGTGCGCCGGGGTGCGATACGTGCCGTCCGCCTCCCACTGCGCCCGCCGGCGCGGCTCGATCTCCGCCGGGTCGTAGCGCGGCACCGCTTCCCGCTCCGCCCGGCCCGCGCTCGCCGTGCGCTCGACCTCAACCTGCTGCTTGTCGTTCAGCGTGTAAGCCCCATGATGCCATCTCCTTTGGATGCTCAGACGGGTAAACAAAAGAGCCTCCCACGGGGGAGGCTCTTCACAACCGGATCGCGGCCCGAACGGCCGGGCCCTATCTTCCCCCGCGCCAAACGCTCCCCTCGAGGAGGAGCCCGGTAAGTGCGAGGCGGAAGGTAGTCTGCGTGTTCATGTGTGTTGGTTATCCTGGCATTATTGTACGCGGGTTGTCAAGGGGCGGCGGAGGAATTGCCCGTTGTGATGCTCGCGGACCATGCCGGCGGCGCCCGGTGGCCGGGGACAAAATGCCCATCGGGCTACGCCACCAGCCTATAGCGTTACGGCATGCCCTCTCCTGCGCCCATGGCCGGCAATGAATTGTCCGGCCTGATACACCATGTGCGCTCAAGCGCACTCCTGAGGAAAATCACCCTTTTCTCTACGGGGCGGCACAACCCGCCTCGGCGGGTTTGGTGTATCAGCCTGGGGTTTTAACCCCAGGCTGCATGTGGGTTGTCAATCCAAGGCCGCTTGCGCTCCGTGTAAGCGGGTGTATACTTTGCTGGCCGGCACAACTCCGCCGGCTCTTCGCATCATCACCCATCACAAGGATCCGGCACGGACCAGCTAACACGCGCTTTGTATACCGGCATCGGCACCCCCATCTGCCGCGAATGATGCCGCGCGGCCCAACCGCATAGGAGCAAGGACGCATGAAGCATCGATTCCACCTCTCACGCCTTGCGGCTGCGCTGCTCGTCGTCGCGCTGTTCCTCTGCGCTCTGCCCACAGCCGCACCTCCCGCAGCGGCCGTCTCCGCCACTCTCGTCATCAGCCAGTTTCAGGTCGTTGGCGATTCGCCCGCCGGATCGAGCGCCGACGAATTTGTGGAGCTACACAACGTGAGCGGGGGTCCGGTCGACCTGAACGGACACATCCTTGTATATCGCGCGGCAACGGGAATAGCGGATGTCTCGACAGTGCTGAAGTCCTGGGCGGTGAGCACCATCGATACCTCCAGGCGGCTACTACCTGTGGCCACGTCAGCCTACAACGAACTGGTGCCTCCTGATGCGACTCTCACTGCGGGAGCGACCGGCGCCCTCGCCGCCAGCGGGGGCGGGATCGCGCTCCGTAACGGCCCCCCTAATATTGGTATGATCGTCGACTCCGTCGGTTATGGCACGGCGACGAATGCGTTCGTAGAAGGGGCGACCATCAGGGCGCCTGGCTCGAACGATAGCCGACGTACGTAAGAACAATGGCTGCCAGGACACCGACAATAACTCAGAATGACTTCGAGCTGCGGAGCCCGGCTGTGCCGCGCAACTCCTCAACTATGGCTGTCACCTGCCAATCCACCGAGGACCAGGCTCCGGCTGTCGACGCGCAGACACCGGCGCCGGGCGCGACAGACGTCCCCGTGGACACCGCGTTCACGATTTCCTTCACCGAGGACGTGAACGTTGCGGGTGACTGGTTCTACGTTACCTGCGGCGCCAGTCCCCATGCGCTGGCAAGCACAGCGGGTGGCCCGCAGGACTTCACCTTGACGGTGAACCCGCCCCTGCCCAGCGCTTCGGTGTGTACCGCCCGCGTCGTCGCTGGCCTTGTCACTGATCTTGATAGCAACGATCCGCCGGATGCGATGCTGGCCGATGAGGTCTGGAGCTTCACCACAATGCCGCTCCAACTGCGCATCCGTGATGTGCAGGGCGCCGGGCACCTGTCACCTTACGCCGGGCAAATTGTGTCCGTGCCCGGCATCGTGACCGCGGTCCGTAACCCTACGAGCGGAACCCGGGGCTTCTACTTCCAGGATCCCGAGCCGGATGCCGATCCGGCCACTTCCGAGGGCATCTTCGTCTTCACCAATGCGGCCACGACGGTCGAGGTGGGCCAGACCGGCATCGTGACCGGGACGGTGGACGAGTACCGTCCGGGCGGGACCGCTTCCACCAATGCCAGCCTGACGATCACCGAGCTGAAGTCGCCCACGTACAGCTTCTCGGGCACGGCCGCGCTGCCGGCGCCGGTGTTGCTCGGAGAGGGCGGACGCGTGCCGCCCTCGAGCGTGATCGAAGATGACGCTACCAACGTCGAGGTTGACAACACCTTCGATCCTGCGGCTGACGGTATCGACTTCTACGAGAGCCTGGAAGGAATGCTCGTCCAGGTGAACGATGCGGTCGCTACCGGCACGACACGCTTCGGCGAGATACCGGTACTGGCGGACAATGGCGAGAGCGCGGGCCTGCGCACGGTGCGCGGCGGAGTGCGCCTGGCTGAAGGAGATGGTAACCCCGAGCGGATTATCCTCGACGATGAAGTTCTCCTGTGGCAGCCGCTGGCCATGCCCGACGTGACCGTAGGTGCGCAGGCATCTGGCCCTATCACAGGCACGGTCGACTACAGCTTCAACAACTACAAAGTGATGGTGACCCAGGTACCGGCGTTCGAGGGCGATCTGGTGCCTGAGACGACTGCCGGAGCCGGCGCGGATCACTTGAGTATTGCTGCTTTCAACGTAGAGAATCTCGACGCCCTGGATCCGCAAACAAAGTTCGACAAGCTGGCAAGCATCCTGGTCGAAAACCTCGACGCGCCCGATATCGTGGCGGTAGAGGAGATCCAGGACAACTCGGGTGCAATGAATAACGGGGTAGTGGCGGCCGGTTTTACATGGGCGCGCTTGATTACGACCGTCCAATCCATAGGTGGCCCCACCTATGCTTACCGGCAGATCGACCCGGCGAACAATCAGGACGGCGGCGAGCCGGGCGGCAACATCCGCGTGGGGTTCCTCTTCGATCCGACCGCGTAAGTTTTGTGGACCGCGGGTGGGGGATGCCACCACCGCAGCAGGAGTCTTTACCGACGCCACCGGCGTGCATCTGACCCTCAGTCCCGGTCGCATCGCTCCCACCAACCCTGCGTTCGCCGATAGCCGCAAGCCGCTGGCGGCCGAGTTCCGGTTCCGCTGGTCACACCTTGTTTGCGATCGCCAACCACTTCAATTCGAAGGGTGGGGACCAGCCGCTCTTCGGGCGCTACCAGCCTCCGTCTCTCGTCAGCGAGCCGCAGCGCGTCCAGCAGGCGACCCTCGTCAACGGCTTCGTGGCCGGCTTGCTCACAGCCCAGCCGGATGCCGACATCATCGTGCTGGGCGATTTCAATGACTTCCCGTGGTCCGCCCCGCTCCAGACGCTAAAAGGGGACGAGCTGACCAACTTGATGGAGACACTGCCGGCCGCCGAGCAGTACAACTACATCTTCGACGGCAACTCGCAGGCGCTCGACCACATCCTGGTGACCTCGAATCTGATGGCCGAAGCTGCGCCGGAATACGATATCGTGCATGTAAACGCAGAATTTCCGGCCGGCGTGCGCGCCTCGGACCACGACCCGCACGTGGCGTACTTCGCCTTCAGCGCCGACCTCAGTGCGTCGACCAAGACCGTAAGCTCAACTCGGGCCAGGCTCGGCGATACGCTGACGTACACGGTGACGCTGCGCAATACCGGCAACGCGCCGGTAGAAGTGCGTGCGACCGATCAATTGCTCCCCTTCCTGTCCCTCGTGGATCCCGGTGTCTGGCAGGTGACCACCTCGCTCTTGCAGTGGGAAGGAATGGTGGCCGAGGGTGCCTCAATCGAGCTCCCATTTACCGTGCAGCTGGACGTCGCCGCCCCACTCGACCACGGTTCCACCTTCAGAAACGCAGTAGCTCTTCTCAACCTGTCCGATCCTAACGCGGCGCCCTTGATACTCGAATCGCCGCTTTCTACCCTGTTCCGTGACACCGGGTTGACCATCGACAAGAGCGTCGAACCGGTGGGTCTGATTCCGCTCGGCACGGTGGTTACCTATACGGTGCGGATCGCGAACTCCGGCGAGACGGCGTCTGGTGTCACGCTCTCCGACACCCTGCCCGCCGGCATCTCCTTTGGGCAGTGGGTGAACCAGCCTACCGGCGCAGGCGTGGATGGGGACCATATCGGCTGGCAAGGGGATGTGGCAGCGGCGGATCCAGTAGTAATGAGATACACGGGCGTGATCACGACGAACGAGAACTACCTGGGACGCGGTGCTGGAGAACACCGCCACTTTCGAGTACGGTGAGGTAGCCGGCAGCGCCATGGCGAGTGTGCCGGTGGAAGGGAGGGCTAACCTCTCCACTTCCGGCAAGACCGTGGACAAGACATCTGTGCGACCGGGCGACACGCTTACTTACACGGTGACGCTGCACAACACGGGTTCCGCGCCGGTGACAGTGCGCGTGGACGATCTGCTGCTGCCATTCGTCGCTGTAGTCGATGCCGGCCCGTGGCTGGGGACCCCTGCTGCTCTGTACTGGACCGGTACTGTAACGGAAGGCGCATCGATCGAGCTACCCTTGACGGTCCGGCTGGACGGCGCAGCTCCACTCGACCACGGTTCCACCTTCAATAACACGGCAGCCGTCTCTGACCTTGCCGATCCCAATGCGCCTCCGCTATTACTCGCGTCGCCTCTCACCACCGTGATTAAGAACACAGCACTGTACGTCGACAAGTCCGTCGAGACCGGCCGGCCCGGTCGCACTCGGCACAGTGGTCACCTACACGGTCAACTGGCAAACTGGGGCGACACGGCGGCGGATGTGGTGCTCACCGACACGCTCCCGACCGGCATCGCCTTCGGGGTGCTGCTCGACCCGCCGGTGGGGGCGACCGTGGACGCTGGAGCAATCCGCTGGCAGGGGATGTGCGTGTTCGGCCAGCCGGTGGTGCTGCGCTACACCGGCGTCATCACCACCAACGAGACCTTCGTGGGCGCTGTGCTCTCCAACACGGCGACCTTCGAATACCAGGGAACGACGGGCAGCGACACGGCGCAGGTACAGGTGCAGGGGAGAGCCGACGTCTCTACCTCGACCAAGACGGTCGACAAAACGTCGGTGCGGCCGGGGGAGCTGCTCACCTTCACGATCACGGTGCGCAACACCGGCTCCGAAGCGGCGAGCGTACGGTGGTCGATACCGTCTCGCCTTTCACCCAGGTGGAAGATGCCGGTGATTTCGTGCCCGGCGCGACGGCGGGGCAGCTGGCATGGTCGGGCACGGTCGCCGCCCAGGCGGAGCGTGCGCTGCAGTTCAGCGTGCGTGTCAGGCCGTTGGCCGCCGTGGTGGGGCAGCCGCGGCCGTGGTCCTTCACCAACACGGCCACGCTGGCGGTGAGCGGCGGTACGCCGCTGCCGTTGCCGTCGCCGCTGGTGACGGTGATCGTCAACCGGGTGTTCGTCCCGCAGCTCGTGCGCTAACGGCGCCGCGCCCGCACTCTCGAAGGCCCCCGCAGCCCTGCGGGGGCCTTTCGCTTATAAGGGACCGCCGCCTGATTACCCCACCAGAATAGGGCACTTGGCCTATTCCATCGCAGCGCCCCTCCCCGTATCCTGCAGGTATGTTATTTCAACTCCTCGGCTTGCGCTATGCTTGCTTATCCTGGCGCGTATTTCTCTCATCCGCATCCTCTATTGCGCGCGCCAAGAGCTTATGGATCGCAGCTACGCAGAATCACAAGGCTGAAAGTCCTCATCGGGCGCTTGCCGAGCCGCCAACCCGGAGTGATCGTAATTGTAAAGGAACAAGCCATGAAACACCCTGTCCTGGTATCACGCCTGGCAGTTCTCCTGCTGGTCGTGGTGCTGCTGCTCGGCGTCTTTCCATCATCCACCCCGCCCGCAGAGGCGGTCTCATTTACCCTGGTGATCAGCCAATTTCAGGTTGGCGGCAGCTCCCTCTCGGATGAGTTCATCGAGCTGCATAACGTCACCAAGGATCCGATCGACCTGAACGGTCACAAACTGGTGTTCCGGGCAGAAGCCGCAACGACCGATACGCTGTTGAAGTCGTGGACGGTCCCCACGATCGTACCGGCCGGCGCCTACTACCTGGTCGCCGCCACGTCCCCTGCCTACGACGACAGCGTACAGCCGGACACGACCATGACCGGTGGTACGCTCGCGGGGCGTACGGTGGGATTGCGCTCCGCAATGGCGCCATCGATACCGGCGCCATTGTCGATTCCGTCGCGTACGGTCTGCCGGCGAACGTGTTCGGCGAAAACACGAATACCTCTGCTCCTGTGGCGAATGCGAGCCGGGTGCGCAAGAGCAACGGCTGCCAGGACACCGACGACAATGGGGGCGACTTCACCGGTCTGAATCCATCGGTCCCGCGGAATTCGATGTCGACGGCCATCACCTGCCAGGCGCTGGTGATCAGCCAGTTTCAGGTGACGGGGACGGGCGCGGCGTACAACGACGAATTCATAGAGATCCACAACGTCAGCAATGGGGCGGTGGATCTCAACGGCCACAGCCTGGTATACCGGGGGTATGGAATCACCACCGATACGCTGCTGAAGAACCTGGACGGCCAACACGATTCTGGCGCCCGGGAGGTTACTATCTGCTTACCAGCGTACCGCCTGCCTATGACGGTGCAGTCGTGGGTGATACAACCTTTGGCGAAGGCCCTGACACGCTTTCTCTCACAAAAGGCGGTCTGGCGCTTCGCAGCGGCGGGCCAAACATCGGCCCGATCGTCGACTCGGTGGCGTACGGGTCGGCGGCGAACACCTTCACGGAAAAGGCCAACACGGGGGCGCCGGCCGCGAACAGCAGCCAGGCGCGCAAGAACGACGGCTGCCAGGACACCGACAATAACCTGACCGACTTCGAAGTGCTGCTCAATCCGTCGGCCCCGCGCAATTCCCAGACTACGCCCCTCACCTGCCAGTTGGTGTTGGAACCTGCGCCGGTGGTGACGTGCGTATGCACCGGCGGCGAATGCGACCGTGGCGGTGAACACGGTGTTCACGGTATCTTTCAGCGAGGATGTAAACGTCAGCGGCGCCTGGTTCGGCGTCACGTGCGGGACGAGCACCCATTCCCTGGCCGCGACGATCGGTGGACCGCGGAACTTCACGCTGACGGTCACGCCGGCGCTGCCGGGGGGAAAGGTCTGCACTGCGCGGGTAGTCGCGAGTCTGGTAAATGATCTGGACGCCAACGATCCGCCGGACTGTCATGCTGTCGGACGCCACCTGGAGCTTCACAACCGCGAGCCCTCCTCCGGCGTTGGTGATCGACAAGTCGGTCATACCGCTTGCTCCGTCTCTTCTCGGCTCCGTGGTCACCTACACCGTACAACTGCAGAACGGCGGCGGCACAGCGGCGGGTGTGGTGCTCACCGACACACTCCCTTCCGGAATCACCTTCGGGACGTGGCTTGACCGGCCTGTGGGTGCAACCCTGGCATCCGGCAAAATCAGTTGGCAGGGAGATGTGGTGTCTGCCGCGCCGGTCGTGCTGCGCTACACCGGCGTGATCACCACCAACGCGACCTTCGTGGGACAGGTGCTCTCCAACACTGCGACCTTCGGATACCAGGGAACGACGGGCAGCGACACGGCGCAGGTGCGGGTGGCGAGCGAGATTGACGTCTCTGCCTCTACCAAGACGGTGAGTAAAACGGCGGCGCGGCCGGGGGATCTGCTCACCTTCACGATCACCGTGCGCAACACCGGCTCCAAGGTGGCGAGCGTTTCGGTGGTCGATACCGTCTCGCCCTTCACCCTCCTGGAAGACGCCGGCGATTTCGCCCCCGGCGCGACGGCCGGGCAGTTGGTATGGTCGGGCCCGGTCGCCGCCCAGGCAGAGCGTGCGCTGCAGTTCAGCGTGCGCGTCAAGCCGTTTGCCGGGGTAGTGCAGCAGCCGCGGCCATGGTCGTTCGCCAACACGGCCACGCTGACCGTGAGCGGCGGCACGCCGCTGCAGTTGACGTCGCAGACGATCACGTTGCTGAATTGGGTGCTGATCCCGAGAATCTCGCGCTAGCGGCGTCGCACGCGCACTCTCGGCGGCCCCCGCGACCCTGCGGGGGCCGTTGTCTGTCTACGGGGTGTCTTCGATCCAATGTGGCATGTACGCTGCCGGTTCGATAGCCGCTGCCCCAACCCCTGTCCGATCGGCGATGCGTCTCCGCCGCGGTGCTTTTGACCCCACCCGGCGCGAGTGCTATCATCGCCTGACTTCAACGAGGTGACATGCAAGCGAATCGAATCAACGGCTGGCGGGAGGTACTGGCGCGGGTTACCGATGGCGCCGACGTGCAATACGGTATCACTCCCGATTGGCTGGTCAATCCGGGCACGAACCGCAAGCTCAAACTGGACTATCTGTATCCCGATATGGGGCTCGCCGTACGCTTTGTCGGGTTGCAAGGCACTACCAGGCGCCAGCGCAAGAGTGACGAAGAGGTGATGGACGAGGCGGAGCGCGAAAAGATGCGGGCGGCGGTCTGCCGGGCGCACGGCGTCACTCTGCTCAGCATCGACCCCGATGCCGACCCGAAGCAGACGCTGCGCGACCTGGAGCTGGTGCTTGCCGCCATCACGACGCGCACAGCAACGGGCAATTTGCCACACAGCCAGAAGCAGCGGCTCATGCCGCTTCTGAGCCAGATGCGCCGCAAGGCCGGCGAATTCACCACTCGCCTCTCCCCACCGGAGAAGCTGATGATCTACGCCGAGATGTGGTGGGAGAGGCAGCAAACGCTACAGCAGGCCGCGCCACCCGAACCGGGCAGCCAACGCTTCGACTACCGTGTGGGGATGCAGGTGGTGCACCAGAAGTTCGGCCCGGGCACCGTCACCGACGTGCAGCCCGACGGCGACGATCTGGCGGTCACGGTGAATTTTGTGGAAGCGGGCGTGCGGACCTTCGGCGCCGCACTGGTCGGGGATAAGCTCCAGCCGGAGGAGTGGTAACCGGACGGGGAAAAGATGGGACAAGACGTAGGCGCGCGCTATGACGCGGAGCGCGAGAAGCGAGCGGCGGCTGCCAATTCCGTGGTGGCGGCCGTTTTTCTCACCAGTATCAAGATCGTTGTCGGCCTGATGACCGGCAGCCTCGGCATTCTCTCCGAGGCCGCCCATTCGGCGTTGGACCTCGTCGCGGCCGGAGTGACCTGGCTGGCGGTGCGTCTCTCGGGCCGTCCTGCCGATCCGGAGCACACTTACGGGCACGGGAAGATCGAAAACCTCTCGGCGCTGTTCGAGACGGTGCTGCTGCTCGCGACCTGTGTGTGGATCATCTACGAGGCGATCCAGCGCCTCTTCTTCCGGCAAGATGTACACGTCGAGGCCAGCGTCTGGGCTTTCGTCGTGATGGGCATTTCGATCGTCGTGGACGTTTCCCGTTCGCGGATGCTGCGCCGGGTCGCGCAAAAGTACGATAGCCAGGCGCTGGAAGCGGACGCGCTTCACTTCTCCACCGATATCTGGTCATCCACAGTGGTCATCGGCGGGCTGGTGCTGGTTGCCGTCGCCAACTGGATGGGCTGGCCGTGGCTGGTGAATGCCGACGCCGTGGCCGCGCTCGGCGTTGCCGGAATCGTGGTCTATATCAGCTCCCGGCTAGGGATGCGTACGATAGCAGGGCTGCTTGACTCCGTACCTTCCGATCTGGCAGAGCAGATCCGGCA
The DNA here is from genome assembly GCA_963783655.1 of uncultured Chloroflexia bacterium. Taxonomy (GTDB): domain Bacteria; phylum Chloroflexota; class Anaerolineae; order CG2-30-64-16; family CG2-30-64-16; genus CAWAOA01. Next base: position 451,351 of record CAWAOA010000003.1, read on the forward strand.
GGCCGTGCGGCTGCCGGGTGTGATCGAGGTCAAGCAGGTGCGAGTGCGTCGCAGCGGCCCCGAAGCATTCGCCGATATCACCTTGATCGTTGGCAGGGACGTCTCGTTCGAGCAGGCCCACGGGATCGCAACGGTCGCCGAAAAGGCGGTGCAGGCGATCCTGCCGGGCGCCGACGTGGTGGTTCACGTGGATCCGGGCCAGGCGAGGGATGAAGATGCGTTCGCGACGATACGAGTGGTGGCCGGTCGCTTCGGCCTGGGGGTGCACAGCCTGCACGTCTACGACGTCATGGGCAGCCGTTCGGTCGAGATGCACCTGGAAGTAGACGAGGGGCTCACAGTGGATGAGGCGCACGGCATGGCGACCGAGTTCGAGACGGCCCTGGCGCGCGCTCTGCCGCGCGTGACGCGGGTTACCACACACATCGAGCCGAGCCACAATCAGACGGCGCGTGGTGCAGCAACTGCAACGGATGCACAGACGCTGCAACAGGTGCTCGACAGCATCCCCGCGCAGGTCGGGTTCGAGTTTCACCCTCACGATCTGGAAGTGCACAATATTGCGGGGCAACTCAACGTCTCTTTCCACTGCCGTTTCGACGGCGAAGCCATGATTGCCGACGCGCATGAGCGAATCGAGCTGGTTGAAGGGGCGCTGAGGCGAGCGATGGGTAATCTTGGCGCAGTCACGATCCACATTGAGCCCGCAGCCGGACGCCGCCACTAAACTGAGTCCAGGGTGGGAGCTGCATGTCGTGGCGCCGGTCGTTCTCACCCTGGACTCAGTTTAGCCCGACGTTGGGGGGAGGAGAAAGATGGCATCGCTGCTCATTCACAACGCCGGCCTGATCGTAACGATGGACGCCGCACGGCGCCGGATCGCCGGCGGAAGCATTCTCGTTCGCGATGGCGTGATCCAGCAGGTGGGAACGGACGCCGAACTGGCCGCTGCGAGCGCCGATGCGCGCATCGATGCGCGCATCGATGCGCGTGGAATGATCGTGCTCCCCGGGCTGGTGAACACCCATCATCATCTGTATCAGACCCTCACGCGCTGTGTGGCGCAGGACGAGCCGCTGTTCGGTTGGCTCGCCACCCTCTACCCGATCTGGGCCGGGCTCACGCCTGAGGCCGCCTACATCTCCGCCAAGACGGGGCTGGCCGAGCTGATGCTCTCGGGGTGCACTACATCCAGCGATCATCTCTACATCTACCCGAACGGCGTGCGGATCGACGACGAGATCCAGGCCGCCGTCGAGCTAGGCATCCGCTTTCACGCGACGCGCGGCAGCATGAGCCTGGGCCGCTCGCAAGGTGGGCTGCCGCCGGACAGCGTGGTAGAGGACGAGAGCTTCATCCTGCGAGAGAGCCGGCGCGCGATCGAGCAGTTCCATCAGCCGGACCGCTACGGCATGGTGCGCGTGGCGCTGGCGCCTTGCTCCCCCTTCAGCGTGACGGCCGACCTGATGCGCGAGAGCGCCGCACTGGCGCGCTCCTACGGCGTGCGGCTGCACACCCACCTCGCAGAGACGCTGGACGAGGAGGCCTTCTGCCTCGAGCGATTCGGGGCGCGGCCGGCTGATTACGTCGAGTCGCTGGGCTGGATGGGACCCGATGTGTGGCATGCGCACTGCGTGCACCTGAACGAGAGCGAGACCGCACTCTTCGCGCGTACGGGCAGCGGCGTGGCGCACTGCCCTTCCAGCAACATGCGCCTGGCGTCCGGGATCGCTCCGGTGCGCCGGATGCGCGATGCCGGGGTGCACGTGGGGCTGGGCGTAGACGGCTCGGCCAGCAATGACTGCGGTCACCTGCTGCTGGAGGCGCGGCAGGCCATGCTCTTGCAGCGCGTTGGGGGGAACCCGGCGGCCATGGGGGCAGAGGAGGCGCTCGAGATCGCGACCCTCGGCGGAGCCGCCGTGCTTGGCCGCGACGACATCGGCGCTCTGGCGCCCGGGATGGCTGCCGACCTCATCGCCTACCGTCTCGAGCGCATCTCGTTCGCCGGCGCCCTGCACGATCCGTTGGCCGCCCTGCTCTTCTGCACCCCACCGCCGGTCGACCTGAGCGTGATCAACGGCGAGATTCGTGTAATCGACGGCCAGATCGTGGGTCTGGACCTGCCGGATCTGATTCGCCGCCACGACCGCCTCAGCCGGGCACTGCTGCGCGGGGAGCCGGCTGCCCTGAAAGGATAAGGGCGCGGACAATGGGTGCGGCATCTCGGCTATGGCGATGGATCAGACTGGGCCGGCCGCACTTCTTGCTGGGTGGGTTCTTGATGCACGTCACCGGCGCGGCCATGGCCGGCGTGGCAGGATATGCCGTAGATCTCACCGTAGCGGCCTGGTGCCAGCTTGCCATCAGCGCAACGCAGCTCGCGGCGCACTATGCAAACGACTACTTTGACCTCGAGGCCGACCGCAATAACCTGACCTACACCCACTGGTCGGGTGGGAGCCGCGTCCTACCGGGTGGGTTATTGCCCCCGCGTGTGGCTTTGATCAGCGCGCTGGCGCTCACAACACTGGGAATGGCCGCCTCGCTCCCGGTCACGCACCTTCGCCCCGGGCTTCTTCCCCTCGTGCTGGTCGCGGCCGTCTCGAGTTGGAGCTACAGCGCGCCGCCTCTGCGCCTGCACTCAAGCGGAGCCGGCGAGTTGGTCGTCGCTGCCATCGTTACGCTTCTCACTCCGGCAACCGGCTACTACGCCCAGGCGGGGATGCTGCCGCCCCTGCGCGACTTTCTCTACCTTTTGCCGCTGACCTGTATCCAGGTAGCCATGCTGTTGGCGATCGAGCTGCCCGATGCAGAGGGAGATGCGCTGCTCCGGCAAGCGAACGCTGGTGGTGCGGTTGGGCGAGGCGGCCGCGATACGGTTGTTGGTGTCGCTGCTCCTGCTGCCGTACGTCGCCTTGCCGGTTCTGCTGGCCGCCGGACTGCCGGGGACGGCTGCGGCAGGGCTGGCGTTGAGCCTTCCGCCGGCGCTTGCATTCATACTGCTCGTGACGCGCAGTAGAGGCCGCGAACAGCTGCGGTGGGAGTGGCCGGCGTTCCTGGCGGTGGCAACCGTGGTGCTAAGCGCTGCCGGAAGCGCGGCCGGGTGGCTGTGGGCGCTCAGGGGTCCGGGTTAGAAGCGGCGACCGGAGCCGGCTCGCCCTGGAACGAGCGCAGGCGCTGCAGGAGAACGAAACCGATCGCCATCGGGAGCCAGAAGGTCAGGCCGCGGTAGGTGAGGGAGACGACGGCCGCCGTGGCGGCAGGGATCCCGAGCGAGGCGTAGGTCAGCGTCATGGCGCCTTCCACTACCCCGATCCCCTGTGGAGTCACAGCCACGATCCAGAACAGCATCCCGATCGCAAAGCCGGCGATGAGCGTGCCGGTGCTCACCTGCTGGTGGAAAGCGCGGAACAGCGTGTAAACGCTGAGGATATGCACGATGTGCGACGCCAGCGCAACGGCAAGCGCCCACAGTAGCCGTTTGGGATGCTGGGCGATGGCCACCCCTGCCTGGATCAATTCCACGCTGTGACGGTCTGCCCACCCCTCGTCCAACGGCTGCCGGTGGAAACGTTCGGCCAGGTGGTTGGCGCGCCGCTGTGCGCCACGCATTACCTGGTACAGCCGCTTAGGTGCCCAGGCCCCCATCATTACCACGGAGGTGAGCGCTGCGGTAAGCGCCAGCAGCACCACCGAAGCGATGACCTCGTAGGCAGTGAGTTCTTGCCGTGCCCACAGATAGATCAGCGCGAAGATCAACACAATACCGAGCGTGAAGAAGTCGGCGATCCAGACGAACAACGCGCCTACCGCCACGCGCTGCGGCAGGCTGGCCGCGGCGCTGCGCATCGTCGGCGAACAGCGCCGTGCCGGCCGTGCCGATGGAAGGCGCGAGTGTGTTCACGAACAGCGAGGCCAGCACCACCGGGATCAGGTCGCGGTACCGCGTCCGCACTCCTACCGTGTAGAAGGACGCCTGGTGCAGCAGCACGAAGATGGCGTAGTACCACACCTGCACGAGTATCGAGGCGACCACCCAACCTGGTTGCCCGCCGGCCAGGGTGCGAATGATGGAGCGCACCTCGTCCAGATGTGAAGTCACGAGCCAGACGAAGGCCGCCACCAGCAGCCACAGGAGAATGCGCCTTGGCCTCACGCCTGCCCTCGCATTCCCCACACCTGGCAGCTACCAAGAGTCAACATCCACTCAGAACCTTTCTTCTTATCGCTTATCGCTTCATCCGGCGCCGGACGGCTGCCTCGCGTTGAGGCCGGCCGCTCTGTCGCAGCACCTGGTAATCCGCACGCAACTGCGCCAGCTCTCCGGGAGCGGCCGGATGCTCCCCATAGTGCACTCGCATGTAGGCTGAGGTGATGCGCTCCAGCCGTACGTCTTCTCCGTGAAATGCGTGCATGAGCGCCGGAAGATAGGCGTCGGGCGGCTGCGCCGGATGCCTCGGGTAACCCCGCGCCCGCGCCACGCGGCATACGTTGGCATAGATATTCTGAACGGACACCGCCGCGAGCAGCTGGCGATTGAGACCATAGCGTCGCAGCAGGAAACCCAGGTTGCGGAGGCGACGCCACCCGCGTGCCAACATATTGCCACCCAGCGTGACGTCTTCCGCTCCCTCCTGCTCGGGATCCCCGGGCTGCCCCGCCGCGCGCAACCTGTCCAGATACAGCAGCATCAACCCCAGCACCAGAAGGACTGCGAGAGTGATACCGGCGACGCGCAATCCGGCCGACAGCCAGGCCGGGATCACAATCGGCTCGCCTGCCTCAGCTGCGGCCGCGGCAGCCTGTAACCCCTCAAGCGCCTGCTGGAGCGCGCTCAGATCGGCCATCCGCACGCGCTCGAAGAGCCAGTTCAGTGGCGCCGCGAGCAGCGTGAAGAGCACGCCCAGGAGGAACAGTAGAATGCGCTCGATCAGGCGCAATAACGGCCCAAACCACCCTACAACCGAACGGATGTTGCCGGCCGTGAACCACGCAGCTGCCGACGCGGCAGCCCCAACCGTCAGCAGCACGGCCAGGAGCAACTGCGCCATCCGTCGCCCGGACAACACGCTCCCGGCACTGCGAGCGGCTGCGGCCTTCTCCTCAACGCGTGCTACCGATACAGCCGTCAGCCCCAGGCCGAAATAAAGCCAGATCAGGGACGTGACCGCGAGCCCGCGCACCGCAGGCAGCCAACATCGCGGTGACCAGCAGCAGGAGAATCCCCAGGCGAAAGCCAAGGCTAACCCCAAAGAAATTCAGATCGCGGCTGGTTGCGCTGACCGCCCGCTGCCAGGCAAACAGATTCATGGCGACCAGCCCGATGGATGGAGCGAGTCCGCGCCCACCCTGCACCAGCCGTGCCCAACCGCTCGCCGCAGCCGGCTCAGCCAACGCCAATCCGGCGAGTGCCAGGACGGCGCTGCTGCCCACGATGGCGACGAGAGCTGCCAGATTCAGATGCTCCAGCTTGCCCAGTCGCCGGTCCAGCCATTGTAGCAGCAACATCCACAGTAACAGCAACGCCAGCACACCGGCGTACAAAACCCAGATGCCGCGCACTACCAGCACGGGTGACACGAGCGCCAGCAGCGGCGTGAACCAGGCCGCTGCCATGCCGGCAAGGCACAGGTGGATGAGCGCGATCCGGCGCTGTCCGATCAGCACCGGTCGATCCTATCCGGCCACGGTCTCACTGTACACCTTCCATCATCAGGCGAGGCGAAATCAGGTCGCCCGCCAGATGCGGAAGATGATATACCGCGAGGCCCGGTATGCTCTGTTCCGGCGATTCCTCGCTGAGCGCAAACAGGAGCACCTGTCGCCCCGATCCGGCTAACTCGGCCAGCGCGCGCCATAGACCTTCCTGCATCGTGGCGCTCACGACGGCGAGCGTAGCGCTCCTCGGCAGGCGAGGAACCTCGCTCAGCAGCACTTCCTCAATCGTCCATACAGTATACGGAGTGATGACCGCCAGGAGTTCCAGGATATGCACGAGCTGGTCCGGGCTTCGCCCCGGCAGCAGCCGCAGGATCTGATCGCTGCCGGGCAGGAAGCCGTTCGCGAGCAGTCCCACGGGTAATCGCATGTCGTTGGCCAGCGACGCAATGCTCGCGGCGACGCTGATCGTCCGCTCGAGGAGCTCCGGCTGGATCCCTTGCCAGTGCGGCACGATGGTGGCGGTGTTCAGGCACACCATCACCAGTGGCTCTTCGCTCGGTTCGTACTGCCGGCTCAGCAACTCCCCGTGCCGTGCTGTGGCCTTCCAATTTACCCGGCGGATACTGTCGTCCGGTTGCCAGGGACGGATACCGGCCGTGCGCAGCGGGTCCTCATACAGCCTCTGCTCGGAGCGCCGCTCGCCGAACGGCAGCCGGGCCGGCAGCCGCAGCTCGTCGATACTGTACAGGCGCGGGTATACAAGGATGCGTTGTTCCTCGGGGAGCGTCGCCTTGCTCGTGAAGAGGCCGAATGCGTCCCCTGTGCTGATGCGGGCAGGGCCGTAGCGGAACAGCCCGCGTTGCACGCAGTGGACATCGTAGTGGCGGGTGACGCGTTGGAAGGCGCCGAGCGACCAGAAAGCATTGAACTGTCCGGTGTTGGTGGAGGGATCCAGCGCTACCGATTGCCCGTCAACCGGGAGCGCGGCAGCGAAATGGTCGTTCATATCCATCCACGGCACCGGCAGGAACTTCTGGTTGCTGATCTCCAGCGTCAGGTGGATCGTCTCGCCGAGAAAGGCTCGCGTCTCGCTGAAGCTGCGCCGGTAGTGAAGCCCGAACAGACTGAGGCGGTCCCAAAGCCAGCCCACCGCAGCGATCGTGACCAGGGCGGACGCAACCGCCAGCGGTACCGGCGCTGAAGTGGCAACCCCCAGTACGGTCAGCACCACTGCCAGCAACATCCACGCTTCGCTGAACTGTGTGTCCTTGGTGACGTCCACATAGCGATCGCGGCGCAGCTCGCGCAGGGTACGCTGGTAGAAAGTCTCCGGGGGGCGCCCGGTTTCTCCAGTGGTCTGGTGCCGCAACTCGTCCAGTAGCGGCCCCGACTGGGTCACGCAGTCCTCACGTGGCCACCGGCACCGGCACACTGCCGGTGATCTCTTCGACCACCTGGGCCCGGGTTCGCCCGCGCAGGCGGGCGTGCGGGCTGATGTGGATACGGTGGGTCAACACGAATGGCGCCAGGTACTGAACGTCGCTGGGGATCACGAAGTCGCGGCCGCGCAGCGCGGCGAGCGCCTGGCAGGCGCGGAACAGGGCCAGCGAGCCGCGTGGCGATACCCCCAAATCGACCGCCTGGTGCTCTCGTGTGGCACGGACCACCTGCAATGCATACCGCCGCACGTCCTCGCTGACGTGCACGGCGCGCACCGCTGCTTGCGCCATGCTCGCGTCCTGGCTGCTGGCAACCGGCTCAAGTTCCTCAAGCGGGTCGTGCTGCTGGAAGCGCAGCACCATCTCCTCTTCCTCGTGCTCGTCCGGATAGCCCAGCGCCACCTGCATGAGAAAACGGTCCAGTTGGGCTTCGGGCAGCGGAAAGGTGCCTTCCAGCTCGATTGGGTTTTGGGTAGCCATCACCATGAACGGGCGGGGCAGGGGGTACGTCTGGCCGTCCGCCGTCACTTGCCGTTCCTGCATCGCTTCCAGGAGGCTGGATTGGGTGCGGGGGGTGGCGCGGTTGATTTCATCGGCCAGGAGAAGCTGGCTGAAGACAGGTCCCGGCCGGAACTCAAACTCCTGCCGCTTCTGATTGTAATAGTTGAGGCCGGTCACGTCGGCAGGCAACAGATCGGGGGTGAACTGCACGCGTGCGAAGGAGCAATCCAGGCTGCGGGCAAGCGACTTGGCCAGCGTTGTCTTCCCCACCCCGGGCACATCCTCCAGGAGGACGTGGCCTTCTACGAGCAGCGCAACCAGCAAGAGCTCCGTCACAGGCTGCTTACCGACGATAACGCGGCCCACGTTGGCCGTCACGCGTTGCCCGAACTGCGTGGGATCCAAGCGCTGCTCCTTTATGACGAGGATTCGGGTAGCGATTATACCATAGCGACGGGTCCGGTTGCGGGTCAGAACGCAGTGCCCGGCTGCTGCGCCTGTTCCACCCGGCAATCTATCTGTCGCGGTATTCATTGTCCAACAAAAAAGCGCTGGTTGTGTTATTATCGCACTTACTTCGTACATCTTCATCTACAGGCTCGGAGTGCTGCCATGACCGACTTCTTGCAGAGTACGTACTACGGCAACACGGTGCTTACGTGGTTGACCACGTTCCTGATCATTTTGGGTGTCGTCATTCTCGGCCGCGTATTATTCAGCATCATCTCGCGGGGTCTGAAGGGTCTCGCGAAGCGCAGCCGCATCAGCGTCGATGACGTGGTAGTGGATTCGTTCGAGGAACCGGCTACGGTCATCTTGATTCTGATCGCCTCGCGCATTGCACTCCGCCGTTTGACCCTGCCTGCGGGCCTCAACGCCTTCGTCGACGGCGCGCTCGGCCTGGTCTATGCCCTGCTCATTGCGTGGCTCATCACCCGTCTCTACGACGCGATCAACGACCGATACCTGGCGCCAGTCGCCAACCGTACCAGCAGCGCGTATGACGACCAGATCCTGCCGCTCGTCCGCAAAGGGCTGCGTATCATCGTGTGGACGCTTGCGGTCATCATCGGGTTGAACAACGCGGGCTACGACGTCGGTACCGTCATAGCGGGGTTGGGGATCGGCGGGCTGGCATTTGCTTTGGCGGCCCAGGACACCGTGGCGAACATGTTCGGTGGCATCATCCTGTTCAGCCAGAAGCCGTTCATTCTCGGAGATCTCATCGAGTTTGAGGGAAAGCAGTATACCGTAGAAGAGATCGGCTGGCGTGCCAGCGTGTTGAAGGACTGGAACACCGGCTACCGGGTCACCATTCCCAACTCGAAGTTCACGGGCGGCGTCATCGCCAATGTCTCGGCGGAGAAGGGTTACTGGTGGTCGTACACGCTCAAGTTGTCTGCAGAGACGTCTTATGCCCAGATGCAACAGGCGCTCAAAGACATCGACGAGAGCATTTGCTGCCATCCGGACGTAGATCGCCACAAGGTGCGATTCGAGACGATAGGCAATTTCGCCATGGAAGTGCTTGTGATCTACCACATCCGAGACTTCGACGAGCGCTGGCGGGTCATCACCGACGTAAGCCTTGATCTGCTGCGCCGGCTGGAAGGGCACCGCGTTCGCTTTGCGTCGCCGATGCAGATGAATGTGAACCTGAACGGTCGCGGCGGTCCGGGCGCCGGCGCTGACCCGGAGACGGAGTCGGCCGTCAGTAGCGACGCCTTCTAGCAGCTCGCACGGCGGAACCTTGCGATGGTGGGTCTGGCGAAGAGGATGGTCGCGCCCGCCGACTGAGTATGCCCCGCGCGCGCTTGTACGCGCCCGTCTGATCCAGGGGAGCGCTAAAATCAGGCCGGCTACGAAGCCGCCGATGTGGGCGAAATAGGCTACCCCGCCCGATTCAGCCGTCATGCCGAGTCCCAGAACCCCGTTGATCACCTGCAGCACGAACCAGAAGCCGAGCACCAACAGAGCAGGGAGCGCCCGCACCGTCACGAACCAGCCCAGGAAGATGAGCGTGGAGATGCGGTTGCGTGGGAAGAACAGCACGTAGGCGGCGAGCACTCCGGCGATGGCGCCACTGGCGCCGATGCCGGGGACACCAGAGCCCGGAGAGACGAGCACCTGCGCAAACGATGCAGCAAAACCGGTGAGGAAATAAAACACGAAGTACCAGAAGGGCCCCATGGTGTCTTCGACGTTGTTGCCGAAGATCCACAGATAGAGCATGTTGCTCCCGATGTGGAGCAGGCCGCCGTGCATGAACATGGATGTGACGAAGGTTGCCCATGTTGCCGGGCCGGGATCGAGCGCCACGCGTGCCGGGATCACCCCATAATTGAAGATGAGTGCGTTCAGCGCCCGCTCCCCGCCGGTACTCAGCACGAGGTATTGGTAAATGAACACCACAATATTGGCGGCGACCAGCAAGACGGTGACGATGGGAAAACGCCGGGTCGGCATATTGTCACGGATTGGAAGCATGGTTGTTCCTCTGCTCTCGAGCGCGCTGTATACCGGGCAGGATACGTGACGAAAGCCGCAGAAGGCGGTAAGCTAACTCTCCGCGCAGGCTGCTATCTATGAGGCTGCTTTCTATCGGGCCAGCCCCGGCACGATAGCGCCGAAGAGCGCGTAGAGCGCCACCAGTGGCAGCAGCAGATAGGGGAATGCGAACGCAGCCGTCCTGAGCCGTGCGGGCAGCATCGGAAGCAATGCCAACGCCGCCGCGGCCGCCAACAGCAGCGCAACCGGCCATTTGGGCAGGCCGTTCCCGCCCGCCAGCGATCCCAGGGCGACCACCACCGCGGCTACTGCCAGCAGGGCGCCCGCCACCCGGCTGCTGCGTGACCGCAGCGCCTCGTCCCATCCCAGGCCGAAGGCGATTCCCAGCGGGATCAGGGCGTTGAAGAGGTAGCGCCCCTGGTGCTGCACGAACTTGACGTTGTATCCGGCGTAGAAAAGCAGCGACACTGCCACACATGCCAGAAGCAGGCGCAGCGCCAGGCGCGTGGCGTGAGGCGCGCGCTCGGCGGTTCTGCGCGCGTATATCTCGTGCAGCAGGAGTCCGGCGCCGGCTGCCAGCGTGAGTGCGGCCAGCACCACATAGATGCGCTCGTCCATCGCCACCTGCAGCCACCCGAAGAAGCCCCAGAAGCTGCGGAAGGTGAAATCGACCAGGCGCTGCAGATAACTGCCAGGGCCGGAGCGCGCCAGGTACTCCGCCAGTGTGAGCTGCCCCGTCACCACCGCATCGTGCCGGCCCAGCCCCAGGAAGTCTGGCCACCCGTACAGCGCCAGGTTGCGTGCGACCCAGGGCACGCCGAGGAGCAGCGAAGGCACGATCACCGCCGCCAGCGTACGCGTGATCCTCGCAATGCCGGCCCGGCCTTGACGCCATTCCCACAGCAGCACGCCCAGCGCCAGCGGCCACAACAGGTACGCGGTGATCTTCGTCAACGTCGCAGCCGCCAATACCAACCCCAGACCCAGATCGGCTCGCCACACGGGCGCAGCCCCGTCGCCCCTGCGCTGCAGCCTGCCGATGAGCAGGTAGAGCCCCAGCCCTACCCATAACTCGGCCAGCATGTCGTTGCCGATCTGCGAGGCGGAAGCCAGGTGCTGCGGCAGGAATGCCACAAATGCGGCCGTGCCGAGGGCGAGCACGCTCCACCGGGGGAAGACGCGCATGGCAACGGCGAAGGCCATGTAGACGACTCCCGCGCCCAACAGCACAGAGAAGAGGCGGAGCGCTAACGGTGAGCCGCCCGAGGCGGTATAGAGCGGCGCCGCCAGGGTGTAGTAGAGAGGTAGCTGGTAGTCTTCGTACTGTACCGGATCGACGGTGAACTGTGGGCTGAAGCCATGGGTCTTCAGCAGATCCAGGTACTCGCCGTTATAGTCTCCCGGCTCCAACACGGGGAAGTCGCCCACCTCCGCCAGATGGCGCACATAGTTGAAATGCGCCGGTTCGTCAGGCGCCTGCCATAGCGGCGTATAGATCGCGAAGAGAACGCCCAACACGAAGATAGGCGAGCAGGATCAGCGCCAGGGCGCGCGATAGGGTAGGTGGTTTCGAATTCATCTGCTGGCAGCGGACAAATGGGGGAAGCAGGTGCTCACCTACCTCCCGAGCGATTCATGGTCCTTGCCGGGTAGAGGCAGCACTTCCCGGCCACGTGTCCCGCCCTGATCTGGGCCGACCACACCGTTTTCTTCCATCTCGTCGATCAGGCGCGCAGCCCGTGAATACCCGATACGAAGGCGGCGCTGGAGCAGCGACACGCTCGCGCGTCCGGTCCTGCGCACCTCTTCCACCGCCTGGCGATACAGATCGTCGCCGCTGCCTCGCTCGGCGTTCGCCATATCGGTCCACAGCGGTTGCTGCAGCATCTCCTGCCCCGGCAGCCACGGTGGGTTGTTCGCGGCGCCATCTTCGGGCGGGCCGGCTTCAGCATCGCCGGCGCTGCTGCTCTCTGCACCCCAATCGACGCCCTCGCGGCCTTCGGGCATCAGCGTCCGCACGCCCGTCCAGTAGCGGACAATACGCTGCGTCTCCCGGTCCGAGACAAAACACCCCTGCAGACGCTGCAGTTTGCTCGTATCCGGCGCCATGTACAGCATGTCGCCACGGCCCAGCAGTTGCTCGGCGCCTGGCGTGTCCAGGATCACGCGGCTGTCGATCTGGGAGGTGACGGCGAATGCGATACGGGATGGGAAGTTCGCCTTGATCAGGCCGGTAACCACGTCTACGCTGGGGCGCTGTGTAGCGATGACGAGGTGGATGCCCGTTGCGCGCGCCATCTGCGCGATACGGCAAATGTGCCGCTCTACATCTTCCGGGGCCGATAGCATCAGGTCCGCCAACTCGTCGATGAAGATGACGATAAAGGGGAGGATTTGCTCGCCTTTCGCCCTCAGCTTCTCGTTGTATGACTCGATGTTCCGTGCACCCATCTTGGCGAACAGCTTGTAACGGCGCTCCATTTCGTTCGTCGCCCACTGCAGCACCGGTACGGCACGCTCTACATCGACCACAACCGGGGCAATCAGGTGCGGGATGCCGTTGTACACGGTCAATTCCACGCGCTTTGGGTCGATCATCAAGAAGCGCAGCGTCTCGGGAGTATGGCTGAGCAGCAGCGCCGTCACGATCGCATTCACGCACACCGATTTACCGGAGCCTGTGGCGCCGGCGATCAGCAGGTGCGGCATGCGCGTCATATCGGCCGCCGCTGCCTGTCCTGAAACGTCCCTGCCCAGCCCGAACACCAGCGGCCCCCGGGTGGCATGATACTCATCCGACTCCATAACGCCGCGCAGTGACACCATCGAGATCTGCACGTTCGGTACTTCGACGCCGACGACGTCGCGACCGGGAACGGGCGCTTCGATCCGGATGGGAGAGGCGGCGAGTGCGAGCGCGAGGTCGTTCGACAGTTTCTGGATCTGCGCCACGCGCACTTTGACCTGCGTTTCCTCGCCCCGGTAGTTCTTGCGCACGATCACGCCCGGCTTCAGACCAAACTGCGTCACGGCCGGACCCTGGTTCGCCTCTACCACCTTTACCGGGACGCCGAACCCTTCCAGCGTCTTCTCGATGATCTGGGCGCGGTAACGCAGATCTTCACTCTTGATCTCCTGCTCGCCCATGTCCTCCAGCATCTCGCTCACCGGCGGCAGCCGCCAGGTTTGCCCGGAGTTACCGATGATGCGCGGACCAGGAGGAGAAACATTACCGGTGGGGGCGGGTGCGGCGCCGTTGCGGGCAGCCTGCCCGCGCGCAGGCGCAGGGGATCGCTGAGGCATCCGGTCTTCGGGCAGCCGGAGCGTTGACGGGCCAGACGGCAATCCCGGGTTGCCCGCACCGGTGAGCTTGCGCCACCACCGCTCCCAGGGACGCTCGGTGTGCCCCAGGGGCAGAGGCGGTGTGATCCAACCGCGCTCGCTCGCCCCGGCATTCTTTCCGGTCAGCGTCTGCCATGCGGCGGTGGCAGCCGTCCGCACCTGGGCCCAGGTAATCCCCAGGAGCGCCATTCCGGCGACGATGACGCCAACTGCCAACACGAACGAACCGATGTCCGCGCCAAAGATCGTCACCGCGGCTTCCCCGAGCAGCAGACCCATCAGACCGCCGGCGGCTTCAGGTCCTGGGCTCCCCGGCGCGCCCGGCACGGGCTGGCCGGACACAATGTGGAGCAGACCCTCGATGCTGGCGAGCAGACCCAGCCCGCCGAGCAGGCGGCGCCCCCACGCCGGGGACTGCTCCGCCACCTCGCGGGCAACCAGCCATGCGCCAAATGCGGCGAGCAGCGGCGGCACCAGCCACAGCCCAAAGCCAAACGCGCCAAACAGGGCGTTTACCAACGATCCCACAAGGCCGCTGCGCCCGGGCGCGACAAGGCTGAGCAGGAGTATGATCGAGAGGGCGACCAACGCGCCCCCCACGACTTCCCCTTTCAACCAGGGGCTGTCCCGCCAGTTACGCTTCTGCTGTTTTGCCCTAGTCTTACGCTTTGCCATCGCCGTGCATTCCAGAATACGCGCAAATGTTCTAGCCAGAAGGCCTATTATACCGCATGGGGAGGCGGGCGGGCAATAGAAACGCGGCGTCATGCGTCGTACGTCATCCGTCATTCGTCATGCGTCACCCGCAGGGGTCATGCGTCACCCGCAGGGGTCACTCGTCACCCGCAGGGGTCACTCGTCACTCGTAGGGGCCATCCGTCACCCGTAGGGCCATCCGTTACCTGCAGCGGTCATTCGCTGGGGTCATGCATAGGCGTCCTTCGTCAGGCTCAGGATGGAGTTGCGAGGGGATACCGTCTACGTGAGTGATACTACCACGGCGCTCCGCGGGTCGCCTTTGATGCGGGTTGCATGGGCAACGGGGCGTCCTTCGTCAGGCTCAGGATGGAGTTGTTAGCTGCGCGCATCGATGTGAGTGGTGCTGTCCATCAACCCCGCACTTGGCTGGCAGAAACGTGCGCTACCCCTCGTCAGAACCTCTCGCGTCAATGCCCACAGCTAACAACTCCATCCTGAGCCTGACGAAGGACGCATGACGCTCCCCCATTCTTGACACCATCCCGAACAGTGTTAGAATAGCGAACAGTGTTCAATAGACAAGCGAGGATTGCCATGCAGGAGTGGGAACCAGAAACAGGCGACAGGAGCGTACGCGGCGAGCCATTCTCGACTCCGCGCTGGCGATTGTCGCCGAGAGCGGGCCTGAGGCCCTTTCGATGCGGGCGATCGCCGACCGGATCGACTACAGCGCCGCCGGATTGTACGAGTATTTCGCCGGCAAAGAAGAGATCCTGAACGCAGTGCGCGAGGAAGGGATGGTGCAGTTGGGTGCGGCGATGGGAGCGGTAGATCGTTCGCTACCGCCGTTGGATTATCTGCGCGAGATAGGCCTTGCCTACATCCGCTTTGCCCTCGCCAACCGCGATCACTTCCTGCTCGCCTTCACGCAGGCGCCCGCGCCGGTGCCCGCGGCTGCACCGCGGAAACCCTCGGACACGGGTGAGTCACCGTTCCGGTTCGTCATGCAGGGAGTGGAACGCGCTCTCGGCGAGGGGATCCTGCACGCGCGTCCCGGGTGGGGTGTGCTCGAGATGGCGTATGCCGCCTGGGGTCTCGTGCACGGGCTGGCGATGCTGCGGATCACCAGTCTCTACGGGGCGCCTCTGGAGCTGGATGTGGCAGACCGCGCGGCTTTGACCGCATTCCTGCGCGGCCTTGCTACAACTTGATCAAGGTTTCGCGAAAACGCAATAGGAGGGGTTGGATGGCTGTAATGCGTGGGACTGCAGAGAAGAGCTCGGGGCGCAGGCAGAGATCGCGCCGTTTGCTGCTGCTGCTGGGGCTGCTGTTGTTTCCGGTGTTGTTCTATTACTTCTCGCCGGTCGTGGTTTTCGAAGGCGCCAGCCAGGGGATCGTCACGGGCAGCGCCGTATTCTTCCTGCTGCTTTTCGTGTCGGCGCTGTTCTTCGGGCGCATCTGGTGCAGCTGGGGTTGTCCGGCGGGCGGGCTGCAGGTCGCCTGCTCGGCGATCAACAGCCGCCCTGCACGCGGTGGAAAGCTCGACTGGATCAAGTGGCTGATCTGGATCCCCTGGTTGGCCGGGCTCGCGTTTGTGATCTACACCGCCGGTGGTTACCGGGCTGTAGATGTTCTGTTTGGCACCTACTACGGGATCTCGATCGCCGAACCATGGCGGTTTATCATCTACTACATTGTGGTCGCTTTGATCACTTCGCCCGCCCTGTTGGCCGGGCGGCGCGGGTTTTGCCACTACGTATGCTGGATGGCGCCGTTCATGATCCTTGGCCGGAAGCTGGGCAACCTCCTTCGCCTGCCCTCTCTGCGCCTGCAAGCGAACGCCGCTCGCTGCACCGATTGCGGTACCTGCACACGGAATTGCCCGATGAGCCTGGACGTACACGCTCTCGTGCACAAGCCGAAGATGGAGCACGCCGAGTGCATCCTGTGCGCCACCTGCGTCGATGGTTGTCCCGCAGGCGTGATCCGGCTGGGTTTCCGCTAACCCGTTCTAGAACAGGCTGAGCTGCTGGAAGCCGCCGCCATTCTCATCGTCGTCCTTGCTCGTCTCCTTTTCCTGTTCTTTGTCCAGAGTGGCGAGCAGTTTCGGTATCTGCTGCACGTCCTCTTCCATCGCCTGTTTCCACTCGGGGCGGCGGAGTGCGGCCGCCGGGTGAAAGAGCGGCAGGTAGAAGAGATTCCCCGCCCGCTTCGCCTTGCCGTGGATGCGGGTGATCGACTGCCCGGGGAAGAAGCGTTCCATCGAGAACCGGCCCAGCGTGACGACGACCGCCGGCTTGATGAGCGCAAGCTGCCGGTCCAGGTACTCGCGGCAGGCGGCAATCTCGTTCGGCTCCGGATCCCGATTGCCGGGCGGGCGGCACTTGACCACGTTCGTGATGAATACCTGCTCGCGCGATAGGCCGATGCTGGCCAGCAACTGTTCCAGGTACTGTCCAGACGGTCCCACGAAGGGACGTCCTTGCCGGTCCTCATGGAACCCGGGACCCTCTCCGATGAACATCACGCGTGCATCGGCGGGTCCCTCGCCGGGAACAGCGAGCGTGCGGCTCTTCGACAGCGGGCACTTGGGGCACACGCGTACCTCGGCAGCGACCTTTTCCAGGGAATCAGCCATCGTAAACCTCACTCACTTACAGAAGCACGACGTCAGTCTGGCTGCCGTCGCCGCCTGCTCGGCACGAATGCGGGCAACCATATCAGCGCCTGTCAGGTTGTTCGTGGACATGATCAGCGCGTCCTCGCCGTCCTGATAATAGCGGCGCCGCAGGCCAACGGTCTCAAAACCCATGCGATCGTACAGCGAGCGTGCGCCGGTATTGCTTGGGCGCACTTCCAGCGTGGCGCGCAGTGCGCCGCGCTCTACTGCGCGGCTCGAGCAGGCCCAGCAGCGCGAAGGCGCCGAGCCCGCAGCGGCGCCAGTCCGGGTGCGATGCGATCGTGGCGACATGCGCTTCGTCGAATATCAGCCAGAAGCCACCGTATGCCAGAACCGGCGGCATCAGCTCCCGGTCGGATTCGGCCGGCTCTATCACGACGTAAGTCGCAAGCTCGTTCTGGCTGAGATCCATCCAATACATGTGGCGGCTCCACGGCTGCTGAAATGAGACGCGCTCGATCAGCATGGCCGCATCAAGATCATCCACAGTCATTGCCCGGAGCAGCGGGAGCGCCATCTTTATCCCTCCCCCTGGCGCACGGGTTCGTGCAGATAGATGGGTGCCAACGCAGCCAGGTCGTCGGCCTCACCGCGCTCGAATCGCTGCCAGGCCAGCTCCGCCAGGCAACCGGCGCGACGCGCGGCCAATGCCGGCGCCGGCAAGTGCGCTCGCTCGCCAAGGAGGTCGCGCAGCAGCGAGCGAGTTTCCGGATACGTTTCACCCGCGAAGAGCACTGTCCCTTCGGTCTGCTCGGCGAGCCCTGCGACAGTCGCCAGCCCGTACGCCGTCTCCCGGGCGCCGTTCGCATAGCGCGCCCAGCAGAGGCGGCCGCGGCCGGCCTGCACCAGCGCAACGACTGGCAGCGGCTGCAGCGAATGCGCGTAGGCGATCGCATCCAGCGTCGATATGCCAATCAGAGGTATTCCCGCCGCCAGCGCCAGGCCCTTCGCGGCCGCGAGCGCCACGCGCAGACCCGTAAATGAGCCGGGACCCAGCGCGACGCCGACTGCGGTGAGCGCGTCCACGCCCCGGCCGGCCTGGCTCAGCATCCGCTGCACGTGCGGCATCAGCTCCACGGTGTGCTGGTTCGCCGAATGCCACAGCGATTCGGCGACGAGCCCGAGCGTCCCGTCATACAGGGCAATCCCTGCCAGGCGGGTGGATGTGTCTAGCGCGAGCAGCATCGTTACTCCTCGCCTTTCAGCAGGGTGGAGACAACCTGCGCGTAACGGTCGCCGTGCGGCACGAAGGTGAACCGGCGCACCTGGTCCGACAGGTAGTCGATGCGGATTTCCAGGTGCTCTTCGGGCAGCAGACCCGAGATGCGCTCGGCCCACTCTATCACTACCACGTCATCTCCCTCGAACAGATCCGTGAGGCCGGCGTCCCACATCTCCAGCGGAGCATCCGCCAGCCGGTAACAATCGACATGGTGCAGCCGGTAGCCGGCCGGCGTGCGGTACTCGCCGATCAGCGTGAAGGTTGGGCTTCTAACCGGCGCCGTCACCCCGAGTCCTTGCGCCAATCCTTGCGTGAACGCCGTCTTGCCTGCACCCAGGTCACCCTGAAGCGCGACTACGTCGCCTGGATGGAGAAGCCGGCCGAGCCGGCGCCCCAACGCGAGCGTGTCTTGCGGATTGCCGGTCTCCAGCACCGGCATTGTCATACTATTCATCCCGGCCATTATAGCGGAGGCAGGAGGGATGGGGAAGGCTCCGCGCGGTCCCTATGATATGATAGGCGCACTATCCCCACGGGAGTGAGAAAATGCGCGTCCTTGTGATTTCTGACATTCACGCAAATCTGACGGCGCTGGAGACGGTGCTCGAGGACGCGCGCCAGTTCGACTATCAGGCCGTGTGGTGCCTGGGCGACATTGTCGGCTACGGCCCTGAGCCGGACGAGTGCATCGAGCAGATCCGCATGCTGGCCTCGGTGTGCGTCGTCGGGAACCACGATTGGGCGGTGCTCGGCCAGATGGACGTAGACGAGTTCAATGCCGAGGCGCGGCGAGCGGTCCTGTGGACGCGAGAACATATCAGCCAGGCTAACCTCGCCTGGCTCGGCCAACAGCCGCATGCGCCGATCATCATGGGGAGCTTTACCATCACGCATGGCAGTCCACGCGATCCAATCTGGGAATACGTTTTGTATCCCGCCACCGCTCGCGTTAACTTCGAGTTCTTCAGCACGCCTTACTGCCTGGTCGGTCATACCCATGTCCCTGCGCTGTACATATTGCCGGAGCCAAACACCACCGTACGCGCTCTGTCCCCTACCCCCGGCCAGACGATCGCGCTCCGCGATCTGGCCCGGTCCGGCAACGGACGAGTGATCATGAACCCCGGCAGCGTAGGGCAGCCTCGCGACAACGATCCCCGCACTGCCTATGCGATCGTGGACACCGAGAACGCCACGTGGCTGCCGCGGCGGGTCAGTTACCCGTTCGAGATCACACAGGCTCACATGCGGGCCGCCGGCCTACCCGAGCGTCTGATCAACCGTCTGGCATTCGGCTGGTAGGCAACGGAACAGAAACCTGCTCGTCCACGTTTTCCATATGTATCGTATGTACCGTCGTTTGGGACTGCGCTGCCCTGCCGTCCCTCGATAGATAGCCGTGTAAGGAGGAGAGAATGTACCGCGTCAAGGTGGGTCTCTGTCTCGCCGTCCTCGTCGTCTCGTTGGCCGCGTGTAGCGCCCCCGCTCCGAGCATGAAGAGCACTGGATCGGCTCCCGCTGCCCAATCCGCGGCGCCGGTTGCACCATCGGTCGCTCGCGGCGCCGTAACGGCGGCCGGCGAGGCAGCCGATTCTGTTGCCGAAAACCCCGATCGCATGGTGATCCGCAACGTCGAGATGTTGATGGTCGTTGGGGATGCCAATGCCACTGCCCAGGAAGTCACCCGTCTTGCCGGTGAGATGGGCGGCTATGTGAGCGATTCGGCTACCTGGCGCGAGCGAGACTTGCCGCGCGCTCGCATGACCGTTCGCATCCCGGCAGCGCGTCTGGACAGCGCACTGGCGACCTTCCGGGCGCTGGCCGTGCGCGTCGATCGTGAGACGGTGACCGGCAAGGACGTCACCGAGGAGTTCACCGATCTCAACGCCCAGTTGGTGAATCTCGAGGCCACAGAAGTGGAGCTGCGGGCGCTGCTGACGGACATTCGCCAGCGGTCGCAGAAGGCAGAAGAGGTGTTGCGCGTGCACCAGGAGGTCGCCCGAATCCGCGGCGAGATCGAGAAGGTGAAGGGGCGGATCCAGTATCTGAATAACCAGTCCAGCATGGCCACCATCCGGCTCGAGCTGACCCCTGACGTCCTGTCCAAGCCCGTGGTAGACCAGGGCTGGCGCCCGCTGGAGACCGTTTACAATGCCGGCGGCCAACTGGTGAGAACGCTTCAGGGACTGGGAACCGCTCTGATCTGGCTGGTTATCTACTGGCTGCCTTTCGTTATGCTGCTTGGCCTGCCGCTGTGGGCGGTCGTTCGCTGGTGGCGCCGCCGCAACAAACGCAGCAGCACCCTGCCCGCAACGGGGTGAACGGGGATCGCAGCAGTGATCAGGAAAGTGGTAAGGATCACCCTTGCAGTACGCTGCAGGGCTTAGCGTTCGCAGCAGATGTAACCGTTCTTCGAACGATCGTAGCCGTAAAGCACTCGCCGGAGATGTCACTTGCGCAGCATCGGTGCAGCGAGTGCTTTACCCGTGGCCACGCCACCCGCAGGAGACCGCGCCCCCGTTACGCGGGCGCCGCGGGACGCGGCAGATGCGAATTGGGTGGTAGAGGGGCGTGCTTCGAGACGGCCTATGGCACGTCAGCATGGCTGCGTCAGTTGTGAGCATCGAAGCGAATGGTTCCGTCCAGGGGTAACAATCGAGCTTGGCACCCAAGCGCGAGTTCCTTGACCGCACCATTTACATTGCTGCCGACTCCTAACAACTCCATCCTGAGCCTGACGAAGGACGGGCGTTGCCCACCCAACTCGCATCCATGGCAGCCGCGCTGCGACGGGCGTTCTTCGAGACCCTCAGCATGGCTGCGCTTGTTGTAGCCGTCACAGCGATTGGTTCCGTTGCGGGGCAGCGGGACGGGGGCAACCCAGAGGGGTGTGGCGGTGGGGGCCGGGGCGAAGCACTCGCACGAGTGGTCTCGTCAAGCGACATACGCGGCGAGTGCTTAGCCCCTACAGTTCTCCCTTTTTCCCCGCACACTGCCGGCGAGGGCTGGCCCATACAGTGCTCCGAAAATCCGGCGAGGGCGTGACCCCCACAATTCGCCTGGGACCAGTGACATCGCCGGCGAGGGCCGACCCCTACAGCTCCCTTGGGTTACCGCCGGTGACATCGCCGGCGAGTGCTTAACCGCTAAAGTGTTCCGAGTATCAGGCGAGGGCGTGGCCCCCATAGCGCCTTTGGTTTCCGCCAGCCAATCTCCGGCGGGGGCTAGGCCCTGCAGCGTGATGCAAGGGTGACCCGCTACCAGAGCCGAGTTGGCTCTGGGCCGCCTAGCTCGTGGTACACGTCAATGCCATCCAGCAGGGCGCGCTCGGTGTCTTGCTGCCGCCGCTCGTCTTGCCGCCGCCGGTAGGCCTCCAGCCTCTGATAGATGATTGTTTGCACGGCCGCGGGGCGTCCCACCATGTTGAACGTGAAGCCGTCGTCAGAACCGGCGGTGAGGATTACCACGTCTCCATACGAAAAGAGATTCGCCCAAAAGGTGGGCTGCCGGTAGGTCACCGTCTGGACGCGGTCCAGGGTACTCTCGCGGCGTGTGGTTGAGAACCCCAGCGGCTTCTCTTCGATATCGATGATCCGGTCTTCCGTCAGCACGTACAGGTCGTTTCGCCAGTCCTCGACGTGCCACCAGGTATAGGCCCCGGCGATCACCAACAACACGAACCAGATCAGGAAGAACCCGAACAGATTGGCTTGCGCGATGCCCCCGCTGAACGCAAACAGCAGCGCCGCTAGCAGCACCAGCAGGGCGAGGAACCCAAGCGCACCTCGCTGCAGCAGGTTGAGGGGGTGCTTGCGCCAGATGAGCTGCCCGGTGACGGGCTTCGGGGGCGGAACCGGCCGTCCGAACAGCCATTTCTGTACCGGGTCGGGCAACGGGGATGCCAGTCGCTTCACCCAACGTGGAGCGCCGCGCCGCGGAACCGGCAGGGGGCGAGGCTGCCGCCGGCCCTGGAGCCAGCGTTGGAATCGCTCCCACCCCTGGAATTGTACCGGCGGCCGGGCGTCGGGCTGCAGGGCGCGCGTGTAGTCCGCATCGGGAACGGGTAACGTCATGCTCAGGTCTCGCATCATGGCCCGGCGCAGCGATTCCTTGCTATAGCCGCGCGCCCCGGCCAGCGCTCCCGATCTCTGCTCCAGGATGGCCCGGCGCACGATGTCGGGCTCGGGCACGTTATCGAACTTGATCGAGCTGCCGCGCGCCGCGGTACGAACGGTCAGATCGCCGAAGTTGAAGAGGCGACCCGCCAATCCGGAAGTCACGGTCACGTCCTGTACCATCTCGAGCGGCGCATCGATGCGCGCCTCCCACAGAAACGGGCGCTTGTCGCGGCGGGTAACGCGACGGTTCGTAACTGCGTAGTAGTCGTTCAGGTAGTTGACCAGTACCCAGCCCGAAGGCAGCAGCCCAAACACGAACAAAACCAGCAGCGTTAAGCCCATCGCGGGGTCGACGGGCAGCAAAAACAGCAGTGCCCACAGCAGGAGCGCAAGCGTGCCCACCGTGATGAGTTCTGGGCCGAGCAGCCAGAAGGCGTGTGGCCGGCCCTGCCACATCACGATCTCCCCATCCAACAGCCATTCGTGAGGACGTTTTGCCTGCTGCGCCTTGAAGTAGTCGAACAGCGAGATACCGTCGTGCCACAGGTCGGGTCGCTCCGCGAACGCGAACTGCAGGTCGCGGCGGTCGAGCAGCAGCACTTCTGTGCCTGCCGGGGCCGGTTGGCCGTTGATCGCTTGCGCTTCCACGGCGCGTACCGTCGCCTCTCGGAACTGTCCCTCGAACAGCGAGGTGGTACCGTACTGGTACATCTGGGGGGCGATGTTGCGCGGGCGCAGCCGTCCCTGTTCGTCGACGGCGCTGACCAGCGCCGCACCCTTGACGATGATGATGTAGCTCCAGCCGATCGAACCCTGGCTGCTGATGTTCTGCCCCACGGGCACGAACTGCCACGAAACGAAGCCGGCCAGATGCAGCACGTGCGCATCGGTGATGTCGGGCGCAGCCAGGAACCGGACGTGCGTAGCGAGCACCCGCCGCGATATCGATCGGGTTCTCCAGGAAGCCAACCATGTCGGGAAAGGCCAGCAGGAGGCGGCGAAAATGCTGCTCGGGCAGGTAGTAGAGGAGACAGTTCAGATGTGCGGCGGCCGTATCGACCGAGCACGAGATCCGTGTTGCCCCCGAATTCCCCGGTGTCGCGCCCAGCGCCAACCCCGGCGTGGTGAAGAAGTTGCCGCCGGTGAGGCACATACCCGGCTCCCCCAGGTCGACCGGGCCTTCCACCGCCACCTGACCCCAATCGATCAGCCACAGTCCCGGTTTGGCGTCGACGGGTACGTCGCTGCCCGCAGGTAACGAGACCTCCTCCAACAGATCAGCGAGGAAGCGCACGTCTACCTCTGACAGGCTCTCCAACAGCGGGAAGGCGTGCAGGCGGCTCGCCATCGCGTCTCGCAGCAGCCGTTCGCGTAGATCTGGGTTCCGCTCCAGTGCACGGCGCAAGTCGGCAGCGGTGATCCGGTACACCACAGCCGGACCCGCAGCAACCGCAGCGTGGAGTGCCTGCCCGCGAACAGGGCCCGTTGCCCCACGACGTCGCCCGTCCCGAGGTTGCGCTGGTACCACAACTGCCCGGCGGAACCGTAGGTCTGCAGGATCGTGCCTTCGCCCACGAGGTAAAGGTGCTCGGCCGGGGTTCCGGGCTCGAACAACGACTGGTTTCCCTGCATCTCGATGACATCGACATGCGTGGGGACCTGCTGCTCGAACTCCGGCCAACTGCGGAAGAGGGAGGACTCCCTGAATAGATCCCAGAACACCTTCGCTTCCGCAGCCTGTAGTGTCACTAGAGGTTCTCCCGAACTTTCCGCGCCGATGCGAGATTCATCCCGGGCACGGCCGCCAGCTCCTCGACGGTCGCAGCACGGATCGCCTCGATCGACTCGAAATGCGTCAGCAACGCCTTACGCCGTGCCGGGCCGATACCCGGCACCGCATCTAGCTGCGAGCTCACGGCCGCTTTCGAGCGTTTCTGCCTGTGGAACGTGATGGCGAAGCGGTGCGCTTCGTCTCGGATGCGCTGCACCAGGTACAGCGCCTGGCTAGCGGGTGGCAACATGACCGGATCAGACCGGCCCGGGAGGAAAAGCTCCTCGCGCTGCTTGGCCAGGCCCACAATCGGCACGACTTCCGTCAGTCCGAACTCGGCCAATACTTCTATCCCGACTCCCAGTTGACCCTTCCCGCCGTCCACAATCACCAGATCGGGCAGCACCCGCCACGCTCCGTCCGACTTCCTCGCTTTCGCGCCCGGATCGGCCGTGGCAGTCTCCACCGCACGGCGGAATCGCCGGCGCAGCACCTCACGCATGGCTGCATAGTCGTCTGGCTCTCCCAGCGCGCCGCGCCCTTGCACGCTGAAGCGGCGATATTCCCCCTTGCTCGGCGCGCCGCGCGCGAACACCACCATGCTACCGACTGTGCTCGTTCCCTGCAAGGTGGAGATATCGAAACACTCGATCCGGCCCGGCGGTCCCGGCAGCTCCAGCGCCTCTTGCAGCTTTGCCAGCGCCTCGGTCTGCTTGTTGGTGTCCGCCTGCCACTGTGCCTGCAGCGTCGAGAGCGTGGCCCGCGCGTTTTCGGTGGCCATCTGCATCAGCTGCTTCTTCGCTCCCCGGCGAGGTACCTGCAGCGACACCGTGTGCCCGGTGCGCTTGCTGCGCAGCCACTGCTGGATGATCGCGCGCTCGTCCAGATCCTTGGGCAGCAGGATCTCTGGCGGGACGAAGGCAGCCTCGTCATAGAACTGCTTCACGAAGGCCGATATCATCTCGTCGTTTTGTCCGGCGTCTGCCCCGTCCAACACGAAACTCTCGCGACCGATCAGGCGGCCCCGGCGGATGAAGAAGACCTGGACGCACGTCTCCCCTGTGCGGTCATCCTGGGCAAAGGCGATTACGTCCTTGTCCTCACCCTTGCCGCTGACGATCTTCTGCCGCTCCACGATCGTTTCCGCGGCGCGCAACTGGTCGCGGATCTGCGCCGCGCGTTCGTAGTGGAACTCCTCGGCTGCCTCGGCCATCTGCGCTTTCATACGATGGAGAACCGGCTCGCTGTTGCCCTCCATGAAGCCGGCCAGCCCCGCAACGATCTGCCGGTACCCCTCGCGGTCCACCGCGCCGATGCAGGGCCCGGCGCAGCGCTTGATGTGGAAGTAGAGGCATGGTTTCGGATCGGTGCCGGTGATGACGCGGTTGCAGTCGAGATATGGGAAAACCCGTCGCAGCGCATCCAGCGTCTGCCGTAGCGCGCTGGGCGAAGCGAAGGGACCATAGTAACGCGCCCCGTCCTGTTCTATCCGGCGAACGATGCTGACCTTCGGGAAATCGTCTTGCCAGTGGATCTTCAGGTAAGGGTAGGTCTTGTCGTCGCGCAGACGCACGTTGAAACGCGGGCTGTAGCGCTTGATCAACTCGTTCTCGAGGATCAGCGCTTCGAGTTCCGTATCGGTGACGATCCACTCGAAGTCGACGATCTCCTCCACCAGCCGGCGGGTGCGCGGCTCGTGGCGGGCTGCGGCGTGGAAGTAGGAGCGAACGCGATTGCGCAGCACGAGCGCCTTGCCCACGTAAATCACGGCGCCGGCGACATCGCGCATGATATAGACGCCGGGACGGATGGGAAGGGTTTCGAGCTTCTGTTCGAGTTCCGGAGGCGACTCTTTGATCACGGCGGCATTTTAGCACGCCTGTTTGGGAGGGTCAATCAGTAGACGTAACAAAAAAGTAGCGGCGGGTCAACCGACCCGCCGCTACCGCTCGTACCGGATACCGGAGTCTTAGTTCGACTTGCGGGCTACGTTCAGGCCCAGCGCAGCGAACAGCGACAGAGCGCTAATGCCCAGCAGAGCGAACATCCACGCCATGCTCCCACCACCGGTGGTCGGCAGGGTGCTCGGTCCCGCACGGGTCGCCGTGGCAGTTACCGCACGCACAGCAGTTGCGGTCGCAGCCGGAGCCGCGGTCGCAGCCCGCGTCGCAGTCGTAACCGCAGCCGCAGTTGCCGTCGGCTGAGCCAGGCTCGCGAAATTGGTCACGTTGAACCCCACGGTCGCGTTGGGAACTGGGATGTCAGCGCCCGGGAACTCGTAGGTATTGACCACGCCGGCATCAACATGCAGCATGGCGTACAGACGGGCCGTTGCCTTGGTGGTGTCGATGGTCACCGACACATTCGGGTTGGCGCCTGCTTTTACAGCCGCATGGCCGACGTCAGCGCCAGGGGAGCCATTGGCATCAGCATGGATGACGATCCAGCCGGCGCCCACTGAGGTCACGTTCTGCACGACCACGGTGCGGTTTTGCACGGCCTGGTTGGCGACAACGACCGGTCCGGCTGCCGCTGCGGTGGCCGTAGCGGCCGGAGTGGCGGTCTGAGCGAATACAGCGGTGCTCAGGGCAAAGACCATGAGCACTGCCACAACAATAGAATACTTTCGTACGTTCAGCATCTCTCTGTGACTCCTTGTTAGACAATATTATGACTCGCCAGTTTTACCGGGCGAGGCGTGCCTTTTCTGCAAGAACGCTGCCATTTGATACACATTGCAGCATTACAAGTAATATTATCTTGGAAACTTTATTTGTCAATACGATAGATGCTGGTTTCCTCATCGTAGTTACCGGAATTGCCCTGCGAATTTGGCGAAGTTGGCAGGGAGCTTGATTTTCCCGTCGCCTGGCCGCTCACGATGATCTTCCCGGACATCCCCTTGCCGCCCGGCTCGCCATGCCAGATGCAGTAGTACGGGTATTCGCCCGGGGTTGTGAAGGTGTGGCTGAAGGTGGCGCCCTTGAGCATGTCCCCGGAGTTGTACGATTTGTCGTCGGCGGTCACCGTGTGCGGTGCATCGTCGTCGTTACGCCACATCACAGTGGTGCCGGGTGCGACTGTGATGACTCCCTTGTCTGGTACAAACGCAAAGTTCAGCATGCTGATGACGACGGTTGGGCCCGCAGTAGCGCCGGCGGCGCGTGTGGTAGCAGCGGTGGGTGCGGCGGCCGGCGCGGTTGCAGCCGCGGCCGGCGACGGCATCGCCATGGCGGTAGGCACAGCCGCCGCTGCGGGCGGGCTCGTTGGCCGGGCGGTTGCGACGCTCGTCGCCGGCGCCGTCGTCGGGGCGGAGATAGCCGTCGGGGCAGCGGCGCACGCGCTGAGAACGGCTACTAACAGTACCAAAGCTAAGATCTGCTTCATGATGCTCTCCTTTTCCGGCCGGCCCGCGGTTGCCTGGCGTCCGGCTATCACAGTTAACGAAGCGATCGTGGCCGGTAGATCAATAGTAAGCGAATCTGTTGGTTTTTACGCAGAGCCGGAGCGAAGGCGGGGGAGAGGTTGCCCAGAGGATGTACACGGAAGCAACAATAACCGAAGCGAGCGTGGGCGCCCGCGCTCGCTTCAGTTAGCCTGCGTTATTCGTAGCCGGGACCGGGTTGTCCGTGGGGCAGCGGTCCATCTGCCACGGGCGCCGAGGAAGGCGCCGGGCTGCCACCGGCGGGCTCGACGGTGACGTGCATCGAATCATACTGTTCCAGGCGCTGCTGCGCCGTGAAGATGTGAATCGCTTCCCCTTGCGGGTTCATGTTGAAGGTGCCGGACCGTTCGAGCTTCTCGCCTTGCTGCAGCCACACCTGGTATACCTGATTCTCGGGCAAGGAAGGGAAATCGTAGATATGGAGCACCGCGATCTCGCTGTTGGGCCGGTAGTAGAGGACCGCTCGCCCGCCCGGCACATTCGTCTCCAGCACGGCGCGTGCCGACTCGGCCAGCACCGTGATCGCGCGATCCTGCAAATTGACCCTCTGGTCGACCTCGTTCCAGCGGGTCAGCCAGACCAGATTCGTGACGAGCAGCAGCGCCAGCGCTCCGGCGAGGCCCAGCACCGGCCAGCGGAAGCCGGGTCTGGACGGCTGCCGGGTCGCCGGCGCACGTCGCGGCGCAACCGGTTGGATCCGCTCGGCCAGCCGTGCTTCCGACCCCCGCGGGGCCGGCTGCATGGGGAGCGCGAATAATAGACCATCGCTCAACTGTTGGTAATCGTCCAGCAGCTTCTGGCAGTCGGAACACAACTGGAGGTGCGCGCTGACTGCGCGTACCTCGTCATCGTCCGCAGCCCCGACGGCATAGGCAGGGATCAGGTCCTGTACTTCTTCGTGGTTCACGTCCGGCTCTTCAAATCCTATCGATTCAGAATGTAGGCGCCATTACCCGAATATGATACGTGCGCCGGCATGCCCCTGGATCAGCGCGCTTTCTGCAGCCATAACGATCGCAGCTTCTGCAAACCCAACCGGAGCCGTCCCTTCACGGTTCCGAGGGGAAGGCCAAGGTGCTCCGCCAGCTCGCTGTGGGTGAGGCCACCGAAATACGCCAGCTCCACTACCTGTCGTTGATCGTGCGGCAACTGCTGCACCATCAGGCGGAGCATTTGCCCTTCTTCCCATTCACGATGACCCGCTTGTGACAGGTGTGGGGGCGGCGCCAACTCCGCCGTGTCGTCCAGTGTGCTTGGCTGGGGCCGCCGCCCCTCTCCGCGCAGCCGGTCGATGGCGGCGAACCGTGTCACGCTCAGCAGCCAGGTTGTGAAGCGGCCGCGCTGTGGATCGTACCGCTGCGCTTTCTGCCACAACTTTACGAAGACATCCTGGGTGATCTCTTCGGCGAGCTGGGCATCGTTCAGAACGCGATACGCCATGCTGTAAACCAACCCGGCATACCTCTGGTGTAAAGACAGCAGCGCGGCGCCGTCGCCGCCCCCTACCGCACGCAGCAACTCCTCGTCAGACAGCGCGTCTGGCGGCACGTCACTCCCTCTGCCGTCGTGCGCCGGTTCGCCCGTGGCCTTTACCGTCTGGGTTCTCATGCTGCAAAACCGCCGTTACCCGCTCACGCTCTCTTCGAGCCATGCGAGGTACGCCGGCAAGCCCTCGACCACCGGCAGCGCGAGGATCTCGGGTACTTCGTCTCCGTGCAATGCTTGCACGCGATCACGCAGCTCAGTCCAACGACCGGCGCGGGTCTTGATGATCAATTGCGTCATGGGGTCAGAGAAGAGCTTGCCCTCCCAGCGGTAGATTGCCTTTCCGGGAAGGATCTGAACGCAGGCTGCCAGCGCTTCCTCGACCAGCGCCTGCGCCAGCCTCTCGGCTTCACCTGGATCGGCCACCGTCACAAGCACGGCCAGATATCCACCTGCTTGCATCTTTTGACAACCCCCTCCCTTTCCGCTACCATCGCCAGTCGACGCGCTGCGCGGCAGGCAGGAGCCGGCGGCAGCATGCAGATAGTAATGGAGCAAACCCGTGGATACAGCGATTGATATTACCGATGCCAGCTTCCGGTCGCAGGTTTTGGAGTCGCCGGTGCTCACGATCACCGATTTGTGGGCCGAATGGTGCGAGCCCTGCAAGCGCCTGGCCCCGATTCTGGAGCAGATTGCGGCCGCCTATCCGGGTCGCGTCCGGATCGCCAAGCTCAACGTCGACGAAAACCCCGAGACCCCGGGCATGTACGGCGTGATGGGCCTGCCTACCCTGCTCGTCTTCAAGGGCGGGGAACTGGTGGAGACGCTGGTCGGGTATATGCCCAAGGATAAGATCGTCGGCAGGCTGGCGCCACATTTGAACTAGTATTCGGGGCCGATGGGCAGGGGCCGGGGGATCACTCGATCCCCCGGCCCCTGCCCTCATTCCGTTCTTGCTAGATTCTTGAGGGGACGGCGCAGTGTCGGACACGGCGACGACCGAATGCATTAATCACTATGGCGCAAGGATATGGGTGCCGACCGAACGGCTTACCTTTCGTCCTGTGTCTACGCAATCATCCGCGACGGCGATCAGGTATTGCTTCTAAATACTCGCCACACCAGCACCTAACAAGACGACTCAACTCCTAGAGGACTCCTGCAGCCGAGCTCAGCCCCACATTTGCTTCTCAGGTGACCAGGTTCCGACGACAGAACCACCCAGAGCGGGTTCGAGAAAGCATCGAACTTCGGTTGTCGCCTGTGTGAGGTCGAGATCGCCGAGGCCAACCGCCGAACAGAGCAACTTGAACGGGATGCGCCATTCGGGTGGAGGATCCGGCAAGCGTGTTGGCGAAGCGACGCCGTCACGCGCGAGAACGTCGCTTCCAATGCTGCCCGCAGCTTCCCCCCGTTCAGCGAACAGTTCCGCGCGAGCAACACAAGATCGACGAGGTCTCGCACCCGGGTGTTCGCGCCAGTGCCGTGGGGGCGGACGTAGGCATGTACCTTCTCGGCGATGTGCTGCGACACCGGATAACAGGGGACTGTCGCGGGTGGGATGCCGGCAAATGCGAGTAGAGGTGGCATGGCTAAGGTCTCGGGTGACTCGATCACCGGGTCTCCGCTCCCGACGTCGATGTGGAAGCTCTCGAAACACGCGGCCGTCGAGCATCGCGGTGACGGGGAAACGCAGACCGCCCTCGCCGGCGCCGGGCAAGGGACCGCGCGCCGACTCCACATTGAATTCAAACCAGTCTGCCAGATCAATACGCACGGCGCGCACAAGCGCCTGATGAGCCGCACCGTGAGGAAGCCCCAGTAGTATGTCAATGTCCTTCGTCGTGCGAGCCAAGTTGCCAAGGCGCAGCTGTAGTGCCACGCCACCTTTCAGTAGCCATTGGCCCGGTTGCCCGATGGTCAGGCGCGCCAGCACGCGATCAAATGCGACGAGTTTGCGTAGGCGAACCAGAGCCAATCCGGATTGCCGGCTCTGCGCCAGCAGCCGATCTTCCAAAGCGCGGCGGAATGCGGCGCCGTCGTTGTAAGTCATCGGCTCTCAGCTTTCTCTACGGCGCGCCGGAATATCTCACGGACGCGGCGATTCCGTCCGGCGGCGAGGATTTCCTCAGGCAGCGCCAGGCCGCGCATCAGCGCCTGCTGAACGGCCTGCGAGACAAGCTCCTCTGCCAGCCCTGCGACGGCCATATCGGCAATGGTGCGGGAAACGGTGGTGACTGCCATTCCGTTTCGATATGTTACCTCACCGGGTGTCAGGCGTTGTGTGTGAAGGCGCATTCCCGAGCGTCGGCGTGACGCGTCGCGCGGCACGGTCACGTGGACCTCGTTTGGAAGTGCGTCTGACAGGTCATACAGTGCCAGTGCGCTATCGTTTGAAATGACTGATCCGGGTCCGGTTTGCAGCCAGGCGATCATCAGATCCTCGTAAGGTGATGCGGGGAACTGGACGAGGCGATAGACACCCGGCGCCACACGTGCCAGGCGTCCGACCGCAGCTTGCCGCGCCAGGCGCGCACTATCGACGCCAACCTCTGCCGCCTGCTGGCGCGTGAAATAGCCGGCCTGGCTCTCCGCCAGCGGGTAGAGCTTCGCAACCCAGTCCTGCCGCATCATCTCCTGGCCCTGTGTGCAAAACGCTGTCGCAAAGACAGCGTTTTGCACACATCCTACGCCCAGAAGAGAAGAAATGCAAGCAGTCGGTCCTGCAACGAGGCTCTCCTAGAAGCCGGCACCCACCATTCCGTCGGCGGCACTACTCGTCACATCCTGCAGAAGCATTAGAGGCATACGATCAGGCAGGCCATCCGATGCCCACGTTTTGGTATTCGTTTGACAGCCGTCCTGTGCCGTGCTATATTCTCACCACAATTGATCGCAACAAAGGCTGAGAACTGGACTAGTAGGTAGCGAAGCGAGGCTCAGAGAGCCGGCTGCTCCCAACCGGGAGGGCTGCGAGGCCGGCGTCAGCGCCGCGACTGAATGGACCAGGGAGCCGCAGGACGAAAGGGAAGCCCACAGGCGCCGAGCCGTGGCCATGCCCGACTAGTCCTCGCCGGAGCGCCACCGTTATCACGGCTTGGGGATCGGATTACGTAGACCGCGCCGACGCGGGCACGCACTCCCGTCCCTGAAACGAGCGACGCCGGATGCATGTCAGGCGTAACTGGGGTGGCACCACGGGTGTTCATACGAACTCTCGTCCCCTGTTGGGGGATGGGGGTTTTCTTTTAACCGGCGGGTCGCCCTCTCCCCTCCGCAGCTCTCCCGCCTCCCGCCGGATCACATTCATGGAGGGGTACGATGTCTGACCTGAACTTCCGCGTGGTGCTTCCCGAGTCCCAGATCCCGACCCACTGGTACAACATCCAGGCCGACCTGCGGTCTCCCTTGCCGGCCGTGCTCCATCCGGGCACGAAACAGCCGGTGGGACCCGCCGACCTGGCGCCACTGTTCCCCATGGAACTCATCAAGCAAGAAGTCACGACCGACCGTTATGTCCCGATCCCGGATGAAGTGCGCGACGTCTACCGGCTGTATCGTCCCACACCTCTGGTGCGCGCAGTGCGG
The DNA here is from genome assembly GCA_963783655.1 of uncultured Chloroflexia bacterium. Classification (GTDB taxonomy): domain Bacteria; phylum Chloroflexota; class Anaerolineae; order CG2-30-64-16; family CG2-30-64-16; genus CAWAOA01. The sequence continues at coordinate 483,813 of CAWAOA010000003.1, forward strand.
CTGGAGCGGCTGCTGGACACCCCGGCGCATATCTACTACAAGAACGAATCGGTCAGCCCGGCGGGCAGCCACAAGCTGAACACGGCGATCGCCCAGGCCTACTACAACAAAGAGGCGGGTATCACGCGCATCGCCACCGAAACGGGCGCAGGCCAGTGGGGGTCCGCTCTGGCCATCGCCGGGGCATTCCTCGGCATGCACATCGATGTCTTCATGGTGAAGGTGAGCTACCACCAGAAGCCGTACCGGCGCTCCCTGATGGAAACGTACGGTGCGAAGGTCACGGCCAGTCCCTCAACGCGCACCCAGACCGGCCGTGCTATGCTCGAGAAGGATCCGGATAACGGCGGCAGCCTTGGCCTGGCGATATCCGAAGCGGTCGAGACCGCCGTCATGACTCCGGATACGCGGTATTCCCTCGGCTCGGTGCTCAACCATGTGCTGCTGCACCAGACCGTCATCGGGCAGGAAGCGATCCTGGCAATGGACGAAGCCGGCGAATATCCAGACGTGGTGATCGCCTGCGTGGGCGGCGGATCCAACTTCGGCGGGATCGCGTTTCCCTTCATGCAGAAGCGCCTGACAGAAGGCCGGCGCACGCGCTTCGTTGCCGTCGAGCCTGCTTCATGCCCCACCCTCACCCGGGGCCGCTACACCTACGACTTCGGCGACACGGCGGGGATGACGCCGATGGTGAAGATGCACACTCTGGGGCACGATTTCATGCCGCCGGGGATCCATGCGGGTGGTCTGCGCTATCACGGCATGGCTCCGGCCGTCTCGGCATTGGTGGAAAGCGGCGACATCGAGCCGCGCGCCTACCGCCAGGGTCCCTGCTTTGAGGCCGCGCTCATGTTCGCCGCGGACGGAAGGGATCATCCCGGCGCCGGAGAGCAGCCACGCCATCCGCGCGGCGATCGACGAGGCGCTGGAGGCAAAGCAGCGGGACGAGAAGCGGGTGATCCTGTTCAACCTGTCCGGCCACGGTCATCTCGACCTGGGCGCCTACGACGCGTACCTGAGCGGAAAGCTGGAGAATCACGAGCTACCGGGTGAGGCGCTGGAGGAGTCTCTCGCCTCGCTGCCGGCGTTTGCCTGACGGGGATTGTGGGAGAGGGGGCACCCCTCTCCCCGACCCGAGTTGGTCGCGGCGGGGATGCTGACGTGGTCCCGCCGGGAGCGGGTCGGGTGCTCCCCCTTCCGCCGGACCAGCCCCTCGTGGGCTGTAGGTCGCGGCGCGGCTGGGTACCGGCGCGCGGCGAACCGCGGCATGGCGCCGCGGCGCCCGGCACCGCACCCGCCCGGCCCCGGAAATGCGGGGCATGGGGCACGGGGCGGGTGACCCGCCCCCTACGATTGACGTCGTTTATGCCGCCGATGCCGTTGATACCATGGCGGCCAATCTTTGATACCGTAGCTGCAAAGCAGGCGGCGTTTACCCCAGGCAGGGCGCGGCGGGTGACTCCCGCCAGCTTTGCCGTCGCATGACCAACACCGCGCCGGGAAGCCGCAATGCGGGAGCGGGTCGGCACGCGCCAACCCAACCGCGACTAACACGCCCACAAGGGGCTGGCCTCCGATTCGCGGGAAAAATGGCAACCCCTGCGCCGACAAAGACGCCCCACAACGGGGCTGCGCTACGGGTCGCAAGGCGGGGCATGATTTCTTGACGAAACGGGCAAACAACGCTTTAATGGGCGCGCGATTGCTTCTAACCCGGCGCCGGCGGCGCCGATTTTCTTGATGAGGTAGAAACATGGCTCAAGCAACCAAAATGGGCGCCGACACCGCAACGCTGGAGAAGCGCCGGAAGACCCTTTCCGGCCATAGCTGCAATAAGTGCCAGGAACCTGTCGCCGTAGGCGATCTGATGGTCGTCAAGGTGATGGAGATGGAGAATGGCCGTCCGCGTGCACACCAGGTGGTATACCACCGCAAGTGCTACGCGATCTAGTTATACTCTGCTCAAAAAAGGCGAGGAGAACCAGAAGGCTCTCCTCGCCTTTTTGATTAACCGGTGGGTATGGTCCCTCGTCCCTTCTGGATCGCTGCTGTCTATTGCTGCCCCGAGAGCCGGATAATCACCCCTTCGAGCACCACCAGAACCGCCGCTACGACCAGGTCGAGGGCAACCGTGATGCCAAAGGCCAGCGTGAGCAGTTGCAGCGCCTCGATTGCCCGCATCACAAACGCGTCGGGCAGCGTCGGCACCCCTCCCAACACCAACACGACGGCCGCTGCAATCCCGATGTACAACCCCGCCGTCAGCCAGGGCTGGCGGTCGGCGGGGCTGGGAGTCATCGCATTGCCCACGGTGAATACCACGTAGGCCCACACCGCGAAGTCGGGCGTGCGCCAGATATTGGAGATTGCCGGTCCCATGCCCGGCAACCCGTATCGCGTCCAGGCGCGCAAGACGGCGTCCACGTCGAACGCCAGGTAGCTGACCAGCAGCAGCACAGTGGTTCCGGCCAGGAAGGGCGCCAGCCCCACCAGGCTATCGCGGAGGGCGCCACCGCTGGCGACCCGCACCGATCCCAACTCGACGTACTTGCCGTGCCGGCGAGGCCCGAGGGTGAGTTTCCCGACCTTCAGTCCGAGCAGCCGGGCCATCCCGGCGTGGCTCAGCTCGTGCAGCACGATCCCGGGCAGCAACAGCAGGTAGTAGCCCACCATAGCGGCGCGCTCGCTCCGCGTCAGCCGCCAGCCCACGACCTGTACCTGGTGGCCGATCCAGCGGCTGAGCGCCAGCATCAGTGCCAGCGCCAGTGCGAAGAGCAGGAAGGACGGCAGGATGCGCATGCCCGGCTAGCGCTGCATGACCTCGGCGCTGATGCGCACCATGGCGGCGAACACCTCTGGCTTGAGACTGGCGCCGCCTACGAGCGCACCGTCGATCTCCGCCATCGCCATTAACTCGCCGATATTCTTGTCGTTCGTGCTCCCGCCGTATTGGATGCTGGTGGCCTCGGCGATTTCGGGACCGTACAGGGCGGCCAGCGTGGCGCGCACGACTGCGCCGCACACACGGTTGGCCACGTCAGGCGTTGCGTTGCGTCCGGTGCCGATGGCCCACACGGGCTCGTATGCCACCACGATCTTTTCCATCGCGGCGGCCGGGATCCCCTCGAACGCGGCGCGCACCTGGCCACTCACCACGCTATCGGTGACGCCTGCCTCGTTCTGCTCCAGGTTCTCGCCCACGCAGACGATCGGCAGGAGGTCGCTCGCCAGCGCAGCCTTGATCTTCTTGTTCACCGACTCATCGGTTTCGCCGAAGTATTGGCGTCGCTCGGAATGGCCGATGATGACATACTCGGCGAGCCCGGCCAGCATCGGGGCGGAGACCTCGCCCGTGTAAGCGCCGGAATCTTCCCAGAAGATGTTCTGCGCGCCCACCTTGATCCCCGTTCCGCGCAGCGCCTCGGCCACGGCCGGGAGCGCTATGAACGGGGGACATATCACGGACTCGACCGACGGATAGCGCGTGGCGAGCGGCGGCAGCGCGCGCACCAGCTCTATCGCTTCGGCGGGGGTCTTGTTCATCTTCCAATTGCCGGCTATTACCGGTCGACGCATCATCTGCTCCTTCCTGCTGCCGGAGATCGATCGTAGATCGATGCCGGCAGGCGCGGCCCACGAAGAGGACGAAGGAAAGCCCGCCGTGACGTCACGGCGGGCTTTCCTTCGATCAGGCGACCGCTCTAGCGGTCATTCAGCGCTACCACACCCGGCAGCGGCTTGCCTTCCAGAAACTCCAGCGACGCGCCGCCGCCGGTGCTGATGTGTGTCATCTTGTCTGCCAGCCCTGCCTGCGCCACGGCTGCGGCGGAGTCGCCGCCCCCGATGATGGTGGTGGCGCCCGGCAGCTCGGCGAGGATCCCCGCCAGGCTGACCGTCCCCACGGCGAAGCGCGGGAACTCGAACACGCCCATCGGGCCGTTCCACACCACGGTCCTGGCGCCTGCCAGCGCCTGCCGGAACTGCTCCACAGTAGCCGGGCCGATGTCGAGGATGCGCCAACCGGGAGGCACGGAGTTGACGGGTACCGTCTGCATGGCTGCGTTGGCGTCGAACGCGTCGGCGACCACCACGTCCACCGGCAGCACCAGCTTCTTGCTGCTCTGCTGCAGCAGCTGTCGCGCCGTTTCGACGGCCTCGTCTTCTACCAGCGAATCCCCGACCTCGAGCCCCTGTGCCTTGAAGAAGGTGTTGGCCATACCGCCGCCGATCAGCAGCCGGTCGGCCTTCTGGAGCAGCGAGTTGATGACCTCGATCTTGTCCGACACCTTGGCGCCGCCCAGGATCGCGACGAAGGGTCGCTTCGGGGTTTCCAGCGCGCTGCCGAGATACTCGAGCTCCTTCTCCATCAGGAACCCGGCAACCGCCGGCAGGTAGCGCGCCACACCTTCCGTGGAAGAGTGCGCGCGGTGTGCGGAGCCGAAGGCGTCGTCCACGTACACGTCCGCCATTTTGGCCCACTGCTGCGCCAGTCCCAGGTCGTTCTTGGTCTCGCCGGGATAGAAGCGGGTGTTCTCGAGCACGAGCACTTCGCCCGGCTTGAGGGCCGAGGTAGCCTGCTCCGCGCTCGGCCCCACGGCCTCTTCGGCGAATTTCACCGGCTTGCCCAGCAGCTTCTCCAGGTGCTGAGCCACCGGTCGCATGGAGTATTTGGGGTCTGGCCCGTCTTTCGGCCGTCCCAGGTGTGAGAAGAGGATGACCGAGGCGCCTTGTTCCAACAGATAGCGAATGGTCGGCAGTGCTGCCTGGATCCGGGTATCGTCGGTGACGCTGCTGCCCTGCAGCGGGACGTTGAAGTCAACGCGCGCCAGAACGCGCTTCCCGCGCACGTCGATGTCGCGTACGGTTTTCTTATTCATGGGTAACTCCGAATGGCTCGGTGTGAAAGGCAAAGAGCCGGTGTAGCTATCAGGCTATAGGTCGAGCTTGACATGACCACCTGATACGCGTTTGTTCAGTCACGCTAGCAAGCGTGACCTACAGCGTGAGTTGGCTTGGTTTACAGTTTGCCCGCCATCATGTTGGCGAGATCGGCCGTGCGGGCGCTGTAGCCCCACTCGTTGTCGTACCAGGCAACGACCTTCACGAAGTCGCCGGTGCCGCCCAACACGGAGGTGAACTGCAGGTCAACCGATGAAGAGTGCGGATCGCCCTTGAAGTCGATCGAGACGAGCGGCTCTTCGACGGCGGCCAGGATCCCCTTCATGGGGCCGTTAGCCGCCTTGCGGAAGGCGTCACGCAGCTCATCGGTGCTCACCTGCCCCCCGACCTGGGCCGTGAAGTCGACGACCGAGACGGTGGAGGTGGGCACGCGCATCGAGTAACCGTCGAATTTGCCCTTAAGCTCCGGGATGACGAGCGAGATGGCCTTGGCCGCTCCGGTGGTCGTCGGGATGATGCTCATCGCTGCCGCGCGGGCGCGACGCAGGTCGCTGTGCGGCAGGTCCAGGATGCGCTGGTCGTTCGTGTATGCGTGAATCGTCACCATCAGCCCGCGGTTGATGCCACACAGGTCGTTGACCACCTTGGCCGCCGGCGCGAGACAGTTGGTGGTGCAGGACGCGTTGGAGATGACGTGGTGCTCCTGCGGGTTGTACTTGTCGTCGTTCACGCCCATGACGATGGTGAGGTCTTCGCCTTCGGCCGGGGCCGAGATGATGACCTTCTTCGCCCCGCCACGCGTGATGTGGTTCTCGGCGCCCTGGACGGTCTTGCCCTTCTTGTTGACGCCATCCTTCTTGATGGTGAACAGCCCCGTGGATTCGATCACGATGTCGACCCCCAGGTCACCCCAGGGGATCTTGCCCGGATCCGTCTCCTTGAAGGCGCGGATCTGCTTGCCATTTACGACGAGTGCATCATCTTCGACTTCAATCGTCCCGTCGAAACGGCCGTAGTTGGAGTCGTATTTCAGCAAGTGCGCCATCGTCTTGAGGTCGCCGATGTCGTTGAAGGCGACGACTTCGAGCGTGTTTGGATGGAAGTCGCCGATCGCCTTCAGAACCTGGCGTCCGATGCGACCAAACCCGTTGATACCTACACGTACCGGCATTTTGTGAACCCTCCTGCTGTGTTAAGCGAGTTGCTTACTCGAATGAGCGTGCCCCAAAGTTTAGGGCCGCCTGGTAGTTGCGATCGAGGCGCTCGTAAAGGCGCCCGCTCTCGATGGCCACCGCGCTAAGGCTTGCCATCCCCTCGATCAAGTCCAGATCATCCTGGGAGAAGTCACGCTGGGTGTCGGAGTAGACACGCAGCACGCCTATGGGGCGATCCTGCACCCGCAGCGGCGCCAGCACCATGGAGATGATCCCTTCCTGTCGGAGCTGTTCCGGATATTGCAGCCGTGCGTCCGTGCGAGCGTCGGCGACGTAAATCGGGTTCGCGGCGAGGATCGCAACCTGGTCGATGCCGCTGTTCGCTACGTCAACAGGCCCCTTGGTGCGATAGGCGGCGCTGAGTCCCTGGGCCGTCGCCACGAAGAGGCGCGAGCCATCCGGGCTCAACAGACGCATCGAACACGCGCGCACGTGCAGCGCCGTGACCGTCTGCTTTGCGATGATATCCAGGATCTCCATAACGTCTCGGGATGAGTTGACCAGCCTGGCTGCTTCCCAGAGCGCCTTGAAGTAATCGTGGTCACTCCCGATACTTGAGATTGTCACGCGTTTACCAGCTCCATTAGTATTCCGGCGAGTTTGTCCGGGTCGTGCCGCCACGGGAAATCGTCGTCTGCCAGATCGTAGGTCAGCAGTTGGTAGTCCGCCTGCTCGGCCGGCGGCGGCAGCCGCACGAAGTCCGCACCACCACCGGGTGGTCTGTCATCACGGAAGGTATGGTTGGCAATGACGGTCGGGAACAACTCTGGCCCTACGTGCTGCCGGAGCGCCCGCACATGATCGTTTACGTCGTAACCGTCCGTCTCTCCAACCTGTGTTGCCAGATTACACACATACACCCGCTGCGCAGGTGATGCTGCTATCGCTTCCGCGATATCGCTCACCAGCAGATTGGGCAGTACGCTCGTGTACAGGCTGCCGGGGCCGGCCACGACCAGGTCCGCCTCGAGGATCGCACGGATCGACTCGGGGTAGGCGAGCGCGTTTTCCGGGTCCAGGTATACCCGATGGATGCGTCCACCCAGGGTGCCGATCTTCGACTCCCCACATACCTGGCGCCAGCTACCCTCCCCTGCCTGCTCGCCATCGCCTGCTATTGCCGGCGCCGGCACGAAGACTTCGGCGCACAGCACGACCTGGGCTAGCGTCGAAGGGAGCACACGGCCTCGCACTGCCAACACCCGGCTCGATTCGTTCAGAGCGGACTCGAAGCTGCCGGTGATGGCCGCCATCGCGGTCAGATACAGGTTACCGAAGTTGTGCCCTTCCAGGTCACTATCATCGCCGAAACGATATTGAAAGAGCTGTGTCATCAGCCCTTCAGCGTCTGATAGGGCAGCGAGGCAGTTGCGGAAGTCACCCGGAGGAAGGATCCCAAGGTCCCGTCGCAGGCGCCCGGAGCTACCTCCGTCATCGGCGACGGTCACGATTGCCGTGATGTTGTCGGTGTGTTGTTTCAGGCCGCGCAGCAGCGTGTTCAGGCCGTGGCCGCCACCGATTGCCACTACCCTGGGCCCCCGCTGTCGCTGACGATGGCGCATGATCACGTCCACCACTTCGCCTTCACCCCGTCGCCGGAATGCGGAGAGCATAGAGCGATTGAGGCCGTACACGCCTGCCACGATCAGGGCAATGCCCGCCAGCAGCAGCAACGCCTCAAGCAGCGGGCTGGCAAAAAAAGAGCGTAGTCTTTGCAGCGCGCTCACCCACCGCGTCAGGCCGGCGGCGTCGAGCAGCCCAAATACCCCCAGACTTACCAGCGGCAGTGCAAAGACGATGAGCAGCATCCAGCGCTTGACACCCACTCCGGGTGTAAGCCATTTGAGTAGCGGCCAGCGGCCACTCCATCGTCTGATTACTGCCCTGTCCACGGCAACATCAGATTATACGGAACAGAGATACGAAAGTCAAACACTATGTGATCCATTGCACAGATAACGGACGAAGTATCACATTGTGCCGCCAACCCCCGCCTCAGCAAAATCGCGTGATTTGGGGACGCTCATTACCCTATGCTATCCTTGCGACCGTGGTCTTTTTGCCCAATTTTCTGAGATGGAGGAGCAAGTCTTATGAGTTCTGGAAAGAAACACACAGGCACCTTCTTCGTGTTGCTGATGGTGTTGGCGCTCGTGCTCGCCGGTTGTGGCGGGCAGCAGGCGCCGGCCCCACAGGCAACGACGGCTGCGAAGCCGGCTGCTAGCCCGGCAGCCGCGGTCACACAGCCACCCGCTGCGCCGGCCGCCACCAAGGCTCCGGCAGCTCCGGCAGCCACCCAGGCGCCCGCAGCAGCCGGCGGCAAGTTCGGCGGCACGCTGCGCATCGGCAGCCTTACCGATCCCGACACTCTCAACGTCCTCGTGTCCAACAGCATCACCAGCAGTTGGATCCTCCAACTGCTCTACCCGACGATGCTCACCTACAACGAGAAGGGTGAGAAGGTCCCCTACGCCGCCACCGAATTCACCACGAGCCCGGATGGCAAGACCGTCACCTTCAAGCTGCGGAAAGATATCAAGTGGGATGACGGTAAGCCCTTCACCTCGAAAGACGTCAAGTACACGGCCGAAGCCGTCATGAAGGAGACCATTGGTTTCAATGCCACCCTCCTGGCAGGCGTCGAGTCGATTGAGACCCCGGATGACAGCACCATAGTCTTCAAGCTCAAGAGCCCAAGCGCCGTCTTTGCGCCGTCGATCGGTTACTGGCTGAAGGTCGTGCCCGAGCACGTGTGGTCAACCGTGGGCTCTCCGAAGGCTTACACGAACGATAAGCCGGTGGGCGCCGGCCCGTTCAAGCTGACCAAGTACGAGCGTGGGCAGTACTGGGAGCTCGAGCCGCAGGGCACGCACTTCACCGCCCCGGAAGGGCGCCCGTATCTGGACAAGATCCAGTTCCGCATCTTCCCCGACATGAACACCATGATCCTGTCCCTGAAGAAGGGCGAGATCGATGCGATCGCGAACCCGGTTCCGCCGACCTCGGCCCGCGAGCTGAAGACCGATCCCAACATCAACGTCATGCAGACGGCGTCCCTTGGCTACAGCCATCTGACTTTCAACCTGCAGCGTGAGAACGCCAAGGCGCTGACCGACAAGGCCGTACGCCAGGCTGTTGGCATCGGCGGTGAACAAGGAAGCGATCCAAACCATCGTGCTGCAGGGCAACGCCCAGCGATATCCAGACCGTGGTGTCGCCGGTGCTCGGCAACTTCTACAACCCGAAGGCCAAGTCCTACAAGTTCGACCTGGAAGCGGCCAAGAAGATGCTCGAGGATGCCGGATACAAGGACCAGGGTGGAGTGCGCGTAGGACCCAAGGGACGCCTTGAGTTCAGCGCGATCTACGACCAGGGCAACGACCCGATGGCCAAGTCCATGACGATGATCGCAGACGATTGGGCCAAGATCGGCGTCAAGCTGAATCTGAAGGGCATGGAGCGCAACACTTACCTCGCCAATGCCAAGGCGCTGGACTTCGACATCTACGGCGGCCGCTGGGGCGTGATGGACGAGCCGGCCGACTACATCGGTCTGCTGTTCCTGAGCGACACCTGGCAGAAGGGTGGGATCAACTACTCCGGCATCAACGACCCGAAGCTGGATACGATGATCAAGGAAGCCCAGGGCTCCATGGACCCGAAGACGATGCAGGAAAAGATCTACAAGCTCCAGGAATACGTGGCGGAGCAGGTGCCCGTGGTCACGCTATGGGTCGAAACCTACCAGCCTGGCCGTATCCAAGAAGTGGGCCGGCTGGAAGGTGTTCCCCAGCGATCTGCGCAGCTTCGTCGACCCGCAATCGCTCGCCGGAGTGTACCAGGTCAAGTAACAGTCTGTCTGCCCGGATTTGACCGGGCACCGATACATTCGTAATGGTGACGGGTATCCCCGCATGGCGTTGCAGCCTGGGGATACCCGTTCCTATGTCGCCTCTCGGCGACGGCTCCGGAGCAAGAGCATGACCGGCTACCTGCTCAAACGGATCTGGGCGAGCACTCATCACCCTGTTCGTATCGGTGACACTGACATTCCTGATCCTGCGACTGATGCCAGGCAACCCGGCCGACGTGATGGCGGATCCGCACATGACCGACGAACTGCGCCAGAGCATCCTCCGCGATTTTGGTCTGGATAAGCCGCTGCGCGATCCAGTATGTGATCTACCTCGGAAAGCTGCTGGCGGGCAACCTGGGCACCTCGTTCCGCTCGCTTGCAGCCCGTATCAGGGATCCTCATGGAGCGACTGCCGTGGACGCTGCTGCTCACCGGCTGCGCCTTCGTGATCACCATGCTGCTGGGGATACCGCTGGGTGTCCTGGCCGCGGTGCGCAAAGGGAAAGTCTCTCGACCGCGCGATCAACGCGCGTCGCCATTTTCGGCACGTCGATCTTTATCCCCTGGTTGGCCATCTCGCATGCTCTATTTCCTGGGGTACCGTTGGAACCTCTTCCCGATCGGCGGCGCCAAAGAGATTGGCGCTGGAAGGGTGGGACGCAACGGTCGAGCGTGATGCGAGCATCTGGCGCTGCCCGTGGCGACCCTGGTCATCGTGCAGCTCGCGCAATACGTGTTGTTCATGCGCACGAGCATGGTGGACACCCTGCAGGAAGACTACATCCGCACGGCCAGGGCGAAGGGGCTGCGGCAGGGCGCGACGGTGCAGCGCGCACGCGCTGCAGAACGCGGTCCTGCCCACCATCACCATGATGGGGCTGCAGCTGGGGTACCTGGTGGGCGGAGCGGTGCTGACCGAGACCGTGTTCGCTTATCCCGGGCTGGGGCGCCTGATCTACGAATCGGTGACGCAGCTCGACTATCCCGGTGCTGCAAGGCGCCTTCATCCTGCTGGCCATCACCGTCATCGTCGCCAACATCATCACCGATATGGTTTACAGTATGCTGGACCCACGGATCCGCTTCAAGTAGCATGAGCACAAACATGCCTGTCTTGAACGCTGCCGGATCAAGAGGTGGTGGCGCAACGCACGAGCACGTCGCCTCTGGCAGCGCGACCTGGCCCAATTTCGCGCGGAATCCACTGGCCATGTTCGGGATGCTGGTGCTGACCGGCATTCATCCTGGTCGCGGTCCTGGCCCCGCTGATCGCGCCGTTCCCCAAGGGCTACGGCAAGGCGACCGAGCTGATGATCAGCCGCCTCGCGCCGCGCACTGGTTCGGCACCGATGACCTGGGCCTGGACATCTTTGCCGAGGTGTCTGGGGCACGCGGGTCACGATGTTCGTCGGCTCTGCTGGCCTCGGCGCTGGCGCTGGCCATCGGCGTGCCCGTTGGGCTGATCGGCGGTTACTACAAGGGGAAGGTCGATGCCGTCCTGACCGGCTTGACCGACATCTTCCTGAGCCTGCCGATGCTGCCGCTGATGATCCTGATGGCGGCCGTCTGGGACCCACCCTGACCAACGTGGCGCTGGTGATCGGCCTGTTCGCCTGGCCGCAGATCGCGCGTGTGGTGCGCGGCGTGACGCTCAGCACCTCCGACCAGCCGTTTGTCGAGGCGGCGATCTCGGTGGGCGCCACACGGCGCGCCTCTGCGCCAGCCACCTGCTGCCCGACGCCATCCCCATCCTGGTGGTCAACGTGCTGCTGACCATGTCCCGCGCCATCCTCTCCGAAGCCGGACTGAGCTTCCTGGGACTGGGTGACCCGCTGCAGTGGTCGTGGGGCAAGATCCTGCAGAACGCCCAGCGCAGCGGCGCCTTCGTCACTGCCTGGTGGTTGGCGTTCTTCCCCAGCGTCGCCATCGTGCTGCTCGTCATCTCTACCACCTTCGTTGGCACCGCGCTCAACGAGATCGCCAACCCGCGCCTGAAACGTCGCTAGGCGCCACGTTTAGAAAGGCCAATAAGGTAATGCGACTGCACGAATCCTTCTATCGTCGCAAGGTCGCTGCCGTTCAGAGCTGTCCTTGCCGAGCGAGGCCTGGAGGGCCTGATCGTCTTCAACCACCACCAGATCTACTACCTGGTCGGTTTCTTCCACACCCCGACCGAGCGCCCGATCTCCCTGTTCGTGCCGCAGAGCGGCGAGCCGGTCCTCTTTATCCCCAAGCTGGAAGAGAGACTACGTCCACGAGGGCGCCTGGGCGCCCGATGTGGAGGTGTACTTCGAGTACCCCGGCGTCGTGCATCCGGTCGACTGGATGTGCCAGCGGCTGGCGGCCGCGGCTTCGGCCGTGCTCCGCTCGGGTTCGAGGGCAGAGCCTCGGCGATCGCGACGCTTCGAGCGGGTGTGCCGTGCCCTGCCCGAAGTCCAATGGGTCGAGGCCGCGGGCGACATCATCGGCGATCTGCGGTTGGTAAAGGACCCCGAGGAGATCGAGCTGCACCGCCAGGCCGCCCTCTACTCGGATTGGATGCTCGAAGAAGGGGTGCGCCTGCTGCAAGAGTCGGGCGAGCGACTCTCGGAGATCGAGCTCGAGCGGCAGATGGCGAGCGCCGCCATCGGGCAGGATGCAGGCCGAGCTCGAGCAGGTGGTCGTGGTCGGCATGGCTGGCGGGGGCGCTGGTCAATTCCGGCCCGCGTTCCGCCTTCCCGCACGGCCTGCCCTACCAGCCGGCGCGTCGCAGCCGGGCGACAACCTGATCCTGAGCGTCGGCTGCGCCGTGGGCGGCTACTTCGCCGAGAGCGAGCGCACCTTCATCCTGGGGGAGCCGAGCGCCGAGCAGCGCTACCGTTACGAAGCCGCGCAGCGGCGCAGGAGATGGGCACGCAGGCGCTGCAGCCGGGCGCCCGCTGCTGCGACGCCAACCGGCAATGCCTGGACACGCATCCGCGCCGCCGGCCTGGGCGAGTACATCATGCACCGCCAGGGGCACGGCATCGGGATCCAGAACCACGAGCCGCCGTGGGTCGAAGACGGCGACCCGACGGTGCTCGTGCCGGGCATGGTCGTCTCGTGCGAGCCGGGCATCTACTGCCCGGGCCAGGGCGGCTACCGCATCTCCGATACCGTCCTGATCACGCGCGACGGGTCCGGAGCGGCTGACGCGCTTCCCGCGTGATCTCGACTCGGTCATCGATCCCACTGCCATGAGCGACACGATGATCGACGACGTTCTCCAGCTATCTGGAGCGGGAGTTCCCGCACGACCTGGAGGCGGTGCGCGCTATTCCTGCGCCAGCCGTCCATCAGCTACACCGGCGAGGGCATCGCCGAGACCGCCGAGATGGTACGCGGCAGATGATCACCGACCTGGGCGGCGAGGCGCCGAGCTGATCCCCACCGCCGGGCACCCGCTGGTCTACGGCCGGCTGGACGAGGGCGCCGAGCACACCCTGCTCTACTACAGCATGTACGACGTCATGCCCGCCGACGAGCCGGGCTGGATCGGTGCCGCCCTTCGCCGCCGAGATCGTGGATCTGCCCAAGTACGGGCCGTGCATCATCGCCCGCGGCGCCGTCAACACCAAGGGACCGACCGCCGCCTTCTTCCGGGCGCTGCGCGGCTACAAGGCGGTGCGCGGCAAGCTGCCGGTCAACCTCATCTTCATCGTCGAAGGCGAAGAGGAGATGGGCTCGCGGCAGTTCAACCAGTTCGTCCCCGCGCACAAAGAGCTGTTCGCCGGGGCCGAAGCCGTGCATCTTCCCCTTCTTCGAGCAGGACGAGGCGCTGCAGACCTATCCTGACGCTCGGCACCAAGGGCATGCTGTACTTCGAGCTGGCCGCACGCGGCGGCGATTGGGGCGGGCCGCGCTCGCGCGGCATCCACGGCTGCTTCGCCGGGCTGGGTGCACAACCCGGCCTGGCGCCTGGTGCAGGCGCTGTCCACCATGGTCGGGCCGGACGATCGCATCCTGGTCGAGGGGCTGTCGCGAAGGCGCGCTGCCACATCGCCGGCCTGCGAGCGCCAGCTGATGGCTGGAGAACGCCGACCTGTTCGACGAGCAGCGCGTTCCTGGAAGCGCACGACGTCAAGCGCTTCAAGTGGCCGGGCAGGGCATCGCCGGTGTGGGAAAAGCTCTTCTCGCAGCCGACCCTCAACATCGACGGCATCTGGGGCGGCTACACCGGCCCGGGGACCAAGACCCTGCTGCCGCACGAGGCGACCGTCAAGATGGACGTGCGCATGGTGCCCGAACATGGACCCGGACAAGGTCGTCGCGGCCATCCGCGCCACCTGGACGGGCACGGCTTCGCCGATATCGAGATGACACGTGCTGAACAAGTACTACTGGTCGAAGGTGCCGCTCGAGGCGCCCGTCGTGCAGGCCATGCTGCGCACCTACGAGCAGCTGGGGCACCGCGTGCAGGTGCAGCCGCTCAACCCCGGCTCGGCGCCCTACTGGATCTTCGAGCGCGTGCTCGGCATCCCTTACGTCACCGGTGGGCTGGGGCACGGCTCGCGCCAGCACTCCAGCGACGAGTATTGCACGGTGCAGGGCGATGCTGGATTTCGAGAAGTCGATGGCGCTGCTTCCTGGCCAACTACGCCGAGGCGGCTGAGGCCGCGCCGAGGCTGATAGCCGTTAGCTCACAGGGAAGGACTGAGATGTTTGCAGAGATCAACGGCAACCAGCTGTACTACGAAGTGCTGGGCGAGGAGAACGACCAGGCCATCCTCTGCTTCCACGGTGCGCCCGGCATGAGCAGCCACCGCGAGCCGAAGGCGTCCTGGGGCCGGCTGGCCGACCGTACAAGGTGGTGATCCAGGACCAGCGGGGCAGCGGCCAGTCGGGGCTGAACCCGCCCTTCACGCACAAGCAGTGGGTGGACGATGCCGAGGCGCTGCGCCAACACCTCGACCTGGGCAAGGTGGTGGTGGCCGGCGGCTCGTACGGCGGCTACCTGTCGCAGGAGTACGCGCTGGCGTATCCCGGAGAACGTCGCTGGCCGTCATGCTGCGCGACACCGGCCCCGACCACAGCCACGAGAAAGAGGCCGAGGCGAATGCGCTCTCCAGCCCGCGCACGCGGGACAAGCTGGACTATGCCGAAGTTCCGCCGCATCATGGACGGCCAGACGCCTGTCGGACGACGACATGCGCGACTGCTACGCGGAGATCCAGCCGCTGTACAACGTCAACTGGGACCCGGCCAAGGACGCCGAGCGCCTGAAGCAGATCGAGTGGCACCACGCCACGCACAACTATGCCTTCTAGCGTACAATCTGCCCGATTTCGATATCAAGCCGCGCCTGCACGAAGTGAAGGTGCCCGTGCTGATCACCCACGGCCGGCACGACTGGATCATCCCCCTTGCTGCCGCCGAGGAGATGGCAGCGCCTCTACCCCAACGCTCGCCTCGTGGTCTTCGAGAACAGCGGGCACTCGCCGCAGATCGAAGAGGTCGAGCTGTGGGAGCAAGACGGTGCGCCAGTTCCTGGCGGACCACGGGATCTGAAACGATGAGACGAGCTGGAAAGCAAAGTACTGGCGAGAGATCCACGCCGCCGAGATGTGGCCGCACCTGGAAGCGCTGTGCCGCTACGACCGGTTGTCGGGCAGCCCGGGCGAGCGCGCGGCGATGGACTATCTGCTCGCGGCGCTGGCAGCGCTACGGCGTGCCGGTGCAGGTGTACGAGTTCGACGCCTATCTCTCCAACCCCGTTCCGGCCGACTGGAGCTGCTGGGCGACGACGGGGACACCGTCAAGGCCAAGACCCGCTCCTTCTCTGCAGCCACGAGCGCGAGCGGGGTGACCGGCGAGCTGGTCTACGTACCGGGCAACCACGACATGTTCAAGGACATGGAGACGCACGAGCGGATTCCAGGCGCTGGACTTGCGCGGCAAGGTGGTGCTGTCGGAGGCCGGCGGCCGCTCGAACATGATCGCGGCGCAGGCGCAGGGCGCAGTGGGGTACGTTCACGTGTGGCCCAGCGACGAGCCGTACTGCCACGAGGGCACGGTCAGCCCCGTGTGGGGCCAGCCGACGCCCGAGACCGTTCCCGCTGCTGCCGCGCATCCCCGTCGATGCAGATCACGAACGGCGGACGGCGAGCGCCTGCGGGAAGCGCGCCGGCCGCGGGCCGGTTCAGGTGCGGGTGACCACCGACGTGCGAGAACGGCTGGCACCGGCTGCGGCTTGCCCGTCGTCGACATCCCCGGGACGCGACCCCGAGCTTCGTGCTGATCGCCGGGCACTTCGACTCCTGGCACCTGGGCGCGACCGACAACGCGACGGGCAACGTGGCGTGCCTGGAGCTGGCGCGCGTGCTGTATGCGCAGCGCGACCGGCTGCAGCGCGGCGTGCGGATCGCCTGGTGGCCCGGCCATTCGAACGGCCGCTACACCGGCTCGACCTGGTATGTCGATCACCACTGGCGGAGCTGCGCCGGAACTGCATCGGCCTGATCAACGTGGACTCCCCCGGCGCACTCGGCGCGGACGACTATACGCTGCTCACCGCCCAGGCGGAGAGCGCCGCACTGGTATGCGGCGCAGTGAGCGAGGTAACCGGGCAGGCCGGCGGCGTGGGAGCGGCCGGTCCGCGCGGGCGACTACTCGTTCCACGGGGTGGGCGTTACCGGCATGCACATGCTGATGGGCAGCCGCCCGGTGGGGCAGCGCGCCGCCGTCGGTGGGTGCGGCCTCGGCTGGTGGTGGCACACCGAAGAGGACACGCTGGACAAGGCGGACCGCGCGGTGTTGGAGACGGACGTGCGCATCTACGCACTGACTGCGCTGCGCTTGTGCAACGCGCCGCCGCCTGCCCTACGACGTGGCGGCGCTGGCGAACGAGGCACAGACCGAACTGCGCGCCCTCGCCACCGCCGCCGGCGAGCACGTCGACCTGGGATCCGTGGTGGCCCTGGCCGAGTATGCTGTGCGAGAAGGCCGGGGATCTCGGCCGGATCGCGGATGACGAGGCGTACAACCGGGCCGCGATGGCCATCATCAAGGCGGTGAATCCGGTGAACTACACCGCCCACGGTCCATTCGATCACGATGCGGCGGTCCCGGCCAAACCGTTCCCGGGGCTGCAGGGTGCGGCCAGGCTGCCACGCCTGCCCGCGAGGGAAATGCGTACGGCTTCCTGCGCACGCGGCTGGTTCGCGAGCGCAATCGCATAGCTGAAGCGCTGGCGGAAGCGATCCGCAGCATTCCTGCGTGATATTACGAGGAGAAAACCATGCGACAGAAGAGCTACGACGGATACAAATCGTTCCAATATCTCGAGCCTGAGGTCGATTACCGGCCGTTCCGGCTGGCGAAGGACCTCGGGCGCGTGGCGCCGTGGGTCTACCCGGTAGACGAAGCGCAGGAGCGCCTGGTACAGCAGATCCTGGAAGAGGAGACGATCGTCTCGGTACACGACCACATCTTCGTGACCCCGGAGGACGTGTCCGAGATCTTCGAGTACAACCGGTTGGGGCGCAACTGGACCGGCTACGAGGGGCTCAGCCGTCTCCGGGCTCGACGTCGTCTTCGAGAACTTCATGGACGGCACGGCGATGATCACCTCCAAGTCCGGCTGGAAGTGGACCGACATCATCCACGACCTGGGCATCCGCTACAGCGACTTTGCCCACCAGGAGATGATGTACAAGGCCGAGACGCTGGACGACCTCTACGCGGGCCAAGCCCGAGGGCCGGATCGCGATGGTCTCGTGCCATCGAGTCGGCCACGCCGATCGAGAACGAGGTCGACCGGGTGGACGTGCTGTACGGCTTCGGCGTGCGCGTGATGGGCATCACCTACTCCGAATCCAACGGCGCTGGGCTCCGGGCTGCGGGAGACGAACGACGGCGGCCTGACCCAGTTCGGCCGGCAGGTCGTCCGGCGCATGAACAGGCTCGGCATGACGATCGACGTCTCGCACTGCGGCGACAAGACCGGCGCCGGATACGATCGAGGCCAGCGAGAAGCCGATGTTCATCACCCACGTCGGGCGCGCGGGCGCTGTGGGACACCAACCGCCTGAAGCCCGACTGGGTGCTCAAGGCGTGCGCCGAGAAGGGCGGCGTGATCGGCATCGAGGCGGCGCCGCACACCACGCTGACGCGAGAAGCACCCGCATGCACTCCATCGAGTCGTACATGGAGCACTTCGAGTACGTGCGCCAACCTGGTGGGCATCGACCACGTCGCCTTCGGGCCCGACACGCTGTTCGGCGACCACGTGGGGCTGCACCACGCCTTCGCCGCCGCGCTGTCGATCGCGCAGCCACGCGGAAGAACGTACAGGAGTTCGAGGAGGTGCAGTACGTCAAGGGCCTCGAGAACCCGGCGAGGCCTTCCCCAACATCGTGCGCTGGCTGGTGAGGCACGGCTACAAGCGACGAGGAGATCGCCAAAGTTGTCGGCGCGAACGCGCTGCGCGTGTTCCGAGGAGACCTGGGCGCGGTAGAACCGCTTGCGAGGAGGAAACATGGCTGCTTTACTGCCCTTGAAGAGAAGGTACTGAGTGAGGTCGATGCCGACGAGCTGTGGCAGACCGTCACGCACCTGTCCGGCATCGAGCCGCGTCTCGGGCCACGAGGGCGAGTACCAGGCGGTGGAGTGGCTGGCGAAGAAGCTGGACCGAGTACGGCATGCCGTACGAGGTCCACGAGTTCGACGCCTACCTCAGCTACCCGGTTCGCGCCTCTCTGCGCGTGCTGGAGCCGGTGGAGAAGGAGATCCGCGCCAAGACGCGTGCCTTCGGCGCCTCCACCCCGCCGGAAGGCCTGGAAGGCGAGGTGGTCTTTGTTCCCAGCAGGTCAAGGGCATCGGCTTCCAGGCGCTGGAGAACCAGTACGAGGGCATCGACGTGCGGGGCAAGATCGTGCTACTCGAGCGCGGCGGGCCCGGACGGCGTGCTCGATGCCATGCGCGCCGGCGCGATCGCCCACATCCACATGTGGCCCTCGAACGAGGATGCCATCCACGAGATGATCTCCACCTCGGTGTGGGGCACGCCCACGCCCGAGTCGGCCGAGCGTATCCCCACCATCCCCTCGATCTCGGTCAACCACGAGAGCGGCGAGTACCTGCGCGAGCTGTGCGCAAGGGCCCGGTGCGTGTGCGCCTGACGGCCTAGACCGAGACGCGCTGGGCCGAGAGAAGATGCCCGTGGCCACCATCCCCGGCAGCGTGGAGACCGGACAAGTATTTCCTGGTCGGCGGTCACCTGGATTCCTGGTACGTCGGCACGACCGACAATGCCACCGGCAACGCTGCCATGCTTGAGCTGGCCCGCGTGCTGCAACTGCCATCGCGGCAAGCTGCGCCGCTCGGTCAAGGTCGGCTGGTGGGTGGGCCACTCCTATGGCCGCTACGCCGGCTCCACGTGGTACTGCGACACCTTCTTCAATGATCTGCGCAAGAACTGCGTCGGCTACATGGACATCGACTCGCCCGGCGTCAAGGGCGCCACCGATCTACGACGAGATCACCTGCATGGCTGAGAACTGGCACATCGCCGAGGGCGCGATCACGGAGGTGACCGGCTAGCCGGCCGTGCGCGAGCGCCCGCCGCGCGCCGGCGACTACTCGTTCTACGGCCCCGGCCTGCCCTCCATGTTCATGCTGATGGGCAACCGGCCGATGGAGCAGCGCTTTGCCGTGGGCGGCTCCGGCATGGGCTGGTGGTGGCACACGCGAGTATGACACGCTGGAATGGGCGGACAAGGACATGCTGGCGCAGGACACGAAGATCTACGCCCTGGCCATCCTGCGCGTGGTGCAGAGCGCTGTGCTGCCCTATCGCCACACGCCGGTCGCTGACGAGTGATGGCGGCGCTCGCGAGATCGACCGGAAGTGGCGGGCGCTTCGACTTCAGCCGGTGTTCCGCTGCGCGGCTGCGATCGGCGGCCGAGGCAGCCGATGCCGCCCTTCCGGCGTCTCGGAAGGAGAGGGCCGGGGAAGCCAACCGCGAGATCCTACCGTGGAGCGTGCGCTGATCCCCATCAACTACACGCGTTGCGGCGAGTACGACCACGACCCGGCGCAGTTCGTGCCGGTCTTGCCGCTGATGGACGATGCGCGCAAGCTGGCGCACCTCGACCCGAACAGCAACGACTATAAGTTCCTGCTGACCCGGCTGGTGCGCAGCCGCAACCGGGTGCTGCACCATCTCGAGACGGCGACCGAAGCGCTGCGCGCGATAGCGGGGATGTAGAGGTTCTCGTTCTGAGTTCTGAGTTCTACGTTCTGAGTTCGAGGTTCTGAGTGCTGGGTGCTGAGGCTTCGGTTTTGGGGTCTGGGTTCGGGATGCTGCGTTCTAAATTGGTACCGTAGCTGCAAAGCAGCCGGCGTTAACCCCAGGCAGGGCGCGGCGGCGCGGCTGCCTTCCGGCAGCTTTGCTGTCGCATTGCAGCGAGGGGGGCGCGGGGGAACGGAGATTGCCGCGTTGCCGTGTGACCGTTTCCGGGCGCCGCGTCCCGGCACGGGTGCGTGCGATGCGACGGCAAAGCTGGCGGGAAGCGAACCGCGCCGCATCTCCGCATCGTAAAGGTCCGCCTGCTTTGCAGCTACGGTGGTAAGGGAAACGTGTCAACCGCTAGCGGCGGGCGTGGACTACTGCGTCCAACGCCAGCTTTGGCGGGCCGGGGGGTGCGGCGGCGGGGTAGCCGAGGGGCAGCACCGCCAGCGGGGCGAGCATTTCGGGCAGCGCCAGCGCGGCGGAGAGCGCAACCGGGTCGAAGCCCCCGATCCAGCAGCTCCCGAGCCCCAGCGCGACGGCCGCCAGCAGCATGTTCTCCACGGCGGCGGAGATGTCCTCACGGATCAGCCTGTGCCCGGTTTCCCAGCCGTAGCGGGAGACGGTGCGCGGGACGTTGGCGCACACCACGATCAGCACCGGCGCCTCCAGCAGCCAGGCCTGCGTCTGCCCGTTGCGCCAGGAGTTGCCGCGGTAGGTGGTGTTGACGATCTCCTGCTTGAGCGCCGCGTCTTCCTGCACCACCACAAATTCCCACGGCTGGCGGTTGCCGGCGCTCGGCGCCAGGATGCCCGCCTCCAATACGCGGTCGACCATCCCGGCCGGCACCGGATCCGGCCGGTAGCTGCGCACGCTGCGACGGGAACGTAGGACGTCCCAGAAATCCATCTTCTTTGCTCCTGGTTCTGCCGTCAGCAGCAGCCAAACGGCGGCTGGCCGGCGAGTATTTTCGGCGGTGTCGGGTAGGAGAGGCGGCTGTAGCGCAGGTCCATGCTGACGAGCAGCTCGGCCAACTTGAGCGCCGCCACCAGCGGGTTCACGACCGGCACGCCGAGCTCCATCTGCAGGCGGTCGCTGTAGAAGGAGAGGCTCGCGCAGCCGATCGTCAACACGTCCGCCCGGTCTGCCTGCACTGCCAGGCGCGACGACTCCAGCAGCGCAGCGTAGGTGCGCTCTTTATCGGTCCGGGCCGTCTCGACCGACACGCCCACGGCCCGTACACTCGCCAGCTTGTGTTCGACGCCCACTTTGCGCGCCAGCTCGTACAGCGGCCGGACCACGCTTTCGAGGACGGTGATGACCGAGAAGCGGAAGCCGAGCATGTTGGCAAGGATCATGCCCGACTCGCCGGGCCCGGTGACGGGGATCTGCACCAGCTCGCGGGCGGCGTCGAGCCCCGGATCGCCGGCGCAGCCTGTGATGATGGCGTGGTACCCCTCGCGCTCCGCCTGCACGGCGCTCTCGAGCATCCCCGGGATATACAGGTACTCCTCATACATCGACTCGATGGTCTGCGGCCCACCGGTGCGCTCGATGTTGCCCACTTCGAAGCCGGGTGCAGCCCGCTGCTGCAGGAAATCACGCCGCTCTGCTGTTCCCAGGTAGCACAGTCTATACACTGTTTCTTCCCCCCAAAAGGATCTCGTTATGGCTCGACCGCGCGCAGCGCCCGCCAGACCCGTTCCGGAGTCAGCGGGATGACGGGAATCTGGACGCCGGTGGCGTCGAACACGGCGTTTGCGACGGCAGGGGCCACCC
Source organism: uncultured Chloroflexia bacterium (assembly GCA_963783655.1). Taxonomy (GTDB): domain Bacteria; phylum Chloroflexota; class Anaerolineae; order CG2-30-64-16; family CG2-30-64-16; genus CAWAOA01. The sequence continues at coordinate 505,811 of CAWAOA010000003.1, forward strand.
CATCCAGCGGGATCTCGGCGACGGCCTTCACCCCCATCGGGTGTGTCGGCTCGAAGGTCTGCACGAAGCGCACATCGAGGCGCGGCATCTCGTCGGCGGAGAAAATGCGGTAATCGCCGAAGCGGGGGTTCAGCATGCGACCGGCTTCGTCGAAAACCATCTCTTCGCACACGGCGTAGCCGAGCGCCTGCGTCATCCCGCCCTCGATCTGGCCACTGGCCGTGGCGGGGTTGACGATCATGCCGCAGTCGAGCACCATCACCAGCCGGTTCACCGTCACCTGCCCGGTCCCGGTATCGACCGACACGTCGGCGAACTGTGCGGCGAACGGCGGCGGGCTGTCCGGGCTCACGTAGGAGCCCACGCCCATGATCTGGCGCTGGTGCGAACGGTGCAGGCTCTCCTCGCCCACCTGCGCCAGGGTAACGCTGCGCCCGTCCGGCGCCCATGCCTGCCGCTCCGACAGCTCGATCTCATCCGGATGGCATTCCAGCATCCGGCCGGCGACCTCTCGGATCTGGCGGGCGGCGTCGCGCGCCGCCTCGACGGCTGCCGCGCCCGAGATATAGGTGGTGCTGCTGGCGTAGGCGCCCTTGTCGAACGGCGTGAAGTCGGTGTCGGACGAGTAGGTGATGAAATCGTCCGGCTCGCAGCCGAGCACCTCCGCCGCCATCTGGGTGAGCACGGTGTCCGAGCCGGTGCCGAGGTCCGTAGCGCCGATCAGCAGGTTGAAGCTGCCGTCGTCGTTCATCTTGATGCTGGCCGCGCCCATGTCCAGGTTGGGGATGGCCGTCCCCTGCATTACGAGCGCCACGCCCAACCCGCGCTTCACGCTGCCGCCATTCGCAGTCGCAGAAAGCGCGGCGGCTCGCCTGCCGGCTGTCCTGCCAGGTGTGCCAGCCTATCATCTCGGCGCCCATCGCCGCGCATTCCTGGAGGGCGTTGGTGCGGATCAGCTCGGGGTGCGCGTCGCGCCCTTCGCTCCAGGCCTTGGACATCGGATGCTCTTCGCCCTCGCGCAGCGCGTTTTGCAGGCGGAACTCGAGCGGGTCCAGCCCGAGCTCGCGGGCGATCCGCTCCATGTGGCAGTCGACGGCGAAGAAGCCCTGCGGCACGCCGTAGCCGCGGTAGGCGCCGGCGGTGGGCCGGTTGGTGTAGACGATATCGGCCACGAAACGGATGTGGTTGCGCCCGTCAGGACCCCTGTCGGTTGGGTAAAGCGACATCGCCTTGTGGCCGGTGTTGCCCGTCACCGTCAGGGCGTGGTTGCCGTAGGCGCCCGTGTCCGACAGCACACGCATCTCGTTGGCCACGATCCGGCCGTCATTCGTCACGCCGGTTCGCATCCGGATGATCATGGAGTGCCGGGAAGTGGAGGCGGCAAACTGCTCGGCGCGCGTGTACTCCAGCTTGACCGGGCGGCCTGTGGCGATGGTCAGGTGCGCGCAGATGTCCTCGATCATCACCTCTTGCTTGTTGCCGAAACCGCCGCCAATCCGCGGCTTGATCACCCGGATCCGCTTGACCGGCAGCCCGAGCACCGGCGCCAGGATGCGGCGAGCGTGGAACGGCACCTGCGTGCTGGCGTGGATCACCAGCCGGTCGTCCGAGTCCCAATGCGTGATGCAGACGTACGGCTCGATGGGCGTCTGCTGCACGCGGGGCACTTCGTACTCGCCCTCGAAGACGCGGTCCGCCTGCTTCAGCGCCGCGTCCACGTCTCCCAGCTCGATGTCGATGCGGGCGGCGATGTTGCGCGCGCGGCATCGGACTCGCCGAACGGCACGAGGTCCGGTTCGTCGTGGATCACGGGTGCGCCCGGTGCCATGCTGTCACGCGGGATCCAGGATCGCCGGCAGCTCCTCGTACTCCACCTCGATCAGCGCCAGCGCCCGCTCGGCGATCTCCTCGGTTTCGGCCGCCACTGCCGCCACGCGGTCCCCGATGTAACGCACTTTGCGATCCAGGCTGAAACAGTCCAGCGGTCCCGGGATCGGGTGCGACTGCCCGGCGGTGCTCCACGCCACGCGCGGCACATCTTCGTGGGTCAGCACCGCGTGTACACCCGGGAGCGCCCGCGCCCGGCTGGCATCGATGCGCCGGATCCAACCGTGCGCGATGGGGCTGCGCAGGATGCGGGCGTAGAGCAGGCCGCGGAATTCCTCGTCGGCCACGAAGGCCGGTTTGCCTTGCACTAACTTGACCGCGTCTACCTTGGGCGCCGACACCCCCACCTGGGCGGTCTCGTCGGTCCGGGTAGTTGCCTGGGGCGGGCGCACCACTACCGTAGGTCCAGCACCTCCCCCTTGCGAGGGAACCGGCGGCTCTGCGGTTGGCTGCGCCGGCGGGCAGCGGCAGCACGTTCACGGGCGGGTCCAGGCGGCCGGGCAGTGGGGGCGGTTCTTCGCCGCGCATCCGCGCCGCTGCGCGGAGAACGGCTTCCACCGGCTTTACGTAGCCGGTGCAGCGGCAGAGCACCCCAGAGAGGGCCTGCCGCACTTCATCTTCACTCGGGTCGGGGTTCTGTACCAGGAGCGCTTCTGCCGCCAGCAGTTGGGCCGGCGTGCAATAGCCGCACTGGATGGCCCCGGTCTCGATGAATGCCTGTTGGAGCGGGTGGAGACCTTCCGTGGAGCGCCAGCCCTGCTCCGGGTGCTGCCCCATCGCCTCCACGGTTCGCAGGTCGCGGCCCTCCACCTGAGCTGCCAGCATCGTGCAGGAGGTCATGGGCACGCCGTCGACGACGACGGCGCACGCGCCGCACTCGCCGGTCTCGCAGCCATGTTTCACGCTGAAGACACCGTGGCGGCGGAGCGCCGCCAACAACGACTCGCTTACGGCTACATCCCAGCGCTCGGCTTTCCCGTTGAGCACGAACTCAAGCTGCATATTGGACCTCACCAGACCAACGATCTGCCAGATGAACAGGCGCCCGCCGCATCCGGCGGGCGCCTGGCTATTCGCGCGACGCGGGCCACTGCTCGAGGATGGCACGGCGGGCGAGCAGCACCGCCATTTCCCGGCGATACTCGCCGCTCCCCTTGTAGTCCGGCAGCGGCGGCGGCAGCTTCTCGGCCGCAGCTTCGAGGGCGGCAGGCAAGCGGTCCGGGTTGGTGACAGCCGCCACTGCCTCCTCGGCTGCACTCCAGCGGAACGGCTCTCCGCTGAAGCCGCACACGCCCACCCTGGCCCGCCCGGCTGCGAGAACCGCGGCGACTGCCACGATCGGCGTATCGGAAGGGGTACGGCCCACGGTCGCCAGCGCACCCGTTCCCTTTTCCGGCAGCGGGATCGACAGCGCCGTGATCAACGACGGCCGGCCGAGAATCACAGATCGTTCCGCCAGGAACTCCGGCAGCCCGACCTCGCGGTGCCCCTCGGTGCTCACGGTATGGACAACCGCGCCGCAGGCGAGCAGCGCGGCCAGGAGCGGTTCATCCAGCGCAGCGGCGACGGCGCCGCCGACGGTCGCGCGCCCATTCTGCAGGCTTCCGCCCCAGCCGTCCGCCGTCTGCGCGAGCAGCCCGCCGAGATGCTCCCGTGCGGGGGCCCAATTCGCCAACCGGGCACGGGTGACGGTCGCTCCCACGACGAGCCGCCGGTCTGGCGCTTCCTCGACTCGCAGCTCATCCAGCCCCAGCGCCGTGATATCGACCACCGCGCCGATCCCGGCGTCTCTGGCCGCGAGCAGGGTATGCCCACCTGCGAGAGGCACGGTGCGGATCCCGGGACGCGCCAGCAAGGCCAATACTTCGGCCAACGCTGCCTGTTGCGCCTCGGGGCCGGCAGCACGCGGTGCGGGCCTGGTATATTCCTGTAGCTCTGGTAGCATCCGGCTCCTCCGCCAGGGCACGCGCCGTGGCGGTGCCATTATACAACGGTGTTGCCGGTGGTTGGGAATTCATGGTATAAGAAGCCTGTTTTATTTGCCCTGGCGGCGCACGCAGCGACGCCTCACCCCCGTGCAATGATGAGGTCCATGGAAACAACGAATGTGAGCGAGACGGCTATGGGGCCGGATCGCACGACCAGATCCTGGCTCTGGCAGCCCTATATCATTGTCTTCATTTCCAACACCTGTATCATGGTGCTCGAGCTGGTCGCCGGACGCCTGGTGGCGCCCTACGTCGGCGTGTCCCTCTACACGTGGACGAGCATTATCGGCGTCGTGTTGGCCGGGATCAGCCTCGGCAACTATATCGGGGGGCGGCTGGCCGATCGCTGGGCTTCGCTGCGGCTGCTCGGGATCGCCTTCACGCTCGGCGGCCTGGCCAGCCTGGTGATCCTGCTGGTAGACCGCATCGGGACCCGCGCACCGGGTGATTGGCCCGTGGTGCTGCAGATCCTGGTGTTGACTGCCGTGCTCTTCTTCCTGCCCAGCACGGTGCTGGGCACGATCTCGCCGATCGTCGCCAAGCTGGCGGTACGCGACCTGGCGCGCACGGGCAGCACGGTCGGCAAGATCTACGCTGCCGGTACGGTGGGCAGCATCGTCGGCACCTTCGTCACCGGCTTCGTGCTCATCTCCGCCTTCGGTACCCATGCCATCGTGTGGGGCGTGTCGATCGTCCTGTTGGCGATGGGGATGCTCTTCCTGACCTTCGGCCGCGCTCTGATCCTTCTCCCGGCGCTGGCGCTCGTGGCCGCCGGCAGCGGTTTTGCCTTCAACCAGGGCTGGATACACGGCCCTTGCCTGAGGGAGACCAACTACTACTGCATCAAGGTGAACAGCGAGACGCGTGACGGCAAGGACGTGCAGGTGCTGGTGCTCGACCGGTTGGTACACAGCTATACCGACCTGCAGGACCCGACGCGCCTGATCTACGCTTACGAGCACGTGTATGCCGAGGCCACCGCCTACCGGGGAAAGCAGGACGGCAAGCTGAACGCGCTCTTCATCGGCGGCGGCGGCTACACCTTTCCCAAGTATATGGAAGCGCTGTATCCCCAACAGCGAGCTGGACGTCATCGAGATCGACCCGGGTGTGACCCAGGTCGTCTATGACCGGCTCGGGCTGGCGCGTGACACGCGGATCGTCACCTACAACGAAGACGCCCGCATGGTGCTGAAGCGAAGCCCGGCCAAACGATACAACCTGATCATGGGGGATGCCTTCAACGACTTTTCGGTCCCCTATCATCTGACCACGCGCGAGTTCAACGACCGTGTGCGTGAGTGGCTGACGCCGCAAGGCTACTACATGGTGAACCTGATCGACGGTCCGCAGCGCGAATTCCTGCGCTCCTATACCCGGACGATGCAGCAAACGTTCGATCACGTCTATATCATCCCGGCCATCGAATTCTGGAAGTCGGCCCAACGCATGACATACGTCGTCATCGGCAGCATGGAGCCCATTGACCTGGATGCCGTTCCACCTCTCGATCCTGGACGCAGCCAGTCTCTGCTGGCGCAGATGGTGCTGCGCGACGATCAGATGGCCGAGGTGATGGCCGAGGGCCCCACCGCCCTGCTTACGGATGGCTACGCTCCCGTGGATCAAATGCTGACGCCCGTATTCCGTGACGAGGTCGTACGCTGACGATGAAAGTTGGACGGGGCTGGAAGTGGCTGGCGCTCGCCGCCCTCGCCGGCGGTGGACTGGCCGCCTATGCTATGGGCTGGGAGCGCAGCCGTCTCACGCTCGAGCACCACGACGTCCCCATGCCGCCCACTGCCGTTCCTCCCGATGGCTTGACGATCCTGCACCTGACCGATCTGCATTTCAAACGGCGCAGCCTGACGCAGCGACTGCGTGTGGCGCAGCTACTGCGACGGCTGCGGGACGAGCGTTACCAGCTCCTGCTTCTGACCGGCGACCTGATCCACGACCAGGCCGGCTTCCCGCGCGTGCTCGATCTGCTGCGCAAGCTCGAGCCGGAGTGGGCCTCCTTCTATTGTCCCGGTAACCACGATTACCAGGAAACGAGCATCTGGTGTATCTTGGACGACGTCCCTGCGTTGCGGGGCGAAGCCGGATGGCTTACCCCTCGCAACCTGAATGCGATGGGGCGAAGCATCGGCCGTTTTGCGCGGAAGGTGCTCCGAAACGAGCGTGTCTCCAACCCGCTGGCCCGCAACGACATGGAGTCGATCCAGCGTGTTCTCTTTGGAGCCGGAGTACGCCCCCTGGTGAACCGTGCCTTCTACCTCGGTAACTACGGGATCGAGCTGTGGATCGCCGGGGTGGATGACTATACGGAAGGGCAGCCAGACCTGGCCGAGGCGCTGCGCGAGGTGCCGTCAGGTGCGCCGCTGATTTTGCTGGCGCACAATCCCGACGCCTGGCTGGACCCCCAGGTTCAGCGGGCGACACTGGTGCTGTCGGGGCACGTACACGGGGGGCAGGTGCGCCTGCCTCTACTCGGCGCAGTGCACACCCAGGGAACGCACCTGGAGCGGGCACGACCGGAAGGTTGGTTCGAGCGCGGGACCACGCGTCTGTTCGCCGGGCGTGGATTTGGCGAAAGCCTGCCTCTGCGTTTCGGCGCCTCACCGCAGGCGGTATTGCTGCATTTGCATGCGGCCAATACATAGCAGATACTTATTTCAGCGATCAGCACGCCGAGATAACGGAAATGTGCGTTATATGACGCGCGTCATCAAAATGCGAGACCACGTGTACTAAAATGCACTTGATCTGTCGCATGCGCCGGGTACGCTTCCGCTTTCCCCAAGCGTACCTCTTCTCTGTAGCCGGCTGAGATGCCGTGAGTCCAAGGAGGTGCCTAAGTCTACAGATGAATTGTAGCTTTTGTCACTAAGTAACTCTACCCCTGAATAGGTTTAGCTCTACGAGGAGGATCCAAGATGAGACTGTCCCGTAATGTGGGACTGGTCATCGCGGTAGTAGCATTGGTGGTTATGCTGGCGGCGTGTACTTCCGCGACGCCGGTCCCCACAGCCACCACGAAGCCGGCGCCTGCGCCGGCCACGGCTGCTCCTGCTGCGGTAACCCAGGCCCCGGCGGCCACGAAGGCCGCTGCTACAACTGCGCCTGCAGCCACAACGGCGCCCGCCGCAACCGCGGCGCCGGCTGCCACTAAGGCTGCTGCAGCTACCACCGCTCCCGCCGCGACTGCGGTTGCAGCGGCGACGGCTGCTCCGGCTGCCACGGCCAAGCCGCCCGCCGTCAACTTTGAGATCGTTGCTGTCCCCGGCAACATCAACTCGAAGACCCCGTTGACGGCGACCATCAGCTATATCACCGACACCAAGGTCGGCGCGAAGAACGCCAACGTGGCTCTCTACACCACCGGCCACACCAACGTCCCGCTCGGCGTTCGTGTCCTCCTGCGGGTCACCGCACAGGATGCCAAGAATGCCCCGACCAAGGTGACCTGGCGCCTGACCAAGCCGGCCGATTCCAAGGCTGCCCTCAAGGATGCCGCAGCGCTGGAAATGACCGAGTTCGTCCCGGACGTCGTGGGCGCCTACAAGATTGACGTGACCCCTGCAGGCGCGGCCGGCAACGGCCCTGCTGCTTCGATCACCCTCAACGCGGGCACCTACATCGGCTACACGGCCGGCAACTGCAAGCAGTGCCATGCCAAGGAGTCGACCGAGTGGGAGAAGACCGGTCACGCAATCATCGAGAGCTGACGAGATCGACAACAAGCGCACGCCGGACGTGCCGACGCATTACGCCGAGACCTGCATCCGCTGCCACACCACCGGCTACTACCCCGGTGCGGCGAACGGCGGCTATGCCGATGCAGAGGCGAAGGCGAAGTACGACGTTCCCGACCTTCGCCGATGCGTCGACGGCTGGGCGGCAACTACGCCAAGATGCCGGCCGCGGTCAAGAACATGGCCAACATCCAGTGCGAAGCCTGCCACGGCCCGGCCGCCGAGCACGTCAAGAACGGCGCCAAGACCCATGGTTTCCAGCCAGGATGAGGGCGTCTGCAACCAGTGCCACAACGGCGGCGGCCATCACCTGAAGGGCACCGACCTGTCGAACGCCGAGCACTCCGACGCCAGTCCGCTCGGCGTGGATCACTACCGGTTGGCCCGGCCCGACCAGGCCTGCGTCCGCTGCCACTCCGGCGACGGCTACGTCAGCTTCCTGAAGGACCCGACGAACCCGGCGGCCTGGGACAACAGCGATGCAGACCGTGGTCTGCTCCACCTGCCACGACCCGCACAGCGAAGCCAACGCGTGGCAGCTGCGCATCGTCGGCAAGCCGGTCGCGATGCCGTTCGACGGCCAAGGACGTGGGGCTCTCGGCCACCTGCTTCGAGTGCCACAACGCCCGGACCAAGGCCGAGGACGCCAAGAACGGCAGCTTCCCGCACTACAGCGCGGCCGCCGAGATGCTCAGCGACACCGGCGGCGTGACCTACGGCCAGACGATCCCGAACTCGCCGCACGGCATGATGGTCGGCGCGGCGCCGGTCGCGAACCCGGCCGCCAAGGACGATCCTGAGGCGCCAAGTTCCTGTTCAGCAAGGCCGACGACAAGACCGGCCAGAAGCCCGGCCCCTGCGTGGCCTGCCACATGTGGCCGACCATCGAGGACGCCAAGGACCCGAACTACCACAAGGTCGGTTCGCACTCCTTCAACACCGTCAGCCCGGACGGCAAGTTCGACTACGCCGCCGCCTGCAAGGGCTGCCACGCCGACATCAAGGACTTCAACCTGACCGCCAAGGCCGACTACGACGGCAACGGCAAGATCGAAGGCGTGCAGGACGAGGTCAAGGGCCTGCTCGAACGTCCTCTGGAAGGCATTCGAGGCCAGCGGCGTCAAGAAGGTCGACACCGGCTATCCGTACGCCACGCTGCCCACGGACGCCGACCGAGAAGCTGAAGAACGCCTGGTACAACTTCCGCATCGTCTACGGCGTGATGTGGGGCGACGACCGGCGACGGCAACCAGGGCGCACGGCTGCCATCCACAACTTCAAGCGCTCGGTGGCCTGCTGCAGCTGTCCTACAAGGACCTGACCGGCAAGGACGTCCCCGGCGCGACCTTGATGAAGTAAATTCGGCTGTGTCCCTTCACGTGATGTAAACTACGTGAGGGGACCTCTCTGAGCACTACGAGAGGGGACCGGTCACGGTCCCCTCTCTTGCTTCCGCCCCCGCCGCTTCTGCCACGAACCATCTCGAGGCTGACATGTCATTTCCGATCCCCCCACTTTCGCTTACGCAGCGCGATGCACCCCTACGCTTCCGCGTCCGCGAGATCACCTCGCGCCGGGACAAGCTGCGGCTGATTCAGTTTCCGTGGCGAATCTACAAAGGTGATCGCTACTGGGTGCCCCCGTTGATCAGCGAGCGCGTCCTGTTTCTCGACCCAAAGCGGAATCCCTCTTTTGAACACCTCGAGGTGGGGCTCTTCCTGGCCGAGGCCTCCGGCGCCCTGGCAAACGACGAGGTCGTGGGCACGATCGCAGCGATCATCAACCACAAGCACAACGAGTTCCACGGCGAGCTAGTCGGGTTCTTCGGGCTGTTCGAGACGATCAACAACCAGGATGTGGCGAGCGCGCTGCTGGAGGCGGCGGAGGGGTGGGTGCGGGAGCGGCTGCCTGAGGCCACCGCCATCCGCGGGCCGATGAACTTCAGCACGAACGACGAATGCGGCATGCTGGTAGACGGCTTTGATTCGCGTCCCGTCGTCTTCATGACCTACAACCCGCCCTACTACCCGGAGCTTGTCGAAGTGGCCGGTTACGAAACTGCCATGGACATGTGGGCGTACAAGCAGGACGTCAAGGCGTTTCTGGATCCGGCCAACCCGCGGCGCGCGAAGCTGGCGCGTATCGCCGCCAAGGTGCAGGAGCGATACGGGATCACGGTCCGGCAGGCAAACCTGGCGGCCGAGGCGGACGAGATGCGCCGTCTGAAGAAGATCTACAATTCAGCGTGGGAGCGCAATTGGGGCTTTGTGCCGGTTACCGAGGCGGAGATGGAGCACCTGGCCGAGGGGATCCTCAAATTCCTGGATCCGGAGCTGGTCTTCTTTGCCGAGAAGAACGGGGAGCCGGTTGGCTTCGCTCTGACTCTGCCCGACGTGAACATCCCCGTGCAGAAAGCGAACGGGCGCCTGTTCCCGATCGGCTGGCTGCGCTACCTGTGGGCGCGGCGCAAGATCGACTGGGTGCGCGTCTTTGCCCTGGGTGTTACGCCCGAGTTTCGCAACAAGGGGCTGGATTCGGTACTGTATCTCGCTACGGCAGAGGCCGCCGGCCGCAAGGGCTACCGCTACGCCGAATGCTCGTGGATTCTGGCCAGCAACGGCCCCATGAATGCGACTTTGCAGAGCATGGGACCGCACATCTACAAGACCTACCGGGTGTACGAGAAGTCACTCCAGGAGTCATGGTAAGCGGCGGGAGTATACCTCGCCGCGGCGGGCATTCAGGGTAACCTCTTCCCCGTCCGGCAGAGAGTCGATGCCGTCCTCGACTCCGACCACGGCGGGGATCCCGAGCTCCAGCGCCAGCGTGTGGCAGTGCGCATCTGGCCCGCCCGACGCGCTGATGAGGCCCGCTGCCCGCCGGAGCACCGGCACGAAAGTCTTGTCTGTGCAGGTCGTGACGACGATTTCATCGGGCGCGACGCGGGTGTCGGCGGGCACGGGGCCCTCCAGCCGGCGCACCCGCCCGCGCACTACCTGCTCCCCCAACCCCGTTCCGTGCGCCAGAACTCGCTCGATCTGGTGTACCCGCATCAGATTGGTGCTGCCGCCGCTACCCCCCGACCCGGCCGTCACGATCACCACGTCCCCTTCGGCGGCGTAGCCGTGCTTCTGTGCCGCATCGATGCAATCCACGACGATCTCCTCGCTCGTGTGAGCCCGCTGCGCCAGGATCGGGTAGACGCCCCAGAAGAGGATCAGTTCGCGCTGGGTGATTGGATTGGGGGTAAGGGCTACGATTGGGCTGGTAGGACGGAAACGGGAGATGGTGCGCGCGGTGCGGCCGGTGACGGTGGATGCAATGATGGCGGCGGCGTTGAGATCGATCGCCGTCTCGACCGCTGCGTGCGCGACCGCCTCGCCAACGGTTCGTCCGGGAACCGCCGCAACGTCATGCAGCGACGAGCTTACCATCACTTCCTCAACCTGGCGCGCAATACGCGCCATCGTCTGCACGGCCAACACGGGGTACTTGCCGGCTGCCGTCTCGCCTGACAGCATGATCGCATCCGACCCATCCAGGATGGCATTGGCTACGTCGCTGGCCTCGGCACGCGTCGGGCGCGGGTTCCGGATCATCGAGTCGAGCATCTGCGTGGCAGTGATGACCGGTTTGCCCGCCTGATTACACTTGCGGATGATCTGTTTCTGGACCATCGGCACCTCTTCCGGAGAGGTCTCGATGCCCAGGTCCCCGCGGGCGACCATGATCCCGTCTGAGGCGGCGATGATGTCGTCGATATGTTCTACCGCTTCCGGCTTCTCGATCTTGGGGATGATCGGCGTGGGGCGGCCAAACGGCGCCAGCTCGCGGATAAAGCCGCGTAAGTCCATCACCTCGTCGGCCGTGCGCACAAATGACAACGCAATCCAGTCCACATTCTGCTCGACTGCGAAGCGTAGATCGTCGCGGTCCTTGGCGCGTGATCGCCGGGATGGCGAGCGAGGCGCGCGGCAGGTTCAGCCCCTTGTTGGAAGTGAGCGTCCCGCCGATCACCACCTCCGTGCGGATCTCCGCACCCTGCACGTCGTTCACCACCAGCTCGATCATCCCATCGTCGATCAGGATGCGATCGCCGGAGTGCACTGCCTGGGGCAACTGTTCGTACTGCACCGGCACGCGGCCGGGCCGCGCCGGTTCGTGGTCCGCTGCCAAAACCAGCTTCTCGCCCGGGCGCAATTCCATCCCCGGCTCCGGCACCTGCCCCACCCGCAGCTTCGGGCCCTGGAGATCGCACAAGATCGCCAGCGGCTTGCCCAGCGCTTCGGAGACCTGCCGCACACGCCGGATGACCTCACCGTGTTCCTCGTAGGTCCCGTGCGAGAAATTCAGGCGCGCTACGTCCATCCCTGCCCGGGCCAGCTCGGCGAGCATCCCCGGGTCCCGGCTGGCCGGCCCGATGGTACAGACGATCTTGGTGCGGAGAAGCTGTTTCTGTGTCATGCGTGACGGCCTCCGTTGGCGATACTTCTCGCCATGTTAGCACGCGAGGGGGGCAGGTACAATCCCGTGGCGGGCTCCGGCCGCGGCGAAGACGCCGCGGGCCGGCGCGATCGTTGGTACACGTGGTGCGGCGCTGCGCGTCACCAGACGCCCGGCAGCAACCGGTAGCGCACCATGGCAGCGTATTCCGGATAGCCGGGCAGCTCCGCCCGCAGCGCCCGGTCTTCCAGCGCTGTCCGCAGCACGATCACCGCGACCACGATAGCGGCCGGGATGAGCGCCCAGGCAGAGCCCAGCAGGAGCGCAAAACCGAACTGTGCCGGGATCGTGGCTGCGTAGGCCGGATGGCGCACGAACCCGTAAGGGCCATGATTGACAGCACGGTGCCCGCGTTCGGTCTGGATCCGCACCACCGACGAGAAGAATGGGTTGGCCGCCATGGCCCAACTCGCCAACCCGAAGGCTGCGACAGACACGCCTATCCCTAACGCCTGCAGGGCAGGGGCGACGGCCGGGGGCCAGCCCAGCCGGTAGTTGAGGCCAGCAACCAGCGTGATGGCCGCGGGTCCGGCAATGACCAGCGGCGCCAGAACGCGTTCCCAGCTCTTTGTGCCCGAATTGGCGGTGAAGCCGGCACGCTCGGCGGCCAGCTCCGGATGTGCGCGCAACATCACCATGCGCCCGGCCATGCTGCCGATCACCGTCAGGGCCACGTACAGCCAACCGGCAGGCCACGCGAGCGTGCCGGCCCCGATGAACGGGGCTGCGAGCCCCAGGAGCAGCATGGGTATCATCAATCCGGCGCCGGACCGCGCCGGCCGGCCACCCTTACGGGCCACGAGTGTGTCGGAGTTGTTCATGTTTCCCTCCTTCTTTTCCAGGCACTCTATCGCCAAGCGCGCCGCACCGTCATCTGCACCGCGGTCGCGGGGTCTGGTGGGGTGGACAGTGATCGCCGGCCAGTTTCTGACCGGGCTGGGATCGTGCGGACGGACATCCGGGCGTCACCCTTTGCATCGCAGACGGCCGGTACAAGCGCGATCCATTATAGCACCGGCCCTCGGCAGGCCGGGTGGGCGGAGTGCGTGAACGTTGTGTGCAAGAGAAGGTGTGGCCGGTGGGTGTGGGCTGATGCCGGTTGTGTGGATACGGGGCGTCCTTCGACACGGCCTGCGGCTCGTCAGGATGGAGCAGTTCGGGATTGCCAGCTGCGCATAAGTGCGGCGCAGGGACCCCGCACTTATGCGCAGCAGACTACCTAATCCCCTCGACAGAACCGCTCGCATCGGCGTCTCCAACTGACTACTCCATACTGAGCCTGACGAAGTACGCCCGTTAGCAAGTCAACTCGCATCGAAGGCAACCGCGCCGCATTCCGGCTACCGCACCCGCGCCGCGACCAACACGCCCACGAGGGGCTGGCCTCCGGTTCGCCGGAGTGGGGGCAACCCGCGCGCACCTGCGCAGCGCCGGCTTTGACAGCCTTCCCCGTCATCGCTACCATACCCGGCATGGGCGACGTTGGGGGTGGCAGCGAAATGCCTCTGGGCGAGGCGTGGGCGCGGGAGGTCGACCGGCGGCTCGTGAGCGCGTACGGCGACCCGGAATGGCGCTCGCACGGACCGCCTGTCGACCAGCTCGTAGCGACGATCCTCAGCCAGAACACGAGCGACGCAAACTCCGGGCGGGCGTTCTCGGCGCTGCGCCTACGCTATCCCACCTGGAAGCAGGTCATGGAGGCGCCCGTCGAGGAGCTGTCCGCTACCATCCGCAGCGGCGGGCTGGGGCAGCAGAAGGCGCCCCGCATTCAAGCCGCTCTGCGCTACATCCTCGACCAACGCGGGGAGCTCGATCTCGCGTTCCTGGGTACCCTCCCGCAAGAAGAAGCGATCGCTTGGCTCACGACGATCGGCGGCGTGGGCCGGAAGACCGCCGCCATCGTTCTTCTCTTCTCGCTCGGTATCCCCTCCTTCCCCGTCGATACGCACGTCACGCGCGTCAGCGGCCGCCTCGGGCTCCGGCCGGGCCGCCCGGACCCGGCGAAGATCCAGCAGGCGTGGGAGGCGATCGTGTCGCCGGAGCGCTTCTACCCCCTGCACATGAACCTGATCCGGCATGGGCGGCAGGTATGCAAGGCGCAGCGCCCCCGCTGCGGCGCGTGCGTGCTGCGTGACCTGTGCGAGTACGGGCGGTCTGCTACATAACCTTGCCACGACCGGCCTTTTGCGGTAAAATGGCGCCCACGGCGCGGGGCGAACTCGCGCCGAATCGTTGTGACCGGCAGCTTGCCGGCCATACCGGAGAATCGCCCCGGGGTGGCTCTCCGTAGCTCCAGACGACCCGGCTGGAGCCCAGGAGGCGACTGGCAGATGTACCAGAACTACATTGCCGGTGAGTGGGTTGGCGCTCACTGCGGGCGAACTTCCCGTCACTACAATCCGGCTAACGGCGAGCTGATCGGCGAGGTCCCAGCGCTGCGGGGCACGGGATGTCGAGCAGGCGGTGGCAGGCGCCGCTGCCGGCTTACGAGCGCTGGCGCAAGCTGCCGGCGCCCAAGCGCGGCGAGATCCTCTTACCGCGTCGCCGAGCGCCTGGAGGCCGACAAGGAGACGCCTGGCCCACCTGATGACCCGCGAGATGGGCAAGGTGATCGCCGAGGCGCGCGGCGACGTGCAAGAGGCCATCGACATGGCCTACTACATGGCCGGCGAGGGGCGGCGCCTGCTCGGCTACACCGCCCCGGTCGAGCTGCCGAACAAGTTCGGCATGGCGGTGCGCGATCCGGTCGGCGTGGTGGCCGTGCATCACGCCCTGGAACTTCCCCATTGCCATCCCCAGCTGGAAGATCCTGCCGGCGCTGATCGCCGGCAATACCGTCGTCTTCAAGCCCGCCTCCGACACGCCGGTGCTGGGCATCGAGTTCGTGCGGATCTTCGAGGAGGCCGGGCTGCCGCCCGGCGTGCTGAGCGTCGTCACCGGGCCCGGGCGGCGCGGTGGGCGAGGCGCTCGATCTCGCATCCCGCAGGTCAAGGTGGTCTCCTTCACCGGCTCCACCGAGGCCGGGCGGCGTGTGTCTGAGCTGGCGGCGCCGGGCCTCAAGAAGGTCAGCCTGGAGCTGGGCGGCAAGAACGCCATCATCGTGATGGACGACGCCGACCTGGACCTGGCGGTGGACGGCATCCTCTGGTCCGCCTTCGGCACGACCGGCCAGCGCTGCACGGCCTGCTCGCGCGTGATCGTGCAGGACGGCGATCCACGAGCGACCTGGTCGAGCGGCTGGTCGGGCGGACGGAGGCGCTGCGGCTGGGCGACGGTTTGCTGGAGAGCACGGACGTCGGCCCGGTGATCAACCGGCGGTCGCTGGAGCGCATCCACGAGTACGTGCGAGATCGGCCAGGCGAGAAGGCGCCCGCCTGGCTGACCGGCGGCTGCGTCGGCGACGGTGGACGGGCTGGAGCAGGGCAACTTCTACCAGCCGACCATGTTCGACGGTGTGACGCCGAGATGCGCATCGCCCAGGAAGAGATCTTCGGCCCGGTGCTGAGCGTGATCAGCGTCGCACGACCTGGACGAGGCGATCGCAGTCAACAACGACACGCCGTACGGCCTGTCCAGCTCGATCTTCACCAGCGATGTCAACGCGCGCTTTCACGCCATGCGTGACCTGACCACGGGCATCGTCTACATCAATGCCGGCACCATCGGCGCCGAGATCCAGTTCCCGTTCGGCGGGCACGCGTGGCACCGGCAACGGCCACCGCGAGGCCGGGCAGGCGGGCATTGACACCTTCACCGAGTGGAAGTCGGTCTACGTCGATTACAGCGGCCGCCTGCAGCGGGCGCAGATCGACACTGAGAGACTTGGACGAGCATATAGGAGGATAGAATGAACGAGCATACCGACTGCCTTTGGCGCCGCCGAGCGAACGCACTCTGGGCCAGCTGCGCCAGATCACGGTCACGAGCGACGACAGATCGACGCGGTCAACAAGCTGCTGACCGATGGCTGGCGGCTGGTGAGCATCGGCTATCGGCGCGAGGCTACCGTCTATGTCCTGGGCAGGCGTGACGAGAAACAGCACCAGAGTCCGGGCTTCTTTGTGCTCGGGAGCATTGAGTCGAGGCGCATGCCCCGTCTCGACGATAAGAGGATGAGAGATGGATAAATAACCCCGAGACCCCGGGCCAGCCCGATGAGCTCAAGCGTAACGTCTTCCTGACCACGGTAGACAACGTCTACAACTGGGGCCGGGCGCGCTCCATGTGGCCGATGATGTTCGGCCTGGCCTGCTGCGCCATCGAGATGATCGCCGTGCAGGCCGCACGCTTCGACCTCAGCCGCTTCGGCATGGAGATCATGCGCGCCTCGCCCCGCCAGGCCGACCTGATGATCGTCTCGGGCACGGTCACCAAGAAGATGGTCCCCAACATCGTGCGCCTGTACAACCAGATGGCCGAGCCGAAGTACGTGCTGGCGATGGGCGCCTGCGCCACTTCGGGTGGGCCCTTCAAAGAGGGCTACAACGTCGTCTCCGGCATGGACAAGTTCATCCCGGTGGACGTCTACGTGCCCGGCTGCCCGCCCACTCCCGAAGCGCTGCTCTACGGCCTGACAAGGTGCACGAGAAGGTGTTCACGCAGTCCGTCCGCACGGCGCCCTGGTATCAGAAGGACCAGCTGAACGAATCGATGCCGGTGCCGGTCCTGGGGCCTGACCTGTACGATCCGCGCGACCGCGAGGCAGCTGAAGGCGGCCGCGCAGAAGGCGATCGAGGCAGCGCAGGCGCACGTCGATGCGGAAATCGCGGCCGGTTGAGCGCAGGGGAATGACGGAACGATGGCGGAAATCACTGAACAGACGGCGGTCGTGACCTTGCCCTACAGCGATGTGCTGCCGGGCGCGGTGCTGGAAGGGTGCCAGAACGGCCTCGTCGTCGCGCCGGATAAGCTGGTCGAATTCGCGCGTTATCTGCGCGACAACGAAGGGTACGACTATCTGCTCGATGGTCACCAGCGTCGATTACCCCGGCTTCTTCGAGGTGCGTCTACTACCTCTACGGCGTCAAGGAGCCAAAGGACGTCTGGTGCTGAAGGTTCGCCTGACCGACAAAAGGCCAACCCGCAACTACCCTCCCTCGTTTCCGTCTGGCCGGGCGCCGACTTCCAGGAGCGCGAAGTCTACGACATGATGGGCATCCGCTTCACGGGCACCCGAACCTGCGCCGCATCCTGCTCTGGGAGGGCTTCGAGGGCTACCCGCTGCGCAAGGACTACGGAGCCGTACTACGAAGAGGATATCAAGCCCTTCAAGAGCCGGCACCCTGAAGGCCACCACCTGTGGGCCGAGGACCGTGTCCCGTGGAAGGACAATGTCAGCTACCCTGTCGACTGGGACCCTGACCTCTGGACCGAGCCAACCGTGCAGTATCGCCGCATCATGGGGGTCGACAAGCGCAGCACCGGGGACAGGGATCAAGACCGACCGCGTGTCTGGTCAACTTCGGGCCGCAGCATCCGACCACCCACGGCGTCTTCCGCATGGTGGTGGCGCTCGAAGGCGAGAAGGTGGTGGGGCTGGAGCCCGAGATGGGCTACCTGCACCGCTAACCACGAGAAGATCGGCGAGCGCAACACCTAGATCATGAACATCCCCTTCACCGACCGGCTGGACTACATCACCTCCATGTCCAACAACCTGGGCTACGTGCCTGGCGGTGGAGAAGCTGATGGGCGTGCAGGTGCCGGAGCGGGCCGAGTACATCCGGGTGATCATGGCCGAGTTCACCCGTATCGTCAGCCACTTTATCGCTGATCGGGTTCCTCTTCAACGACCTGGGCGCCTACTTCACCCCGGCTCTGTACGGCATGCGCGAGCGAGAGCTGATCCTGGACCTGTTCGAGGCGGTGTCCGGCTCGCGCATGATGTGCAACTACATGCGCTTCGGCGGCGTGGCGTACGACCTGCCGGAAGGGCTGGGTGGATCGGGCGCACCAGTTGGTGGACGACCGGCTGCCGCGGATCGTCGACAGTTCGAGAGCTGCTGACCGGCAACGAGATCTTCCTGATGCGCTCGAAAGGGGTCGGCGACCTGACGGGTGAGCAGGCGATCGCGCTGAGCATGGCCGGCCCGATGCTGCGGGCTTCGGGCGTGCCGTACGACCTCCGGCGGGCGGAGCCGTACTCCATCTACGACCGTTTCGACTTCGACGTGATCACACTGCCCGAGGGCGACGTCTGGGCGCGCTTCATGGTGCGCATGGACGAGATGCGCCAGAGCATCAAGCATCCTGCAGCAGGCGCTGAAGCGGCTGCCCGAAGGGCCGATCCTGCCCGGCAAGAAGCAATACCAGGTGCGCGTCCCGGCGGGCGAGGCGTATTCACGCATCGAAGGGCCGAAGGGCGAGCTCGGCTTCTACGTCGTCAGCGACGGCAAGCCGAACCCGTACCGCTATCACGTCCGGGCTCCGACTTTCATCAATCTGACCAGCCTGGAACCCGCTGTCCGTCGGCGGTAAGATTGGCGACCTGATCGTCATCCTCGGCGCCATCGATATTGTGCTGGGCGAAGTGGACCGCTAAGGCCGGTCGACGGCGCAGGTCGCTCCGGGCTTCAGGTACCAGGACGAGGAAGGGCCATGTTTGGAAAAGGTGTCCTCAAGGGTCTCCGGGTCACCCTCAAAGAGTTCGTGAATACCTACGTCGACGACGTCAAGAAGATCCCCAGCCGCTACGCCGGGGGGCGTGAGGTCATCGACCAGACCCAGAACCTGGACCAGCAGGAAGGGCTGTTCACGATCCAGTATCCGGAAGAGCGCCGCAAGCTGCCCGAGCGCTTCCGCTACATCCCGATGCTGATCTACGAGGCCGAGACGGGCGAGGACCGCTGCACCGCCTGCGGCATCTGCGCCAAGGTCTGCCCGCCCCAGTGCATCTGGATCGTGCGCGACCGGGATGCGAACGGCAAGCCGATCACGCAGCCGTCCGAGTTCTACATCGACGCCTCGATCTGCATGAACTGCGGGCTGTGCGCCGAGTTCTGCCCGTTCGACGCCATCAAGATGAACCACGACTTTGAGATCACGGCCTACGAGCGCATGCCGAGCCTGGTGTTCGATCTCGAAGAGCTGACGCGTGCCGACCACCTACTACGCCGCCATCCAGCCCACCCAGTGGGCGCAGGAGGAGGCGGACCGAGCGGCAAAGGCCGCCGGTGGGTCGAAGGCCGCGGGCGCCGCCGCACACGCCGCACCGGTTGCGCCCGGCGCCGGCGCCGTAGCTGCCCCCGCGATACCCGTTGCGGCGCCGGGCGGCCGGCCCAGCCCCGAGGAGCTCGAGCGGCGTCGCGCCGAGGCGCGTGCACGCAAGGCCGCCGCGGAAGGCGGCGAGGGTGGGGCGCCGGCTGCACCGTCAGCCGCCGCGCCTGCGACCCCGGCTCCGGTTCCCGCAAAGTCGGGTGGGTTGTCGCCCGAGGAGCTCGATCGTCGTCGCGCCGAGGCGCGTGCACGCAAGGCCGCGCAGGCCGCAGGTGGTGAAGCGGCCACGCCGGAAGCTGCCGCACCGGAAGCGCCGGCTCCGCCTGTGGCGCCGCCCGGTGTCAGGACCGGCGGCTTGAGCCAGGAAGAGCTCGACCGGCGCCGCGCGGAAGCACGCGCACGCAAGGCCGCGCAGGCCGCGGGTGAGGCGCCCGAAGCACCGGCGGGTGCTGCCCCAACGCAGCCCGCCGCCGAGGCCGGACCTGCCCCGGCTGCCGACCCGGCTCCGCCGGCTCCGCCGGTAACTCCACCTGCGGCCACTCAGCCACCGGGCGTCAGGACCGGCGGCCTGAGCGAGGAGGAGCTCGACCGGCGCCGCGCAGAGGCGCGGGCACGCAAGGCGGCCCGCGATGCTGCTGCCGGGCAGTCGCCCGAAGGCGGCGACAAGAGCGAATGATCGAGTGACGGGGGGATCGGAACCGGTCCCCCCGTCTTTATGCTCTCCGAAATTCCCCATTGCCCCGCTTGCTTTCATGGGTAGACTTAAAGGCACTCGTCGTCTGTGTGTCCTCTGTTGCGAATAGGAGGTAGCATGGCAGTCTCGTTGACCTATCACGGGCATTCTTGCTTTTCCATCAGGACATCGGGATATGATCTGCTGATCGACCCGTTTCTCACCGGGAACAGCCAGGCCGAGGTCAAACCGGAGGACGTCAAGCCAGATTACATCCTGGTATCGCATGCTCATGGAGACCATCTGGGGGATGCTCTGCCTATTGCGAAACGTACCGGCGCTACCGTCATCAGCAATTTCGAGATCGCGAGCTACATGTTGAACAACGGCGCCAAGGCGCACCAGATGCACCTGGGCGGCGCGCACCAATTCCCCTTCGGGAAGGTCAAGCTTACGATCGCCCATCACGGGTCCAGCTTCCCGGACGGTAGTTACGGTGGCAACCCGTGCGGCTTCCTGCTCTGGCTGGAAGACAAGGTGCTCTACTTCGCCGGCGATACCGCCCTCACCTACGACATGACCCTGCTGCGGGATGCAAAGGTCGACGTAGCCATGCTGCCGATTGGCGACAACTTCACCATGGGGCCCGAAGATGTCGTGAAGGCGATCGAATTCGTGCAGCCCCGGCTCGCCGTGCTGATGCACTATGATACTTTCGATGTCATCGCCCAGAATGGGCCGGCTGTCGCAGCCGATTGCCGGGCGAAGACAAACGCCGAGCCCGTGCTCATGCAGCCGGGCGAAACCCTGACACTGTAGGAAGGAAGGTGGCCCAATGACCGAAGTTGCTCTGGTGGCCGCGCTCGTGGCGCTGGGAGCCGCCGTAGTGCTGTGGCTGCGCGTGGGAGCGTTGGAAGCCCAATCCGCAGCGTTGCGGGGCGAGTTGGGGCAGGCGCGGGCCGAGCTCACCGCCATTCGGGAACAGTGCCAGTCCGGGATGCGCGATCTGCGCATGGAGCTGCGGCGAGAGAGCGGCCAAATCCGCTTTCTGCCCAGCATGACGATAGCCGAAGCGTTGCAGCTTCACCCGCGTGCGGCCTCTGTGCTCGAAAGCTTTAAGCTTGGAAGCTGCTCCAACTGCGCGGTGAGCGATGTCGATACCCTGGAAGGCGCGTGCCGCAGCTACGGCATCGATTTGAACGGTTTGATGGCGGCGCTATCTGCCCTGGTGGCCCCCGCGGGCCTGGGTGCGGATGCCGGTCAACGCCGCCAGCGCGATGGGGTATCCAATAATTAGACGGTAGATAAGGCCTATGTATCGAAAAGCAGAATTGCTATTTCCGCCGCGCATGATCGCGTCCCTACGGAATGTGCGCGGGGCGGTCTGGGCGGAGTTGGTGGATCGAGTCAGCACCCTGCCGGAGAATGATCCCGACAGTCTTGCCTTCACCTTCCTCGTGTTGCGGCTGAACAGTTGCGTGAAGTGCCACGAGGGCAGCTTCAAGTACATGCGCGGGTGCCAGTTGTGCGCCGCGCAGTCCGTCATGCAGTTCAAAGGCACCGACGAGGAGCTGGTCGTGATGTATGGCAAAGCGCGCCGCAACATCGACGCGTATCTGGCGGGCGAGCCGGTTGAAGAAGAGGAAACGGAAGTCGAGGAATGAGTTCGAGCCAGAAAGTGGCCGTGATCGGGGCCGGTGTGGCCGGCCTGAGCGCTGCTTACGATCTCTCGCGTCAGGGCTACCACGTTACGATCTTCGAGGCCGCACCACAGGCGGGCGGTCTGGCAGCCGGCTTCAAAGCGCCCCATTGGGACTGGAGCCTGGAGAAATTCTACCATCACTGGTTTGCCTCAGACCGCTCGATGCTGGGCCTGATCCGCGAGCTTGGGTGGGAGAAGGACGTTATCTTCAAGCGCCCCTACACGGTGGTTTACTACGAGGGGAAGTTCGAGCCGCTCGACTCCTACGTGCAGGCGTTCAAGTTCACCGTTAGCCATTTCTCCCCGGTCGACCTGGTCCGCTTTGGGCTCGTGGGCGTGTATCTCAAGCTCACGTCGAACTGGCGCGCCCTCGAGAAGACGACCGCCGATGCCTGGATGCGCAAGTGGGTCGGTCCGCGGATCTACAACGCGCTCTGGCGGCCGATGCTGGTGGGCAAGTTCGGCGAAGAGAACCTGCCGGTCGTCAACATGGCGTGGATGTGGGCGCGCATCAAAGCGCGCACCACGCGGTTGGGCAGCTTCCGCGGCGGCTTCCAGGCGTTCGTGGACCGGCTGGCCGGTCACGTGCGCGGCCTGGGGGTGGAGATCCGGCTCGGCTGCCCGGTCACGGTGATCCGCCAGGCGCCCGAGGGCGGCTTCCTGGTCGAGAGCGACGGGGCCGGCGAGCGCTTCGACAGCGTCATCTCTACCAGCAGCCCGGCCTTCATGGCGAGGCTGGTGCCGGATTTGCCCGCGGCCTACAGCGAGCAGCTGCGCGCGCTCAAGTCGATGGGCGCCGTGGTGCTGATCGTGGCGCTGGATCGCTCCCTGTCGGGATACTACTGGCACAATCTGCCCAAAGAGGCGGGTTTCCCCTTCCTGGCGCTGGTGGAGCACACCAACTTCCTGGAGGCGGAGCACTACGGCGGGGATACGCTGATTTACTGCGGCGATTACCTCGATCCGAGCCACGAGTACTTCTCGATGGATAAGGAAGAGTTGCTGCGGCGGTTTCTTCCCGCTTTCAAGCGAGTCAATCCAGATTTCGATCCGAGCTGGGTCCGCGATTCGTGGCTGTGGCGCACTGCCTATGCCCAGCCGATCCCGCCCGTCAATCATTCGCGTAACATCCCGCCGCTGGAGACGCCCCTCCCCGGCCTCTACTTCGCCAGCATGAGCCAGGTTTACCCCTGGGATCGCGGCACGAATTACGCAGTAGAGATCGGGCGTCGCGTTGCACGGCTGCTCATGGAGAACGACAAACATGTTTCGTAATTTCGGTCGTCGCCCACTCACCAAAGACATGGTGCTTGGCGCTCTCAAGAACGTTCAGGAACCGGAGCTGCACAAGGACCTGGTGACCCTGAACATGATCAAGGGCATCGAGATCGAGGGCGAGAAGGTATCGTTCACCGTCGTCCTGACCACGCCCGCCTGCCCGCTCAAGAGCCAGATCGAGTCGGAGTCACGCGCCGCCGTCATGGCGCTGCCCGGCGTGCGCGAGGTCGAGGTCACCTTCGACGCGCAGGTCCGGACCGACCAGCGCATCCAGACCAAGCTCAACGTCCCGGTGAAGAACATCATTGCTGTGGCCAGCGGGAAGGGCGGCGTCGGGAAGACGACCGTCAGCGTCAACCTGGCGGTGGCGCTGGCGCAGGCCGGAGCCCGGGTGGGCATCCTGGACGCCGACATCTACGGCCCCAACGTGCCGATCATGATGGGAGTCACGCAGATGCCCGCCCCCCAAGGCAGCCGGCTTGTGCCGCCCGTGGCCCACGGTGTTCAGGTTATGTCTATCGGCTTCATGGTGCCGGAAGGGGAAGCGCTGATGTGGCGCGGCCCCATGCTGCACCGGGCCATCCAGCAGCTTCTGAGCGACGTGCAACTGGGATAACCTGGATTACCTGATTGTGGATATGCCCCCCGGCACCGGCGACGCGCAGATCAGCCTGGCGCAGTCCGTCCCGCTGACCGGCGGCGTGGTCGTCACGACCCCGCAGCAGGTCGCCATCGCCGACGCCACCCGCGGCTTCACCGCCTTCCAGCGCCTGGACGTGCCCGTGCTGGGGCTGGTCGAGAACATGGCCGGCGAGGTATTCGGGGTGGGCGGCGGCGAGCGCGCCGCGCAGCAGCTCGGCATCCCCTTCCTGGGGCGCGTCTTCCTCGAGCCGTTCGTCCGGGAGTCGGGAGACGCCGGAGAGCCGGTGGTTGCGTCCCACCCGGATTCCGCCCAGGCGCTCGCCTTCGGCGAGATCGCCCGCAAGGTAGCCGCGCAAGTCAGCATCCTGGTCGCCGGCGGCCCGCGCCCGGTGCAGCCGGTGGAAGCAGGCGCCGGCTGAGCCAGCCGCGCCGCGTAAGTCAACGGGATTCCGGGGCTGGCAGGGGTTGATGCGGGTTGGGTGGTTAACGGGGCGTCCTTCGAGACGGCCTGCGGCACGTCAGGATGGTTGCGTTAGTTTTGAGCGCTGATGTGCGGGGTGCTGTCCCAGGACCCCGCACTTGGGCGCCGCAGACTACGTCTGCTCCTTATCGGAACCACTCACATCGTTGCTTCCAACTAACTACTCCATACTGAGCCTGTCGAAGTACGCCCGTTGGCCAGGCCAATTCGCATCAAAGCAGTCGCGCCGCCACGGGCCGTCCTTCGAGACCCTCAGGATGGCTATGTTGGTTGTAGGCACTGATGCGAGAGGTTCTCTCCAGGGGTACCGGTGGATTGTAGCACCCAAGCACGGGGTCCCGGGACAGCGCCATTCACATCATTGCTCATAACTATCAACTCCATACTGAGCATGTCGAAGTACGCCCGGCGCAGCGCAGCTGACTTCGATGCGAGTTGGTCTGGCCAACGGCGTCCTTCGAGCGCCTCAGGATGGCTGCGATAAGGGTTGCCATCTGAGTAGATCGTGCTGTTCAGGGACCCCGCACTTGTGTGCCACAGACTATCGGTACCCGTTGACTGAACCACTCACATTGGCGCTCAAAACTAACGCAACCATCCTGAGGCGCTCGAAGGACGCCCCGGTGCCCACCCAACTCGCATCGATCGCTCGACCGAACCACCCGCATCGGTGCCTACAACCAACATAGCCATCCTGAGGGTCTCGAAGGACGGCCCGTGGCCGCGCAGCTCACAGTGATGCGAATTGGGTGCTAGACGGGCGTACTTCGACAGGCTCAGTATGGAGTTGATAGGTGTGAGCAATAATGCGAGCGGTGCTGTCCAGGAACCCCGTACTCGGGTGCTACAAACCACCGGTACCCCTCAACAGAACCCCTCGCTTCGTTGCCTACAACTAACTACTCCATACTGAGCCTGTCGAAGTACGCCCGTTTGCCACCCAATCCGCATCGATGCCTCAACAGAACCACTCGCATTGATGCTTCCAACCAACTACTCCATACTGAGCCTGTCGAAGTACGCCCGTCTACCACCCAATCCGCATCGATGCCTCAACAGAACCCCTCGCATCGGCGCCTACAACTAACTACTCCATACTGAGCCTGACGACACTTGCACCTGTGCTGCGCGCAGGCGCAGTGCAGGTGAGTACGCCCCGTTGCCCAAACCACCCCGCAGACGCGGCACCCCGCGGCCCTACAGCACCAGCACCGCGGCCCCTTGCACCTTCCCCGCGCGCACCGCGGCCAGCGCTTCGTTGGCTTGCGCCAGCGGGAACCGCTGCACCGTGGCATGTATTCCCGCTTCTTGCTGCCAGGCGCATGAAGTCGTGCCCGTCGGCGCGGGTCAGGTTGGCCACCGAGCGCACGATCCGCTCTCCCCACAGCAGCGAATAGGGGAAGCTCGGGATGTCGCTCATGTGGATGCCCGCGCACACCACCAGCCCGCCCGGGCGCACTGCCCGGAGCGCGGCGGGGACCAGCGCCCCGACCGGCGCGAAGATCAGCGCGGCGTCCAGCGGCTCCGGCGGCGCCTCGTCTGACCCGCCCGCCCATTGGCAGCCGAGCGACAGGGCGAACTGCTGCCCGGCCGTGTCGCCGGGCTTCGTGAAGGCGTACATCGACAGTCCCTGGTACGCCCCGAGCTGGGCGACGATGTGCGCCGCCGCGCCGAAGCCGTAGATCCCCAGCCGTGGGCCGGTCCCCCACGTCATGCGGTACGCCCGGAAGCCGATCAGCCCCGCGCACAGCCACGGCGCCAGCTCTGCGGCGTCTACTCCATCGGGCAGCGGGAAGCAGTAGCGCTCGTCCGCCAGCGCGTACTCCGCATATCCCCCCGGCAAGGTGTACCCCGTGAAGCGGGCGCGCTCGCACAGGTTCTCCTGTCCGGCGGCGCACCGGGCGCACACGCCGCACGTCCAGCCCAACCACGGGATCCCGACGCGCTGGCCGGGCGCCAGCCCCTCGACCCCCGCGCCGGTGCTCACGACGGTGCCCACGATCTCGTGCCCGGGGACGAGCGGCAGCTCCGGCTCGGCCAGCTCGCCGTCCACGATGTGCAGGTCGGTCCGGCACACCCCGCACGCCTCGACGCGCACCAGCACCTGCCCGGCGCCCGGCTCGGGCACCGGCAGCTCGGCCGGTTCGAGCGGCGTGTTGGCCGCCCGCAACACCATCGCACGCATCCTGCCCCCCGTTGGCATCCGCTTTCTCCCGTCTTCCGGCTCCTCAGCCGGCTCCCCGCTATTCTAGCACCTGTGTACACGCCTGCCGATAGCGTCCTTTCCTACGGAAAGGCGCGTGCTGGGTTTGTACACTGCTGCGGATAGACGTTACGTCCTCCGTCCGTCCGGCTTGCCTTTGGTTGAGCGTTGGATCACCCCATGGGCGCACCCGGACGGCGTGACGCGGTTATGTGCTCTACCCCTACGATCGCTCGGAGGTTTCATGCCGGGTATCAGCGCCAAAGAGTTTTGCAGCAAGGACTACAGCGCCGGCCTGTCAGAGGATCAGGTGCTGGCGATGTACGAGACGATGCTGCTGTCGCGGAAGCTGGACGAGCGCATGTGGGTGCTCCACCGCCAGGGCAAGGTGGCCTTCCACATCTCGGGCATGGGGCAGGAGGCGTGCCAGGTGGGCGCGGCCTTCGCGATGGAGCGCGGCAAGGACTGGCTGCACCCGTACTATCGCGACATGGCCTTCGTCCTCGCGCTGGGCATGCAGCCGCGGCACCTGATGCTGGCCCTCTTCGGCAAGGCGGAAGACCCGAGCTCCGGCGGCCGGCAGATGCCCGCGCACTACGGCTACGGTCCCAGCCGCATCGTGACCGGCTCCAGCCCCGTCGCCACCCAGGTCCCGCAGGCCGCCGGCATCGCCTTCGCGGCCAAGCTGCGCGGGCTGGACGAAGTGGTGGTCACCTGCCTCGGCGAAGGCAGCACGGCCCAGGGCGACTTTCACGAGGGGCTGAACTGGGCGGGCATCCACAAGCTGCCCGCTGGTCACCCTGGTGCAGAACAACCAGTACGCCATCTCCGAGTCCCGTGGACAAGCAGATGGCCGTGACGAACGTGGCCGACCGCGGCGATGCCTACGGCATGCCGGGCGTGATGTACGACGGCAACGACGTGCTGGAGAGCTACAACGTCGCCGTACGAGGCGATCCTGCGCGCCCGCAGCGGGCAGGGACCCGTCCTGCTGGAGGCGAAGACCTACCGCCCGGTGCCCCATTCGTCCGATGACGACGACCGCTCCTACCGCAGCCGGGACGAAGTCGAGCGGTGGAAGAAGCGCGACCCGATCCTGCGCGGCGAGAAGGTGCTGCGCGAGCGCGGCATCCTGGACGACGCGCTGGCGCAGCGGATCATGGAGCGGGTGATGGCCAGGGTCGACGACGCCATCGAGTACGCCCAGCGGGCGCCGCTGCCCCGCGCCGAAGACGCGCTGCAGCCGGTGTTTGCGCCGCCGCAGGCGGCGCAGCCGGCGGGGCGGTGGAGGAAGCCATGGCGATCAAGAGCAACATCGAAGCGTTGCGCGAGACGATGGCCGAGGCCATGCGCCGCGACCCGACCATCATCATCACGGGCGAGGACGTGGGGCCGCGCGGCGGCGTCTTCCGCGCCACCGAAGGGCTGTTCGCCGAGTTCGGCCCGAGCCGCGTGATCGATAGCCCGCTGTCCGAGCTTTCCATCGTCGCCGTCGGCATCGGCATGGCGCTGAACGGCATCCGCCCGATCTGCGAGATCCAGTTCGCCGACTTCATCCATCCGGCGTTCAACCAGATCGTCAACGAAGCCGCCAAGATCCGCTACCGCTCGAACGGCGCGTACTGCGTCCCGATGGTGATCCGCGCGCCCTACGGCGGCGGCATCAGCGGCGGGCTCTACCATTCGCAGTCGATCGAGGCTACCTTCTGCGCACATCCCCGGCCTCTACGTCGTCGCGCCCGGCCACCCCCTATGACATCAGGGGCATGCTCCGTACCGCCCTGACCAGCCAGGACCCCGTGCTCTTCCTGGAGCACAAGAAGGCCTACCGCCTGGTCAAGGGCGAGGTGCCCGACGGCGACTACACCGTGCCCGTTCGGCGTGGCCGAGGTCAAGCGGCCGGGCGACGACCTGACGATCATCGCCTACGGCCTGATGCTGCACGAATCGCTGAAGGCCGCCGAGACGCTGGCGCAAAGAGGGCGTCTCGGTCGAGGTGATCGACCTGCGCACCCTGTCGCCGCTGGACCGGGGGTGCATCCTCCGGAGTCGGTCAAGAAGACCGGCAAGGTGCTGATCGTGCACGAGGACAACCTGACCGGTGGGGC
Organism: uncultured Chloroflexia bacterium; assembly: GCA_963783655.1. Taxonomy (GTDB): domain Bacteria; phylum Chloroflexota; class Anaerolineae; order CG2-30-64-16; family CG2-30-64-16; genus CAWAOA01. The sequence goes on from CAWAOA010000003.1 coordinate 534,246, forward strand.
TGGGCGGCGAGATCGCGGCGATCATCGCCGCAGGAAGCGTTCGAGTACCTGGACGGCCCCATCACCCGCCTGGCCGGGCCCGACGTGCCTGCCGTGCCGTTCAGCCACGCGCTGCAGGACTTCTTCCTGCCCAACGCCGAGAAGATCGCCGCGGCAGCCCGCCGGCTGGCGGCCTACTAGAGCAGGGGAGTAGCCATGGCCACGCAAGTCACATGCCGCAACTGGGCGAATCGGTCGTCGAGGGCACGGTCGGGCAGTGGCTGATCGCCGAGGGCCAGCCGGTGAAGGAGTACGATTCCCTGTTGACGGTGACGACCGACAAGGTGGACACGGAGATCCCGGCGCCCGCCAGCGGTGTGCTGCTGAAGATCTACGTAGAGGAAGGGCCAGACCGTCGCCGCAGGCACCCTGCTGGCGTTGATCGGGCAGCCGGGCGAGGCGGTGCCCGAGGGTGACGCCGCTCCGGCAGAGACGCGGCACGAATCGGAAGCCGCGGCGCCGGTCTCGGAATCGCTGCCTGCGGCCGGTCCCGTCGCTTCACGCCTGCCCCCGAAATCGCAGCGGAGCCGGCGAGCGATGCCCCGCGGCTGCGCCGCTCCCGCCCCGCCCGCACCGGCGCCGGCGGTGACGCCGGTTGCACAGCGCATGGCGCAGGAGCACGGCGTGGACCTGAGCCGCGTCACCGCCACGGGTCCGGCGGCCGGATCACGCGTGACGACGTCGCCGCGCACCTGGAAGCCCGCGAGGCGGCCCCGCCCGCTGAAGCCGCGCCCGGCCCGGCCCTGTCGCCCCGCCGGCGCCGGCCGCCGAACAGGGAGCCGCCGGCAGCGGGTTCATCTCCCCCGCTGTTGCGCGCCTCGCCTCGGAGCTGGGGGTGGACCTGCGCCGGGTAGCGGCACGGGCGAGGGCGGGCGCATCACGAAGAAGGACGTGCAGGCGTTTGCGGCCGGTGGGCAGGCGCGGCAGCCCCGGCGGCTGCCCCGGCCAGCCGCGCCCGAGGAGCTCCCCATCTGGGAGCGGCCGGGCAGCGGCGACCTCTTCAAGCCCACCGAAGGATACGGCGAGCCCGAGACGGCCGCCGCGCCGGCGTCCCCGCCGGCTCCCGCGCAGCAGCCCGCGCCGTCCCCGCGCCCGCCGCAGGCGGCGGAGCGTGCCGCTGTCCCCGCCGCGCCCGGCGCCGAGTCAGAGGTCGTACCGCTCTCCAACATCCGCCGCAGCATCGCCAAGCACATGGTGCTCAGCAAGCAGACCTCGCCGCACGTGACGACGGTGATGGAAGCGGACCTGACGCGCGTCGTGCAGGCGCGCGAGCGTTTCCGCCGCGACTTCGAGCGCCAGGGCACGCGGCTCACCTTCACGCCCTTCTTCCTGCAGGCGATCGTCGCCGGGCTCAAGGCGGTGCCCGAGGCGAACAGCAGCTTCCGGGAGGATGCGCTGCTCGTGCACCGGCGCATCCACATCGGCATGGCGGTCGCGATCGCCGACGGGCTGATCGTGCCGGTGATCCGGGATGCGGACGAGAAGAGCCTGCTGGGGCTGGCGCGCGCCGTCAACGACCTGGCCGAGCGCGCCCGCGCCCGCCAGTTGCAGCCCGACGAGGTCCAGGGCGGCACCTTCACCCTGACCAACCACGGCACGGCCGGCAGCCTGTTCGCCACCCCCATCATCAACCAGCCGCAGGCCGGCATCCTGGGCGTGGGCGCGATCCAGAAGCGGCCGGTGGTGATCAGCCGCGGCAGCGCCGTCCTGCCCGACTGCCGAGGACTACATCGGCGTCCGGCCGATGGCCTACCTGAGCTTCACCTTCGACCACCGCATCCTGGACGGCCAGGGGGCCGACGGTTTCCTGGCGGCAGTCAAGGAGTTCCTGGAAGGCTACCGGGAATGATGATACGATCAGGGGGGTTCCGGGGAAACGTCCTCGGACCCTCTCGGCTACGACCTCGCCGGTGATCAGCAAGGAGCATTGAGCATGGCTGAAACAGTTCGATACCGTCGTCATGGGCGGCGGGCCCGGCGGCTACGTCGCCGCGATCCGGGCCGCCCAACTTGGCCAGAAGGTTGCGTTGGTCGAACGGGAGTCGCTGGGCGGGGTCTGCCTCAACTGGGGCTGCATACCGACCAAGGCATTGCTGCGCAACGCCGAGATCGCCAACCTGCTGACGCGAGGGCAACGAGTTCGGGTTCAAGATCGAGAACGTCTCGCTCGACTACTCCGTCGCACAGAAGCGCAGCCGGCAGGTGTCCGACCGGCTCGTCAAGGGGGTCGGCTTCCTGGTCCGCAAGAACAAGATCACGCACGTCCAGGGCGTGGGCCGCCTGGCCGGCCCGACCAGCGTGCAGGTCGGCGAAGGCGACGGCGGGCAGACGCTCGAGGCCAAGAACATCATCCTCGCCACCGGCGCCCGGCCGCGCGGCCTTCCCGGCATGGAGGTCGACGGCAAGAAGGTCATCACCTATCGCCAGGCGCTGGAGCTGACCGAGGTCCCGAAGCGCATGGTGATCGTGGGCGCCGGCGCCATCGGCATGGAGTTCGCCTACGTCTTCCGCAGCTACGGCGCTGAGGTGACG
>CAWAOA010000004.1:0-238434 GCA_963783655.1 uncultured Chloroflexia bacterium
GCGCGGCCATCGGCGCCGGGATCGGCCTGGCGGCGGGGGCAATGCTGGGCGACGTGCAACGGCAGGATTCCTACGCTTCCCAGCCTTGCGTACTATTACCCGGCGCCAGCCCTATGCCCAGCCCGGCTACGGTTACGCTTATGCGCCGGCTTACGCTGCGCCAGTTTATGCGCCTGCCCCGCCGCGGCCCAATTACGCCGTCGGCGGCACGTTGCTGGGCGCCTGGCGGGCGGGTTGATCGGCGCGGGTTATCACAAGGGCTGGGAGGGCGCCGGCATCGGCGCCGCCTCCGGCCTGGTCTTGGGCAGCGTGGCGGAAGCGGCGGCGCAGAAGCAGGAGCAGAAATGGGCCACGCTCAGGCCGCGCCTCCGCCAGCCCAGAAGCCGCCGCAGCCGCTCCGCCCGGCGCAGCCGCCCGCACCTCCGACCCAGCCGGCGCCGCAAGCTTATCAGCCGGCGCCCCGGCCGGCGGCGGCGCACCAGATTCCGGACGCGCCGCGCGTGCCCGGACGCGCCGACGTTTTGATACCTGAACTCCAAACTCACATCACTCATGAAATCATTCCTGACTAAACTCACTATTCCTATTTGCGGCGCGGCCATGGCCGCGCTGGTGGCCGGTTGCGCCTCCAGCGGCGTGAAGAACCCTTCCGGCGTGCCCGTCACGCACATGACCGCCGACGAGCAGGGCTTCGTGGCCGGGCACGGGCATGGAGTCGCAGGACCTGGTGATGGTGACCGACAAGATGGCGCGCAGCATCCTGGGCATCCCGCAGATCGCCAACGCGGCGACGCCGCCGACCATCGTGCTCGACCCGGTGGACAACCAGACCCGCTTCCCCATCAACAAGGAGATCTTCCTGACGCGCATCCGCGCGCAGCTGAACTCCAAGGCGCGGGGCAAGGTGATGTTCCTGGCGCGCAGCCAGATGGAAGCGCTGGAGAAGGAGCGCAACCGGAAGCGCGAGGGCGCGGTCACCGCCAGTTCCGACCCGAACGTGCAGGAGTTCAAAGGCGCGGATTACTTCCTGACCGGCTCGCTGCAAGGGCTGTCCACGCGCACCAAGGCCGGCACCAGCGACTACATCCTCTATGCTTTCCAACTGATCGACGCGCGGACCAGCGTCATCGTCTGGGAAGACACGGCGGAGATGAAGAAGCAGGGGCTGGAAGACGCGGCATATCGCTAAGCTTCATCGCGGGGCGACGTGATGAAATCACTCTGGCAGCCGACGCTGCTGGCCGTGTTGCTCTGGCCGTGGCCGGCTGCGCCACGACGACGAAGCACCCGGTGCGCTGACCGGCGACATCATGGTGGATGCGCCCGAACGCCATCGCCAACGGGCCGCCGCGGGACCGGGTGCTGTGGCAATACCGCACTGGCGGCGGCGGCGATGCGCCAGGGCAAGTTCGACCTGGCCAAGCAGAACCTGGACGACGCGCTGCTGACGCTGGGCGGGATTTACGGCAAGGACGCCGGACGCGAAGAAGGCGCGCGAGCTATTTCCACGCCGAGGCGAAGAAGACGTTCATCGGCGAGCCTTACGAGCGGTCCATGGCCTACATTTACCGCGGCATCCTTTACTGGATGGACGGAGAACCGGACAACGCCCGCGCGTGCTTCCGCAGCGCCGAGTTCGAGGACAGCGACGCCGAGAAGCGCGAATACGCCGGCGACTGGGTGCTGCCGGATTACCTCGACGGCCTCGCCACGACCAAGCTCGGCGGCGACGGCTCGGACGCCTTCAAGCGCGCGCAGGCCAACGCCAAGGGCGTCAAGCTGCCGCCTTACAATCCCAAGGCCAATGCGCTCTTCTTCATCGAGTTCGGCCCCGGCCCGACCAAGTACGCCACCGGCCAATACGGCGAGGAACTGCGCTTCAGCACGCCGCCTTCACCGGTGGCCTCGGCCGAGCTCAAGGTTGCTTCGCTGCAGATTCCCATCGCGCCGACCGACGATGTGGGCTTCCAGGCGACGACGCGCGGCGGGCGGGTGATGGACCACATCCTCGGCAACAAGGCGGTGTTCAAGTCCACCACGGACACCGTCGGGCAATGTGGCGCTGATTGGCGGGCTGGCCACTGCGGCGGCGAGCGACGACCGCACGGCTCAGCAGGTGGGCCTGGGCATCGCGCTGGCCGGCCTGGTCAGCAAGGCGATCTCCGCGGCGACCATGCCGGCGGCGGACACGCGCACCTGGGACAACCTGCCGCGTTACCTGAGCTTCGCCAGCGTGCCGCTGCCGGTCGGGCCAGCACGTCGCCACCATCCAATTTCTCGATGCCGCGGGCCGGGTTCTGCCGAACCTGACCAAGACCATCACCCTCAACATCACGACGACCGACCGTGACAAGGTCGTGTTCGTCAGCGACACGTCAGTCAACACCGCAAACATTATGAACAAATCATTCCTATCACTCCTCGCCGCCGGCGGGACGCGTCCTGCTGGCGGCTGGTTGCAGCAGCACGCACGACAAAGGCCCGTACCTGCCGCAGACCTCCAAGACGCCCGCCTACGAAAGCAAGGAGCCGGTGGTCCTGCTGGATCCCGGCGTCCAATACTCGGTGACCTGCAGCGGCGTCCAGGAGCAGACCCTGCCGGATGGCCGGCTGGAGGTCGTCGCCCACCTGCGCAACCGCGAGAACCGCCGCATCGAGGTGCAGGCCAACTGCGTCTTCAAGGACCAGAACGGCTTCTCGACCGGCGACGAGACGCCCTTCGTGATGGTCATCCTGACCGAGAACGCCACGGAAGACGTGAAGTTCGTCTCGATGAACAACCTCGCCGAAGAAATACACCATCCGCGTGCGCCAGGCGCGGTAAGCGGAGGTGGCCAACGCGTGCCTTGCTGGCAGGCGGAGCCGCGGCGACGTCCGAGCGTGGCGTGCCTAACGCGCGCACGACTGGGCACGCCGGCAGGTCGTAGTCCCGGAGCGGACTGCACGCCTGACGTAGGGCCAGGCCGGCTTGCATCCGCGCCACGCAGGCGCCGGCAAATTGAAGAATTTCTGGCGTCCGGGCCTCGGCTGCGCGCAACATCCCGTCGGACCGGCAGTTGGGAATCCCTTTCAACCATGAAAGCAAAAATTATTATTACGCCAAAGAAAGCGGTGCTTGATCCGCAGGGCAAGACCGTGCAGAACGCCCTGGCCCAATGGGCTACACCGGCGTCGGCGCCGTGCATGTGGGCAAGTATCTGGAAATCGAACTGACCGGCGCGGACAAGGAAGCCGCGCGCAAGCAGATCGACGAGGCCTGCCACAAGATCCTGAGCAACCCGGTCATCGAAGACTACCGGTTCGAGATATGACAGGAATGAATTTCGCCGTTCTCCAGTTTCCCGGTTCCAACTGCGACCAGGACGTCGTCCACGTGCTGCGCAACGTGCTCGGCCATTCGGCCCGGCTGCTCTGGCACAAGGAGCCCTCGCTGGGCGCGGCCGACGCGGTGATCGTGCCCGGCGGATTCAGCTACGGCGATTATCTGCGCACCGGCGCCATCGCGCGGTTCAGCCCGGTGATGCAGGCGGTGCAGCGGTTCGCCGCCGACGGCGGGCTGGTGCTGGGCATCTGCAACGGGTTTCAGATTCTCTGCGAGGCCGGGCTGCTGCCCGGGGCGCTGATTCGCAACCGCTCGCTGCAGTTCCGCTGCGAGCAGTCTTCCTGAAGACGGCCACCGCCGATTCGCCGTTCACCAACCGGATTCCGCCGGACAAGCTCTGCGCGTGCCGATCGCCCACGGCGAAGGCTGTTACTTTGCGGACGAGGAAACCCTGGCCAAGCTCAAGGCCAACAACCAGATCCTCTGGCGCTACGTGGATGCGCAGGGCGAAGCCGACCGAGACCGCCAACCCGAACGGCTCGCTCGACAACATCGCCGGCATCTGCAACGAGCAGCGCAACGTGGCCGGCCTGATGCCGCATCCCGAGCGCGCCAGCGAAGCCGATCCTGGGCTGCGCGGACGGGCGACTGATTTTCGAGAGCATGATTCACGCGCTGGCGAGCAAGCCGGCGGCACGGCGGCATAAGCTGCCGCTTCGTGAGCCGATTTGCAACCTCTGCTTTTGACATCCGATGACCGAGCCCAGCCATCACTCCCGAACTGGTGCAGAAGCACAACCTCACGCCCGAGGAATACGAGAAGCTCAAGGCCATCCTCGGCCGCGAGCCGAGCTACACCGAGCTGGGCATCTTCTCGGTGATGTGGAGCGAGCATTGCTCCTACAAGAACACCCGCCCGCTGCTGAAGACCTTCCCGACCAAGTCGCCGAAGATCCTGGTCGGCGCGGGCGAGGAGAACGCCGGCATCATCGACATCGGCGACGGCCTGGCGATCGCGTTCAAGATCGAGTCGCACAACCACCCCAGCGCGGTCGAGCCGTTCCAGGGCGCGGCCACGGGCGTGGGCGGCATCATCCGCGACATCTTCACCATGGGCGCGCGGCCGGTCTGCTCGGTCAATCGCTGCGGTTCGGGCCGATCACCGAAGACCGAGTCCGAGACTCACAGCCGAAGCATCGGCGATCGCCAACAACCGGCGGCTGTTCGGCGGCGTGGTGGCGGGCATCGCGCATTACGGCAATTGCTTCGGCATCCCGACCATCGCGGGCGAGGTCTATTTCGACAAGTCCTACGAGGGCAATCCGCTGGTGAACGCCTTCTGCCTCGGCGTGCTGCGCCACGAGCAGATCGCGCGCGGCGCGGCCAGCGGCATCGGCAACCCGGTCTTCTACGTCGGCCCGGCGACCGGGCGCGACGGCCTGGCGGGCGCGGCGTTTGCCTCGCAGGATTTGACCGAGGAATCCGCCGAGCAGCAGCGCGGCGCGGTGCAGGTGGGCGATCCGTTCATGGAGAAGCTCGTCTGCGAAGCCTGCCTGGAACTGCTGGCCACCGGCGCGGTCGCCGGCATCCAGGACATGGGCGCGGCGGGGCTGACCTGCTCGACCTGCGAAACCGCCGCGCGCGCCGGGCACGGGCATCGAGATCGAACTGGACAAGGTGCCGCAGCGCGCGCCGAACATGACGCAGCTACGAGATCATGCTCAGCGAATCGCAGGAGCGCATGCTGATCATCGTCCACAAGGGCCGCGAGGAGGAGGTGAAGCGCATCTTCGACAAGTGGGACCTGCCCTGGTCGGAGATCGGCATGGTCACCGACACCGGCCGCATGGTCGTGAGGCACCACGGCAAGGTCGTGGCCGACATTCCCGCCAGGAAGATCGCCGACGAATCGCCGGTCTATCAGCGCGAGGCGCGGGAGCCGGCGTATCTGAAGGCAGGTCCGCGCCTTCACGCCTCGAGCGGCGTGCCGGACACGCAGGACCCGCTGGCGCGACCTGAAGGCCCTGCTGGCCTGGCCGACCATTGCCTCCAAGAACTGGGTCTATCGCCAATACGACCACATGGTGCGCGACAACACCGTCGTCTGCCCCGGCTCGCGATGCCGCGGTGCTGCGCATCAAGGCGGACTCGCTGCCCGGAGCTGCCGGAGCCACGCAGCCGCAGCACGCCAACATCGCCGGAGAAGTTCATCGCCCTGATCGGTCGACTGCAACGGCGCCTACGTCTATCTCGATCCCTACGAAGGCGGCAAGATCGCCGTGGCCGAGGCCGCGCGCAACCTGGCCTGCTCCGGCGCCGTGCCGCTGGGCGTGACCGACAACCTGAACTTCGGCAACCCGCACAACCCGGAGATCTTCTGGCAGCTGCAGGAATCGCGTGCGCGGCCTGGCCGAGGCCTGCCGCGCTTTCAACGCGCCGGTCACCGGCGGCAACTGTCAGCCTCTACAACCAGAGCCCGAACGGCCCGATCGACCCGACCCCCACCGTGGCCATGGTCGGCCTGATCGAGAAGCCGGAGCACATCACCACGCAATGGTTCAAGGACGAAGGCGACGCGATCATTCTGCTGGGCGACGTCGTGGACGCGAGCGACCCGCTGCTGGGCCTGGGCGGCTCGGCCTACCTGCAGCGCGATTCATGGCCTGAAGACCGGCACGCCGCCGCGGTGCGACCTGGAAAAGGAGAAGGAGCTGCACCTGGCCCTGCGGGCGCTGATCCACTCCGGCGTGGTCAAGAGCGCGCACGATTGCAGCGAAGGCGGCCTGGCGGTGGCGCTGGCCGAAAGCTGCATCAGCCAGCAGATCGCCCGCGAAACGCCGCGCCTGATCGGCGCGCAGGTTGATCTGACTGCGCTGGCCTGGAGCTCGACACGGCGACTGCCGCGACGCCGCCTGCGGCTGGACGCCTTGCTGTTCGGCGAAACCCAGGGGCGCATCGTCATTTCCGTGGCGGCGCGTCGAATGCCGGTCAAGGTCCTGGCCCAGGCGAAGATTCTGGGCGTCACCGCGGCGCGGATCGGCACCGTCGGCGGCGAGGCATTGCAAATCAAGACCGCCGGGGCGACGTTGAGTTGCGACGTGCGCTGAGCTTGCACGATCTCTGGTGGAATCCATCGCCCGAGCGATGCGTTGACGCAGAATGCGCTGGATTCCGGTCTGATGAATTCATGCAGTATCCCAAACATTATTGCGGCGTCTTCGGCGTTTACGGCCATCCGAACGCCGCGGAGCTGACCTACTACGGCCTCTACGCCCTGCAGCACCGCGGCCAGGAAAGCGCGGGCATCGTCACCTCCGACGGCAAGCAGTTCCACGCCCACAAGGGCATGGGCCTGGTGTCGCAGGTCTTCAACGGCGACATCCTGCACGACCTGGTCGGCAACATCGCCGTCGGCCACACCCGCTATTCCACCACCGGCTCGTCGCACTTGCGCAACGCCCAGCCGCTGACGGTCGATTGCGCCCGCGGCCAGATCGCCATCGCCCACAACGGCAACCTGACCAACGCCGCCCAGCTGCGCGAGGAGCTGGAGGCCAAGGGCTCGATCTTCCAGACCACCGTCGACAGCGAGATCATCCTGCACCTGATGGCCCAGCCGACCTGCAACGGCCACGGCAACAACCTGGTGCAGACGCCTGCGCCGCATCGAGGGCGCCTACTCGCTGGTCATCATGACCGAGAAGGAGCTGATCGGCGTGCGCGACCCGCACGGGTTCCGCCCGCTGTGCCTCGGCAAGCTCGACGACGCCTGGGTGCTGGCCAGCGAAACCTGCGCCCTGGACCTGATCCACGCCAAGTTCGTCCGCGACGTCGAGCCGGGCGAGATCGTGGTCATCAACGAGGACGGCCTGACCAGCATGCAGGCCTTTCCCGAGCACGAGCGCCGCGCGTTCTGCATCTTCGAATACGTCTATTTCGCCCGGCCCGACAGCACCATCGCCAACCGCAACGTCTACAAGGTGCGCGTCGAGATGGGCCGGCAGCTCGCGCGCGAATTCCCGATCGAGGCCGACGTGGTGGTGCCCGTGCCCGACAGCGGCAACTGCGCCGCGCTGGGCTACTCGCTGGAATCGGGCATCCCCTTCGAGATGGCCTTCGTCCGCAACCACTATGTCGGGCCGCAGCTTTCTCCAGCCCTCGCAGCTCATCCGCGACTTCGACGTGCGCGTGAAGCTCAACCTGATCGAGGAGCTGGTGAAGGGCAAGCGGGTGATCGTCGTGGACGATTCGATCGTGCGCGGCACCACCTGCAAGGCGCGGGTGAACAACCTCAAGGAAGCCGGCGCCAAGGAGGTGCACGTGCTGGTGAGCTGCCCGCCGCACATGAACCCGTGCGTTTATGGCATCGATTTTCCCGACCGCAGCAAGCTGATGGCGGCGAACTATTCGCTGGAGGAGATCCGCAAATACCTCAACGCCGACTCGCTCTGCTACCTTTCCCAGGAGGGCATGGTCAAGGCCACCGGCCTGCCGGCCGAACTCCTTCTGCATGGCCTGCTACGACGGCAATTATCCGGTGCCCTACGATCCGGCGGTGGACAAGCACATCATCGAGCGCCGCAACGGCCGGCGGCCGGGCCTGGCCGAGGCGCTGGCCAAGGAGAAGGCGCAGATCAAGCTGCTGTAGCAAGCCCTTCACCACCCCACCATGCCCAGGCCTTGGCTGCCGTAGGGAACACAAGGCCCCCTCACTTGCATCGGCCAAACCGGTGCTGGATCGACGGGAGAGTCATGCGGAGACTCCCCGGACATACATGGGAGCCACACCGGGGATAACATTCCGACTCCCGGGGTGTCTCAGCCGTCGGCTGAGCCCGTAAATAAGCCACAGGGGTGCGGGTCATGCCGGTTGCTGCTGTGTCAGGCAGTGCACCGTGCCTCGGCCGAGCACCAGGTCCACGGCGTGCAGGCCGATCACCGGCCGGTCCTTGAATAGCTCTGCCAGAGATGCCCAGCGCGACCCGGTCATTCGGATCATTGAACGTCGGCACCAGCACTGCCGCATTGGCGATGTAGAAGTTCGCATAGCTGGCCGGCAGGCGGCTGCCAGCGAAATAAAGTGGCGCCGGCATGGGCAGTGACGCCGGTGGCCGCAATCTGGTCGGATAGAGCCAGCAACTCGGCCCAGGTTGTCGGCACTTTGTATCCCTTGGCAACGAAGTCATCCTTCCGGATACCACACGAGGCTCTTGACGTCTACGTTGTGCCAGATGCCGGTCAACTTGTTGTTGACCGTCGCCATGTCCAGGAAGCTCTGTTTGAACTGCTTCTGCAACATGGCCTTGTCCATCCAACTGTAGAGGTCGATGACTCGATTCTTGCGGAAGAAGTCCGTACCAGGCCGGGCTGGGCGAACTGGGCGATGTCGGGAGCGTTGCCACCCTTCGACGCGGACCAGGATGGAGGGTCTCGAAGTCCTTGTTGCCCTCGTACCCTGACCTTAACGCCGGTGCGCTGGGTGAAGGCATTGAACTCCTGCTGGAAGAGGCGGGCCTGTTCGTCCGCCGCCACGCCGAAGATGCGGACCGTCTTTCCGGCCAACGGCTGCGCGCTCGGGCTGCGCCGGTGGTGGCTTTTGCTGCGGGAGCGGTCGTAGCCGCCGCTGGGGCCGTAGTGGCCGCGGCCTTTGTGGCGGCAGCCGGTGCAGTGGTTGCTTGTGCAGCCGGTGCAGCGGTTGCAGGGCTCGGTGCTGCGGTGGTGGCCGCCGCTTTGGCGGCCGGTGGTGCTGTGGGCGCCGGAGTGGCGGTCGCTGCTGCAAGCGGCGAGCAGGGCCAGCACCGTAACCAGACTGACGACGAGAAGACTCCTCTTCATTCTAGATCCTTTCTCGTCGAGCAGTACTCAAGGTGTGTGCACCAGCTCGGCCTCACGTCAGGAGAGCCGCAGGCAGATGATGCACGCAGACACGTAACGCAGCATACCAACAGCGCAGAGTAGGTCGATGTATGAGGGATTACGGAGCGCCATGCGGAGGTTCGGCGTGCGGCCTGCCCGTGCAGCCGAGTTGGGCTGGCTTACCCCGAAAGGGGTAAATGGACCCAAATCAGGACTGTTCCAGCCGTATTTCGGGCTGCGCCAGCGGCTGCGGCCGTCGCCACAGGAGATCGGCCGTGTGCCGGAGCGTGATCGTCCCCAAGACGACCGCCCCGCCGATCAGCGCCCAGGGACCAGGGGTTTCGTGGACGAACAGGAAGACCCAGATTGGGTTCAACAGCGGTTCGACCAGGGGGGCGAGGATCGATTCGAGGGCACTCAGCGAACGGATGGCGCGAAAGAAGAAGAGGTAGGGCAGGGCCAGTTGGAACACCCCCATCACGGCGATCCCCACCCCACCCGAGATCGCCGGGGGCGCCTTGGAGCATGAACGGGAGCCCAATGAGCTGCGGTCAGAGTGTTGCCCAGAAGGATGGTGTACTCCGGCCGGGAGTCTTTCTGAAGGTACGTAGCGTGATCGGCACCAGCGTGGCCAGCGTCACGCCGCTGATGATGGCGATGATATTGCCCAGCAGACTGCCGGTGCTCAGGCGATCCAGGAAGAAGAGCGCCATGCCGCCCAGACTCAGGAAGATGGCGATCCAGTCGCGCCGGGTGACCCGCTCGCCCAGCAGCCATGCGCCGAGCAGCGCGAACGTAGATGGGGGCGCGGAAACTGCAGCAGGATGGCGTTAGCCGAAGTAGTGAGCTTGTTCGCAAGCACGAACCCGATCACCGTCGCCGCGTAGGCAACCGCACCGATCCACAACGCACGGGAGCGAGTCAGGCGCGGCTTGCCCACCACGACGAGCATGAACAACGCCGCGACCAGGTCGCTGCGGCCGCCGGCGATGGTCCAGTTGATCGACTTGATGAACAGGCCGCCGGTGCTCCACATCACGGCAGCCACGAACACCAAGGCTACGGCCCGGTAGTGTTTGGTCGCGAGAAGGCATCTATCGCTTATTCAGGAACCGTTCGATCACGGTGATGTCCTCCGGCAGCTGCAGGCGGTCGCCGGGCTTGAGGTCATCCAGCGGGCGGCTCTCCCAGTTGCGTCCGCCGAGCCGGTAGACCCCCAACGCGTGCCGCGCTCGGCTGGTCGGCTCCTCCACGAAAGCCAGCCCGGTCAGCCGGCCATCCGTGTCGATGGAGCAGCTCGTCACCGGCCCCACGACCCGGCCCTTGCGGTTGACGATCACGTCGCCCTGGCCGGGCAGCGGGGCGTGTTCCTCGTCGAGGCGGAAGCGGACGAGGCGCGCGCTCGCCGCTTTTCTCGATGTGTCCAGAACGCCGCTTGCCGATGAAGAAGGGCTTGTGCAGCTTGACATAAGGCGCAAAGCCGGCATCGGCCGGGTTGAGATCCAGCGGGCCGGCCAGCTCGTGCCCGTAGAGCGGCAGCCCGGCCTCGATGCGCAGGCTGTCGCGTGCCGCCAGCCCGATGGCCGCAGCCCGAACGGCTCGCCCGCCTGCACAGCGCGTGCCAGAGCGCCGAGATCGTCCGGGTGGACGAACAACTCGAAGGCCATCGGCTCGCCGGTGTAGCCCGTGCGGGAGATATGAGACGTCATGCCCGCCGATACGGCCGCGCATGATTCTGCGTGCTTGAGATTCGCGCAGCTCTTCGCGGACGGATCCGTTGCCAGCAGCATCGCCAGCAGGATATCCAGCGAGGCGGCCCCTGCAGCGCAAGCTGGACGCGCTGCTCGGTCGCCCGCTCGGGTCGCGCATGTCGCGACCACCACGGTCTCGGTGCCCAGGGCCCGCGACCACGGCCGCTGCGGGTCGATCATCACGCGGCCTCGCGCACGGCGTTGATCCACGCCCAGTCCTTGTCGTTGTTCGAGGCGTTGACGACCATCCAGTAGCGCTGCCGGCTCCAGCCGGTAGATCCAGACGTCGTCGATCACGTTGCCGTCGGGCGCCAGCAGGAAGGAGTACTGCGAGTCGCCCGGCTTCGAGCAGCGAGACATCGTTGGTGGCGATGGTGTTCAGGAACAGGTGCACGTTCTCGCCGCTGAACTCGAACAGCCCCATGTGGCTGACGTCGAACAGCCCCGCCTTGTTGCGCACGGCCAGGTGCTCTTCCTGCACCGAGCTGTACTGCACGGGCATCTCCCAGCCGGCAAACGGCACCATCTTGCGCCCCGCCGCCGGTGGACTCGTAAAAGGCGTGGTGTCGTCGCAGCGCCGTTCGCCGGGCGGCCTCCCACTGAAACCGGCAGCGGCCAGCAGTGCCGCCCGGGCTGCCGGTCGGACCCGCGTCCCGCTGGCCGATCCAGTACGGCTTGTGGAGCGCCCAGCCCGACCTGCTCGCGTCGAAACTCCTCCGATCGCGGGCGGGCGCTCCCCACTCGTCGGCCTGCTCGTGCGGCAGCCGGCGCACGACGACCGGGCCGGGCGCCTTGGCGTAGAGTCGTCCGGGTCCATGTCCACAAATCCGTCGGAGAGCGCCCGCAGCCAGTGGGCCACGCGCGGCTCGTGCTGCCTTGGCACCAGCAACTGGAAGCGCGTGCTCTCCCGGCCCGGGCCGCTTGCAGCACGCCGCCGCTCATCGGCGGCCGTCGGGCTCGAGCACCCAGGTCGGCTGGCACTCGCCGGCGTCTGAGCGCGTAGACGTCGTTGGTCATGGCGACGTTGCAGAAGCCGCGGGCGTGCGCGCCCTCGATCTCGATCACGTCCAATCGCCGCCGATGATCGGTGGTGGGCTTGTGCATGAAGAAGTGGTGCGGGTAGCCGCTGGGCACGTAGTCCGGCCCCAGGTCGACGCAGCAGGCCAGGTCGACGACGTCCCACTTGGCCTGCTCGAGCACGTCGAAGTCGATCTTGGCGGAGTAGATCGGCCCGCACGGCCCGGCGCAGGCGTGGGGCCGGCAGGCCTTGAGCACCCGGGCGATGATCTCCGCCAGGCGCTCGATCTGCGGCTGCTCGAAGCCGCGCTGGGTGATCCACGGCGTGCCCAGGCGGATGCCGCTGGGGTAGCGCGGCGCTCTTGTCGCCCGGGATCGTGTTGCGGTTGAGGACGATGCCCGGCCAGGTCGAGGATGCGGGCGGCCGCGTCGCCCATCAGCGGCGTGCCCGTTCTCCGTCGGGGCTGACCCGCTGCCGCGCGGACGCTCTTGCAGTCGACCAGCAGCATGTGCGTGTCGGTGCCGCCGTAGGGGACGCGCAGCCCGTGGCGCTGCCAGCTCGGCGGCCAGGTGCGCGGCGTTGTCGACGATCTGCTGCTGCAGCTGCGCGGAACTCCGGCGTCCGCGCCAGCTTGAACGCGACCGCCATGCCGGCGATCGCGTTCACGTGCGGGCCGCCCTGCTCGCCGGGGAACACGGCCGAGTCGATCTTCTGCGGCCAGCGCCTTGTCGGTGGTCAGGATGCACGCGCCGCGCGGGCCGTAGAGCGTCTTGTGCGTGGTGAAGCTGATGACGTGCGCGTAGCCCGACCGGGCTGGGGACGACGCCCGGCCGCCACCATGCCGGCGATGTGCGAGATATCGGCCAGCAGGTACGCGCCCACCGCGTCGGCGATCTGCGCGGAAGCGCGCCCAATCGGGCATCCAGGGATAGGAGGTGAAGCCGGCGATGATCATCTTGGGCCGGTGCTCGCGGCGCCAGCGCCTCGATGGCGTCGTAGTCGAGCCGCTCGGTCTGCGGGTCGATGCCGTAGGAGACGATGTTGTACAGCTTGCCCGAGCGGTTGGCCGGGCTGCCGTGCGTCAGGTGGCCGCCGTGCAGCAGGTCCATGCCCATGACGGTGCTGCCGGGCGGGACCAGCGCGGCGTAGACGGCGCTGTTGGCCGGCGAGCCGGAGAGCGGCTGCACGTTGGCCCAGATCTCGCTCGGGCGGCACGCCGTTGCGCGGCGAAAGCCTCCGCCGCCGCGCCGGCGCGCCAGCGCCTCGATGACGTCGGCGTACTCCACGCCCTTGTAGTAGCGCTGGTCGGCGTAGCGGCGGTAGCGGGCCAGCTCGTGCTCGTAGTCGAGGATGCCGGCCTCGTTCAGCCCGTGCGTGCGCCGCGTCGGGATAGCCCTCGGCGTAGATGTTCTGGAAGACCGAGCCCAGCGCCTCGCGCACCGCCTCGGGCGCCTGGCTCTCGGACGGGATCAGGATCAGCTTGCGCGCTGGCGCTCGGCCTCATAGTCGATCAGCCCGGCGACGGCCGGATCCAGGACCTCCAGGTCCTCACAGAAGAACTGCAACATCTAACGACTCCCTTGCATCCCCTTTCGGGGACATGATCATGGTTGCAGTCGATTATATCATCGCCCGAAGAAACGGGCCCCCTCGTGATGGCCGCTTTCGGAAGAGTCCGTCGTGGGGAAGGAATGTGCCGGGCCGGCAGCATCTTCGCCGGCCGCTCAGCCACACACCGAAATGGGCGGCTCCAGGTGGGCCGCCATCGCATCACACTATGATATACTCGCTTGCGGGGCATCTCCCCGGACATGCTCATCAGAGGACACTCCTTGCGCCGAAACAAGTTCCTTCTGTCTACCCTCATTTTAGGCCTGGCGCTCCTGGCACTGGCCGGATTTGTGCTTCTCAGCGCCTACGTGAGTCTCACCCGGGGGCCGGGCGCGACTGTCGTCTGGGCGAACCCGATCCAGGCCGTGAACCCGGCTGCCATTGCGCCCGACCTCGCGGTGCTGTCGCTGGCGGGCGAGGCCGACGATCGCGTGATCCGCGCCTCCTCGATTCCCACGAACCGGAAACGGCCTACGCTGCTCTGGCGTACAGCCTGGCGCTTCCCGACACCCAGCGCGGCGGCACCTGGCTGCTGCTCGCCCGCGACTACCAGGGTGTGGACGCGGCGCGTGCGCTGCTGGCCAGCAGCGTGCTGCTCGACCATGCAGCTCTCGGCACGACGCTGAGCGATCTTGGGCGCGGGGAGTTGGCGTTGGGGGCAGCGCAGGGCCTTGCGGCGCTCAACCGGCCGGCTGTGGCCCGCCTCGCCATCGCCGAAACGGAGAAGCTGGCCCAACAGAGCACGTCACTTCTGCCCGCCCAGAGGCGGGCGCTGCTCGAGGAGGTGGCTGCGGCGTACAGGTCGATCGGTGACGAGACGGCAGCCGCAGGTGTCCAGAAGAACCTGGACAGCCAGGCCGCGGGACCGGGCGTCACTCCTGAGCCGGAAGGTCTGCTGCTGCCGGAACTGCTCGGCACCGTGACGCTGCCGCAGGATGTCACGGAGTCACTCTCTGCCCGCCAGAAAGCCGCGGCATTCCTTGCGGCGCGCTGGATCACGACGCAGGCAAGCGCGCGGCAGCCATTGGTGGATGCCCTGGCCGAGGCGCTGCGGGCAGAGGATGCGGTGCGCGCTGCATTCTATGAGTCGCTGCCTTCGCTTTCTGCGCCCGACCAGCTCGCCGTAATGCACGACCGGGTGACGTGGGCGAGCATCAAATGGCGCGTCGCCGGTCGCGGCTACGGTGCATCTCTCGTCCCCGAGTGGGAAGGGCAAGCCGACGTCCTCCGGGTCGAACTGGTCGCGGCGTTTACTGACCTGATCAACGCTTACGGGCGGCAACTCGACGGGCTGGCTGCGGGTGACGCTGCCGCCGGGCGTGTGGAGCTGCTCCGGCAGGGGATTCTGTGGAGCCGGCTGGGACTCTTCCCCGGAAATGCTGAATCATCGCTGGCCGGGCAGCTCGTCGACGCGTCGCAAAAGCTGTGGACACGGCGCGGCGGCACCGGGCTGGTGATCGTCACGCAAGAAGTGCAGGGTGTGCGGTTGTATCTGCTAACCGGAGCGGGCTCCCCACCTGCCGAGGCGAACGGTACACCGGGGCGGTCAGGACTGCCGTATCGCCCATAGTATTGATTCCCCGCAATTCTCCATTATCCGTCATCGGTCCGCGAGCGAAGGGTTCCGTGTGAAGCGTCCCTTCGCCCCGGGCCGGCCGCTATGAGATTGGGCAATGGTCCTGCAGTTCCTGCCGCAACCTGCCGGCGCATGCCTGCCTGGAGACGCGCACGACCCGCTTTGGGGCTGGTCAAAGCGGGTCGTGACAGTCGGGCAAACGGGAAAACCGGGTTCGTTATTTGCGCACGGACTGCGTGGCCGGGCGACGAACTGCCGCAAATCCGAGGACGATCAGGCTGGGGCCGATTAAGGCAGCCATCGCCATCAGGTTGAAGTCGTTCGCACCGGTTACCGGTAGCGTGCTCGGAGCTGCGGCGGAGGTGCGATCAACACTCAGCACCGCAGAAAGCTTGGGATCGCCAGCGGCCAAGCCCATGGCCCATGCCGTGTAGACGCCACCGTTCTCTAGCTTGATCCCCCGGAAGGGGGAGGACCACGTCAGGTTTTCCAGCGAGCCGCACTTCGAGGTCATAGGTACCGGCATCGACAGGGGTATAGCTGCCAACCCCCTTGAAGGCGATATTGTTGAAGATGATAGGTCCGCCCTTGACGGCAATATCCACGGCAGGCGCGTCCGGCGAGGCATGTACGAAGCGAACATGCGCCTTGCCCTGGGCCGGGGCGGCATTATTGTCTTCAAGGACCAATGGCGCGATATTTCGCGAGCTTGCCTGCAGCAACGATGGAGTAGTCCTTGTCGGCAGCCAGGGACAGGTTGGCAGAAATGACTGCGGCGTGGTCTGGCGGCAGGTACTACCTGGAACTGGTGTGCGCCGGCGGTCAGGGTGGCGTACGGAGTGATTCCTTTGAAAGGCGCATTTGTGAACGCCGGTTTTGCATCAGCCCACACGTCGACAGAAGGGGCATCAGGCGAGGCGTGAATGACACGCACGCGCGGACCGGCGGCAGATGCGCCGGCAGAACTCAGAACCACTGCGGTCAACACGTTTAGTGCGACGAGCCAGCGGAACACGGTCCTCTTCCTCATGGTAACAACCTCTGTTGGGTATCGGATGTGTAACCCGGTTGCAGTTACAGGATATGTATAGCTTTAGTATAGATAATCTCCAGTACTCAGCATTACCATTCACTGAATCTCCGCACGGAATGAGCGAAAATCCATGGGAAGCGAGACCAGGATTACGAGTCACCGCTCGAAGACCCTCCATCGTCGGAACCCAACTGCACACAAGAGCCGCGCCAATCTACATTGACAACCCCTTCCCCCGGCGGTATACTCCGACAGTAAGTTGTCCCCAACTGACTGTCGGAGTAAGCCGGTGATGCTTGGAGTAGCGCATACGAGCGGGAGCAAGGCCCCCAAATAGCACCAAGGCACAGCGCCCGGTGCTTTTTTGTGCCTGCCGCTGACCATGCGCACACAGCCACGTCTGCCCGGGAGGGAGCATTATGGATTCGGCCATGATCGCCAAGATCAGTAAGGCCCACGAGTACGCTCAGCAGCCGGAAAGAATTACTTTCCAGTCGTTCGAAGTGAATTTCAACGGTAAGCTGCAAACCTATCGGATTACCTTCGATCATGGAAACTGGCGCTGCGAATGTGACTTCTTTACCCAGCGAGGCGTCTGCAGCCACACCATGACGATGGAACGGGTATTAGGGATCATGCTGGAGCAGCACAACCAGCAGGCCGCATGACGGTACTCTAGCCTGTGCTCAATTGGGCGGGCTGCGGCCCGCCCAATTTATTGATACGCGAGGAGTGAAAGTGACAAATGAGCCGGTGAAGGCGGCCGGTCGGAACAAGCAGCGCTGGCAGTTGCTGTTGGGTGTCGCCATCAGCTCGTCTTCATCCTTTACGCCGTCCGCGGGCTGGAGCTGGGCGACGTCTGGCAATATCTGCGCACCGCCAATTACTGGTGGATCCTTCCGGGCGTCCTGGTCTATTTCTTCGCCGTCTGGGCACGTACCTGGCGGTGGCATTACCTGCTACGCCCGATCCAGCAGGTGCCGCTGGCGCAGCTCTTCCCGATCGTCTGCATGGGTTACTTCGGCAACAACGTGTATCCGGCACGTGCCGGCGAGATCGGTGCGCGCCGTTGTGCTGCGCAAGCACTGATCGCGTCAGCGTCAGCGCATCACTCGCCACGATCATTATCGAGCGTGTCTTTGACGGGCTGGTCATGCTCCTGTTTGTCTTCCTGGCGCTCCCCTTTGTGGGCTCGGCAATTCCCGGATACGTATCGCACATTCATCATATTCTTCAGCCTCCTCTTCTTGGCCGCACTGGCCTCTTTCTTCTGGATGGCAGTGGATAGCGACGGGTCGCCGCCATCTATCGATTTGTCGCGGACCGGTTTGTGCCCCACCGTTTCCGGGCGCCACTCGACGGCTTCTATGCCCGTTTCGTGACCGGCCTCCATTCGCTGCGCAGCGGCCGCGACCTGTTGATGGTGTTCGTGACCTCCGTCGTCATCTGGCTGACGGAGACCGTCAAGTATTGGTTTGTGATGCACGCATTCAATTTCACCGTGAGCTTCATCGGGCTCATGCTGATGAACGGCATCGTAAACCTGTTCACCACACTGCCGTCGGCCCCCGGCTATATTGGGACGTTCGAGACCGGCGCTTCGGTCCTCGCAGCGCTGGGGGTTGAATCAAACCTGGCTTTTGGCTATACCATTGTCCTGCACGCCGCACTCTGGCTGCCGATTACCGCCTTGGGGGGCTGGTATATGTGGCGAGAGGGTGCTCGATGGCGTGACTTCGAGGGGGTCAAAGAGACCGCCGTAGCAGACGCACCCGCCGGCCTTCCCGGACGGGGTATTTAACAGAGGGAACATGAAGAACATCGCCGTAATCGGAACCGGCTACGTTGGGTTGGTGACGGGCACCTGCTTCTCCGACCTGGGCAACCGGGTGACCTGTATCGACATCGACGAGCGCAAGATCCAGGTCCTGCACGAGGGCAACGTGCCGATCTACGAGCCGGGCCTGGAAGAGGTCATCCGGCGCAACGTGGCAGCCGGGCGGCTCTCGTTCTCTACGTCGTACGAGGAAGGGCTGCGCGACGCGGAGTACGTCTTCATCGCCGTCGGCACCCCATCGGGCGTGGATGGCGAGGCGGACTTGAGCTATCTACGGATGGCGGCCGCGCCGATCGGCGAAACGATGAACGCGTCCGCTCATCATCATCGACAGGGCAGCCGTGCCCGGTTGGCGCGGGGACTGGGTGGCCGACGTGATCCGCCGCCACCAGGCGCGGCCGGACGACTTCCCGTGGTATCGTGCCAGCGAGTTCCTCGCGAGGGACTCCGCCCTGGCACGATACCATGAATCCCGACCGGTTGTGCTGGGCGGCGGCGGATCACGTCGGCCACCCAGTCACCGGTGCCAACCGGAACGGTGCTCTTGTTGATGATGATCAGCGGATGGTCCATCGTTTCGCCGATCGTCTCGGCCGCCATCCGTACGTACTCAGGTCCGCCTCGCCGTCCACGCCGGAAGGGGTGCCGACCGCGATGAAGACGAATTCCGCGCCCTTCAGCCCTTCCGCGTAAGACGTGCAGAACGAGAGCCGCCCGGCTGCAACGTTGCGCCGGATCACCTCTTCCAGGCCCGGCTCGTAGATCGGCACGTTGCCCTCGTGCAGGACCTGGATCTTGCGCTCGTCGATGTCGATACAGGTCACCCGGTTGCCCAGCGGAAGAAGCAGGTGCCAGTCACCAACCCAACGTAGCCGGTTCCGATTACGGCGATGTTCTTCATGTTCCCTCCGCTAAATACCCCGTCCGGGAAGGCCGGCGGGTGCGTCTGCTACGGCGGTCTCTTTGACCCCCTCGAAGTCACGCCAGCGAGCACCCTCTCGCCACATATACCAGCCTCCCAGGGCGGTAATGGGCAGCCAGAGTGCGGCGTGCAAGACAATGGTATAGCCAAAAGCCAGGTTTGATTCAACCCCCAGCGCTGCGAGGACCGAAGCGCCGGTCTCGAACGTCCCAATATAGCCGGGGGCCGACGGCAGTGTGGTGAACAGGTTTACGATGCCGTTCATCAGCATGAGCCCGATGAAGCTCACGGTGAAATTGAATGCGTGCATCACAAACCAATACTTGACGGTCTCCGTCAGCCAGATGACGACGGAGGTCACGAACACCATCAACAGGTCGCGGCCGCTGCGCAGCGAATGGAGGCCGGTCACGAAACGGGCATAGAAGCCGTCGAGCGGCGCCCGGAAACGGTGGGGCACAAACCGGTCCGCGACAAATCGATAGATGGCGGCGACCCGTCGCTCGTCCACTGCCATCCAGAAGAAGAAGGCCAGTGCGGCCAAGAAGAGCAGGCTGAAGAATATGATGAATGTGCGATACGTATCCGGGATTGCCGAGCCCACAAAGGGGAGCGCCAGGAAGACGAACAGGAGCATGACCAGCCCGTCAAAGACACGCTCGATAATGATCGTGGCAAGTGAGGCGCTGACGCTGACGCGATAGTGTTTGCGCAGCACAACGGCGCGCACGATCTCACCGGCACGCGCCGGATATACGTTGTTGCCAAAGTAACCCATGCAGACGATTGGGAACAGCTGCGCCAGCGGCACCTGCTGGATCGGGCGTAGCAGGTAATGCCACCGCCAGGTACGTGCCCAGACGGCGAAGAAATAGACCAGGACGCCCGGAAGGATCCACCAGTAATTGGCGGTGCGCAGATATTGCCAGACGTCGCCCAGCTCCAGCCCGCGGACGGCGTAAAGGATGAAGACGATGCTGATGGCGACACCCAACAGCAACTGCCAGCGCTGCTTGTTCCGACCGGCCGCCTTCACGCGCGGCTCATTTGTCACTTTCACTCCTCGCGTATCAATAAATTGGGCGGGCCGCAGCCCGCCCAATTGAGCACAGGCTAGAGTACCGTCATGCGGCCTGCTGGTTGTGCTGCTCCAGCATGATCCCTAATACCCGTTCCATCGTCATGGTGTGGCTGCAGACGCCTCGCTGGGTAAAGAAGTCACATTCGCAGCGCCAGTTTCCATGATCGAAGGTAATTCGATAGGTTTGGTGCTTACCGTTGAAATTCACTTCGAACGACTGGAAAGTAATTCTTTCCGGCTGCTGAGCGTACTCGTGGGCCTTACTGATCTTGGCGATCATGGCCGAATCCATAATGCTCCCTCCTGGGCAGACGTGGCTGTGTGCGCATGGTCAGCGGCAGGCACAAAAAAGCACCAGGGCGCGTGTGCCTTGGTGCTATTTGGGGGC
Source organism: uncultured Chloroflexia bacterium (assembly GCA_963783655.1). Classification (GTDB taxonomy): domain Bacteria; phylum Chloroflexota; class Anaerolineae; order CG2-30-64-16; family CG2-30-64-16; genus CAWAOA01. The sequence continues at coordinate 20,396 of CAWAOA010000004.1, forward strand.
CTTGCTCCCGCTCGTATGCGCTACTCCAAGCATAATCGGCGTTACTCCGACAGTGAGTTGGGGACAACTTACTGTCGGAGTATACCGCCGGGGGAAGGGGTTGTCAATGTAGATTGGCGCGGCTCTTGTGTGCAGTTGGGTTCCGACGATGGAGGGTTCTTCGAGCGGTGACTCGTAATCCTGGTCTCGCTTCCCATGGATTTTCGCTCATTCCGTGCGGAGATTCAGTGAATGGTAATGCTGAGTACTGGAGATTATCTATACTAAAGCTATACATATCCTGTAACTGCAACCGGGTTACACATCCGATACCCAACAGAGGTTGTTACCATGAGGAAGAGGACCGTGTTCCGCTGGCTCGTCGCACTAAACGTGTTGACCGCAGTGGTTCTGAGTTCTGCCGGCGCATCTGCCGCCGGTCCGCGCGTGCGTGTCATTCACGCCTCGCCTGATGCCCCTTCTGTCGACGTGTGGGCTGATGCAAAACCGGCGTTCACAAATGCGCCTTTCAAAGGAATCACTCCGTACGCCACCCTGACCGCCGGCGCACACCAGTTCCAGGTAGTACCTGCCGGCCAGACCACGCCCGCAGTCATTTCTGCCAACCTGTCCCTGGCTGCCGACAAGGACTACTCCATCGTTGCTGCAGGCAAGCTCGCGAATATCGCGCCATTGGTCCTTGAAGACAATAATGCCGCCCCGGCCCAGGGCAAGGCGCATGTTCGCTTCGTACATGCCTCGCCGGACGCGCCTGCCGTGGATATTGCCGTCAAGGGCGGACCTATCATCTTCAACAATATCGCCTTCAAGGGGGTTGGCAGCTATACCCCTGTCGATGCCGGTACCTATGACCTCGAAGTGCGGCTCGCTGGAAAACCTGACGTGGTCCTCCCCCTCCCGGGGATCAAGCTAGAGAACGGTGGCGTCTACACGGCATGGGCCATGGGCTTGGCCGCTGGCGATCCCAAGCTTTCTGCGGTGCTGAGTGTTGATCGCACCTCCGCCGCAGCTCCGAGCACGCTACCGGTAACCGGTGCGAACGACTTCAACCTGATGGCGATGGCTGCCTTAATCGGCCTCAGCCTGATCGTCCTCGGATTTGCGGCAGTTCGTCGCCCGGCCACGCAGTCCGTGCGCAAATAACGAACCCGGTTTTCCCGTTTGCCCGACTCGTCACGACCCGCTTTGACCAGCCCCAAAGCGGGTCGTGCGCGTCTCCAGGCAGGCATGCGCCGGCAGGTTGCGGCAGGAACTGCAGGACCATTGCCCAATCTCATAGCGGCCGGCCCGGGGCGAAGGGACGCTTCACACGGAACCCTTCGCTCGCGGACCGATGACGGATAATGGAGAATTGCGGGGAATCAATACTATGGGCGATACGGCAGTCCTACCGCCCCGGTGTACCGTTCGCCTCGGCAGGTGGGGAGCCCGCTCCGGTTAGCAGATACAACCGCACACCCTGCACTTCTTGCGTGACGATCACCAGCCCGGTGCCGCCGCGCCGCGTCCACAGCTTTTGCGACGCGTCGACGAGCTGCCCGGCCAGCGATGATTCAGCATTTCCGGGGAAGAGTCCCAGCCGGCTCCACAGAATCCCCTGCCGGAGCAGCTCCACACGCCCGGCGGCAGCGTCACCCGCAGCCAGCCCGTCGAGTTGCCGCCCGTAAGCGTTGATCAGGTCAGTAAACGCCGCGACCAGTTCGACCCGGAGGACGTCGGCTTGCCCTTCCCACTCGGGGACGAGAGATGCACCGTAGCCGCGACCGGCGACGCGCCACTTGATGCTCGCCCACGTCACCCGGTCGTGCATGACGGCGAGCTGGTCGGGCGCCGAAAGCGAAGGCAGCGACTCATAGAATGCAGAGCGCACCGCATCCTCTGCCCGCAGCGCCTCGGCCAGGGCATCCACCAATGGCTGCCGAGCGCTTGCCTGCGTCGTGATCCAGCGCGCCGCGAGGAATGCCGCGGCTTTCTGGCGGGCAGAGAGTGACTCCGTGACATCCTGCGGCAGCGTCACGGTGCCGAGCAGTTCCGGCAGCAGCAGACCTTCCGGCTCAGGAGTGACGCCCGGTCCCGCGGCCTGGCTGTCCAGGTTCTTCTGGACACCTGCGGCTACCGTCTCGTCACCGATCGACCTGTACGCCGCAGCCACCTCCTCGAGCAGCGCCCGCCTCTGGGCGGGCAGAAGTGACGTGCTCTGTTGGGCCAGCTTCTCCGTTTCGGCGATGGCCAGGCGGGCCACAGCCGGCCGGTTGAGCGCCGCAAGGCCCTGCGCTGCCCCCAACGCCAACTCCCCGCGCCCAAGATCGCTCAGCGTCGTGCCGAGAGCTGCATGGTCGAGCAGCACACTGCTGGCCAGCAGCGCACGCGCCGCGTCCACACCCTGATAGTCGCGGGCGAGCAGCAGCCAGGTGCCGCCGCGCTGGGTGTCGGGAAGCGCCAGGCTGTACGCCAGAGCAGCGTAGGCGGTTTCCGGTTCGCGGGAATCGAGCGAGGCGCGGATCACGCGATCGTCGGCCTCGCCCGCCAGCGACAGCACCGCGAGGTCGGGCGCAATGGCAGACCGGGTTCACGGCCTGGATCGGGTTCGCCCAGACGACAGTCGCGCCCGGCCCCCGGGTGAGACTCACGTAGGCGCTGAGAAGCACAAATCCGGCCAGTGCCAGGAGCGCCAGGCCTAAAATGAGGGTAGACAGAAGGAATTTGTTTCGGCGCAAGGAGTGTCCTCTGATGAGCGCGTCCGGGGAGATGCCCCGCAAGCGAGTATATCATAGTGTGATGCGATGGCGGCCCACCTGGAGCCGCCCATTTCGGTGTGTGGCTGAGCGGCCGGCGAAGATGCTGCCGGCCCGGCGCATTCCTTCCCCACGACGGACTCTTCCGAAAGCGGCCATCACGAGGGGGCCCGTTTCTTCGGGCGATGATATAATCGACTGCAACCATGATCATGTCCCCGAAAGGGGATGCAAGGGAGTCGTTAGATGTTGCAGTTCTTCTGTGAGGACCTGGAGGTCCTGGATCCGGCCGTCGCCAGCCTGATCAAATATGAGGGGGAGCGCCAGCAACGAAAGCTGATCCTCATCCCTTCGGAGAGCCAGGCGCCCGAGGCGGTGCGCGAAGCTCTTGGCTCGGTGTTTCAGAATATCTATGCTGAAGGTTACCCCGATGCGCGCATGCACGGGTTGGACGAGGCCGGCATACTGGATTACGAGACGAGCTCGCCCGCTACCGGCGGCATCGCCGATCAGCGTTACTACAAGGGCGTCGAGTACGTCGAACGTGGTCGAGGCGCTGGCGCGCCGGCGCGCCGCCGAAGCGTTTGCCGCGAACGGCGTCCCCGCCGGAGAGATTTGGGCGAACGTGCAGCCGCTCTCAGGCTCGCCCGCCAACAGCGCCGTCTACGCAGCGCTGGTGCCCGCTGGGCAGCACCGTCATGGGCATGGACCTGCTCCACGGCGGCCACCTGACGCACGGCAGCCCGGCCAACCGCTCGGGCAAGCTCTACAACATCGTCTCCTACGGCATCGATCCGGCCACCGAGCGCCTGGACTACGATGCGATCGAGGCAGATGGCGCGCCAGCACCAGCCGAAGATGATCATCGCCGGCTTTACCTCCTATCCGTGGATGCCCGACTGGGCGCGTTTCCGCCAATCGCCGATGCCGTGGGCGCCTACCTGATGGCGGATATCAGCCACATCGCCGGAATGGTGGCTGCGGGCGTCGTGTCGCGAGCCCGATCGGCCACGCGGACGTGGTCACATTCACCACGCACAAGACCCTCTACGGCCCGCGCGGCGCGGTGCATCCTGACGACGGACAAGGCGCTGGCCCGGAAGATCGACACCGCGGTGTTCCCGGGCGAGCAGGGCGGGCCGCACGTGAACGCGATGGCCGGTATGGCCGTGGCGTTCAAGATGGCGCAGATCCGGATTCGTTCCGCGAGCTGCAGCAGCAGGTGGTCACAATGCTGCGCACCTGGCCGCCGAACTCGAGCGGCACGGCCTGCGGGTCCCCTACGGTGGCACCGACACGCACATGCTGCTGGTCGACTGCAAGAGCGTGCGCGCCGAACGCGGGTCAGCCCCGACCGCCAGACGCGGCACACCGCTGATGGGTGATCCGGCCGCCCGCATCCTTGACCTGGCCGGGATCGTCTTGAATCGCAACACGATCCCCGGTGACAAGAGCGCGCGCAACCCCAGCGGCATCCGCCTGGGCACGCCGTGGATCACCCAGCGCGGCTTCCGGGAGCCGCGAGATCGAGCGCCTGGCGGAGATCATCGCCCGGGTGCTCAAGGCGAGCCGGCCCTACGCCAGCGCCGGGGCGGCACGGCCGGTGTACAGCGCGAAGATAGATTTCGACCTGCTGGAGCAGACCAAGTGGGATGTGGTCGAGCTGGCCTGCTGGTGTGACCTCGGCCCAGATTACGTGCCGAGCGGCTACCCGCACCATTTCTTCCTGCACCAGCCCGACCACCGACAGCGGTGGCGAGCGGGATATCGTCGAGATCGAGGGCCCGCATGCACGCGGGTTCTGCAACGTGGCCATGACCAACGATGTGTATGCGCTGGACGCCCGGCGAAAGCCAGCCAACGTGGGTGCTCGAGCCGGACGGCCGCCCGATGGCCGGCGGCGTTCCTGCGCGCGCCCGGGCCGGCGAGACGACACGCTTCCAGTTGCTGGTCCCAAGGAGCACGAGCCGCGGGTGGCGCACTGGTTGCGCGCGCTGTCGGATGGCTTCGTCGACCTCGATCCGGATGACGTCTACGTCAAGGCGCCCGGCCCGGTGGTCGTGCGCCGGCTGCCGCACGAGCAGGCCGGAGAGTGGCAGGAGCGGCCGCCTGCATCGGACCAGTTCGACGCCAAGGCAGTCGGGCTGGGCGCCGCACAAGCCGTACTGGATTGGGATGCGCGGGAACGGCGTCCGACGCGAAGCTACAGGCTGCCCTGCCGGCCTTGCCAGAGTTTCGTTGGGAGGAGCCCGGCGACGAGCGTTGAGACGAACGCGCCTTTATGAGGTGCACCGCGCGGCCGGGTGCCAAGATGGTGCCCTTTGCCGGCTGGGAGATGCCGGTCCAGTACAGCTCGGTGCAGGAGGAACACCTGGCGGTGCGCAACAGGGCAGGGCTGTTCGACGTCAGCCACATGGGGCTGTTCGAGTTCAGCGGCGACAATGTCGCACCTGTTCCTGAACACCGTCGCCACCAACGACGTTCGCTGGTCAAGAGCCGGGGGACTCGCAGTACTCCTATCTGCTGGCGCCTGACGGCAGCGTGATCGACGATATCTGGCTGTACCGGCTCGAGCGGCGAGCGCTACTGGATGGTCGTGAACGCGTCGAACAACGACAAGGATTGGGCCTGGATCAACGCAGTTCGCGAGTGCCGCGTGCAGATCGACCCGCAGCGGCCGTGGGCGCACGCGCTCGGCACCGAGGCGTGTAGCTGCGGACCTGCACGACCCCGAGCTGGGCGACCAGCAGCGGGTGCAGCTTGCGCTGCAGGGCCCGCGCTCGCTGGAGATCCTGCTGTCGATGCTGCTGGCAACGCCGATCCGCACGCGCGAAGCGCTCGCCGAGATGCAGCACGCAGGAATCATGCACGTCCGGATTGGCCGGCATGGACGTTCTATATCTCGCGCACCGGCTATACCGGTGAACCGGTGGCTTTCGAGTTGTTCGTGCACCCGGACGATCTGCAAGACGCTCTGGCAGGCGCTGCTGCAGGCGGGAAGCCGTTCGGGCTGCGGCCGATCGGGCTGGCGGCGCGCGACAGCCTGCGCATCGAGGCCGGGCTGCCGCTGTATGGGCACGAGCTGGCCGGGCCGCTGGACCTGAATCCGTCCGATGCCGGCTTCGCGGCCTATGTCAAGCTATACAAGCCGTTCTTCATCGGCAAGGCCGCGTACGTGGACGCATGAGGAAAAGCGGCGGGCGCGCATGGTGCGGTTCCGCGCTCGACGACGAACACGCGCCGGTGCCCGGCCAGGGCGACGTGATCGTCAATCGTAAGGGTCGGGTCGTGGGGTCGGGTGACCAGCGGTTCGCTGGACACCGATGGCCGGCTGACAGGGATGGCTTTCGTCGAGGAGCCGGCCAGCCGAGCGCGGCACATCGTCTGGGTGTGTACCGGCTCGGGGGGCGCAACTGGGAGATCCGCCCGCTGGCTGACCTGAAACCCGGCGACCACCTGCAGTTGGCGGAGGACATCACCGTGATCGAGCGCTTCCTGAATAAGCGATAGATGCCTTCTCGCGCCAAACACTACCGGGCCGTAGCCTTGGTGTTCGTGGCTGCCGTGATGTGGAGCACCGGCGGCCTGTTCATCAAGTCGATCGACTGGAACCCGCTCGCCATCGCCGGCGGCCGCAGCCTGGTCGCGGCGTTGTTCATGCTCGTCGTGGTGGGCAAGCCGCGCCTGACTCGCTCCCGTGCGTTGTGGATCGGTGCGGTTGCCTACGCGGCGACGGTGATCGGGTTCGTGCTTGCGAACAAGCTCACTACTTCGGCTAACGCCATCCTGCTGCAGTTTAGCGCGCCCATCTACGTCGCGCTGCTCGGCGCATGGCTGCTGGGCGAGCGGGTCACAAGGCGCGACTGGATCGCCATCTTCCTGAGTCTGGGCGGCATGGCGCTCTTCTTCCTGGATCGCCTGAGCACCGGCAGTCTGCTGGGCAATATCATCGCCATCATCAGCGGCGTGACGCTGGCCGCGCTGGTCGTCGCGCTACGTATTCAGAAAGACTCCCGGCCGGAGTACACCATCCTTCTGGGCAACGCTCTGACCGCGCTCATTGGGCTCCCGTTCATGCTCCAAGGCGCCCCCGGCGATCTCGGGTGGGGTGGGATCGCCGTGATGGGGGTGTTCCAACTGGCCCTGCCCTACCTCTTCTTCTCGCCGCGCCATCCGTTCGCTGAGTGCCCTCGAATCGATCCTCGCCCAGATGGTCGAACCGCTGTTGAACCCAATCTGGGTCTTCCTGTTCGTCCACGAAACCCCTGGTCCCTGGGCGCTGATCGGCGGGGCGGTCGTCTTGGGGACGATCACGCTCCGGCACGCGGCCGATCTCCTGTGGCGACGGCCGCAGCCGCTGGCGCAGCCCGAAATACGGCTGGAACAGTCCTGATTCGGGTTCATTTACCCCTTTCGGGGTAAGCCAGCCCAACTCGGCTGCACGGGCAGGCCGCACGCCGAACCTCCGCATGGCGCTCCGTAATCCCTCATACATCGACCTACTCTGCGCTGTTGGTATGCTGCGTTACGTGTCTGCGTGCATCATCTGCCTGCGGCTCTCCTGACGTGAGGCCGAGCTGGTGCACGCGCTTGAGTACTGCTCAACGAGAAAGGATCTAGAATGAAGAGGAGTCTTCTCGTCGTCAGTCTGGTTACGGTGCTGGCCCTGCTCGCCGCTTGCGGCGGCGCCGCCACTCCGGCGCCCACAGCACCACCGGCCGCCAAAGCGGCGGCCACCACCGCAGCACCGAGCCCTGCAACCGCTGCACCGGCTGCACAAGCAACCACTGCACCGGCTGCCGCCACGAAGGCCGCGGCCACTACGGCCCCAGCGGCGGCTACGACCGCTCCCGCAGCAAAAGCCACCACCGGCGCAGCCGGCGCGCAGCCGTTGGCCGGAAAGACGGTCCGCATCTTCGGCGTGGCGGCGGACGAACAGGCCCGCCTCTTCCAGCAGGAGTTCAATGCCTTCACCCAGCGCACCGGCATTAAGGTCGAGTACGAGGGCAACAAGGACTTCGAGACCCTCATCCTGGTGCGCGTCGAGGGTGGCAACGCTCCCGACATCGCCCAGTTCGCCCAGCCCGGCCTGGTGGCGGACTTCTCCCGCAAGAATCGAGTCATCGACCTCTACAGTTGGATGGACAAGGCCATGTTGCAGAAGCAGTTCAAACAGAGCTTCCTGGACATGGCGACGGTCAACAACAAGTTGACCGGCATCTGGCACAACGTAGACGTCAAGAGCCTCGTGTGGTATCCGAAGGATGACTTCGTTGCCAAGGGATACAAAGTGCCGACAACCTGGGCCGAGTTGCTGGCTCTATCCGACCAGATTGCGGCCACCGGCGTCACTCCCTGGTGCATCGGCATGGAGAGTGCGGGTGCAACCGGCTGGGTGGGCACCGACTGGGTCGAAGACTTATGCTGCGGACGACCACCCCGGAGAACTACGACAAATGGACTCGTGGTGAGTTGAAGTTCAACTCGCCAGAGGTCAAGAACGCGTTCGCCGAGATGGCCAAGGTATGGCCGAACCCGAAGTACGTGTACGGCGGTACCCCGTCCATCCTGACCACCGCCTTCGGGGACGCTCCTCGCCCATGTTCGACAACCCGCCCAAGTGCTATCTGCACCGCCAGGCGAGCTTCATCACCAACTTCTTCCCGAAGGAAGCTGTGGCAGGGAAGGACATCGACTACTTCTACTTCCCGCCAATCAACGCACAGTTCGGCAAGCCGGTGTTGACCTCCGGCTCCATGACGGTGATGTTCAACGACCGGCCGGAAGTGCGCGAGGTGATGAACTTCATGGCCACCGGCGAATCGATGAAGGTTGAAGTGCAAGCCGGTGTCGGCCTCGCGCCGCACAACGATGCTGACCCGGCCTGGTACCCGAACGATCGCTAGCGCGGCTTCGCCAAGATCCTGGCGGAGGCGACCACGTCTCGCTTTGACGGCTCCGACCTGATGCCGGGCGCAGTGGGCGCCGGGTCCTTCTGGAAGGGGATCGTCGATTGGGTGCAGGGCGCGAAGGTGACACGGCTTTGAGCTCGATCGACGCGAGCTGGCCTAAGTAGGTAATCAGGCCTGACGGTCTCTGGCCTTACCTAAGGGAGCAGGGCACCTCTGCCCTGCTCCCTTGCATATCCGGGGGTCACCGCAGATGACACACCTCACCGACACTCGTGCGGCCCTCCGGGCCGCTCAGAGCGTCACCACCGTCATCGGCGGCTTGCTGATCTCATTCCTGGTTCCCCTGGCGACGTTCGTCATCATGTGGCAGCTCTTTGGTTATTTGCGTACGGCGCAGGTGCCGCAACTGGTTCTGGTCGTCGTCGCCATCCTGTGGGGCGTCGGCGGCATCGCTGCCTCTTCCTGGCCGCCAACTGGCTGGTTGACCGCTTCCCGGAAACCTGGGCGATCGCTTTGCGCCCATTCATCTTCGTCGGACCTGCCATCGCGATCCTCATCTGGTACCTGGCGCTGCCCACGCTGCGCACCCTCTATTTCAGCTTTTTCAACGCGGATTCCACTCAGTTTGTCGGTCTTGGACAACTACATCTTACGCGTTGCGACCGATCCTGCCATGCTCGAGTCGTTCCGAAACAACCTGCATCTGGCTTGTGGTCGGAACGGCGCTGAGCGTGATCGTTCGGGCTGCTGATCGCCGTGCTGGCAGACCGCGTCACCGCTGCGAGAACTTCGCCAAGTCGATGATCTTCTTGCCGATGGCGATCTCGTTCGTCGGCGCCGCGCGTGATCTGGGGTTCATCTACTTCTACAAACCACCGGGGCGAGACCAGATCGGCCTGCTGAATGCCTCTGGTCACCTTCTTCGGCGGCAGCCGCAGGCGTGGCTGACCGTGCGACCACCTGGAACAACCTACTTCCTGATGGCGATCATGGTGTGGCTGCAGACCGGCTACGCGATGGTTCTCCTATCGGCGGCGCTGAAGGGGGTGCCGGACGGAGCTGCTCGAGGCGGCGCCGGATCGACGGCGCGAACGAGGTGCAGTCTTCTTCCGGATCATCGTGCCGTACATCCGGGCACGATCATCACCGTCGCCACAACCGTCGTCATCTTCACGCTGAAGGTATTCGACATCGTCTTCGTGATGACCAACGGCAACTACGGCACCGAAGTGATCGGCCAACCAGTTCTACAGACAGATGTTCAGGTTCCAGCACTTCGGCCGGGGCAGCGCCGTAGCGATCGTATCTGCTGCTCGCGGTCACTCCCGGTCATGATCTATCAACCTGCGCCAGTTCCGCGACGGGAGGCGTTCATCGATGAAGCAGCACAGAAACTGCTGTCCGGAAGGCGCCGGTCAACGTGGTCCTCCTGCCTGCTGGTGCCTGATCTGGACGGTGCCCACGATCTGGGCCTGTTCGTATCACTCGTTCCGCCACGGCGACCAGGTCTCTCACCGGCTGGTGGACGCACCGCATCCGATCGGCAGCTTCACCCTGGACAACTACCAGCAGGTGCTCGGCGGCAAGGAGTAACCCGATCCGGCGATGCCGGAGGCGTGCGCGGCCAACATGGGCGACGCCTTCCTGAACAGCCTGACCGTGACGCTCCCTGCAACCATCATCCCGATCCTGATCGCCGCCTTCGCCGCCTATGGCTTTGCCTGGATGCGCTTCCCGGGCGCGAAGCTCCTGTTCATCGTGGTGGTCGCGCTGCTGGTGGTGCCGCTGCAGATCGCGCTGATCCCGATCCTGCGCGACTACCAGCAGCTGGGCATCAACGGCACGTACCTGGCGATCTGGCTGGCGCATACCGGCTTCGGCCTGCCGCTGGCGACCTACCTGCTGTTCAACTACATCAGCACGCTGCCGCGCGACATCCTGGAGTCGGCCTTCATCGACGGCGCGTCGCACTTCCAGATCTTCATCCGGCTGATCCTGCCGCTGTCGGTGCCGGCGCTGGCCTCGTTCGCCATCTTCCAGTTCCTGTGGGTGTGGAACGACCTGCTGGTCGCGCTGGTCTTCATCGGCGGCCGTCCGGACGTCGCGGTCCTGACCCAGCGGCTGCGGACATGATCGGTTCGCGCGGCCAGGACTGGCACCTGCTGACCGCCGGCGCATTCGTCACGATGTCGTGCCGCTGGTCGTCTTCTTCGGGCTGCAGCGCTACTTCGTGCGCGGCCTGCTGGCCGGGTCGGTGAAGGGATGAGCTTGCGGGGACAAGGAGACAAGGAGACGAGGAGACAAGGAGACAAGGAGACAAGGGGAGGTGACCATCGGGTGGCGGGGGGCCGCTCGATCCTCGTAGTTCAGTCGCCGGTGGGGGTGTAGACAACGGCGCGACCGGGTGACCCGGTCGCGCCGTGCTTTCGGTAAGGTCAGGGTGTCGCGGCTGCCGGCGCCTTCGCGTGGCCGGCGCGACGTCGTTAAGAAGACCAGCGGCGCGAACCGACGGGCCCACGAGGGGCTGGCCTCATCCTCAACAACCCGTAGTGTAGCCCCCTTGTGGGGCGTCGGGACGCGCGCGATCGTTAGCCCGATCGCGCCGTGATTTCTTCTCGCGTAACCCGTAGTGTAGCCCCCTTGTGGGGCGTCGGGGCGCGACCGATTCCGTCCGACGCCCACGAGGGGCTGGCCTCCGGTTATTGCTAATGGATTCGCCCCATCCCCTTCGCCAACCGGAGTGTAGCCCCCTTGTGGTGCGGCGGGACACGGCGCGATCTGGGTCAACCCGCCCGCGGCGCGACCAACACGCCCACGAGGGGCTGGCCTCCGGTTATCGCTAAGGGATTCCCCCATCCCCTTCGCCAACCCGCTCCATTTTGACACGCTCCAACACGTATGCTACTATCGGCGGGATGGGAATATGCGCATGCACACATGTGCGCCACCTCCTTCCCGCAGTGCCATTTGCTTTGTCGCTGCAGCAGGCTCGCAAGGATGCCTACTATGTCTGAAGCACAAGACCGCCCGCTAGCGTTGTCCTCATCCATTCGGGGCTCTACTCAGCGCTTGCCGCACCGCCTCACCGAACGCAGTCGTGAGAGCATCGCTTTCGTGCTGTTCATCCTGCCTAACATGCTGCTCCTTGCCGTCTGGACCTACTGGCCGTTCTTCTACTCGTTCTACTTGAGCCTCACGAGCTGGAACCTGCTGCGCCCCGTCAAGCCGTTCGTCGGGCTTCAAAATTACGTCAACCTGCTGCAATCCCCGATCTTCTATCAGGTGATGGGGAATACCCTGCTCTTCACGGGGGTGACGGTCGGGACACGGCTCGTGCTGTCGTTGGGGCTCGCGGTGCTGCTCAACCAATGGTTGATGGGCCGCGGCTTCTGGCGCCTGGTGATCTTCTCGCCCCACATCACGACGTCGGCGGCGATGGCCCTGGTATGGCTCTCGGTGTATGACCCAAACTACGGTCCCCTGGCAGCGATTCTTGGCTTGTTCGGCTTGCCGTTTCCAAACGTCATGTCAAACCCGGACCTGGCGCTGTCAGGCGTGATGGTGGTTGCCATCTGGAAGGGACTGGGATTCTCCACCGTCATCTTCCTGGCGGCGCTCCGGGTGTAAGACCTGCAGGATGCCGCGGCAGTGGATGGGGCGAACGGCTGGCAGGCGTTCCGCAACGTCTCCCTACCGGCCATTTCTCCCGTCAGCTACTTCCTGATCACCACCGGCCTGATCGGCGCATTCCAGACCTTCGACCTGATCTCTGTGATGACAAACGGCGGTCCCGCCAATCGACGAACCTGTACGTCTACTACCTGTACCAGGAAGCCTTCCACTATTACCGGATGGGTACTGCGGCAGCGGTATCGGTGGTGTTCTTCACCATCCTTATGGTCTTCACCTACTCGCAGACTCGCGGCGCCAAGCGCTGGGTCCACCATTGATCGCTCAAGAAGAAGGACGCGCTGGTGGCAGTTACTGCAACTCGTGAGTCCAGGAGCATGATCTCCGGGTCCAGCGCCCGCACACGTAGACGTGTGCAGCACCTATTCACCCACATCTTGGTCCTGGTCGCAGCGGTCGCCGTCGGCTTTCCGTTTGTCTATATGGTGCTCACTTCGCTGAAGTCTATCTCGGAAGTGTACACGGTGCCGATGGTCTGGGTCCCGGCCGAGCCGCAGTGGGCGAACTACGTCGCCGCCTGGTCGGGAGTCCATTCGCCGCGCTACATGCTGAACACACTGCATCTTCGCAGGCGTCCTGATGATTGCTAAGTTCATGATGGGGCTGACGGCCGGCTTCGCCTTTGGGCGGCTGCGATTCCCGAAGAAGGACCTGATCTTCTTCGGCATCCTGCTCGTCTTCATGATTCCGGGGCAGGTGACGCTGGTGACTCGGTTCGTGATGCTGAAGGACCTGGGATGGATCAACTGCGTACCAGGGTCTGATCGTGCCCGAGATGGCGAGCGTCTTCGCTACCTTCCTGCTGCGCGAGCACTTCATGAGCCTGCCAGACGAGATCTTCGACGCTGCCAAGGTCGACGGTGCCGGCTACGTGCGGCAGATGCTGCAGATTGCGCTGCCGATGTCTCGCCCGATCGTTGTAACGCTGCTGCTCCTCGACTTCGTGGCCCACTGGAACGAATACCTGTGGCCCTTGATCGTCACCAACACGAACGACATGCGTACGCTGCCCATCGGCATTCAGCAGCTCAAGTACCTGACAGGCGAGCTGCCACAGTGGCACGTCGTAATGGCCGGGGCCACCATGGTCGTGCTGCCGCTGGTGATCCTCTTCCTGATCGGACAGAAGCAGTTCATTCAGGGCGCCGTTCAGGGCGCGCTGAAGGGCTAGCCAGGAACAGATGTGGACGCTTGCTGCGAACGGCAGCAGGCGGGGAGATGTGAAGCGGAGAACCAACTCTCGTACCGGCCGTTTCCATAGGGGCCCTTCAATTCGGCCCAATCGCCTGATAGCTAAGGATGGAGAAACATGGCAAAGGAAGAAGCAGTTCAAAAGCGCAGCCGCCGCGAGTTTCCTAAAGATCGCCGGCGTCGCCGCGGGAAGCGTCGTGTTGGGCGCCTGTACGCCTGCGCCGGCTGCCGCCCCAACCGCAGCCTCTAAGGCCGCCGCCACCCAGGCGCCGGGCGCAACGGCGCCGGCGGCCACTGCAGCAGCAGCAAAAGCGACGGCTGCACCCACCGCTACACCGCGTCCCACCCCTGTCGTACCCGCCGGGCGCGACCAAAATCATTTGGTGGCGCTCGCTTACCGGCGTTACCGGCGACTCCCTCGACGAGATGGTCGGCCGCTTCAACGCCTCGCAGCAGAAGTACGTGGTGCAGGTTGAGTTCCAGGGCGCCTACGGCGAACTGCGCGACAAACTGACGGCAGCCGCTGCGGCGGGTGGCAGCGCCCTTCCCGACGTGGTGATGATCTCCGACGTGATGATGCCGGTCTTTGCGCGCAACGGCGTGCTCGAGCCGCTTGACGACATGATGAAGAGCGCCAACGGCATCGACATCAGCGACTATGTCGGCGTCGTGGAACGCGGCAGGGTGGACGGAAAGCTCTTCCAACTCCCCCTCGGCGTCAGCACCCCCATCTTCTACTACAACCAGGACGCCGTAAAGAAGGCCGGGCTTGACGGCCCGCCGAAGACGTGGGACGAGCTGTTCGACGTATACATCCCGAAGCTAACGGTCAAGGAAGGCGGCAAGACCTCAGTGTACGGCTTCGCCTTCCTGGCCAACGCCGACTGGTGGTGGCAGCAGAGCTACCCCTGGATGTACGGTGGCAAGCTGAGCGATGACAAGTACAACACGTATTTCGACACCGAGCCCGTGATCGCCTTCCTCGACCGGTTCCAGAAGCGGTTCCAGGCGGGCGAGGCGTACCTGCCGACCGCAGCCGACGGCGCGGCCGTGGGCTACTTCGGCAGCGGCAAGGCGAACATGATGATCGAGTCGACCGGCGTCCTCGGCCGCCTGGCTGAACTAACGAAGGACAAGTTCACTCCTGGCGTGGCCTACCTGCCACAGGGACCGGCGGGCCGCATGGTGCCGACGGGCGGCATGGGGCTTTCGATTGTCTCGAAGCTCGCCGCTCCGAAGAAGGAAGCCGCGTGTGGGAGTTCATCCGGTTCATGCAGAAGCCCGAGGAAAATGCCTGGTTCAACCAGAAGAGCGGTTACCTGGCGTTCACCAAGAAGTCGGCCGCCGCGTCGGCTGACTTCCTGGCCAAGAACCCGAACAACAAGGTCGCCGTGGACCAGATGCAGTGGTCGCGGCCGCAATCCGAAATCCAGCAGGTGCCCCGCGCCGTCAACATCTATTACGATGCGATGCTAACCGTTTTGGCCGGCAGGGCCAACCCGAAGGTGCTGTTGCCGCAGGTGCAAAAGCAAGTGCAGGCCATCCTCGTCGAAGAGGGCCTCAAGAAGGGCTAGGCAAGCCGCCCCGCGCCGGCTCCCGCTGATGTCGGGAGCCGGCGCGGCCGGCAGATTTCGATGAGTCATTCTCGACACGGGATTCGTTTCCAGCGATTCGCACGCGCTGCCGAGCTTACGCTCTGCGGCGCACTCATTATGGAGAGCCTTATGGCATGTTCCGCCCCAACTCCGGCAGCCGGTCCACAGTCCGGCCCGACGGGTGCCCGGCCTTCCCACGCCGGCGTACAGATCGCCGGGCACCGTGGCGCCAAGGGGATCGCGCCTGAAAACACCCTGGTCAGCTTCCAGGTTGCCATGGACCTGGGCGTCGACATGCTCGAGCTCGACGTCCACCTCAGCAAGGACAACGAGCTCGTGGTGATGCACGATCCGAGCGTCGTGCGCACGACGGACGGCGCCGGGCAGATCGGCGACTTCACGGTGGCGGAGCTCAAGCAGCTCAACGCCGCAGCGAAGTTCAGCGGTGAAAAGAGCTACGGCACACGGCAGGTCCCAACGCTGCAAGAAGTGTACGACCTGGTGAACGGCCGCGTCCCGATCAACGTCGAGATTAAGCAGCGGGGGGACGGCAGCCGATACGCCGGGATCGAGCAGAAGGTCGTGGAGCTGATCCGCCAAAACGGCGCGCTGGCCAGCACCGTCGTCTCCTCGTTCGACTTCCCGACTCTGACAGACGTGCATGCGCTGGAACCACAGCTGGCGACCTACGCCATCATCTCCACTGCCTATTTCAAGGAGATGGGACTGCGCGGCAAGGGGCCAAAGGACGTGGCCGCCGACATGGTCGCGCATAACTTCCGCTGGGTGGCGGTCGACAAGCTGTTCATGACGCCCGAAGTTCACGGCGCGCTGAAGGAGCAGGGGATCAAGACGCACGCCTGGGTGGTCAATACGGCTGAGGACCTGGAGAAGTTCGCCGCGTTGGGGGTGGATTACGTCACTTCCGACCGGCCGGATTTGTTGCTGGCGACGCGGCGGTAGCGGGCGCCGGCGGACGCCAACGATGAGGGCAGGGTTGCGAGGGAGACCAACCGCCGCAACGGCCCAACGGGCATCAATGTGCAGGATGAATACGCGTTGCTGAAGGTTAAGGCTCTGGCCATCGCGCTGATTTGTGCCCTTCTGCTCGCGGCGTGCAGGCCGGCGCCGGTCTCGGTCCCGACGCCTACGGCTGCGCCGGCGCTTGCGGAAGCGACGCCGGCGCCGTCCGGCTCCTGGCAGCGCGGCTCACTCGAGATACACGTGCTGGACGTTGCGCACGGTGACGCCCAACTGGTTGTCAGCCCGACCGGGGAATCCATACTGATCGACGGGGGCCGTGCGGAGTTCGCATCGCACGTCGCCGCCTACCTGACACAGGTGCTGGGTAAGACCGAGGTCGATTATCTGCTGGCGACCCATTACCATGTAGACCACATCCAGGGGATCCCACCGCTGGTGCGAGCGCAGGGACTGCGCGTGCGTAGGAATGTCTACGACCGGGGTGGGGATAAGAACGAATATGACTCGGACCAGTACAGATCTTACTTCGACCTGCTGGCCGATGGGCAGTACGGGCTGAGGCGAATCACGCTGAACGTGGGCGACGAGATTGACATGGGGCCGCAGCTTTCGGTCAGGGTGCTGGCGGCCGGTGATAGCGAAACTAACACGGCGTTCGGCGTGCCGGGGATCGACGACAACGATCTGTCGATTGCCCTGTGGCTCCGTTTCGGCCGGTTCGATTACTGGACGGGCGGGGACCTGTCGGGTGTCGATAGCAGCCGTTTCATCAACGTGGAGAGCGCGGTCATTCCCCGCCTACCCGGTCCGGCCGACGTGTATCGGGCGAACCATCACTCGATCGACTACAACAGCAATGCGGATTTTCTGGCTGCTCTGAGCCCCACGGTCTCGCTGGTGTCAGGCAGCAATGACGTGATCAGGTGGAATACGCTCGTGCGGCTGGAGAAGCTGAGCAAGGTGTATATTACCGGTGCGGTTCCCGCGCACCGGCCCTACGGGGACATCCTGCTGCGCAGTACGGATGGCGACTCATATACTGTTGAGGGGGACGAGTACCGGTCGAAGTGACCGGCAGGGAGATTGCATGGACGACGACCGCGACAGCGCACTCGCAATGATCGCGCGCCTCTACTATATAGAGAATATGGACCAGCGCGAGATTGCGAAGCTGGTCGGGATCTCCCGTTCGCAGATCTCGCGGCTACTGCAGCAGGCGCGGGAACGGGGGATCGTGCGGATCTCCGTGGACCCGTACGAGCCGCGCTGCGGGGATCTCGAGGCCCGGCTCGTCGATCGCTTTGGCCTGACGCGCGCGGTCGTAATTCGCACTTTGCGCTCCCTGAGTGGTCTTCAAATCCGGCAGACGATCGGCCGCTTTGCCGGGCCGGTGGTGTCTGAGTGGATCAAGCCCGGCAACGTGATCGGTTTCGCCGGCGGCCGGACGGTGGCCGAGGTTGTGAGTCACCTGGCTTCTGGAGAGGGCGCAGGCCGCGGCGTCACCACCGTGCAACTCATGGGTAACATTGGTCCAGACCTGACGGCAATCGACGCCATCGAGCTGACGCGCGCCGTCGCAGGCTGCTTTGGCGGCGTCTACTACGCACTGAGCGCGCCGGTGCTCGTGCTCGACAACGAGCTGCGCGACGCGCTCATGGGCCACGAGCACATGCGCTCGATCTGGCGGCTGATCGGGATGATGGATCAGGCGTTCGTCGGCATCGGCACCCTGGCCGACTCCGCCTTCATCGACCGCGGCGTGCTGTCCGGCGCCGATCGAGAGCGGCTGCACGAGGCCGGCGCGGTGGGTGAGATCTGCGGCCGTTTTTACGACGTGGACGGGCAGGAGTGCGACACGGAGTACCGCGACCGCGTGATCAGCGTGACGCTGGAAGAGCTGCGTGCCGTACCAGAAGTGACGGCGATCACCCACAGCGGTGACCGCAGCCCGGCAATTGTTGCGGCGCTGCGCGGGCGGCTGATCAAGTCGTTGGTAATCGACGAAGAGGGCGCGCGGGGGCTGCTCCGGGAGTGATAAGGAATGGGTGAAGTAGCTCAGGGGCCGCTGCTACTGGCGATCGACGGGGGCACCGAGTCGGTGCGCGTCGCCTTGTTTGACGGGCGCGGCATTATGGCCGGCAGCGCGGCGGAGCCGTACGCCACGACGTTTCCCCACCCCGGATGGGCCGAGCAGCAACCCGAGGAGTGGTGGGCTGCTCTCGCGAAGGCGGTGCCGGCGTGCCTGGATCGGGCCGGTGCCAGAGCGAACGAAATCGCTGCCATCAGCCTCGATGCCACCACCTGCACCCTGCTGGCCCTCGACGCTCACGGCCGGCCGCTGCGACCGGCCCTGCTGTGGATGGACGTCCGCGCCGGTCGCCAGGCGGCGGCGATCAACCGCACGGGACACCCCGCGCTGGCTTTTAGCCCGACCGGCACCAGCGCCGAATGGATGCCGGCCAAGGTAGCGTGGCTGGCGGAGCACGAGCCAGAGACCTACGCGGCAACCGCGCACCTGCTCGAGTACACCGACTGGCTGGTCTGGCGGCTCACCGGCCGCCTCGCCCTGAATCTGTGCACAACCACCCAGCGGTGGTATTACAACGGGCGCGACGGGGGTTGGCCGGCCGGTCTCTACTCGGCCATCGGGCTCCCAGGCGTGCTCGATCGGGTGCCGCTCGACGTCGTGCCCGTTGGCGCCCTTGCCGGGGGGCTATGCCGCGAAGCAGCCGTCGCGCTCGGCTTGCTCGAAGGAACCCCGCTCTTCGAGGGGGGCAGCGACGCCTTCATCGGGCTGCTAGGTCTCGGAGTCGCCGGTCCCGGGCAGGCGGGGCTGATCACCGGCTCGTCCAACGTGTTGGGCGCGCTCACGGCCTCGGAGGTCCATGCGCCCGGGCTGTTCGGCGCATACCCGGACGCTCTCGTGCCCGGACTGTGCGTCGTCGAAGCCGGCCAGGTGTCCACCGGCTCGGTTCTGGCGTGGTTCAGGCGCGTGCTCGCGCCCGATCTTCCGCCGGCTTCGGCCTACCGGGTTTTGGACGCCGAGGCCGCCCGCGTGCCGCCGGGGGCCAACGGGCTGGTTGCGCTCGACTACTTCCAGGGGAACCGCTCGCCACACACCGACGCGCTGGCGCGCGGGGCGGTGTGGGGGTTGACGCTCGGCACGAGCCGCGCCGAGCTGTTCCGTGCCTTCATGGAAGCGATCGCCTTTGGCACGAGCGAGATCCTGGAGAATTTCGCCGCCAACGGCCTGGCAACCGAGACGATCGTTGCCTGCGGCGGGGCCACTCGCAGCGAGCTGTTCATGCAGATCTACGCCGACGTCTGCGGCCACACGATTACTACCGCCGCAGTGCCTGACGCCCCACTGCTGGGCGGGGCGATCGTTGCGGCAGCCGGCCTTGGGCTGTACCGCGACCTGCCGGCCGCCGCAGAGGCGATGGTCCGTCCGGACCGGACGTATTTTCCGGAGATCGAGCGGCATCAGGCATACCGGGCCGGTTTTCGGCGGTACCGGGACACTTACCGGCAGTTGCGCGTGCTGATGCACGAGAGCGCGCCGGAACGATCTTGATCTATGCATTCCTCGGATGCAATCCTTCGGATGCAACCCTCAGACGGCCAAATGGCCGTCCCCTAGAACCGATGGCAACGCAATGAGAGACAACATGTCCGTCTACATCGGGCCAGACGCCCTACCGCAGCTCCTCGAGTACATTCATGCTCACGAATTGCGGCGCTTTTGCCTGGTCGCCGATTACAACACTTACCCGGCCCAGGGGGAGCGCCTTGCCGCCGCCCTCGAGGCTGACGGCTGCGATGTGAAGCGGGTAATCTTTGAAGGCCCCGAAGTCGTGGCGGACGCGAACCACATACTGCGCTTGCTGGTGGAATGCAACGGCGAGCCATGCGTCTACCTGGCAGTGGGTGGCGGAACGATTACCGACATCACGCGCTTTGTCAGCCACCGGACGAGAAACTCGTTCATTGTGGTGCCCACCGCGCCGTCCGTGGATGGCTTTACCTCGATTGGCGCGCCGCTGGTGGTGGACGGCGTGAAGCGCACGATCCTCAGCCAACCGCCACGCGCTCTCTTCGCGGATTTGGACGTCTTGCGCGCAGCGCCGCGGCGGCTGATTGCGGCCGGATATGGCGACATGATCGGTAAGCTGCTGTCCGGGGCTGATTGGCTGCTCGGGCATCTGCTGTGGGGCGAGCCTTACTCCGATGAGATCGCGACCCGGCTCCGCAGAGTCGCCGACGAGTCGGCCGGATACGCCGGCCAGGTCGGGAACGGCGAAGAAGCGGGTATCTGCTCTCTCATGAACGGGCTCGTGGAGTCCGGCTTCTGCATGCTGGACTTCGGGAATTCAAATCCGGCATCCGGCGCAGAGCACCACATGTCGCATTTCTGGGAACTCTGGCTGCTGCGCCACGGACGTCCCGCGATCTACCACGGGTCGAAAGTCGGCATTGCTTCGGTAATGACGGCCAGGCTGTACAGGGAAGTGGCGGCGCTGGGGCGCGAGGGTGCGGAGCGCCGCCTCCGCAGCGCGAACCCGCGCCCCACCGCCGCGCAATGTGAGGAGCTCGCACACGCCTTCGGGCCGATCGCGAGCCAGATCCTTGAAGCGAACGCCCCGTTCGCCGAGATGAGCGACCAGCGGCTCGCTTCGCTCAAGCTGCGCATCGTGGACCGGTGGGATGACATCGAAGCGATCGCCGCCGGGCTCCCTTCGCCAGAGCATATCGCCGAGCTGCTGCGCATGGCAGGCGGAGTGGTGGAGCCCGCTGAAGTTGGACTCGGCGAGGAAGAGGTGCGCCTCGCGGCATCGTACGGGCACTACCTGCGCGAGCGGTTCACCATTGCAAAGCTGGCGAACCTGCTTGGTATGACCGGCTGGTGGACGAATGGAGAAGGGGACTCATCCAGATGATGAAGCTGGAACGCCCCGTGAGCGGGGTGGTCTTTGACCTGGACGGCACGATCTACCTGGGCGATGCGGCGCTGCCGGGCGCAGTGGAGACGATCGCCGAGCTGCGGCGGCGCGGGCTGCGCACGATGTTCGTCAGCAACAAGCCGCTCGAGCCGCGGCAGGCGTACGCGGCCAAGCTGACGCGTCTGGGGATCCCCACGTCGCCCGACGAGGTGCTCACATCCGCATACGTGATGGCGAGCTATCTGGCGGAAAAGGAGCCGGAGCTGCGGCTCTACGTCGTCGGCGAGGAGTACCTGCGGGGGGAATTCCGCGGCTTCGGGCTGCACGTCGTGGACGAGCTGTCCGACCAGGACCCGAAAGAGGTGATCGACCCCACCGGGATCGACGCCGTCGTCGTCGCTTTTGACCGCACGCTCGACTATCGCAAGCTCAACACCGCATACCAGGCTCTCCGCGCCGGTGCTCGCTTCTTCGCCACCAACGCAGACAAGACCTGCCCCATGCCCGGGGGCGGCATCCCCGATGCGGGCGCCACCATTGCAGCCCTGGAGCACATCACGGGTCGCCACGTGGATGTGCTCGCGGGCAAGCCGTCCAGCATGATCCTGGCCACTGCGCTGCAGCGCATGGGGCTCCCCGCCGAGCGCTGTCTGATGGTGGGTGACCGGCTGGAAACCGATATCCGCATGGGCCAACAGGCCGGCATGGCCACCGCCGCAGTCCTCACCGGCGCCAGCCGCCGCGAGGACTGCCTCCGCCTCACACCCCCACCGGACCTGGTGCTGGAGAATGTGGGGGAGTTGGTGGACTGGTTGTAGTCCAGTTCGATGCCCGCCGGAACGGTTACGGCAGCCACCTGAACTGCCTGTTCCCCGCTTACGAGCGTAGTAACAAAGCAGGCGGCGGCGTGAATCGCAGCCGAAGATGAGGATGGTTTCCGCCAGCTTTGCCGTCGCATGGCCCGCCCATGCTCGTGGGACGCGGCGCGCACCGCGGCGTCCCGGAAGGGGCGCGGAACCGGGGCGCGGCAACGCGTGTCTTGTGGTTTCCCGCACGGGTCTTTGCAATGCGACAGCAAAGCTGCCGGAAGAGGTTCTTGCCGCGTCCTGTCTGGGGTTTGCGCCGGCTGCTTTGCGGCTACGGTGATAATGGGGGAAGGGAACGAGGAAGAATCGGGATGCATCCGAAGAATCGGGCGCATTTGACGAAGCGGGCCGGGGCAACCATAATAGGTATATCGTTCCCCGTCGCGCTCTTCTGGAGGTCTGGAGATGCCCCGAATGCGCTTTGCCGGGCTAGTGCTTGCCATGGTCCTGGTGCTCACGCTCGTCCCGGCTGCCGTCGCAGAAGGTGGAACCGTCTATACAGTCAAGCCGGGCGACAGCCTGGTGGATATCGCGGCCGCCCATGGCACTACGGCGAGCGCAATCGTGCGCGCGAACGAGTTGGCGGACTCCGATGTGATCCGCATTGGCCAGAAACTCACGATTCCGGCGGGCACCGCGCCCTCCACCGCGTCGACCGGCCGGACACCGGCCACGAAGGCCGAAGCGGCGCCCGTCGTCCCGGTACGTGTCACCGGCGTGCAGTACACCGTGAAAGCCGGAGACACCGTAAACCTGATCGCAGCGCGTTTCGGCGTCACAGCTTCCGGCATCGTGCGCACGAACGGCCTCAACAGCGCCGACCAGATCTATTCCGGGATGCAGCTGTTTATCCCGGGCGCGACGGGCGGCGGCAGCAGCGCTACCTCTGCCACGACCTCGAAACCGAAGGCCGCGCCTTCGATCCAACCAACCCGGTTTGTTGCCAGTCTATCGCAGCAGCACTGCTGGCTGTACGTCAACAACGAGTTGATCGGGTCGTGGGTGTGCTCCACCGGCCGGAAGGGCTCGCCGACCCTCCCCGGCACCTTCAAGATCAAGTCGAAGATCCCGCGCGCCTTCGGGGCTACCTGGAACTTCTACATGCCGTACTGGCTGGGGATCTACAATTCGGGTCGCCTGGAGAACGGGATCCACGGTATCCCGTACAGTGCCTACAACGGATCGAAATCGTGGGCGAACAAGGTGGGGACGCCGATCACGTTCGGCTGCGTGCTGCTCGCGGACAAGCATGCGAAGATCCTGTACGACAATGCTTACATCGGCATGCAGGTGATCGTACAGCGATAGCCGCAAAACGAGCCATGTTCCGGCGCCTACGGGGTCAGCGCGCGATGCCGGGCTCCGGCCGCACTTTTACCTCGGCAACCTGATCCGGGAACTTGGCGGGGATACGGGAGTAGAACCCTCGCAGCGTAACCATATCTGCGTCAATGTCGCCCGACGTCCTCAGAACGGGTCCAAGACCTACCACCTTCTCCTGGTAGTTCAAGAAGCCGCACACGACCGGGACCCCGGCGCCGTGCGCGATGTGGTAGAACCCGGAGCGCCAGCAATTGCTGCGCTTGCGCGTCCCCTCGGGCGTAATCAACATCACCAGCGCCTCAGACTTCCCGAACTCCTCCACTGACATACGGACGACGTCCTGCCCGCGCTTCCGATCGATCGGCACGCCACCCATGTGGCGGAACAGCCGGTAGAACGGCCCGCGGAAAAGCTCCTTCTTGCCAAACCAGCGCAGCGGAAAGTTGTGAAGTCCGTTTGTGAGGAGCGACAGCGCCAGCATCGCAAAAACGAAATCCCAGTTGGACGTGTGCGTTGCGATCAGCACATACTTCCGGGTCGCCGGCAGGGTGCCCTGCACCTTCCAGCCGAAGAGCTTGAGCAAAAAGTCGGCCACATGGTAGAGGACGCGGTTGGACAGGGGTAAACCAGGATGATATGCGACCACGAGATAGCCTCTCTCGAAAAGAATTCGTTACTCTCACCGTTGCTTCTTAACACGGCGACCGGCTTGGGGTTGCGCAGAGTGTAGCACAGGCGGCCTGTGTAACGGAAATTACAGTCCGAGGGGCATAGGTCGAGGAAAGCCGGAGAGCCGATGCGATGGTAGTCGACCGGTGGTCGACCGGTCGTCGACCGGTCGTCGCGCCGGCAGATGCCGGCTCACTCCTCGTAAACCGGCTCTTTCGGGGTGGGTGTTGGGGCAGGAGGAGAGCGTCGCGGGGCGACTTTCCGCCGGAAGAAGCTCTTCACGGGACTGAGGCGCAGCAGCAGCAAGAGAACCACGATGGCTCCGTACTGCAGGGGAACACGGACGTCGGCCTTCACCAGCCAGACGTAGTGCACGACGGCCAGCAGCGCGGCGACGTACACGAGCCGGTGCAACTTCCTCCAGCGATGTCGCAGCCGGATCTTCCAGCCATCGGTGGATGTGATGGCGAGCGGGATGAGCAACACGAAGGCAGCGAATCCGACCAGCGCGTAACGCTTCTCGAAAATGGCTTCCTTGAGCAGCCGCGCGTCGAAGCCGTAGTCAAGGCCGACAAAGGTCAGGAAGTGCAGCGACACATAGAGGAATGCGTACAGTCCAAGCGGCCGGCGCCATGCTATCGCCTGCCGGATGCCCAGGAGCGACGACGCCGGGGTACAGGCGAGCGACAGCACCAACAGCACCAGGGCCGTCTTGCCGGTGCGATGCGTGATATCCTGGATCGGGTTGACGCTGAGGTTGTTTTGCCAGATATCCCAGAGGAGAACGGCAAGCGGAGCCAGGGCGGCGACATGAATCGCCGTCTGCACCAGACGCTTTCCCTTCCACCATTTGGGGGCCACCCGCCTCTGAGTCGTCACACGCCCTGTCATTCACACACCCTGAGTCTTATGTATACACGTTAGAGATCCGGCTCGCCCAGGCGTTACAGCCGTTCCTGTTCAGACCTGCCACGGGAGATGGTCCAGGTCCACATTGCCACCCGAAAGGATCACCCCGACTCGCAGGCCTCCCGGTTCAGGCAGCCCCTGCTCCAACAGCGCTGCCAGCGGCACGGCGCCGGACGGCTCCACCACGATTTTGGCGCGCTCCCACAGCAGCCGGGTGGCGCGAACGATCGACTCCTCCGAGGCAGTGATGATGCCGGCAACACCCTGGCGAATGATCGCGAAGGTCAGAGTGCCGAGGGACGTTCGCAGGCCGTCGGCGACCGTGCGCGGGTCGACGGATGGGACGATGGTCCCCTGCTGCAGCGAACGCAGCGCATCGTCGGCTGCGGCCGGCTCCCCTGCGTAGACGCGGGCGCTCGGGCGGCGGGCAGCTACGGCGACAGCCGTACCGCTGAGGAGACCGCCGCCGCCTACGGGCGCCATCACCACGTCGAGGCCGGGCACTTCTTCGAGCAGCTCGAGCGCGGCGGTGCCCTGCCCGGCGATCACACGCGGGTCGTTGTACGGGTGCACCACGGCAGCACCGGTAGCGGCGACGACCGCGGCGAGGGTCGATTCCCGCGCCTCAAGCGTCGGGCGGCAGAAGGTGATCTGCCCGCCATAGCCGGCCACGGCTGCCCGCTTGACGGACGGTGCGTTCTCCGGCATGACGATATACGCCGGGATGCCGCGCAGGCGCGCCGCCAGCGCGAGCGCCTGCGCATGGTTCCCCGACGAGTGTGTGGCAACCCCCAGCGCTGCCTCTTCCGGCGACAGCGAGAAGACGGCGTTGCACGCGCCGCGGAACTTGAAGGCGCCGACCTTCTGCAGATTCTCGCACTTGAAGAAGAGATGCTGCCCCGCCATCTCGTCGAGAGTCGCACAGGTCATGACCGGTGTGCGATGCGCAAAGGGGCGGATGCGCTCCGCAGCTTGCTCGATATCGGCAATACCAATTGACTCAGACACCGGATCTTCCTCCCGAAATGAGATAACGATTCGCCACGGTCTGTTCTCCGATACTGACTCCAACGTGGCAACGACGTGCTCCGGGCGCAATGTCGAACCGCCCCGCCCCGGGCTCAGTCTAGCGTCGCTGGCCGAGTACGAGTGATGGCATGAGCCCTAACAACAGCGTGGCCAGAGCCGGGGCTGCCCAGCTCCACCCGGCAGCAACCAGGGGTGCGACCAGCGGCGTTGCGGCAGAAGCTAATCCCCACGCGGCGGCCTGGGTCCACAACAGTGAACCTGTCCGTGGGAGTTCGGCTCGCGTGGCGCTCCATCCGGCTGCGCCGGATAAGAGCCCCCCCAGGGCGGCGGCCGGCACGAGCCACTGCTCCAGACCGAGAAGCAGCGGGATCGAGGCGCCGAGCGAGACGCCTAGAGCGGTCAGCGGGACCCACCATTCGGCGGGCGGCATCCTGCGCTGCAGCAAGATCCACTGACCCGCGGATACCGCGATCCCGGCGGAGGCCCAGGGCAGCAACTGCGGGATCAGCCCATCCGCCAGCTCGGCCGCAGGGTCGCCCACATATGCGAGCCTGAAGAGCAGATCCAGCCCGAGTGTAATCACCACGCTCCCGACCACGGTCAGCAGGGGCCAACGAATGCCGCCGGGCGGGGTGAATCGCAGCAGGCGATATTGGCCCGCTCCGAGCAAGAGGCCCAGCAGCGCCGCGTTGAACAGATCGTCCCCGAGCACCATCTGCGGGCTCCAGGCGGTGAACAATACACCTCGGAACGCGGGGACCTGGTTCAGTCCCAAGCTTGGGAGCGCTCGCACCAGATACACGAGGCCGAAGCTGCCGGCTGTAAGGGCCACCCAGCTTGCGAGCCGGTCTGTCAGATGGCGGGCCAGCGGCAGCTGCAGGAGACCGGCGCCGGTTCCGGCCAGGAGGGCGGCGCCAAGCCCGCCGCCGAAGGTGGCGATGGCGGGTCCGCCTCCCGCAATTAAGGAACCGACGAGCCAACCGGCTGCGGTTGCGACCGGCCACCAGCGGGGATCACGTCCTTGCTGCTTAAGGAGCCCGAACTGCGCGGCGCCTACCATCAGTCCGGCGAACGAGTAAGCTCCGGCGGTCCAAAGCAGGGTGGGGCCGGAAGGAGGGAGCGGAATGGCGCTGATGAGCAGCCAGACCAGGCCCCAGGCCAGCAGTGTACCTGCCCACCAGAGCCCGGCCCAACGAAACGAGAGGCGCCGTACCGCCGCAATGGGCCAGGGACCCACTCGTGTCCCGCAGTAGCCGCAGTAGCGTGCCTGGCGCGGTACCAGCTTGCTGCATGATGGGCAAGGTGGCATGGCGGACGCCTAGGCCACCGCCCCGCAATGGGGGCAGTAGCGGGTATTGCCGGGCATGGTTTGCCCACAGCGGAAGCAGGCGCGGTCGGACGACAGTTGCGCGGTGCAATTCTGGCAGTAGATGTCGTGGGTATCGTTGAGCAGGCCACAGCGTGGGCACGCAATGGTGACTGCTCCCGGTCCCGCCGGGCCCGCCGACAGCGACTGCCCCAGCCATGCCTGCGCCATCCGAGCCCACAGCGGGCCGCGGCGCGCGCCGCGGCTCCCTGCCGACGCGATGACGAACGGAAGCAGCTGGCCCGCGAGGCGGCGCAGGCGATCGGCCTGTACGGTGGCCCTGGGCGGTCCGGTCCGGCCGGCAGGCGGAACCTGGGGCGGGGCCTGCGGAGGAGGGGGTGGCGGCCTGCGCTCCCCTTCAGCGACCTTCGGACGTGACGGGCGGGCGGGTCGCACGCGTTTGGCGGTCCCGCAGTACGGACAAGTGCGCAGATGCGCGGGATAGGCGTGACCCTGCGAACAGGTCACAAGTTCCTTTTCCGCATCCTCCAGCGCGTGCTTCCACTCGCTCGCCGTGGGCCGGCGGCCCGGAAACTGATGCCCCTCGACGAAGCAGCGGCGAAACAGCTCGGCGATCGATGGGGGCAGCTCGGCGAGGGGAGGGGCGGCCGGCGGCGGCTCGACCAGCGCACTGGCGCCGGAGTATGGATAGAGCCCCTGGCTGATCCGGTCCGCCAGCGGCGGAGTCTCCGCCCGCCCCAGCCACCGGGCGCGGAATGGATGGTTACCCTCCATCAGCAGTTGGAAGACCAGTACCGCCAGTGCAAACACGTCGTGTTCGGGACGGCGAAGCATCTGGGCAAACGTCCGGCCCTGCAGCTCTGGCGCCGTGTATTCCGGCTTGCCGACAGGGCACGAGTAGACGATGATGCGCCCCTGGCGCGGCTCCTGGACCTGGAACGAATCGGCGTCGATGATGGTCGCCAACGCCGATGGTGTAAGGAGGACGTTGCTCTCATTGAGATCGCCGACGACGTACGCTTCTTCGTGCAGCGCAGCCAGAGCGGCCGCGAGGTTCCGTGCGGCGCGGTACAGGTAGCGTCTCCCCAGTTGCGGCAGGGTCTGTTCCCGGAGGCGTGGGTTGAAGACGACCAGTAGCGGAACCGCCTCGCGCACGAAGGGCATCACGTAGCCCAGAAAGCGGCGATTGCCGTCGAACAGCATCTCGACCGGCCAGGCGATCGAAGGCTGGCCGTGTCCGCGCCCGGGGTCTTTCGGCGGGTGCGCCAGCATCCAGCGCAATTTGTCCTCGGCGCCCTCGCGGGGCAGGTGAGTACACCTTGGCTACCACATCGGCTCTGCCTGCGACGGTGTACACGACCCCTTCGCCCCCACGCGCCAGCTCGCCCGCCAGGGTCACCTGCCGGCGTGCGCTATCCAGCACAACCGTCATGTGCCTCCCATCCCCTGGCCGCGAGGCAGCAGCAAGCGGCTGCCGGGCTGCTCCACCGCCGTACCGCGCACGGCGATCACCAGCGTCTTGTCGTCGTCGGTGCGGCGCCGGATACGCTCGGAGTCGAGGAAGGACACCAGGTTTCTCTGGGCGATGTCCAGGTCCCCGGCTTCGCGAACGAACCGGAAGAGGGGCGAGAAGAAGGGGGCGAACGGCTCCTGCCGGGGAAGGGTGAGCGCCAACCGGAGCAACCCGTCGGTGCTGGCGGCCAGCGCTCGCACCGGCCTCCGGCACCATAGTATCTCCAGCTCCTCTTCGGGAGCGCCGGAGTTCAGGAAAGATGTCTCGTTGGCATACTCTCCGCGACGCGGACCCGATAACAGCGCCAGCGAGTCGCCGTCCTCCTGCGCTACGACCAGGCCGTCGCCGACCTCCGCGACCGACAGCCAGTCATCTCCGGCTGCAAGCAGCAGGAGAGTGGTAGCAAACGACCGGACGGACGCGCCGCGGGCGCGGGCGAGCGCGGCCACTGCAGCGCCGGCGCCGGCGAACGCGCTGCCCATCAACTCCCGCCACTCGTGCTCCTGGCGCGGGGCGCCGCCCGCCAGCGCGATTGCGAGCGATGAGATCCCCTCGGATACCGCCCGCTGAGCCCCTTCGGCGCTGAATTCAGCGCTGCCGGCGCCGTCGGCGACCGCGAGGAGAAGCGTGCCGCCGGCCAGTACGCGCGCCTGGTGGGCGTCCTGGCAGGCCTTGCCTGAAGCAGCGTGTCCGGGACTCTGCACCGATGCTCCGACGACGTGCCAGGTTGGTGCAGCGGAAGCCCAGGAATTGTCTGGCGTCACGAAGATGTGTCGACCTCGCCCCAACCCGGCGTCGGAAGCGGCACTTGCTCTCCCGGCCGCGATTGTGCGATGGCCGACAGGCTCTTGGAGAGCCACTGGAACAACTCGCGGAAGGCAAGCCCCTTCAGCTTGAGAGGAGGCCGCTCTACCGAGAAGCGAGATAACGTTTGCATGTCGGCGTTCTCGACTCCCACTGCGTAGAACAGCAGTCCTTTGCGTCGCTCTTCCTCGCGCACCTCCGCCGGTACTGACTCCCAACCTGGATCGTTGGGCCGGCCGTCGGTGATCAGGAACATCCAGGGCCGGAAGTAGTCTGTGCCCGATCGCTTGTAGATCTCTTTGCGGTCGCGCAACAGCGCCATGCCGCGCCGGATTGCCTCGCCCATCGGGGTCTCGCCGTCGGCCTTCAACGTGGGGGGCGCGAAGCCATCGATCGTCACGAACGCCTCGTCAGCCTCGAACGGGATCGTTCCGTCGCCGCCGCGCACGTCAATCGCTTGAACAACCCCGCCAAAGGTGATCACGGCCACCTCGACACGCAGTGCGGCGAGCGCGTCGGCGCGCAAGGCATCGGCAAACTCCCGCAGCCCATCGTTCAGCTCGGCAATGGGCCGTCCTGCCATCGACCCAGACACGTCCAACAATAGCACCACCGGACAGCGTGGCTCCGGGTTCTCTGCAAACTCGACCAGTTCCAGCCGGTCATCCGTCATTACGCACTCCTCTTGCCGGCCACTTGAGCCGGACACCCGCTATTCTATTACTCATACGCTCTGGATTCAAGCGAGGTTGCGTACGAAGCGCGGAGTCACGGAGTCGGAGGGAGTCGGGGTGCATCCGAGGTTAGGGACAATATGTCGCGACAACATCGGCATGTTGTCCCTAACTTCGGATGCACCCCTCGTGAAAGCGCCCCTTGCTTATTGGCGGACATGTTGGTATCCTTTGTTAAGTCGCGCAAAGGCCCCATCTGATGCCTCGGGAGAGAAAGACCCGTGCGAGTAGCAGCACGCAATATTGCTCACGCTTGCCCATCGCTCCCAATCATTCGGTGACTACTCGCACCCGGCAGGGCAGGAGGAAGAGCTATGACCGTCCGGATCTTGATTGCCGATGACCATGCGGTGCTGCGATCAGGTTTGCGAATGCTGCTAAGCCAGCGCTCCGACATGGAGGTAGTTGGCGAAATCGGGGATGGGACGGGGGTTCTGTCGCTCGTGCAGCAGTGCCGGCCGGACATTGTGCTCCTTGATTTCAGCATGCCCGGGCGAGATGGGCTGGCGATCACCCGCGAGCTCAAGCAAGCCGTACCCGATGTCAGGATCCTGATCTTGACCGGCCACGAGGACGACAACCTGTTCCGCGAAAGCGTCGAGGCAGGCGCGTCTGGTTTCGTCGTCAAGCGGGCGGTCGAAGAGGAGCTGATCGAGGCGATTCAAGCCATCATCCGCGGTGAGATGTACGTGCATCCATCGATGACCCGGGCGCTGCTGGGGCAGTTGCGCTCAAGCCATGCGACGGAGCCAAACGAGGAGACGCTCACGCCTCGCGAGTCAGAGGTGCTGCGGCTGATCGTCCGCGGTTTCACCAACGGCCAGATCGCCGAGGCCACGGTGCTGAGCGTCCGGACGGTGGAGAGCCACCGGGCGAGTATCATGCGAAAGCTGCGTTTTCACTCCCGAGCCGAGCTTGTGAAGTACGCCATGGATCACGGCATCTGGACGGAGTAGTAGCAGCACGGCCGTCTGGCCTCTGGCGAGAAATTCACAGCGAGTGCGCAGCGGGGACCGGGCAACAGCCGGTCCCCGCTGCGCGTCCGCGGACCCATGCACCCCATTCGATCCGGCGAGAAGAAGACAGACGAGGTTACAGTGCAGCCGTGGGGTGCGATGCTATAAAGGAAAGCGGCGGCAGTCGCAGACGATCAAAGCGAGTAAAGCATGACACTTACGGAGTACAACGAGAAGCGCCAGTTCGACCAGACGCCCGAACCGGCCGGCACGGGCGGGTCCAGCGGTGAGGGCTCCCTCCGCTTCGTGGTCCAGAAGCATCAGGCCTCACGCCTGCACTACGACTTCAGGTTGGAGTTGGACGGAGTTCTGAAGAGCTGGGCCATCCCGAAGGGGCCATCGCTCGATCCCACACAGCGCAGGCTGGCAATGATGGTAGAGGACCATCCCTACGACTACCGCGAGTTCGAGGGGATCATCCCTGAAGGCAATTATGGCGCAGGAACGGTTGTGCTGTGGGACGAAGGAACGTACCATGCACTTGGGATCGAGGACCGGGCCGAGGGAGAAGTGGCCCTGCGTACCGGGCTCGAAAGGGGAGACCTTAAGTTCGTGCTCGAAGGCCAGAAGCTCCGGGGTGAGTTCGCGCTCGTCAAGATGCGGAAGGGCAACGAAGAGAACAACTGGCTGCTGCTGAAGAAGAAGGACGGGCATGCCACGGATGAGGACATACTGGAGCAGGAGCGCTCTGTCCGCACCGGGCGGTCCCTAAAGGAGATCGCCGGCCAGGCAGAAAGCTAGGCGACCACCCTGCGATTCGGGAAGGAGTCGGAGTAGATGCACCACGAGCGCGCCGGCGCCGGCCGAGGGGCCCAAGCGCGGGAGCGGTAAGGCGCACGGCGCCGAAGCCGTGGCGCACATCGACGGGCACGAGCTGAAGCTGACCAACCTCGACAAGGTGTTTTGGCCGGACGAAGGGATCACGAAGGGAGACGTGATCGACTACTACCGGCGGATTGCCCCCATCATCCTGCCGTATCTGCGAGACCGGGCGCAGGCGCTCCACCGCCATCCCAACGGCATCGCCGGCCAGAGCTTCTTCCAGAAAGACGTCGACGAGGCGCCCGATTGGGCCATCACGGCGAAGATCGAATCCGAGTCGGACGGCAAAGAGGTCGACTACCTGGTATGCCAGGATGAAGCGACGCTGGCATGGATGGCCAACCTGGGCTGCATCGAGATCAATCCGTGGAGCTCGCGCATCCAGTCCACCAACAACCCCGACTACCTGGTGGTGGACCTGGACCCACTGGAGCGCAGCTTCGACGATGTGATCCGGGTGGCCAAGGCCGCTCACGAGATCCTCGAGTCGATCCAGGCGCCCAGCGTGCCGAAGACCAGCGGCTCGAAGGGGCTGCACATCTTCGTACCGCTCGGGGCGCGCTACACGTACGACCAGGTGAAGCAATTCGCTAACGACATCTGCCGTATGATCAACCAGGAGCTGCCCGAGCTGACGAGCCTCGAGCGTGCGCCGAAGAAGCGGGTGGGGAAGGTCTACCTGGATTATCTGCGGAATACGCTTGGCCAGACGATGGCGGCGCCCTATTCGCTGCGGCCGAAGCCAGGCGCACCCGTTTCTACCCCACTCCATTGGCACGAGGTCGAGCCCGGGCTCGAACCCGCGCGACTACAACATCCGGAGCATCTTCCGGCGGCTCGAGCAGCACGGCGATCTGTGGAAGCCGGTAACCGGCGAAGGCTTCGACTTCGAGCGCGGCCTCGAGGCGCTAAATGCGAGGCGCAGGCGGGACTAAAGAGGTTCCGGCCAGGGTAACCCACTACTCGATGCGGCGAGCAGCGCGGGCCTGACCGCGAAGAAGTATCCCCGGCCCGAAATCAGGCTCAGCTTCAGCACGGACCCCGGACGCTACCCTATGATACAATGAATGCGGATCCCTTCAGCAGCAAATGGCTCAAGCAGCGCATTTGACCGACTCTTCAAGGAGAAGTCTCCGCAGTGCCTTCCGACCGTTCCGAACAACTCTTTGCTCGCGGCAGCTAGTTACGCCCGGCGGCGTAAACTCTCCCGTCAGGGCCTTTCGCGGCGTCGGCGGGCAGCCCCGGTTCATCGACCGGGGCGGCGGCCCCTATCTTTTCGACGTGGACGGCAATCGCTACATCGACTACGTGCTCTCCTGGGGCCCGCTGATCCTGGGGCATGCCCCGGCGGCCGTGACGGAGGCGCTGTACGCGGCCGCGGCACGCGGCACCAGCTATGGCGCACCGACCGAGCTCGAGGTCGAGCTGGCCGAGACAGTGTGCGAGATGGTGCCCGTGCGCCGAAATGGTGCGCTTCGTCAACTCCGGAACCGAAGCGACGATGAGCGCGCTGCGACTGGCCCGGGCTTTCACCCGGCGGGACAAAATCATCAAGTTCGAGGGCGGATATCACGGGCACGGAGACATGCTGCTGGTGAAGGCGGGCAGCGGCGTGGCCACGCTGGGTCTCCCCGACAGCCCCGGCGTGCCACACGGCGCGGCGCAGGACACTCTCGTCGCACCGTACAACGGCCTGGAGCAGGTTCGAGCGCTGTTCGCCGCCTACCCGGGCCAGATCGCAGCGATCATCGTCGAGCCGGTCGCCGGCAACATGGGGGTCGTCCCGCCGCAACCAGGGTTCCTCGAGGGGCTGCGCGAGCTAGCGACCGGCGATGGCGCGCTGCTGATCTTCGACGAGGTGATGACGGGGTTCCGGGTGGCTCTCGGTGGGGCGCAGGAGGCGTACGGCGTGCTGCCCGACCTCTGCACTCTCGGAAAGGTGATCGGCGGTGGTCTGCCGGTGGGGGCGTACGCCGGGCGCCGGGCGATCATGCAGATGGTGGCGCCCTCGGGGCCGGTCTACCAGGCCGGAACGCTCAGCGGAAATCCGCTGGCGATGACGGCAGGGCTGGTGACGCTGCGCAAGCTGCGGGAGCCCGGTCTGTTCGACCGCCTGGTGGAGCGAACGCGCCGCCTGTGCGCGGGTATCGGCGAGGCTGCGCTGGCGGCCGGAGTGCCGGTGTACCAGACCCAGGCAGGCACGATGTTCTGCACGTTCTTCACCGATTCACCGGTGATCGATTGGACGGGAGCCCGGCGCTGCGATACGGGGCGGTACGCGCGATTCTTCCACACGCTGCTGGAAGCGGGCGTCTACCTGGCGCCTTCGCAGTTCGAGGCCGGCTTTATGTCGGCGGCCCACACGGACGAGATTATCGAAACCACCATTGTGGCCATGCAGGCTGCGCTGCGGGCGCTCGCGTAGGAAGAGGATCGAATGGCCGATAAGAAGCGGTCGGGCCAGATTCGGAGAGGCTCTGCCGAACACACGCACACGCGGAAAGCCGCCGAGCTGAGGCCGGTCAAGCGCTCGCCGCGCCGGCAGCTTTTCCTGTTGTTGACGGCCGTACCGATGGTGGCCGGGCTCGTGCTGATAATTGCCGCGGGGTTTGACCTGACCCTGCGCGGGAGCCCCGATCAGCAGGCCGTGGCCGGGGCGATGCTGATCCTGTTCGGTTTCGCTGCCAGCAACGCCGGCCAGGGGCTTTGGATTCTGGCGACGGGGTGGCTGCTGCTGGCGCTGGCCGCGGGCGCCCGATACCTGGCGCCCGCGAGTTGGGGTGTCCCGTTCAGCTACGCACTCATCGCCGCCGGTGGCAGCCTGCTGATCTTCGTCTTCGCCCAGCGCCTGCGGGCGGCCGGACAGGCGCGGCGCGGGCGGCGGTAGCGAGACGGCCGGCGGCGCCCGACGGGCTATCCGTGGGCGGGCTTCACCGCCCGAACCGAGTAGAGCAGCGGCAGTGCATGCGGTCCCGGCATGCGATAGTAGCCGTCGGCGCCCTTTTCCAGCATCGCAAACTGCTCCCAGGGCGTGTACGGGTACTCGCGGAAGCTCTCCAGCTCCAGCCCGGCATCCAGCAGCGCCTGGATCACCTCACTCACCGGGTGCATCCATTCGTGTGATGGATTGGTGACGACCGCGTCCCGGTCCGCGTAGGAGCCGCCCTCCGGCTCCCAGCGCTGAGGTTCCGGCTCGTGGAAGTAGCCGGACACAACGTTCAGGCTCTTTACGTCCTGTGAAGTATCGAAAATCATCGAGAGCGGGTGAAACTCGACGAGGTGCAGCCGGCCCCCTGGGGCGAGCAGGCGGGCAACGAGCCTGGCCCAGCGAGGGATATCGGGCAACCACAGGAGCACGCCGTACGAGGTGTACACGATGTCAAACTGCTGCTGGGGGAGCAGGTCGGGTAGATCGTATATGTTAGCCTCGACGAATCGGGCAGGGATCGCGACGTCCGCGGCGAGCCGGCGTGCGGCAGCGATCGCCTGGCTCGAAAAGTCTACCCCCGTCACCTCGGCGCCGAGGCGCGCCCAGCTGAGCGTGTCCAGCCCGAAGTGGCACTGCAGATGCAGCAGCCGCAGCCCTGTCACATCGCCGACCTCTTCCAGCTCGACCGGCGTGAGACTGCTCTGCCCCGCCCGGAACCCATCGACATCGTACAGCCGCGAGGCCACGTGGATCGGCGTGAGCTCGTCCCATAGGTCGCGGTTCGCCCGCATAAAGTCGTCCATCTTACCCTCTCGCGTTCGTGTGCCCGCCATTCTACCACGCTGCGGCGCTGCCGGGCGGCTCGTGATAGAATGCTTTGGCAACACGCCTCAGGGAGCACTTCTTTGACTGAACCTGCCACCGGCCGATTCGAACCACGCCTGCCACCCGGGCTTACTCTGCGCACAGTGCGCGACGACGAGGACGTGGAGCGGGTGGGGGCTCTTGCCGTGTCGGTATTTGGCGAGAGCATCGGCGGCTGGACGCGGGCCTCGCTGCAGGGCTACCCGGACGCTCAGCCCGGCGACATCTCCCTCGTGGTTGACGGCGCAGGGCGGGCCGTATCCTCGCTGCAACTGCTGCCGTGGTCCTGGCGATACGGCGCTGCGTCATTCCCGGCGGCGGAGATGGTGGTGGTCGCAACGGCGCCGGAGTGGCGACGGCAGGGCTTGGTGCAGGCACAGATCGAGTGGTACCGGAGACGCGCTGCGGAGCGGGGATGTCTCGTATCCCAGATCCAGGGAATCGCCGGATTCTATGACCGGTTCGGCTACGAGTACGCGATCCCATTCGAAGGGGGCCCGCGCGTTGAGTTCCGGCACCTGCCC
The DNA here is from genome assembly GCA_963783655.1 of uncultured Chloroflexia bacterium. Taxonomy (GTDB): domain Bacteria; phylum Chloroflexota; class Anaerolineae; order CG2-30-64-16; family CG2-30-64-16; genus CAWAOA01. The sequence goes on from CAWAOA010000004.1 coordinate 56,772, forward strand.
TCTCGCCAAGACGGATACAAGACACGCCTGGCCGTTCCCGGCGATGCCGCTACGCTTGCGCAGCTGCACGAGCAAGATCTGGGCTCGCTGGATCTCACCGGGGAGCGGCGTGAAGATCACTGGCGCTTCCTGCTGGGGCGCTCGGATGACCGGCCCGGTGTGGCTGCCGGGCAGATCTGGGTCGTCGAGAGTGAGGATGGCGGGATTGCGGGCTACTGGCGGGGCCTGCGGTGGCACTTCGGCGACGAATACCAGATCTGCGAGGCCGCCGTCACATCCTACCCCGCCTGCCTGGCGCTGCTTCAGGGTGCGTGCGAACAGGCTCAGGCGCGCGGCGAGCCGGGGCTGCGGATCAGCCTGCCGAAGAATCACCTGCTGATGCGGCTGGCCCATACCCTGGATGCCGGACCCACCGCGGACTACGCCTGGCAGGTAGCGATACCGGACCCCATCGCCTTACTGCGTGCGATCGCCCCGGAGCTCGAGGCCCGCATCGCGCGCTCGGCTTTCGCCGGCCTCACGGACGAGGTTGTGCTGGATCTCTGCCGGACCGCGATCGCAATGCGCTTCGATGCAGGGCGGCTGGCCGGAGTCGCGCCGTGCCCGCCTTGCAGCGAACCGGTCGTTCGGCTGCCGGAGAGGCTGCTCGCTCCGCTGCTGTTCGGCTACCGGTCGCGGGAGGAGCTTCAGGAGCAGCACCGCGGCTTCTCGGTCGGGCGCGAGCAGCGGCTCCTGCTGGACACGCTCTTCCCGCCGTTGGCAGCATGGTTGTACCCGATACATTATTGATGCTTGTTGCCGGTAGTGCGACTTATGATACAATTGTGAATGTGCGCACGTATCCCATCTGTCTGATCGGGCTGGACCAGAGAAGCTGTGTCGTGATAGGCGGCGGAGCGGTGGCCGCGCGCAAGGTTGCGGCGTTGCTCGACGCCGGCGCAAGCGTGACGGTCGTTGCGCCCGAGGCGACCGCCGGCCTCCGTGCGCTTGCCGGCGAGGGGCGCATCACGTGGCACGCGCGCCCCTACCAGGACGGTGACGTGGACGGCGCATTCCTCGTCGTTGCTGCCACGAACGATCCCGCCACGAACAGTGCGGTCTCGTCCGCCGCCAGGGGTGCGGGGCGGCTTGTCAACGTGGTGGACGTGCCGGAGCTGAGCAACTTCATCATGCCGGCGGTGGTGCGCCGCGGCCAGGTTGTCTTTGCCGTGTCGACCGGCGGCGGCAGCCCGGCGCTGGCGAGGAGGCTGCGCGAGGAGCTGGAGGAGCGCTACGGGGACGAATACGCGGAGTTAGCGGAACTGCTCGCCGAGCTCCGGCCGCGCATGCGGGCATCTATCGGGGACCAGCCATCACGCGCCGGCGTTGCCGAGCGTCTGCTCGACGCCGGACTCCTGGAGCTGATTCGCAGCGGGGATCGCGAGGCGGCGATGCAGCGTGCAGCGTCGATCGTGGATGGCTACGCTGCCGAAGGGAGCGGCACGTCCAATGGCGCGCGGTAAAGTTTACCTGGTCGGCGCGGGGCCCGGCGATCCCGGGCTGATCACGGTGCGCGGGGCGGAGCTGCTGCGGCTGGCCGACGTCGTGGTGTTCGACCGCCTGGCGAGCCCGGAACTGCTCGACTACGCACCAGACGCCGAGCGGATCGACGCCGGTAAGGAGCCCCAGAACCACCCCGTGCCGCAAGAGCGGATCAACCAGATCCTGGTGGAGAAGGCCCAGGCCGGGAAGATCGTGGTGCGTCTCAAGGGAGGCGACCCGTTTGTCTTTGGGCGCGGGGGCGAAGAGGCGCTTGCGCTTGCGGCCGCGGGCGTGCCGTTCGAAGTGGTGCCCGGGATATCCAGCTCGATCGGCGGGCCGGCCTACGCCGGAATCCCGGTAACTCACCGCCTGGTGGCCGGCGATTTTGCGGTGGTGACGGGACACCGGGCGGCGGACGGCGCGGCGGCGCCGGACTGGGCGGCGCTCGCCCGGATCGACACCCTGGTCATCCTGATGGGGATGGGGAGCCTGCCTGAAATTGCCGCCGAGCTGCTCCGCAACGGACGCGCACCGGAAACGCCTGTCGCGGTCATCCACGAGGCAACCACCGCGTCGCAGCAGACCGTCACCGGGAGTCTGGCGGACATCGGCGCGCTGGCTGCCGGCCTCGGCTCGCCGTCGGTGGTTGTCGTGGGAGAGGTTGTGAGGCTGCGAGAACAGCTTGCCTGGTTCGAAAGCGGCCATTGCGCCGCGAGAGGCGCATGATGCGCACGGCACTCGTCACCGGCGGCACGGGATTTGTCGGATCCAACATCGCTCTGCGCCTGATCGAGCGCGGGTGGCGCGTGATCATCCTCGAACGGCCCGGCGCCTCACGCGTGCTGCTTGAAGGCGGGCCGTTCCAATTCGTGCCAGGAGATGTGCTCGACCCGGCGAGCCTGCCGGCCGCCATGGAAGGGATCGACGTGCTGTTCCACGCGGCAGGGGTGGTAGATCACTGGCGCCAGGGCATCGAGCGCATGTACGAGGTCAACGTGCAGGGGACGCGCAATGTGATGGAAGCCGCGCTGCGAGCCGGCGTCCGGCGCGTCGTGCATACAAGCTCCAGCGCCACGATGGGCATCCATCCGAACAAGATGGTGGACGAGTCCTTTACCTTCAACGTCAAGCCGGATCGATTCGTGTACGGCCACAGCAAGCACCAGGCGGAGCAGATCGTGCTCGAGCTGGTGAAGCAGGGATTGCCGGCCGTCATCGTCAACCCTACGACAGTGATCGGCCCGCGGGACATCCGCAAAGTGTCGAGCGGGATGGTGGTCGAGATCGTAAAGCACTGCGCGCCGCCGCTGATTGCGCCCGGGGGCGTCAACGTCGTCCCGATCTGCGATGCCGCGCAGGGGCACATCGAGGCGGCAATGAAGGGGCGGGTGGGCGAGCGCTACATCCTGGGCGGCGAGAACATGACGCTGCTGCAGCTATACCAGACCATCGCCGACGTGGTAGGATGCGGGATGCAATTGAAGGCAATGCCGCGCTGGCTCGTATCGTTGACTGCCGGCCTCACAGACATGCTCCAGCCACAGACCAGCGGACCGGTGCCCCTCACCGGAGCACGCCTGCGCCTCGAGGCGCAGATGTTCTATTTCGATTCCTCCAAGGCACGCCAGGCGTTCGACATGCCCAAGACCCCCTTGCGCACCACCATCGGGCGTACGTTCGAGTGGTACGAGTCGATGGGCGAGTTCGACGGCGTGCGCGAGGCGATCGAAGCTGAGGGGGCGTGTACGCGGTGCGGCCGGACGCGGTACTGCGAATGGCCGCTGCCGTCCGAAGCACCCAGGGTGACCCACTAAACGTTATGTCGATATCTTCCCTGTCCCGCAGCAGCACGCAGGACCTGACGGCGCGGCGTACCGGCGTCAAGTCGCGGCTTGCAGCAATCGGCGCTCAATGGGGCGACTTCGGGCTGCAGCGAAAGATGTTGCTGGTCGTTCTGATCGGATTAATGGGGTTGATCGGCGTGTTCGGTTTTCTGAGCATCAGCACGAGCAACCGCGCAACCGAGCAGCTCCTGAGCGAACGTGTCCTGCTGGCGCAGATGACGGCGTCGCGGCTGGGCGAGTCGCTGGGCCATCTGGACGAGTCTCTGGCCATCCTGGCACGCGAAGCCTCGCTGGCAGCTACGGTGCGGGAGCGTGAGGCAACCCTGCGCACGGGTATGATCGAATTGGGCAGCGCAGTCAAAGCGCTGTACCTCTTCGATGCGAGTGGCACCGTTCGCCTACGAACAGGACCGGGACAGAGCGCGGTCGACTGGGGTGAACTGCTTGCCACGGCAGGATCAGGCAAGGAGCTACAGGTACTTCCGGGAGGGGAGCCGCGTGCGATCCTGTTGACCGCATCGCACGCGTCTGGCGGCTCACAAACCGGCGCCACCGCCAACTACGTGGCAGCGCTGCTCGACCTGGGCGCTGCCGGCGTTTCGCCTTTCGAGCGTGGATACAACATCGGCCGCACCGGGCATCTCGAGGTCGTCGATGCCCAGGGACAGGTCGTGGTGGCTGCCACGGGCACCGACAGTCACTCAGCTCTTCCTTCAGCATTTCTCACGCCGCTGTTCGAGAACCCGCAGCCGCGCACGCTCACATGCACCGGGTGTACCGGGGGAGACGTGGAGCCGCGCGACGTGGTGGTGGCATTCGCGCGCGCCGGCAACAGCCCGTGGGCGGTGGTGGTGCGGCAGGACGCGGACGAGCTCTTCGCGCCGGTGAATAACCTGACGCTCATGACCGTGTTGTTGGGGGTCATCAGCATGGCCGGCGCGCTGACGCTGGTGGGTGCATTGATGCGGGGGATCGTGGAGCCGGTCCGGATGCTCACCGAAGCAGCCGCAAGGATCGCGGCGGGCGACATGGAGACGCCGATAGGGTGGCAGCGAAACGACGAAGTGGGACACCTGGCGCTGAGTTTCGACGCGATGCGAGCCCGGTTGGCGCAATCGATGGCGCAGACTTCCGCATTGAACCAGCAGTTGGATGCGCGCGTCCAGCTGCGGACGCTCGAGGCGCACCGGCTGAGCGAGGACCTGCGGACAACGATCGACGGGTTGAGCGACTGCTTGCTCGTGATTGGATGCGATCACGTCGTCCAGCGCGCGAACAGGGCGGCCTGTACGGCGATGGCGCAGGACCCTTGTAGCGATGGGGCGCCGGGATTGCCGTGTTACCGGATCTTCCAGGCGGACCGTCCGTGCGCCGAAGCCGGCTTCACCTGCCCGATGGCGGACGTGGTGGCGACGCGTAGTCCCGTGAAGGTCACGCATCGACGTGTCGACCCTCAGACGGGTGGAGTGCGCTTCATCGAAGTGCTTGCATCGCCGATGCTCGGCCCGAACGGCGAAGTGGAGCGGGTGGTCGAGCTGCTGCGCGACGTCACAGAGGAGAAACGTACCGAGGAATCGCTGCTGCGCCGCAACCAGCAGCTGGCCATCGTCAACGCGGTGGCTACGACGGTCAACCAGTCGCTCGACATTTCGGAGATCCTGCAGCAGACGCTCGACAGGGTATTGCGACTGACCGGCGTAGACGTGGGCGCGGTATTCGTGCGCGACGAGACCAGCGGTTCGCTCGACATGGTTGCCCTGCGGGGGATCACGGAGGAGACGGCACGCAAGGTCGTGCAGTTCGGGATGTTGGACAACTCCTGCGGCGGGGTCCTGCAGAACCGCACCGTGCTCGTTGTACCCGGTCTGGCGCTGTTCAAGGGACGCCGCGCCCAGGCACTCCAGCGGGAGGGGTTACGAACGTTAGTACACGTGCCGCTGCTGTCGCGCGGCTCGGCGCTCGGCAGCATGTGCGTTGGCACCCGGCTGGAGCGCGAGTTCAACTCCGAAGAGCAGGATCTCCTGCAGGCGATCGGGAGCCAGATCGCGGTGGCGATCGAAAACAGCCGCCTGTACACGGAGCTGGCGCATAAGGAGCGGATGCGAGGGGAGCTGCTGCGCAAGGTGATCTCTGCGCAGGAAGAGGAGCGCAAGCGCATCGCCCGTGAGCTGCACGACGACACGAGCCAGGCGATCACGGCGCTGCTTTACGCAACCGAAGAGGCGGCCCAGGTCCAGACCCTGGAAGAGGTCGGGGAGATGCTCGAGGCGATGCGCTCGCTGGCGCAGGGGACGTTGGACGGGGTACACAAGATGATCTTCGATCTGCGCCCCTCCATGCTCGATCACCTGGGTCTCGTCCCGGCGCTGCGCTGGTTTGCCCGGTCACGCCTCGAACCGTCGGGTATTCAGGTCACGATTGAGGAATCGACGCCGCCGCGGCGACTGCAGGCGGAGGCGGAAACGGCGCTGTTCCGCGCAGTCCAGGAAGCGATCAACAACGTGGCACGGCACAGCAATGCGCGGCGCGTGCGGATCGTGTTCGAATTCGGCGCCCACACCGCCGGGGTACTCGTAGCGGACGATGGGCTCGGCTTCGACCCCATGGAACTGGCGCTCCATTCGGAGGGCGGCAGAGGTCTGGGTCTGATGGGGATGCACGAGAGGATCGGCCTGCTGGGCGGCGACGTGGACGTCTCGTCGGCGCTCGGAAGCGGGACCGTTGTGAGCATTCACCTGCCTCTCGAAGAAGAGGAGGCGCCGTCGTGATCCGTGTGCTCGTCGTCGACGACCACGCAATCTTGCGCGATGGCATCCGGTCGCTGCTGGAGCGGCAGGAGGACATCACGGTGGTGGGAGAGGCCACGAACGGCCAGGAGGCCTGCGAGGCCGCCGGCCGGCTCCATCCTGACATCATCCTGATGGACATGGCGATGCCCGTGATGGACGGGCTCGAGGCGACGCGGCGAATCAAGTTGGCTTATCCGGATATCAAGGTGCTGGTGCTGACCCAGCATGACAGCCGCGAGTATGTCGGGCCGGCGCTTCAGGCAGGAGCGGTCGGGTACGTGCTGAAGCGATCGGGTGGCCGCGAGGTGCTGTCGGCAATCCGGCAGGTCGCGGAGCAGGGAGCGTTCCTCGAGCCGGGGGTGATGCAGCAGCTGCTGACGCATTACCGCGAGGCGGCCAGCCCGCCCCGAGAGGCGCAGGTACACCTGACGGACCGCGAGCGACAGGTGCTGCAGATGGTCGTGCAAGGACTGAGCAATAAAGAGATCGCCCGCAAGCTGGATATCAGCCCCAAGACGGTATCGGTGCACCGGACGAACATCATGGCGAAGTACGTCGTTCAGAACAGCGCCGACCTGGTGCGATACGCCCTCCAGCACAACCTGGTCGACCTGGGCGAAGATACTCCCCCCGAGGGAGAACGGAATTCGACGGAGGAACATTGAATCTGCCATTGGATTTGGGTTTTGTCCTTGTCCCTGCGGGGGAATTCATCATGGGGAGCAACCGCCGGAACGACCGGCGCGCCGGTGACGACGAGCAGCCGCAGCACGTGCTGGACGTCACCGACTACCACATCATGCGCTACAGCGTGACCAACGAGCAATATGCAGCATTCGTGTCGGCAACCGGCCGGCGCCCTCCCCAGGGGTGGTCCGGCGGTACGTATTTGCCCGAGCTAGCGGGACATCCGGTGACGTGGGTGAACCTGCTCGACGCCGTGGCATTCAGCCGCTGGGCGGCAGAGCAACTTGGTCTGCCGGTGCGCCTGCCCACCGAACCGGAATGGGAGAAGGCGGCGCGCGGGCCGGATGGGCGGCTGTATCCGTGGGGCAACGAGTGGGAAGCAGACCGCTGCAGCAACCGCGAGGCGAAGGCGCGCGGGACGAATGCGGTGGCTGCGTTCTCGCCGGCCGGCGACAGCCCATACGGCGCGGGAGAGATGGCCGGAAACGTCCAGAACTGGTGCATCTCGCTGTTCGGTCCCTACCCGTACACGAGCGACGACGGGCGAGAGCAGCTTCTGGCGGTAACAGGCGACGTGAGCACGATGCCGCAGTTTCACGAGAGCGGTGCTACCTCCAACCCGGAGAGTATGGAAGCATCGCTGGGCAAACAGGTGATGCGCGGCGGCTCATGGCGGGGCACGCGTGACCAGGCGCGCTGCGCTTACCGGAGCTGGGCCGCGCCCATGCATCGCAGCGATGACACCGGGTTCCGGTGCGCCTGGAGTGAGCTCTAGGAGCGGAGCTATACTGAATCCAGGGTTGGATCTACACGTAAGCGCGTCTGGAACATGTGACCCCCACCCTGGACTCAGTTCAGAAGATCAGGCTGCCCAGCCCTATCCCGATGGCAGCCATCACGAAGCCGATCGTGGAGACGGCCTGCAGGCCGACGAGGGCGGCGACGACGTTGCGTTGGTCGGGGCGGAGGCGCAGATAGAAGCGGTCCGCCGCCCACCTGAAGACGCGGCCGGAGCGTGAAGACGGCAGTTCGGCGTAGCGTTTTATGTTCAGCAGCCACTTGCCCACGATCTCGCGTACGCTGGCAATGAGCTGTTCATCGCCGGCGTCGTCTGCCAGGAAGCTCTCCTCATAGATCAAGCGCGTCCCCGATGCGGCACGTTGGATGGTCCACGCCACGCTGGTTTGCCGTTCCGCGGTCAACTCGTACGCGAAGCGCTGCGCGGGGATGTACGTGCGGACCACGGTATCGTATTCCGCGTGATCCCCTTGCGTGATACGAGTGTGGTAGCGACCGCCCACCTGCGGATAGTCCTCGCTCACGCCGGTGATCTGCGCCACACCCCACAATGGGCTAAGCTGAAAACGGCGTTCGTGGCTGGTGATGATCGCGAACAGGCCGGCGGGATCCACCGCTATCTCGATCGAGTCCACTACCTTGACTACCGGCATCGCGCCCCCCTGTCCTGTTCCCCCTCGGCAACCGCTCTCCGGCCGGACGACAAAAAGCTGCAGGCACTCGCCCGCAGCTTCATCGATGACCGGAATTCCCTTGGCCTGCCGTTACTCTAGGCCAAACAACTCCTGGGTAAAGTAAGCGATCTCGCCGTGGCTCATCCCCTCCGGGGGCGATTTGAGGTTAACGACCGGCCGGTGCAGCAGTTTGGCGGCGATTGCGTGAGCCATCGCTGCCACGGCGTCTCGCTGTTCCGGGGTTAATTCCCCCATGCGCTGGAGTGCGCGGTCCGCCTCTGCGCTGCAAATTCCCTCGACGTGCAGGCGCAGCGCCTGGATCACCGGCACGGCCTGTCGCGCTGCCAGCCAGGCGGCGAATTCCGCCGATGCCTGGGCCACGATCGTCTCGACATCGTCCAGCGTTTGAGCCGCCAGCGGATCGCGGCGCTGAACCCATCCGGTAAGGTCATCCACGTCGACAAGCTGCACCCCAGGAAGCGCCGCGATGGCCGGATCGGCATCGCGGGGGACCGCCAGATCGACGACGAGCAGGGGACGCCCGCCTCGCAGCTCCATCGCATGCGCCACGTCTTCATACCGCAGCACAAAATGCGGCGCGCCGGTCGAGCAAACGATGAGGTCAGCCTCGAGAAGGGAAGCCGGCAGCGCATCGAAGTGGACGGCCGTGCCACACAGCGCCCGCGCCAACCGCTCCGCACGGTCATAGGTCCGGTTGGCCACCAGCACGCAGCGCAGCCCGGCCCGCACCAGCGCGCGCCCCGTCAGGCTGCTCATCTTCCCCGCGCCCACCAGCAGGGCTGCCCGCTGCTCGAGCGATCCCAGCCGCTCCTGCGCTAACTCCACGACCAGGGCAGCGAAGCTCAGCGGAGCGCGGCCGATTTCCGTGTCGCGCCGGGCACTCTTCCCTGCTTCCGCGGCAGTGCGAAACAGGCTGTTGAGAACGGGACCCATCGTACCCGCCGCCTGCGCCGACTCACCGGCGTCCTTCACCTGGCCCAGGATCTCGTTCTCTCCCACCAGCAGCGAGTCCAGCCCGCATGCGACGCGCAGCAGGTGGTCAACCGCGTGCTCGCCTACCTGGTAATACAGCAGACCGGCCAGCTCGCACGCCGGCACGCCGCTGCGTTCCGCCAGGAAGCGCAATATGGCGCTTTCCGCGTCCGCCGGGGCCGGCGTGTGGAGGTAGATCTCGGTGCGGTTGCAGGTAGAGAGGATGGCTGCTTCTGGCTCGACTGCCCGGTCGCAGCCCACGCCAACCGCAGCGCGAAGGAGCGGCAGAGCGTGCGCTAACGCTTCATGACCAAACGCCAGTCGCTCGCGCACTTCGACGGGAGCGCACTTGTGGTTGATTCCGGCCAGAACGATGCCCTGCATAGCAGCAAACGCCTTCTAGTCAGTACGCCCGGCAGCGTAGCGGGCCGCGGCCGTCACGACTCCGGCCGCCCAGGCCGGGGAACCGGCCGCGTGAAGATGGGTATAAGATGCCAGGACGCTGCCGCACACCACGCCGTCGGTGCCATCGCCCAGCCCGGCGCCCCGCTCCAGCCGGTAAGCGCGCGGAGGTCTTCGCTCCAATTGATCAGTCGCGATTGGTGGAACTCGTGCCCGCGCAGGGTGCTTCCCGCGGCCACAAATGGGTTGTCGCCCTCTACCTTTGCCATCACGTATCCGTGGCCTTGGGGCCGTCCGGCCATCTCGACCTCGAACGGCAGGATGCCGGCCATCTCCGCCGACCTGCCATCCCAATGAATCCGCTGCGACAGATACATCAGACCGCCACACTCGGCATAGACGGGAAGCCCGTGCGAGATATTGGCCGCAACTGACCGGCGGAAGGGGGCATTCGCCTCCAACTCCGCCATGAACACTTCCGGGAAACCGCCGCCGATATACAGCCCGTCAAGTGAGGGAAGTCCGGCATCGTGCAAGGCGCTCACAGACACCAGCTCGGCACCCTCGCGGACCAGGGCCTGCAGGTTCTCAGGGTAGTAGAACGAGAATGCCTCGTCGCGAACGATCCCCAGCCGCACCCGCCGCTCGCACGGGTGCGGCGCCTGAGTCCGAGGCTCCGCCGCGTCGTCCAGGAAGAAGGGTACATTGCGGGCCAGCGCGAGGAGGGCATCCAGGTCGACGTGCAGAGACACCGCGTTCCGGCAGGCAGCCAGGGCGGGCAGCAGTTCGTCACGCTCTCCCCGCGGGACCAATCCGAGATGCCGGTCCGGAATTGTGAAAGCCTCATCGCGCGGCAGCGCGCCCAAGACCGGGATTCCGCAGTAGCCCTCGATTGCGCGCCGCAGCTTGCCCTCGTGCCTGCTCTGCGCCACATTGTTCAGCACCACTGCGGCGATGTCCGTTTCGGGCTCGAACTCCTGGAAGCCGCGCACGAGCGCCGCGACACTCCGCGACATGCGGGAGCAATCGACGACCAACAACACGGGTGCGCGCAGCGTCCGGGCCAGCGCCGCGCTGCTGCCCGCCCCATCGTCGTCCAGGCTGTCGTAGAGACCGTGATTGCCCTCGATAATGCTGAGAGCGGCGCCCGCTGCCCCGTCGCGGAAGGCGCGGCGCAGGCCTGCTTCGTCACCGTGGAAGAAGGGATCGAGGGTACGGCAGGCGCGCCCGGCCGCCTCGCTCAACCAGGAGGGGTCGATGTAGTCCGGACCCTTCTTGAACGGTTGTACCGCAAGCCCGCGCGCGGCCAGCGCTGCGCAGATCCCCAGCGTCAGGGTCGTCTTGCCGGTGCGCCCGTGCGGCGCTCCGATCAGGATGCGTGGCAGGTAGTTGGTCAATCCGGCTCCGGTCTAGAAGTTAAGTACCAGGTCCGCCGCCAGACCCTCGGTGATGATGTAGCTGGGGCCGACGAGATCCTCGACCTCCTCGCGGAAGTCGTCTGGCGTCATCTTGCAGAAGCGCAGCGCGGCGTCGCAAACCTGTAGCTGCACGCCGGCTTCCACGGCTTTGGCCAGCGAGTCGCTCACGGGGCGGCCTCCTTCCTCAGGGACAGATCGTCTCTGCCACACCCGGTCTCAGCAAGAGCGGTCCTTCCAGGATGAAGCAGATGCGGACGCTGGCGCCGAGCAGGGCGGCCTGCCGCCCAAAAAAGAACGGGGCCGAACACCGCTCCGGGGTGCGCGGCCCGCTGCTCATGACGATGAATACGTTCTTGCCCTCTGCGCTCGATGCCATCACGCCTCGCTGTTCGGGTAGACGAGGGCGGCGGCCACGAGCTCGCTGAGGTTCTGCACCTTGACGCCGAGCTTGTAGTGCCGGCTCAGCTCGCCCAACTGGTCCAGGCAATTGTGGCAGGTCGTGGCGCAGATCTTGGCGCCGGTCGCTGCGATCTGGTCGGCCTTGATTTTACCCGCGGTTATGCGACTTTTGCTAAATTCGGTCATGGCCAGCATGCCGCCGCCGCCACCACAGCAGAAATTATCGACGCCGTGGGGAGTCATATCCACGAACTCCTCGACGGCGTGCTGCAGAATGTAGCGCGGCTCTTCCACGATACCACCGCTGCGAACCTGGTTGCAGGGGTCGTGGTAGGTCACGCGCAGCGGGTTCTTCGACTTGTCCAGCTTGATGCGGCCCTCACGGATGTACTGGGCCTGCAGCTCGACAAAAGACATGATCGGGAAGGGATACTTGTGACCGGCCCAGGTCTCCCCTTCCCAGCGCTGCGACCGGAAGCCATGCCCGCACTCGGCCATGACCAGCACCCCGGCGCGCAGCTTGTTCACTGCTGCCTCGAGGTTACCGGCGAAGATGCGCGCTTTCGGCTCGTCGAACGTGAACAGCGCGTAGTTGGTGGCGTCCCAGCTCTCGGTGCTGAGGGTCCAGTCCTCGCCGGCGGCGTTGAAGATCTTGGCCGCCGCCTGGATCAGATACGGGAAGTACTTGACCTCGCGCGGGTTGAAGGTGTAGACGACACGCGCGCCTCTTTGTTGATGGGGATCTTCGCATTGGGGTCACCGACTTCGGTCTGCAGTTCCTCTTCCATCCACTGCAGCGTCTCGACGAAGTCCTCCTCGCCGATCCCCATGTTGTTGCCATGATCCAGATGCATCTGGACGGTGGCAGCCAACCCCTTCGGGGTCATACCCACCTCGGTCAGAACGCCGCGCGCCAGCCCGAGTATCCTGGCCGGATCCACACCCATCGGGCAGTTGATCATGCAGCGGCGGCACATGGTGCAGGAGCCGTATGCGATCTCTACCCACTCTTGCAGCAGCTCCGAATCGAGCTCCCTGGCGCCTACCCACCCCGGTGCGACCTGACCCAGCCAGTCGATGGTGCGTTTGTAGACCTTGCGTACGCGGTCCATCTTGTATACAGGCGTCATCTTCGGGTCGCCGGTAGCCAGATAGTAGTGACACGTGTCGGCGCACTGGCCGCAGTGGACGCAGACCTGCATGCTGGTGACCGCCTGACGTGTTAGCCGCCGGCGGAACGCTTCCATTGCCTTTTGTTCGAGGGTCTTCTCTTCGCTCATCTCGTCCTCTTCCAGCCTGGGCTACCGGTAGATGCCGCGCCGGGCCAGATAAGACCCGTAGAAGTAGCGAGCAAATGGGTAGTAGATGTAGTGCGATATCTTGGAGAATGGCACGTAGGCAATGATCAGCGCTACGAGTATGAAATAGAGCTCGTGTGCGACCGGCACGTGCAGCACCGTCAGGGCACACAGCACGAACAGCACGTTCGTGATGGAGAGGGAGAAGTAGTCATCGGGCGAACTGATCGCACGCATGTATGGCCGGCTGACCCGCTTGTACAATCGCAGCAGCCCCGCCAGGACGGCGGCAACCTGCGTGAGGACCACCAGCGCCACCACCGTTGGCGTCAGCCACTCCGGGGCGAAAGGGATCACGAAGGAGAGTCCGATCATCACCGCCACTCCGACGTGAAAAGCGGCGAACTCGAGCCACTGCCAGAAACCTTTGCGGGTAGTCTCCATGGACCAGGGGCGGACGGCGGTCGTCATGGCCCAGGCTGCCCCAAGCGCCCCGTTTCCCACCGGGCGGGCAAGCTCGCGGGCCAACCGGAAGCGCATGATCCATACGATGCGCAGGACGTACACGACGAGCATGAACGCCAACGAGATGAGATGCAGGCTCTCTACGGACATTGTGTTCTCCCCTGGACCAGCGTTACTTGTAGCGCACCGAGATGCGCTCGGCTGCTTCTAGCGCCTGTGCGTACGCCCTGGCGGCGGCGGTGCGGTCCTGCTTCTGGACGGCCGACGTTGCCCAGCGCCAGCGAGGCCTCCACCGGGGCGGTGGCATCGCCGCGCACCCGGGCGGCCAGCGCCATGTCCAGCGCACGCCCGAAGAGGGTGGCATCCTGGCCGGACCCGGCCGCCAGCCGCAGCACGACCGCACGGTCGGCCTCTCGCTCCAGCGCCGGCTCGACCGCCAGCGCAGCCTTGCCGTCGTGCTCGGCCCACGCGCGAGCGACGGCCGCCAGCGCAGACGGGTCGCTGCCGGCTGCTTCCAGGGCAGCGGCATAATCCCCGGTCCGGGCGAGGGCCACCGCCTTCCAGTACGGCTCCTCGATCGTGTCCGCCAGGGCGGCATCCCGCGTCGTTGCGGCGATGGCCGCAAGCGCCTGTCCTCGCAGCACCGAATCCTCGACCTGGCGGGCCTTCGCGGCGTCGCCCGCGCTGCCGGCGATAGCGGCACGTGCGCGCGAGCGCTCCAGAACGTCGTCGATCCGGGCGGTTTCCGCCCATGCCGAGCTCGTATTGGCCCAGACGCAGATATCCGAGGGCGCGTGCGGCCGGGATAGGCGGAGTCGATCTTCTCAACGAGGGCAGCGTCTTTCATCGCGCCGGCCAGCTCGGCCTGCCCGTACGCAGCCGCGGCACCGCCGGCACTCTGCAAGCGCTTCACCGGCTTCAGACCAGCCACGCCGGCTGCCCGGACTCGACGCCCACCAGGCGCAAGGCACGGGCGCGGGACGAGGGGTTAGCGATTGCGCGGGCGGACTCGCCGGCGGCTGTGTACAGGCTCTTGTCCCCCAAGCTGCTGCGCCAGCGTGCGATAGCCCCAGGAACGGATCTCGGGATCGCCGATGGCGGCGAGCGTCTCCAGCGCCTGCGGGCGGTCAAGCCCTGCCCAAACGGCCGCGATCGCGCGCAGATCGAGGTCCCGATAGCGCGTTACATCGTTGCGCAGCGCCTGAGAGCGCGCCTGCGCCAGCATCTGCCCGGCGCGCTGCGGATCGATCATCATCCATTCGGCCGCCGCCTGGCGATCGGCCCAGACCCGGCCGCGTGCGCCGTCCAGGCTTTTCGCCACCAGCAGCGCGCGTTCGGCGTCGGCCTTCAGGCTGACGGTGCGCTCCTGCGCCGCCTGTGCCTCGCCCCACTGCGCCTCGGCGTTCATGCGTGCGTCCCGCGAGGCGGCCAGCGCGGCATCGAGGGCGCGTTCGCCTGCGCCGCGGTCCACGACCGCCCATGCAGCGCCGGCGCGCGCCATCATGGCGGCACGAGCGAGCGCCCGCTCGCCGGCGTCGGCGGCGCGATCCGCCTGATCGAGCGCAGCTTCCCTGGCCATCGACTCGTCCGTGCCACTCTCGACCACGTCGGGCCCGCTGCGCAGCAGTGGCAGCGAGAAGAGCACGAGCACCAGCAGCAGGAAGAGCGCGCCTCGCCATCCGAAACGGACCAGCCGGAGCGGACCTGCGCCCAGCGCGACGGTATTGCGCATTCCCCAGGCGAGCGCGAAGAGCAGCGCCAGCGTCACGATCGCCCCGGCGATCAGGATGCGCTGCTGCTTGACTGCGTCCGCCGCCTGGTTGAGGCGCGTGTAGCTCTTCCCGAGCTGGTAGCGCACCGACTGCGCTTCGGAGGTGAACGCATCCAGGCTTGTTACCGGGCTATCGAGCAGCCGCGCGTACGCCTGCCTGCCGGCCAGGAGCTTTGCGTCCGTGCCCGCCGGCGCGTTGGAACCGAGGTCCGTTCGAAGGCGCTGGACGGCCAACAGCATCCGGCCGGTATAGTTCGCCTCGTCGCGCACTGCCGTGGCGGCATCACAGGCGCTCGCCGCCTCGCGGTCGTTGCCGCCGGCCCAGGCAAGCACAGTCGCCGGCGCCGGGTCGAGGCGGTGTGGCAGCCGATACAGTAGTTGCCGGGCCCGCCTTCAGCAGACGCCACGCCGGCGATGCCGGCGAGCGCCGTCAGCGCCATGAGGAGCGACAGAAGCAGACGTGCTCTCGCGCGGATCATGCGTGATCTTCTCCAACTTCGGGTGCGCTGTGTGCGTCCCGGGGCGCGGTCAGGATCCAGCGGAGCATCCCGGCGTAGGCAAGCAGCACAGAGCCGGCGACGCCCATGACGATCAGCGAACCGATCCCCGGCGTATCGATGAACCATTGTCCCATTGCGGTACTCCTCTCCGCCTACGCTTCCGCCAGGGGCGATCGCAGCGCATCCTGCTGCACCAGCTCCCGAGCCCTTGCTTGCACCGCCGCCACTGCTTCGCCTTCCTCCACCTCCCAGACAGAGATCGCGGGGAACAGCTTGAAGAAGAGCAGGAAGAGCAGTGTGAAGAGGGCCAACGATCCGGCCATGATCGCCAGCTCGTTCCAGGTGGGCCGGTAGACCGACGGTTCAAACCCCAGCGACGGATTCACGAGGCTGGGAACGACGATGGTGAAGCGCTCGATCCACATGCCGGTGGCGATACACGCTGAGGCGATGAACGTGCCAACCGGGGTCCGGCCGCGCCGGGTGATCAGGATCGCGAAGGGGATGACCAGGTTCAGCGCGAGCATGGACCAGAACCACGGCGCGAAGGCGCCGGTCAGCTTGGCTTCGAGCACGTGAGCCTCGTGAACCAGGGTGGCGTATCCGGTGGTCAGGTATTCGCCCAGGGTGAAGTAGCCCCAGAAGACGCACATTACCAGCAGCAGGAGTCCAAGGTAGTTGTACTGCTTGGCGGTGATCCAGCGCTCCAGACCCCACACTTTGCGGATGACGGTCATGAACATGAAGAGCATG
Source organism: uncultured Chloroflexia bacterium (assembly GCA_963783655.1). Classification (GTDB taxonomy): domain Bacteria; phylum Chloroflexota; class Anaerolineae; order CG2-30-64-16; family CG2-30-64-16; genus CAWAOA01. Next base: position 73,084 of record CAWAOA010000004.1, read on the forward strand.
GCGATCCCGCTGAAGATGGCGCCGACCACGAAGTACGGACCGAGGACAGTGCTGTGCCACATCGGCTGCATCGTCATCGCGAAGATGTACGAGACGACGGTGTGGACCGAGACGGCGATCGGGATGATCAGGATCGCCATGATGCCGATAGCCCGCTCCAGCCGCCGGTGCTGCTCGTGCCCGCCGTGCCAACCGGCCGCCAACACCGTGTAGAGCTCCTTCGCCAAGGGGCGGCATCCGTCATCCGGTCACGCATGGCGCGCCAGGTCGGGGATCATCGGCAGGTACAGGTAGAGGGTGCTGCTGAGCATGTAGATGCTGATGCAGATGACATCCCAAACCTGCGGCGACTGGAGGCGTCCCCAGTAGAACGGCAGCACGATCCGCTCGGGCCGGCCAAGGTCCATCCAGATCTGCAGGGCGCCAAGAATGAGAGCGAAGAAGGTGATTGCCTCGGCCACACGCGTGATCGGGCGGCGCCACTCTGCCTGGGTCACGCGCAGGATGGCGGAGATCAGCGTGCCGGCGTGGCTGATGCCGATGAAGAAGACGAAGTTGGTTATGTAAATTCCCCAGTAGACGGGGCGATTGAGTCCGGTGACCCCCAGGCCCAGCACCCACTGCCGGACCAGCGCCACTACGCCGAGCGCGAACACCGCGCCAAGAACGCCGACGATCAGCTTGAACTGCAGCGTGGTGTGGCGCAAGGGCTGGAGAACCGCCCGCTCGAGTTCGGTCTCGCGATGCATTACGACTGCCAAACTTACCTCCCCTTACCCTTGCTTGAGGTAGACGACCTTCGGCTTCGTCCCCATCTCTTCGAGGAGACGGAACGCACGCGGGCTCGTCGCAAGCTGCGCCACCAGGCTCCCCGGGTCGTCCAGGTCGCCGAAGTAGCGGGCGTGAGCCGGACACGTCTGGACGCAGGCGGGCTGGTAGTCGGTGGCCTGGAACGGCCTGCCCTCGGCGGTCGCCTTCTCTCGCGCCTTCCGCAGCCGCTGGATACAGAAGGTACACTTCTCCACCACGCCACGGGGCCGCGGGGCAACCTCAGGATCCGGGTTCAGGTGCTGCCGGAGCTCGGCAGGCCACTCCGGGTTGTACCAGTTGAAGTAGCGAACCTGGTAGGGGCAGGCCACCGTGCACATGCGGCATCCGATACAGCGCCCATAGTCCACCAGCACGATCCCTTCCTCGTTCTTGTAGGTGGCGCCTACGGGGCAGACGCGGGTGCATGCCGGCTGCTCGCAGTGCTGGCAGGGGCGCGGCAGCAGTGCCACGGTCACCTTCGGATACTCCCCTTCTACGAACGGGAGCACCTCGTTCCACAGGATGGTCCGCTCACGCTGGGACTGGTCAGGTCCGGCCACGGGCGTGTTGTTCTCCATGCGACAGGCGACGGTGCAGCTCTGGCAGGAGACACACTTATCGAGATCGATCACCATTCCCCAACGGGGCATAGGGTAACCTCCGGTTTGCTCTGCAGCGCTACGCCTTGTACACGCGGGCACGTGTCACGCCGGCGTTTGCCAGCAGCCGGTTCACGTTCGCTCCGACCTGCCCGGTCGCCGCATCACGTCCCCACTTCACGAGCGTGACATGCCCTTGCCCCGGGGGCAGGAAGACGGCGTTGGGCCAGATGCCCTCGTAAAGACGCGGCTCGCGCCGGCAGCGCCCGAGCGGCGATTCCACCACGACGGTGTCGCCGTTCTTGATCCCGAGCGCTTCCGCAGCGCGCGGGTTGATCTCCACCCAACTGTCCCAGCGAGCCGGACTGATCAGCCCGTAGCACTCCTGCAGCGAGGGAACCGTGCCCTGCCAGGCGGTCGACTGCGTGATCAGCCGCTGGGTAACGAGCAGGAAAGGGAAGCTCGCCTCGTCGCCGGCCGTCTGGGGCACGGAGAAGCCGGGCATGCACGCCTCGTCGGCGTCCGGGTAGAGGGCATGCAGTTCCCGCGAGAAGAGGTCGAAACGCCCGTCCTGCGGGGCGGCCAGCCGGTCGCGACCCACGACGTCTTGCCAGGCCTTGCTTCCCGGCTCGGCGTTGAAGTAGACCATCTCAGACCACGAGCCGTTCGCCTCGAACTTCGCCCGGTCCATCTCGATCCCGGAAAGCCGGTAGCTCAACGGCGCTCTTGTAGTCGCTCCACGGGAGCGCAGCGCGCGACCGCGCCACCGAGCTTCGCCGCGAGGCTCAGGAGGACGTCGCCGGGATTCCGCGTGTCCTGAACGAGCTCTACTACCGGCTGCCGCAGCGATACGCCGGCGTAGCCGGTGCCCTCGACGTAGTCGTCGCCCCAAGCACTCCAGGAAACTTGCGGCCGGCAGGATCAGGTCGGCGTGGGCGGCGCTCTCGTCGAGGGTCGGGGCGAAGCTGACGACGAACGGGACCTTCCGCAGCGCCTCGGTCGTCTTGCCTCCGGCGGGCATCTCGTAGACCGGATTCGAGTTTAGCAGGAAGAGCGCGTCACTCCGTAGGGCGATCCGGCCAGGATACGCTCCGGCAGCAGTGCGGCGGCCGACGTGGCCAGCGGCATACTGTCGCTGCCTGCGCCGTCAACCCGCTCGTGCGCGAGGCCCGCGCCGGCGGCCGAGTCGGGCTGAGCCTGGGGCCACTTCTTCACGGTCGGGAAACGCTGGACGAGGACGCCGCCGGGGCGGTCGATCGACCCTACAAGCGCGTTCAAGGCGTGGATCGCCATCGCGGCCGGCACATCTTCGCCGCACCCGAGCCCTTGCGCTTCCAGCGGCAGCATCGCCACGGCGGGGCGGTTCGTCGCGAATTCGCCGGCGATGCGGGCAATGTCTGCCGCGGCCACGCCCGTGATGGCGGCGGTCCGCTCCAGCGTGTAGCGCTCCAGCACCAGCCGCCGGAACCCCATGTGTACGGTCCCGGACTCATCCTTGAAGTCCTCAAAACCGTAGGTGTAATCGCGGACGAAAGCCTTGTCGTACAGCTCGCTGTTGATGATGACGTTGGCGATGCCCAGCGCCAGCGCGCCGTACGTGCCGGGACGGATGGGCACCCACTCGTCTGCCTTGACACCGGTGATCCCGAGGCGGGGATGGATGGCGACGAACTTGCCGCGCGACGGGCCGGCCGCGCCGCATAAAAGCCACGGCCCCCAGGTATCCCATCATGTGGCGGCTGCCTTCCAGCAGGTTGCCGCCAAAGGCCAGGACGTACTGCGAGTTGTTCAGGTCGTAAACGGGGAGCCCGTTGATGCCCTGCGTCAGGAACATCGCCAGCCGTGCCGCCTGCTCATCCGGGCTGTCCGCGGCGATCACATTGGGGGTGCCGTAGGCCGAGGCGAAACGCCCCAGGAAGGAGCGCATCTGGCCGCGCAGCTCGCCGTGGAGGAAGGCCACCTCGTGCAGCGCGACCGGCGGCTCGCAGATCGCCAAGCTTGCCCGCCACAAGGGCCAGCGCCTCGTCCCACGAGATCTCCTTCCAATCGCCGTCCGCGACCTTGGCCCTGCACACGCGGGTGGCGCAGCCGTTCGGGGCTGTACAGCGTCTCGAGCGCTGCATGTCCCTTGAGGCAGCAGACGCCCTGGTTCACGGGATGGAGCGGGTTGCCCTCGATCTTGACTGCGCGGCCGTCCACCACCCGGACTTCGAGGCCACAACCGCACGTGCACATGGCGCAGGTCGTCTTGATCCACGACCCCTCGTGTGCGGCGTCCGCCACGACCTGTCCGGTGACCGGCACGCCATAGGAGCCTTCCAGCACGGCGCGCGTGCCTTCGGCTGCTACCAGGGCCGCCGCCGCGGTCCCGGTGACCGTTACCCCGCGCACGAAGTTGCGTCGCGTCATTCGTCCCGGCATACTCAGCAGCTCCTAATTGCCTTCAAACTCGTGGAGACGCACGTACAACGCGCGCCACGCCCCAGGCTTCGTGCTCAGCGGGCCCGGCGGAACGACCACACTGTTCTGCGCCTTGAAGGCCGAAAGGTCGGCCGGCAGCTTGACGCCCAACAGCGACAGCGCCTCCTCGGTGGGCGGCACGGTGCCGGGGCGGCTGGCGGCTACCCACGCCTGGCCGCGCGCCGTGCGGATGCCGCCGCCGGCGGGGCTGGCGTGGCAGCTCGCGCACGGCTCCCCGGTCTGCGCTGCATATTCTGGCAGCGCCTGGGTGGTGTGGGCTGCGAACACGAGCATGGCAGCAACCGACAGCAGCAGGAGAGCGATAGGCAACAGTCGTTTCATCTCAGTACCCTTTACCCGGCTTCGCCAACGGTGACCCGATCCCCATCGACCTTCACCGGCAGCTGCTCCAGTGGAAGGGGCGGAGGCCCGGCCAGCACCTCGCCGAACTGATCGAAGCGGCCGTCGTGGCACGCGCAATAGAATTCCTTCTCACCCGCACGCCACTGGACCGTACAGCCGAGATGCGTGCAGACCAGCGAGAAGCCCTTGATGCCCTCCGCAGACCGGATGACGATGGCAGGGGATCCGGCATAAGTGATGGCCCGGGAGCCGCCAACGGGCAGCTCGGCCAGCGAGAATTCGACCGGTCTGGCTTCCGCCGCACCTTGCAGCGGGAATAGCCGGGTCTGGATCAGGGTGCCTGCCCAGGCTGCACCGACGGCGCCCACCCCCAGCTGCAGGAACTTTCTCCGGGAGGTGAAGACCGACGGCTTGCCGGTCGTTGGGTTATCGCTCATTTCCGCGCTCCGCAATCCGCGTCCCAGGCTGCAGCTCGATCTCCTGCACGCCCACGTAACGATGACAGTTGTTGCACGAGCGCTGCGGCTCGTGGCACTGGAGACAGTCCTTCTGCACGATGTCGCCGCGGTTCAGCACATCCGGGTGGTGGGTCTGCCACCAGCCAAGCGGGCTGTGATACTCCGGCGCCGGCAGCCCGGCAGCCAGGCGGACCGCCATCTCCCCCTCACCGTCTTTGACAGGTTTGTCGACGAAGCCCGGATAGGACAGGACGGTCACCACGACCAAGAGGGCAACCGCCGCCAGCAGAACTGCTTTACGCATGTCGGTTCGCCTCCTATTACAGCTTCAGGGCGTTGCCGAGCAACTGGATCACGCCGCCTACCTGGACCGGCACGTCCCAGTAATGCATCGCTTCCGGCAGCTGCGCCTTGCAAATGGCACAGATGGTGGCCAGGAAGTTCGCCTTGACGTGCTTGACCGCCATGGCACGCGCCTTGCCGCCGGCCATGCGGATCGGCATCAGCTCGTCGGTGAGGAGACCGCCGCCGCCACCGCAACAGAAGGTCTTCTCACGGATGGTGTCCGCCGGCATCTCGACGAAGTTGTTGCAGCACGCGCGGAGGATCTCGCGCGGCTCATCCAGCAGCTGGCCGGCGCGGGCCGGATTGCAGGGGTCGTGATACGTTACAAGGTATTCGTCGTTGGCGCTCTTGTCGATCCGGCCGTCCAGGGCGCCCTTCCGCAGCAGATCTACGATGTACTGGCTGATGTGGTACGGGTAGGGCGGGTCGAACATGTCCATCGGACCGTTCAGCGTCGGCGTGAGCACCGCGCCCCGCCAGGCATGCCCGCATTCGCCCCAGATGATCGTCTTGACTTTCAACATGCGGGCGGCATCGATGATTCGTTTGTTGACCTTCTTCAGGTTCTCGTAGTTGAGGAAGAGACCGAAGTTGCCGCCCTCATTGCAGTAGGTGCTCGTGGTCCAACGCACACCCATCGCATGGAAAAGCTTGCCGTACCCGATCATGGTATCGGTGTTGGCGAAATTGTCCGCCGATGGCGGGACGAGCAACACGTCGGCGCCGTAATCGTCCACCGGGAAGCGGACCGGCACGCCGGTTTGCTCCTCGACGTCCTCTTCCAGGAACTCGCAATTGTCTTTCCACGCCTCGGGGGGGATGCCCAGATTGTTGCCCAGCTGGTACACCTTGGCAACCACTTCGGTGACGTACTTGGTCGAGACACCGATACCCGCCATGATCTCGCGGGCAGCGGTGGTGAACTCGGCCGTGTCGATGCCGTAGGGGCAGAAGACCGAGCAGCGGCGGCACTGCGAGCACTGGTAGAAGTAGGTGTACCACTGCTGCAGCATCTCTTCGTCCAGATCCGCTGCGTCCGCCAGGCCGGGCATGAATCGCCCGCCCGGGGTGAAATAGCGGCGATACACCTTGCGCAGCAGCTCCGCCCGGGCGACAGGCATGTTCTGCGGGTCCCCGGTGCCGAGGTGGAACGGGCATTTGTCGGCGCAGGAGCCGCAGCGGACGCAGATATCCATGAAAACGCGCAGCGCCTGGTTCTCCTCGAGCAGCTCCCCCAGCCGTGCGACCGCCTTCTGCTGCCAATCGGGCACCCGCTCGGACGGCAGGTTGATCTGCGCGGTGTCCTTGGCCTTGCTGGGCCAGCAGCGCACGTTCCGTGACGCGCCTTCGCGCAGCAACGGCGGCTGTACGATGCCGGTGGGCGCGGGGTCTTTGATAATGGGGGCTTCGTCAAACTTAGCCATGCATCAGTCTCCAGGCACCAGACGGGGCGTGTCCTTCATTTCCCATCGCCGGACCGGCGGACGAGGGTGGGACGGACGGGGACACGCTCGTTCCAGGGGTTGACGTAGCGCTTGCCGGGCTTCTGCACCTGCCACGCCTGGTTGAGCGTGGGGCTGGCGAAGACGCCGCCTGCATGCAGCAGCTTCCCAAATGGGAAGTAGAGCATCAGGCCGAGCACGAGCACGAAATGCACCAGGAAGAGCGGATGCTGGGGAGGCATCACCGGGTGCAGCGTCAGCAGACCCAGGGTGAAGGCCTTGACGTCCACCAGGTACACGTGCGCCCAATAACGTAGCAGGATGCCGGTGACTGCGATGCCGCCAATCAGGAGCAGCACCAGGTAGTCGGGCACGCCGGAAATGTAGAGCGCCCGCGGCAGCACCAGCCGCCGCCACAGCAGGTAAAGGGTAACCAGCGCAAAAAGGTATCCTACGTACAGGCTGATCTGGCCGGTACCCAGCGTTGTCACCCAGGTGGGCACCGGATAAGTGAAGTAACGGAGATGGCGAAGCAAGGTAAAGAGCAGCGCCAAATGGAATAGTTTCGCGCCCAACCAGAGCGCCTTGCTGGAACGAAAGAGCCCCAGGAAGAGGAAGGCATTGGCGAGTAGGCGGGCTACCGCCCCCACTTCCGTCTGTGGAGCGGGCGTAATCGCGGCCGGCCACGGCATGGGGGTGCGGAAATAACCCCACATCCGCCAAGTCAGCCCGCCGACAAATGCGATCCCGGCGAAATAAGATAGGCCAATAAGAGCGTATGAGAGAAGAGTCCAGAGTGCTGTGGAAGTATCCATGCGCTCCTCAGTTGCGTTGCCGATCCACGTACGGCGGGCTCTGCACCCGTCGTCTCATGCGGCGGGCGGGACCCCGCCCGTGTCCTGTGGTAGCGACACGAGGCGGGTCGTCTACGCCGCCAACACGTTGGCAGCCTGGCGTATCGAAACGATGCGCCGGCCCGGCCCACACGTTGATAACCGGCCGATGGCGGCTGCTAGATCACACGCAGCCGGTGGGCTTGGGCAGTCCTGCGATCTTGCAGGCGCCCTTGGCCGGTCCGCTCGGGAACATCTCGTAGATGTCCTTCAGCGGGAACCCGGTGTCCTTGCACAGCTTGCGGACCATCGGGGCGATACCGAACTGCTTGTAGTAATCACGAAGGTAGTTGATTACCTTCCAGTGCCCCTCTGTGAGATCGGTCACGTCTTCCGTCTGCGCGATCGCGACGGCTATCTCTTCGGTCCAGCACGCCGGGTCCTGGATGAAGCCGTCCTCGTCAACATCGATCTTCAAACCATTCAGATCGATTACGCCCATGTTTGTCCTCCGGACTTCTTATGCTTCTGGCAGTTTGATGAAGGTTGCGCCGCCGAACGACGTGAACTCGAGAGTCCCGTCGTTGACCAGATCGGTCAGCGCGCGCTTCACCAGCATGGTGTCAACCCCGAGCCCCTTGGAAACGTCTCGGGCGGTCATCATCTTGCCCTTCTCTCGAAAGTACTCGAGGATCTGGGCCTTCAGTTCGGTCGTTGCTTCTGCGGCCATTCGTCAGCTCCTTACCACTTGAAGGCGGGTGTAGAGCGGAACGTCTCCGAGGCCAGGGTGTAGTCGTCGATCAGCTGAACGCTGAACGGGATTGCAGTCAGGTCAAAGAAACGTTCCCAACCGATGCGGTCGATCCACTCGCCCATGCGCTCGTGCTTGCGTGCGTGCGTGGCCCATGTCTCCACGATGTTGCGCACAGCGGAGGTCACTTCGGGCCAGCGCGGTGTGTTGTTCGGCAGGAACGGGATCACCAGGCGGGAGAACTTCGGCGCCGAGCGGGCGCTGGAGATCTTGCCGCCAACCCAGATCGAAACACCGTCGCCGATCGGATCGGATACCGGCATCGCAGGGCACATGGTGTAGCAGTTGCCGCAGTACATGCAGCGGTCTTCGTTGACGATCAGCGACTTCGTCTTCGGGTCAGGACGAATGGCGCCGGTCGGGCACGCCGCAATGACGTTCGGCACTTCGCACTTGGCGCGTACGAGGTCGTGGTCGATGTGCGGTGGCTTGCGGTGGATGCCCAGGATGGCGATGTCGGAGCAGTGGACGGCGCCGCACATGTTGAGGCAGCATGCCACGGCCACACGGCAGTACGCCGGCAGTTCTTTCTCGCCGAAGTACTCAAACAGGTCATCCATCACCGCCTTCACCAGGCCCGAAGCATCGGTCGCCGGGGTGTGGCAGTGGATCCAGCCCTGGGTATGGACAGGATTGGTGATGGCGTGGCCGGTGCCACCCACGGGATAGCCCGCCGCTTTAAGATGGGCGATCAATGGCTGTACGTTGGCTTCCTCGCTGACGAGGAACTCCAGGTTGTGGCGGCTGGTGAAGCGCACATAGCCGCCGCAGTACTCGTCCGCGATCTGGCAGACGTCACGGATCCAGTCGGTGCTGACCAGGCGCGACGAGCCCACGCGTACGGTCCACATCGCCTCGCCCGACTCGGCGACGTGCTTGAGCAGGCCGGGCTGGAGGCGCTCGTGGTACTTCCACTGCCCGTAGTTGCGCTGGGCAACCGGGGGCATCATCTCGCGGTAGTGGGGAGGCCCAAAGTCGGTACGCGTGGCCATTACTTCACCTCCTCAGGGTCCCAGAAGTAGTAGGGATTGGCGCGCGGGGCACGGATCATCTGCGGCAGCGCCGGCAGGTCCATCGCCTTCAGGAACGCCCTCATGCCCATACGGTTGATGAGTTCGCCCAGACGCTCACGCATCTTGCCGTTCTCGTCCCACCAGCCCCAGATCTTCTGGACCAGCTCCTTGAACTCGTCGTACGGGGCTTCCATCTTCATGAACGGGACGATGACCCAGGAGAGGAGGGCTCCCTTCACGATCGGGGCCTTGCCGCCGACCAGGATCGTAGCGCCCGCTCTTTGCCCGGGCGCAGAGCCTTCGGCATGATGTTGATGCAGTGCATGCAGCGAGAGCACTCGGAGTCCTTGATGAAGAGCGTCTTGCTCTCCGGGAAGTACTTCATTGCGCCCGTTGGGCACATGCCGGTTACTTCGCCCTGGATGTCCAGGGCGTTATTGGCGTAGTCGGCCACGGCAGCCTGATCGACCTGGATTACGTCGCGCCAGGTGCCGATCACAGAGATGTCCGAGCGGGGAACCGCTGCGACGCAGTCATTGGGGCAGCCCGAGATTTTGATCTTTGACTTGTATGGGAACATCGGGCGGTGGAGCTCGCTCTGGAACTCCATCGTGATGCTGTACAGCAAATCGAGCGTGTCGATGCAGGCGAATTCGCAGCGGCCGGGCCCGACGCAGCAGCTCGGCGTGCGCATATCGCTGCCCGAACCACCGAGATCAAAACCGTGCTCGGAAAGGTCGTCGAAACAGCTTTGCAGCTCAGATGTCGGGGCGCCCAGCAAGATGATGTCGCCGGTGGCGCCGTGCAGGTTGGTGAGCCCGCTGCCGTGCCGGTCCCAGACGTCACAGAGCTCGCGCAGTTTGTCGGTGGTGTAGAACCACCCGGACGGCTGGTTGACACGGAAGGTGTGAAATTCGGCCACTGCCGGGAACTCGGCAGGCAGATCAGAGTAGCGGCCGATGACGCCGCCCCCGTAGCCCTTCACACCCACGATGCCGCCGTGCTTCCAGTGGCCGATGCGATCCTTGTACGAACGCTCCACTTGCAGCAGCAGATCGCGGGCAGATTCCTTTTTCTCCGCCGCGCGCTTCATCTCAGTTACGAAGCTGGGCCAGGGGCCATCTTCGAGCTGATCGAGCAGCGGGGTCTTCGATTCCGGGTTACCTTCCTGCGGAATCTCGGGATCCGACATGCTAATACCTCCAGGTGTATGATCCGGCGCTCCGTGCCGGTCCGCTCACCGCTGCCGGCAGCCCTTCACGGCGGGAGGCAGAAGGGCGATTACGTCCAACTGCCTCCCGGGATTCGCCAGGCTGCGGGCCTGTGACTGCGGTCGCTAGAAACTGGCCGGGAACAGGTAGCCGAAGATGACCCACGCAACCACGAGGGCCAGCAGGGTGTTGAACAACGTCACGATCAAGTAAACGATGACGGGGGACCAGCCCATCTTCTTGAACTCACCCACCGACAACTCGAGCCCCATCGACACGAAGGCAAGGCAGAACGCCCAGTCCTTCATGCCGGCCATCGCTGAGCCGGCGTCCTTGCCGATCCACCCGAAGGTGAAGATCAGCGAGGCGGCTATAAAACCTAGCACGAACTTCGGGAAGCGCTGCCAGATAACGCTGGCGCTCGGGCGTTCCTTCTTGCCTTCTACGACTGTCGAGAAGTAGAGGGCAAGGAGGAATGCAACGACGCCAATTAAGGCATTCTGCGTCTGCTTTACCACGCTTGCGATCTGCTGCGCCTGCTTGCCGTAGATCGTGCCGGCCCCGACAACGGCCGCAGTGGTGTCCACATTGCCGCCGAACCACGCACCGGCGATCGGCTCGGGCATGTGGAGGGCGCCTGCGATCAAGGGGGTGATGACCATCAGGGGCAAGGCGGTCACGATGACGAGCGCCGTGATGTAGCTGATCTCCTCTTTCTTGGCCATTACCGAACCTGCAGCCGCGATGGCGGCAGACACACCGCAGATCGAGACGGCGGTGGACATGACCGCGCGCAGGGTATCAGACAGGCCAAACTTGCCGGAGAGCCACCAGCAGAAGAAGTACACAGCCGACACCATGATGACGCCCTGGATCACGGCGCCCAAGGCAGCAGTAGCGATAACCTTGAAGCTGATGGTGGTGCCGAGGAGCACCAGGCCGATCTTGAGGAAAAGTTCTGTGCGGAAGCCCGCTTTGACGACGCTATACAAATTGGTGGCTTTGAGCAGGCCGTTGGCGACGAGGCCAATGAGAGCCGCCCACAAGGGGTATTCGAGCGCCTTGCCCGGGATGCCGAGCGGAAACGACATGTTGTAGACCTGAAGCTTCATTTCCCGCACGAGAAACGCGAGAACAACCACAACGGCGAAGCCGGCGAGAAAGCCTATCCAGCCACTACTGGCAGCGCTGCTTTCGCCCGTCTTCTTGACAACTGCTGACGTAGCCATGGTTACTGCTCCTTTGCGACTGGTGGCTAGAACTTCATCCAGGAGGGCGAGATGGCTCCAACCATGGCGAGCACCATGAGGCCAAACGCGAGGATCACTGACAGCCAGTCTTCGTTAACCTTCATTGCAGATTCCTCTCTTGGAGTTGGCGATTGTGCGGTTCCCGGCCTTGATGACCGGCACGAAGAGCGTCTTTGCTTTCAGCGGCTATATCGCCTTCCTTTCCACCTGCCAACGCGCCCACATTCGAAATGCGCGCTCCGGGCAGGCTAATACCGGCGTATTGTACCCCGTTTCACATGATCGCGTAACGGGTTTTCGCTTACTTGGGCCTAAGGCAAACCTTACTCCGTGACAAGAAGCACAACCCTTTGCCGGAGCCGCATGCTTATGGTAGACTGCTATCGAATTCCTATTGACGGACTCGCCGATGCTTCGCCAACTGCTCCGCCCGCTTCGATTAGGACCCGCTCGCCCATTCCGGCTGATCCAGGTTGAATCGGCGCTGCGCTGCAATCTTCGCTGCGTGATGTGCCCGTGGACTGAGCTGCGCGACGATGACGGCATGATGGCCGTCGAGACCTTCAAAGAGCTGGTGAAGGCATTTCCCCTCGCTCGCGGCGTTGACCTGACCGGCGGCGGAGAGCCGCTTCTGCACCCTGAGCTGGTTAACATGGTGCGGGCCGCCGCCGTCCACGACTGCGAAGTAGGCTTCTCGACAAACGGGACATTTCTGGATCGATCGCTCGCGGCCGATCTGGTAGACGCGGGGACGGGCTGGATCTCGTTCTCCATCGACGCCTCAACCGCTGCCACATACGAGCGCATTCGCCAGGGGGCGTCGTTCCGGCAGGTGGTCGACAATATCGCGGGCCTGAACGAGCTCAAACATGCCCTCAAGGCACACGCTCTACGCACCATGTTCGTGTTTGTCATGATGCGGGAGAACTACACGGAGCTACCCGGGCTGATCGACCTGGCGCAGGAGCTGGGGGTCAGGCAAGTAATCGCGAAGAACCTGGACGTGATCCTCAAGGACGGAGACGACGAGCGCCGCGTGTTCACACATGGCGAGGAGGGCTCGCCGGAGGTGGCCGAGGCGCTGGCGGAAGCACGCCGGCGCAGCATACACTGTGGCGTCCAGTTACGGGTCTACTCTCAGCAGCCTTCTGAGGTCGCTCTCTGCGACGCCAGCCCCGTCGATTCTCTGTTCGTAAGCTGGGACGGCTACGTGTCTCCGTGCATTACGTTGTCGTATGCGAGCGACCGCTTTTTCGCCGGAGAACGACGCCAGACTGCTTGTCATCGCTTCGGAAATGTGTTGCAGGAGCCGCTCGAGGAGATCTGGGAAAATCCCGAGTATCGCGAGTTCCGCCATCACTACCACCAGCGACTGACCTGGGATCGCCGCAACGCCATGCGAGCGCTGTTGGACGGCCGGCCGGGAACCAACGACCTGCCACCCGCCCCCGCGGAATGCACGACCTGCTACTATCTCTACGGGGTCTGACGCCCTCTCGCCCCCCGATGGCTTTCCCTACTATCGGACCCAACAAGACGCCGAGGCGGCATTTCGACACCGCCTGAGACAGGCGGGCTCACATGCCACCTCGTTATGTCGCGTGCCCTATCCGGCTGCTGTTGGTCTCCGGTTACCGGCGCCAGATAATGTGAACCCAATTACCCGCCGGATCCCGCTGCTTCAGGTAGACGACCTTGTTCGCCGGCAAGAGGGTTGGCGTCTCAAATTCGATGCCGCGGCCACGCAGGTGCTCGACTGCCGCGTCGAAATCGGCCACCTCAATCGCCACGTGGGCCCGATCCGTCAGCCGCTCCTTCATGATCTCAATTCGCCCCTGCCCGGTGCCGGAAACGAACCAGCCGGTCGGCATCTCGAAGGACTTGAATCCGAAGAGGTCGCCGTACCAGCGGGCGATCGCTTCCCCATTGGCGTCACCGTACGGGTACAGCCCCAGGTGTTCGACGCCGGTGAAGAGTCCCTGGCCGCGGGCAGCCCGGATCCAACCGAGCACCTGTGAGGTGTTGCGGGCGAGCCCCTTCCAGTCGCCGTTCTCGATCAGCTCGCGCCGGATCAGATGCGAGCCCATTCCGACGGCGGACACGCCGGCCTTGAACCAGGCCTGGATGCTTTGCTGGGTGGCTTCCACGCCGCCGGTCGGCATGATGCGCGTCCACGGGGTAGGACCGAGAATCGACTTCACGAAGTTGGGGCCGCCAACGCTGTCTCCGGGGAACACCTTGACGATCTCGACCCCCAGCTCTTCGGCCTCGGAGATCTCGCTGGCGCTGCCACATCCCGGCATGTAGGGGATCTTGCGGCGGTTGCAGAAGCGCGCCACGCCACTATTCAGCACCGGTCCCACAATGAAGTCCGCGCCATATGCTGCATAGAGGGCGGCAGTCGGCTCGTCGACGATCGATCCTGCCCCCAGCATGACGTGGGGCTGTTCCCGGCGCAGATAGAGAGAGAGTTCCTTGAATACCTCGGGGGCGAAATCGCCGCGGTTGGTGAATTCCAGCAGATACGATCCGCCATCGGAACACGCATTCGCCACCTGCTTCGCGACCTCGACGTCAGCGTGATAGAAGACAGGCACCAGCCCTGCCTTCATCACGGCATTCAATACGTCCATACGGGGATGAGCGGCCAAAGGGGGTCTCCTTTCGGGCGATCGATGACAAGGATTTCGTTTCGTGTTGCGGCTGTGTAGCCGGGCTGCAGCAGTATCGCATAGGGAGGGGAGGGGATCAAGCGGGGGGATGCGTCATGCGTCATTCGTCATCCGTCATTCGTCACCTGGAGGGGTCACCGGGAAGGGGTCATGCGTCACCAGAAGGGGTTATTGGTCATCCATGGGGGCGTTGGGCTCGGCCGGTTCGGACGGAGTTGTTGCGGTGGCCGTTGTGTGTTGCAGTGCGGAGGCGCACCGGGTGCCCTGCCCTCGCGCTACCCCTGGACAGGACCGCTCGCACCAATGCCTACCACTGACTACTCCATACTGAGCCTGACGAAGTACGCCGTCGGCCGGCCAATTCCCATTGAAGGGAGCAGCAGCGCAACGGGCGTACTTCGTCAGGCTCAGTAGGGGGTTGTTGGGGGTTGCGATCGATGTGAATGGTACGGTGACGGGACCCCGCAGTTGAGTGCCAAGCTCCATCACTACCCCTGGACGAAATCTCTCGCATCGGTGCCCACAAGTAACAACTCCATACTGAGCCTGTCGTCATACGAACACCGTGACCGGTGTGCGGCCCGTTGCCTGCACACCATCGGTCGCCTGCAAGTAACCAGAGCTGACGGTACGCCGTCGGCCGGCGAATTCGCATTGAAGGTAGCTGGCGCCGAGTCCGGGTATTAACCGATGTGCGCCGCGACCAACACGCCCACGAGGGGCTGGCCTCCGGTTCACACGAGAAAGAGCAACGCGTCCACGCGTCGCGCCCGGAGATGGCATTGGTATCGCGGCGCCCCGGGGCGGGTGACCCGCCATCCACGACCCGAGGCGGAGGACGCCAATGATCAGATCGGCGCCCGACGATCAGAAGCGGGGTGTCCGGCATGAAGCGCTGTCGACCGCTGTGGGCGCATTTCATTCGGGGACTGCCGTGCGCAGCTTGACTTGCGTGCGGGGCGCGTGTTAACGTCGATTACGGCGGAGTTGACCCTATTTCACAGGAGGAAACCGGCAATGGCAACCCTTACACCCAGCCTGGTGCTGAGCGTCTTTTCAGACGAGATCTCATCCGATTTCGGCGAGCAGTTGGCGACGCTGCGGGCGCTCGGGGTCAACTACATAGAGCTGCGGAGCGCGTGGGACAAGAACGTAGTCGACTTCGACGACGGCGAGCTAAAAGAGATCGGGCGACTGCTGGACGATCACGGCATCCGCGTGGCGTGTATCGGTAGCCCGGTCGGGAAGTCGCCGATCGAGCGTCCGCTGGAATTCGAGCGCGGCAGGTTGGCGCGCGTGCTGGACGTGGCGGCTGCGCTTGACACCGGGCTGGTCCGGATGTTCTCGTTCTTCGCGCCCGACGGAACACCGCGCGAGAGGCTGGATGAGTACGTGCCGGAATCGGCCGAGCGTCTGGCCGAGCTGGCGAAGCAGGCAGAAGAGCGCGGCGTGTGCCTGGTGCTGGAAAACGAGGGGCCGCTGATCGGCAACACGCCGCAGCGGTGCCGCGCTTTGCTCGATGCGGTCGCGAGCCCCGCCCTGCGCCTCGCGTGGGATTCGGCCAACTTCCTGCTCACCGGCGTAGCGGAGCCGGCCGGCCAGGGGTGGCCACTGCTGGCCGAGTACGTGCGGCACGTACACATCAAGGACGCATTGGTGCCGGGCGCGGCGGGACAGGCGCACGACCAGACGGAAGAGAACCCGATGGTTTTGCCGGGGGCCGGCGTAGCGCAGATCCCGGAGCTATTGGCGCGGCTATGGGAAAGCGGCTACCAGGGTTACCTGGCGTTGGAGCCGCACCTGAAGGTGGCGGGGCGGTTCGGCGGGTTCAGCGGCCCAGAGGGGACGGCAGAGGCGATTGCGGCGCTGCGACATCTGATGGCCGGCCGCGGATACGCAGAGAGCCCGCACCTGCCTCAGGCCTCAGCGGGATGATTCGTCAGGCGGTCGTGACCGCAATGCTCGCTGCACGGTGCACGGCTCAGCACACGCAGGGCATGTAACTGTCCCTCAATAGGGACGTGCCCGGGATGCACTCGCCGGCTAGGTAACTCGTCCACAAGACCACCGTAGCCGTAAAGCACTCGCCGGCCATGTAACTGGCACAGCATCAGTCCAGCGAGTGCTTTACCCGTGCCCACACCACCCCAATACCGCGCCCCGCTGCGAACCACCCCCGGGACGCGCGCGCCTCATGCGGGTTGGCGGGCCGAGGGGACACCCTCAACGCAAAGGCGCAAAGACGCAAAGACGCAAAGGCACGGAGGCGCAAGGGCTTCCTCGAGTCAAGCGCGGACGCTGCCCGACAAACCCGCCGGCCGCGGCGCAGGGGTGGGCGTCCCGGAGGTGGTCCGGCAACGGGTAAAGCACTCGCTGTGACGTCGAGGTCCCCGGACATCACGCCAGCGAGTGCTTTACGGCTACGTTTGTTCAAGAACCCGGACATCCCGCCAGCGAGTGCTATAAGGCTACGATGTCCGTAACGATTCGCCCTAACCCTACCACCCCAGCAGACTTGCAGAGGCGGAGTCGCCGTAGAGCGTGGCGGCGGGATGGCGGCGCAGGATGCTGGCCGGGCAGTCTTCCGTGAGAGGGCCTGTCAGCGTGGCCAGCATTGCCTCGGCTTTCGTGGGGCCGGGAACCATGCAGAAAATGCGGCGCGCCGACATCAGCGCAGGGACCGTTACCGTCAGGGCGTGCGTGGGCACGTCCTCGAGCCGGTCGAAGCACCCATCGTGTACCTGCTGCTCCCGAGAGCGCAGCGCCAGCTCGATCACTTTCACCGTCTGCGGGTCGTCAAACAGGGCGTACGGCGGATCGTTGAACGCGAGATGCCCGTTTTCGCCTATGCCGGCACAGACGATGTCGATCGGGGCCTGCTGGAGCAGCGCTGAATAGCGCACCGCTTCAGCCTCAAGATCGGACGCCATGCCGTTCAGGAAATGAACTTCTCCCGGGCGAACGAGGTCGAAGATGTGCTGTTTCAGCCAGTAGACGAAACTCTGCGGCGCCTGGCTGCTCAGCCCGGCGTACTCGTCCATGTGAAACGCGGTTACCCGGTTCCATTCGATGCCCGGGGCTGAAGCCAGCTCTTCCAGGAACTCGTTCTGTGACGGCGCAGCGGCGAAGATGATGCGGCAGCGCTCTTGCCCTGCTAGTATGGAGCGTATGCGGTCCGCTGCGGCACGCCCGGCGGCAGTGCCCAGGTCGCGCCGTGTGGGGTACACCTCAACCTGCAGATCGTCCACCTTTGTCTGCTGCAGCGGGCGCGGATCTTTGATCTTTGATCCCATCAGTCGTGACTGGCCTTTCCTGTGGAAGCCCAAAGAACTGGGCCGTAAAGCGGTCGTTCAAATAAGGCCGCGGGCGGGGATGTGCCCCCGCCCGCGTGGAACCGGCGAATGCCGCCGTCCGATCAGTCTGCCAGTGTCGCTTCTTTCGTCAGGACCGGACGGCTGAGAACCTGGCCGCTTACCCGGTCGTAGACCGGGAAGTAGAGGGCGCCCTTGCTGCAGACGGCCACGCACGCCGAGCAGCCTAGGCACTTCTCGCGATCGATGTACGGGAGCCCGCCCTGCATCGTGATGGCGTAGCAGTGGCCCGGCCGGAGGCATTGCTGGCACCCATTGCATTTCGACGCGTCCACGTGCGGGATGTCGTCGATCAGCTCCAGGTCCGACGCAGCGCGGACGTTGTGCACTGCCTTGCCGACCATGTCTTCCCACCGGGTCCAGCCGTTCTTCTTCATATAGCGTTCCATCCCGTTCAGGATGCCCGGGATGATCTCAAAGCCGTACCACATCAACGAGGTGCAGGCGGTCACGAGTGTGGAGCCGTAGAGCATGTACTGTACCGCGTGCTGCCAGTTCATCAGACCGCCGCCGCCGCAGATCGGGATATCGACCCGCTTGGCGGTGCTGGCAACCATATAGTAGCCGGGAAGCTGGCAGGCAGGGCCACCAAGGCTGCCGAAGCTGGCGCCCTCGGTCAGATCATATACGTGGTTCAGATTGTCCAGATCGACAGGCGGGAGGCTGAGCTGGGCGCCGGCCATGGAGAGCCCGTCCGCGCCGGCTCGCTGGCAGGCCACAGCC
The DNA here is from genome assembly GCA_963783655.1 of uncultured Chloroflexia bacterium. Taxonomy (GTDB): domain Bacteria; phylum Chloroflexota; class Anaerolineae; order CG2-30-64-16; family CG2-30-64-16; genus CAWAOA01. Next base: position 91,445 of record CAWAOA010000004.1, read on the forward strand.
ACCATCGCCAGGTCGGTGACGTTGGGGGTGAGCTTGGGGACGACCGGGATCTTCACCGATTCTTTGAGCACCCTCACCACATCGTAGGCCAGCTGAGGGCTTTGGCCGACAAGCGCCCCGCCAGACTCCACCCCTTCACCCAGCGCCCTGGCGGTCAGGGCCAGGTTAGGGCAGATGAAGTTCGCCTCGATGAGATCCGCGCCGGCGTCTTCCATGGCCTTGGCTAAGACGCCCCAGCTTTCCAGGTCGGCGCCCTCGTGCGTGATGTTGGCGAAGAGCACGAGATCCGGGGCGGCCTTCTTGCTCTCCTCGATCAGCCGGATCCCTTCCTCGATGTCCAGACGCCGGTCGGCACAGATGATGCTGCCGTTCTTGACGTCGTGGTACATGCGCAGCTTCTTGTAGAAGCGCTGCTTGATGAGGGTCATCTTGGTGCTGGCAGCGGCCGCTCCATTGTCCCAGGCCTGTTTCATGAGAAACGGCTTTACAGTCAGGGGACTGGATGCCACGACAAAAGGATTCCGAAACTTGACGCCGCAATACTCGATCATCTCGTGCTCCTTCTAAAGCTCGACTCTTCGCCCTTCTTCGGCAGACAGGTAGGCAGCGTAGATCACCTTGACGACTTCAAGACCCAATTCGCCGCCCGACACGGGCTCGCGGTCAAAGGCGACCGCCTCCATGAAGTCGCGGATCTCCTGGCGGTAGCCCAGGAGCCACTCCTCGTCTATGCTCGGGTAGCTCCAGCCGCCCTTGGTTTCCAGCTTCTCGGCGATGTACTCTCGCTCGAAAATGTGCGCGGCGGGCGCGTAGGCCTGCATGAGGTTGGAGTGCTCCATATCGCAGCGCACGCGCGCGTTCGAGAGGAAGAGCTCGAGCGTGTCTTCCATGCCGCCGAGACAGATGTCCGAGGCGAACAGCGTACCGCGCGATCCGTCTTCAAAGGTCAGCACCGCCGTGGCCCAGCTCTCGACGTCCTCCCAGCCGGTCACCATCCACTTCTCGGGTTCGGCCTGGAAGGAGGGAATGGTGGTAAGATCGCCCACTTCCGCCATTACCGCGCGAACCCGAATCGGCTTGCCGGTCCGGCGGACGCCTTCTTCCCACTTGAGGTAGAGCATGGCGCCGAGCGGATGCGCGCCCAGGCGCAGCAGCGCGCCGCCCCCGGCTTCGCGCCAGCGCTTTGCGTATGCGGCGTGCGAGCCGCTGTGGCACTCCTGCGCGCGCATGTCCAGGATGGTGCCGCCGCTGGCGGCCGCGAGCCGGTTTGCCTTGCACACCGTCGGCGCGTAGAGCCAGTTTTCGGCGTACATGAGCTTTACGCCGGCAGCTCTCGCCGCGTCCACCATGCGTTGGGCGCTGGCTACGGCGTCGCGGAGCATCAGGCCCTTGGGGGTGTGTCCTACCGTCTCGCAGGCGCCCGGGCCGCCGAAGTAGCCGGTCAGCGGCTTCTCGACAATCACGTGTTTGCCCGCCTGCGCCGCCTCTACGGCAAATCGCTCGTGGAGCAGATTCGGGACGCAGAGATCGATCACGTCGATGTCTGGTCTGTCCAGCAAGCGGCGGTAATCGTCGTACGCGTCGGGGATCCCGAACTCGGCCGCGAATTTTTGCGCCGCATCGAGCGGTAGCCCGGCCACGCCGGCGATCTCGACCCCCATGCCGGACAATTCCCGGTATGCCCGCGCGTGGATGTGTGACACGAAGCCCGCGCCGATCATGCCAACGCCCACGCGACCCCGCTCTTCTCGCTGCGCCATGCCGCTATCCTCCTCGTCGCATCGCTATGCCAGCGCCGCCAGCGCACTCCGCTCGATGCGGAGGAGCTCGGCGCTCTGTGCCTCATCCAGGCAGGGTTCAGCATCGGCCGCCAGGATCTGCCGCACCCGTTCGGCGGCGGATTCCTCGTAGCTGTTGCTGCCCTTCTTCTCCCAACCCGCCCGCCGCTCACGCACGGCCAGCCGCGGCCGGCTCAACACCTTGCGGTGGTTGCGCAGCGTGTGTTCCGTGCTGAGGTAATCGCCACCCAGCCCTACTTCGCGAATCAGATCCAGGGCCATCGTGGCGTCGTTGACCGGAATCCCCTGGCCGAAGCGCAGGCAGTACGCGGCGATCTCGTCGTCCATCACCAGCGCTTCCGGTGACATGCACATGGTAGATTCCAGGTTCCCCGCGCCCCAGATGAAGTTGACGCCGCTCCGTACGTGCGCCAGGGCGGTGATCATCTTCTCGAAGGCCGACTGGGCGTCAGGTACCATCGACTCGGTCGACATCCAGGAAGCGGACGGCAGGCCGTGGTAGGCTGCGAGATCGGCGCCGGCGGCCTGGAGCAGCGCATTCTCGGGCGCGCCCGTGAGAGCGATGGCGGATTGCATGCTCATGACGTGCGCGAAGCCGATGTTGTAGATGCAGGGGCGGCCGGGCTCGAGGACCTGGTTGATCACGAGGCCGCTCAGGGTGTCCGCGTCGCCGATCACGAGGCATCCGGCCAGCGTGACAGGAGCCGTGGCGCCGGCGAGCGGCTCGGAATTCATCATCACCGGCACGCCGAAACCGGCCGTCTCCTTGAACACCCCCAGCGCCATGGCGGTCCAGTGGAGCGGGCTCAGGATGCTGAAGCCGGTGCTGACGATCGGCTGTTCGCGCAGCGGAACGCTCCCCAGCAGCACTTGCGCCATCTCGATCAGCAATCGCCCACCCTGCGGGGTGTAAACGCACGGCCGCAGGTGCTTGCGCGTGTTCTGCGCCATGATGCGGAAGCCGACGTAGTCACGGCTGGCCGCGGGGAAGTCGGTGACGGCAGTGCCGATCATAGCGTGGATATTGGGACATGCCTCGACCACGCGTGCCAACTCTGCCAGGTCGCCCGACTCCAGCTCCTTGCGCTGCTTGCCGCGGGCAACGTACAGCGCGTTGCCGGTGCCGATGACGGTGTCGCCGCCTGCCTTCAGATCGTACAGGTGTCCTGCCCGGTCGGCGAGGCAGGCGCTCTTCGGAGCAGTGTCGAGCGCCCACCGGACCAGCTCGGCCGGGATGTGCACGACCGTGCGCTCGCTCGCCACGCGACAGCCGGCATCTTCCAGGCGGTCCACGATCTGAGGATCGTCGACGCGCACCCCGGTGGCTGCGAGCACGTCGAGCGCCGCCGTGTGGATGCGCTCGCACTCCTCTCGATTCAGAACCAGCATCAGATTGAGCCTCTCAGCATTCTTCGACGGCGCCCAGATACGCCTTGCGGATGGCGGGATCTTCCAGCAAGTCCCGTCCGGTACCGGCACAGTTGACGCGGCCGGCTTCGAGCACGTACGCATAGCCGGCGATGGCCAGCGCCTGGCGCGGATTCTGCTCGACCAGCACGATCGTGACGCCGCGCTCGTTGATCTGTTTGAACAGCGCGAACAGAGCACTGACAAGCTTCGGCGCAAGCCCCAGGGATGGCTCGTCGAGCAACAGCACTTTCGGTCCGGACATCAGGCCGCGGCTGATCGCGAGCATCTGCTGTTCGCCGCCGGATAGCGTGCCGGCGAACTGCTTGCGCCGCTCCTTCAGGATGGGGAACAGACCGAAGCACTCCTCAAGCCGCTGCGCGATCAGCCGGCGATCCTTCACGACGAAGGAGCCCATCGACAGGTTCTCCTCGACGGTGAGGGAAGAGAAGACCCGTCGCCCCTCGGGAACCTGCACGATGCCGGCTTCGACGATGCGGTGCGCCTCGCGGTGGAGCGGACGGTCCTCGAAGATCAACTCGCCCGTGTGCTTTACGACGCCGGAGATGGCGTTCAGGAGGCTGCTCTTGCCCGCGCCGTTCGCGCCGATGATCGACGTAATGCTCCCCTCGTCCACGGCCAGGGAGACACCATGGAGCGCTTGCATATCGCCGTACGTGACAACCAGGTTACGGATATCCAGAAGCATCGCTCTCACTCCCCCAGGTACGCGCGCAGCACTTCTTCGTTACACTGCACCTCGGCCGGCGTGCCGTGAGCGATCGTCTGCCCCTGGTTGATCACGTAGATATCGTGACAGATGGGCATGATCACTTCCATGTGGTGCTCGATCAGGAAGATCGAGTAACCATGCTCGACATGGAGGCGCCGGATCAGGTCCACCATCTCCAGCACCTCGCTCGGGTTCAACCCGGCGGCGGGCTCGTCCAGCAGCAGCACCTGCGGGTTCGTGCCGAGCGCCCGGGCGATCTCGACTTTGCGCTGCAGGCCGTAGGGCAAGCTTTTTGCCGCGCTCGTCAGCCGTGTGGGCGATGCCCACCAACTCGAGCAAGCTCATCACTTTGTCGTCGAGCGCTCGCTCGCACTTCCGCGTACGCGGCAGACCCAGCAGCGCGCTCGGCAGTGTCGTACTCGGCGTCGTGGCAGCAGGCCGTCTTGACGTTGTCTCGCACGCTCAGCCCGGCGAAGAGCCGCAGGTTCTGGAACGTGCGACCCATCCCGAGCCGGGCGATCTCGTGCGAGTTGCGATTGGTGATCTCCTGCCCGCACAGCCTGACGTGGCCCTGGTCGGCGCGGATGATGCCGGAGAGGAGGTTGAAAACGGTGGTCTTCCCGGCGCCGTTCGGCCCGATCAGACCGACGACGTGGCGCTGGCGCACCTGCATCGAGAAGTCTTGCACCGCCTTGACGCCGCCGAAGCTGCGCGAGATGTGTTCGACATCCAGGATGACATCGCCCTGTCCGGCCACGGCTGCCGGACCGTTCATGATCGCCATCAGCCTACCCCCGCCTTGACGGTCACCTGCCCGCCCTTGCCGCCCGGTCGCATCCTGTTTCGCAGCTTTCTGAGGTTCGACCGCGTCAACTCCCACTCACCGAAGAGCCCCTGCGGGCGCAGGTTCAAGGTCAGGATCACCAGCGCCGAGTAGATGACAACGCGCCAGGTAGAGGCGAATCTCAGGAACTCGGGAAGCGTGGTGAGTAATATCGCACTGACGACGGCGCCCGTAAGGCTGTTGATGCCGCCGAAGTAGACGATGATCACCTGCTCCACGCTGGTGGTCCAGTTGAAGATGCGCGGGTCCATGTAGTGGATGAAGAAGCCCTGGAGTCCCCCGGCAAGCCCCGCCAGCGCCGACGCGAAGATGAACACCCTGAGCTTGTGCCCGAAGACGTCAATGCCCAGCGCTTCAGCGGCCAGCTCGTCCGTCCGGATGGCGATGGAGTTGCGCCCCAGTTTGCTCTTCTTCAGGTTCGCCACCAGGTAGATGGCGACGACGGCTGCGAGCAGCGCCATCCAGAAGCGGGTGTAGCGCGGGATGGCCGGCAGGCCCATCGTCCCGCCTGTCACCTGGGTGAACATTTGGAATACCGCGGCGATCGCTTCCCCGAAGCCAAACGTGGCCAACGCGAAGAAGTCTCGCCGCAATTTCAGCGCCGGAAGACCGATGATCCAGGCAGCCAGGGCCGATAACAGCACTCCGCACAGCAGCGCGACGGGGAACGGCACGCCGAGCCGCATGTTCAGCAGCACCGCGGTATAGGCGCCCAGCGCCATGAAGCCGCCCTGTCCGAACGAGAAGAGTCCCGTCAGGCCGGTGAGCGCGAAAACGCCTACCACTGCCGTGAGGCTGATCAGAGAGAGGGTGGCAAGATCGACGTAATAGCCCACTATAGTTCGCTCCTACCGCGCCCGGCGCAGCCAGCCGCCATCATGCCTTCTCCTCCATTGCCCGTCCCGTGATACCCCACGGGCGCACAAACAGCAGAAGCAGCAGCAAGACAAACGTCACGACCGGAGTGGCCGACGAGCCAATGGGGGTCGTGGTGACAATCGTCTCGATCAAGGCGAGCAACAGAGCACCGATCATGGCCCCGCTGATGCTCCCCAGCCCGCCTACCACGGCGGCAATGAAACCCTTCACCATTGCCTGCGCCCCCATTTCGGGGTAGGTGGTGTAAGCGATGCCAAGCAGCACACCGGCCAGGCCGCCCAGGGCGCCCGAGAGAAAGAAGGCCGACGTGATGACCTTGTTGATGTTGATGCCCATCAATGCTGCGGCGCGCATGTCATTAGAAGCGGCGCGAATGGCCGTGCCCGTGCGAGTGTGAAAAAGAATCAGGTTAAGCACCACCAGCGCCAAAAGGCAGATGCCGCCCATCATCAGATTCAAAGTTGATACGGAGATCCCCCCGATGTTGATGGCGGTGGTGGTGATCAAATCGGGCCAGCGATAAAAGTTGCCGCCGATGGTGGCGTACATGACGAATTGGGCGCCGGTCGAAACGGTGATGGACGTAACGAAGAAGTAGATCAAAGGCCCGTTCTTGAGACGGATCTGCCGGAAAGCGATCCACTCGATCCCCACCGCAATCAAGCCGCCGGCAATGGTGGTGAGCACGAGTGTCGGGATAAACGGCATCCCCAGGCGTGACGCCAGCACGAAACCAAAGTATGAGCTGAGCATGATGGTCGCGCCGTGTGACCAGTTGCTGAATTTGAGAATGCTGTAGATCAAGGCAAAACCCACGGCAATCAGCGCATAGACGCCGCCGGCGGATATGGCATTGATGAACTGCTGCAGTATGTACATACTTGTCCTTCTGCTGCGTCAGGCGATCCATTCCGGGGCCGTGCGGCCCCGGAATGGCGGGAATGGCGGGCGCTTCCGCCACTTAATCCGGTTTACTTGGGCAGGTAGTCCGTCTTCAGGGTGGCGTATTTGCCGTCCTTCACCTGCAGAATCGCCATGGGCATGTTCACCGGGCGATGATTTGCCGGATCGAGGGTGATCTTGGTGGTGATGCCTTCGACGTTCTGGCTGAATTTCTCGATCGCATCGCGGATCGCTACGGGATCGAGTTTGCCGGCCTTCTTGATGCCGTTCGCCAGGATCATCATGTTGTCATAGCCCATCCAGGCGTGAACGACCGGATCCTTGCCGAAGCGTTCCTTGTACTTCTTGATGTAGTCCTGGTAGCGGGGGTCGTCCAGGGCGATGTTGTTCGGGAAGACGGTCCCTTCGGCCGCCTTGCCGGCGGTCTCGGCGAAGGGGTAGAAGGCGGAGTTGTTGCCGATCACCTGCTGCGTCATGCCGAGCTCGCGCATCTGGTTGACGATCAAGGAGTTCTCCTTGAGGTAGCTGGTGATGTGGACGGCCTGCGGGTTGAGCTGCTTGATCTTGGTCAAGATGGGGCGGAAATCGTTCGTTCCCGACTGGAACGGCTCGTTTGCCACGATCGTGGCGCCGTTCTTCATCGCGTATTCGGCGAAAGGACCCGCCAGCGAGACGGAGTACGGGTTGCCCTGGTCGTAAATGATCGCGAAGTTCTTGATGCCCATCTCGTGGATGGCATAGGAAGCGATGGTACGGGCCTGGTCGCCACAGGGGGGCTCGCCCAGGAAGGTATAACCATACAGCTTGCCGGCCGAGGGGGTGGTTCCGCGCTCGTCCATCGGGTCGCCGACGATGGGGATCTTCTTCTCGTCCGCGAGCGGCGCCACGGCGATGTGCATGGCGCTGTTCGGGGATCCGAGGACGGCGATCACTTTGTCCTGATCTACGAGGCGGTTGAAGGCGTTGAGCGCCTCCGGAACCTGGCCCTTGAAGTCATAGGGGATCAGCTTGATCTGCTTGCCCAGCAGGCCGCCTTCGGCATTCAGCTTCTCGATCGCCAGGGTGGCGCCGTTCACTTCGCCCTCGCCCCACATGGCGGTGGCGCCGCTCAAGTCATTGATGATGCCGATCTTGATCTCGCTCGGGCCCGAATTTGCCGCGCATGCGCCAAGTAGCAGCGGCAGAATCAATGCGACGATCATCAGCCAGTTGAACCGTTTCATCTCCCTGAACTCCTTTGTCGTGCAGATTGGCTTCGCCGGCGTCTTGCCGGCATCCAAAAGGGAATGCTGGACTCACCGGACCTACGCTGTTTTTGCCCTTACCTCCTCCTTGTTCGCGTGTGGGGGGTGAATTACCACAGAGGTTGCGGCGAGCCGCCACCGGTTTCATCGGGTGCGGCTGCGTCCCCAGGGTCCTCGAGGCGCCGGAGCAGCTCAGAGCCTGCGTTGCGAAGGTGGGCACGGATGGCGGAGCGCGCGGCCTGGGCGTCGCCTGCCTGGAGTGCGGCCATGATCGCGCGGTGCTCGTCCAGGGTGGGACGAGCGCGGTGCGTGCCGGAGCTATGAAGGATGAGCGTTACCAGCGTGAAGCTCCCGAGGCTGCTGTAGAGCTCGGAGAGCCGCTCGTTGCCGAGACAATCGATCATGTATTGGTGAAAACGCTGGTCCAGGTGGATATAGGAGAGGTAATCGGTGTAGCTCTCGCCCGTCGTCGCTGCGGCGATCTCGTCCAACAGATCCTGCATCTCGGCGCACGCTCGCCCTCCCTGTTCCAGGAGGAAGTCGACGGCGGAGCATTCGAGCAGCTCGCGGATCTGGAACACGTCGCGCACGGCTTGCGCCGAGGGCATGGTGACAAAGGCGCCGCGGCGCTGGCGGAGCTCCACCAACCCTTCAGACGCGAGCAGACGCAGCGCGTCGCGCACCGGGGTGACGCTGACATGGAAATACTGGGCAAATTCATCGAGGGAGAGGCGCTGGCCCGGCTGGAGTTTGCCACAGAGAATCTCATCCCTCAGCACCTGGTAGATACGCTCCGCCAGATCGCTGTGGTCGATCGGGTAGTGATCGGGACCCATTGAGACTTGTCTCTGCACGGCGTCAACGCCTCGTGAGGATACAAGATATATTTTACTTCAGACATCATCGACTGTAGCACCGGGGCAAAAAGGTGTCAAATTCGGGTAATGCCGGTTACAGTTCGCCGTCAGCGGCGATCCCCGCGCAGAAACATATCACGGAGATTGCGTTTACTACTTGACTCTGACGTTACGTGAGGGTGTAGTATGCGCCCCGTGGCCACAATACAACCCGGCAAGAGCAACGAAATCCGCGTATGGCGGGTCGGCGAGCTGGCGAAGCGAACGGGTCTGACCGTGCGGACGTTGCACTACTATGAGGAACGCGGGCTGCTGCATCCACCGCTGCGCTCGGAAGGCGGCTACCGGCTGTACACGGAGAAGGACGTCGCGCGGCTGCAACAGATCGCGTCGATGCGGCGGCTGGGCTTCTCGCTGGACGACATAGCAGTCTGTCTGGAGCGCGACGACTTCTCGCTGCGGCGCGTGCTCGCGCTGCACATCGCCCGGCTGCGCGAGCAGATCGAGATCGAACAGGAATTGTGCCGCGGACTCGAGGGGCTGGCTCGCTATCTCGACACGAGCGACGAAGCGCCCGCTGAGGCATTCTTGAGAACAATGGAGATGATGAAGATGGAGAACAAATACTACACCCCCGAGCAGTTGGAGCAGCTGCGCCAACGCGCCGAGCAAATTGGCCCAGACCGTATTCGGGCCGTGGAAGAGGAGTGGCCTCGCCTGATTGCGGAAGTGAGGGGTCACATGGAGCAGGGCACCGACCCTTCCGACGAGCGCGTGCAGAAATTGGCGGCGCGTTGGATGGAGCTGGTGGGGCAATTCACCGGCGGCGACCCGGGCATCGCGGCCTCGCTCCAGCACATGTACGAGGAGGAGCCCGCCGCCCGCGAGCGATCGGGTATCGACGGCGAGATCTTCGGGTACGTGCAGCGTGCCTTGGAGGCGAAGGGGTAGCGCCGAGAAATGGGTTGGCGGGATGACGCCGCAAGCGTGACCCGCCGTAAACGAGAGGCGCCCGGGCGGTTTTCGTCCGGGCGCCTCTCCGCGTTTGTGGGGTTCCGCCGTTAGTGCAGCAAGACGAACGGCCGGTTCTCCGCGGTCTGGCACGCTTCTCCGGAGCAGGCTCGCAGGTCGGCGAGGCGTGCGGACAACTCGCGCGTGACCTCGAGCCCCGCTCCGGCGTAGATGTTATTGAGCTGGAACGGATCGTCGCGCAGATCGTAGAGCTCGCGTTCGCCGGTAGAGTACTCGACGTACAGGTGATACGCGGTGCGGATCCCGGCATAGGCCGGTTCGCGGCGCGCCTCGCGTTCGCTCTCGGGCGGCGCCGGCCAATCCTCGGGCTCCAACAGCCCGGCGTTCACCCCAATCGGGCCGGACTCGATACCGCGGGCCGGACTCGCCCCCTGCGAGCCGGTGACGCGGAAGGTGTTGTCGAACAGGAAGGCCTGCCGGGCCGGCCCGGCCGAGAGGGTGCTGCGCTGCAGCAAGGGCGCCAGCGAACGCCCGTCTGTCTCGGGGGGCGCCTGGATGCCGGCCCATTCTGCAATGGTTGGGGCCAGGTCGGTGGAGCCGGTCAGGTGCGCAACGGTGCGGTTGGCCGGGACGCCCGGGCCCCGGACCACGAGCGGAACGCGAATATCCTCATCGTACGGCGTCAGCTTCCCGGGGGGCAGGCGGTGCTGGCCCAGGTGAAAGCCGTTGTCGGAGGCGAGGACGAAATACGTATCATCCAGCTGCTTCGTATCCTCGAGCGTCTTCAACAACTGGCCGACCATCTCGTCGACTGCCTGCAGACTCTGCAGCCGGCGGCGGTAGAGGCGATCCACCTGAGCCAGCTCGGACTGTCCGAGCGGCGAGTGCGCGCGGACCCACTGCGGCTTGTCGCTCACGTCGGCTTCGTTTGACGCATCGCCACGCGGCGCCGTGGCTTCCGTGAACAGGGTCTGGTGCCGCTGCGCAACGGGCGCCGGGGCGTGGGGGGCGTACGTGACGACGTGCAGCAGGAACGGCTGGCTCGACGGAGCCGCACGGCGGATGAAATCGTTGGCCTTCCGCGCCATCACATCGGTGATGTAATCCTCTGCGCGGCCGGCGTAGCTTACGAGTCTCCCGTTCTCATTCAGCGTGTAGTTGGCGCCACTCCAGGGTTGGCCGCGCACGGGGCTGGCCCACTCATCCCAGCCGGGGGGCACGTAGATCTGCGAAACGCTGTTTGGGTAGCCGTTGAGGTAACGGCCCAGAAAGGCTGTCTGGTATCCCGCCGCCTGCAGCCAGGTGGCGAAGGTTGAGTCCTCGAGCCCACGCTCGCGGAACCGCTCGAAGCCGCCCTGGGGCGGCCTGTTCCCCGTGATCTCTGTGTTGTGCGCAAGCTGCCCGCGCAAAACGGTGGCCTGCGCCGGCGCGCCCGCGCTGGAGTTGACCAGGTAGTTGGCGAAGAGCGTGCCGCGCTCGATCAGCAGCGACCGGACGCGCGGCATGTGCTCTATCGAGGCCCAGTCCAGATCGTCGATCATCAGGAAGACGATGTTCGAGCGAGGCGCCAGCGCGGAGATCTTCGACGCGGCGGTTGGCTGCCGGGTGGCCGCAGGGCTTGCCGGTGCGGGAACGCCGGGCGCGGACGGAGGCACGGTGCCGGCGGGACCGGGAGAGGCCTTTGCGCTCGAAGCCGACGGGCTAGGCGACGCAGCCTCACCGCGTGGCGACGGGTGTGCCGGGCGCGGGCGAGCCGGCGCTGCAGGCGGTCAGCACCAGGAGCAGCGCCACGATCGTGGCGAGCGTTGCGAGCGCAGCGCGGAAGCCGTGACTCATCGTCACCTCCCGATCCTTTTCCTGTGGAGTGCGTGGACTGAACGTGGGCGGAAATCCGCTCCGCCGTTGAGCGCCGGCGGAGCGGAAGAGCGATCGGATTCCTAAGGTTGCAGCACGATCTTGCCGCGAGAGTGGCGACCCTCGAGGTAGCGATGCGCATCGGCTGCCTGTTCAAGGGGGAAGCTCTTGTCAACCGCCACGTGGAGCCAGCCGGCGCGGAAGCCCTCGAACACGTCGTTGGCGCGGCGCAGGAAGTCCTCGCGGGTGGCAGTGTAGGCGCCCAGCATCGGGCGCGTCAGGTAGAGCGAGCCCTTTGCATTGAGTACCTGGGGATCGAGGGGCGGCACGTTGCCACTCGACTGCCCGAACAGAACCATGAGGCCGCGCGGGCGCAGCGAATCCAGACTCTTGTCGAACGTGTCCAGCCCGACCGAGTCGAACACCACGTCGACCCCCTTGCCGCCGGTCAGCCGCCGGGTCTCGGCCACGAAGTCCTGCTGGGTATACAGGATCACTTCGTCGGCTCCGGCGTCCCGAGCCAGCTTCGGCCTTCTCTTCCGTGGACACCGTCGTGATGACGCGGGCGCCGAGGTGCTTGGCGTACTGCACCAGCAGCCTGCCGGTACCGCCCGCCCCGGCGTGGATCAATGCAGTGTGCCCTTCGTGCAAGGGGAAGGTGTCGGTAGCGAGGTAATGCGCCGTCATCCCCTGCACCATGCCGGCCGCGCCTTCCGCCGCCGAGAGCCCGTCAGGCAGCTTCACAACACGCCAGGCCGGGACGATCGCCATCTGGGCATACCCGCCACCGCCGCTGTGCCCCCACGCGACGGTGTCGCCGGGCTTGAACTCGTCCACGCCGGAGCCCACCGCATCGACGGTCCCGGCGCCTTCGCCGCCGGGGATGTACGGCAGCGGCATCTTGTAGCGCCCCGCCCTCTGGTAGGTGTCGATAAAGTTGACCCCGGCAGCTTCCGTCCGGATTCGGACCTCGTTCTGCCCCGGCTCAGGTACGGGGATCTCTTCGTAGCGCAACACTTCGGGACCACCGTGTTCATGTACCCTTATGGCGTGCATTGCGTGCTCTCCTTATAATGTGGCCACACTCCGTGGTACGAGCGTAGTGCGAGAGGTCGCTCTACGCTCGATTATAGCAGCGAGCGGGCTCGCGGGGCAATCGTAGGGGGACGCAGAATGCCGGAATATCCAGAGATCGCCATCCTCGCCCGCCAGATGGACGAAGCGCTTACGGGCAAGACCATTGCAGGTATGGAGGTGCTGCAACCGAAGTGCCTCAACGTATCGCCTGAACAGTTCGCCACGCGGTTGACAGGGGCGCGGCATCGAGGAGGTATCCAATCGAGGGAAGTGGCTCTTCTGGCGCACGACGCAGGGGTGGCTGCTGCTGAACCTGGGGATGGGGGGCGAGACGATCCTGACCACACGGGATGCGTTGCCGGAGAAGCGCCGGCTGATCCTCGACTTCGCCGACGCGAGCTGCCTGAGCGTCAACTTCTGGTGGTTCGGTTACGCGCACTACGTGCCCGACGGCGAGCTCGAGAGCCACGCCATGACCCGCAGGTTGGGCCCCAATGCGCTTGCCCGTGGATGCCGGGCAACTGGCGACGGCGTTGAGCAGGCAGCGGGGGCAGATCAAGGCGTGGCTGCTGAACCAGGACAACCTGGCGGGCATCGGCAATTCGTACGTCCACGACATCCTGTTCCTCGCCGGCATACACCCGCTGCGCAAGATCCCGGATCTGTCGGAACAGGAGATCGTGCGGCTGGCGGACGCGATCCGGCAGGTGCTGGAGAGCAGCCTGGCGAAGCACGGCGCATCGTACGAGCAGGACCTCTACGGCCAAAAGGGCGGCTTCGGGATGGAGGATATGCTGGTGGGGTATCGAGAGGGCCAACCCTGTCCGCGTTGTGGCACCCCGATCGAGAAGATCAAGATCGGTAGTACAACGAGCTTCATCTGCCCCCGACACCAGCCGGCGTGAGGGGTAGGTGCAAGAGCGAATTCGTAGGGGCTAAGCACCGGGTGGCATCGCGCGGGGACATTCCTACACGTTGCCGGTGCTTCGCCCCCGCCACCCGGCACTAAAGTGACCGGGCTGGTACGAAAAGTACGTTGATGAACATTAACAAACGAATCAGGTAAGGGCGGGCGCCAGGCCGACGTAGCGGAGCAGGGCGTCCGAGCCGTCACGAAAGCCATCCAGGGCGCTGGCGACCTGCTGCGTCAGCGCCGGCCAGTCGTCAGCCCAGCGGTGCAGGTGCAAGACATTCTGGCGCAGCCAGCGCCACAGCTTCTCGATGGGATTACACCACGACGCATAGGACGGTAGACACAGCAACTGGATGGGCAACTCGGCCCTGAGCGCCTGCGGGCTGGGCTGCGTGGGCCAGTTGCCGGGCGTGCGCACCGGCCACGGATAACGCTGCGCGGCCAGACAGGCCAGCACGTCCGGATGGAAGTGCAGGGGCCAGTTGTCCAAGACGGCGTAGATGACCTCGGCCTCTGGGTAAGCCGCCCGCACCGCCTGCCAGAACTGCGGCAGCTCCTTGCGCCCGGCCACCCGCTGTTGGGTGAAGGTGACTTGGCCCGTCAGGGCATTCAGCGCCCCGATAATGCGCTGCCACTGGTTGGTGCGGTACGAGCGATAGGCCAAGGGCTGGACGTGGCCTTGGCGCTCGTAGCTGCGGGCGAGACTGGGTTGGCGGTAGTAGGTGCATTCATCCACATACAGCAGCACCTGTCGTTGCGGGTCCCCCTGCACTGCGGCCAGCCGCTCGCCGATCAGCGTCAGCTTGGCGGCGTAGTGCGGGTCAGGGCTGTGCACGTAGTCGCGGGCCTGCTTGTAGCGGATGCCCAGCCGGTCGAGCAACTGCCACAACCCGGGCCGGCTGCGCAGCTGCAGCCAGTCCAGGCTCTCTAGCAGCGTGGCCAGCTGCCAGCGGCTCTGCGGGTGCCCCCAGGTGCGGGGGTCCCGCCGCAGCACGTGCAGGATGGCGGCCGTGGCCGCCTCAGCGCTCGGGTGCTGAGGGGGAAAAAGCCGGCTTGCGGCCGGTGCCCGGACGGACGTACAAACCGGCGATGCCTTCCGCCCGGAAACGGCGGATCCAGCTGCGCACCGTATCGGGATGGCGCGGCCGCAGCAGACCCTGAAGCGCTACCTGCCGGATCGAGTCGCCGCTGGCAACTTTCAGGATAGCGGCTGCGTGCTCCCGCAGGTAGGGCTTGGCATGGTGAGCCCGGGTCTGCTCCAGCAGCTGGCGCTCGGCCTCGCTCAACACGAGCACGAAGCGCCCCCCACTGGGATTGCGTGGTTGCATGCCGGCAGTCTGCCAGACCCGGCCGCCCCTGACTGTGCCACTGCTTACCTGATTCGTTTGTTAATGTTCATAAACGTACTCAGATGTTGGGATCGAGAGTTCGATAATTCAGATCGAGAGTTCGATAATTCTTCCAGGAGCTGGACGTTCAGGCGCGAGAGTGGTCCATCCGGAAGGTATTCGGGTCCTGGAACCGAGGGCAGCTCACGGAAACGGCAAACCGTCCCTCAGATGTGTCCCCTTCAAAGGTGTCAACAGTACGTTTCAACGTACTTTTCGTACCAGCCCGGTCACTTTAGTGCCGGGTGGCGGGGGCGAAGCACCGGGTGGCAGCGCGCGCTGCCACCCGGTGCTTCGCCCCCACAATACGCTATCGACCCCCATAGCTCGCGCCGACCCCCACAATTCGCGCCGACCCGGTAGGGCTCCCTATTCCCGTCACAGCGCGCGATATGTCGCGCTACGGCGTTACGTGCAGGCGGCGGCGGAGCTGCTGGGCGGCGGCGACCAGGTTGCGCAGGGCGGGCTCTACCTCTTCCCAGCGACGCGTCTTGAGGCCGCAGTCGGGGTTCACCCACAACTTATCGGGTGGGATCGCCGCGGTGGCGCGTTCGAGGAGCGCCAGCATCTCTGCGGGCAGCGGGACGCGCGGCGAGTGGATGTCGTACACGCCGGGGCCGATGTCGTTAGGATAGTGGAACTGGCCAAACGCATCGAGCAGATCCATGTGCGAGCGCGATGACTCGATGGAGATTACGTCGGCGTCCATGGCCGCGATCGCGTCGATGATGTCATTGAACTCGGCGTAACACATGTGTGTGTGAATCTGGGTGTCGTCCTGGACTCCGCCGGCCGTAAGCCGGAAGCACTCGACCGCCCATTCCAGGTATTCGGACCAATCCTGTTGCCGCAGGGGGAGCCCCTCGCGCAGGGCCGGTTCGTCGATCTGGATCACGCGGATCCCGGCGGCCTCGAGGTCGGTTACCTCGTCGCGGATCGCCAGCGCAATCTGCCGGCACGTGTCGCTGCGCGGCTGGTCGTCGCGGACGAAGGACCACTGCAGGATCGTGATGGGCCCCGTCAGCATCCCTTTCACCGGCTGGACGGTGAGCGACTGGGCGTAGCCGGCCCACTCCACCGTCATGGGGTGCGGGCGGTAGACGTCGCCGTAGATCACTGGCGGGCGCACGCACCGCGAGCCATAGCTCTGCACCCATCCGTTCGACGTGATCGCCATCCCCTCGAGCCGCTCGGCGAAGTACTCCACCATGTCGCTGCGCTCCGGCTCGCCATGCACGAGCACATCCAACCCCACGTCTTCCTGGAAAGCGATGACACGTGCGATCTCCTGCTTGAGGAACCCGGTGTATTCGGCTTCTGCGGCGCGTCCTTCCTTGAACGCCGCCCGGGCACGCCGGATCTGCGGCGTCTGTGGGAAAGAGCCGATGGTCGTGGTCGGAAGAGGCGGGAGACCGAGACGGATCTGCTGGAGGGGTTTCCGTTCGGCGAAGGGGGTTGGGCGGCGCGCCATCGCCTCGGTGACACCTGCCACCCGCTCGGCTACTGCCCGGACGTGAATGCGCTCTGACAGTTTGCGCTCCTCGAGCGCCATGGTCGCCGACGCGAGCGCGTCCGTGGCCTGCCCATCTCCACCTGAAGCGAAGCTGGCGAGGGCCACCAGCTCGCCGAGCTTCTGCCGCGCAAACGCAAGCCATCCCTTCAGCTCGTCGTCGAGCCCAGTCTCCAGCTCCAGGTCTACAGGAGTATGCATGAGTGAAGAGGAAGGCGCGACCAACACCCGGTGGCTGCCAATTTTGTCTACGGCCTGCTGCACGATCGTGGCCAGCCGGCGCAGATCGCTGCGCCAGACGTTGCGCCCGTCGACGATTCCCAGCGACAGCACGAGATCGGGCGGCGCCTCAGACAACAGCGTTGCGAGCTGGTCCGGCGCGCGCACCAGATCGACGTGAAGTCCGGCCACCGGCAGAGAGAGCGCGAGGTCGATGTTCTCGCGCAGCCCGCCGAAGTAGGTGGTCAGGAGCAATTTCACGCCGGGCGCGGACTTCGCCAGCTCCGCGTAAGCCGTGTCGTAGGCGGCGCGGGCGGCAGGTGGTAGATCGATCACCAGACATGGCTCGTCTATCTGAACCCATTCGACCCCTTCAGCAGCGAGCCGGGCCAACAGCTCGCCGTAAAGCGGCAAGAGGGCGGGCAGGTGCGACAGCACGCTCGGCGGGACCGGCCGCGACTTTTCCCAGCAGCAGGAAGGTGATGGGACCCAACAGTACCGGCCGCGCCGGGATCCCGAGCTCGTGCGCCTCACGCAGCTCGCCCATCAGCTTCTCCGGATGCAGCGAGAAGATCTGCCCGGGCTCGAATTCCGGCACAATATAGTGGTAATTGGCGTCAAACCACTTGGTCATCTCCATCGCCGGAACCTCAAGCCCATCGTCCGTCAGGCCGCCAGCGCGCCATCGCGAAATAGGTGCGCAGCGACAGCGGCCACGTGGGGGGTCCGTATCGCTCCGGGATTGCGCCAAACATGACCGCTGTGTCCAGGACGTGATCGTACAGAGAGAAGTCGTTAACCGGCACGAACCCGAGCCCTGCCTGCTTCTGCTCCAGCCAGTTTGCCGCGCGCAGGGCGGCCGCACGTCCCAGCAGCTCGGCGTCATCGATCTTGCCCGACCAGAACGATTCAAGGGCGAATTTCAGCTCGCGACGCGGGCCGATGCGGGGATAACCAAGATTGGTGGCAACCACCATTGTTCCTCCTGTTGCGTTCGCCTACGGGTCTCAGCCGGGCATAATAGCAAGGCGAACGTGCGCTCGCTGTAGGGGCGCTTCAAGTGACGCGATGAGTCAGCGACAACCGCGGCCGGCCCCGAGACAACTGCGCAGAGCGAAGGGTGCTTCGTTGACAAAGCGCAGCGCGGACGCTAGAGTGTCCCGGCATATGACAGCCGGAGGGACTGACCCTCCACTCTGAATCAGGGAGCGGGACGTAAAGATGGCAGCTACAACGGTGCGCGAGATGCGCTATGGCGACCTGGCCGTACAGGTACTGCGGGATAACGAATCGGTGGGTATGGCGGCGGCAGACGAAGCGGCGTTGATCATCCGGGAGGCCGTGCGGGCGCGCGGAGCGGCGAACGTCATTCTGGCCACGGGGAATTCTCAGTTGACCTTCCTCGCGCGCGCTGCGCAAGAAGGACGAGGTCGAGTGGCCGGCCGTCAACTTCTTCCACATGGACGAGTATCTGCAACTCCCCCCGGGGCATATTGCCGGCTTCTCGCTCTTCTTGCGGAAGCATTTCCTGGATCAGATTCCGTACGGCCGGTTCTTCCCTGTGCCGGGCGCCCCGGAGGATGTCGACGAGGCATGTCGCGGGTACGAGGCGCTTCTGCGCTCGCACCCGGCCGACCTGTGCTGCCTTGGCATCGGCGAGAACGGACACCTGGCGTTCAACGATCCACCCGTTGCGGACTTCAACGACCCCGTTTGGATCAAGGTCGTGGAGATGGACGCTCGATCACGCAAGCAGCAGGTTGGCGAGGGGCACTTCCGGTCGCTGGACGAGGTACCGGTGGAGGCGCTGTCTCTGACCATCCCTGCGCTCCGCGCGGCCAGGCACATGCTGTGCATGGTGCCTGAGGCGCGGAAGGCGGAGGCGGTGCGCAACGCGATGCTGGGGCCGATCGGCACCAGCTGCCCGGCGTCGATCCTGCGTGAGACGCCCCACGCACGCCTTTTCCTCGATCAGGATTCGGCGTCGATGCTCGACTAGGGGTGGCGCCGGGCTAGACGAGCCAGGCGGCCGCGTCTTTGGCGTGGTAGGTGATAACGATGCTTGCCCCGGCGCGCTTCATGCCGGTCAGCAGCTCGAGCACCACCGCCCGCTCGTCTAGCCAGCCATTCGCCGCAGCGGCCTTGACCGCCGCGTACTCGCCGCTGACATTGTAGGCCGCCACGGGTACATTGAAGGCGGCCTGTACCCGCTGGATCACGTCCAGGTAGGCAAGCGCAGGTTTGACGATCACGGCATCGGCGCCCTCGGCGATGTCAAGCTCGACCTCGCGCAGCGCCTCTCGCCAGTTCCCCGGGTCCATCTGGTGCGAGCGCCGGTCGCCGGAGCGCGGCGCACCTTCCGCGGCATCGCGAAATGGGCCGTAGAATGCGCTGGCATACTTGGCGGCATAACTGAGAATGGCGATAGCCTGAAAGCCGGCCGCGTCCAACGCGGTGCGGATGGCTCCCACCATACCATCGATCATGCCAGATGGTGCTATAATATCTGCTCCAGCGCGTGCATAGCTGCACGCGGCTTCCCCCAACAGGTCCAACGTCGCGTCATTGTCGATCGACCCGTCCTCGCACAGGACTCCACAGTGCCCGTGGTCGGTGTACTCACATAGACAGAGATCGGCGATGACGAGCAGATCCGGCTCGGCGCTCTTGATAGCACGAATCGCTTGCTGCACGATCCCCTGGTCGTCCATGTTCTCGCTACCGGTGGCATCCTTAGTGGCGGGTATGCCGAATAGCAGAACACCTGCCAGTCCCAACGCGGCGACTTCTTGCCCCTCGGCGACCGCTTGATCGACCGAAAGCTGGCACACCCCCGGCATCGATGCAATCGGGGTTCGCACGCCTTCGCCGTGCACGATAAACAACGGGTAGATAAGCTCGCCCGGCAGCAGCGTCGTCTCGCGGACAAGCGCGCGCAGGGCAGGCGTCCTACGGAGGCGGCGCAGACGTGTAGCGGGAAACGGCATGATCTCTCCTCAGGCCGGGGATGGGATGGCGCCCCAGGTTCGCGCGGGCATTGTAGCACGCCGGCGCAGGCCTTCCAACCGCTCCACTTGCGACGGGCAACCAGGCCATCGTTCAGCCGTACTCTGACTGAAGCTGTCACGTCACGATGAACCGTGGCTGCGTCATGCGTCACCCGGCCACACGCATGACGCAGTGCGTCATGCGTCTGACACGACGCGTCAGGTGCCATAGAAGTGTCGTCACTTACTACGCGCGTTAACTGTGGAAAACTACTGTACCTGCGTCGCCGTGACGTTTGGTACTATTCGATTGGGAAATCCGGCGCAATCGCGCGTGGTTTGCCCCTACCACCACGGTGCTGCCGGCCGGAATGTGGAGGACCAAATATATGCCAGGGCTGGATAACGACACCCTCGAGATGATCCTGGATACGCTGCGCAAATACGCGAAGCGCCGGCTCAAGCCCGAGTATTTATTGGAACTGGATGAGCATGACGAGTTCCCCGCCAAAGTATTGAAGGAGCTGAATGACCCCGGCCAGCTTGGGCTGCATCTCCTTCTGATCCCCGAGGAGTACGGCGGACTGGGTGGTGGAGCCTACGACATCTATCGCGTGTCTGAAGTCGTCGCGGCGATGGATCTGGGAATCGCGACCGGAGTTCTCGCAACCTTCCTCGGCTCCGACCCAATTACCGTGGGCGGCACCCCCGACCAGAAGCGCTTCTGGATGTCCAAGATCGCCGACGAGGCGCTATTGATGGCGTACGGCGCCACGGAGCCGCAAGCGGGCAGCGACCTCGCCGCGCTCACCACGACTGCCACCCCGGTCGAAGAGGACGGCAGGAGAACGGGGTACCGCATCTCGGGCCGGAAGCAGTGGATCAGCAACGGCGGCGTCGCAGATCTGTACACCATCCTCGCCATCGCTCCCGGTGGACCGTCCTGGTTCATCCTCGACCGCGAGACACCCGGCTTCACACAGGGCAAGCCCGAGAACAAGCATGGAATCCGGGCCAGCAACACCGCGGCCCTGTTTCTGGAAGACGTCTTCGTGCCCGCCGACCGTCTCGTCGGCGAAGTAGAGGGGGCGGGCCTGGCGCAGGCGCAGGCGGTGTTCGGCTACACGCGATTGATGGTGGGCGCTTTCGGGCTTGGGGCCGGGTGGGACGCGCTGCAGCGCGCGATCCGGTATTCCCAGCAACGCGTGCAGGCGGGCGCGCCTCTCAGCCAGAAGTCTGGCTACACCCACAGACTGATCGTCCCGAACGCCGTGCGGCTGGAGGCGGCCCGCTCCTACATCGAATGGGTAGCCCAGCGACTCGACTCGGGAGAAGAAGGACTCGCCACGGAAGGAGCTATCGCCAAGTACATGGCGACCGAAGCGGGCAACCGGGCTGCAGAGGACGCCATTCAGGCGCACGGCGGTTACGGCTATACCCGCGAGTACATGGTCGAAAAGATCAAGCGAGACGTGCGGATTACCACCATCTATGAAGGCACCTCCGAGATCATGGAGATGACCATTGCGCGTGACCGGTGGCAGACCCATTTGAAGACCCGCGGCTGCCATTATGTCGAATGGGCCGACCGGCTCGACGCGACCGGAAAGCCTGAAGATGGCGCACGCACGGCCGCATTGGGCTTGCGTGCGCTGGCGGTTCTCCTCGAGCGGGCGCGCCTGGACCGGCTGACGCGCAGCCAGCACGTACTGTTCCGGCTGGGCGAGCTGGTCGCCTTCGCCGAGACCGCGGCCGTGTTTGCGGAGCGCGTTAGCGCCTCGCCCACTACCGCGATCGCACTGGACGTCACCACCCGCCAGGCGCTGGCGCGCTGTTTCGCGCGCGAGGCGGCCTTCAAGGTGGCTACCGACGGGCTGCGCTGGCTGAACGGGGCCGGACAGACCGATCCTCATCTGGCGGATGCCCTCGGGCTGCCGGCGATTTACGCCGCCCAGACGGGCGCGCTGGAAGAGATGGACCTGGTGGCGTGCCGGCTCACGGCTGCGTTCCCGGCATAGGGACACTGACGTGAGCGGCGGACGCCCAGGAGGGGATAATTGAATTCAAGTGAGGTGCGGGCAGTTGCTATTGTAGGCGTGGGAGCGCTTCTGCCGGATGCTCCGAATGCAACCGCGCTGTGGGAGAACGTCTGCGGGAAACGCTACAGTATCGTCGACGTACCACCGGACCGGTGGAGTGTTGACGACTACTTTGACCCGGACCCGGCGGCGCCTGACAAAACGTACAGCAAGATCGGCGGGTGGGTGCGGGGGTTCAGTTTCGATTGGAAGAAATACCGGGTCCCGCCACGCGTGGCTGAAGCCATGGACGAAAGCCAGAAGTGGGCGGTCACCGTCGCCGATATGGCGCTGACAGACTACGGATATCCAAACCGCCACCTGGACCTGGAACGCACCGGCGCTGTGATTGGCACGGCGATGGGGGGCGAGACTCACGACCTTACCACGCTTCGCGCGTCCTTCCCCGAGTACGCCCGAGCGCTCGTGCAGGCGCCCGCGTACCAGCAGATCCCGCTGGAGGCACGTGGCGCATTGATCGAGCAGTGGCGAGCCCAGATCGGCGCAGCGCTGCCTTCCATTACCGAAGACTCGATGCCCGGCGAGCTGCCGAATGTGGTGGCGGGACGGATCGCAAACGTCCTGAATCTGCGTGGGCCCAACTTCATCACGGATGCAGCTTGCGCCTCGAGTTTCGCAGCCATACAGGCCGCCACAGACCTTCTCTACGGCGCCGACGGAACGCCTCCGCAGTGCGACGCAGTGCTCGCCGGTGGCGTTGACCGCAACATGGGCGCACCCACCTTCATCAAGTTCTGCAAGATCGGCGCCCTCAGCGCCACCGGTACCCGTCCCTTCAGCGACGGCGCCGACGGGTTCGTGATGGGCGAAGGCGCCGGGATCTTCCTTTTGAAGCGGCTCTCCGATGCCGAGCGGGACGGCGACCGGGTATACGCGGTGATCCGGGGTATTGGCGCCTCGAGCGACGGCCGCGGCAAGGGGATCACTGCCCCCAACCCTGCGGGCCAACAGCTCGCCATCGCCCGTGCGTGGCAGCAGGCCGGGCTCGACCCTACCACGGCGACTCTCATCGAGGCGCACGGCACGAGCACTCGCGTCGGCGATGTCGTCGAAGTGGAGAGCCTGACGCACATCTTCTGTGGAGCGCGGCCGGGCAGCATCGCGCTCGGCTCGATCAAGAGTAACATCGGCCATCTCAAGGCGGCAGCCGGAGCTGCAGGGCTGCTCAAGACGGTCATGGCGCTCCATCACAAAACCCTTCCGCCCACCCTGAATGCGCACCCGGCGAATCGTAACATCCCGTTCGAGAACACCCCCTTTCACCTGAACAGCGACGCAGCGCCGTGGGAGGCGCGGGCGGGCACGCCGCGGCGGGCCGGCGTAAGCGCGTACGGCTTCGGTGGAACGAACTTCCACCTCGTCGTGGAAGAGTACGTACCGGGAGGCATCGTCCGTGAGCCGCGCGTGCATGCGGCTGCATTTCCACAAAATGGCCGGCCGGTCGAGCCGGCGTCACCCGCGAACCCGGTGCGGGCCGGCAGCCAGAAGATGCCACTGCGCGGCATCCTGGCGTTGGCCGGACAGACGCCGGAAGAGCTGGCCGGCGCCATTGCAGGTGCGCTGAAACAAGTGGGTGAGGGGTGGACACCCCCACTGGAGCCTCCCTGCGCCGCCGCGCTCGCGGCGCCAGAGCGCCTGGTGATCGACTTCGGCGACCACACCGAACTGCAGGACCGGCTGGTCAAGGCTGAGAAAGCAGCCCGGATGAATGCCCCCGCCGCATGGAAGGCGCTGCAGGCGCAGGGCATCTTCCGGGGCAGCGGCCCGAAGGCGGGCAAACTGGCGTTTCTGTTCCCCGGCCAGGGCAGCCAATACCTGAACATGGGCCGGGCATTGGCGGCGACCGAGCCCACGGTGACAGAAGCCTTCTCCGATGCGGATACGGTGATGGAGCCGATCCTCGGGCAATCGCTCACGTCGTACATCTTCGTCGACGAGACGCAGGGACCCGACGCGCTCGAGCAATCGGAACGCGACCTCATGCAGACCGCGATTACCCAGCCCGCGATGCTGACCATGGATGTCGCGCTGGAGCGGCTGCTGCAGGATTACGGCTTTGCGCCCGATCTGCTGATGGGACACTCTCTTGGGGAGTACGCCGCGCTGATCGTATCCGGAATCATGCCGTTTGCGGACGCCCTCGAGGCAGCGGCGGCTCGCGGACGCGAGATGACGCGTGTGAGTATGGATGACAACGGCTG
Source organism: uncultured Chloroflexia bacterium (assembly GCA_963783655.1). GTDB lineage: Bacteria > Chloroflexota > Anaerolineae > CG2-30-64-16 > CG2-30-64-16 > CAWAOA01. The sequence continues at coordinate 115,331 of CAWAOA010000004.1, forward strand.
GATGGCCGCAGTCATGGCGCCGCTGCAGGTCGTCGACGAGACGCTGAGTGAGGTCGACGGGTACGTGGTTGCAGCGAACGTCAACAGCTTCAACCAGAGCGTCATTGGCGGCGAGAGCAAGGCTGTAGAGGAGGCAATCCGGCTGTTCCAGAGTAAAGGGTATCAGGCGCAGCGTATCCCCGTCAGCCATGCGTTCCACACCCGGATCGTGGCGCCGGCCAGCGGGCCGTTACGCCAGGTCCTGGAGCGGCTGCACATCTACCCGCCGCGCATCCCGCTGGTCGCCAACGTCACCGGCGAACGTTATCCCACGGAGCCGCGCCAGATCATCGACATGCTCGAACAGCAGATCGCTTCGCCGGTGCAGTGGGTGAAGGGTTTGCAGACCCTGTATGCAGCCGGCGCCCGAACGTTCGTCGAAGTGGGACCCAAGAAAGCGCTCAAGGGATTCGTCGACGACGTGCTGGGGGCACGGGGAGACGTGCTGTCGCTGTTCACAAATCACCCCAAGGTTGGGGAGCTGGCAAGCTTCAACCAGGCCATATGCGGCCTCTACGCGGCGGGCTACGGTGCCGTCCAGGCGCCAGAGAATGCTGTTGAGCTGGCCGCTGCCAGACAGGTACCTGAGCCCAAGGAGTCGGTGCGCGTGAATCGAACAGCTCAAACTGACCGGGTGGCAGGCCCGGATCTCGTGGAGGCACTGGCCGAGGCGCTGCAGCGGATGGCAGCCGCTCCCCAGCCGCACGCGGATCGCCCTGCCCGAGTCTACGACAGGAACGCTGAGCCTGCCGGCTCGGTCGTCATTACGGGAACCGGACTCGGGCTTCCGGGCGCTGAGAAGAGCGTCATGGATCCGGAGAATGCGCAGCGCCTGCTGAGAGGCGAGCAGTTCATCGATCTCATCCCCGAGCGGTTCCGGAACCGGATGGTCGACAAACGCATCACCCGGCTGGTGAAAGGGGAGGACGGCAGCGGGCACTTCGAAGTCATCGACGACCCGGCCGACGTGGTGAAGCTGGCAGGACGGCCGGGCTCCTTCAATCTGAGCGACGAGTATGGCGTGCCCGAGAAGTTGGTCGAGGCATTTGACATCACCACCCAGCTTGCCATGGCAGCCGGACTGGACGCATTGCGCGAGGCCGGGATTCCGCTGGTCCAAACGTATCGCAGCACGACGACAGGCAAGTATCTCCCGGAACGCTGGCTTCTGCCCGAGCCGCTGCGCGACGAGACGGGCGTCATTTTCGCCAGCGTCTTCCCAGGCGGCGACTACTTCGCCGGCGAGCTCAGCCGCTACTACGTCTGGCGAAACCGGCGCGAGCAGCTGGCAGCGCTGGAAGATCTGCGCAGCGTTACCAGCGATGCGAACACGCTCCAGGAGATCTGGCGCCGCGCCGAGACGCTGCGGGCCGAGCTGGAGCGCGAGCCCTATACCTTCGACCGGCGATTCCTGTTTGGGTTGCTGTCGATGGGACACAGCCAGTTCGCCGAGTACATCGGCGCCCGCGGCCCAAACACGCAGGTCAATGCTGCCTGCGCAACGACGGCGCAGGCGGTCGCGATCGCCGAGGACTGGATCCGCGCCGGGCGCTGCCGGCGCGTGATCGTGATCGGAGGGGATTCCGTCACGAGCGATAACCTGCTCGAGTGGGTCGCCTGTGGGTTCCTGGCATCGGGTGCTGCGGCCACGGACGACAACATCGCCGAAGCCGCGCTGCCATTCGACAGACGGCGCCACGGAACGATCATGGGGATGGGCGCCTGCGCTCTCGTGGTAGAGAGCGAGGATGCAGTGCGCGAGCGCGGGATGCGCGGCATCGTCGAGCTCTTGAATGCAGAGACCTGCAACAGTGCCTTCCACGGCACCCGGCTCGACGTCGATCACATCTCTGGCGTCATGGACAACCTGGTGACAACGGCAGAGCGGCGATTCGGTCTCGATCGCAACGCCATCGCGGCAAGAGCTGCTGTTCGTATCGCACGAAACTTACACCCCTGCGCGCGGCGGCAGCGCCTCGGCAGAGGTGGCGGCGCTTGAGGCACGTATTCGGGCCCGGCGCCGGCGCAGGTCGTCGTGACCAATACGAAGGGGTGGACCGGACACCCGATGGGGGTCGGCATCGAAGACGTGGTCGCGGTCAAGGTCCTGGAGTACGGCATCGTGCCGCCGGTCGCGAATTTCAAGGAAGTCGACCCGGACCTGGGCCGGCTGAACCTGAGCCGCGGCGGGCGCTATCCGGTTCATTACGCCCTCCATCTTGCCGCCGGGTTCGGCTCGCAGATTTCCATGACGCTGCTGCGCAAGATACCGGGCGGCCTGGATCGCGTGGACAACAAGGCAGGATATCGCCGCTGGTTGTCGGAAGTGTCCGGGCTGGACCTCGCCGAAACCGAAGTCGTCAAGCGCGTGCTGCGCATTCAGGCGACGGCCGAGCCCGGCCGCGCCGCGGTCGCTTCCCGCTGGAATGCAGGGACGGGACCGGCGGTACGCACGGCTGCGTACGGGCACCGCCGGCGAGCGCGTCCCCAACCGGCAAGAGTGGCAACCCCTGGTCGCGCCGTCCGTGTCGCCGCGCAGCAACGGCTCGCACGCGGGACAAGGCGCCGGCGCCCCGCATGATACCCCGCGAGCACCGGAACCGGTCTTGAGGGAGCCCGAGCCCACAGCGCCGGTGAGCCCTCCGGTTGCGCCGCAGGCTGCGGCGCCGGCAGAGGCTGCACCGGTCGTGAAGGATGAGGTAATCGCGCCGGCCGAGGCGCCCGCCGATTCCATTTCAGATCAGGTTTTGACGCTGGTGGCCGGCAAGACGGGATATCCACCGGACATGTTGGAACCGGACCTCGACCTGGAGGCGGATCTCGGCATCGACACGGTCAAGCAAGCCGAAACCTTCGCTGCCATCCGAGAGATGTTCGACATCCCACGCCTGGAGAACCTGAAGCTGCGCGACTATCCAACGCTGGCGCACGTGATCGGTTTCGTCAAGCAGATGCGGCCCGACCTGGTGTCTCCCGCCACTGCGGAACCCGAAACGCCCGCCGCAGGACCGGCAGTCGTTGCGGCCGCAGCATCGCCGGAGCTCGCCGGCCCGCAGAGCGATCCGATCATGATGCAGGTGCTGCAGCTGGTCGCGGAGAAGACCGGCTACCCGGCCGAAATGCTGGAGCCCGATCTGGACCTGGAAGCGGACTTGGGCATCGACACGGTCAAACAGGCCGAAACGTTCGTGGCGATCCGCGAAACGTTCGATATCCCGCGGCAGGAGAGCCTCAAGCTCCGCGACTACCCAACCCTGGGGCACGTGGTGCAGTTCGTGCGCCAGATGCGGCCCGACCTCGCTGCGGCGGCTGTACCTCCGGCGCAGGAAGACGTACCGATAGCAGCACCGGCTGCAGCGCCGGCGCAGGAAGTGGTCCCAATAGCAGCACCGGCTGCTGAGCCTGCGTCCCTTGCCGGTCACGGAGCGGCCGACCCGGTCGAGGCTGCGGTTCTGCGCTGGTCGCCGAGCAAGACCGGCTATCCCGAGGAGATGCTGGAACTGGATCTGGACCTGGAGGCCGACCTGGGGGTAGACACCGTCAAGCAGGCGGAGACGTTCCTGGCGATCCGTGAGATGTATCGCAATCCCGCGGGGAGAGAACCTGAAACTGCGGGACTACCCCACGCTGCGGCACGTGGTCGGTTTCGTGAACCAGATGCGGCCCGACCTCGATCATTCACCTGACCCCGCCGGGGGTACGCCGGCAGCGCGCCCCGGCGCCCGAACCGGCCGTAGAGCAGGCGCCCGCTGCCGCCCGGCTGCCGCTGCAAGCCTGGACGCTGCGGATTCCATCCCCCGGCGCGTGCCGGTCCCGGCGCTGCGCCCGCCGCTTGACTGGTGCAAGCCGACCGGCGTCACGCTGGCGGCGGGCGACCGCGTCGTGGTAATGGGGGATCGCGGCGAGTCCGGCGATGCGCTGGCCGCGCTGCTTCGCGAAGCGCGGCGTCGACCGTCCTCCTGGCGCCCGGCCGGGACTGCCGCAGCGTCTACTGGAGCAGCTAGCGGCGTGGCTGGCCGAGGGTCCCATCCAGGGGGTGTATTGGCTGCCGGCGCTCGACCGCGAGCCGCGCTTGGCGGAGATGGACACTGGCAGCGTGTCCGGACCGCAAACGTGGAGCGGACCAAGAACCTGTACACCGTGATGCGTGCGCTTTACGAGGAGATCGCGGCTGCCGGCACATTCCTCGTGTCGGCCACCGCCTGGGCGGGCTGCACGGCTATGACGAGCGCCGGCGCCGTGCTCCTTGGGCGGGGCGGTGGCCGGATTCACCAAAGCCTACAAGCGCGAGCGCCCCGAGGCGCTGGTGAAGGCGGTGGACTTCGGCGGGCAAACCGCTGCCGAGATCGCAGCGGCGCTGGTTGCCGAGACGCTCGGCGATCCCGGCTGCGTGGAGGTGGGATACCAGGACGGTCTGCGCTACACCGTCACCCTCGAGGAGCAGTCTGCCGCCGACGGCCGGCCGGGGATGGTGCTGGACAAGGACAGCGTCTTTCTGGTGACGGGGGCAGCCGGGGGGATTACCAGCGCCATCGTGACGGACCTCGCGGCGGCTAGCGGCGGCACCTTCTACCTGCTGGACCTGGTGCCGGTGCCCGACGCCGGTGATCCGGCGTATCGCACTGTTCCGCAGGGACCGCGAGGCCCTGAAGCAGCAGCTGATCGAGACGATGAAGGCGGCCGGCGAGAGGGCCACGCCGGCCAAGGTGGACCGCCAGATCCTGGCGGTCGAACGTGAAGAAGCGGCGCTGCGGGCGGTAGAAGCGGTCGAGGCGGCCGGCGGGACGGCCTACTACCACAGCCGGTGGACCTGCTGGACGGCGCCGCGGTCGGCTGCGGTTGTCGACGAAATCCGGCAGCGCCACGGGCGGATCGACGTGGTGCTGCACGCCGGCGGGGTGGAGATCAGCCGCGCGCTGGCGGACAAGGAACCAGGTGAGTTCGACCTGGTCTTCGACGTCAAAGCGGAGGGCTTCTACAATCTGCTTCCAGCGGCCGAGGGGCTGCCCATCGGGCGCGACGGTCGGCTTTCAGCTCGGTGGCCGGGCGTTTCGGCAACGCCGGACAGACCGACTACAGCGCCGCCAACGACCTGCTCTGCAAGATCACGAGCAGCCTGCGGCGACCGCGGCCGGAGACGCGCGGGATCGTCATCGACTGGACGGCCTGGGCGGGCATCGGCATGGCCACGCGCGGGTCCATCCCCAGGATCATGGAGATGGCCGGCATCGACATGCTGCCGCCCGAGGCGGGCGTGCCGACAATCCGCCGGGAGCTGACGTACGGAGGCACGCGCGGCGAGCTGGTGGTCGGCCAGCGCCTGGGGATAATGCTGGCGAGTGGGACGAGACGGGCGGGCTGGATACCGGAAGTCTGCCTCGTTACGTGCCGCTGAGGCGACTCTGCCGATGATCGGCAAGGTGAAGGCGGCGCGGCTGTACGGCGGTCTGGAGGTCGAGACGACGCTCGATCCCGAAGGCGCAGCCGTTCCTGTTCGACCACCAGATGGACGGCACTCCGCTGTTGCCCGGGGTGATGGGCACGGAGGCGTTCGCCGAGCTGGCATCCCTGCTCGCACCGGGCTATCGTGTCGTTTCCGTTGAGAGCGAGGAGTTCCTTAGCCCGTTCAAGTTCTACCGCAGCCGGCCGCGCACGCTGCTGCTGTCGGCGCACGCTGCATCCGGCGGCGAACGGCGAGCTGTGGGCGCGCACCGCGCTCGAATCGAACGCTCCCCGCCGGGCGGGGTTGACCAGAGAAAGTCGCACTTCATCGCAACGGTGCGGCTGGCGCGGGAAACCGAGATGCCCGCTTCGCCCGCGGCGGCGCCCGTGCCGGCGCCCCGGAAGAAGGCCTGGTCCACCGGCGCCGAAAGCATTTACAAGGTCTACTTCCACGGCCCGTCGTACCAGGTGCTCGAGAAGGTATGGGTCGACGGAGATACCGCTACCGGATTGCTCGCGACGGCCCTGCCGCCCGATACACAACCGCAAGGAGCGCCGCTTCTGATCTCGCCGCGGCTGGTCGAGTTCTGCTTCCAGACGGCCGGAATCTGGGAGATCGCGAAGCATAAGGAGCTGGCCCTTCCGATGGCGCTGCGCCGGGTAACCGCCTATCGTCCATATCCGGCCGAGGAGGACGGGCGGTTGTACGCGCTCGTGCATGCCGGCGCCGAGGGCTTCCACGCTGAGGTCGTAGACGAGGCAGGGCAGACATATGTCCGGCTGGAAGGGTATCGCACGGTGCGACTTCCGGGCAGAACAGTCGAGCTGGGTTAGGGCAATGGCAGCGTCCGGCACGATCCGATGGCTGGTACAGCAGAGTTGCGATCTGTCGTCGGGCTGCGAGGCGCCTGACCGGATGCTCGGTCCCAACGAGCAGCGTCTGTTCGCGAAGTTCCGCGCGCCCAAGCGACAACACGACTGGTTGCTGGGTCGCTGGACGGGCAAGCGGCTCCTTCAAGAGGCGTTGGGGCGGGAGTGTGGGCCAGCCCCGGCACTGGAATCCATTGAGATCCTTCCCGACAGCACGGGGGCGCCGCGTGTGCGGCTTGGCGCGCACGCCTGGTTGCCTTCGGGTCTGTTGTCGCTCAGCCACTCCGGCACCGCTGCGGTCGCCGCGCTTGCGCCCCGCCCGCTTTACGGCGATGCGAGCACCAGTGCGGACTATCCGGGCGCAATCGGCGTCGATCTGGAAGCGATTGAGCCCCGATCGCCGGGCTTCGTGGCGGACTACTTCACGGAAGAAGAGATCCGGCAGGTGGAGGAAGCCGTACCGGACGAGAGAGATCTGATGGTAAACGTGATCTGGAGCGCCAAGGAGGCGGCCTTGAAAGCGCTGCGGTTGGGCCTGACGGTGGACACCCGTACCGTCTCATGCCAGATCGCGCCGCGTCTTCTGGAAGACAGCGGTGTTTATACGTGGGGTAGTATTGCAGTCCGATCCGCGCTGCCTTTGCCGGGCTGCCGTCTGGTCGGCTGGTGGCGACAGTGGGGCACAAGCCACGTACTGACGCTGATCACTGCCTAATGTGGAACGCGAGGAGAACCGGTTGGACCAAAAAGTTGCCGATCTGAGGCAACGCAAGAGCGGAGGCCGGGCGACACCGGCTGAAATTCAAGCGCAGCACAACAAGGGCCGGCTGACGGCGCAGCGAGCGCATGGAGCTGCTGTTCGATCCCGGCACTTTCAACGAGATCGACACGCTGGTCATGCCGCGCTACGAAAGCTACATGGGCGGGAAATGCTCCCGTCCCGGCGACGGCGTGATCACGGGCTTCGGCGCGATCGACGGGCGGCAGGTCTTCGTCGCGGCGCAGGATGCCGCGGTGATGGGCGGCTCGCTGGGCGAGATGCACGCCAACAAGATCGTCAAGGTGATGCAGATGGCGCTGGACTACGGGTGCCCGTTGATCTGCGCTGAACGATTCGGGCGGGGCGCGCATCCAGGAGGGCGTGGACAGCCTGGGCGGTTATGCCGCGCATCTTCGACGCCAACTGCGAGGCATCCGGCGTCATCCCGCAGATTTCGGTCATTATGGGGCCGTGCGCCGGCGGCGCGGTCTATTCGCCCGCGCTGACCGACTTCGTCTTCATGACCGAGAACAGCTACATGTTCATCACCGGTCCGGAGGTGGTGCGCGCCGTCATGCAGGAGGATGTGACCCAGGAGGAACTGGGCGGCGGGCTGGTCCACAGCCAGCAGAGCGGCGTGAGCCACTTCCTGGCGAAGGACGATCGGGCGTGCCTGCTCAACGTGCGCGAGCTGATCGGCTATCTGCCCTCCAACAACCAGGACGATCCGCCCTACATCCCGCCCATCGACGACCCGAACCGGCGCTGCCCCGAGCTGGAGGAGATCGTCCCGGTGGATCCGCACAAGCCGTACGACGTGCGCAAGGTGATCACCAGCATCGCCGATGACGGGCGCTTTCTGGAGGTGCACGAGCTGTGGGCGCAGAACATGGTGGTCGGGTTCGCCCGGCTCAACGGCTGGGTCGTCGGCATCGTCGCCAACCAGCCGCATGGTGCTGGCGGGACGATCGACATCAACGCATCGGTCAAGGCCGCGCACTTCATCCGCATCTGCGACGCGTACAACATCCCGATCGTGACCTTGCAGGATGTGCCCGGCTTCCTGCCGGGGATGGATCAGGAGTATCGGCGGCATCATCCGCAACGGGGCGCGCATGATCTACGCCTACAGCGAGGCGACGGTGCCCAAGCTGATGGTGATCCTGCGCAAGAGCTACGGCGGCGCGTACTGCGTCATGAGCAGCAAGGGGCTGCGCGGCGATCTGCTCTACGCGTGGCCCAATGCCGAGATCGCGGTGATGGGCGCCGAAGGGGCGGTCAACATCCTGTTCCGCAATGAGCTGAAGAACGCCGCCGATCCTGCCGCCGAGCGCCGGCGCATGGCGGCGGATTACGAGGAGCAGTTCAACAACCCGTACGTGGCCGCGGCGCGCGGCCTGATCGACGATGTGATCGAGCCGCGTGACACCCGCCGTGTACTGGCGCGAGCGCTCGAGCTGGCGCTGTCAAAGCGCGAAGTGCACGTCCCGAGGAAACACGGTATCTCGCCCAGTTAGTCAGGCGCCTGGCTTGCAGCGTTGCAGGGAAAAGGACGGATGTCCGGCAGCTTCGGGCTGGAAGCAAGGAGCAAGCATGTTTCGGAAGATACTCGTAGCATGTAGAGGGACCATGGCGGTGCGTGTCATGCGCGCCTGCTGGGATCTCAAGGTCAAGACCGTTGCGGTATACCAGGGGCCCGACCGGACGTCGCTGCACGTGCGAGTGGCCGATCAGGGCGTGGAGCTGAAGTCGGACGCAGCGTACGAAGACGCGCAGCTTATGGTGCAGATCGCGCTCGAGCACGGAGCCGAAGCGATCCACCCCGGCTGCGGCCCGCTGGCGGAAAAGCCGGAGCTGGCGCTGGCGTGCGAGCGCGCCGGCTTGAAGCTGATCGGTCCGCCGGCAGCGGTGCTGGCCGGTCTTCAAGATCGCCCCGCCATGCTCCAGCGGGCGCGTATGGCAGGATTGCGCGTGCTCGATCCGGCCCTCGCACAGGCAATGTCGGTCCAGCCGCACCGGCAGATCACGGTGCAGGTTTTGGCAGACCGGCTGGGAACGGTCGTGAACCTGGGCGATCGCGACGGATCGCTCCAGTTTCGAGGCCGCAAGCTGGTGGAAGAGAGCCCTTCGCCGGCGCTCGACGCCGAGCAGCGCGCCTCGGTGCTGCGCCAGGCCAGCGCCATCGCCCGCATCTTCCATTATCTCAACACGGCCAGCATCCAGTTTGTGATCGACCAGAAGGGTGAGATCTTCTTTTCCGGCATCCGCCCCTGCCTCACCCTTGAGCACGCTGCCAGTGAGATGGTAACGCGCATCGATATCGTCCGCCAGCAGCTGCGGATTGCGGCCGGCGAGCCGTTGAGCGTCAAGCAAGAGGACGCCACGCCGCACGGGTGTGCCATCCAGTGCCACCTGCAGGCCGAAGACCCCTGGAACAACCTGTCCCCGGCTCCCGGCAGCCTGGTGTGCGTGCGACTGCCAGGCGGATCGAATGTGCGACTCGACACCTATATACATGCCGAGTGCCACGTACCCGCCCTTCAGGATCCTACGCTGGGCGTATTGACGGTGTGGGCGGAGAATCGCGATGACTGCGTGCGCAAGCTGCGAGGGGCGCTCAAGGAATTCAGCATCAGCGGGCTGCCCACGAACCTCCCACTTCACCAGCGTATCCTCAACCATCCGGAGTTCATTAGCGGGCAGTACCGGCCCGATTTCGTTGATTGCGCACTACAAGGCGCCTGTGGCGACGACGCCAACCTGCGTGACACTGCGGTCGCGACGGCTCTGCTGTTTGCCCGCCGGAAGAACGGCAAGCAGCCCTCCACCCCCGACCGGCTGCGTTCGGGCTGGCACCGCCTGAGCAGGCGACTGCCGAGCACGATGCGCGACCAGTGAGCATGCCGGCGCAGGATCGTAGCTCGAGGCGCAGGCATACGTGCATTGGGTTGGAGCCTGGGGGAAAAGCGAACGGGGTGTAAAGTGGCCAGCAAAATCGGCATAGCGATCGAGGGACGGACTTTCGAGGTCAGGTTCGACCTGAATTCTGGTGGGCCGGAGATCACCGTTTGGGTGAACGACCTCCCGCTTCAAGTCGTGCTACCCGAGTGCGACGCAGAGGGTAACTGCTGCTTCGTGATCAATAACCGGCCTCTGGAAGCTGCGGCTGCCGCCGACTTCTCGTACGTGCAGACAAATCTGGGGGTACACCGGGTTGAGGTGTGGGACCTGGCAGGTATCTCGGAGCGGTTCAGCGCGCTCTACGCTTCGCTTCGCAGCGCCGCGCGGGAGGTCGCTACCGAACCACCGAGACCGGCGCCGGAGGCAACGCGAGAGCCGGTGCATCCTGTCTGGCAGGGAGCGTGAGTCGCGATCTCAGACCGGTGGATTGAGCGGCGGAGTCGGATCCAGATTCCGCAAACCGGGAGCGGGCAGCAGTGCGGAGATGACGGCTCCGGCTACCGAAACGACGGCCGCCAGTTGAAATGCCAATTGGAATGAGCCGGTAAGGTCGGCTATCTGCCCGGCGGCGCTGGGGGCGATGGCCTGGCCAACGCCAAAGATCATGGTGGCAATGCCCATGGCGGCCGGGGCGTAGCAAGGGCCAAGGTAGTCCGAGAACGCCGAGGCCAGGATGATGGTCACACTGCCATAGGTCAGCCCACTCAGCACGGCGGAAAGCACGTTGCCCGCCGTGCTGTTCTGTATCCCGAACAGCAGGTAGCTCAGCGCCTGCAGCAGGCATACGATGACCAGGGCCGGGCGACGCCCGATGCGGTCTGAGACGTAGCCCCACATCATGCCGGTAATCGCACACATGCCTCCGACCAGCGCCCAAAGCTGCCCTGCGGCTGCCGGTGTCCAGCCCGAGCTGCCAACAAGATGCGCGGTGAAGAAAGTGGCGTAGACGATGTAGGACAGGCCGAACGTCACGTACACGATCGCCAGATGCCAGAGCAGCGGCAGCGAGATCAGACCCCGCCATGGAACCCTGGTGGAGCCGTTCGCCGCCGAGAAGTCCCCGCCTACCGGCTTCAATCCCATCTCCGCCGGACGGTCGCGCAAGAACGCCCACGTAATTACACCAATGAACGCCGCTCCAACCGCCATCCACTGCCACACCCCGCGCCAGTCGGTCAAACGGAGCGCGACCGGCACAGCGGTCCCCGAGACGAAGATGCCGGCCCCGGATCCCCCAACCACAATTCCGGTCACGAGCCCGCGGTACTTCGGCGCGAACCAGCTCGAGACGAGGGTTACCGGCGGCACGAAAGTCAGGCCGCTGGCAAAGCCGGTGAAGGCGCGAGCCACGAGCAGCCAGCCGAAGGTCGGCGCAGCACCGGTGGCGAGCATGCCCGCCGCGACCGCCATCAACCCGGCGGCCAGCACGCGGCGCGTGCCGAAGCGCGCCACCAGTCCGCCCCCAATCGCCGAGAAGAAGAGATAGCCGATGAAGTTGCTGGTGGCCAGCAACCCTGCCTCTGTGTACGTGAGCCCGAGGCCTTCACGCATTGCCGGCAGCAGCGACGTGTAGCTATGGCGGCCGAGACCAATCCCGGCCAGGACGGCGAGCATCCCCACGAAAACGACGGCCCAGCCATAGTGAATGCGAGCAGGGGCATCAGTGTGGGCAATCGGTTTCTGCACGGTACAACTCTGGGCGTAAAGATAGCCGGGTGAGCCGGCAGGCGCTACTATAGCGCCGGGGGGCCGCTTGGGCAAACGGCGGGGGGCGTCCGCTAGTTATTCCCGCCACGCGGGCGGCATGTTTGACAAGAACCGTGGTGCCTCCTTATAGTGCGGCTGCGCTTCGCACCCCGCTCGGGTTCGAACCGATGGCGGGTGCATGGTTGCTACCCTCTCGGTTACGCTGGTCAATCCTGCCCGGGGAAATCTCCCGAAAGCGGTTGGAGGTCTGCATGAGCGATCACGATCCGGTGATCCTCCCTTTCACCTCTCCGGAAGTCGCGCTGCATAACGCCGGCGGCAAAGGACTCAACCTGGCGCGCCTCGCGCAAGCCGGGCTTCCGGTGCCGCCCGGGTTTATCGTGACGACCCCCGCCTACAGCGCATTTGCGGACGGCCTGGGTGAGCCGGGCTGGACCGGCGCGCTGGTGGAGCCGCTTGCAGCGAACGATCTGGCAGGGATCTCATCGATCTCGGCGACCATCCGCGCCCGCTTCGTCGAGGGTGTGATTCCGGAGTGGCTCGCGTCGCAGGTGGTGCGCGCCTATCGTGACGCGGGTACGCCGCCGGTGGCGGTGCGCTCATCTGCGACGGCGGAGGACCTTCCGGATCTCTCGTATGCCGGGCAGCAGGACACGTACCTGAACGTGGTGGGTGAGGACGCGCTGCTGGCCGCCCTGCGTGCGTGCTGGGGCAGCCTGTGGACGGAGCGCGCCATAGCCTACCGCGCCCGCAGCGGCATCGCTCACGAGACGCTGGCGCTCGCCGTGGTGGTGCAGGAGATGGTGGAGAGCGAGGCCTCCGGGGTTGTGTTTACCGCGAACCCGGTGACCGGCAGGCGCAGCGAGCTGGTCGTCGATGCCACCCTGGGTCTCGGCGAGGCTCTCGTGGCCGGGCTGGTGGAGCCGGACCACTACGTGGTGGACTCGGCCGCAGGGCTGATCACCGGTAAGTCGCTGGGTGGCAAAGCACTATCAATCCGCGGGCAGGCCGGCGGCGGCACGGAGACGCTGCGGGAGGACGTGGCTGCCCGGCAGGCGCTGCCGGACGCCGTGATCCTCGAGCTCGCGGCGCTGTGCGGGCGCGTGGAGGCGTTGTACGGCGGCGCGCCTCAGGACATCGAGTGGGCGTGGGCGGGCGACAGGCTGTATCTGCTGCAGGCACGTCCGGTCACTTCGCTGTATCCCCTCCCGATTGGGCTAGCCGCGCAGCCGCTGCGCGGCACTCGCATCCATCGGGGCGATTCAGGGAATGCTGGATCCGTTCACACCGCTGGGCATCGACTTCTTCCGGCACATGGTAGGCTCCGGCGGGCGCATGTTTGGATACCGTTATGACGACCTGACGCAACCTGTGCTCTTCTCTGCCGGCGGGCGGCTGTTCATCGACCTTAGCGGCCTCGTGAGGCGTCCATTCGGACGGCGCCTGATCGCCGCCATCCTCTCTGCCGTCGAGCCCGGCATTGGCCGAGGGCTGGCGCAGGCGCTGCTCGACCCTGCACTCGAGGTCGACCGCCCAAGTTTCACCTGGCGCGGCGTCCGCCGGTTGGCGCCCCTGTTACACGTCGCCCCCAGAATTGCGGCGAATATCGCGGCGCCCGAGCGAGCGCGAGCGTGCCTGCAAGCGCAGATGGACGACTACGTCGCAGAGCTGGAACGCATGCGAGCCGGCGCACACTCGCTGCAACAGCGAGTGCAGGTGCTGGACTACGTGATCTCGGGGCTCCCATCGCTCATGTTTCGCGTCATCGAGGCCGACCATTGCTCCTGGGATGGCGACCCTCAACTGGCTTCTCCGGTTGGCCAAGAGCGCCGGGATCGATCGCCAACAGGTACTGGAGAGCGCTCGCGGGCTGCCGCACAATGTAACCACCGAGATGGACCTGGCGTTATGGGATTGCGCCAGGCGCATCCAGGCAGACGCACCGGCTCGGGAGGCGCTGGAACAGTGGGACGCCCGCGAGATCAGCCGGCGCTACCTGGCCGGCGAGGCGCTGCCGGGGGCGCTGCGCGAGATCCTCGATGGGTTCCTGGGGAAGTATGGGATGCGCGGGCTGGCTGAGATCGACCTGGGCCGCCCTCGCTGGAGAGACGATCCGACCCCGGTGGTGCAGACGCTGCGCAATTACCTGCGCATCGAGAACCCTGACGAGGCGCCCGACCGCGTATTCGCGCGCGGCGCGGAGCAGGCCGAGACGGCCGTGGACCGGATGGTTGCATCGATCGGGCGAGGTCCAGGCGGCTTCCTGAAGGCCAGGTTCGCCCGCTTTGCCGCCCGCCGGATGCGAGCGCTGGCCGGACTGCGCGAGACGCCGAAGTTCTTCATCATCCGCCAGTTGGGTGTGGCACGCGCCGCATTGCAGGACGGCGGCGCGGAGCTGGCAGCAAAGGGCGTGCTCGACCGCCCGGACGACATCTTCTGGCTGCGGCTGCGAGAGCTGCGCGAGATCGCTCGCGGCAGCGCACGGCAGGATTGGCGAGAAGTGGTTGCGTCGCGGCGAGCCGAATACCGGCGCGATCTGAGGCGCCGGCAGATCCCGCGCGTGCTGCTGAGCGACGGCCGCGCCTTCTACAGCGGGGCGGCGCCGCGCCCGGCAGCGGGCGAACGCACTCTGCAGGGCAGCCCGGTGTCACCGGGCCAGGTGGAGGGCACCGTCCGCATCGTGCTTGACCCACACCGGGCGGAGATGAAACCAGGCGACATCCTGGTCTGCCCGGGAACCGACCCATCCTGGACGCCGCTCTTCCTTTCGGCGGTTGGGCTGGTGATGGAGGTGGGCGGGCTGATGACGCACGGTGCGGTCGTAGCGCGCGAGTACGGCATCCCGGCGGTCGTGGGGGTGCAGGATGTCACGCGCCTGCTGCAGACCGGTCAGCGCATCCGGGTGGACGGCACCACCGGAGAGGTAGTCCTGCTGAGCGGTGAATTCAGCCCGGTGGCTACAGGCTGATGGAAGGATCGATCTCGCCCGTCCGGTGGCTGCTCGCGATGGCGCCGATCGGCGTCGTGCTGCTGCTGATGATCCGCTTCCGTTGGGGCGGGTCACGCGCCGGGCCGGCGGGCTGGCTGGTGGCGCTCGCGGTCTCGATTCTCTTCTTCGGCGCCGGTATGGACGTGGTCGCATACTCGCAGATGCGAGCCGTGATGCTGTCGCTGTTCGTACTGTACCTGGTGTGGATGGCGCTGATCCTCTACAACGTGGCGCACGAAACCGGCGTGATCGCCACCATCGGGCAGGGGATCGTGCGGCTGACCGGGGACCCCGTGATGCAGCTGCTGATCCTCGCCTGGGTATTCTCGAGCTTCCTCCAGGGAGTGTCCGGCTATGGCGTGCCCACGGCGATCGTGGCGCCGCTCCTGATCGGGCTCGGCTTTACACCGGTCACGTCGGTGGTGGCGGTGGCGGTGGGCCACTCGTGGTCGGTCACATTCGGGAGCATCGCCGCCTCGTTCAGCGCCCTGGTTGCGGCCAGCGGCATGAGCGTCGAATCGCTCGCACCCAGTGCAGCCGGACTACTCGGAGCCGGCTGTTTCGCATGCGGTGCAGCCGTCGCCCACGCCTATGGCGGCCGCCGGGCAGTGGTGCACGGTTGGCCTGCGATCCTGCTGCTGGGCGCGGTGATGGCCGGGACGCAGTATGCGCTCGCCACCGCCGGACTCTGGAGCATCGCCGGCTTCGGCGCCGGGATCGCCGGGCTGGCGGCCTCAGCACTGCTCGTGCGGGCGCCACGCTACCGGCAGGCGGCCACGTCGGAGATCGTGTCGCTGCCCGGCGTGCCAGAGTGCTGCCGCCCGATGGGGATGGGGCACGCGCTGATGTCCTACGGGCTGCTGGTTGCGATCGTCACCGGAGCCGAGGTGGTGCAGCCGCTGCACGCTCTTCTGAATGCCGTGAAGCTCCAACTGACCATGCCCCCGACTGTCACGGCGCTCGGCTGGTCGATGCCGGCGACCCACAGCCAGGCGGTCAGCGTCTTCGGGCACCCGGGCGCGCTGCTGCTCTACACTTCGTTGATCGTCTACTTCCTGTACTGTCGCAGCGGTCACTGCAACCGCGATATCGGGCGCCGGGTGATCCGCAACACCGCGCACCACGCCACCAACGCCAGCATCGGCATTGTATCGATGGTAGGGTTTGCGCTGTTGATGGAGCAGAGCGGGATGACCGCCGTGATCGCGACCGGGATCGGGCGCGCTTTTCAGCCGGTGTACCCGTTCCTCGCCCCCTTCATCGGGCTGCTCGGCTCGTTCATGACGGGGTCGAACACCAACTCGAATGTCGTCTTCACCGGGCTGCAGATGCAGGCCTCGCAGTTGCTCGGTTTGCCCGCGGCGTTGATTCTGGCGGCGCAGACGACCGGCGGGGCGCTGGGCACGATGCTGGCGCCGGCGCGCATCATCGTCGGCTGCAGCACGGCCGGACTGGTGGGTCAGGAGGGGCTGGTGCTCAAGCGGACGGTGGCGTACGGGTTGGCGATCGCAGGAATGGTTGGGGTGATCACGTGGCTGGGGAGTCGATGATGGAGAAGACCCAGGAGGGAACCCGTACCGGGCTGCGCCTGGCTCTGCGCATCTCACCGCTGATCCTGCTCGTGACAATGTTGGCACTCCCGTGCCTGCTGTATGTGGCGGCGCTGTGGGGCCAGAAGGGCGAAATGATCGCACTGGTGGCACTGATCGCAGGAGTTATGGCGGTCGCAGCTGCATCGCGATAGCCGGTTCCCTTTGGGGGCGCGACTCTGCGCGGGCGGATAGCATTCGTAAGCGGATAGTATTCGTAATGCACGCGCAAGGACGAGGTCGCCCTGCCGGACTACCCCGCCCTTACAAAGATTCTATCGACCCGGTGGATACTACTTGCCTGTATCCAGAACCAGGGTCCCCTCGAAATCGCCCCAGGTCTCACCGGTGGCCCGCACGACGGTCCGGTAGATGATGTAGCTCCCGGTGGCGCCCTCAAACCGGCCGGTGCCGCCGGTGATTGTCAACGATTCCTCGATGGTGGTGATATCACCCGCCGGATGACCCTGTCCCGTACCCGCCGCAAAGAGCATGTCACCGTTCGCGGCGACGAAGGTTGCGGTCACGTTCGTGGACTGGCTGGTCGGCAAGTAGACTTCAGCCCCATACGTGACTGTGTACGCGCCCAGATGCGTGGCAGTTCCTGAGCCATGCCCGGTGACAAAGAACCGCTGGTTGGGGAAGTCGAATACGTTCGTTTCGGTCCCCGTCATCGTGCCCTTGAACGGCGTGGCGACGGGTGCGGCGAACGCCAGGCTCGTGAGGAACGTCATGACCAAGACGGCCATGACGATTGCCAGAAGCAGCTTCTTCAATTTGTGGTCCTCTCTCTTCAACCCAACTCGTGTTGGCGTTGAAACCGATCCTGTGCGGCGTGCAGATACTGACACAGTGTGGGGATCAGTACTGTCGCAGAGTAGCAATCAGTACTGTCACAGCGTGGCGATCAGAGATGTAGTATCTGATACACTGGATACATCAATGCCTCTTGTCATTACCCTTGTAGCCGCAGGGTGCGGCCATGCATGTTTGCGCGTTGCCGTGGCCGGTGAACGGGTATGGGAAGATAGACCGGCCCAACTCCAGACGGCGTCGCGCTCACCTGAGGGATGCCGTTCGACCGTTCATTTGCGCATCGTGCCCGGCCGTAGATAATGGGCGGAGTGCGCGGACAGGCGCGCCATTCTATTTGTCGTAGGGTCGTACATGCCGCACTGGCAACGCACGTTATACGCCGTCTGGTTCGCCGAATTCGTTGCGATTGTCGGCCTCTCCTACATCCAACCCTTCCTCCCGTTTTACATTCAGGAACTTGGCGTCACCGATTTTCGGGACGTCGCGTTGTGGTCCGGACTGGCCTCGTCGGTCACCTCGGTGGCGCTGGCGGTTACCGGACCCGTGTGGGGGATCCTGTCGGACCGGCACGGCCGCAAGGTCATGGTCATGCGCGCCACGTATGCGGGAGCGCTGGTGCTCGCGCTCATCTCGCTCGTGACCTCGGTCGAGCAGCTGGTGGCACTGCGGCTGGTGCAGGGGCTGTTTACCGGCACCATTGCAGCGGCGACGATGCTGGTGGCCGGGGTGGTGCCGCGGGAGCGCGCCGGCATGGCGTTGGGCGCGCTGCAGACCGCCGTCTTCCTCGGCTCATCCCTGGGGCCGGTTGTGGGTGGGGTTCTGAGCGACAACTTCGGCTACCGCAACGCCTTCCTCTACATGGCGCCGTTACTGTTCGTGTCCGGGCTGATGGTAACGTTCTTCGTGCACGAGGAAGTACGGCCGGCGCAGTCGAAGCAGACGGGCGGCATGAGCGGCGCGATCCAGTTCCTGCTCGCCTCGGGCGGCGTGTTGTTGTGGCTGTTCGTCGCACGTACGCTCCTGCGCGCCGGTACACAGGTGCCGAGCCAGGCCATGCCTCTACTCGTCCAAACGCTGTTGGGGACTCAGGAAGGGGCGGCTTCGTATACGGGATTGATCGTAGGCGCGAGTGCGGTGGGGGCGGCGGTCGGATCCCCGGTCATCGGCGGCTGGGGCGACCGCTACGGTCACCGCCGCATGCTGATCATCAGCGGGATCGGGTCCGCGGTGCTGTTCATCCCGCAGGCGTTCGCGCCCAGCCCCGCGTTTCTCATACCTTTCCAGCTCGTGGGCGGGTTCTTCATCGGCGGCACCCTCTCTACGCTTTCGGGGATGCTGGTGAACCTGATGCCTGAGGGCCGCGCCGGTATGGTGTTCGGTCTGGATTCAAGTGCAGCCAGCATCGCCAACGCGGCGGGTATCATGGGCGGCGCGGCTATCGCCGGGTTGGTGGGGGTGCAACTGCCGTTCATTGCCGCCGCAGTGATCGTGCTGCTCGGGACCGTGGTCGTGATCGCGCAGCTACGCGAAACGCCAGCGGGACCGGACACGCCGCGGGTTGCGTGGCGGGTCCCCTGGGTCTCCCGGTTGCGGTCGCTCGCTCACCGGGCAAGCGGCGAACACGATCGGAGCCGGTGGAGCTAGCCTTGTGTGGCAGCCATGCGGGTATAGTGCGCGCGCAGGGATTCCTGCAGAGGGAGGTAGCCGTCTTCGAACAGCCGCCGGTATCCGGCGGCACGCGCGGGATGGGGCCGGTAGACGCGAGCACCCGCGGTGAGCGATGGGCCGCCGGCTTCGGGCCAGCGCAACCCTGCGCCACCGGCCGCGGTTAGCGCCGCTCCCAGCAGCGACGCCTCGGCCGCGGGCAACGCGACGATCTCGCAGCCTGAGATGTCCGCCTTGATCTGAAGCCAGCCCGGCATGCGGGCGCCGCCACCGGCCGCGACGATCTCGCGGATCTCGATCCCCAGAGCTTTCGCCGCCGTACGGCGGATCCACTCCAGCTCGTACGCAACCCCCTCCAACACCGCCTGCAGCAGAGCCGGCCGCCCATGCCGCGCGTCCAGCCCCACGAAGGCGGCTCGTACCGACACGTCGTTTCGCGGCGAGCCACTGCCGCGCAGATAGGGTAGGTAGAAGATGCCGGTGGGGGGCGCGTCTGCTGCCGTCTGCATCCAGGAAGCGAGCACCGAGTACGGTACCGGCTCGTCGCCGAAGAGCGAGCGCAGCCACTCGATCGATCCCCCGGAAGTCGAGGTGGCGCCCATCCAGTACATATGAGCCGGCAAAACGTGGCATCCAAATGCCAGACCCGAGGCGAAATCCTGTTGTCCGAGGGGTCGCTCCGGGAAGGCTCCCACGAGAGTTTCGGCCGTCCCCATCGAATCGAACAGCGCGCCGGTGACTGCCGCATCGGCAGCCCGCGCCCCGCAGACGTGATCGTGCCCGGCGACGGCGACGGTAGCCCCGTGCAGACCGGCCACATCGCAGAGGCGGCCGTCTACGGCTCCCACCGGTGTGCCGCCGGGATATGCGGGCGGGAAGAGTGATGCTTCCAGCCCCCAGCGCGCGAGGTAGGGTTCGTCCCAGCATTTAGCGGCTATGTCGAAGGCGCCCGTTCGTCCGGCGAGGGAGTAGTCGGTTGCGAAACGACCGGTAAGCCGGTACGCCACGTAGTCCGAGGCAGACAGCCAGATGCTGCCGGGGAGGATATCCGGGTCACGCTCGCGCAGCCAGAGGATGCGCGACAGGCTGCTCTTGAAATTCATGCGCGCGCCGCTGCGCCGGAACGCTTCTTCAGGACCGACGGCTGCCGCCATGCGCTCGAACTGGGGCAGAGCGCGCCGGTCGTGCCATGGGATAACTTCGGAGCGAGGGGCGCCCGTGGCGGCTTCGAGCAGCAGGCCGGTCTCAGCCATGCTGGTGATCGCGACGGCGCCGACCGGCTCGCCGCGCACCCCGTCGCTGCGCATCGCCTCGGCGGCCGCCGTCGCCACCGCCGCCCACAATTCGGCGGCGAGGTAGTAGGCGTTGCCGTCGCCGTCGTGGCGCTCTGGGGTATCGCGCACGGCCAACCCCAGTACGGCGCCGCCGGCTCCGAACAGCGCCGCCTTACAATGCGTCGTGCCGACGTCGATTGCGAGGATCAGCACCCGGCCGCCTCGCTGCACGTCTGCCTCCGGGCGTCAGCCCAGGCCATAGACCTGTTTCGCCAGGCCGTAGGACGCGTCGTACGTCATCTGCTCGGCATCGTGCTCGTCGATCAGTCCGCGCACGAGCAGCCCCGCAACCCAATCGGCTACGGTTCGCCGCCAGAGGTCGTGCCGGGCAGGGATCGAGGGGAAGGCGCGGGTATCGTCGTTGAAGCCCGTGGTGTTGTACAGACCTGCGGTCTCGACCACCAGGTCGAAATAGCGGCGCATGCCGTTGAAGCTATCGTGGAACCACCACGGCGGGCCGAGTCGAAGCGCGGGATAGTGGCCGGCCAGCGGAGCGAGCTCACGGCTGTAGCCGCTCTCATCGAGTGTAAACAGGATGAGGGTGAGGCGCGGATCGTTGCCGTAGCGGGCAAGCAGCTCGCGGAGATTGCAGGTCCACTCGGTTGCGACAGGGATGTCGGCGCCCATATCGCGCCCGAAGCGACTCGCGACCAACGGGTTATGACTGCGGTACGAGCCGGCATGGAGCTGCATCACCAGCCCATCCTCGGTGCTCATGCGCGCCATCTCGATCAGCATGTGGCCGGTGAATCGGGCAGCGTCGGCCGAGGTGGCGTCGCCGCTCAACGCGCGGCCGAAAATCTGCTCCGCCTCGTCCTCGTCCAGGTACTCGGTGTACGGCGTGATCGCCGCGTGATCGGTGGCGGTGGCGCCGTGCGCTTTGAAGTAGCTGCGGCGGTCTTCGAGCGCCCTGATGAAAGCGCGGTAACCGGCGATCTCCTGCCCGCATGCCACTCCGAGCGCATTGAGCTCGGTTTTCCAACCCGGGGAATCGAGGTTGACCACCGCGTCCGGACGGAAGGTCGGGCGCACGCGCAACTGCCCCTGGGCGTTGCGCCCCCATGCGCTGTTCGCTATGCGCTCGTGGTGCTCGAGCGAATCGCTCGCCTTGTCAGTCGTGCACAGCACTTCGATGTTGAAGCGGTCGAACAGGGCGCGTGGCCGGTATTCCGGCGTAGACAGGAGTTGCTCGATCCGCTCGTAGGCCGGCTGCGCGGTGTGCGCATCCAGCACGGTATCGATCCCGAACACGTTGGCCAGCTCGTCCCGCAGCCAGTAGCCGGTGGGGGTGCCGCGAAAGAGGTAGAAGTTCTCGGCGAAGCGCTGCCAGACGGCGCGATGGTCCTGCTCGGATGCCCAGCTCTCGCCCGGCTGCTGCGGCTTGATCCCCAACTGACCCATGCCGGTGCCACGCGAGTAGAGCATGCGGAACACATAGTGATCGGGGATGATCAACAAGTCGGCGGGGCTGCCCCAGGAGGCGCCCTCATCGGCGAAGAGGCGCGGGTCGACGTGCCCATGTGGGCTGACGATTGGCAGCGTACTGACTTGCTCGTACAACCCGCGGGCCAGGCGCCGCTGCCCCGGCTCGGGGCTGAAGCAGCGATCGGGGTCAAGCACGAGAGGACGGGTGGCCTGTTCGCCGGTCATGTGAACGATCCTTTCCCTATGGGCGAGTACGGCTCGCCCCTGTCAATCGTAGACGCCGTATTCTTTCCACGCCTCCCACATCGCCATGATATTGGCGGGTGGGACATCGGCCTGGATGTTGTGGATTGTATTGAACACATAGCCGCCGCCCGGCATGAGCGCCTCGATGTTGCGGCGGACGTCGTCCCGCACCTCGTTGGGCGTGCCATTCGGCAGGACGCCCTGCGTGTCGACCCCCCCACCCCAGAACACGAGGTCCTTCCCAAAGTCACGCTTGAGCGCGGCCGGTTCCATGCCGGTGGCCCGGACGTGCACCGGATTCAGGATGTCGATCCCCATCTCGATGAAGTCGGGAATGATCGGACGGACGTTGCCGCAGGAGTGGAAGAAGACCCGCACTTCGGGGGACAGCGCCTTGATCTCGCTCACCAGAGTCGTGAGGCGAGGCTTGAGCAGGCGCCGGAACATTGTAGGGGAGATCAACTGCGACGCCTGCGACCCGTAATCGTCGGCGAGCGACACCATGTCCACCAGCGGACCCAGCTCGGGAGGGAGGCTCGCCAGAAGTCCAGCTTTAGCTGCAGAAGTTTGTCGAACAGCGCCTCGGCCAGCGACGCGGTTGGTTGCCATCTCCATCAGGAGGCTTTCCATTCCACGGATGCGCTGCGCCATCTCGAAGATGCCGGCGAACGGGTCCTTGAGCAGCACGGCGTAACCGGCCGCCCGATGCGCCGCTGCCTTCTCGGCAAGCCCGGCAATGCGCTGCGGGTCGCCGAGGTCGGGCCACGGGTGGCGCTCGATCTGTCCAACGGTCAGCTCCGGCACGCCGAGGGGCACCTTCACCACGCTGTAGTACAGCCCGTCTACCTTCGGGCGGTGGTGGGTGATCCCCCACTCGTCGTGGTAGGCCCAGTAGTCCCCGGCGTCCTCGTCGCGCACGTTCCAGTTGTGGCTGTTCAACGGATAGAGCCCGCGCACGTCGACCTCGAGCCGCTGCAGCACGTCTTCGCCGGGCAGCGCCAACCCCTGGATGCTGATCGTAGCTTTGCGGCTCTTCGGGCGGCAGGCCGAGAAGCTCGCGCAGCCCCCGGTAGGCGATGACGGAGATGCCGGTCACCTGATTGCTGGCAAGATCGTATGGCACATGATCGGGCTCGTCGTGGCGGAGAGCAGCCAGGAGCCGTTCGCGTGGAAGCATTCATTCCTCCCGTGAAGTCAGACCGCGCCAATGTAGCATTCGCCCGCGGTGGGTGTCAAGGTAACGCGGGCGCGGCAGCACGAGCCGCGGTACTTCCCCGCCCATGATTGTATTCCTCGACACACCGTTTGTGAGCACACCTCTCTAGAATGTGAAATTGCTCCAGCCTGCTGCCGGCCTCAGGTTTCCGCCCTGAATGACCGCAAGCGGCACGTGAAGATTGCTTGCGCCCACCGGCACACGAATGCTACAATCTCTTGACCAGTGGGGACACGCGTCCTATCTACGGGTCTTGAGACCGGCAGCGTTAGCAGTCGCCTGAACGAGGTGAAGCGTGTCCGGAGACCCACATCTCCGTATCTCGACCCCAACTCCATCCTCGCGGCGCGGCTGCACGCCACCGCCCTAAACTCAATTGACTGGATCTTCCGTAACGGAAGCCCGCGCCACAGTGCACAGCGAGCAGGTGGTGATCCATACACGAGGAGGTGAAACGGCCCGACACGCAACGATGCATCGCCAGTCGCAGCAAGACAGGACACTTCAAGGAGGACCGTTACTCTATGAGCAAGCAGAGAAGTCTCTGGATCGTCGTATCGCTCCTGGTTATCGCCGGGCTCATCGCCGGATGTGGCGGCGCCGCAACGCAGGCGCCCTCAGGCGCAGCCCAGCCGACGGCGGCGCCCAAGGCAGCAGCGACTGCCGGCGCAGCCGCCCCCGGCGGGACCACAAAGAATTTCTCGGGAGATCTCACATTCTGGAGCGGCTACCCCGAGATGGCGCCCCTCTACGACCACGCGATCGCCAGCTTCAAGAAGCTGTACCCCAACGTCAACGTGACCTACCTGACGCACCCGCTGCGTGAATACGAGCAGAAGCTTGCGACCACGCTTCCGACCAGCACCGGGCCGGATCTGTACGAAGGGTCGCTCTACGCAAACGCGAAGTTCATCGAAGCCGGCTTGATGCCCGAGGCGCCGGCCTGGGTGCTCGACCGCACCAAGGGCATGCACGACGAATCGGTTCAGAAGTACTTCACCGTGAACGGCAAGCGCTACACCGTGCCGTTCTTCGAAGGACGCTCCGCCATCTTCTACAACAAAGACTGCCTCAAGGAAGCGGGGATCGCCGAGCCGCCTGCGGACAAGCCGACCAGCATCGATCAGTTCATCGACATGGCCAAGAAGACCGCAAAGGTAGAAGGCGGCAAGGTTACCCGCGCCGGCGTCAGCCTGCGCCTGTCGGGCGGCGGCTCCGGTGTGTCGGAGAAGTGGTGGATCATGGCCGGGATGTGGGGCCTGAACGGTATGCTGCAGGAACAGCGCCCGGCAAGTACAAGGCCATCATGAACAACGAGGCCGGCCAGAAGGCGCTCCAGATGTACATCGACATGCTGTACAACTGGAAGACCGACGCCTTTGAGCTGAAGCATGACACCGAAGGCTTCGAGCTTGGCCAGGCGTGTATGTTCCAGCGCGAGACCTGGGTCATCGGCGACATCGCGACGAAGGCCCCGAACCTGAACTACGGGACCATGCCGATGCCGCAGGGAACGAAGTGGGGATACCTGCGCAACCCCAACGCGCTTTGGGTCACGAACAGCGCCAAGAACCCCGAGCTGGCGTGGGAGTTTGCG
Source organism: uncultured Chloroflexia bacterium (assembly GCA_963783655.1). Lineage (GTDB taxonomy): Bacteria > Chloroflexota > Anaerolineae > CG2-30-64-16 > CG2-30-64-16 > CAWAOA01. Next base: position 139,987 of record CAWAOA010000004.1, read on the forward strand.
CTCCACCTCGTCAACGAAGATAACCAGCAGCTTCATGCTCGAGAATGTTGGCTGGCTCCCGTCACGTATCGACGTCAAGTACGACGACATCATCGCCAAGAAGCCGGCCTTCAAGGCGTTCCTGGTCAACGACCCCGCCTACCAGGCGTACTACTACCCGCCGACAGGCATTCACGACGAGATCGCAACCAAGTTCGCCGACCGGCTCGCGAAGGCGTATCCTGGATACGAGCCTGGCAAACAATCCCGCGGGGGTCAAGAAGGTATTGGATGACGCAGCTGCCGAAGCCAATTCCATCTTGAAACGCGAGGGTAAGGGCGGCGAGTAACAGCAGACCCCGGTCACGGCGGTGAGCGCCTGAGAGTTTGTCACCGCCGTGCCCCGGACGTTCGCCGATGCAGACCTGGGGCGCCGGGAAGGATTGCTTCCCGGCGCCCTGTGCCACCGTGTAAGGATTGGGACGAATGGCAACAGTCACTTCGACCAAAGAGGTAAGTACCACGGCTCCACGACGGCTCTTTGGCGTGCCGCAGTGGAAGTTGCAGCAATACATCTTCGCGTACACCGCATTGCTGCCCGTGCTCGTAATCTATGTCTTGATCCGAATTATCCCCATCATACAGAGCTTTTGGCTTAGCCTGCACGCCCAGAAGCTGCCCAACACCCCGGCCACCTTTATTGGCCTCGAAAATTTCCGGCAGCTGGCAACCGACGATGTGTTCCTGCTGTCCATCGGAAACACGACTCTATTTGCCGTGGTGACGGTGGTTGGCAGCGTGATATTGGGGCTGTTGCTGGCGGTGGTGCTGGCTACGGGGTTGAAAGGCTCTCCTTTCTTCGAGCTGGTGTATTTCATCCCGGTCATCACCCCGTGGGTTCCGGTGTCGATCGCGTGGAAATGGATCTACGACCCCTCGGTCGGCCTGCTGAACTACATCCTGTCCTTCTTCGGCATTGCGCCCCGGGGGTGGCTGCTCTATCCAGACACGGCGATGTGGGCAATCATCGTCATGGGTGTCTGGAAGGTCATCGGCTACAACATGGTGATCTTCCTGGTCGGCATTCGTTCGATTGCGACCGAGTATTACGAATCGGCAGCGCTGGACGGAGCCAACTTCTGGAAGTCGTTCCGGCACATCACCCTGCCGCTGCTAAAACCGATTACCCTGTTCGTGCTGGTCGTTTCGACGATCAACGCCTATAACGTCTTCACGCCTGTGTACGTTATGACAACCGGTTCACAGGGCGCGCCCGGTAGCTCGGTACGGGTGCTGGTGCTGGATATGTACGAAAATGCTTTCCGTTACCAGCGGCTCGGATACGCATCGGGCGAGGCATTGATCCTGTTCCTGGTCATCCTTTTCCTGACCGTAATACAGTTCCGCATGATCCGCAGCGACTAGATCCGGGAGACGTGTGTCATGGAAGAAATACGTGCTATGCAGCTGGGGCCGGTAGCGAAGGTTGTCTCCTGGATCGTCCTGATCCTGCTGAGCATCACGATGCTGCTGCCCTTTTTCTGGATGCTGTCAACATCCTTCAAGCCACCCACCGAAGTTGTTGCCTGGCCGCCCAACATGATCCCGAACGAACCAACTTGGGCCAACTACCAGGGGCTCTTCAAGGCGGCGCCCTTCCAGCGCTTCTTTCTGAACAGCCTGATCCTGTCGTTGGCGTCGACCGTGGGGATCATCCTGACCTCGACGCTGGCCGGATTCGTCTTCAGCAAGTACGACTTCCCCCTGAAGAACTTCCTGTTCGTACTGGTGCTGGCAACGGCGATGGTTCCGCTGGAAGTCTACATCCTGCCGCTGTACATGCAGATCGTGCAGCTCAAGTGGATCAACACATACCAGGGACTGGCTGCGCCCTACCTGATCATGAGCTTCGGCATCTTCTTCATGCGCCAGAACATCGGGCACACCATACCTGATGAGCTGCTGGCAGCGGCACGTATCGACGGCGCGAGCGAGTGGCGCATCTTCCGGCAGATCGTATTGCCGCTGGCATCGTCGGCCATGTCTGCCCTGGCGATTTTCGCCTTCATGCAGGCATGGGCCGCTTTCATCTGGCCGCTCCTGATCGTCCAGCGGCAGGAGATGTACACGATGGAGCTGGGCCTGGGCATCTTCCAGAACCGGTTCACGATCGAGTTCGGGCTGATATCGGCGGGTTCGGTGATCAGCTTCATGCCGGTGGTGCTGGTGTTCCTGTTGTTCCGGAAGAATATCGTGCGGGGCGTCACCCTGAGCGGTCTGAAGGGCGTGTAGCGAATGCAGATCAGTGACTGGCGCCGCGTGCTCGTATTCGGCGCGCACGTGGACGACGAGGTGATCGGACCCGGCGGGACGATCGCGCGACTCAGCGACGGCGGCGCCGACGTAATCGTGGTCACCTTCACCGGTGGGCAAGATACCGGCTATGCGCGGCCGGAGCTGAAGGACCAGATGGCGGGGCTGAGGCGCCAAGAGGCGGCAGCCGCCGACCGCATCCTTGGGATCCGCGAGCGCATCTTCCTCGGGCGCGCAGCGCAAGACGTGCAGAACGACAAGGCCACCTACCAGGAATGCGTGCGTTTGATCCGTGAGGTCAAGCCTGACGTCATCCTGGCGCACTGGCATGAGGACAAGCACCGCGATCATCGCGCCGTGGCGGCAGTCACCGACGAGGCGCGCTGGAAGGCGTGGGACCATGTGCTGGCGGACCTGGGTGCCCCTTACTACACGCCCGAATTCTACTTCTACGAGATCATGGAGCTGTTCCCGCATCCGACATTGCTGGTGGATATCAGCGACACGATCGGGCGGAAGGTAGCCGCGATGCAGGAGATGCCGACACAGCTCGACGTGCTGCCACGCATCGAGCAGTATATCCGCGGCCTGGGACACGCACGGGGCTTCCTGCGCGGGACCGAATACGCCGAAGCGTTTCTGGGCAGCAACTTCCTGGCAACACCGCTGTAGCGGTAGCGAGCACATCGCCACCCTATCCGCGCAATGGTACGTCCATCACACTGAGTTGAGCACCTGAGACGAGCCGGCTGCATCGCGCAGATCGGACTCGACCTACCGTTGGGAGCAGAAATGAGCGACCTGGCCGACCGTTACTTCGACATCGTCGTCCGCGTGCTGGACGAGATCCGGCAGATGAACCGCGACTCCTTCCAGAAGGCGGCCGAGCTGATCGCCGGGCGCCTGGAGCAGGACAAGCTCATCTTCGTCTATGGTCCGGGTGGGCATTCGCACATCGGCAGCGAGGAGTTCTTCTATCGCGCCGGCGGGCTCGTGCCGGTCTACCCGATGTTCGACATCAATCTGTCGACGTTGGGTGGAGCACGACGCTCGACCCTGGTCGAGCGGACGCCGGGTTATGCAGCATCGGCCTTTGAGTACTACGGCGTGGGCGAAGGGGACGTGATCGTCATCACCAGCGCTTACGGTCTGAACTCGGCGAGTGTGGACGCCGGGCTCGAGGCGAAGAAGCGCGGGGTGAAGAGCATCGCCGTCACTTCGGCCCAGTACGCCGCTGCGACTCCGCCGGGGCATCCCGCACGCCACCCTTCCAACCAGAACCTGATCGATATCGCAGACGTGGTGATCGACACTCGGACCCCTGTTGGCGACGCCGTCCTGGATGTAGAGGGGGTGGACACCAAGGTCAGTCCCGTGTCGACCATCACAGTCTCTTTTGCGTTGCAGTCGCTGGTCGCCGAGACGGTAGGGTACATGCTGCGAAATGGGCAGACGCCGCCAGTCTGGATGAGCTCCACCGCCGTGGGCGGAGATCAGGCCAACAAGCGCTGGTTCGAGCAGTATACGAACCGGATCAAATGGCTGTGACGGCGTTCTTCGACTGCAATTGCAGCCTGGGCACCCCGGGCGTGCCGATGCCGGGCGCAGTCTTCACCGCGCCTGAGCTGCTGGCCGAGATGGATTACATGGGGATAGAGCGAGCCCTCGTGTACCACGCATGGGCGCGCGAACACAGTCCCGGCGGCCGGCAATGCACGGCTGATGGAAGAGATCACCGGACACGATCGCCTGGTTGGGTGCTGGGTCGTCATGCCGCACCACACCGGGGAGATGCCCGCGCCGCACACGTTGGTGGCGGAGATGATCGAGCAGGGCGTGAAGGCGGCGCGCATCTTCCCGGCCCGCACGACGCACAATTGGAGCCTGGCGCCCTGGTCGAGCGGCGAGCTTTTCGGCGCCCTGGAGACCGCACGCTGTCCGGTTTTCGTTGGCCACGACCAGGTGACCTGGGATGGGATCGCCGCCCTGTGCAATTCCTTCCCGGAGTTGCCGGTGGTAGTGACCGAGACGCGCTACACCGAATATCGCACCCTCTATCCTCTCCTGGATAGCTGCCGCAACCTGTTCGTCGAGTTGTGCTGGATGCCGGTGCACTGGGGCATTGAGGCTGCCGTCGAGCGTTTCGGACCCGAGCGCTTTCTGTTCGGTACGAATATGCCCATGTTCACTGCCGGTCCCGCGATCAACCATCTCGTCTACAGCGCGCTGCGGCCGGGAGATCTGGCGCAGATCGTGGGCGGTAACCTGCGCCGCCTGCTGGAATGGAGTTCACGGGATGGTCAATGACGGACCGCGCAGTCCCGCTCGTTACGCAGACGAACCGATCCTACAGCAGGCCCGCCAGGGGGCGCCGCTGACGGAATTCGTCTTCGACGCTCACGGCCACATCGGCCCCTGGCACACCTTCTACATCCCGCGCACCGATGCGGCTTCGCTGGTCGAGGTAATGGACCGGTGCGGCGTGAACGCCATTGCCGTGAGCTCCACGTTGAGCATCGGTCCCGGCCTGGAGGCGGGAAACGAGCAGGTGGCGGCGACGGCGGAGCGGTATCCCGGACGGTTCGCCGGTTATGTGACGGTCAACCCGAACCACGCCCGGCGCGATAACGAGGCGGAACTCGAGCGATGGCTGGGGGAGGGCACCCGTGGATGCGCGGCATCAAGCTGCACCCGAGCACCCACGCGTATCCCGTTACGGGCCCCGGCTACGAGGTCGCGTTCGAGGCTGCGCGGCGCTACGGTGTTCCGGTGCTGTCGCACACGTGGGGCGAAGGCGAGGAGGCAGCCCTGTGCGGCCCGGCTCTCTTCGCCGGCATCGCGGAGCGATACCCCGAGGTGCCGGTGCTGCTCGGGCACTCGGGGGGACGGCTCGCCGGACATCGCGCCGCCGTCGAAGTTGTAAAACGCTATCCAAATCTGTACCTGGAGACGTGTGGCTCGCTCCAGGGAATGGGCGTGATCGAGTATATGGTAGACGAAGCCGGCCCGGAGCGCGTCCTGTACGGGTCAGATGCCAGCTTCCTGGCGCTGACAGCCGGGCTGGGCCGTATCCTATACAGCAAGCTGAGCACGGGGGAGAAACGTCTGATTCTGGGCCTCAATGCTGCGCGACTCTTCCGCTATAGCTTGACGTAGGCCAGTGGTATCTATAGAATACGTTAGCGCTGCCGTTACCGGTATCGGCCGCCAAGACGGTCAACGAGGGCCGCATCACATGCCAAAGCGGGACACACTGCGGGGACGGGTCACTATTGCCGACGTTGCGCGTGAAGCGCACGTGTCCCAGCAGACCGTGTCACGGGCCATCAACAACAAGGGCGAGATCAGCGAGCCCCGCGCCGGCACGTCATGGAGACGGTGGAGCGGCTGGGCTACCGGCCCAGTGGGGTAGCCCACGGTCTTGCCACCCATCGCACCCTCACGATTGGGCTGGTCGTCCCGGATATCGCCAATCCTTTCTTTGCAGAGGTTTCGCGCGGCGCCGAGGACACGGCACACGTGCACGGCTACAGCCAGCTGCTGGCAAGCGCCATCGAAGACCCAGAGCGAGAGATCGAGATCCTCCGGACGTACGAGGAAAAGCGCGTCGATGGAATGATCCTGTGCAGCACCCGGCTGCCGGACGCCGTGCTGCGGCAGATGATCGGGCAGCTACCGCCCGTGGTGCTGGTTAACCGGGTTCTCCAAGGCGCCCCCGTTGGGGTGGTACGGGTAGACGATTCCGGCGGCGCCCGCATGGCGACCGAGCATCTGTTGGCGATGGGGCGCCGGCATCTGGGCTTCCTGGCAGGTCCGCCCTCATCGCATAGCGGCCGCGAGCGCACGCTTGGCTTCGTGGCCGCCCTGGAAGACGCCGGTCTGCGCCCGCATTCCGATCAGATCGTTCACTGCCTCCCATATGTGGAGGACGGCCGCAGCTGTGCGAAAGAGTTGCTCGAGCGCAGATCTGAGCTGGATGCGCTCTTCTGCTACAATGACCTCGTTGCGATAGGCGCCTTACAGGCATGCGGGGAAATGGGGCGGCGCGTGCCGGAAGATGTGGCTCTGGTCGGGGTTGACAACGTTCTGCTGTCGAGCCTGGTGTACCCGCCATTGACCACCGTGCACGTGTCCAAGTGGGATCTGGGCGCAGCCGCTATGGATCTGCTGCTGCGGCGGCTGGACGATCCTGCCGCTGCCGGTGCGTGCGCCGAAGTCCTGGTCCGTCCACAACTGATTGTTCGCGAGAGCGCACCCTACCCGGGCGGAGTAATGAACGAAGGTCAGAGAGGAGCTAGTCTTTGAAGCCATTGCGCTTCGCGATGATCGGTACCGGCAACATCGCACCGGTACACGCTGCCGCCATCCGGGAGATACCTGACGCCAGGCTGGTCGCGGTTGCCAGCACGGATTGTGAGCGCCGAGAGGAGTTCGCGCGGATGGTTGGCGCGGACTGTTACGACAACTACCAGGCGTTGCTGGCCCGGACCGATGTGGACGCCGTCGCCATCTGCACCCCGCACAATCTGCACCTGCCGATGACACAGGCGGCCGCTGCCGCAGGCAAACACGTGCTGTGCGAGAAGCCCATGGCGCCCTCCGTCGAGGAGTGCGATGCGATGATCGACGCCTGCAAGCGGGCGGGCGTCGCGCTGGGCGTCGTATTCCAGAGCCGCTTCGAGCCCCTCACGCTTCAGCTCAAACAGATGCTCGATTCCGACCGGCTGGGGCGAATGATCCACACGGCCGCTCACACCGTGTGGTACCGCGACGACGCCTACTATCGGAGCGCACCGTGGCGGGGGACCTGGGCAGAGGAGGGCGGCGGCGTGTTGATCAACCAGGCGATCCACACGCTCGATACGCTCGTGTGGCTGGGTGGGCTCCCGTCTCGGGTTACCGCGCAGATGCGCACCTTGAATCACGATATCGAAGTAGAGGATCTCGCGGTCGCGATCCTGGAATATGCCGGAGGTCACCTGGGGATTGTGCGAGCCACGACCGCCGCCTTCCCCGGATACCCGGAAGCACTGGAGTTCTTTGGGCACGCGGTGGTGTCCGCTTCCACAAGGGGCAGGCACGCCTGGAGTGGCACCTCGACGATCCGCGCGAGGACGGTGAGGCCCAGGCGGAGGTGAGCAGCGGTGCTGCCCGACCGATGGATATCACTGCAGCCGCTCACACTTCACAGTATCAAGATTTCGCCGCGGCCATTCGAAACGGCGGCAATCCGATTGTCGACGGCCGCGAGGGCCGCCGGAGCATACAGCTGGTGGAGGCGATCTACCGGTCGGCGCGCGAGGGTAGGGCGGTTGAGATTAGGCCGTAGGTGGCGAGTAGATTGGGCGTCATCCGTCATCCGTCATCCGTCACCCGAAGGGGTCATCCGTAAAACGGCATACATCACCCGTGGGGGTCATGCACCAAAAGCTGCCCGAAACGGTCAGGCATCGCGGGTAATGCATCCGGTGGTGATATGTGGCAGCCAGGGGTGACGCCTTACCCCTTCAGGTGACGAATGACGTTTGACGGATGACCCCTTCGGGTGACGTATGACGAATCCGCACACAACTCACAATAGCGAGTAACCATGTCTTCAACGGAAGTGATCAAGCAATCTGAGTGGGAAATCTACCGGGGCTCGCTCGAGCAGAGCGATGGGCTGGCGCTGTTTCTCGGAAAGCGCGGCGACGAAAAGCTGCTCGGGGTACAGGGCGACCTCTCAAAGGCGCGCGCTGCGGGCTTTGAGGGTGTGCAGTCGGCCGGCGATCTGCTGGCCTGTCCGCGAACGCATGCCAATGCTGCAGCGCTCAGGCGCGCTGTCTCCTGGCTGCAGCCGCGCCCCCTCGGCCTGATGACGTCGGCGGGGGTGGGGGACCGGCTTGGGCTGGCGACCCCGGGGCACATACACGCTGCGCGCAAGGCACTGGCCGCCGCACCCGGTGCGGAGCTGGGCATGATCTTCGCACAGCAATCGATCCGGGAGATGACGCGCACCGGCCGCAGCCCGGACAACGTGATGGACGACGCCACCTGGGGCATCTTCCAGGAAGGGTGGCGCGACGGGGTGGGCGCAGATGCGGACCACCTGAAGAACACCGAGGACATCGACAGCTGTCTGGCAGCGGGCTTCAGCTTTTACACGATCGATCCGGGCGATCATGTCGACCCGGAAGCCGATTCGCGCCGGCGGCGGTGCTCCGCGAGCGTTCGCCGCTCTGCCGTGGCCGTCGCTGGACACCGCCGCGAGGCAATGCTCAAGGCCTACGCCGGGCGCAGCTGGGATCTCGAAGGGCGCAGGCTGAGCATTGACGAGGAGTCGCTGGTGAGAGCGGCAGTGAAGTACGGGCGCGCGGTGGCGCACACAGCGGCGATGTACCGGCATCTGGAGCAGCACGCACCGGCAGGCGGCTGGGAGCTGGAGGTGTCGGTGGACGAGACTGAGACGCCGACAACCCACGCCGAGCATCTGTTCATCGCTACCGAACTGAAGCGGTTGGGCGTCCGCTGGGTCAGCCTGGCGCCGCGCTACGTCGGGCGGTTCGAGAAGGGCGTGGATTATATCGGCGACCTGGATGCGTTTCGAAGGACTTCGCCGGGCACGCCGCGATCGCGCGTGCCCTCGGGCCGTACAAGCTCAGCCTCCACTCCGGGTCCGACAAGTTCAGCATCTACGGGATCGCGGCGGAGCACACGGACGGGCTGCTTCACCTGAAGACCGCCGGCACCTAGTACCTCGAGGCGCTGCGCACCCTGGCATCGGTCGACCCCGTGCTGTTCCGCGAGATCCTTGGTTTCGCCATCGAGCGGTACGAGACCGACAAGGCCAGCTACCACGTGTCCGCTCAACTAGCGAAAGTCCCGGCTCCCGGCTCACTGACTGACGGCGAGCTGCCCGGTCTGCTCGAGCAGTTCGACGCTCGCGAGGCCTTGCACGTGACCTTCGGTTCGGTACTCACGTCAGAGCGGGGGTACCGCGCGCGCTTGATGGCTGCCCTGCGCAAACACGAGGCAGCGTACGCCGCGACTCTCGAGCGGCACTTCCTGCGCCATTTACAGCCACTGCTGGCATTTGAGTAAGGGAGCGGCGGGTAATCCCGGCCGCTCAGAAAGGAGCGAGCATCGGAGCTCTAGTGTCAGTCTATGTATTTGACTCCCATCCAGTCCGTTAGAGGAGGAGAACCTCAATATGAAGCGTACTACCCGATTACCGATTCTGCTCACCTGTGTGCTGATCCTATCGTTCGTGCTATCGGCATGCAGCTCAGCCACACCGACAGCGGCTCCGCAGCCGACTGCAGCGCCCAAGGCTGCCGCCACGACCGCCCCGGCGGCTCCGGCACCTGCCACCGCAGCACCGGCTGCTCCGGCCGCAACTGCGGCGCCGGCGGCGAAGGCCACCACCGCTGCAGCTACTGCAGCACCCGCGGCAGCTACTGCAGCGCCCGCGGCAGCGACGAAACCTACGAAGTTCGCCCAATCGCCGTTGCTTGAAGAACAGGTGAAGGCGGGCAAGCTGCCCGCACTCGAGCAGCGTCTGCCCGAGAACCCGCTGGTCGAGAACGCGGCGGAAGTCGGCAAGTACGGTGGCATCTGGCACCGCGGCTTCCTTGGCCCATCCGACTTCAACGGCGTTGTGCGCGTCGTGAATGACTCGCTCGTGCGCTTCTCGACCGACGGAACACGCGTCGACATGAAGTATGCCGAGAGCGTCACCTCCAACGCGGACTTCACGCAGTGGACCATCAAGCTGCGCAAGGGCGCAAAGTGGTCTGACGGCTCCGCCTTCGGCGCGGACGACATCATGTTCTGGTACACCGACGTGATCGGTAACAAGGAACTCAGCCCATCCGTGCCGTCCTGGCTGCTCAACGCAGACGGCAGCACGGTGAAGGTCGAGAAGGTTGACGACGTATCGGTCAAGTTCACCTTCCAGAAGGCGAACACGCTGTTCCTGCCCGAGATCGCGCAGAAGGACAACGGCGACCGCAACGTCCCGATGTTCCTGCCGGCGAAGTTCATGAAGCAGTTCCATGCCAACTACGCCAGCAAGGCAGACCTGGACAAACTGATCGCCGACAACAAGCTGAAGACCTGGGGGGAGTTGTTCCTGCTGAAGCAGAGCCCGTTCGATAGCCCTGACCGGCCGGTCATGTCGGCATGGATGGCGGTGAACCGCATTAGCGACCCGATCTTCACCATGCGGCGCAACCCGTACTATCTGGGCGTGGATAAGGCAGGCAACCAGCTGCCGTACTTCGACGAAATCCAGTTCAAGTTCTTTGCGGACGCCCAGGCGCTGAACCTGGCCGCGATCGCAGGCGAGCTCGACGAGCAGGAGCGCCACGTCAATCTGGTCAACTTCCCGGTGCTGAAGGAGAACGAAGCGAAGCTAGGGAAGTACAAGATCACCACTTGGCAGAGCACGGGCGGCTCGGACGCAGACCTGATCTTCAACCTGACGAGCACCAAGGATCCCGAGATGACCAAGGTGTTCGCCATGCTGGACTACCGGAAGGCCGTGTCGCTCGGCATCGACCGGGCGTCGATCCAGCAGTCTGCGTTCCTGGGCACCGGCGAGGCTCGCCAGCCCATCGTCAAGAGAGGGCATCCGTACTACCCCGGCGATGAATACGCCAAGAAGTACACCGAGTACAAGCCGGACGATGCCAACAAGCTGCTGGACGGCCTTGGGTTCACCAAGAAGGATGCCGAAGGCTACCGCCTGCTGGCCAACGGCAAGCGGCTGGAATTCGAGCTGTCGGTAGTGCCGGCATTCGGCCCGTGGCCCGACATCGCGCAGATGATCACGAATGACCTGAAGAAGATCGGCATCCGTGTGAACGTCCAGATCCGCGAGCGCGCTCTGCATTTCCAGATGCGCCAGGCGAACGATCTGCAGGCCGAGCTCTGGAACCAGGATTCGACCGGCACGATGTTCAGCGGCTCCACCAAGTACGACATCCGCATGCCGATCTACGGCAACTTCACCTATGGACCGCTGTGGAAGCAGTGGTACGACACCAACGGCAAGGAAGGCGTGGAGCCTCCGGCCGAGTGGAAGAAGATCGTAGAGCTGCAGGATCGTGCCAAGACAGTCGGTCCCGACGAGCAGGCCAAGATCGCGCAGGAAATCTACAAGATGTGGGTAGAGAACCTGTGGGACATCGGCACCGTCGGCCTGACCGCCATGGACCAGGGGGTTGTGGTGATCAACAACCGGCTGCGCAACGTGCCGCTTGATCTGACGAAGGATTGGGCGCTGCGTACTCCGGGTAACGGTCGTCCCGAAACCTGGTTCTACGCCAACTAGCCAGAACAGCGCCGGGTGAGCTCGAGCTCACCCGGCGCACCGTAGCAAGCCAACGCCAGGGAGATGCCATTGTGTGTCTCCCTGCTCTTTTCGAGAGATCATTATGACCACAGGTTTTGATACAGCATCCAAAGACGCGCAGGCGACGGACGTATCGCCGGTAGAACCCACGGCATTCGACGTGGAGCGCTTTGCGGCTCACGCCGGGGAACGCGACCTGGGGTGGGCGAGCTTTCTCGCGCAGCCCGAGGGAATCGCCGTCTGGCAGCGCGTGCGCGCCGGCGAGGTGTTTCGAGACGCCTGCCGTGACATGCGGTTGTCGCTGCGGCTCCAGCTGGGCGCGCTGGAGCGGTCGCTTCTTTACGAGAGCGACGCCCCTGCCTACCTCGAGCCCTGGTATGGCATCGGCACGACGGTCGCCTTTTTTGGCGGCGACTATGAGTGGCCGGACGGGCAGGCGCCGGTTGTCCGGCCCTGGCATCGCTCAATGGACGAGGTGCCCGCGCTCACTCCCCGCGATCACCGCGACGTCCCGATCCTCCGCTACACATTGGAGACGATCGAGTACTTCCTCGAACAGACCCGCGGCCGCGTGCCGCTGTCCTGGACAGACCTGCAGGCCCCGATAAACGTCGCCACCGAAATGGTGGACACGAGCGGGTTCTTCCTCGGGATGATCGAAGCGCCCGAGCGGGTGCGAGAGATGCTGGCCGCTTTCACGGACGCTATCATCGGCTTCACACGACATCCAGAGCGAGCTGATCGGGGATGCGCTCGCCCGCCCCGGACACGGTTTTGCGTCCGCACGGAGCGGGTACGGGATCGGGCTGAGCACCGATAACCTTGTGATGGTATCGCCGCGCATGATAGAGCGTTTCTGCGTGCCCGACTATACCCGGATTGGCGAGGCGTTCGGCGGGGTAGCCATCCACTCGTGCGGCAACTGGGCCCGCTGGCTGCCGGCCGTGCGCAAGGTGTCCAACCTGGTCACAGTGGATGCCGCATTCGGGACGCACACGGACCCGGATCCAAACGACCCGGAGGAATTTCGTGCGATTTTGGCCGGGACCGGCGTCACACTTCAAGCACGCGTGGTCGGGCCGCCAGACGAGGTCGTGTCGATCGCACGGCGCCTGTGGGGACCCGGGATGAAGCTGATCGTCGTGACGTACGTGCAGGATCCCGCTGCGCAGCACCGGCTGTACAACGATCTGCACGACCTGTGCCGGTGAAGAGGGTAGCGTGATCGAACAGGGACTGGGGAACCCGAACTCCGGGCGAACCGCAATCATCAACGGCCGCGTAGTGCTGCCGGACAGGATCGTCGAAGGCCAGGCGCTGGTGATCGATGACGGCCGCGTCGCCGGTCTGTCCGATCTGGGGGCGATCGGCTCCGGCACTACGACGGTGGACGCCGGGGGGATGTGGGTCACGCCCGGATTGGTTGACATCCACACTCACGGCGCCGTCCACCATACGTTCAACGAGCCAAACGATGTTGCCTTCGGAGCGATCACCTGGGAAAACGCCCGCCGCGGCGTGACATCTATGGTCGGCACGCTGGCCTCGGTGGTGCCGGTGCGGCAGCTTTGTGAATGCCTGGACTTCTTCCGGCAGTGGATGGCGGCGCCGCGACCGGGCGCACAACTGCTGGGAGCGCACCTGGAGAGCCCCTACATCGAGCCGTTGCAGTGTGGAGGCGTGAACCGCCGTGGGCTGCGTTTCCCGGCAGACGGATCCGCTGAGCCGTTCCTGGCGTACGGCGACGTACTGCGCCTCTTCGTGCTGGCGCCGGAGCTCCCGGGCGCGCTGGAGCTGATCCCGCGCTTGATCGAGCGCGGCATTCGCCCGGCGGCCGGTCACAGCATGGCGCGCGACCATCACCTGCGCGCTGCCATGGACCGCGGCCTGAATCACATCACGCACATCTGGAGCAGCCAATCGATGATGGTGCGTGAGGGGCCGTGGAGGAAGCCCGGCCTGCTCGAGGCAACACTCGCGTTCGAGGGCCTGAACGTCGAGATGATCTCCGATAACCGCCACCTGCCGCCGACGCTGATGCAACTGGCATATCGCTGCATTGGACCCGACCGGCTGTGCGCGATCTCCGATGCGACCAACGGGGCGGGGCTACCCGAAGGCACGCAGTACCAGATCGGGGACATGGATTTCGAGGTGCGCGAGGGCGTCGGCATGCTTGTGGGAGACGACACTACCTTCGCCGGCAGTTCGACCCTACTCAGCCAGATGGTCCCGATCCTGCGGCGCGAGGTGGGTATCCCAACGGTGCAGGCGGTACGGATGGCGTCGCTTACCCCGGCGAATGCCGTGGGGTGGGGCGACCGCAAGGGCAGTCTGGAGCACGGCAAGGACGCCGACGTGGTACTGTTCGACGATGAGTTCGAAGCGTCACGCGTGATGATACGCGGACGGTGGATCGACCAGGAGGCAGAGTGAAGATCGTTTGCTGTTGGATGTACGCCATTGGGAAGTACGGGTTCCCTCCGAAGCCCGCCGACATGCTGCGGGCCATCGGCGAGATGGGCGCGCTAGGATTCGACTACATCGAGCTTGAAGGGGTGGGATTCGAGAACCTGGGGGCAGTGGTCGAGCACCGCGAGCAATTCCGCGAGGCGCTGCAGCGGGCGAATGTCAGGCTCAGCAACTTCGCTATCATCTTGCCCGAGGTCGTTAGCGAGGACCTCGAGCTGCAAAAGCGAGCCTTGGCCGCCTTCGAGAAGGGGGTCGAGACGGCCGCCTACCTCGGCGCTGCGAATGTATGGGTAGACAGCTACTTCCCGCCGGTCGAAGTGGTCAGCGGCAGCCTGATGACCGAGGAGATCGTCTTCGGGAAGCAGACGCGCATCCGCATTCCCGACGGCTTCAACTGGCAGCGTTTCTGGGAGCACTACGTCCGCGCCATGAAGCGCTGCACGCAGATCGCGCGCGAGCACGGGCTGCCACTGCTGGTGGAGCCGCGCGTCGGCGAGATCGCGCCGAACAGCGACGCCCTTCTGCGACTGCTCGAGGCGGTAGACGACGACAACCTCGGCGTGATCCTCGACACGGCGCACCAGCACGCGCAGAAGGAACATCTGCCCCTCAGCGTCGAGAAGCTGGGTAAGTGGATCAAGTACGTGCACGTTGCCGATAACGACGGCAATGTGAACTACCATCGCCTGCCGGGGGAAGGCAACATCGACTGGGACGAGTTGTTCCGCGCCTTGAAGCGGCAGAGCTTCGACGGCTACTATGCGCTGGATCTCGAGCTGATGCCAGATTTCGAGCAGCGGTTCCTCGAAGGCAAGCGCTTCCTCGAGGGGTATGCGCAGAGGCTGGGTCTCTAGGGGAAGCCGGCGCCTACTGCGGTGTGCGCCGCGGGCCGGCAGAACCGCAGTCTCAGTGCTCGTAGACCTGCGACGCCCGGCATCGTTATGGTATACTTGAGGAGCACTTTATCCCTTATGAAGGGTACGTCCAGTGTTTCGCACGAGGTCAAGTTCGATGGTTATCCCGCCGGTGGTTCTGACAGGTTGCAGCAGCTCGACGCCGGCCGATCAGGGTACTTCCGTCGCCGGCAACGCCATGCACGACGCACCTACGAACCTGGTCAAGGACTGGCCGCTGCGCACGCCGGGCAACGCCCGCTCTGAGACGTTCTTCCTCGCCAAGTAAGTAGGCGATTACGGTGAGATGCCGGCCCCGCTCGGGGCCCACATCTCACTAATCACACAGATCCAATGGGGGTTCGCCGATGTTACGATTCATCGCCCAACGCCTGCTTATCCTGCCGTTTCTGGCGCTGCTATTCTCTATTATCGTGTTCTGGCTCGTCCAGGCGCCTCCAGGCGATTTCCTCACCAGCTACGTGGCTACGCTGGCCTCCTCGGGCTCCTCGATGGACCAGGCGCAGGTCGATGCTCTCAAGCAGCAGTTCGGGATGGACCAGCCAATCACCGTGCAGTATACGCGGTGGATGGAGAGCATTCTGAAGGGCGACCTGGGCAGCTCTTTGGAGTATCAACGCCCGAACACAGAATTGATCGGCGACCGGCTGGTGCTTACGCTGCTGTTAGCTCTATTCGCGTTCATAATTACCTGGGTGATTGCGATCCCGGCAGGCATTTACTCTGCGACGCATCGCAACTCGATCCTGGACTATATCTTCACGCTGATCAACTACATCGGCGTTGCCACACCCAACTTCATGTTGGCGCTGATCCTCATGTGGTGGGCATTCTCGTCCCTGGGAATCAGCATCACGGGGCTCTTCTCGCCCCAGTACGAGCAGGCGCCCTGGAGTGTGGGGCGGTTCGTCGATTTGCTGCAGCACATCTGGGTACCCGCGATCGTGCTGGGCATTGCCGGAACCGCGCGCCTGACCCGCGTCATGCGGGCGAATCTGCTCGACGAGCTCAACAAGCCTTACGTGGTCACCGCCCGCGCCAAAGGGCTATCTGAGTGGAAAGTGGTTCTCAAGTACCCTGTTCGCCTGGCGATCAACCCGCTCGTCAGCACCGTGGGCTGGTACCTTCCCCAGCTCTTCTCGGGCAGCCTGATCGTGGCCACGGTGATGAATCTGCCAAACATCGGTCCGCTGCTATTGCGGGCTCTGACCCAGCAGGACATGTATCTGGCCGGCAGCATCCTGCTGATCTACTGCCTCTTGACGATCGCGGGCACGTTGCTGTCTGATATTTTGCTGGCGATCGTGGATCCGCGCATCCGCATGGAGAACGCGTAAACGATGGAAGCACCATTCATCAACGAACCGACCGAAGTCTCCTCTATGCCCATCGCGTCGAAAGCGGAGGAACGCGTTTCCGTTGCGTCCAACTGGCAGCTTGTCTGGTGGCGCTTCAAGAAGAACAGGCTGGCGCTCGTCAGCTCGGCCGTGTTGATCTTCCTCTACATCGTCGTTCTGATCCCAGACTTCTTCGCCATCCAGGATCCCGAAAAGACGGATGCCGCGCAGGCGTTCATCCCCACGCAAGGGATGACGCTGTTCCACAACGGCGACTTCGGGCTAACTGTGCCGGCGGTGACCGGGAAGCGCAACCCGGTCACGCTGCGCATGGAGTGGACGGTCGATGTCGGAAAGCGGGTGCCGATGCGCTTCTTTGCGACAGGCTATCCGTATAAGGTGCTCGGGATGAGCACAAACATCCACATCCTGGGACCGGTCGACCCCGCCTCGGTTGACAAGCTATACCTGCTCGGCACCGACCGGCTGGGCCGCGATCAGTGGTCACGCCTGATGTTCGGCACGCGCACTTCCATGACGGTCGGCCTCGTAGCGGTGGCGCTCTCGGTGATCCTGGGCGTGCTGCTCGGTGGGATATCGGGCTATTTCGGTGGGTGGATCGACCTCGTCATCCAGCGTGTGATCGAGGTGTTGCAGTCGCTGCCGACCATCCCCATCTGGCTGGCGATGACTGCAGCGCTGCCCCAAGACTGGACACCGACTCGAGTCTTTTTTGCGATCACCATCATCCTGGCGTTCATCGGTTGGACAACGCTGGGGCGAGAGGTGCGCGGGCGATTCCTGTCGCTGCGCGAGGAAGACTTCGTGCTGGCGGCGGAGCTTGTAGGATGCAGCCGGTTCCGCATCATCACACGGCACATGGTCCCGTCCTTCATGAGCCACATCATCGCCACCAGCACGCTGGCGATCCCGGTCATGATCATTAACGAGACGTCCCTGAGCTTCCTCGGGCTGGGCATCCGCCCGCCGGCGATTAGTTGGGGCGTTCTGCTGCAGGAGGCGCAGACGATCCAGACGGTAGCGCAGGCGCCGTGGCTGATGGTACCCGGCCTCATGGTGATCATTGCGGTGTTGGCCTTCAACCTGGCGGGCGACGGGCTGCGCGACGCCGCCGACCCCTACGGCAGTTAAGGGTTAGGTAAAATGCAAGGAGAGAATCACGACGCACTGCTTTCGGTGCGTAACCTGAAGACGTACTTCCACCTGGACGAAGGGCTCGTTCGCGCGGTCGACGGCGTCAGTTTCGACGTCTACCCGGGCCAGGTCGTCGGGATCGTGGGGGAGTCTGGCTGCGGTAAAAGCGTGACCGTGAAGGCGGTCCTCCGCATCCTCGAACCAACTGCCCGTATCGAAGAGGGCGAGATCCTGTTCCGGCGCGAGGGTGACGATGTGTCGCCGGGTGAGGTGGTCGATCTGACCGAGCTGCGCGCCAACAGCGAGGAAATGCGGTCGATCCGGGGCGCCCAGATCGCGCTGATCCCGCAGGAACCGATGGCCGCTTTCAGCCCCGTACACACCATTGGGGATCAGATCGTCGAAGCGATCATGCTCCACGAGCCGCTGAACACCCAGCGGGCGCGGGAAGCCGCAATTTCGGCGTTCCGTGACGTCGGCATCTCCATGCCCGAGCAGCGCATCGACTCCTACTCGTGGCAGCTAAGTGGCGGCTTGCGGCAGCGTGCGATGATCGCCATGGCATTGTCTTGCCACCCACGCCTGCTGATTGCGGATGAGCCGACCACCGCCATCGACGTGACGACGCAGGCACAGATCCTGCGCCTCCTCAAGGCGCTGCAGCGCGACTATAACGCCGCCATCATCTTCATTACGCACGACCTCGGGGTCATCGCCCAGATGGCGGACTACGTCGTGGTGATGTACCTGGGCCGCGTCATGGAGAAGGGGCCGGTCGACGACATCTTCCACAGCCCCAAGCATCCCTACACACGTGCGCTGTTGCGCTCGATCCCGAGCGTGCAGACCACATCGCGCGTGAAGCTGCCCACGATCGCGGGCTCGATCCCGCACCCATTGAACCGGCCGCCCGGCTGTCCGTTTCATCCGCGCTGTCCGGATTACATGCCGGGCGTGTGCGAGCAGACAGTGCCTTCGGTGCAGCCCGTAGGGGAAACGCAGCATGTTAGCTGCTACCTCTATCATCGCATCGCGGAGGAAGCGTGATGGACGCTACGGCTGCCCGGCCGCTACTCGAGATCAAGAACCTGAAGAAGTGGTTTCCCATTCAGAAGGGATTCCTGCGCAAGACCGTCGGCAACGTGCGCGCCGTCGACGATGTGAGCTTCCAGATCAAAGAGGGGGAGACGCTGGGTCTGGTAGGCGAGAGTGGGTGTGGAAAGACCACCGCCTCGCGCTGCATCCTGCGGGCGATCAAGCCGACGGCCGGAGAGATCCTCTTCCGCACGAAGGAAGGAAACGTCGTCGACGTCGCTCCACTTGACAGACCGGGCCTCAAACCGCTGCGCTCGCAGATGCAGATGATCTTCCAGGACCCGTTCGCATCGCTCAACCCTCGAATGACGCTGCTCGACATCGTGGGAGAGCCGTTGTTGGTCAACGGAATGCGGAACCGCAACGAGCGGCAGGAGCGCGTCGCCGAGCTGCTGCGCCTGGTCGGGCTGCGGCCCGAGTACATGCAGCGTTTCCCCCACGCCTTCTCGGGTGGGCAGCGACAGCGTATCGGCATCGCCCGTGCGCTGGCCCTCAACCCGCGGCTGGTGGTGGCAGACGAACCCGTGTCTGCCCTCGATGTTTCGGTGCAGGCGCAGGTGCTTAATCTGCTGCTCGAGCTGCAGGACCAGTTCCATCTGACCTACCTGTTGGTGGCTCACGACCTGAGCGTGGTCCGGCACATCAGCGATCGCGTAGCGGTCATGTACGTGGGCAAACTGGTGGAGCTGGCGCCCACCCAATCGCTGTATCGCCGTCCGCGCCACCCGTATTCGGCCGCG
This sequence comes from uncultured Chloroflexia bacterium, assembly GCA_963783655.1. Lineage (GTDB taxonomy): Bacteria > Chloroflexota > Anaerolineae > CG2-30-64-16 > CG2-30-64-16 > CAWAOA01. Next base: position 159,326 of record CAWAOA010000004.1, read on the forward strand.
TTAATGGCAGCCGTCCCGGTACCCGACCCGCGCATCCGCCCCGGCGACGTGTCGCTGAAGGGAGAGGTGCCAAGCCCGGCCAATCCTCCGAGCGGCTGTTACTTCCACCCGCGCTGCCCGTTCGTGCTCGATATCTGTCGTGTCGAGATGCCGCCCCTGAGGGAGGTGTCTCCGGGTCACTGGGCGGCATGCCATCGCGACGAACTCGAGCTACAGGGGATCGCTGCCGGATAGGCAGAGCGACGACGCGTAGGCTAACGGCGGGGCAACCACCCCGCCGTTTCTATGGCAGGACCGGATGTGGGACGCTGCGTGCTTCGCGAAGCGTAGAAAGGCGAGAATCAAGATGTTCGGAAGAGAAGTACCGCAACCAGACGGCCGTTTGGCGCTTACCAACGGGCGAATCGTGCTGCCCGACCGCGTGGTCGCGGGACAGGCGCTGCTGGTCGAGGGCGAGCGAATCCTGGGGTTCGCCGGGCCCGGCGAGATAGGCGACGCGACGCAGCTTGACGTCCAGGGTCGCTACATCACGCCAGGCCTTGTCGACATCCACACGCACGGCGGATGGGGCCATACCTACAACGAGCCCGAGCTCGAGGCGTACCGGATCCTGACCGAGCAGAGCGCCCGCAAGGGTGTGACCAGCGTGGTCGCCACCACGGCCGGAGCATCGATTCCCAGCCTCGTATCATGCCTGAACGCCTGTCGTGAATGGATGAGCCAACCGCGACCGGGCGCGCAGATCCTGGGCATGCACATGGAGAGCCCGTACATCAACCTGGTACAGAAGGGTGCGCAGGACCCGAACAACGTGCGCCGGCCCGACGACGGCAGCGCCGACGCGTTTCTCGAGCATGCGGACGTGATCCGCATCTTCATGCTGGCGCCGGAGCTGCCGGGGGCCATCGACCTGGTGCGCCGCGCCGCCGGGCTGGGCATCATCGTTTCCGCCGGGCACAGCATGGCAAAGGATGAGGAGCTCAGGCGGGCGATGGACGCCGGGCTCAGCCACATCACCCACATCTGGAGCGCCATGTCGATGACGGTGCGCGAGGGGCCGTGGCGCAAGCCCGGGATCGTCGAGTCGGCACTGCTGTTCGACGGGCTGACGGTGGAGATGATCTCGGACAACCGCCACCTGCCGCCCAACCTGATGAAGCTGGCCTACAAATGCGTGGGACCCGACCGGTTGATGGCGGTGTCGGACGCGACGAGCGGCGCCGGCTTGCCTGATGGTTCGCGCTTCCGCATGGGCGAGCTCGAGTACGAGGTGGCCGACGGCGTGGGGATGCTGTTCGACCGCACTGCGTTCGCCGGCAGCAGCACCCTGCTCAACCAGATGGTGCCGATCCTGGTGCGCGAGGCGGGCATCCCCCTTCACGAGGCCGTGCGCATGACCACCCTCACCCCGGCCCGCACCATCGGCGTAAGCGAGCGCAAGGGCAGCCTGCGCCCCGGCAAGGATGCAGACATCGCCGTGTTCGACGAGGACTTCACCCCCTGGCGCACGATGATTGGGGGTCGCTGGGTCTACGCGGCGTAACGAGGAGCGCCGGCCACCCTCAGGCTCTGTGATGTCATTTTCCCGCTATCCGGAGGTCAGCCCCTCGTGGGCGTGTTGGTCGCGGCGCGATTCGGTTAGCCCGTCCGCGCCGCGGCGCGGACGGGTTCGATGTGAGTTGTTGGTGCACCGGGGCGTCCTTCGAGACGGCCTACGGCACGTCAGGATGGCTTCGTTAGGGGTTACCGACGATGCAAGAAGTACTATTCAGGAACCCCGCACTTGGGCGCAAGAACCTAGCGCTACCCCTGGACGGAACCCATTGGTCTGATGCCATTAATCAACGCAACCATGCTGAGGCTCTCGAAGCACGCCCTATGTCCCACCCACTCCCCATCCCCGCGCGCCTGCCCACTCGCCCCGCTCTTCGCCAACCCCAACCGGCCTTGCACCCGAGCGCCATCCTGGCCAACCGTCCAGGGTTGAACCGGCCGGGAGACCAGATCCACCTTCCCCTAACCGGACAAATACCGCCCCTTCGAAAAGCGGATGACCGCCCGCGGCATTTGCTGTATGGTGCATCCTGCCCTGAATTGTGGCTGAGACCTTGTTGAAGGGATATCGAACCATGGCCGGGGGTGAACGATGAGCCAAACGCAACAAGTCAGCCGGCGCCGGTTCCTGCTGTTGGCGGGCGGTGCGGTGGGTGTGAGCATGATCACGTGCGCCGGCCTTACGGTCGCCGGCTATCCGGTCGGAAGCGTCGATTTCGTTCGTTCAAACTGTCTATCGGAGGCGAACATGAAGAAGATCCTGGTAGCGTACGCCAGCAAGTGCGGTTCGACCGGCGAAGTGGCGCAGGCCATCGGGGAGGTGCTGTGCAGCGCCGGGGCCACTGTGGATGTAGCCAGGGTGCAAGACGTGCGCGATGCCGCCGCCTACGACGCGATCGTGATCGGTAGCGCCACGCGCATGGGCAAGGCGCTGTCAGACGCCGCGAAGTTTGCGGAGCGGAACCGGGCCCGGTTGGCGGGGGTACCCACCGCGTATTTCCACGTGGGTACAACACTGCGAGAGGACACTCCCGAGAACCGGTCGAAGGCCGCGGCGTCGCTCAACGGCCTCGTCAGCGTCAAGGAGCCGGTCAGCCTGGGGTTGTTCGCCGGAAAGATCGACCTTAGCAAGATCGAGCAGCCCTGGCGATTGATGGTGTCGCTTGACAAGAGTGGCGCCATGGGCGAAGGGGACTGGCGTGACTGGGACGCGATCCGCGCCTGGGCCGGTAGCCTGGTCCCGCTCATGGTGAAAACAGGCTGATCTCGGTGTAGACGACCTGAGCGTGCTGGTGTGGATTGAGGAAGTGCTCTTGGAGTTCCCGCGCTATGGCTATCGCCGGGTGACAGTGGAACTGGAGCGGCGCACACATCCGATCAACCACAAGCGAGTGCAGCGCATCATGCAGGAGCACAACTTGATCCAGCACTGGCAGAAGCGGATCCGCACCACCGACAGTCGCCATGGCTATGGCAGCCATCCCAACCGGCTCAAGGGGTTGACGGTCGAGCGGCCGGATCAGGTGTGGGGTGCGGATATTACCTATGTGCAGCTGCCGCACGGCTTCGTCTATCTGGCCATCGTGCTCGATGTCTTCAGTCGCAGTATCCGAGGCTGGTATCTCGGACCACGTCTGGACTGCGATCTAGCCATGACCGCCTTGGAACGAGCGCTGCTCAGGGGTCGCCCCGAGATCCATCACTCGGATCAGGGTGTGCAATACGCCGCCACCAGCTATGTTGAACGCCTGCAAGGGGCAGGCATCCTGGTCAGTATGTTTGTGGGAAAGCCCACGCCCGACCCGGGCGAGTGGGCTGCCGCATGCCGGACCTCTCGAACCCACCGCACACCCGCACAGCGAAACTTGGACCGTGATGGCATAATGGCTGCATGGAACGCTTAAAGTGGCCCGAAGGATTCACCACGCGGCCGCCGCGACCTGGCGAGGCAGAAGCGGTCTCGGCCTTGATCTGTGCGTGCGACCAGGCGGACCTGGGGGAAGCGGACTGGGTGATTGAAGACACACTATCCGACTGGTCGAGACTCGGCTTCGAGTTGGAGCGCGACGCGCGGGTTGTGGTGGCGCCGGATGGGGCTATCGCCGGGTACACAGAAGCTTGGCGGCGCTCGGATCTCGTCGAGCTCGCAGGGTTCGGTGGCATTCATCCTGCGTACCGCCACCTGGAGTTGGAGGCGGCCCTGCTCGAGCTGGGTGAGGCGCTGGCAGCGCAGCACGGGCCGCAGCGTGTCCGGCTTGTCGGCGGCCCGCGCCGGGACGAGCGCCTGCTGCCACGCGGCTATGCTCGTTCGCGCTACATCTGGCGCATGCGCGCCGACTTCGATGCGCCGCCGCGGACGCCCGGTTGGCCGGAAGGCTTCGCCGTGCGGACGATGCAGCCAGAGGACGAACAGATTGCCTTCGAGACGATCGAGGCGGGATTCGCGCGGCCGGGGCGCACCCCGCCGACGTTCGCGTCCTGGCGGCACGCGAACGTCGAGCGGGACGACTTCGACCGCCAACTGGCGTTCCTGGTCGAGCGAGGCGGTGCGGTGGTGGCGGCCGCGATTTGCCAGGCGCATCCAGATGAGGGATGGGTCAACCAGCTTGTGGTGAACGCTAGCGAGCGCGGGCGCGGTCTGGGAAGGGCCTTGCTGCTTCACATTTGCAGCGAGTTCTACCAACGCGGCTTCCGCAGGGTCGGACTGGGCGTTGACGCACGCAACCCCTCCGCCTTGCGGCTGTATGAGGGTGTAGGGATGCGCGTGCTCCACGAGTTCGTGGACTACGAGCGCCCTGCGGCCCAAGGGAGCGAGGCGTGACAAATCAGGGTTGGCCTCCCGGTTTCACCGTTCGTCCCCCGCGCCTCGACGAGGCGGAAGCGGTGGCAGCGTTGATCTGCGCGTGTGACGTCGCAGACACAGGCCACGAGGACTGGCAGGTCGAGGAGACGCGGGCGGACTGGGCGCGGCTGGGTTTCGACCTGGGGCGAGATGCGCGGGTGGTCGTCGCGCCCGACGACAGGATCGCGGCCTACTGCGACGTCTGGGTGCGCCCGAAGGCCGTGCAGATCGCCACGAATAGCTGCGTGCATCCCGATTTCCGCGGCCTGAATCTGCAGCCGTCGTTGATAGAGTTGGCCGAATCGCTGGCAGCCCAACACGCGCCGCTGCCGGTGCGGTGGGTCCTGCAAGAGAAGCATGGGCGTGCCCTGCTCGAACGCGGCTACCGCGCCGTCCGCTGGCTGTGGCGGATGCAGGGGGAACTGGATGCCGTGCCACCAGTTCCGGAGTGGCCGGACGGTTTCGAGGTACGCACCATGCTGCCGGAAGACGAGCGTGCGGCACACGAGGTGATCGAAGACGCGTTCGAGCGGCCCGATCGCGGGCGCGTGGGGTTTGACGAGTGGCGGCGGCTGATCGTGGAACGCGACGATTTCGACCGGTCGCTGGCGTTCCTGGCCGTCCACGACGGAGAGATCGCCGCAACGGCGATGTGCCTGATGTTCACCGGAGAGGGGTGGGTGCGGCAGCTTGCCGTGAAGGAGCGTTACCGGGGTCTTGGGCTCGGGCGAGCGATGCTCTTGCACGCTTTCGGAGAATTCCACCACCGGGGCGCCGGCAAGGTGGGCCTCGGCGTGGATGCCGGCAACCCGTCTGCCACGCACCTGTACAGCTCGGTGGGGATGCGGGCCTTGGGCGAGTATGTGATGTATGAGCGGGGGAGTGAGGGGGGCGCGGGGTAGGGGGACGTCAGGCGAAGGGGTCATGCGTCACCCGCAGGGGTCATGCGTCATGCCGTCATCCGTCATCCGTCAACCGTCAACAGAGTCGTCATGCGTCTCCGCGTCACCCGGGGGTCACCTCTCTCCCACCACCCGGAGGCCAGCCCCTTGTGGGCGTGTTGGTCGCGGCGCGATTGGGTTGACGTCGCCGCGCCGCGGCCCGACGCCCCACGAGGGGGCTACACTACGGGTAACGTATGCGGGGCACGGCGCGATCCGCTTAACCCATCCGCGCCGCGGCCCGACGCCCCACGAGGGGGCTACACTACGGGTAGCACGCGACATGCAGGGGTGCACGCGGCGCGGGCCGGTTTAGGCAATTCACGCCGCGGCGAAATTTGGCATTGGCGCACTCGCGGCGCCCCGCACTGGAAAGGCTAGCCAACCATGATCGGACGTAATGCCCCGGAGCCGGGGACCCGCCTGGCTCTCACCAACGGCCGCCTCGTGCTGCCCGACCGCGTGGTGGAAGGGCAAGCGCTTCTCATCGAAGGTGCGCGGATCCTCGGGTTTGCGAGCCCTGGCGAGCTTGGCGACGCCGAACAGGTGGACGTTGGCGGTCGTTACATCACCCCGGGCCTGGTGGATATCCACACTCATGGCGGGTGGAACCACCGGTTTGACGAGGCCGATTTCGAGGCGTACAGGATCATCACGGAAGAAAGCGCTCGTCGTGGAATCACGGCGCTCCTGCCTACGACGGCCGGTGCGTCGATCCCGAGCCTGGTGGATTGCCTGAACACATGCCGCGAATGGATGAGCCAACCACGACCGGGCGCGCAGATCCTCGGCATGCACATGGAGAGCCCGTACATCAGTATGGCGCAGAAGGGCGCACAGAACCCGAAGTTCGTGCGGCTGCCAGATGACGGGAGTGCAGAAGCACTTTTCGAGCACGCCGCCATCATCCGCATCTTCGTGCTGGCCCCCGAGCTTCCCGGTGCACTCGACCTGGTTCGACGCGCAGCGCGCCTTGGAATCGTCGTTTCCGCCGGGCACAGCATGGCGAAGGACGAGGAGATCCTGCGGGCGATGGATGCCGGGCTCAGCCACATCACGCACCTGTGGAGCGCGATGTCGATGACCGTGCGCGAGGGACCGTGGCGCAAGCCCGGGATCGTAGAGTCGGCATTGCTATTCGATGGCCTGACGGTGGAGATGATCTCGGACAACCGGCACCTGCCGCCGAACCTGATGAAGCTGGCCTACAAGTGCGCGGGACCCGACCGGTTGATGGCGGTCTCTGATTCAAGCGCCGGAGCCGGGCTCCCGGAGGGAGCGCGTTTCAGAGCCGGCGATCTGGAGCGCGAGGTCGTGGACGGCGTGGCCATGCTTCCCGATCGCACGGCGTTCGCCGGCAGCACCACGCCGCTCAACCAGATGGTGCCCATCCTGGTGCGCGAGGCGGGCATCCCGCTGCACGAGGCCGTGCGCATGACCACCCTCACCCCCTGCCCGCACCATCGGCGTAAGCGAGCGCAAGGGCAGCCTGCGCCCCGGCAAAGACGCAGACATCGCCGTCTTCGACGACGACTTCACCCCCTGGCGCACGATGATTGGGGGTCGCTGGGTCTACGCGGCCTGATTACCCCTTCATACCGGTGATCGTAATCCCCTGAATGATGTTGCGACGCAGCAGGAAGAACACCGTCAGGATCGGGATCAGGCTGATGACTGAGCCTGCGGTGATCGCGCCTTCGTCAATGCTGTACTGGAACTGGAACATGCCCAGGCCGAGCTCCATCGTCCACAGTGAGCGGGTGGAGGTGATCAAGAGCGGCCAGATGAAGGCAGCCCAGGACTGCATGAAGGCGAAGATCCCCAACGCGCCGACGGCAGATTTCATCAGGGGCAGGATGATCTGTCCGAAGATGCGCCATTCGCTGCAGCCATCAATGCGGGCCGCGTCGATCAATTCATCCGGGACAGACGACTTGATGTTCTGGCGCATGAAGAAGATCCCGTAGCTCATGATCATGTAGGGACCAATCAGCGCCGGGTAGGTGTCGATGAGCCGGAGCGACTTCATCAACAAGTAGAGCGGGATCATGAAGGTCTCGAACGGGACCATGGCGGTGGCCAGGATCAGGATGAAGAGCAGCCATTGCCCCGGGAATTTGTACTTAGCGAAGATGAACCCGGCCAGCACAGAAGTGAAGATCACGCTGATCGTAGAAACGGTGCTGACGAGCAGGCTGTTGAAGAAGAAACGAACGAATGGCGCCGTGGTGAAGACGTTCGTGAAGTTAGCCAGCGTCGGCTCGAGCGGGATGAAGCGCGGCGGGTAGGCCAACACCTCCGGTGGATTCTTCAGCGACGTCGAAAGCATCCAGATGAACGGCAAGATCATGATGGCGGCGCCGAACATCAGCAACAGGTGTTTGAGGGAGACCAAGGCACCCTGGGCGATCTTGTTTGGCGGCGTCATTGTGGGGTTGGCTTGCATCTTATTCGCTCCTCGCCAGGCGGAACTGTATGAGCGTCAGCCCAAGGACGATGAGGAAGAGGGACACCGCCTCGGCCGAGGCGTAGCCATACTTGAAGTAGCGGAAGGCATTCTCATAGATATCGAACACCAGCGTCCGTACGGCATTTCCCGGAGCGCCCTGGGAGCCCGTGGTCATGATATAGACCTGAGTGAACACGTTATAGGCATGGATCGTCGAGATAACTGTGACAAACAACAGAATGGGCTGGAGCAGGGGCCAGGTCACGTGGCGGAACAACCCACGGCTGTTTGCGCCGTCAAGCTGCGCCGCCTCGTAGTAGGCTTCAGGAATGTCGCGAATGCCTACCAGGAAGATCACCATATTGTAGCCCACGACCTTCCACACACTCAGGATGATCACGGACCAAAGGGCGAGATTGGCATCGATCAGCCACCCCTTTGGCGAAACGCCGAACCACGACAGGACGTAGTTCAGTAACCCGTATGAGGGGTCGTAGATCCACTTCCAGATCACCGAGACGGCCACCATCGGCGTGATTACGGGTAGGAAGTATGCAGCTTCGTAAAATGAGCTCAGCCGCATCTTTGGAGCCAGCACGACACCCAAAGCCAGGGCAATGCTGACGCTAAACAACACCACAAAGACGGCAAAGATTGTGGTGTTTCGCATGGCCAACCAGAATGACCGGTCGCTCAGCAACTCGCGGTAGTTCTGCAGGCCGATGAAGACGTTTTGCGGGTTCACCAGGTTCGACTCAAAGCCGCTAAGAATGAAGCTGCGGATAATTGGGATAACGCGCAGGATGGAGTAGATCGCCAGAATGGGCAGCAGGCCGCTGTAGACGAAGATCAGCTTTGCGAGCTCGAAACGGCTCATCTTGAGCCGCCGCGCCAGCCTGTACATGAAGGTGTCGGCGTCGGAGGTGGTTGTGGCCGGATCTGCCGGTCGCAGCGAAGTCGCCATGGCGCTCTCCTGTGTCGGATTTCGAGGCACGCGAAGCGGCAGCCGGAGAGAAGCCCCAGACCGGTTTAGTCCGCTTTCTTACAGCAGGGCCGGCGCCACCCTAGAGCGCTGCGCCGGCCCCATGAGTATCCCGCAACCGTATCAGGCTGCGAGTACGTTGGCCTTCCGCAGAATCTCGTTGGTTTCGGCGGCGGCGTCTGCGATGGCTTTGGCGATACCGGTTGGATTATCCACCAGGGAAGCATCGGCGAACGCAGTCACCAGCCTCTCGGCGAACTTGGTTTCAATCTCGTCAAACTGCGCAACCCGCGGCGTCAGGTACGACTTATACTCCGGGTCCTTGAACAGGAAGCCCTTGAACTGCGGGGCGTCCTTCATAGCCGCCGAGTAGTCCACGTCCTGGCGGGCTGGCGTCCAACCGACGGCGCTGATCATGAAGTTGACGTACTCCGGCTGCTGCATGAAGAGCGCATAGTCCCAGGCCGCATCGGGGTTCTTGCAGGAGCGCGTGACGTAGATCTGGTTGGCGAGCTTGAGCGTGCCCCAGCGGTTCCACTTCGGGATGGGAGCCGTATCGTATTCCAGATTGGGCGCCTTCTTCTTGGTGTCGCCGATTACGTTGGACTCGCGGAAGAACATGGCCGTCTGTTCGAGCTGGAAGGCCTCGGTGTCGTGCTTGAGCTTCAGATCGTCGCACTTGTACTTGTGAACCATGTCGATGTAGTACTTGACCGCGGCCCGACCGCCGTCGTTGTTGTAGCCGGCGCGCCACTTGTCGCCAACCTGCTCCAGGAGGTCTCCACCGGCCGGCCACAGTACAAACCAGAACTTCTCGGCCACACCTGAGCCGGCGCCGAAGAGACGCAGGCTGTGGCCGCTGCGGACCACATTCCCGGCCGCATCGAGCTTGGTCAGCTTCTTGGACTGTTCCATCATCTCTTCGAAGGTCTTAGGAGGCCCAGACAACCCGGCCTCCTTGAACATCTTCGTGTTGTAGAACAGTGCCTTCTGCGTTTGGCGGATGAGGAGCCCGTAGATCTTGTCGCCGGCGGTCAGGTCCCTCAGGAGCTCCGCATCGAACCGGCCCGGCGCCTTGGCAAATTCCTTAACTTTTGCTGGGAGCTCCGGAATCAAACCCGCCTCAATGTAGCGGGTCATCGCGGTTGCCTCAATTACGTCGGCGGCCGTGTCGGAAGAGAGCGTGGCAGCCAATTTCTGCTCGTAGTCCCGCAAGGGATAGCTGGTAATCTCGATAGTGACGTTGGGGTTCGCCTTGGTGAAGTCGTCGGCCGCCTTCCGGTAGAAGGGATCCATCTCGGGATACCCACTCCACATGGTCAGCTTGACGGGCCCCTTGGCCACGGCCGGCTGGGTGGTTGCGCCGGCGGCGGGAGCGGCTGCCGGGGTCGTGGCGGCAGGCGTGCAGGATGCCAGGGCAGCGCTGGCAGCGGCGCCCGCGGCAGCGGTTATGAATTGACGTCGGCCAAGCTTCTTAGCCATGATTGTCTCCTCCTGGTGTAACTAGCTTGTGATTATGTACTGACCATCATCGAGTGCAACAGAGCACGAAAGCGACCGCTGGTCTTCACCTCCTCGTCAGAACACCCTGAACGTACAATTTGTCTCAGTCAGCAGGTAGCTCGCGCAGAAGCGCCAGCGCCGTCTGCACGATGATGCGGTCCGCACCGGGTTTGACTTTTGCAGCCGTGGGCTCGTAACCGCCGATAGAATAGGCATCGGCAGTAGGGATATAGCCGAGAGAGGCATTCGCCAGTCCCACCGCGAACACGAATGGCAGGTTCGAAGCTTGCTTGATTGCAGTACCGATCTCGTTGAAAGCTTCGCCGGGGATCGCGACCAGGCGCGGCGTCCCCAACGCGTAGGGCCTGAATCTCGGCAGCCAGGTTTGGCCCTGCAGGCGCCGTGGCTTTAGCCCAGTTGACGTTCATTCTGGCGTAAGCACGACCGATTTGGGCGGCGCCGATCTGTTCAGGCGAAGACGATGTTGATTGTAACGCGACAAGGTCTCTTCGCGCGCCGCCAGCTCGGCCTCCGCCTCCGCGAGCGGCGGGCGCTCTTTGAGCGGCAGTTGCGCTACCGCCTGCGCGCTGCCGACGCGTGGCGACGCCGGCGACGAGTGGGCTTCGAAGAGGAGATCATACACGGTATCTGCCAGACGGCGTGCCCAACTCCTCGGCGTGCTCAAAGGTACGGTTGGGGATGTAGCCGCCGACCATGCTCACTTCGGGTGAATAGCCGCCGGGGTTGACGTTGCCCAATGCCCCATTGGCAAACAGCAACACCACGCCGTCCCCCACACGCTCAGCCAACCGGCGCCGCATGTAGCCGATGTAGTCCGCCGAGATGAGCAGACTATCCGGCCCCAGCACTGTGCCGTGGCACGTATAGTTGACCAACACACCGAAAGGTTGTCCAGTATCGGACGATGCCCATAGCACATTCACGCTGCGGTCGACCGGCCCGCCATTTGGCCGTCGATTCGCGGCGCTGCTGTACAGCTCGCCGATCGCGGCACTTACCGTGGCGGGCTGCCGCTCCTGCCAGGCCCGCGTGATAACCGCGACCAGCTTGACGATCAATGAAGCACGATATTCGCGCGTGAGGTCGTCTGTGCGGGAGATATCGGGACCCGAGTGCGTGTGGGATGCGGAGATCATGATGCCGGACGCCGGCAATCCGGTTTGTGCAGCCACCGTTTCGCGAACCTCTCTGACGAGAGCCGCGGGCACACCTATCAGGTCGGTGGTGACGATGGCCACCTGCCTCTCGCCGTCGTCGGCAACCAGGGCGGCTGCCACGAGGGGGTCGTGGACGCCAGTAGAGGGCCCGATCCGCGCGCCAAAGCCGGCCAGGTAAACGCCGGTGGGCGGCGTAATGTCGATGCTGGCAGTCCCAACCATGAGGTGACTGGTCATAGTCGCTCCTCTTCTACGAGTGCGGGTAAAGCGTTCGAAAAATCCGCGCGTTATCGGCACGGAGTTGCATCAAACACGCAAACCAAACTGCCTGGGGAAGTGCGCCAGAGCGGGCTGTGCCGCCACCGAGCTGGAGCGGGCGGCTCCGTATCCCGTCCTTAAAGGAGGCACATCCACCAAACTCTAGCACAGACGCAGCAGAGGTGTCAATTGCGTTTTGCCGCCGTGCCGTATCGCACGCTGGGGGCGATTTGTAGGATAACATGCCGATGTTGTCCCGTGTACGGGGTAGAGAACCGCTGGGGCAACAAGCAAGCATGCTCTACCCCGCACGGCGGACAACATCGGCATGTTATCCTACATAGTGTCCCCAGCGTGCGATGCACCTTTGCCGCCGTGCCGCCGGGCACCCCGGGTAGCACCGGGGAGCGTTTGCCGACTCTGCCGCGGCAAACTATAATGGCCGGCGAAATAACGGCAGGTGACCGATCAAATCTTTCGAGGGAGAGCCGAATCATGAGTGAAAAACTGGCGATCGAAGGCGGGATCCCGGTCCGCACGGCGCCTTTCCCAGGCTGGCCCGTTTTTGACGAACGCGAGGTCGAGGCAGTGTCGGCTGTGGTGCGCTCGGGCAAGTGGGGTGCACTTGCGGGAGACCAGGTCAAGACCTTCGAGCGCGAGTTTGCCGATTATCAGCAGGCGAAGCACGCCACGGCCGTCGTCAACGGCACAGCCGGGCTCGAGGTTGCCATGCGTGCGCTGGGGATCGGTCCCGGCGACGAAGTGATCACCAGCTCCTACACGTTTGTGGCTACTCCCAACGCAGCCCTGCTGGTGGGTGCGCGTCCGGTGATGGTGGACATCCGGCCCGACACGTACCTGATCGACCCGGCCTGCATCGAGGCCGCCATAACGCCCCGCACCCGCGCCTTGCTGCCGGTACACTACTCTGGCTGCCCGTGCGACATGGACGCCATCATGGAGATCGCCCGCCGGCACAACCTTGCCGTGGTGGAAGATGCCTGCCAGGCCTGGGGCGCCGAGTGGCGCGGGCAGCGCGTGGGCGCCATTGGGAACGTTGGCACCTTCAGCTTCCAGGCGAGCAAGAACATCAACGCCGGCGAAGGCGGCCTGATCGTTACCAATGACGATGATCTGGCAGAGGTGATCTGGTCATTGCACAACGTGGGGCGCAGACGCGGCGGCGAATGGTACGAGCACGTGCGGGTGGGCTGGAACATGCGCATGACGGAATTCCAGGGCGCGATCCTGCGCGTGCAGTTCACGCGGCTGCCCGAACATACGGCACGGCGCAACGCCAACGCACGCTACCTGGCCGGGCAGCTTCGCCAGGTTGGCGGTCTGGATCCGTTGGTGATCGACCCACGCATCACCGCCCACGCCTGGCACGTATTTGTGATGCGGTACCGCCCCGAGGCTTTTGGGGGCATGCCCAGGGCGGAATTCCTGCAAGCACTGCAGGCCGAAGGCATCCCGGTGGGCCGCGGTTATCTGCCACTCACGCGTTCTGAGGCCATTATCGAGGGGTTGCGGCAGATGGGTGCGCCTGCTCCAGCGCCGTGTCCGGTGGCTGAGCGCGCTTGTGAAGAAGAGGCAGTTAACATCACTCAGAACGTACTGCTGGGAACCCGGCAGGACATGGACGACATCGTCGAAGCCGTTGCCAGGATCAGGCGGGCGCGAGGAGCCTGAGCGATGCCCGACGTACGTTTTGCCATCGTCGGCGCCGGCAACATCGGTAAGCTCCACGCGCAGGCGATCGCTGCCATCCCCGGCGCCAGCGTGGCTGTGGTGTGCGATCGTGCCGGAGCCGGCGCGCCGCGACCTGGCGGGGCAGTACGGGGCCGGCTGGAGCATGGACCCGTGCGACGTCTCGGAGTGGCATGATGTTGACGTCGTGTGCGTGTGTACGCCGAGCGGCACACATTGCGAAGTAGCGGAGGCCGCGGCGGCTGCCGGAAAGCATTTGCTGGTGGAAAAGCCGCTGGACGTGACCCTCGAGCGTGCTGACCGTATCATCGAAGCTGCGCGGCGGCACGGCGTGAAGCTGGGAGGCGTACTCCCCTCTCGCTTCAAGGCCGGGCCGGCGCGGGCGCGGGAGGCGCTGGCCCAAGGCCGGCTGGGCCGGCTCGCTCTGGCCGGCGCGTACGTCAAGTGGCACCGTCCCGACTCCTACTACGAAGGCAGCTGGCGCGGCACGCTGGCGCTGGACGGCGGCGGTGCGCTCATCAACCAATCCATCCACACCATCGACTTGCTGCAGTGGCTGGCCGGCCCGGTGAAGACGGTGTTCGGGCGGCGGGCGACGCTGGCGCACGACATCGAGGGCGAGGATACCGCCTGTGCGGTGCTCGAGTATGCCAACGGTGCGCTGGGCGTGATCGAAGGCGCCACGAGCTGCTGGCCGGGCGAGCCCGCACGTGTCGAACTGCGCGGCAGCAGCGGCAGTATCGTGCTGCAAGAGGGGCGCGTGAGCAGCTGGAAGCTGGCGGATTCCGCTCCTCACGAGGAAGAGCAGATGCTGGCGGAGGACACGCTCAGGGCCACCGGCTCATCCAATCCAACGGCGATCAGCTTCGAGTACCACCGGCGCCAGATCGTGGACCTGCTGGAAGCGATCCGCGACGACCGGCCGCCGGCGGTAGACGGCCTCGAAGCGCGCAAATCCCTGGCGCTCGTTCTCGCCATCTATGAATCGGCCGCCACCGGGAAGGTCATTGAACTGGCCCGGACCTAAAGAAGTCACCCTTCTTGAGAGACAACAGAGTCTGGATATCGTTATGTCAGAAATAGAACCGCGAACGTTCTTGCCTGTTGAGATCGTCTTCCACCCCAGCTGGTGGCACCGGCACTACGGGTTTGTCTTCGACGAGGGCTTCTTCTTCAACCCGGTGCGCCGGGTCGAAGAAGAGCAGCGGATGCGGCGCGTGCTGCGCGAGCGGTTCGCGGGACACAGGGATGGGCGCGCCGGTTGACGAACCGCGGCCGGTGATCGGTCCGGTGCACCTCGCCGCGGGATTCATGCCGTCGGCGGTGCTCGGGTGTGGCGTCCGCTACTTCCCGGATGCCTCGCCGGAAGTGGTGCCGGCGAACCTGACGGACGAACAGGTCATGGCGCTCGAAGTCCCCGATCTCGAGACCAATCCGGCGTTTGCGCAGCTCATCACGCTCATGGACACGCTGGAAGCGCAGTTCGGTTACCTGGAAGGGGACGTGAACTGGGAAGGAGTGCAGAACGTCGCGCTCAGCCTGCGCGGGACGCAGCTGTTCCTCGACTACTACGAGCACCCTGAGCTGGCTCACCATCTGCTGGACGTGGCGGAGCGGACGATCGGCGCCATGGCGGCATACGTGCGGCGGCGCACGGGTTCGAGCTCGGTGGCGGTCAACCGGATCGTGGGCGCCATGAACGCACCCGTGAGTTTGCACTCGAACTGCAGCGTGGCGATGATCTCCCCGCGCACCTATCGCCAATACCTGCTCGAGCACGACCGGCGGCTGTCGGAAACGCTGTGGCCGTACGGCATCCACCACTGCGGCGCTGACATGCACAAGGTGCGAAACGAGTACGCGCAGGTGCAGGGTGCGGAGCTATTCGACGTGGGGTGGGGCTCTGACGTGGCAGCGTGCCGCGCCGCCCTGCCCGATGCGGTGTTCAGCCTGCGGCTCAGCCCGGTGCGTGTGGGCAGCGCGAGCCCGGCGGACGTCCGCGCCGACATCGAAGGCCTCCTCGCAGCCGCAGGTCCCCTGGAGCGTGCGGCGCTCTGCTGCATCAACCTCGACGACCAGACCCCAGACGAGAACGTGTTTGCGATCTTCGAGACCGCCGAGCGGTGGAGAGGGTATGGCGCTTGAGGCGCACTCCGGATTGCGCCGCGCCGGATCGATTCGGGTAGCAGCCCCCACAGTCCTGCTCCTCGTGCTGGCCCTCGTCTACGCAGCGGGGCTGGTCGGCACCGCGTGGATGAGCGATGACGCCTACATCACTCTGCGGAGCGTCGACAACCTGGTAAACGGGTTTGGGGCAACCTGGAACGTAGGGGAGCGGGTACAGGCCTACACGCACCCGTTGTGGATGATCCTGCTGTCGGCGCTTTATGCGCCAACGCGGGACGCCTTCTACGTGCCGCTTGCGTTCTCGATGCTGTTGAGCGCCGCCGCGTTTGCGATCGTCGTGATCCGCCTGGCCCACACGCCCGGTGCGAAGGTCATCGCTGCGCTCGCCCTGGTCCTCTCCAAGTCGTACATCGACTATTCCACGAGCGGTCTCGAGAATCCGCTCACGCATCTGCTCCTGGCCCTCTACCTGTGGGTCTTGCTGGCGCCAGAGAACACCCACGAAGTGCACCGGCGGCTTCTGCTGCTCAGCATGGGCGCGTCGCTGCTGGCCCTGTCGCGAAACGATGCGATTCTGCTGGTGCTCCCTTCGCTGATCCTCGCGTGGTATCGGGCAGGAAGCAGATGGCCCGAGCGCATCGCTGCCGCCCGGCCGGTTCTGTTTGGTTTCGGCGGTCTCTTCGCCTGGCTGCTCTTCGCACTCATCTATTATGGGTTTCCGCTCCCCAATACGTTCTACGCCAAAGTGGCGACGGGGCTATCATTAGCCGAGCTTCTGCCACACGGCTGGAACTACTTCCTGGCCTCATCGGTGATCGACCCCTCGATCCCGGTCGTGCTGGCAGCGTCTGCAGTGCTCGTGGTGGTGCGTCGCCGGCCAACGGAAGTGGCGCTGCTGCTGGGGATGGTCCTCTATCTGGCGTACGTGCTGGCGGTGGGCGGCGACTTCATGGCAGGCCGCTTCCTGACCGCCCCGTACCTCGTGGCGGTGGTCCTGGCGGCGCAATCCCGCCTGTGGGACAACCGGCAGGCAGCCTGGCTTGCTGCGGCGCTGCTGTTGGTGATCGCGCTGGCCAATCCGCGCGGCTGGCTGCGCGGCGAGGGCGGCCTGCAGTGCAACCTCGATCTGGGCGTGCCCACCAGCGTAGCCGACGAGCGGGCATGCTTCTACGATGGCACGGGCCTGTTGCAGCAGCGACAAGGGAGCGGGCCGCTTCCGAGGCACGGCCTGACACGTATGGGGCTGGATTTCCGCGCCACCCCGGCATACACCGCGCGCTGGGCGCGGTGGGGATGTTCGGATTCTACGCCGGCCCGGACAAACACATCGTAGATATCAACACGCTGGCCGATCCGCTGCTGGCCAGGCTGCCAATTCCGGCGGATCGGGCGTTTCGCATCGGTCACTACGAGCGGGACGTTCCGGCGGGGTATCTGGAGTCACTGGCGGCCGGGGCCAACCTGATCTGCGACCCCGGCATCCGCGAGCTTTACGGGCAGATTGCGCTGGTGACGCGTGGACCGATCTGGAGCCGCGAGCGCTGGGCGGCCATCTGGAGTCTGAACTCCGGGGGCGCATCTCGTTTCGCGCGAACGGCCGTCGAGACCCCCGGCGATGCGCTATGTAACGCACAGATGCGAACCGGGGTGAAGTTCGGGGATGCGCTGGAACTGCGCGGCTTCTCCGTTTCTTCCGAGCAGGTGCGTCCGGGGGAGACGCTGTTGGTGACCCTCTACTGGGTAGGAGATCCGACGCCGGGCCGCGACCTGATGAGCTTCGTACACATCCGCGATGCGCCCGCCGGGACGCAGAAGGAGCCGCGCAGCGGGCGCGATATGTGGGCGCAGACAGACCAGCTGGAACCCGGGGGTGAGCTCACGAGCGAGTACGTGCCCGGGCGTGTCTACCCGGATCTGCTGTACGTGGCTCTGCCGCGCGACATACCGCCGGGCGACTACATGGTGGAAGTGGGGCTGTACGATCAGAAGAACAACGAGCAGTTGGATCCGGTGGCGGAGACGGTAAAGCTGCCGCTGCGGGTCAACTGGCGTTCGGTGTTGCTGCCGCCGGTAAGGGTGGTGCCGTAATCGATCGCGAATCGTGGTCCGGGCGTGGCCTGATGAGAATGCATGAGACGGCTAGGGAGATGCTGGTTCACGGGGACTATGACTGGGGTGCATCCGACGTTTGGGGGCACTATGTAGGATAACATGCCGATGTTGTCCGTGTTCGGGGTAGAGCGGGCTTGCTTGTTGCCCCAGCGCGGTCCATCCGATACACGGGACAACATCGGCATGTTATCCTACAACGCTACCCTTGCCTCGATCTTCACCGTAGCGGTGCGTGCGAACGTTCGTTGGACCGACATCGAGAGCCTTTTCCTGGCCTTAGGGGCCGAAGTGAGCGAGGGGGCGGGTTCGCGGGTGCGGGTAAGGCTAAAGGGCATCCGGGCCGTGTTCCATCGACCGCATCCCGAACGGGAAGTTGACAAGGGAGCGCTGGTGGCCATGCGCGAATTTCTGGATCGGGCAGGAGTGCATCCAGGTGGATAACACGATTGAGTACAAAGGCTATTTCGGGCAGTTCCGCTACGAGGACGGGGACGACGCGTTTCACGGAATCGTGCTCGGCCTTCGCGACGTCATCCACTTCCAGGGCACCTGCATTGCGGAACTCCAAGAGTCATTGCGCGACTCGGTTGAGGATTACCTGGCGTGGTGCGATGAGGAAGGAATTGCGCCAGAGAAGCCGTATACCGGGCGTTTCGTGGTGCGCATTCCCCCAGATCTTCACCGTTCAATCAGCGTACAGGCAAAGGCGCAAGGAGTGAGTCTGAACCAGTGGGTGGCAGACACGCTGTCGAAGCGCGCGCTCGGCAGTCAGGCAGTCGCGGAGCCAGAGCCAACCTACGAGGTGCGCCGGCCACGGAAAAGCGCGCTCTGAGCCGGGATGCAGTGTACAAAGCAAAGTAACGACGCCTCGCGAGCGGTGCATCCGAAGTTAGGGGCCGGGAAGAGCCTGAGAGAGCTTAAGCCCTGGCTGCACGTAGCGATCGTGCCCTTGCAGGAGTCGCTGACCACGGCGATTGGCGACTGAACCTCGGCGCCACCCGCGAAATAGTTCACCACATCACCGACACTACGCCTCAGCACGTCATACTATGCCGCCTGGACCCCTGTGAGCCGAGGGGTCCCGCGTGTAAGTGGCTCACGGCGGAGGTGTGTGGTTATGTCACGCAGGCGAATGGGCGGGTTGCCGGGCAACCTGGGTATCTTGCTTCTGGCGATTTGGCTGCTGTTGACCGGGCTGATCGGGCTGCTGGGGCTGAGCATTGCCGGCCTCGGAACCCTGATGGCGGTGCTGGCCCTGCTTGCAGGTCTGGTGCTCCTGTTACAGAGATGAGGTAGAGCGGGAAGCTGCTTTCCTCACGTACAACAGCTTCTCCACCAGCGCCACGGTCTCGCCGGCGTCGTCCACGAGCTCGACGGTGAAGACGGGCTCGACAGGCTCGCCGTTCTCCGCCTGGGCGCGGATCTCCTCGACGCGCGCCGGCGGGATGTGGAAGCAGGCGTGCACAGTCCCGCGGCCGGGACGCAGGAACCGGATCGTCGCCGCCTTGTCCCACACCAGGTAGCCTTTCCCCAGGTTGCGAAGCAGGATCAGCGCGAAGAACGCATCGCACATGGCGTAGAGCGACCCGCCGAAGTGGGTGCCGTAAATGTTGCGGTTGAGCCAGGTCAGGGGCATGCGCACGCGGACGGTGTGCGGATCCTTGGGGTCGAAGTGCGCGCGGATGCCCGCGCCGAGCAGGGGCGGGTAGAAGTTGATCAGGCGTAGGCGGAGGTTTAGGTTCATGGGTAAGTTCTACGTTCTGAGTTCTGAGTTCTGAGTTCGAAGTTCTGGGTTCCATTACTTGGCGACCCGGAGGTCAGCCCCTTGTGGGCGTGTTGGTCGCGGCGCGGTTGGGTTAACCGAATCGCGCCGCGACCAACACGCCCACAAGGGGCTGGACTACGGGTTGCGTGAGGGAGCATCCCGCCGCCGCGACCAACACGCCCACAAGGGGCTAGATACGGGTGGTGGAGATCCCCGCACCCGCCGCGACCAACACGCCCACAAGGGGCTAGACTACGGGTTAGCGGAAATGGTGCCACCCACTCCCTCGCGGCGCGAAGGGTTAACCGAACTGCGCCGCGACCAACACGCCCACGAGGGGCTAGACTACGGGTCGCGTGAGAGGTGAACCGCCGCACCCGCCGCGACCAACACGCCCACAAGGGGCTAGACTACGGGGCAAAGGGTGAGCAGGATAGTCCATCCGATTTCGCCAGAAGTGTCTCCCCCTCTCCTTGTCTCCCCCTCTCCTTGTCTCCCCCTCTCCTTGTCTCCCCGTCATCTGCCAGCCGCCAGCCGTTCCTTGGCTGCAGCCAAGTCGGCCGCCTCGGGACGCTGCTTGTAGAAGTCGTCGAGCGGGTAGCAGCCGGACACGAGGCCGTTGCGGGGGGCGGTGGTGCAGTCGCTGAAGGTGCGGCATACCTTCTTGCGCTGCCAGGGCAGGTCGAGCAGCACGTCGCCGGGCATCTCGGGGTAGGCGAGCACCATGCGCCCGAGCCCGACGGCATCGACCATCCCGCGGCGCACGGCGGCCTGCGCGACGCGGGGCAGCCACTCCTGCAAATAGGTGTAGCCGGAACCGACCACGAGCAGATCGGGCTGCGATGCCTTGAGCTCGGCGGTGGCGCGCATCAGGCGCGCGACGCCAACCAGCGGGTCCTCGGGCGGCTCGTAGCCATCGGAGGGCGGGAAGAGCGCCGGGCGCATCAGATGCGGGTTGTAGTAAGGGCTGGCCGCCGAGAGACAGACCATCGCGACGCCCAGCTCGCGCAGCAGAGCCAGCAGACGCTTCGGCTCGGCCAGGTCGATGCCCAGGCCGGTGCCGTCACCGCCGAACGCCCAGCGGTAGCGCCCCTCGGGCATCGGCTCCGGCTCCCCCACCGCGTCCGCGCCCATCCGGAACGGGACAAAATCGAAGCAGCTCAGCCGCACGCCGATGCCCAGTCCGGGCGCCTCGGCCTGAATCCCGGCAATCACCTCGCGCACGAAGCGGGTGCGGTTCTCGAAGCTGCCCCCGTACGGTCCGGGCCGGTCGACGCTGCTGAGGAACTCGTGCCCGAGGTAACCGTGGCAGTGTTTTATGTCAACAAATCGGAAGCCGGCCCGCTGCGCGAGGACGGCCGCACGGATGAAGGCATCGCGGATATCGCCGATCTCGTCGTCGGTGAGCAGTGGCAGGTCGGCGGCCAGACCGAACTTGCGGTCGAGCACGGGGTGGCGGTACAGGATGCGCGGCTCGAGCCGGCGCTTGTCGTTCGGGCGGGCGAAGCGGCCGGAGTGGGTGAGCTGCAGCCCCACGACCAGGTCGTCAGTTCGCCCGAACCGTTCCGCATGCGCCTCAACCAGGGCGCAGCGAAGCGCCGCGATCCCGGACAGGCTGTCTTCGCTCACCATGAGCTGGTTGGGGTTCGCCCGCCCGTCATGGCGGACTGCGGCGGCCTCGCCACCCCATATGAGCTTGGCTCCGCTCAACCCGAAGTGCTGCCACCGGCGCAGCGTGAGCGCGCTCGGGCTGCCCCCTGGCTCGCAGTCCCACCCTTCCATCGGCAGCACCGCAAAGCGATTGCCCGCCGTGCCTACGCCCGGGATAGCGAGCGGCGCCGCGAGCGGCGCGTCCGCGCCGCGCTCCAGCTCTTCGTCGAACGGCAGCTTGACGTCGATGGCCGCCAGGTGCTCGCGAAACTGGGCGGGCGTGCGCAGCGCCGCCACGCGCCGGTAGGTTGTTGCCATGCCGTCTCCCTCTACAGTCGCCGCAGGTGGTAGCCGCCGTCCACGTTGATCACCTCACCCGTGGAGAACGGCAGATAGCCCTCGGCGATTGCGGCTACGGCGGCGCCGATATCTTCCGGCTGCCCCCATCGCCGGATGGGGGTAACCCCTTCCGCAATCAGCTTGTCGTACTTCCCCTTGACGCCGCTCGTCATGTCGGTCGCGATGATGCCGGGACGGATCTCGTAGACGTTGATGCCGATTTCGGCCAGGCGGTCTGCGAAGAGCGCGGTCATCATCGCCATCCCGGCCTTGGAAATGCAGTACTCGGGGCGGCTGGTGCTGGCGGCGTAGGCGCTGATCGAGCCGATGTTGACGATGGCCGGGCGTTCCAGCACACCGGTCTGCACCAGGCGGATCATCGCTTCAGCCACGGCCTGCGTCAGGAAGAAGGGGCCTTTCAGGTTGACCGCCATCACCTCGTCGTAGCTTTCCTCGGTGGTCAGCAGGATATCCATGCGCTGCCGCGGGCCCATGCCGGCGTTGTTCACCAACATGTCGATGCGCTCGAAGGTGGCGAGGGTCTCGCTCACGATACGCTGCCGCCCTTCTGCCTCGCCAACGTCCGCCTGCACCGCCAGCCCGCGCCCGCCGGCTCGCTCCACATCTGCCACGGTCTGCTGCGCAGTCTCGCTGTTACCGCGGTAGTTGACCACGACGGTCCACCCGCGCTGCGCCAGCGCCAGAGAAATGCCGCGGCCGATGCCGCGGCCGCCGCCGGTAACGATCGCAACCTTCTCATTCATAGCCAAGCACCTTGCAGAGCGCCTCGAGGAAGAAGTACTCTCCCCACATCACGCTCTCATCCACGCCGAGCCGCTTGCGCTGATGGTACATGCCATGCTTCAGCACCCCTTCCCAGCCGGGGGTCTCGTTGGCCAGGAACTCGGGTGTCGTGAGCGTGTCCATGATGCGCAGCGCGTAGTCACGGTACAGATACGCACGGGCGGGATCACCCGTGATGCGGCTGAGGTTGATCATGCCGCTCGCCGCGATCGCCGCCGCCGAGCTCTCGTAGTGCCACTCGGAATTCGGCTCCGCCCAGTCGTTCGGGGGCACGCCGTGAGAGGGGGTGTGCTCGATGTAGAACTCGGCGCACGCTTCGGCCGTCTGGAGAAAGCGAGCGTCCTGCGTGAGGGTGTAGACGGTGCCGAAGCCATACAGCGCCCAGGCGAGCCCGCGCGCCCACGAGGAGTCGTCGCGCCACCCCTGGTGCGTGCTCTGGCGGATGAACTCGCCCGTCTCCAGGTTGAAGAGCCCCTCGTGACTGGTGCTGCCATCGCCGCGGACGAGATAACGGCGGGTGGTGAGGCAGTGCTCCATGCCCACGCGGTACAGCTCCTGGTCGCCGGTGTGCAGGGCGGCGTAGAAGATCACCGGCACGTTCATCATGATGTCGATGAAGAGGCTCTCGTCGGAGACGAACGAGCGGAGGTAGCGCCCCTTCTCCTTGAAGCGCATCGCCAGGGTGCGCCCGGCCTGGATCACCACGTCTTGCAGCGCCTTGTCCCCGGCCAGCTCGTACCAGCGCCGGTAGGTGCCGTGGAAGAAGAGGAAGCCGAGGTCGTGCACATCGCGATCGTGCTTGCGGTGCTCGATCAGGCGCGAGTAGTGTTCGGCGCGCTTACGCCAGTACGTCTCGCCAGTGTGGCGGTGCAATAGCCACATCTGGCCGCCCAGGAAACCCTCGCACCAGTTGGTCCAGGCCTCGCCCTCGTGCTTCCACTTGCCGTTCTGGGTGTACATCGGGAAGAAGTCCGGGTGATTGGTGACCAGGTTGCGTACCTGGCCGGCTGCGAAATCCATGGCAGCCCGGCACTTCGCCTGCAAAGCGTGTTCGTCGGTCATCGCCCTTCTCCTTCCCCTGGATGCGACGCATGGAAGATGTCGCGCGGGATTGCGTCCACCTGGTAACCTAACCCGGGGCCACGCAGTGTGCCGGTGCGCGCAACGCCGTCCCGGATGCCGGTGATGTCCGGATGTACCTGCGACTCGGGCAGCGACGTATCCGGGAAATACTGGCGGGCGTTCGCCTCGACCCCCATCATCGGGCGCAGGTGGGCGCCGAACCCGACCGAGTGCAGCAGCGCCAGGCCCGGGTTGGTCAGGTCCTGGATACTGTACTTGATGTCCCGCTCCTCACACACTGCCCCCTCGAGCAGGGCGAGGCTCTGGCACTTGCACGTCTTGAGCGCCACGGCGGACCAGCCCAGTTCCAGCGCAAGCTCGAGATCTTCCAGGCTCGTCAGGCTCTCATCGATCGCTACCGGCTTGAGGGCAGACAGCTCGCGCATGTCATAGCGGTGGGCGCGCAGGTCGCGCTCGGTCGGCTGTTCCACGTAGAGCAGCGCATCGTACGCCTGGGGCGAGCCCTCGCGCAGTTTATGCAGCAGCTCCACCATGTAAGCCGGGCTCTCGCACTGCTCGTTGGTATCGGCCGACATGTATAGGCGGTCGCGCCCTTCGGCGTCAAGCACCGAGCGGCCGATGCGATGCACCGCGAGCAGCCGGTCGAGGTCCCACGCCAGGTCGCTGCCGCGCAGCTTGACCTTCAGGCAGAAGAGTCCGTCCTGGCGGATCCATTCGTCCAGGGTGGCGGGCCGGCCGTCCGGCGCGCGATTCGAGCCGCCGTCCGCCGTCAGCCGGTCGAGCCCGCCCACCAGGTGCCAGATCGGCACCTCGGGGGCCGGGTCCGGCCTCACGAAGTCGGACAGATAGCGGCCGCGGAAGCGAGGACCGAGATAGGCCGACAGGTCGTGCGGCATGAAGTCGGGGCCGTACGTGGCGTACGACGACAGGCCGTGGACGATCCCGAAGGCGTCGTGCAGCGCTGCATCCACCGGCGAGGCGCACACCAGCGCTGCCAGGAACGGCAGCGGCTCGACCAGCTGGTCATCGCGGCTGACCTCGGCGGCGATGCGCGCCAGGTCTTTCTCGAGCTCAAGGAAGATATCGATCGGGTGCCCGTATCCGGGGTAGGAGGCGGCGTGGCGGCAGAAGCGCTCTACCAGATGGCGCATCGCCGCGTCCTTGACTTCGTGCGACATGCTGGGCGTGGGGAACGCCCACACGTCCGACATGAAGATGGCGCCCCAGCCGTCCGCCCTCTTTCCATCACGTGTCTCAACCCGAGCGCGCACGTAGCACAGGGTCGACGCCGTCATCACCACCGCGCCGAACTTCAACGGCTCGCGCGGGGTCTCGTAGGTAAAGAACGGTTCCAGCTCGAGGATGCGGATGGCTGTGTCGGGCACCGGTTGACCTCCTGTGGTATCGCAATGGCGGCAAACGGGCCGGTGGGGCGGCCCCCCGCCCAACGGCCGACCTGGTTATGTAAGGCAGCGCGCTGCTCGACCCATTCACCAACGGGACCGAACTGCGGTGTGACCGGGTTGAGAATGCGGCCAGCCCGGCAGCGGAACGGCCGGGCATTGGGCGAGGATATCGCAGATGGGGAGGGGTGTCAATTGGTGAGGGGCGGAGGCGGGAGGAGGAGGCCGGGCGGCGGGGCCGCGAGATGCACTGTCACCGCACGATGTTGATGACGGCGCGGGACGCTGTCAGCGGGGGGAAACCGGTTTGACAGTCTGCACAACTGCCGCTATCCTATATCCCGTAAGATATACGATATACGGTCGGGGTGCTACCCGAGCTGGGCTGGACAATGCTGACCTCACCCGAGTCTTTCAAGTTCCGCACCAAAGAGGATTACGCCTACGAGGTTCTGCGAGCAGCGATTCTGCGCTGCGAGCTGAAACCGGGAGAGAGGCTCGTTCTCGACACCCTGAGCGCACAACTGGGCATCAGCGCTATCCCCATGCGCAGCGCACTCCAGCGACTGCAGTCCGAAGGCTTCGTGGAGATTACGCCGCATACCGGCGCCGTCGTCTCCGACCTCGCACCCAGCGGCATCCAACAGGTTTCACTGCTCCTCGAGCGCCTCGAGTTGATCGGCTTTGAGTTCGCCGTGCAAAACGTGGCCGATGGCGACATCGTCGCGCTGCGCCGACTTACTGCCGAGATGGGCCAGGTGCTCGAAGATGGAGCCACCGACCGGTGGTCCGAACTGAACGGCGAGTTCCATCGCGCCGTGGCCGGTCTGTCGGATAACAAGCTGTTGGTCGAGTTCACCGGCCGTACCCTCGACGCCTGGCTGCGCCTCCGGCGCTGGTATCTCCCGGAAGTGGAACAGCAGCTCGGCCAGGCGCAGATCGAGCATTGCCAGATGGTGGACCTGCTGGCGCAGCGTGACCTGGCCGGCCTCGAGCGATTGACGTACGAGCACCACGAACGCATCCGCGCCATGCACCGCCGGGCCGTGGCCGAACTATCGGCGGGTCACCTGGCGGACAGCCAGGCAGCGCGGGAGGCATGACCGTGTCACAGCTTTTGCCCACCCCATCCCCCGCGCCGGTAAACACCAAGCAGCGCTTTTTGGATGCCCTGCAGCGGAAACCGGTCGACCGGCCGCCCGTCGCGGCGGTCACCACCGGCATCACCGTCGAGATGATGGAACGCAGGGGCATCTTCTGGCCGGAGGCCCACAGGCGGGCCGACCTGCTGGCCGGGCTGGCGGAGTCGATCCATCTATATACCGAAACCGAGTGCATCAAGCTCCCCTTCTGCATGACGGTTGAAGTCGAGGCGCTCGGCGCGCCGGTCGATTACCGCACCCGCGACACGATCCCGACGGAGCTCCGCCACATCTGGGACCATCCCAACCAGCTGTATATCCCAGACGATTTCTTCGACCTGGGCCGGGTGCCGGTGGTGCTGGCTGCCGTCTCGACGCTCCGGCGGCGCTATAACGACGAAGTGCCGATCGTCGCATCGATCGTGGGTCCGTTCTCGCTGGCCTCCAAGCTGTTTGGGTTTGAGAATTTCCTGGTGTGGATGATCACCGAGCCCGACTGGGTGCACCGCGTGATGGCGGCGCTCACCCCGCTGGCGATTCGCTACAGCACGGCCCTGGTCGAAGCCGGCGCAGACACGATCATCGTGGGTGAGGCCGGCTCATCGGGTGACCTGATCTCGGCGAAACAGTACCGAGACTTCATTCTGCCGTATCACAGCCAGTTGTGCCCGGCCATCCCTGCGCCTACAATCATGCACATCTGCGGCAAGTCGACGCGGCACACGCAGTATCTGGCCGACACCGGCGCCTCAGCCTACAGCTTCGACGAAGGCGTGGATATCGCCAAGGCCCGCGAGAACACCGGTGGCCGGATGGCGCTGATCGGTTACGTACCGACCATCAAGGTGCTGCTGAACGGCACGCCCGAGGATGTGTATCGCAGCGCAACTGAGTGCCTGAATGCCGGGGTCGACGTGCTCAGCGCCGGCTGCGCTATGGCGCCGCACACGCCGCTCGTGAATATCGCCGCCATGGTTGAGGCGTTGCGCGACTGGTGCGCGCAGAGGCGCAAGGAAACGGGCTGATGAGCCGCATCGTCCGCGTCGAAGCGGGCCGCTTTGACTACAAGGTCAGGGGCCACTTCAAATTCTTCCGGCCCGCGGCCGATGGGGTAACGTACCGGCCAACGATACTGGTAAGAGTGACGGACGAGGAAGGCCGGCAGGGTTGGGGCCAGGCGGTGCCGGTGCCGTCCTGGACCTACGAAACGGTCGAGACGGTGGAGACGACGCTGCGGGGCTACCTGGCGCCGGCAGTGCTGGGCGCAGACGCGTGCGATCTGCCCGGCGTCCACCGCCGCATGGAAGACGCGATCCGGCCGTCATTCACCGTAGGGCAGCCGCTGGCGAAGGCGGCGATCGACCTGGCCTGCTACGACCTGGCCGGGAAGACACAGGGCACCAGCGCCGGCGAGATGCTGGGCGGAGCCCGGTTGCGCGAGCTCGAGCTGAGCTGGACCGTCGCCTCGGATGACATTTCGGTGGTGGAAGAACAGCTTGCGGAGGGCCGGGCGCGCGGCTACAGCAGCTTCAACGTCAAGATCGGACCGCCCCAGACGCCGGCTTACGATCTGGCATTGGTGCGGAAGGTGCGGGATTTCAGCCCAGGCGGCTTCCACTGGTGCGACGCAAATACCGGCTACGACCTGGACACCGCCCTGGAGCAGGCGCCCCGGCTGGCGGACGCCGGCATGGCGGCGCTGGAGTCGCCGCTGCCGCCGAACCGGTTGAGCGGCTACCAGGCGCTCGTGCGCCAGGGGGCCATCCCAATCTATATGGACGAAGGGGTGGTGTCGCCGGTCGAAGCCGAGGAGTTCGCGGCCCTGGGCATGTTCAACGGCATCACCCTGAAGGTGGCGCGCTGCGGTGGGCTTTGGAACGCAAGCCGCATCGCGGGGATGCTCGCCGAGCGGGGGCTGGGCATCCTGGCCTCCGGGCTCTGCGACCCTGATATTTCGTTCGCCGCCTCGCTGCACCTGTTCGCCTCCATCGGGCTCAAGCGGCCGCTGGGGCTGAACGGGCAAGAGTTCCTGGCCGATAGCCTGGCTGACGATCCGGAGTTCATGCCAAAGACAAACCTGGTTTCGGTGCCTGACGGACCGGGGCTCGGCGTAGCGCTTTCCGCTCGCGCCGAGGGATTTCTGAACACAATTGCGGAGTAAGATAAGGGAGGGTGCCGGATGGAAAAAACCGCTGCGACACGTTCCGTGCCCAAAAACAATATCGGCCGGAGCGTAATGAGACGCTTTCATCCCGCTGATTGGCATCGCGGGATTCTTGCTCGTGTGGGAAATCGGGACGCGGGCCTTGCGCGTGCCGCTTTATCTATTGCCGCCGCCGACCGAAATCTTTCGCGTCTTCTATCTCGAGCTGCCCCGGCTGCTGATGCACGGCTGGGTTACGACCTACGAGATGATGCTCGGATTCATCATGGCCGTCGGTATTGCCGTGCCTCTGGCCATTGGCATTACGTCGTACCGCCGGTTCGACTCCCTGGTCACGCCCACGCTGCTGTTCTTCCAGGTGGTGCCCAAGATCGCCATTGCGCCGCTCTTCCTGGTGTGGTTCGGTATCGGCACGACGCCGAAGGTCATGGTCGCTTTTCTGATCTCGTTCTTCCCCATCGTGATCGATACGGCCGTCGGTTTGCGCTCGATAGCGCCGGAGATGATTGACCTGGCCCGCTCGATGGGTGCAAGCCGGATGCAGATCTTCAGGGAGTTCCGCCTGCCTACCAGCCTGCCCTATCTCTTCAGCGGTCTGAAAGTGGCGGCGACCCTGTCTGTGGCCGGCGCGGTCGTCGGCGAGTTCGTCGGCGCTGACAAGGGCCTGGGCTACCTGCTCCTCGTGACGAACTCGAACATGCAGACTGCGCTGATGTTTGCGACCATCGTGGCGCTGACCATCATCGGCCTGGTCTTCTTCTACGTGATCGAGCTATCTGGAATCGCTCTTGATCCCCTGGCACGTCAGCCAGCGCGGGCGCGAGGACAGCGAGCGCAACAATGTAGAGCGACCAAGCGCCCCGGAGTGCGTTTGCACCGGCTATCGAGGTGTTCGCATGTCTGAAAGGAGGGTTCGTCGTCGCCAATCTACATCCTGTTCGCCAGGCTGATACCAAACCCGGACATTCTGAGGAGGAATGGAAATGAAGAAGGATCTCTTGTTCAAGCTCTGATCGCCATGCTGGCGATCGCGATGCTCAGCGGATGTGCGGCTCCCGCAACCACTGCGCCGGCTGCCCCTGCAGCCACGAAGGCGCCGGCTGCTACTACCGCCCCCGCTGCCCCGGCAGCAACCAAGGCCGCCGATGCCACGACTGCCCCGGCCGACGCCGCCGCCACCAACCGCTGCTGCCACGACCGCTCACGGCTGCCCCGGCTGCGCCTGCCGCAACCAAGGCAGCGGCGGCCACCGCGCCGGCTGCTGCCGCCGCCTGCGCCACCACCGATAAGTTCCAGTTCCGACTGAACTGGACCTACTACGGCGAGCACACCGGCTTCATTGCAGCCCGCGACAAGGGCTTCTACAAGGACGAGTGCCTCGACGTCGAGATCATGGAAGGCAACGGCTCGACGACCGTTCTGCAGCTGGTCGCCAACAATACCCAGCCCGTGGCCTACGTCGACGCTGCGACCATGATGCGCGGTGTGTCGAACGGCATGCCCGTTCAAGGCAGCGGCCGTCATGCTTCAGCAGAGCCCGATGGCCTTCATCTACCGTGCCGACGCGGCCAAGCCGACCAAGCTATCAGAGATCAAGGGATCGAAGATCGCCATCACGGCCGGCGACGCCAGCCTGGCCATCTTCACCGCCTTCATGGGCAAGTCCGGCATGAAGGTCGAAGACGTGCAGATGATCACCGTCGCTAACCCGGCTGCCAAAGAGCAGGCTGTGTTGGCCAAGCAGGCCGATGCCCTGTTGGGCTACTTCATGGACCAGGGCCCACGCATGCAGCTCCAGTCCGGCGTCAAGATGGGCTGGACCCGCCTGTACGACATGAACGGCACCACCACGCTGAGCAGCGCAGTGGTTGTCAACAAGGACTGGCTGAAGGACGCAAAGAACCAGGATATCCTCCGCCGCTTCCTGCGCGCATCGCAGCGCGGCTGGCAGTGGACCGCGGACAATGCCAATGAGGCCGCCGCCATCTTCATCAAGACGGCAACCTCATTCAACACCGAAATCGCCCTGCTGGAGATCAACGGCACGATGTCCATCGTCCGCTCCGAGCGCGCCAAGGGCAAGGCCCTGGGCTGGTCGGCGGTCGAAGATTGGCAGGATTCGCAGGATCTGCTGGTCAAGTTCGCCAACCTGACCAATGCACCGTCCGACGTCAAGACCTACTTCACCAACGATTACCTCTCTGAGGCACCGTACCTGCCGAAGAAGTAGTGACCAGGTTCCATCGTCCCGGGGGCCGCTGAGCGGCCCCGGGACCTCCCGACAATCGAGGGAGGGATATGACAGACCCGATCATTCGCTTCCAAAATCTCAATAAGACCTACCGCACAAAGAGCGGGGATGTTCAGGCCGTCGTCGACGTGAACCTGGATATCAAGGAGAGCGAGTTTGTCGCCGTCGTAGGTCCCAGTGGCTGCGGAAAGACCACCCTGCTGAAGATGCTGGCCGGCCTGCTCCCCTATTCATCCGGCGCCATCACAAGGGCAGGCAAAAAGGTCACCGAGCCGCAGACGGACGTTGGAATCGTCTTTCAAGACTCAATCATGCTTGATTGGCGCGACGTGCTCTCGAACGTGATGCTTCAGATCGATATCCGCAACATGGATCGCAGCCGCTATATGCCGGTGGCGCGGGATCTTCTGCAAAAGGTGGGCCTTGCGGGGTTCGAGGGGAAAAAGCCCTACGAGCTTTCCGGCGGCATGCGCCAGCGCGTCTCCATTTGCCGGGCGCTGGTCCACGATCCGCCGCTGCTGCTGCTCGACGAGCCCTTTGGCGCGCTCGACGCATTGACCCGCGAGCAGATCTCGATGGACATCCAGCACCTGTGGATGGAAAAGCGGAAGACCGCGCTCTTCATCACGCACAGTATCCCGGAAGCCGTCCTGTTGGCCGACCGGGTCGTGGTGATGAGCCCGCGCCCAGGGCGAATCGTCGAGATTATCGATATCGACCTGCCCCGGCCGCGACGTCTCGACCGCCTACCACCCGCCTTCAATGAGTACGCAGGGCGCATCCGGGACATCTTCAAGTCCAAGGGCGTCCTGGCGATGGACTGAGCCATGCCGAACTACACCGTGAGCCAGATGGATGAGATGGAGACGCAGCCCTGCCCGTGCGGCTTCACGCGGCGGGCGTTCGTCTCCGAGGGCAACGGCGTCGCCACGCTGCACCTGCTGGACGTGCAGGCTGAGGCCCAGCTTCACTACCACAAGCACCTGACGGAGATCTACCTCGTGCTCGAAGGGGAAGGTCACCTCGAGCTCGACGGCGACCGGGTGCCGGTGCGGCCGATGACCGCCGTTATGATCAATCCCGGCTGCCGGCACCGCGCGGTAGGCAAGCTGCGCGTGGCGGTTATCCCGGTGCCGGCATTCGACCCGCAGGACGAATGGTTCGACTGATGGGGCCGGGCTCGGTGGAGCCTGCAGCGCCGCGGCGCTGGCCGAGCGTGGCCGGGGCTTGGCTGGGAGTAGGGACTGCCCCGGGAGCCCTGCTTGTGGGCGCCGGACTGGCCGCCCGAAACGGCGGCGTGCCGCTCGTCTCGCTGGCCGTCGGGCTGCTGTTGGTCGTGGCGCTGGTCGGAGTGCAGGGCAATTTCGGTCTCCTCCCGCCGCGGGGCGACGGCGCCAGCCTGACCGGGGTGGGGCGGCTCTATTTTACCCCGGCGATGCGGCGCATTTTTGGCGCCCTGATCGCCGCCGGCATGGCCGGCTGGGCCGGTGTCAACATCGGGATGGGCGCCTCGGCCTTAGCCAGGCTCCTGGACGGGCCGCGTTGGGCGGCAGTCCTGGCGCTGGGGATCCCGATCTCCGTCCTCGCCATCCGCGGCATCCGGGGCTGGAACCGGTTGGCACTCGTCACCACGGCCTGCGTGCTGGGACTGGTGGCGCTCGTCGTCTGGCATTATCGGGAAGGCGGCACCCAGCTTCTCACCGCAGCAGCGGGACCGGCCGGAGCGGCTACGGATGTGGCCGTGATCATCGGCTACATCGGGGTCTTCGGGTTGCGCGCTCCGGATTTCACCGCCGGTCTGACCGGCCGCCGCAACCTGGCCCTGGTGATCTCGATGCTGGCCGTTCCCATGGTCATCATCATCCTGGCCGGTGGCCTCCTCGGCCAGCGCACGGGCTCAGCCGATGTAATCGCCATGCTGGGCGCCCCCGGCGGCCTGCCGATCGGCAACCTGCTGATCGCCCTGGCCGTGATTGCCCCTACCTTCACCTGCTTCTACTCGGGCGCCCCGGCGCTGCGTGCAGCAACCGGCATCGGCGAGCGCGCGAGCTTGCTCGCGTTTGCGGCGGTCGGCCTGGGCCTGGCCCTGGCCCACTTCGATGCCGAGATACTGCCCTGGCTCGGAGTACTGGGAGCCGTACTGCCCCCGGCTGTCGCGCCGCTGGTTACCGAGTACGCTTTGCGCCGCCGCGGGGCCACGCCGCGCGCCGTTCCCGTCTGGCCCTGGTTGGCGGGAGCAGCACCGGGCCTGGCGCTGGCGCTGTTGCACAACCCGTTCGCGATGATCACCGCTATCGTGGCATCCGCAGTCGCTACCTGGCTCTGGGTCGCCCGGATCCGGAGCGTTGCCAAGGAGCAAGAAAGTTGGCTTCAAGGTTAGGAGTGGGGCTTCTCGGGTGCGGCTTCATTGCGCGCACGCACGTCCGCAGCCTGCTGGAGTTCCCGGATGAGATCCGCATCGTCGCGCTGTGTGACCGCAGCGGGCAGTGCGCATGCAGCGTCCAGGAGTACATCCGGGAATACGCAGCCGGGCAGGCCGCCCGACTGGACGACGCGATCGCACGCGCAGAGAATCCCGGGGAGCGAGACGCGCTCGGCAGCGCGACGCGCAGCGCTGCTCGAGATCGCCGGCGAGGAGGTGCGGAGCTATTCGTCGCGCCGGGAGCTCGCGGCCGATCCCGACGTTGAGCTGGTCATCAACAGCACGCCGCCGTTCGTGCATTACCGGTCTACGCTCGATCTGCTCCAGGCGGGCAAGCACGTGCTGCTCGAGAAGCCGCTGACCGGCAGCCTGGCAGAGGCAGACGAGCTGATCGAGGCCGCCGAGAGCCGGGGGCTTTGCTTCTCGGTCGTGTCGCAGGGTCGTTTTGCGGACGAACAGCGGCGACTGCGTGAGCTGGTGCGCCAGGACAAGCTGGGCAAGGTCTTCCTGATGAAGGCGGATACGCACTGGTGGCGCCGCGACGATTATTACAGCACCTGGTGGCGCGGCAACTGGGCCAACGAGTGCGGCGGGGTGTTGCTCAACCATGCGTGGCACCTGCTCGACCAGGGGCTCTTTGTCATGGGCAAGCGGGTCGTGCGTGTGAGCGCGCAGATGGGCGCCTTCGTACACGGCGTGCTGCGGGAAAAGATGCGGGGCGGCGTGCCGATCGACGACACGATCGTGGCGCTGCTCACCTTCGAAGATGGCAGCCTCGGCGAGGTCACCAGCGCGGTATCGCTGCACATCCAGCGGGCGCAGCTCGAGATCTACGGCACCCGGGCGGCAGCGCTGCTCAACCCGTGGCAGCTGGATTCGCAGGATGCCGCCTACGCTGCCGAGGTGCGGGAATGGGCCGAGCACAGCATCGAGCCGATGCCGCGAAGCTGGCTGAGCGACCGCGCCGGCGCGGGGCAGTACATGGATCCGGAGTGGCCGCATACACCGCAGATCCGCGATGTGCTGGACGCGATTCGGGAAGGCCGCCCGCCGCTCATCTCGGGTCGCGAGGCGCGGGCGACGTTGGAGGTGGTGTTGGGGGCGTACAAATCGGCCGTGACGGGGCTCCCGGCGGAGCTGCCCCTCCAGCCTGCCGACCCCTTCTACCGGGGGGTGCTCGCAGCGCTGGACCCGGAAGCCGAGCCGCTGCCGGTCGACTAGATTGGCGCTGGTAGAAGACCAGAGGAAGTGAGTCAAGCGATGGAACCCAGGATCAAGACCACCGTGGTCGGCAGCTATCCCATCCCGGTCTGGCTCGCGAGCTATCCCACCACCCCGAACCTCCACGATGCCGTGCTGGTCGTCACCAAGATCCAGGAACTGGCCGGGGTTGGACGTGATCTGCGACGGCGAGCTGACGCGGTTCGACGTCAACCATCCTGAGACCAACGGCATGATCGAGTATTTCATCCGGCCGATGGCAGGCGTCCGCTCCGAGCTTGGCCGCGCCGAATTGGAGCAGTTCCGGCAGACACGGGCATGGGCTTCCGAACGCAGCCGGCCGGCGTCGTGTACGGGGAGATCGGCGAGGGGACGCTGAACCTGCCCGCGGCCTACGAATTGGTGCAAGGGCTCGCGGTCGAAGCCGCTGAAGTTCACCGTGACGAGCCCTTACATGCTGGGCAAGACGCTCTCGACAACCACTACCGCGACCGGCGGGCGCTGGTGATGGCCATTGCCGAGGTGTTGCGCCGCCAGGTCGCGGCGATCGACGCCGGCGTGTTGCAGGTGGACGAGGCGAACCTGCCCGGCTCGCCGCGAGGACGGGGAGTGGGCGGCCGAGGCGATCAACGTCGTGCTGAGCGGCGGCCGTAACGGGCGGGGCGTGCACCTCTGCTTCGGCAACTACGGCGGGCAGACCATCCAGAAGGGCTTCTACCGCACGCTGCTGCCGTTCTTCAACACGCTGGAATGCGACCACCTCGTGCTCGAGTTCGCCCGCAGCGGGTACGACGAGCTGGACATCCTGCGGGAGATCAAGCCGTCCATCGCCTTCGGCGTCGGCGTGGTCGACATCAAGGACAACGAGGTGGAGACGCCGGACGAGATCGCCGCGCCGCATCGAGCTCGCGGTGAAGGTGCTCGGCCCAGAACGCATCCGCTGGGTACATCCCGACTGCGGCTTCTGGATGCTGCCGCGCACGGTAGCCGACCGCAAGATGCGGGCGCTGGTTGCCGGGCGCAATCTATACGAAGGCGCCACCCAATGACATCCCAGCCCCAGGTCCGGTTCGCAGTCGCCCACATCAACCACCACCACATCTATGCGCAAGTTGACCAGCTGCTCGAAGCCGGCGCCGAGCTGGCGTCGTTCTATGCGCCCGAGCCCGAGCTGGCAGGCAAGTTCGCCGCCACCTACCCTCAGGTCAGGCGGGCAGAGTGTGAAGAGGAAATCCTCGACGATCCTGGCATTCAACTGGTCGTCACCTCCGCCATTCCCAGCCGGCGGGCAGCGCTGGGGGCGCGCGTGATGCGCAGCGGTAAGGACTTCCAGACCGACAAGCCCGGGTTCACAACGCTCGACCAGCTGGCCGAGGTACGCCGCGTGCAGGCGGAAACCAAACGCATCTACTCGATCTCGTACAACGAGCGGCTGCAGGTCCGTGCCGCCATGAAGGCCGGCGAGCTGATCAAGGCAGGAGCGATCGGCAAGGTAATTCAGATGACCGGCTTGGGGCCGCATCGCGTCCACCCGCCCGAGCGCGATCCCTGGTTCTTCGACCGCAGCGAGTATGGCGGCATCCTGGCCGATATCGCTTCGCACCAGTTCGAGCAGTTCCTCTACTACACCGGCTCAACCAAGGCGGAGATCGTTTCGTCGCAGGTAGCGAACTTTGGGCATCCCGAACATCCGGGTTTCGAGGATTTCGGCGACGTGGTGCTGCGCGGGGACGGGGGCATGGGGTACATCCGTGTCGACTGGTTCACGCCGCAAGGGCTGGGTGTCTGGGGCGACGGCCGGACCTTCATCACCGGAAGCGATGGCTATATCGAGCTGCGCAAGTACATCGACATCGCGGGACGGCCGGGCAAGGATCATCTTCTGCTCGTCGACCACAAGGGCATCCAGTATATCGACTGCAGCGGCGAGCCGCTTACTTACGGGCGGCAACTGGTCTACGACATCATTCATCGAACCGAGACGGCCATGCCGCAGGAGCATTGTTTCCTGGCGTCTGAGCTGGCGCTCAGGGCCGAAGCGAGCGCGACCCGGCTCGGCAACCTGGCGGGGTAGAGCGGCCGGCACCGATATGCGTACGAGCGGCTGCGTCGAGTGACCGCCGCCCCGAGGAGGTAGCATGCCAGACATTGGGATCATCATGAACGGCGTTACCGGGCGGATGGGGTTGAACCAACACCTCATCCGTTCCATTCTTGCGATCCGCGAGCAGGGGGGTGTGCGGCTGCCGGACGGCAGTACGCTCATGCCGCAGCCGCTGCTCGTCGGTCGCAACGAGCAGAAGCTGCGCTGCGCTGGCAGCGGCGCACGGCGTCGAGCGCTGGAGCACCGATCTGCAGGCGGTGCTGGCCGACCCGGCGTATCCGATCTACTTCGACGCGCTCACCACCTCACAGCGCGCGCCGGGCGTCCGCGCGGCAATTGCAGCGGGAAAGCACATCTACTGCGAGAAGCCGTTGGCGGAAGATTATCCGACGGCGCTGGAGATGGCCAGTCTGGCGAAAGCGGCGGGCGTAAAGACGGGGATCGTCCATGACAAGCTGTTCCTGCCCGGCCTGCTCAAGCTGAAGCGGCTGGTGGACGGCGGCTTCTTCGGGCGGATCTTTGCGATCCGCATCGAGTTTGGCTACTGGGTCTTCGAGGGGGACTGGCAGCCGGCGCAGCGGCCGTCCTGGAACTACCGCAAGGCAGACGGCGGCGGGATCGTGCTCGACATGTTCTCCCACTGGCAGTACGTGCTCGAGAGCATCTTCGCCCCCATCCGCAGCCTCTCGTGCGTGGCGACGACGCACATCCCCCGGCGAGTGGACGAGGAAGGGCGCGGGTATGACTCGACCGCCGAGGATGCCGCGTACGCCACGTTCGAGCTCGAGGGCGACATCGTCGCACAGATCAACTCCTCGTGGTGTGTCCGCGTCTACCGCGACGAGCTCGTCAGCTTCCAGGTGGACGGCACGCACGGCAGCGCCGTGGCCGGGCTGCGCGAATGCAAGGTCCAGCACCGGGCGAACACGCCCAAGCCGGTGTGGAACCCCGACGTGCCGAACCTGATCGAGTTCCGTGACGACTGGGCGGACGTGCCCGACAACATGCTGTTCGACAACGCCTTCAAGGTGCAGTGGGAGCTGTTCCTGCGGCACGTCGCGGCCGGCACGCCCTTCCCGTGGGACTTCGATGAAGCAGCGCGCGGGATCCAGGTGGTCGAGGCAGCGCACCGGTCGTGGCAGGAGCGGCGCTGGGTCGACGTGCCACGCCCCGCGGGATCGGAGCAGGTGTAGGCCATGTCCGAAATCCCACCCCTCACCAATTTCGAGCGGCTGAGCCTGAATACGGCCACCACCAAGCGCTGGAGTCTGCGCGAGGCGGTGGACGGCTGCGTCCAGGCGCGTCTGCCCGCCATCGGGCTGTGGCGCGACCGGGTGGAAGAGGCGGGGCTCCGGCAGGCCTCGCGCATGGTACGCGACGCGGGGCTGCACGTGTCGTCGCTGTGCCGCGGCGGGTGGTTCCCCGCGGCTTCGCGCGCCGAGCGGGAGAAGCGGCTTGACGATAACCGCCGCGCGATCGACGAGGCCGCGGAGCTGGAGGCCGACTGTCTCGTGCTGGTGTGCGGCCCGGCGCCCGATCGCGACATCACCGGGGCGCGCGAGATGGTGATGGATGCGATCGCCACGATCGTGCCTCACGCCGAGCAGAGCGGTGTAAAGCTGGCCATCGAGCCGATGCATCCCATGTTTGCGGCCGACCGCTCGGTGGTGGTGACCCTGCCGCAAGCGTTGAAGATGGCGAAGGAATTCCCGCCCGAGCTGGTGGGGGTCGTGATCGACGTGTACCACCTCTGGTGGGAGCCGGAGATCTTCGACTACATCCGGCAGTCGGCCGGTCGCATCATGAGCTACCAGGTGTGCGACTGGATCGAGCCGCTGCCCGACAAGCTGCTGGGCCGAGGCATGATGGGGGACGGCGTGATCGAGCTCCCCAAGTTCCGCCGCGCCGTAGACGAAGCCGGTTATAACGGCTACATCGAGGTCGAGATCTTCAACCAGAAGATCTGGGACACGCCGGGAAGCGCGGTGATTGGGTTGATGAAGGAGCGGTATCTGGGGTTGTGCTAGGAGAATGGCGGGGGCAGGGTGATTCGTAGGGGCTATCCGCGGAGTGGGATAACCGCGAATCGTAGGGGCTGTTCGACGGAACTGTAGGGGCTAAGCACCGGCCGGGCAGCGCGCGGGGCAAGATGGGCTACTGCCGGTGCTTCGCCCCGGTCGTTAACCGCACACATCCAATCCCCGGCGATGTTCCCTGTACGACACGCAGGGTCCCTGAGGATCGCGCCGTGTATGCGACACGTGTGGCCCCGCACGGGGCGAAGCACCGGCTGCGACGGACGTGGCAGCGCGCTACCCGGCCGGTGCTTAACCCCTACAAATCGTGCACGGTGCTTCACCCCGATCGGAACGCACGCGTTTTCATAACCATTGCGATCCTCCGCACCCGGACGCGGGGCCCTGAGCGTTGCGCCGGGAATGCGGATGCGTGGCCAACCACCCGGGCGAAGCACCGGCTCCAACATGGATGGCAACGCGCGCAGCCGGCCGGTGCTTAGCCGCTACACCTCCGTTCAACGGTCGCAACGATTTTGGACGCCTTTACGAATCGCGGGACCCCGAAAATTGCATCGTCCTAGCCCGCTGTATTGCTCCTAATTACCGCCTTCTTTCCGGGTTCAACACATCGAATTGCCACTTCGTCGGGTTCTGGCGAATATAGGTTGCGATCTCCAGGTACGATTCCTTGTTCCTTATCACATGCTCGAAGTAATTCCGCTGCCACAACTTGGTATCAGCGCACCCCGGAAGCTTGTGCGCGCGGCGTGAGCTCACGGACTTGAGGTTCTGCACGACGGCGGCGACTGACCCGGCGTTAGTTCCATGCTTCCTTGCGCGCTGAGGTGCCTGAACCTCACCCTCGCCGGCCACAGGAAACGGCATGATCACGATATCGCGTGGAGGTCGTTGGGCATCAAACAGGAATCGCGCACCGAAACCAGCGGGAAATGCGATCCCAGTGCTCGGAGAACGTCGAGAACTACCGCACCAAGAGGTGAGGGAGCAAGCTTCTCCTGGCGTATCTCACCGAAAACTCGGTGCGCGAGTCCTGTGTGATGCCCAACCACCTTCACGCGATAGCCGTCATCGTGCCGTTTCCGGTAGCCGGCGAGGGTGCGGTTCAGCCTCCTGTGCGCGGGCCAGGCAGCACGGCACCTGCGCCTGGGTAGGTAGCCAGCACTTGCTCCAAATGCTCCACGGTGGCGGCACCGTTCATGTCGGGCGATTCGGTCACGATCTCGCGGCCGCTGCGCAGGTCCAGCGTGCCATAGAAGCTGGTCTTATCTCGGTGCGGATCGGCCCGCACTACTGGTGGTCTGCCGCCGCGGCGCCCAAACCTGCGCCACCGTCGCTTGCAGGTACAAGGAGGCCTCGTCTTCGGCCAGGATCACGGTGTCTGGGGCTTCTTGCGCCAGGTCTACGAGTTTTTTTCAAGCGTTTCTTCGAAAGCGGCCACGTCGGCCTCCCGCCGGGACTTGAAAACCCGGGCCGGTCGCTGGTAGCTGAAGCCGCAGCGGGCGAACAGGCGTCAAGCAGGAGGTGCGACTCTGATAGTGCACGCCGTACCAGCGCTGCGATCGCCCGCTGCAGGTCTTCGACCGTCCAGAACCGCCCGTCCGCGGTGGCTGCTGTCAGAGCCAAACAGCGCCTGTGGGCTGTACTGGTGCAGGCGCTCGCCCAGGTCCGCGACCTGCGCCGGCTGTGAGCTTGCGGCTGGTTGCCGCCCAGCCGATGATCGGCCAGGGCCGCAGGCCCCTGCGCCAGGTACTTCTGGCACCACTCCATCAGGCTGGTGCGGCTGCAGCGGGTGATCTCGCATGATCTCCCTCACCGGGTAGCACGTGCCGTACAACCGCACCGCCAGCAGCCGAGTGCGGGTGGCACCGTCGGCTGGTCTGGGCGTAGGCGGCGATCAACTCGTTGACCTGCGCCTCGCTGAGTCGGAATTGTCGTTTGGCCATACCGCTATTATACGACTTCTATCTGAATTGTCTATAAGCACCGGCAGGCATCGCGCGTTGCGCATCCATGTTGGTAGCTGCCGGTGCTTCGCCCGGGTGGTTGACCACGCATCCCGCATTCCCGGTGCGATCCTCGGCGCCCCGGCGCGGGCCTGCGGGGGATTTCGCCGGGTATGGGATTCGTGCGGTCAACGACCGGGGCGAAGCACCGGCAGTGGCCCACCTTGCCCCGCGCAGCCCGGCCGGTGCTTAGCCCCTACAGTTCCGACGATTTACCCCAGCAATTGCCGATGGCCCAACGGATCGCAGTGCCCGGCGAATGCCCACGGTTGCCCGGTATCTGGCCCCTACAGTTCCGTCGAACAGCCCCTACAATTCGCGGTTGTCCCAAATCGCGTTCAGCCCCAGCGAATCGCCCTGCCATTCGCCGGTATCCCCAACGTTCGCGACTTACCCTCTCACCCACACCTACGCGCGGATGGCGGCGCCTTCGGAGGCGGAGACGACGAGCCGGCGGTAGACGCCTAGCCAGCCGGGGGCGGGCTTCTCGGGACGGCGTAGGGTCGTGAGGCGGCGGGTGATCTCTTCCTCCGGCACCTCTAGGGTGAGCGTGCGCTCGGGGATGTTGAGCTCGATGATGTCGCCGTCCTGGACCGCCGCCAGCGGTCCGCCGCAGTATGCTTCGGGGCTAACGTGGCCGACTGCCGGGCCACGCGTCGCGCCGGAGAAGCGGCCATCGGTGACGAGCGCCACCTTGTCGTCTAACTCCATACCGTGCAGCGAGGCCATGAAGGTCTCGAGGTGCGGCATTCCCGGCGACCCCTGCGGCCCCTCGTAGCGAATCACGACGACACTGCCGGGCAGCACCTTTCCGTCCAGCAGCGCCTGCCAACCTTCCGTCTCACTGTCGAAGACCATCGCCGGGCCGCGGTGGTGCAGCATCTCGGGGCGGACGGCGGCCGCCTTGATGACGGCGCCCTCCGGTGCGAGGTTGCCGCGCAGCACGGCCAGCCCGCCCTCGGGCGCCAGCGGCTGGGCCAGACTGCCGATCACACCCTCTCGCCCGGAAGGGGCAGCCTCGATATTCTCCGCGACCGTGCAGCCGGAGACGGTGGGCTGGTCGCCGTGGAGAAGCGGGAGCAGCTCGCGCATCACGGCCTGCACGCCGCCGCCGGCGTCGTAGTCGGCGAGCGTCAGCGGGCCGGATGGGTTGAGACGGCACAAATAGGGGGTCTCGCGGCTGAGCCTGTCGAAGTCGTCGAGAGAGAGGGTGACGCCGGCCTCGCGCGCGATAGCGATCAGGTGCATGATGGCGTTGGTGGATCCCCCAATGGCCATCTCGAGGCGGACTGCGTTCTCGATCCCCGCGGCATTGATCATCTGCCGCGCCGTCACGCCTTCGCGCACCAGCTCCAGAACGCGCTCGCCTGCCTGTTCGGCGATCCGCCGGAGCCGGCCGCTGCCCGAGGGCGCGGTGGCGTTGCCCGGCAGCGACATGCCGAGCGACTCGGTTAGCGAGCACATGGTGTTGGCCGTGCCGAGGAAGGGGCACGCCCCCGGCCCGGGGCAGGCGCAGTCGATCAGCTCGTCGTACGCTTCGGCGCTCATCTGCCCGTGCACGAACGCCGGATATTTCTCCTTGATCGACGCCAGCGTTACCGTCTCGCCGCGGAAATTCCCGGGGGGCATGTAGCCGCCGGTCACGAAGATCGCGGGCAGGTTCAGGCGTGCCGTGGCCATCAGCATCCCCGGAACCACTTTGTCGCAGGTACATAGGAGCACCAGGCCGTCCAGGACGTTGACTTCGGCGGCAGTCTCCACCTCGGCGGCCACCAGGTCGCGCGCAGGCAGCGTGTAGCGGTCGCCGGCGGTGTTGTTGCACATGCCGTCGCAGATGCCGGTGGCGGGCAGTTCCAGAGGCGTACCACCGGCGCGCCAGATGCCGGCTTTGACCGCTTCGGCAAGTCCCCGCAACCCGAAATGGCCTGGGTTCGCCTCGTTCCAGCTGTTGATCACGCCGATCAACGGGCGAGAGACTGCGTCGTCGCCATAACCCTCGGCCTTGAGCAAAGCAATGCGGTGGGCACGTGCCTCGAACGACATATCGTGGCTGCGCAGTATTGGCACTTGGATCCTCGGCGGTGTCGGATGCGCGCCTGTGGGCAGCAGGCGCGGGGGCATTATAGGCCGGACCGTCCGATTGACAAAGAGCGATCTCTCGGTACAATGGGCCGGGGATATTGGATCCAGTATCCTTGCGCTACCAGCCTGGCGCAAATCTCTCTCCTGCAGCCGGTCTGTCTTCTGAAACCGGAGTCTATCCGAAGTACCAGCGCGCCGCTATGCTCGATTGCCTTCGCTACTGGAGGTGGGAAGAAGACCAGATCAGTCTGCCTCTACGAGTTCCATACCCCTTCGCAGGGGGAAGCCACAATAACCGTTAGAAGCTCAGAAGGAGGAACACATGCAGAACCCCAAGATACGGCTCGTCCTGGTCATCCTGGCACTTGTGATGCTGGTGGCCCCGCTCGCCGGCTGCGCGCAGCCGACTACCGCTCCTGCTGCGGCCCCCGCAGCCACCAAGGCTCCGGCGGCAGCAGCACCTGCTGCGGCAGCAACCACTGCTCCTGCTGCTCCGGCGGCGACGGCCGCCCCAGCCGCCGGCGCTGCCGCGACTAAGGCCGCGGCCACCGCCGCACCCGCAGCATCCGGCACTGCCGCTGCCGCGTCCTTCAAGAAGCTTGTCACGGGCTTCGGTCCGGCAGCCACCACGACGATCAAGGCGAACAAGCCGTACAAGATCGCGATTGCGATGAAGAACTCGACTAACCCCGGTATCGCCGCAAATGGCACGGGCCTGCAAAACGCGGCAAAAGCAATGGGCTTCGAGGCGATCGTGCTTGCCCCGTCCAAACCAGACAATATCGACGAGCAGGTAACGATCATTGAGGACTTGCTGCAAAAGGGCATCGACGGCCTGCTGATCAGCCCCGTAGATTCCAAGGGTATCGCCACCGCAGTCGAGAAGGCCAATGCCAAGAACGTACCCGTCGTTACCCTGGGCACCCCATCAGCCGGCGGCGTGACTATGCTGCGAACGGGCGTGGACTACACCCAGAGCGGGCGCGTCATCGGCGACTACGTGGCCAAGGCATTGAACGGCAAAGGCAAGATCATTATCCTTGAAGGCGCGCCGGGTGCAACGAACGCTAAGGAACGCGGCGAGGGAATCGCACAGGCGCTGAAGAACTACCCCGGCGTCGAGGTGCTTGCCTCGCAGACTGCGAACTGGAACCGGGCCCAGGGCATGCAGATTACCGAGAACCTGCTGCAGCGCTTCCCCCAGGTGGACGCCATCATCGGCATGAACGACGAAATGGCAATCGGCGCCATCCAGGCTGCGCAGGCTGCGGGCCGTCTCGACAAGATCAAGGTCGCCGGCTTTGACGCCAACAAGGATGCTCTCCAGATGATCAAGGACGGCAAGCTGTTGGTGACGTACAACATCGACCCGGTCGGTAGCGCCTTCCTTGGCGCTGCCTACATCGTCAACTATCTCAACACCGGCGAGAAGCCGCCGGTTGACTTCATACCGTTCCCCGCGGCGGAGGACCAGCCGTTGGTGGACAAGTCCAACCTGGACGAGTTCATCGCCACGAAAGCATGGGCTAAGTAACAGGCCAGATCCGGGCGGCGTCCCCGGTGGACGCCGCCCGTCCTGCCAGTGGCACTCAATTGGGAGGCTTTCGTGAGCGGCAATAGCGTGGTGCTGCGAGCCGAGGGGATCAGCAAGGCATTTCCCGGTGTCCAGGCCCTCAGCAGCGTCGATTTCGAAGTGTGCACGGGTGAGGTACATCTGCTGCTCGGCGAGAACGGCGCGGGCAAATCAACATTGATGAAGGTGTTGGTCGGCGCTTACCCGGCCGATTCCGGCACGATCGCCATGGATGGTAAACCCGTCATCATTCGCAATCCCAAGGACGCACAGCTGCACGGGATTGGCATTGTCTACCAGGAATTCAACCTCATACCCTATTTGAACGTCGCCCAAAACATCTTCCTCGGGCGCGAGCCTGGTCGTCTCGGCTTCGTCGACCGGAACCGGCTGCACAACGAAGCGCGCGCGCTGCTCGATGCGCTGCACATGGACGTCGATACCCACGCGATCGTCAAGGACCTTGGGGTCGCTCAGCAGCAGATGATCGAGATCGTCAAAGCGCTGTCGCTAAAGAGCCGTATCCTGATCATGGACGAGCCCACAGCCGCCCTAACCGACCGCGAGATTGAGCAGCTCTTCGAGACCATAACGCGCCTGAAGGCGCACGGCGTCGCCATCATTTACATTACCCACCGTCTTGCCGAAGTGCGACGCATCGGAGACCGGGCGACCGTGCTACGCGACGGCAAGCGGATCGGCACGGTCAACGTGAAGGACGCCTCGCTCGACGAGCTGATACGCATGATGGTCGGCCGTGAGATCTCGCACTTGTTCCCCCATACGGCGGACAACTAGCCAGAGCGGCGCGCCGCTTGCACTCGAAGTGAAGAATC
The DNA here is from genome assembly GCA_963783655.1 of uncultured Chloroflexia bacterium. Lineage (GTDB taxonomy): Bacteria > Chloroflexota > Anaerolineae > CG2-30-64-16 > CG2-30-64-16 > CAWAOA01. Next base: position 203,863 of record CAWAOA010000004.1, read on the forward strand.
TGTCCCGCAACGGCAAGCTGCAAGATATCAGCCTGGACGTGCGTGCCGGAGAGATCGTCGGCCTGGCAGGGTTGGTCGGCTCGGGCCGGACCGAGCTGGTCCGCGCGATATTTGGAATCGACAAATACGACAGCGGCCACGTCCGCGTTTTCGGGAAGGACGTGACGAACGCAGCGCCGAGCCAGATGGTGCAGGCGGGGGTAGGGCTTTTGCCCGAGGACCGCAAGCAGCACGGCGTGGCACTTGGGCTCAGCGTAACGGACAACGTCGTGATGGCATCGTTGGCCCGGCTCTTCCCTCGCTACATTCTCAATTTCCGCAAGGAACGGAGCACCGTCCAGGGTTACATCGAACAGTTGCGCATCGCCACGCCGCGAGCCAGCCGCCTGGTCCGCTTCCTGAGCGGCGGGACCCAGCAGAAGGTGGTAATGGCGAAGTGGCTATGTACAGAGTCGCGCTTGCTGATCTTCGACGAGCCGACCCGCGGCATTGACGTCGGCGCAAAGAGCGAGATCCACGAGTTCATGAACGAGCTGGCACAGCAGGGCAACGCGATCCTCATGATCTCGTCGGAACTTCCGGAAGTGCTGGGGATGAGCGATCGCATCTACGTCATGCACGAGGGCTGCTGCGTCGGGCACCTGCCGCGTGCCGAGGCGGACGAGGAGAAGATTTGCGCAATGATGATGGGTTGCGGGGTGAGTGAGAATGGTAGCAACTAAAGCTTTTGGAAGCGCAAGCCGTAATCGGCTACGCCAGGTTCCAACGGTCATCTGGATGCTGGCAACGCTGATCCTCTTCTTTGGGGTGATGGCGCCTGGCTTTCTGACTCCCAGCAACTTCCTGAACGTGATCCGCCAGTCGGCGCCGCTGCTGATCCTCGGCACCGGCTTGACGATGGTGATCCTCACTCAAGGGATCGACCTGTCGGTTGGCGCCGTAATGGGTCTGGTTGGGGTCACCATGGCGCTGCTGCTGAGCGAGCGGGGGCTCCCCTTCCCGGCCGCGGCTTTGGGCGCCATCGCCGTTGGGGTGCTGTGCGGAAGCATCACCGGCTTCCTCGTCTCGCGTGCGAAGGTGCCCCCCTTCATCGCGACCCTCGGGATGCAGAGTATGGCCACGGGCCTGGGACTGACCCTCACGCAAGGCTCCTCTGTCGCAGCACGAACGCCCGTGCTGCGCTGGCTGGGGCAGGGTATCGTGCTCGGCATACCGGTGCCTTTCTGGATCGCCCTGATCGTATTCGGCATCTCCTTCGTCCTGCTCTATCGTACCCGGTTTGGAGCCTACATCTTCGCCCTGGGTGGGAACGAAGAGGCTGCATCCCTATCAGGTGTAGCAACCCGCCGCTGGAAGTGGATGGTCTATGCGTACAGCGGTTTGTTGGCCGCTCTCGCCGGCATCCTGCTCGCCGCCCGCGTCGAGTCGGGGCACCCAACGGCGGGCGCGTGGTGGGACTTCGACGCTATCGCCGCGACGATCCTGGGCGGGACGTCGTTCGAGGAAGGTAAGGGCGGGCTGGGCGGTACCGTTCTCGGCGTTGCCCTGATTATCCTGCTGCGCAACGGTCTCAACGTCATGGCGATCAATTCGCAGTGGCAGCACGTCATCATCGGGGTGGTCGTCATCCTTGCGATTGTGTTGGACGTCCTGCTACGGCATGAAGAGCACGCGGAGTGAGGCAGGAAGAAGTGACGAGACACGCGACAACGGCTCCCGTTCGATTCGACTACTCGCGGCTGCCCGGCCTGATCTTTGGACGCGCCTCGCGCGTGCTGGCGCTGGTCATCCTGCTGATCGTGTTGACCGCGCTCAGCCCTGCCTTCCTCACCGGCAGCAACATGATCAATGTGGTGCGTCAGGCCAGCCTATTGATGCTTCTAGGGATGGGGCAGACGCTGGTCATCCTCACCGGCGGCATCGATCTATCAGTTGGCGCGGTGTGCGGCCTGGGCGGCGTGCTCGCCGCGCTGCTCCTGCAGTCTGGCGCGCCGGTGCCGGTAGCGATTGCCGCAGGCTTGCTGGTCGGGTTGGTCGCGGGCCTTTTCAACGGCTTCCTGGTGGCACTCGTGCGCTTGCCACCCTTCGTCGCCAGCTACGGCACGATGTGGATCGCCAACGGATTCGCCTACGTGCTCATGGGCGGGTCGCTCATCTTCGGGTTCCCCAACTCCTACCAGTGGTTCGGGCAAGGCTACGTACTTGGGATACCGGTGCCGATCTGGATCGCGCTGGTGGCCTTCGTGGCGCTGCAATTGTTGCTGGGGGCCACGATCTTCGGTCGCCAGTTGTACGCTGTTGGCTCAAACCGGCCCGCCGCCCGCTTCTCGGGCCTCCCGATCAGCCGGACGCTGATCGCGGCCTACGCCATCAGCGGAATGACCGCCGCCTCAACCGGTATGATCATCACGGCCCGCCTCAACGCAGCAGACGCTGCCATGGGTGATCCGTGGCTTATCAACGTAATTGCCTCGGTGGTGATCGGCGGCACCTCGCTGTTTGGCGGTGAGGGCAGGCTCTCGGGCACAATCATTGGCGCCCTGATCATCACCTTGCTCACGAACGGCATGAACCTCCTCGGCCTCTCTTCGTACTTACAGCCGCTCATCGTCGGCGCTGTCGTCATCGGCGCCGTGCTGATCGACCAGTGGGCGCGAAAGTTCAACGCCTGACATGCCCACCAAGACTGTCCTGATCGTCGGAACGCTCGATACCAAGGGGCAGGAGATAGCGTTCCTGCGCGACCGCATCCGCGAGCGCGGCTGCAACGTTTTGGTCCTCGACGGCAGCATCCTGGGCGAGCCCGCGTTCCCGGCGGACGTTCCCCGCGAGGTCGTGGCACAGGCGGGCGGCGGGGAGCTGGCTGCGGCGATCGCCGGCGGCAAGGAGAACGCAGTCGCACTCATGATGGCCGGGCTTCAGGTAGTCGTACGTGATCTGTACGACCGCGGGCTGATCGACGGCGCGATCGCCATTACCGGCGGCCGCGGCGCCAGCATGATCGCACCCGCGCTGCGCACGCTTCCGCTCGGCGTTCCCAAAATGGTCGTGTCGACAACGGCCACCGGCAGACACCGCTGCGGGTGGCTCAGCGGCACAACTGATATGGTCATGATGCATGCCGTCGCCGACATGGTCGGGCTGAACAGCATCACACGTCCGGTGCTGGCGAACGCCGCAGCCGCCATCGCCGGAATGGTCGAGACCGGCGGTGAAGTGCGCCCGCCGTCGCCGCTGCCTGTGGCGGCCACCATGGTGGGGACCACGACGCCCGGGGTCACGATTGCCCGGCAGGCACTCGAGAGAATGGGCTACGAGGTCATTACCTTCCACCCGAGCGGCTCGGGTGGGCAGACGATGGAGAAGCTGATTGCCGAAGGCTTCTTCCGTGGCATCCTGGACCTGAGCGTCCACGACCTTACGAGCGAGATCAGCGAGGGCTTCTGCGACCCGGGACCGGACCGGCTGCGCATGGCAGCGCGTTACGGAGTGCCGCAGGTTGTCGCGCCCGGCGGCACCGACTACTTTCCCTTGGGACCCCGCCATACCCTCTCACCGGAGCAGCTCGACCGCCCCTATATCCAGCACAGCTTCCTGTACACGCTCGTGAAGCCCACCCAAGCGGAGATGGTGCGCCTGGGCCACATCATGGCGGAGCGCCTGAACGGTCCGAAGAGCCGCACCGTCGTCATGGTGCCGCTGCGGGGATTCTCCGACGTCAATCGTGAGGGGCGAGCGCTGTGGAACCCAGAGGGGAACGCAGCGCTGCTCGAGGTGCTGCGTGCCGAGCTGCGCCCACCCATCGAGCTGATGACCCTTGACCTGCACATGAACGACCGCGAATTTGCCGAAGCAGCGGCCAGGACGCTGAATGAGCTGATGGAGCGCCATCCACCCACATGACATGCTGGCTGGGGATCGATCTCGGCACCCAGGGTGCGAGAGCGCTATTCTGCGACGAGCGCGGCGCCGTGCTGGGCCAGGGGAGCGTCTCGCTTCCGATAGCTGCATCCACGGGCCTCCCGGCCGGGTGGGCAGAGCAGGATCCGGCTGCGTGGTGGGAAGCGGTGGCCCAGGCGATCCGGCTGGGGCTGGCGAGGCTGCGCGAGCAGGGAGGCAGCCCGTCGCAGGTCGCGGGCATTGCGGTCACCTCCACCTCGGGCACGGTCGTGCTCGCCGGGCAAGACGGGCGTCCCCTCCGCCCCGCCCTGATGTACAACGACCTGCGCGCGCGAAGAGAGGCAGAGCAGGCCAACGCAGCCGGCGGCCCCCTTTGCGACCGGCTCGGTTACCGCTTCAACGCCTCCTTCGCCCTGCCAAAGCTGATGTGGCTCCGGCGCCACGAGCCGGAGCGCTTCTCCGGCGCTCGCTATTACCTCAGCCCCACCGACCTCATCACCGGCCGCCTGACGGGTGACTTCAGCGTCAGCGACTACAGCAACGCCCTGAAGATGGGTTACGACCTCGTCGACGAATGCTGGCCGGAGTTCATCGAGTACGAGCTCGGGATCCCTCGCGCCCGCCTGCCGCGGATCGTGCCGCCCGGCCGGCAGGTGGGTGTAGTCAGCCCGGCAGCGGCTGCCGAGACGGGGCTGGCGCCGGGGACCGTGGTGATGGCCGGAATGACGGACGGCTGCACGTCGCAGATCTCTTCGGGCGCGGTCGCCCCGGGGCAGTGGAACAGCACCCTCGGCACCACGCTGGTGCTGAAGGGGGTGACGCGGGAGCTGATCCGCGATCCGGAGGGCCGCGTCTACTGCCACCGCCATCCGGACGGCTTCTGGCTGCCGGGTGGGGCGAGCAACACGGGTGGAGAGCCGGTCACGCAGCGCTTTGGCTCCAGCCTGGCCGCGCTCAACAGCGCAGGCGATGCAGCTCGCGCCGACGGGAGTCGTGATGTATCCGCTCGCACGCACCGGAGAGCGCTTTCCCTTCTCACGCCCGGATGCAGTGCAGTTCGCCGTCGTGCCGGGTGCGAGCGCGTTCGAGGAGCTGCCGGAGGGCGTACGATATACGGCGCACCTGGAAGGGGTGGCGTTCGCCGAGCGGATGGCGTACGATCTGCTGGCCGAGCTGGGGGCCGAGGTGGGAGACGAGATCTACGCCGCCGGCGGCGCCACGGCCAGCGATGCGTGGCTGCAAGTGCGGGCAGACGTGCTCGGCAAACGGCTGCTCGTCCCCGCCGACACCGGCGGAGCGAAGGGCGCCGCGGTGATCGCCGCCGCAGGCACACACTTCGGCAGCATCATCCCGGCGGCGCGGGAGATGGTGCGCGATCCGGAAGACGATCGAACCGAGGATGCAGAATCGCGATCGTTATGACGAGTTGTACGGGCGCTTTCGCGCCGAATGCCGCCAGAGGGGTTACATCTAGAGCGATGGGCATCTTCAAAGCATGCGACGTGCGCGGCCACTACGGCGACGAGCTGACGGCAGAGATCGCGCTCGATTTCGGGCGTGCGGTAGGCAGCGAGCTGGGGGAAAGACGGTGGTTGTAGGCGGTGACGTGCGGCCCAGCACGCTGGCGCTGAAGCCCGCCGTAATCGCAGGGCTGGTCGAGTGCGGGTGCCGCGTGGTCGACCTGGGCATACTCCCGACGCCCGCCTTCTACTTCGGCGTCAGCTCGCTCGGCGCCGCCGGGGGGGTCATGGTCACAGGCTCGCACAACCCGCCGCGGAGACAACGGATTCAAGGTCATTCTGGGACCGCTGCCCATATCCGAACAGGAGATGGAGCGGCTCGCCGGCCGGGTGCAGAGACGCGATTTCCGGCAGCCTGCGGCGGCGGGTGGAAGCTGTACGGCATCCGATGTGGTGGGAGCGTACTGCGACTATATCGGCGGGCGAGCCGCGGCGACGCTGAGCGGCGCGCCCGGCATCAGGGTGGTCGTCGACGCCGGGAACGGCTGCTACTCCCACATCGCGCCGCGCGTGCTGCGCAGCCTCGGCTACGACGTGGTCGAGCTGAACTGTGAGCCCGACGGAACCTTCCCGAATCGCGATCCCAACCCGGCCGTTCCGGCCAATCTGGCCAGGCTGCGGGGGGTAGTGCAGAGCTCCAGAGCGGCGATGGGTGTGGGCTACGATGGCGACGGCGATCGCTCGGTGTTCGTGGACGAGCGGGGCAACGTGGTGGACAACGACCGGGCGCTCGTGCTGCTGGCGCGGCTGTTATTACGACGGCGCGAAGCGACGAGCACGCTGGGGAACGAGGTGGTGTACGACATCAAGTGCTCCAGCATCGTGGCGGATGAGGTGCGGGCGGCCGGGGGAATCCCGGTGATGGAGCGCTCCGGCCATGCGTTCATCAAGACCACCCTGATCGAACGGCAGGCGCTGTTCGCCGGAGAGGTCAGCGGGCACTTCTTCTTCGGAGAGCTGGGCGGAGACGACGGGCTGTACGCAACGGCGCTCATGCTGCAGGCCGTAGCAGAGGATGGGCGCGGCCTGGCGGAGATGGCCGCGGAGATGCCCCGGTACCCGATTACACCCGACCTGCGCCTCCCGGCGAGCCCGCAACAGATGGTCGCGGCGCTGGCGCAGCTACAGGCTGCATTCTCCGGCGATCCGGAATGCGAGGTGAGCCTGCTGGACGGCGTACGGGTGGCGTGGCCCGACGGATGGCTGCTGGCGCGGCCATCGGTGACCGAGCCCCTGCTGACCGTCCGCGCCGAGGCGCACGCCCCGGAGCGATTGGCGGAGATCCTGGAGGTGGCAGCGGGGAGGGCGCCGGAGTTGGGAAGAGTTCTGAGTTCTACGTTCTAAGTTCTGAGTTCTACGTTCTTGGTCCCAGGTGGTTGGGGCAATGCGAATTGTTGGGTTTTCCAGGTTGCAGGGGCCACGCGTATTGTTTGGGCAAGACGATTCGCAGGGACCATGCACCGGGTGGCGGCGCGGGGGGCGGGACCGGTGGGTTGCCGGCGCTTCGCCCTGTCGCATTGCACGTGGGGCTCGCGGGATGCACCGGCCCGCGTGGCGCTCGGCTCCGCTCTGTTGGCGATCCTTCGCTTCCCTTCCCCCATTGATACTGTAGCCGCAAAGCAGCCGGCGTTAACCCCACCCAGGACGCGGCGCGGCCATCTTCCGGCAGCTTTGCCGTCGCATGGCACTTGACACCCGGGATGCGACGACCCTTTATGCATATCACGTCTCATGAAGTGGTGTAACTTACCGTGTGCTTCCGCTTGACAGCTGGCGATTCGTGAAGGGTGTGAACCTCGCTTACTGTATTTGCTGGTCGGGCAGCGCGAGCATGGTGCTCGCCTGCCTGGAGGGTAGGGCTCCGGTGGCGACCGACCCGAGCGCCAGGGCAGGCGGGAACGGCGCCGGGCAGGCGGCCGTCGTCTGCCCGGCCACAGACAAAGCCGGCAGTTCCCCGTAAAGCGATAAACGCCCGGCTGGCTCGCCCGCGGCCTAGGGCGGGTCCGGCAGCGGTCGGCTAGCGCACGGGAGCCAGGCGGGGCAGGTGGCCGGCTTTGGGCGGCAGCGGCACCGCCTCCGGGGCCAGCACCTGGCGCATCGACGCCTGGCTGAAGTAGCGCTTGTCGTCCTCCCACTCGTCGTTCTGTTCGAGCAAGACCGCCCCCACCAGCCGCAAGGTGGCGTTCTCATCGGGAAAGACGCCCACCACCTCGGTGCGGCGGCGGATCTCGCGGATGAGCCGCTCCAGCGGGTTGGTGGAGTAGAGGCGGCTCCAGTGCTCGGCCGGGAAGCTCAGGTAGGCCAGTACGTCGTCCTCGGCCTCGGCCAGCAGGGCGGCCGCCCGCGGCCAGCGCTCGCCCATCAAGCGCAGCGTCTCGCTCACCTGTTGGTGGGCCGCCGGGCGATTGGGCTGGACAAAGATGGTGCGCAAGAGCGCCGCCACCATGGTTTTCTCGCCGTGGGGGATGTGGGCCAGCAGATTGCGCATAAAGTGCACCCGGCAGCGTTGCCAGCTGGCCCCGCTCAAGACCTGGCTGATGGCAGCCTTCAGCCCCTCGTGGCTGTCCGAAGTCACCAGTTGCACCCCTTTGAGCCCGCGGCTGACCAGGTCGCGGAGGAACTCGACCGAGAAGGGCCCGCTCTCGCCCGCCCCCAGCGCCAGCCCCAACACTTCCCGCTCGCCCGTCTCGCGCACCCCGATCGCCACCACCGCCGCCTGACTGACAATCCGGTGATTCTGCCGCACCTTGAGGTACAGCGCATCCAACCACACGTAGGGGTAGACATGTTCCAGCGGCCGGGTGCGGAACCCGCGCACCAACTCGTCCAGCTCCCGGCAGGTGCGCGACACCCGGCTCTTGTCGATGCCGTCCAGCCCCAGCGCCTGCACCAAGGCATCCACCTTGCGCGTGCTGACGCCGGCGATGTAGGCCTGCTGCACCACCGACAGCAAGGCCTGCTCGGCCCGCCGCCGCGGCTCCAGCAGACTGGGAAAGTAGCTGCCCTGCCGCAACTTCGGGATCTGCAGCGCTAAGGTGCCCACGCGTGTGTCCGACGCCCGCCCCCGATAACCATTGCGCTGGGTCATCCGTTCCGCCGACCGTTCGTACTTGCCGGCGCTGATCTGCTGCGTGACTTCCAGCTCCATCGCCATCTGCGCCAGTAGGCGCGCGCCTTGTTGTAGAAAGTCGCCGTTCGGATCGACGCCTACTTCCTGCAGATACTCGATCAGCGTCATACTGCTCTCGCTAGTCATCGTCGTGCCTCCTTCAAGCTGGTTTGTGACAACCTACGGGAAGCACACGATGACTCACTTTGTCAGTCTGCTTTTACACCACCTCGTGAGACATTCCTTTATGCAAATTGGATGGGGAATGGGGCGTCCTTCGAGAACCTCAGGATGGTTGCGCTGGGGGTTACCGACAAGGCAAGTGGTACTGTTCAGAGACCCCCAACTTGGATGTCAACAACTGACTCTACTCATCGACGAGACCTTCCGCATCGGTGCTCCAAACTAACGCAGCCATCCTGAGGCTCTCGAAGGACGCCGCGCCAACCACCCGATCCCCATCCGCGCCGCGGCCCGGTCCCCGCATTCGCGCTGCTTCCCGGCAACGCTAGTCGCGCTGCTTCCGGCGCGCTACGGGCTAAGCGACAGCAAAGCTGGCGGAACTCACCCTCACGGTGTCCTGCCGCCCACGCCGCCGCCTGCTTTGCAGCTACGGTATCAATCGCTTTGCGGTTGCGGTATCGATGGTCGGACGCACCATCTGCTTTGCAGCTACCGTATCCTCAAAAGAAACGCCCCGGCTTCACCCGGGGCGTTTGGTGTTCTTCGGCTGCGAACGCGGGTGTCAGGCTACAGCCAGCTCTTCGGTGAGGCCGAGCTGGGTCAGGCGCTCGGGCGATGGGGTGCCGTCGGGGCGCCAGCCGCGCAGGGCGTAATAGTCCTCGAGCATGTACTCGAGGTCCGGCAGGTTGCCCTCGGCGGCACCGCTCGGGCGAGGCTCGTTCAGCAGCCGGTGCGGCAGGGTATCGTCCTTCCGCTCCATCCCGTAGCGCGCGTTGATCAGGCGCTTCAGGTTGAAGAGGCGCTCGCCGACCGCCAGGAATTCCTCGCCGTCCATATCCCAACCCATGGCCGCGGCCACGATCTGGGCGGTATGCGAGGGGGTCAGGCCGCTCTTGCCGGGGAACTTGCACATCCCCACGGGATTGAAAGCAGCCATGTAGTCCTGCAGCTTCACGGCGACTTCGGCTGCGCCCACCGCGCTGAGGGGATTGAATGGACCCTCCAGCCAGCCCTTGAACTGGATCCCGAACGTGCGCCAGTAGGCGATAGACTCGAGATGGCAGGCGCCGCGGCTGGAGGTAGCGTATGCGATCCCGAGCGCAGCCGTCGCCCGCGGGTCGTGGTAGGGGACTTCCAGCCCCTTCACGTGCACGGCAAATCGATCTGCCCCGCTGCCCAGCCGCTCCGCGGCGGCGCGCACGCCACCCGCCAGCAGGTCGCCGGCGCCCCGACGGTAGGTGATCATCTCAAGCAGATTGTGTACGCCGGCAGCGTCGCCCCAGGCCAGAGGGACACCGCCGGTGTCCTCGACGGCGATCAGGCCGCGTTCCATGGCTTCGGTCGCGAACATCACGCTTCCGGAGGCGCTGATCGTGTCGAGCCCGAGCCGGTTGCACAGATCGTTGCTGCGGGTCACCGCGGCCAGATCGTCGATCTCCAACTGTGCGCCGAATCCTGCAAGCGCCTCATACTCGGGACCCTCGCCGCCGATCCCGGCATACGGGCCCTCGTTGATCTCTACGATCTTGCCGCAGCCGATGGGGCAGGCCCAGCAGAAGGCATGCTTGGTGCGGATGGTGGTGGCGATCGTCTGGCCGCAGATCTTCCCTGCGCCCTCGGTCCAGTTCCCCATCTGCCAGTTGCGAATCGGCAGGTCGCCCGCTCGCTCGGAGCCGAGGATGCCCCCTGCAGTACCGAAATCAGACATGGACTGGCAGCCCGGCTTGATAAAGGCGTTGCTTTCCTTGACCTGGTCACGGAAGCGCGTGACATCCGAATAAACCGGCTTGTCCTTGCCGAAGACCACGATCCCCTTGACGTTCTTGCTGCCCAGCACGGCGCCCATTCCGCCACGTCCTGCGGCCCGGCTGTGGTGGCGACCGCCCTGGATGACTGCGGCGTAAGCCACGAGATTCTCACCGGCCGGCCCGATCACGGCCGCTTCCGCTTTGGGATTTGTCTCGGCGATCAGCGCGTCGTAGGCATCGTAGGTTTCCATTCCCCACACGTGCGATGCGTCGCGGATCTCGACTTCGCCGTCGTGTACCCACAGGTACGAGGGGGAGGAGGTCCGGCCCGTCAGCACCAGACCATCGAGGCCGGCGTTGCGCAGCCCTGCGCCCCAGTGCCCGCCCATGTTCGACTCATCCCAGATCCCCGTCAAAGGACTGCGCCCGCACCAGGAGGACCGGCATCCCGTCGGCGCGAAGGTGCCCGACAGCAGCCCGTTAAAGATGAGCAGCGGGCTGGCCGGATCCAGTGCACCCGCGACGCGATCCATTTCGTCGTAGAACAGCTTGGCCGCCAGGCCGGAGCCCAAAAGCCACTTGCGGGCCAGGTCATCGGTGACCGGCTCATATCGTACTTCACCGTTGGTCAGATCAACGCGAGCATATTTCCCGGCGTAGACAGGCATGGAACACCCTCCTCAAGCTGTCAGATCCTGGTCATTGTAACACCCGACCGCCCGCGTCATAAATCGAAGATGGCGATTTCCCGGCCGCGGTACCTATCGCGGCGGCACATGTGGGGCCGGGCTGCGCGGCTGATGCGACTGCCGCGCCGGTGTGCGGATTTTGCCGTGCCGGGGTTAGCATGCTATAAAAAGCGCAACCCCAGGTACTCCCTGCTATTCCGGTGGATCGGAATGACGCAAGGAGCAACGCAAGGATGCGCGAGACAGTATCGCACTGTCCCAGACGAGGCCGTTTCTTTGGCATGAATCTGGGACTCAGGTTGGGACTGCCGGACCTTCGCCGCCCTGACCTGCTCGGGCCCTTACGCCAGGCCCCAGGCCTACTAATCCCCCTACTGATCGTTCTCACGATCGGGGCTGCAGCAGCCGCCGTTCCGGTGGCCGGCGCTGCCCTATCTGAGATGACAGTAAGCAGTGGGACGACCCCGCCGGTCGCCGCCTTGAGCGGCACCGGACTACTCACGCTGGCTGCGATCCATGCAGCAATGCCAGACCAGCCAGATTCAGAAATCCCGGCCGACCTGCTATCGCGCCCGGGAGAGATGTTCGGGATAGGTGGCCCGACATACGGGCCGCCCGCGGCACCCGAATCGCCGCCGGCTCTGGAGGTTCGCACGCACAAGGTGGTCCAGGGGGACACCCTTTATGGGCTCGCCGGTCAGTACAATATACCGGTTGAGACCTTGATTGCGGCGAACAACCTGGAGCTCAGTCCAGAAAAACTGACGTTGGGGCAGGAGTTGATCGTGCTGCCCGTGCCCGGCGTGATTCACGTCGTGAAAGCGGGTGACACGGTCGATGGAATTGCCCGGCGTTATGGTGTGGACATGGCGGCTGTGATGGACTTTCCTTGGAATAAACTGGAGGGTCCCAGCCCGTTGCTCCAGATCGGCCAAAAGCTGATCGTGCCCGGAGGCGTGAAGCCTAGAGCTCCTGTGGCAACCCCAAAGCCGGCGGCTCCGCCCGCCGCAGTCCCCGCCCAGCCGGCAGCACCCGCTGCCGCACCTGCGCAACCGGCAACACCCCCTGCCGAAGCGCCGGCGGGCGGAGATAACCTTACGTGGCCGACTGCCGGCGCCGTAGGGCAAGGCTTCCGCGGTGGGCATGCTGCTATCGATATCGGCGCCAATCAGGGCACACCGGTCGTAGCGGCGGCCGCCGGTACGGTGATCACCGCCGGCTGGAGCGCATACGGATACGGGAATCACGTGGTGATAGACCACGGCAACGGGCTGCGCACCCTGTACGCTCACCTGAGCCGGATCGACGTAAAAGCCGGACAGGCGGTGGGACAGGGAGCACAGATTGGCGCTGTAGGCAGCACCGGCAACTCGTCCGGTCCTCACCTGCACTTCGAGGTGATCCAGGGTGGCGTACGCAAGAACCCGCGCCAGTGGCTGAAGTAGCGCCAGAACCTCCCTATTTCGAGGGAAGAACCGCAGTACCTGGGGATTTAGAAGAGGCTCGCTGCCATGGCAGCGGGCTTCTTCTATTGGAGGAGCGGAGTTCTGAGTTCTGAGTTCTGAGTTCTGGGTGCTGAGTTCTAGGTTCTGCGTTCGGGGTTGTTCTGCGTTCTTAACTTTCCGCGACCCGTAGTGTAGCCCCCTTGTGGGGCGCACCTGCCCCTGCCGGGCAGGCACGGGGTCGGGACGCGGCGCGGGTTCGTTAACCCAATCGCGCCGCGACCAACACGCCCACAAGGGGCTGGCCTCCGGTTGCGTGAGGTGGAGTGATCCAATTCACGCCGACCCGTAGCATAGCCCCCTAGTGGGGCGTCGGGACGCGGCGCAAACGGGTTAGCCGAAGCGCGCCGCAAGTCCTCTCGCGTTACCCGTAGCGTAGCCCCCTTGTGGGGCGTCGGGACGCGGCGCGGGTTCGTTAACCGAATCGCGCCGCGAGCAACACGCCCACAAGGGGCTGGCCTCCGGGTTGAGAGAGAAGGAGCTGGCCTCCGGTTGGGCGCCAGGGGGCGCCATCCATGGTATGGCGCAGTTCGACTGGCCTTGGCGTAGCTGCGGCCGTTCACCTGCGTATAGAACGGCGGGCAACGGGCGGAAGGCCGATTCTGGTTGCGCGGCGGCGACGGCGAAGCGCTGGTTGTGCTTGGGCAGGTAGCTTTGCAGCACGGCGTTGGCTGCCTCGATGGTGGTGGCTCCCGCTTGGCGCAGCGCCTTGACCAGCCGGTCCTGCAGCGTGCCCCACAGCCGTTCGATGCGACCCTTGGCCTGCGGCGAGTGGGCGGCGATCAGGCGCACCCCCAGCTCAGCCAACAGGCGCGCGAACTGGGTCTGCGGCGGCGCGCCCAGCAACTGCTCGTCCACGGTGCGCTTCGTCGGACTCTGGAAGATGGTGTGGCGGTCGGCGTAGACGGCCAGGGGCAGGCCGTAGCTCTGCGCCACCTGTTGCAGCACCAGAAAGTAGCCGGCCGCATCCTCTTGCCTTCTGAACACCGCGCCCACCACCTGGCCGGTGGCATCGTCGATGGCGGCCACCAGCGCCAGCTGCGGTCCGCGTCCTTCCAGCCAGGCGTAGGGCGAGGCGTCCAGCTGCAGCAGCATGCCCAGCTGCGCGAAGCGCTCGCGCTGCACGTGCCCCCGCCGCCGCCGGTACTTGCGCGGACTCGGGAGCCCGGCTGCTCGCCGGATGCGTCTGACCGTGGCAACCGACACCCCGATGCCGTGCTCCTGGTCCAGCTCCTCGGAGAAATGCTGGTCGTTGTAGTCGACGTACTCCCCCTGCGCCAACGCCAAGATCCGCGCGCTCGTCTCCTGCTTCAGCTTGTGCGGCGAGGCCTGGCCCCGGTTGCGGTGCACCAGCCCGGCCGCCCCTTCGCGGCGATACCGCGTGAGCACCCGCCAGCCCTGCCGCTCGCTCAACCCCAGCTTCTCGGCCGCTTGCGCCACCGTCAGCCGCTCGGCCATCACCAATTCACACGCCCCAATCCGCATTACTTCCTTCGCACTCATGGTCAGTCTCTCGTTCATGACTGACATTTTCGCTGATCGCTAAAACCTGACACTATCACTGATCGATAGCAGACTTCCCCGAATTTCCTTGACCGCGCCGGGGCGCGGTGCTAGACTGACTCGCCATTATGCCCACCCCCTTTGCTGCACACCGGATTCTCCTTGGCCGCTATGCCGGCCGCTATCGCGGTCGCTTCATCTGGCTTGGCGTTCTGCTGCTGGGCAGCGTCGGCCTGCAGCTGCTGGCCCCGCAGATCGTGCGCGCCTTTCTCGAGCAGGCTCAGAGCGGCGGCGGCGCCGGCGTGCTGCTGGCCGCTGCCGGCGCCTACCTGCTGGCCGCGCTCGCCCAGCGCGCCCTGGCGCTCGCCAGCAGCTACTGGGGCGCCAGCCTGAGCTGGGCGGCGGCCAACGATCTGCGACTGGATCTGACCGCGCATGCGCTGTCGCTGCCGATGGGGTTTCACAAGGAACACACGCCCGGCGAGCTGATCGAGCGGATCGACGGGGACGTCAACGCGTTGGGGTCGCTGTTTTCCGATTTGATCCTGCGCCTCGGGGCGGGCGTGCTGCTGGTGGCGGGTGCGCTCGTGCTGCTGCTGCGCGAGGATCTGCGACTGGGGCTGGGGCTCGCGGCCTACGCGGCGGTGGCTTTCCTGCTGCTGGGGTGGGTGCAGGGACTCGCATCACGGCACTGGCACGCCGAGCGCGAGCGCAGCGCGGACCAGTACGGCTACCTCGAAGAACGGTTGGGCGCCCGCGAGGACATCCATGCGGTGGGCGCAGCCGAGCACGCTGCAATGGGGCTCGAGCGAAGGTTGGCGACGTGGGCGGCTGCCGCGAGAGGCGCGTGGTTCGTGCAGGACGCGAGCTACCTGGCCACCTCGCTGCTGCGGGTCACGGGGTATCTGCTCGCCATCCTGCTCGCGACATGGCTGTACGCGGGAGAAGGCAGCCCTGCCCCGGCGGCCTTTCTCGCGGCATCGTATGTCGGGCTCCTGGCAGGTCCGCTGGACGAGATCCGGCAAAAGACGCAGGAGCTGGGGCGCGCCGGCGCGGGGGTCGAGCGCATCGTATCGCTACTGAAGCTTGCGCCTTCGCCGGATTATGTCGAGCCAGCCGCCCATCTGCCGCCCGGCGCCCTCTCGGTCGAATGTGACGGGGTGGATTTCGCCTACGACGACGGCGGTGGCGAGAGCGTGCTGCACGACCTCACCTGGTCGGCCCAGCCGGGCAGCATCACCGGCTTGCTCGGCCGGACGGGCAGCGGGAAGACCACACTCTCGCGGCTGTTGTACCGGCTTTACGAGCCTCAGTCCGGTGTGTTGCGGCTGGGCGGGGTTGACATTCGCAATGTGCCCCGGTCGGAGCTCGGTCGTCGCGTAGGGGTCGTAACGCAGGAGGTGCAGCTGTTCGCCGTGTCACTGCGCGAAAATCTGGCCTTCTTCGATCCGGAAGTGGACGACGAGCGGCTGCAGAAGGCGCTCGAGCAGCTGGGATTGTGGGAGTGGGTGCTCCGGCTCCCCGAGAGACTCGATACCAGAGTGGGACCGGGTGGGCACGGATTCTCGGCCGGCGAGGCGCAGCTGGTCGCGTTCACACGCCTGTTGCTGAAAGATCCGGGGCTGGTGGTGCTCGACGAGGCGTCGTCCAGACTCGATCCCGATTCGGAGCGGCTGCTTGACCGTGCGATCGCGCGGCTGCTCGAGGGGCGCACAGCGCTCGTGATTGCGCACCGGCTGCAGACGGTCACCCGCGCAGACTGCATCGTCATCCTGTCCGGCGGACGGATCGTGGAGGCGGGTCCACGCGCTGCGCTGGCTGCCGACCAAGATTCCCATTTTGCCGGGCTGTTGCGCGCAGGCATCCAGGAAGTGCTGGAATGAGCACGCGAGTACCGCCCACCTGGCGCTTCAACCTGGAGCTCATACGGGCCGAACCGCGCATTCTGGCCGTACACAGCGTTCTGCACGTGCTTTTCTTCGCCAGCCGCGTGATCCCGGGCTTGCTCGAGAAGGGGATCTTCGACACGCTCTCGCAGGGGGCGCCGGCGTGGTCCAGCCTGTGGACGCTGGTGGCACTGTACGGGTCCGTCGAGATCGCCCGAGCGATCAGCGAATTGGGGGCAAGCTGGAACGGGTGGAACTTCCGGCTCCGGACCGGAAACCGGATACGCAGTGGACTCTTTCGCCAGTCGCTGGTAACGCCGGCGGCATCCCCATTGCCCGTCCCCTCGGGGGATGCCGTGAACCGTTACCGCGACGACATCGGTGAGGTCACCGATTTCCCGCTGTGGCTGCCGGACGCGCTGGGAAACATCATCTCCTTTGCGGTCGCCGTCGGGATCATGGCGAGCATCAACCTCGGCGTCACCCTGGCGGTATTCATCCCCCTCTCGGCAACGATCTTCGTAACCAGAGTGTTCTGGAGGCGAATGCTCGCGTACCGGCGGGCAGTGCGCCGCTACACCGCCACCGTCGCTGCGTTCCTGGGGGAGATCCTGGGGGCGGTTCAGGCGATCAAAGTAGCCGGCCGCGAGGAAGGGGTCCTGCGGCACTTTGCCGGGCTCAACGAAAAGCGGCGGCAGGCAGCGATCAAGGACGAGGTGCTGCACAGCTTGCTCTTCTCGCTGGGAGAAAGCACGGCGGTGCTGGGGGTGGGGATCACCCTCGTGGCGGCGAGCAGCGCCATCAGCCAAGGGACATTCACCGTCGGCGACTTCGCCCTCTTTGTTTACTATCTCTGGTTCGCCGCCGAATTACCTTCGTATCTGGGTTCGTTCGCCGGCGACTATGGAGAGCAGGCAGTGGCGATCGAGCGGTTGGCGGAGCTGGCCTCGCCTGCGCCTGTGGAGCAGATGGTGCACACCGGAAGGTTGCCCGCGGAGGTAACCGCGCCGGAGAATGCCGGCGGCCCGCTCGCGACGCTCGAAGTGCGAGGGCTTACCTACAGGCATCTCGACGGCGGTCGCGGCATCGCTCGCGCCGGCTTTACGGTCGAACGCGGCACACTGACGGCGATCACCGGGCGTATCGGGAGCGGGAAGAGTACGCTGCTCCAGGCAATGCTCGGGCTGCTGCCGGTCCAAGAGGGCGAGGTGCTGTGGAACGGTCAGGTAATACGCGATCCCGCGACGTTCCTCCTGCCCCCCGCTGCGCATACGTGCCGCAATCGCCGCGCCTCTTCAGCGACACGCTGCGAGAGAACATCACCCTGGGGTGGCCGGCGAACGAAGAGGAGATCCGGCGGGCCGTGTGGCAGAGCGCTCTCGAAGAGGACGTAGCGGCGCTGCCGGCCGGGCTGGAGACGCCGGCTCGGACCCAGGGGACTGCGGCTGTCGGGTGGGCAGCTTGCACGCACGGCGGCGGCGCGGGCGCTGCTGCGTGCCCCGGGCTGCTTGTGCTGGACGACCTGGCGAGTGCGCTGGACGTCCACACCGCCGCCATCATGTGGGAGCGCATCCTGCAGCCCGGGCTCACCTGTATCGTAGCCACGAACCAACCCGAGCTGCTTCGCCGTGCCACGCAGGTAGTGGCGGCGGCAGCCTTCTCGGTTCAAAATCAAACGCAAGATGACCTGGGCGGGTTCTGAAACGCCAACAGCGGAGAATAGAGCATGAACAGTGATCTGCTTCTGACAAACGGCCGCGTGTATACGGGGAACCCGCGGCAGGAATGGGCAACCGCCCTCGTCGCGGCGTGGTGGGAAGATCGTGTACGTGGGCGATGACGATGGCGCACGCACTCTGGCGGGACAGGGCGCCGAACAGGTGGACCTCGGCGGGCGGCTGGCCGTGCCCGGGTTGTGTGACGCCCACATGCACGCGGAGTGGTACGCGCTGGGGCTCCGCAGCGTTCAGGCCGAGACCAGCACGCTCGCGGAAGCGCTCGACCGTGTGCGCGAGCGGGCCGCGGCATCGCCGGCCGGGCTGGATCACCGGCTTTGGGTGGAACCATAACGCATGGGGTGGCGAGTTCCCCACGTGCCGGGATCTGGACCGGGTTGCTCCCGATCATCCGGTGGCTCTGAATGCCAAGAGCGGGCATGCGCTGTGGGCCAACAGCCGGGCGCTGGCGTTGGCGGGCATAACCGCCGGCACGCCGGATCCGGCAAACGGGCAGATCGTGCGCGACGGCGCCGGCGAGCCAACCGGTGTGCTGTTGGAAGACGCCATGGATCTCGTGGAGCGCGGCATCCCCGAACCGGCGCTGGCGGAGGTGATCGACGCGCTCCGCAACGCGATGGCCGAAGCGAATCGACTCGGTCTGACGGCCGTGCACGATTTCGATGGGCCGCTCGCTTTCGCGGCCCACCAGGAGCTGGACGCCGAAGGTGCGCTGACCTGGCGCATCACCAAGAGCATCCCGCTGGCGCACCTCGACGAGGCGTGGGCCTCGGTCTGCGGAGCGGGTTCGGCAACGAGTGGCTGCGCGTGGGTCACGTCAAGATGTTTGCAGACGGCGCGCTCGGTCCTCGCACGGCGCTGATGCTGGAAGGCTACGATTCGGCTCCCCAGGAGTTGGGGATCGCCGTCACTCCGCCGCAGCAGATGGCCGAGGCCGTACGGCGGGCGAACAGCGCCGGGCTGGCGTGCGCGATCCATGCTATCGGCGATCGCGCCGTGCGCGACGTGCTGGACATCTACCAGGAGCAGCAGCAGCCGCTGCGCGGCGGGGCTGCGCGCGCAATCGCATCGAGCACGTGCAATTGATCGACCGGCGCGATGCGGGCCGGCTTGCCGAGTTGGGAGTCGTCGCTTCGATGCAGCCGCTGCACGCCACGTCTGACATGGAGATGGCCGAGAAGCACTGGGGGGCGCGCTCGGCAGGCGCCTATGCGCTCCGCACCCAGCTCGATGCGGGCACGGTGCTGGCATTCGGCTCCGACTGCCCGGTCGAGGTGATCGACCCCGGCGCGGCATCCATGCAGCGGTCACCCGGCGGCGGGCGGACGGTTCGCCGGGACCGCAGGGCTGGTACCCCGAGCAGCGGCTGAGCGTGGCGGAAGCGATTCGCGGGTTCACGTGGGGACCGGCGGTCGTGGCCGGCCGGGAACGGGAGATGGGGTCGCTGGAGCCGGAAAGCTCGCCGACGTCACCATCTTCGAGCGCGATCTCTTCAAGATCGACCCAATGGAAATTCTCGAGGCTGAAGTGGCGGGCACCATCGTCGGCGGGAAGTTCGTCTGGCGGCACGCCGGCCTGGCGTGAGTCGCCCAACGCACAGGGCGTGATATGCGTGCTGTCGCCGGATGAGAGGCAAGAGAGCGGGCGCCGGGAGGCGGAATGATAGACAAGTCGTGGTACGAGAAACCTGAGGGGATGACCGTCTCGACGGCGGCCGGTGGGGTGGTGGTGCGCCGCGAGGGCGACCGGTGGCTGGTGGCGCTCGTGACCGAGGACGCCGCCGATGCGTACATCCTCCCAAAGGGCCGTGTCGAGCGAGGCGAGAGTATCGAAGAAGCTGCGAAGCGCGAGATCGCCGAAGAGGCGGGCCTCGGGGGACTGCGGCTGGTCGCCAAGCTGGGGGTGCGGGAGCGGCTGAACTTCCGGCGAGATGCGTGGAAAGTCACTCACTATTTCCTCTTCACGACCGACGATGAGGGCGGAGATCCTGAGGACCAATTCCACGATTATGAGATGAGGTGGTTCCCGCTCGATCGTCTGCCGCGCATGTTCTGGCCAGAGCAGGAAGAGTTGCTGCGGGAACGGCGAAACGACATCTTGCGGCTGTTGGCAGGGACCGGAAGACACTATCTAGAGGGCCAAAATGCGACATGACGTTCGACTTACAGGGGAAAAGATCGCCCGCCGCCTCGCATTGGTCGAGCCGTTGGTGTATCGCTCCGCCCGGCCTCTGGCGCCCTTCCGGTATCTGGCCCTGCCGGGGCCCGACGCGCCTTGCCCTGCCGGAACCGGCGTGGACGACTCAGCGTGGGAGTTGATCGCCGCCCCCGCCTATTGGAGCGATTGGGACACAACCTTCACGCTGCGCACCCGGTTCGCGGTGCCGGCCGAATGGGGACCGCCTCATCCGGTCGCGCTCTATCTCCCCCTCGGACGCGCGCACGACTTCAGCCACCCCGAGGCGCTTCTGTATCTCGACGGTAAGCCATTTGCGGCGGCCGACCGGCACCATCAGGAGGTGACGCTGCCCGACTGGGTGTGTGACGGCGCCGAGCATCTGATCGCCCTGCACGGCTGGACCGGCCGCAACTCTTCCGGTCTCCCGGCCGGGACGCGACTGCTGATGGAGCCTTCAGCGCTGGTGCAGGTGGACGATGCCACGCGTTCGTTCGTGGCGACCGCCCGCGTCGCCCACGGCGTTGCGACGGAGCTGGACGACCAGGAGCCGGCCCGCGCCTTCCTGATGACGGCGCTCGACGAGGCGTTCAATTGCCTCGACCTGCGCGAGCCGCCTGGCGAAGCGTTTTACGCTTCCGTACCGGAAGCGCAGCGCCGGTTGGTTGCGGGGATCGAGCGCTCCGGCCGGCCGTTGGACGTGGAGTTGTACGCGACGGGACACGCACATATCGACGTAGCCTGGCTGTGGACGCAGCAGCAGACGCGCCGAAGGTCGGCGCGCACTTTCCAAACGGTGCTGCGGCTGATGGAGGAGTTCCCGGAATACCATTTCACGCAGAGCCAGCCTCAGTTGTACCAGTTCATGCCGCAGGACATCCGGCGCTGTTCGAGGGAATCCGGCGGCGCGTCGCCGAGGGCCGCTGGGAGCCGACCGGCGGAATGTGGGTCGAGGCGGACTGCAACATCACCGGTCCCGAATCGTTGGCGCGGCAATTCCTGCTCGGGCGCCGTTTCTTCCGCGAGCATTTTGGCGAAAGCGCCGAGTCGCCCGTGTTGTGGCTGCCGGACGTGTTCGGCTACGCCTGACCTGCCGCAACTGATCAAGCAAGCCGGCCTGCAGTACTTCTTCACGACCAAGATCAACTGGAATCGCTATAACCGTCTGCCATACGACTCTTTCTGGTGGGAGGGGCTCGACGGGACGCGGGTGCTGGCGCACTTCAGCACGACGCCCGACGGCGGCGCGCTTTCGGCACGACCTACAATGCGCAGGCCACGCCGCGCGAGGCGATCGGCACCTGGCGCCGGGTCAGCAGAAGGAGCTGGCCGACGGCGAGCCGGCGCCGATGCTGATGGCGTACGGCTACGGCGACGGCGGCGGCGGACCCACGCGTGAGATGATCGAGAACTCGCGGGTGCTGAAGCAAATGCCGGCCACCCCGCGGCCCGCCAGGGCAGCGTTCGCGAGTTCTTCCGAACGCTGGAGAGGCGCCGGGGCCGCTTGCCCACATGGAACGGCGAGCTGTATTTCGAGCTGCACCGCGGCACCTACACGACGCCAGGCGCGCAACAAGCGCGCCAACCGCAAGAGCGAATTCCTGCTGCACGACGCCGAGTTTCTGGCCGCCTGGCTGCCTGCGTCGACCCGGCTATGCGTATCCGGCCGAGGCGCTGCAGGCAGGCCTGGAAGCTGGTCTGCCTCAACCAGTTCCACGATATCATCCCGGGCAGCAGCATCGGCGAGGTCTACGTCGAGTCGCGGCAGCAGTACGCCGAGGTGGCGCGCTGCGGCGAAGCAGTCGAGACAGGAGCGCTGGCGGCCTCGGCGCGCCATCCGGGCGCGAGGGTACTGCTCGTCAACCCCGCCGGCTTCGAGCGCGGCGACCTGGCCTGCTGGCCGGCACATGCGGCCGGCGAGCGGCTGGTGCGGAGCGACGGTGCAGCGGTGGCTGCGCAGCCGGCTGGGCGGCGGAACGTGGCTGGCGGCGGGCGCGCTGCCGGCGCTTCAGCGTCATCGCGCTGCTACATCCGCGGGCGACGGGCGCCGGCCTCCGGAGGGCGGCTGGGTGATCGCCGAGCCCGGCCTGCTGGAGAACGAGCGGCTGCGGGTGGAGCTGGATGCGGCGGGCGACATCACCCGCATCTTCGACAAGGACGCGCGGCGGAGGTGCTGCCGGCGGGCGCCATCGGGAACCAATGGCAGGCATTCGAGGACCGGCCGATGGATTGGGACGCCTGGGACGTCGACATCTTCTACGAAGACAAGCAGTGGCTGGCCGAGCCGGCCGGCGAGGTGCGCGTGGTCGAGCGGGCCCGCTGCGCGGGACGCTCGAGATCCACCGGCGCATCCTGAACAGCAGCTACGTGCAGCGCATCTCGCTCGGCGCGGCAGCCCGCGCATCGACTTCGACACCGAGATCGACTGGCGCGAGCGGCACACCCTGCTCAAGGTCGCGTTCCCGGTCGAGGTGCGGGCGCCGAGGCGACGTACGAAATCCAGTTCGGCAACGTTCAGCGGCCGACGCACCGGAACACGAGCTGGGACTGGGCGCGCTTCGAGACCTGCGCGCAGAAGTGGGTGGACCTGAGCGAGGGCGACTACGGCGTCAGCCTGCTCAACGACTGCAAGTACGGGCACGACATCCACGACAACGTCTCCGCATCACACTGCTGCGAAGCCCACCGCTGCCCGACCCCGAGGCCGACCAGGGTAAGCATCGTTCGTGTACAGCTTGCTCCCGCATACCGGGCCGGTTGGCGTCGAAACCGTGCGAGCGGGGTACGAGCTCAACGATCCGGTGCTGGCGTACGACGTGAGCGCCGAGACCGGCGGCAGCGATCGCAGCGACGCGATGGGCCCGCTGCTCGAGGTGGATGCGCCGAATGTGGTGATCGAGACGGTGAAGCGCGCCGAGGACGGGGCGGGGCTGATCGTGCGGTTGTACGACAGCCTGCGCAGCCGGCGGCAGGTGACGCTCCGCGCCGCGTTCGAGGTCGCCGCAGCATACCGCACCAACCTTCTGGAAGAGCGCGCGGGAGAAGAGCCGCTGGCGGTTTCCGGCCGCGAGGTAACGCTGCTCGTGCGGCCGTTCGAGATCGTGACGCTGCGGCTCGTGCCGAGGGGGAACTGGGAACCGTAAATGTGCCGGGGCACGCAAGTTCGGCGTCCCTGTGCCGGTCCAGCAGCTGTGGTGGCTACCCCTAACCACTCCATCCTGAGCGTGTCGAAGGAATGCCGTCGCCCAGCCGATTTGCATTCACGCTGGCCGCGCGGCCACGGGCGGTCCTTCGAGAGCCTCAGGATGGCTGCGGCGTTATGAGCATCGATGTAAATCGTTCTGTCCAGGGGTAGCGGTAGTCTGTGGCACACCCGCGCGGGGTCCCTGCACAGCACCACTCACATCTTCGCCGACCCCTTACTACTCCATCCTGAGGCTCTCGAAGGACGGGGCGTTGCCGGCCAATTCGCATCGCAGGGAGCCGCGCTGCCACGGGCGTGCTTCGACACGGCCTGCGGCACGTCAGCATGGAGTAGCTAGATAAACCAACAGTGCGAGGGGTCCCTGCACCGGACCAGCCGCATCCTCGCCGCCACGCTCGCTACCAGACGAAGCCTTTGCGTCTTTGCGCTTTGCGCCTTTGCGTTGAGAGTGCCCCACCACCCGAGCACCCGCAGTGGCGGCGTCTCGCGGGAGCGGGGGCGGCGTCGCGGGGGCGGACATTCGCGGGAAGCGCGTCGCGGGGCAGCGCGCCGGGGGCAACCCAGAGGAGTGTGGCAACGCGGCCCCGGGGCGAAGCACCCGCAGCCGTGGTCTCGTCACCGCACATCTCCGGCGGGTGCTTAGCCCCTACAGTTTTGCGATGCGGTTACGGGCGTCATGGTGTGCGGCCGGTGCCTCCTCCCCGTAAACGTGTTTCTCGCTACTGCAAAAATCGGGCGATGACTGCAGGCTGCGATCCGTGCGGCCAACTGTCCGGCTGCACGGATCGAGCGCGGGAATTGGGTGAAATGAGCGAACACCGACGAGCACAACCACCACGAGCACCAGCAGCGAGAGCGCTTGCGCCAGGACGAGCGCCAGGGAAACGAGAACCACGAATACGACGCCATCATCATTGGCGCCGGGCAGTCGGGCGGGCCGCTGTCGCAGGCTCTGGCCGCTGCCGGGCAGCGGGTGGCGATCATCGAGCGGAAGCACGTGGGCGGTACGTGCGTCAACGAAGGATGTACCCCCAGCAAGACGATGGTGGCCAGTGCTGAAGTGGCCCATCTGGTGCGCACGGCGTCGGATTACGGCGTGAACACAGGCAACGTGAGCGTGGACCTGAAGCGGGTGCGTCTGCGCAAGCAAGAGGTCGTGCTTAGCTTCCGCAACGCCAGCCACACCCACATCGTGGAGACCGAGGGTGTCGACCTGTACATCGGCGGCGGCGCCTTCGTGGCTCCCTACACAGTTCAGGTCGATCTGGTAGGTGGCGGCGAAGAGGTGCTGACCGCTCCGAAGATCTTCATCAACACGGGTGGCCGTCCTGCGTGGCCAAAGATCGACGGACTGGAGAACGTCAAGGCGCTCGACTCGACGAGCATCATGGAGCTCGAAAGGGTGCCGGAGCGGCTGATCGTGCTCGGGGGCGGCTCGACGGGTCTCGAGTTTGCCCAGATGTTCCAGCGCTTCGGCAGTGAGGTGACGGTCGTGCAGCGTGCGCCGCAGCTGCTGCGCGGTGAAGATGTGGATATCGCCGAAGCTGTCGCCGGGATCTTGCGCGAAGATGGTATCGACGTGCTGCTGAACACCAGCCCCGTGCGGGTGGATGGAGCCGGGAACGGAGAGGTCAAGATGACCGTGCAGGGGAGCGACGGCGAGCAGGACCCTGATGCCCGGGCATCTGTTGCTCGCAACCGGGCGCACCCCCAACACGGACCGGCTCAACCTGGAAGCGGGCGGCGTTGAGATGGACGAGCGGGGCTACGTACGTGTGAACGACCGGTTAGAGACGAACGTGCCCGGAATCTACGCCCTGGGGGACGTGAACGGCGGGCCTGCCTTCACGCACATCTCCTACGACGATTACCGGATCGTGAAGGAGAACCTCCTGGGAAACGGCGGCGCCAGCCGCGCCGATCGCATGCTCCCGTACACGGTCTTCATCGACCCCCAACTTGGCCGCGTTGGTATCACCGAGGAAGAGGCGCGGCGAAAAGGGCTGAACTACTGCGTGGCGAGGCTGCCGATGACCGCGGTCAATCGCGCGATCGAGGTGAGCAACTCACGCGGTCTTATGAAGGCGGTCGTCGATCCGGAGTCTGGCCAGATCCTGGGTTGTTCCATTCTGGGGGTTGACGGGGGTGAAATCATGGCGATCGTACAGGTGGCCATGATGGGAAAGTTGCACTACAGCGTCCTACGAGACGCGGTATTTGCCCACCCGACCGTCGCCGAGGCAATGAACAATCTGTTCGCTAACCTGGAATAGGCAAACTGACGGGCTCGCCCGTACCATGCGCGCCCTAAACCAGACGCAGCGTTACGTCAAGGATCGATCGTGAACCGGCTCTGATAGGTGTAGTGAACCTGAAAGTACGGCGTGAGCTGTCGCTGCGCCCCTACTTCCCACCAATATTCTCCTGGGCGCAACACCAGGCCGCTGCGTGTGCTGCCGTCCCACAGTACGTGGCTGTCCCGAACGAGCTCGGACTGCCAGAGCGATTCGAGCTCACCCGGGCGTGACGGCGACTTCCGCGAGACATCGATCCAGTATGAGGCGGTTTCGGAAAACGGCTGCCAGGCGAACCGGATCCCGCGGTCCCGCGCCTGAGCGAGCGCTATGCGCGCGTCCACCGCCGGCTCGACCGGCCTCAGCGAACCGAGGCCCACCACAAAATCCGGCAGTGCCAGCCGTTGGCCCCCCGCCAGCGGCGCCGGACCGATCCATCCCCAGGCTGCCACCTCGCTAAGCGGGTGAGAGTGGTTCCAGTTCTGAGAGAAGATGACGTTATAGCCCTGTTCGGAAGGCAACAACGGCCCGAATACGTAGTATCCCGAACCGCTCGTAACCGCCTCTGCAATCGACTCGTAGCGCGCGTTCGCCAACCGGAGCAGGACGCCCGCGGCCGGCCGTCCCGGCGATAGCAAGGCACTGCCTGAAATGTAAGCGTTTGCGACAGCAGCGGCAACCGGGGTGCGCGAAGGCGTGGGCGTGGCCGCCGGAGTTGCCGGAGCGACGGTCGGGGCAGGCGGAACGCCGGTGGCGGGCACGGCGGAGATGAGACGGTCGTCTGTGGGGGGCGGCGATGGAGTCGCAGTTGGAGACGGAGGCGGCGAAGCAGTCGGGGCGAGTGTGGCTGCCGGCGCCAGCGGCGTGATGCTCGCGACCGGCGCGGTCGGGGGAGGCGCAACGGCGCCTGCCGTGGGAGCGCGGGCCGGGAGCGCGGTGACGGCCGTCCCGATCACCAATCGGGGCAGAGTCGGCACTGCCACGATCGACGTTTCCGGCTGAACGAACGGCATGCCGGGGAGCGTCCCGGCGAGGACCAACACAGCCAACAGGCCGAGCCCGATTATCAACACCACAACGGCGAGGAGCCAGCGAGCCGAATCTGCTGCCATGCACGGTGCTCCGGGAGCGCAGTCCGAACAGGCACAGTATAACCGGGCCTGCCCGGAGATCAAGCACAATCGTACCCGCAGCCACATAATGCGCGGTATCCCCTGTGGCAACCTCGTTCATCGCGTACCAAAACTCACACTCGAGGCAACTCCCATGAGCGATCCCGATCTATTGCTGCAGGGCACTCTCTTTACTGCCGGGGCGGTCCTGTTCGTGCTGGTCTCGGCCTGGTGGCTGTATCTGTCGCCGATGGGGCGGAGCGTAGCCACCGAGACCCCCTCTGTGACCTTCGTCCGGACCGTGGCAGCCGCGCTGGGCGCCGCCACACTGCTGCTGTTCAGCGGCGCCCTGTGGGACGCCAGCATGCACATCAAGACCGGCCGCATCCCTGCCGGAGCGGATTTTCTCTGGCCGCCGCATCTCCTTCTGTACAGTGGCTTCCTGCTCTCGCTTCTGGTCGCGCTGGGCGCGCTCGTGCACATCGCCCGCGGCGGGTGGCGGCGTGGGGAGCGTGACCCGCGCGCTGGGTGCGCTCGCACCCGTACGTCGGCGCTGTTGGGCTGGCGGCAATGTACGAGCTGATGGCGATTCCCGGCGACGCACTGTGGCACCAGTTGTTCGGCGCCGATCTCACCGCTTGGAGCCCGCCCCACGTCATGCTCGGGGCGATGGGCAGCCTGGTGGTGCTCTGCGCGGTTGCGCTGGTGTCGCAGACCGGCGCGCTCGATTCGCGCAGGTGGCAAGACGGTTGGATTGTCGCCTTGCTCGGGCTGATGTTGAACATCGCGCTGGTGATCGGCGTGCTCGAGTGGGAGCTGCCGGTGCGCACCCAGCAGGTGAACTCGCAACCGCTCTGGTATTACCCGGTCGTGAGCGGCGCATTCCAGCTCGCCACGCTGCTGCTGGCGCGCAGACTGGTCGCGCTGCGCTGGGCGGCCACCCTCACGGCGATCGCGTTTTACGTGCCGCGCCTGGCCGTAATCCTGGCCCTCGAGTCGACGGGCGGGATTGCGCCCGCCATCCCGCCACTCTTTATAGGCGGAGCGTTCCTGTTGGATCTGGTCGGCGAGCGACGGCACGACGCCGGACTCGGCCGGGCGCTGGCCGAGGCTGCCGCATTTACGGCAGGTTACTCAATCGTCGCGCTGCCGATGATCGCCTTACGAGGAAACCTGCCACATTTCACACCTGCGGTTGCCGGTTACGCGGTCGCCGGGCTGTTTCTCGCAGCCCTGGCGCTCTGGCCGCTGGCACAGCTCGTCGCAGCGCTACCTCCTGACGCGCGGGAACACGACCCGGCCAACGGTCTTCCGGACCCCAGCCGTGGGAAGGTAATAGCAAACCGCAAGTTATCTTGCCGTATCGGGATGCGGCAAGATAACTTGCCGCATCCCGTGGTGTACGCTACTTACATATGAGTCGCACGCGCTAATCTGTAGACGGGTGCCCCATCCGTATCGTTGCCCTCCCGGCTGGGCGCCTGGAGTGGCTGCCCGAGGGCGTACTGACACAGACAGGAGCGTCACATGAATATTGTGGACCAACTGCGACTCAACCTACCAAATCTGCTCGCCGCGATCCTTGTCCTCGTCGTTGGTTACATCGTGGCAGTAGTGGTTTCGGGCCTGGTGCGCAGAGCACTCGGGCGCGCGAACCTGACGCAGCGGACGGCCGGATGGATGGGACGGGATACATCCGGAGCGCAGCCCCACGCGGAAGAGTGGATCGCCCGCGCCGTGTTCTGGATCATCCTTCTATTCGTGCTGGTGGCGTTCTTCCAGATACTCAACCTCACCGCCATCACCCAGCCGTTGACCGGCCTGCTGAACCAGGTCTTCCAGTTCATTCCCAATCTGATCGCAGCCGGGATCCTGCTGTTGATAGCCTGGGTCGTAGCGACCGTCCTGCGGTTTCTGGTGACACGCGCCCTTGGTGCGGCGGGCATCGACCAACGGTTGAACCAACAGGCGGGCACGCAGGCGCCCGGCCGGATGAGTGTAACCCGCAGCCTGGGAGAAGTCGTCTACTGGCTGGTATTTCTGCTGTTCTTGCCGGCGATCCTGGACGCTCTGGGGCTGAACGGGATCCTTCAGCCGGTGCAGGTGATGCTCGACCGGTTCCTGGCATTCGTGCCTAACCTGCTGGGGGCGGCGGTCATCCTGCTGATCGGTTGGTTCGTTGCCCGGCTGGTACGCAGGATCGTCACGAGTTTGCTTGCTGCCGCCGGTATCGACTCTCTGGCCGCAAGGCTGGGGCTCGGCGAAGCGCTGGGCAGCCAGGGCCTCTCCGGTTTGATCGGGCTCATCGTCTACATCCTGATCCTGATCCCGATCGCGATCGCCGCGCTCAACGCGCTGGCACTGGATGCGATCACCGCGCCGGCCAGCGACATGCTCAACCGCATCCTCAATGCCATCCCGAACATCTTCGCCGCCGGGCTGCTGCTGGCGCTCTCCTACATCGTGGGCCGTCTGGTCGCCGGGCTGGTCAGCAATCTGCTCAACGCGGCCGGCTTCGACCGGCTGCCGGCGCGGCCTGGGCGTGAGCCGCAGCGGCACCATGGCCGGTGGGCGGTCGCTGTCGGAGATGGCCGGCACGCTGGTGCTGGCAGCGATCATGCTGTTCGCCGTCACCGAGGCGCTGCGCCTGCTTGGCTTCGGAACCCTTGCCGAATTGGTTGCCGGTTTCCTGGTGTTCGCCGGACAGGTAGTGCTCGGCCTGATCATCTTCGTGCTGGGGCTGTGGCTGGCAAACCTGGCGGCGCGTGCGATCGCGGCGAGCGGCTCGACGCAGGCAGGGCTGCTGGCGCGGCTGGCGCGGATCGCGAACCTGGTATTCGCCGGAGCGATGGCTTTGCGGCAAATGGGCATCGCCAACGAGATTATCAACCTGGCGTTTGGGCTTCTGCTCGGCGCCATCGCCGTGGCGACTGCGATCGCCTTCGGCGTAGGCGGGCGTGACGTCGCGAAGCGCGAGCTGGAGGGATGGATCGCGCATCAGCGTGCCGAGCCCATGCCGCCTCCCGCACCCCGATCGTTGAGTGGGGGAAGCGAACCCGGTCCTGGGGATAGCGGCCCGAGCCGGCCGATGACCCCGCGGGATACCAATCCCTAGCGATTCGCCAGTTTGGGGCACAAAAATGGGGGCGCCGTGTGGCGCCCCCATTTGATTGTAGGCCCGAACGGATCTGGACCCGTCAGGCCGATTGGCCGGCTTGCCCTTGCACGTTCAGGAAACGGAACGACTGCACCATCTCCCCCAGCATGGGCACGATATCTTCGGGCACCTCAGCCGACCCGGTGTACTGGAAGACGATCAGCGCGGTGCGCCGGCCATCGGTAGCGTAGGTAACCAGCAGCCCGCTTGTGCTGCCGGCCGCCGTATCCAGTCGTTTGCCCACCACGTAGACGGGTTGCTGTGGAGAAGACAGGCGACCGCTTCCGGTAAAGTCAATCTCGTACCGCTCCGAGGACATCTTCCGGTAGGCGTGCTCCAGGCGCGAGACCTGAAGCTCTTCAGGCTCATCCGGATAGACCACACTGGTGTTCCCGACCAGCAGCAGCTGCCACTGATCTGCGTTGTTCCGCAGTGCGACTGCGGTGGGCGTTGCGTCCTCGACGTTCCACGTCGTGGGGAACGAGAAGTGGACCCCACCGTTGCGGAACTGGTAGCTTTTCCAATTTGAGAAATCCGGGTTGTCGCTAGAAGGGCCTTCCGCAGCCTGGGCTGGCGGTAAGACCGGGTTTACGGCGTTTCGCAGCGTGGGCACGAGCCCGGCGCCTTCCTGAGCCATCAGTAGATCGGCTATCGCAAAAGCGGCCACCACGACCGCGACCACCAGTGCAATACCCAACCACCGGGAGGGTGATGGTCTGCGCGAGGCAGTACAGGCTGCTGCCGACGTTGTCGCCGGCGGCGACGATCATCATGGCGACCAGGCACGCGACGCTGCCTCCCACCACGAGCACGCCGCCAATCTGTCCGAACCGCATCCTGGTCAAGTCGCGCCCCCTGCTCCCTTCGTGGTCGTGAGACGCGACGCAGTTCGATCTGTGTCAGCTGCCCGCTGGCTGAGCACTCCGGACTCCATCATCGACTTCAAGGTGGCCAGGTTCTTGGCGAATGACCGCTGGTGGCTCGCGGCGAGCACCGGTCCGAAGAGCTTCGCGAGGCGGGCGAACCGGCCTACCGTGTGGCCTCGCCGATCACCAATCGCAGCTCGGCCGTCGTCGGCAGCCCGTCGCCGAAGATCGCGGCCACGTCGCCGCTCGGCCCCACGACGAGCATTGCGGGCTGTCCAATGGACTCGGCAGGCCCGCGCGACAGCGTGGCCCACCGGCCCCAGGAGTCCTCGCTGACGATGACGCTGACATCGGCGTCCGTGAGCCCCTCCGCAGCAAGGAGCCGGGTCCACGTCTCGAGCGCTTCGGTCGTGGCCTCAGGCCCGCCGAGGAGCACGAATACCGCCCGGTCTCCGAGCTCACGACGTGCCGCAGCCATGGCGGCGACGGCCTTCGCATTCTCCGAGTCGCTCCAGCTCGCCGGGAATACTCCGATGGTGACGACCACGGGTCGCCCGACCAGCTTCGCCAGGTCGAATACCTCGCCCGTTGGGCGGCCATCGCGAATTTGCCGCGCGTACAAGGCCGTCACAGGCTCGCCAACGGTGAACAGGCCATCCCAAGGGGGCGGCACGGGGATCGGCTGCTTGCCGACGAAGGCGTCGAGCACGGCCGCGAGCGAGGCCGGCGTGTGCGGGTCCACGACCGAGCGGACGGTGCCGTCGGCATCGAACAGGGCGACGCCGAGCGGGTGGTCCCAGCGCGGCCAGCCGCTCCCGTCGTCGCGCAGCAGCGGGATCCCCGCCGCCTCCGCCGCCGCGATCTGGGGTGCCGAGAAGCCGGGGTGGCCCCCGAAAGCGATCACGGCCGCCTGCAGGCGGTCCGCGCGCGCCGCCACCGCGTCGACGAAGTCGTCGAACCGGAGACAGCCGGCACCGACGCAGCCTGTCTGGATGAGGACCGCCGTCGGTCGACCGCGCAGCGAGTCCGAGGACCAGGTCCCACCCTCGTGCGTCGGGAGCGTGATGACTGCCGGCCGCCTGCCCGGCTCGACGCTCGTGGTGAAGCCCGTCCCGAGCATCGCGAACTGGGACGCATCGGGCTTGGCGCCCACCGAGAGCGCCAGGGCCTCCGACAGGACCTCGCCCGCGCGCTCTCGCTTCACGAGGAGGCCGCTGTCCATGTCGACCCAGTACCGGGCAGCGCCGCACGACACCACCCGGGCGGGTCGCTCCGCGATGTCCTCGATCGGGCCGAGGATCCACGCGTCGCAGCTGACGGTCCGGCCCGCGTTCGCGTCGTCCGCTGCACCCACGTTGACCCAGTTCAGCCACAGGGGCGTCGCAGCCGGGGCATCGGCCGGCCGGCCGAGGAACGGGCCGGCGACGGTCTTCCATGCACTGGAGTCGTATGTGCCGTGGCCATCGGGCGTGAGCACCTCGAGGCCGCCGACGTACTGGCCCCCCAGAGGTCCGGGCTGTCCGACGATGCCGCCGTACCGGCACTCCTGGCGGAAGCCGGTGCCGTCGTACAGATAGCGCCAGTAGACAGTGCGCCGGTCACTCGGGTCGTCGAGGTTCCCACAGGCGGAGTACCAGTTGGCCCGGTACTCCTCGGACGGGCCGAGCCCGGTCACGAGCGTGAACGGCGGAGGGTCGAGGTGGGTGGCGATCGATGCCGCCACGACCTCCTCGGCCGACATGTCGGCCGTGATCCGGGGGCCGTCCACGGTCTGCGTCGTCCGCCAATCCCGCAGGAGGATGCTGCCCGCGATCGCGATCGTGGCGGCCAGGGCGACGAGCAGGAGGGCGGCCGCCACCAGCACCAGGAGGCTCGGCGAGGTGGCCCGGCGCCCGGCGATCGCCCCGAAGACGGCGTCGTCGACGCGACGCGAGGGCAGCGGCATCGTCTGCGGCCGCAGGGCGATCGCATCGCGGCGCATCGCTGCGGCCGAGCGGGCGCAGGCCGGGCACGTCACCACGTGGGCATCGAGGGCCCCCGCCTGGGCGGCCGTCAGGCCGTAGTCGATGGCGCGCGCGGCGAGCTCCATGGCGCGATCGTGTTCGTGGCGGTCCTGGCGGCTCATGACTGGACCTCCGCGGCTTCGGCAAGGTGCCGGAGCTCGATCCTCGAGCGGTAGAGCAGCGTCCTTGTCGCGGGTTCGGACCGCCCGATCAGGGTCGCGATCTCGTGGCCGTTGAACCCCTGTGCGGCCAGCAGCAGCGCGGCGCGCCCGTCCGGCCGGAGGCGGCCCAGGGCGGCATGCAGCTCGGCATCACGCTCGTGCTGCAGGAACTCTGCCTCCGGGCGCGGCGGCTCGTCCCGGTCCAGGAGGCGCGGCACGATGCGCAGCCAGGTCGCCACCCGCCGGCCGCGGGAGATGGCGAGGTTGGCCGCCACACGATAGAGCCAGGCCCGGACGTTGTCCGGCATGCGACCGGCTCGCGCCTCACGGATGAGGCGGATGAACGCGTCCTGGAGGACGTCCTCAGCGACCTCGTGATCGCGCGTCATGGGCACGAGGAAGGCGAGGATCTCGCCCCGGTACTGCAGGTAGAGATCACTCAGCTCGAGCTCGTCCGACTGGGCGACGGGGTGGACCGGCTCCACGAAGAGCCCGTCCTGCTCCGGCACGGTCGGCTCGGACACCCTGCTCATGCCACCTATGACGAACCCGGCGATCGCTTTGTCGCAAGGGCCGTTGTCGCGTAATCCGGCGGTCCACTGTCCTCGCGGCCCAGCCATCGGAGCCGTGTAGCGCTGTAGGCTAGGCTTGTGCTCGTCGCTCGAAGCACATGCGCTTCTTGAGCACGAAATCAGTCGGGGCGTGGCGCAACGGTGGCGCACGTGCTTTGGGAGTCCCCGGGGCCTATGCGGTGTAGGGTCGGCCCTCCTGAGCACGAACCGCTGAGCGGCGTAGGCACCGATTATTAGGGGCTTCGCGAGCGTGCACCGGGCAACGGCAACCACCGGCCCTTGGTCGGGGCGAAAGGACTTGAACCCGCCGTTCCCACACCTCGGATCGTGCTGCCGGAGTGGATCGCCTATGCGCTCCGTGGGACCGCGTGAGTCGTCGCGCCGAGAGCGTTAGGGGCGACAGAGGCAATCCGTCGATGCACCAGCGCAGCGCGCCGACGTCAGCGCCGAGCCCGCTCCCGCCGCAGGATGAACAGGCTCACGACGGCGACCCGGCCGGCAGGACCAGGATGAACCAGTCAACGAACGACACGGCCACGAGCAGGACGACACCGAGCAGGACACCCAAGAGCGCGAACCAGCGCGGGAAGACGCCAGTCCTGAGACCGATCGTCGCCGTGGCCACCATGAAGACCGCGGCCGCGCGCGTCGCCATGGCGAACAGGAGCGTATAGCCGAGGGCGCGCAGGATCGCCTCGCCCTCCGCCGAGAGCTGTGCGCCTCCGAGGAACTCGACCAGCGCGGCCGGTGTGCTCACGACCGCGGCCGCCGTGAACAGGAGGGCGACGAACAGCAGGCCGCTGCCGAAGAAGACCGTTGCGAAGAAGCGATCCTCGCGTTCGCCGATCTGGTCCCGGATGACGGCCACGAACCACAGGAACATGATCCCTGCGAAGGGCGCGAGGTAGAGCCCGCGATCATGACGGCTGTGTTCTGTCCCGACTGGTCCGGCTGGCTGCGCACGAGCACGAGCGCGGTTGTGAACAGGACAGAGAACAGGATGCCGGCGATGCTCGCCGCCCAGGGCGCCCGGATCTGTCGTCCCGCCTTCTTGATGATCGGCATCGAAGCCAACGGATGCCCGTCTCCAGCCGGTCCTGGATCCGTCGGGTCCTCAGGTGTGCTCATGACCGCCTCCTTGCTCCATCACGCTGCGTACGATCCTCGCAGGTTGGACCCCTGCCTTTGCTCTCACGATGCGGGGACCGCGCGCGGCCGTCACCGCGCGGTCCCGTCGCCGAAAGCCTCGGG
>CAWAOA010000005.1:0-164137 GCA_963783655.1 uncultured Chloroflexia bacterium
GCCTGCTCGGCCCGCCGCCAGCGGCTCCAGCAGACTGGGAAAGTAGCTGCCCTGCCGCAACTTCGGGATCTGCAGCGCTAAGGTGCCCGCCACCGCGTGTCCCACGCCCGCCCCCGATAACCATTGCGCTGGGTCATCCGTTCCGGCGACCGTTCGTACTTGCCGGCGCCGATCTGCTGCGTGACTTCCAGCTCCATCGCCATCTGCGCCAGTAGGCGCACGCCTTGTTGTAGAAAGTCGCCGTTCGGATCGACGCCTACTTCCTGCAGATACTCGATCAGCGTCATACTGCTCTCGCTAGTCATCGTCGTGCCTCCTTCAAGCTGGTTTGTGACAACCTACGGGAAGCACACGATGACTCACTTTGTCAGTCTGCTTTTACACCACCTCGTGAGACATTATCAGTGTCGTCAGGCTCAGGATGGAGTTGTTCAGGAGTTGCCCTCTCTGTATGGTACTATCCAGGGATCGTGCTCCTGGGTGGTAGAACCCTGCGTTACCCCTGGACGAAGCCACAAGGTTTGATGCTTACAACTGACAATTCCGTCCTGAGGTTCTCGAAGGACCTCCGTTTGCCGGCCCATCCCCATCAGTGCACACCTCGTTCATCATGGCGAGGCCGGTGGACGACACAGATGTGAGTTGAGTGGGCAACGGGCATCCTTCGAGAACCTCAGGATGGCTGAGTTAGTTATGAGCACCAATGCAAATGGTTCCGTCCAGGGGAAATGATGGAGGCGGCACCCAACGGCGGGGTTCCTGAACCGCACCATTCGCATTGGTGGCAATCCCTAACGCAGCCATCCTGAGGGGGATAATGTCTCACGAGGTGGTGTAAAAGCAGACTGACAAAGTGAGTCATCGTGTGCTTCCCGTAGGTTGTCACAAACCAGCTTGAAGGAGGCACGACGATGACTAGCGAGAGCAGTATGACGCTGATCGAGTATCTGCAGGAAGTAGGCGTCGATCCGAACGGCGACTTTCTACAACAAGGCGCGCGCCTCTGGCGCAGATGGCGATGGAGCTGGAAGTCACGCAGCAGATCGGCGCCGGCAAGTACGAACGGTCGCCGGAACGGATGACCCAGCGCAATGGTTATCGGGGGCGGGCGTGGGACACGCGTGGGGCACCTTAGCGCTGCAGATCCCGAAGTTGCGGCAGGGCAGCTACTTTCCCAGTCTGCTGGAGCCGCGGCGGCGGGCCGAGCAGGCCTTGCTGTCGGTGGTGCAGCAGGCCTACATCGCCGGCGTCAGCACGCGCAAGGTGGATGCCTTGGTGCAGGCGCTGGGGCTGGACGGCATCGACAAGAGCCGGGTGTCGCGCACCTGCCGGGAGCTGGACGAGTTGGTGCGCGGGTTCCGCACCCGGCCGCTGGAACATGTCTACCCCTACGTGTGGTTGGATGCGCTGTACCTCAAGGTGCGGCAGAATCACCGGATTGTCAGTCAGGCGGCGGTGGTGGCGATCGGGGTGCGCGAGACGGGCGAGCGGGAAGTGTTGGGGCTGGCGCTGGGGGCGGGCGAGAGCGGGCCCTTCTGGGTCGAGTTCCTGCGCGACCTGGTCAGCCGCGGGCTCAAAGGGGTGCAACTGGTGACTTCGGACAGCCACGAGGGGCTGAAGGCTGCCATCAGCCAGGTCTTGAGCGGGGCCAGCTGGCAACGCTGCCGGGTGCACTTTATGCGCAATCTGCTGGCCCACATCCCCCACGGCGAGAAAACCATGGTGGCGGCGCTCTTGCGCACCATCTTTGTCCAGCCCAATCGCCCGGCGGCCCACCAACAGGTGAGCGAGACGCTGCGCTTGATGGGCGAGCGCTGGCCGCGGGCGGCCGCCCTGCTGGCCGAGGCCGAGGACGACGTACTGGCCTACCTGAGCTTCCCGGCCGAGCACTGGAGCCGCCTCTACTCCACCAACCCGCTGGAGCGGCTCATCCGCGAGATCCGCCGCCGCACCGAGGTGGTGGGCGTCTTTCCCGATGAGAACGCCACCTTGCGGCTGGTGGGGGCGGTCTTGCTCGAACAGAACGACGAGTGGGAGGACGACAAGCGCTACTTCAGCCAGGCGTCGATGCGCCAGGGCTGGCCCCGGAGGCGGTGCCGCTGCCGCCCAAAGCCGGCCACCTGCCCCGCCTGGCTCCCGTGCGCTAGCCGACCGCTGCCGGACCCGCCCTAGGCACGCGGGCGAGCCAGCCGGGCGTTTATCGCTTTACGGGGAACTGCCGGCTTTGTCTGTGGCCGGGCAGACGACGGCCGCCTGCCCGGCGCCGTTCCCGCCTGCCCTGGCGCTCGGGTCGGTCGCCACCGGAGCCCTACCCTCCAGGCAGGCGAGCACCATGCTCGCGCTGCCCGACCAGCAAATACAGTAAGCGAGGTTCACACCCTTCACGAATCGCCAGCTGTCAAGCGGAAGCACACGGTAAGTTACACCACTTCATGAGACGTGATATCCTGAGGGTCTCGAAGGACGCCCGTCTGGCGCCCAACCCGCATCAGGGCCGGACGCATCTCCGGTCGACGCTGCGAACCTTCTACAGCCCTGCTTGTCACGCACGCGCACTCCCTTTACAATCGCCGTACCATGACTGAGGATAACAACACGCATCACGTCGTTTTTCAGCCCTCGGGGCGCCAGGGCCGGGTGCCCCACGGGATCACACTGCTCGAGGCGGGGCGCCTGCTGGGCGTGGAGATCGAAGCGATCTGCGGCGGGCGGCAGACCTGCGGCAAATGCCAGGTGATCGTGGAAGAGGGAGAGTTCCCGAAGCACGACCTCTTCTCGAGCGCATCCCATCTCTCGCCACCCGACGAGAGCGAGCAGCGCTTCTGGGCGGAGCGCCCGCACTTGCACGGGCGCCGGCTGAGCTGCACCGCGTGCGTGCTCGGCGACCTGATGATCGGGGTGCCCGAAGAGAGCCAGGCGCGGAAACAGGTCGTCCGCAAGGCAGCCGGCTCACGTCCGGTCACCGTCGCCCCACCGATCCGGCTCTACTACGTCGAGATCGAGGCGGCCACACTCGGAGATCCGCTCGGCATCTGGGATCGGGCAGCGGCTGAACTCGAGGCTCGCTTCGGGCTGCGCGACACCAGCATCGACCCGGTCTTGCTGCCCGAGCTGTACGGGGCGGCGGCGGCAGAGCGCGCTTTCACGCTGACCGTGTGGCAAGGGCGGCAGGTCGTGCGCGTTCAGCCCGGCTATCACGAGCAGGCTCTGGGGATCGCGGCGGACATCGGCACGACCACCATCGCGCTGCACCTGTGCGACCTGCGCACCGGCGAGGTATTGGCCACCGCCAGCCAGATGAATCCGCAGGTCTCGTATGGCGAGGACCTGATGAGCCGCGTCAGCTTCTGCGACATCAGGCCCGATGGGCTGGAACTGCTCCACGGGGCAGCCATCGCGGCGCTGAACCGGTTGGCCGGAGAGGCCGCTGCCGAAGCCGGGGTCGATCAAGAAGCCATTACGGACGCCGTCCTCGTGGGCAATACCGTCATGCACCACATCTTGCTGAACATCCCCCCGTCGGCGCTCGGATATTCGCCATTCGAGCCTGCCATCAGCGATGCCGTCGACATCAAGGCACGCGACTTCGGCTTGAGCATCGCTCCGGCCGGCTGGGTGCACCTGCTGCCGATCGAGGCAGGGCATGTCGGGGCTGACAATGTGGGCGTACTGCTGGCAGAGGAGCCGCACCACGCCCCTGCGGACGAGGTGTGGCTGGTGGTGGACGTCGGCACCAACGGCGAGCTGCTGCTCGGCAACTGCGAGCGACTCTATTCTGCCTCTAGTCCGACAGGTCCGGCCTTCGAGGGCGCGCAGATCCGCCACGGAATGCGAGCCGCCCCCGGCGCGATCGAGCGGGTGCGGATCGACCCGGAGACGCTCGAGGTGAACTTCAGGATCATCGGCCGCGGTCCCTGGAGCCAGGACTGGCAGGAGCGACCGGGGCACAAGGCGCTGCTGGCCACCGGAATCTGCGGCTCCGGGATCATCGAGGCAGTGGCCGAGCTATTTCTCGCCGGCCTGCTGACGCCCAACGGGCGTTTCGTGCGCGGCGTGCGCTCGGCGCGGATGCTGCGCGAGGGGCCACATGCGCGAGTTCGTGCTCGCCTGGCCCGAGCAGAGCGGCACCGGCAGCCCGATCGTCATCACCGCCGGCGACGTGCGCGCCATCCAGCTGGCCAAAGCGGCGCTCTACTCAGGGGCGAGGCTTCTGATGGAGCGCTTCGGGACGCAGCGGGTCGATCGAATCGCGCTGGCCGGAGCGTTCGGGAACTACATCGACCCGCTCCACGCAATGGTGCTCGGGATGATCCCCGACTGCGACCTGGAGCGCGTCGAGAGCATCGGCAACGCCGCCGGCGACGGCGCCCGCGTTGCGCTGCTGAACGCCGAGCAGCGTGATGAGGCGAGGCGCCTGGCGCGCTGGGTGCAGTATGTCGGCATCTCGCTCGAGCCGCGCTTCCAGGACGCATTTGTCGAGGCGATCCCGCTGCCGCACGACGTGGATTCATTCCCGCACATCGCAGAGCTGCTGGCGACGGTGGCTGCACGCCGCGCCGCACGGATGGTCGACGAGCGGGTTGCGAAGTAGCCCGTATCTTCGACGATAGGAGACAACATGGATGGTTTGATCGAATATCTCGAATCCGGACAGATCATGCTGGCGGACGGCGCGATGGGGACCATGCTCCAGAAATTCGGCCTGCCGCCGGGCCACGCACCCGAAGAGTGGAACGTCTCACACCCCGACGTTGTCCAGGGGATATTGCAGAGCTACCGGGAGGCGGGGGCGCGCGTTTTGACTGTCAACTCGTTCGGCGCGAACCGGATCAGGCTCGCGCGCCACGGGTTGGACGGGAGAGTGGCAGAGCTTAACCGGGCTGCGGCGCAGCTCGGGCGGCGCGCAGCGGGCGCAGCCGGCGGTGAGGCGTCTGGTCGCCGGAGACATGGGCCCAACCGGGGAGATGGTTCAGCCGCTCGGCGACCGCACACCCGAGGAGTTGAGCGCCGCCTTCGCCGAACAGGCGCGGGCGCTCGAAGAGGGTGGGGTCGACTTCTTCCTGATCGAGTCGATGTCAGCGTTGGAAGAGGTGCGGGCGGCGGTCGAAGGTATCCGATCGGTCTCCGCGCTGCCCATCGCTGTGACGATGACCTTCGAGAAGCGCGGGCGCACGATGATGGGGGTCCGGCCGGAGCAAGCAGTGGCGGCGCTCGAGGAGATGGGCGTCCGGTTCATCGGCGCAAACTGCGGGAACGGGCCCGCCGAGATGGAGCCGGTGATGCAGAAGATGGTCGATGCCCGCAAGCCGGGCACCTATCTGATTGCCTCCGCCAATGCGGGGCTTCCCACGCTCGGCGACGACGGCCACCAGCACTACGACGCCACCCCGGAGATCATGGCAGCCTACGCCGCCCGCATGCGCGAGATGGGCGTGAACTGGGTGGGCGCCTGCTGCGGCAGCGCTCCAGAGCACATCGCGGCGATGAGCGAGGCGCTGGGCGGGTAGATGGGGGCAGCGGCGGGCACGACGGGGATGCGCTGCAGCGCGGCTTACGCCGGATGGGGTTTGGATGGTGGACGGGCGTCCTTCGAGAACCTCAGGATGGAGTTGTTAGGGGTTGGCAACGGTGTGATTGGGGTTGTCTAGCGGCACCGCATTTGGGGGCCACACACCATCGATGCCGGGGACCGAACCACCAGCATCGGTGCTCACGCCAGACGCAGCCATCCTGAGGTTCTCGAAGGACGCCCCGTTGGCAAGCGAATTCACACCGGCGGCGACCGCGCTGCTTCCCGGAGGCCTCACCCGCGCCGCACCCCGGGCAGCCCAGCCGCGCCGCGACCAACACGCCCACAAGGGGCTGACCTCCGGGTGATGGGAAAAGAGGCCTCCCAACCGCGCCGCGGTCCCAGCATCCCAACCGCGCCGCGTCCCGGCAGTCGGTTGGCATTGGGGCACGGGGCGGGTAACCCGCCCCCTACTCCCGGAGAGTGAGCGACCCGTTTCCAACGATCCCTAGCGAGCGACCGGCCCCCTATGCTCCGGCGCCGGCGGCTGTTACCCTTTGGATCTCCACCTCGAACATGCGGCGGAGCAGCGCCACGCTGCAGGCGTAGGTGCCGTCGACTCCCATGTAGCTGAGGCTCTTGTTGAGAAGGCTCTGGCGGCGGCTGTAGGGCGTGTCTGACGCATAGTGGAGCACGCCGATGTCGTACGGGGCGTTAATGAACAGGTTGACGATCTCGTTGAACGGGTAGCGGCGCGGATAGATGTCCTCGTACACGGCGCTCAGATACGGGCCTGCTTCCATCTCGATGTCCGTGTACCCTTCGCGGTAGAAAACGCCCATGAAATCCCGGTTCTGCAAAAACGTCCCGCGTACGGTGACGGCCTTCTGGTTGTCGAAAACGTCGCCGTGGATCAAGTAGGGCGAGACGTGCTGCGCCAGAAAGCAGTTCTTGAACAGGTACGTATTGCGCGAGTGTTCGTCGTACACCACGTTTGGCATCATGACGTCCCCCACCCGCGCATTGAGCGTGGCCGCTTTGCCCAATACGTAGACTCCCAGCAGGTCCGGCACACCGGACGCCACCTGCGAGAGCAGCAGGTACGCCGCAAAGCCGAGCGGATAATCGACGTTTACGATCAGCGCACGGCTCTCCTTCAACCGCTCGAGCCCCGGCATCTTCAGCCGCGGGTCAAATCGCGCCGGGTCCAGCTCCTGGATGTCGATTACCTGCGCCGTTATGTCGAGCGCATGCGGGTCGTCGAAGCGGTGGATCCCCGCGCCGGCCTCGATCTGCCGCAGAGCTCGCACGCGCTCCGGATGTGCTCGCATGTAGGGGCGAATGAGGTAGTAGAGCAGGTTCTGCCTCGCCGCGGGCGGGGCGTCCTTGAGGTAATCCCACTCGCCGCCCAGCCCTTCTGGATCGGCGTCACGTGCGAAAGACACCAACTCGTCCGCCTGCTCGGCCGCGTAACCCGACAGCAGGTTGGGAAGGCTGTGCGGGTTGCTGGAGACAAAATAGACGGGGCGGAACTCCAGGTACTGCGCGTCGGAGACACGCACCAGATCTTCCCACCAGCTGTGCACGGCCTTGCGATACGCATTGAAGCCGCTGGCGAGGGAGTTCACCCGCAGGTCCATCGGGGCGGTGGCCAGCGCCTGAATCCCCTCATCCCAGGCGTTGCGCCACGCCAGCTGCAACCAGCTAAACGCCTCATCCGGGAGGGCCAGGGCGGCCTGGACGTCCGGGCTGCAGTCACTGGCGCGGGTTCTCCCGGCAGCGAGGTCAGAACCCACCTGCGTGCTGGAGAGTTGGCGGTGGAGCTTGTTCCACTCGATCTGGTAGGCGGTGAGGCATGGGACGAGATCGTCGATGTCTGAGACGCTGGACACGAAAGCGGCGATCGTGTCGTTCCGGTCAAACAGCATTCGCCGGCGCCGTGTTTGAGCATCAACCCGGTCCCACGTCGACACGTCGACGTACCCGCCGCCGATGAACACCTCTTCCGACTGCCCCAGAACGACTCGTCGCACGCGGTACATACATTCCGGCAGGCGCAGCGCAGAATAACCGAATGCGGAGGGGTCGAATTGGGAGCTGTCGGCGTTCGCGTGCAGGCTCGACTCCATCCCTTCGTGCGTTTCCTCGAGCGAGCGAATGCGGATGTCTCCCGAGCTGCGAAGCAGCGAGTAGTAGGTGCGGATGTATAGCTCAATCCCCTCGCCGACAGTTTCGGGTACGGTACGTTCCATGGCTTCAACCTTCCTCTGGCAACCGACTAACCGATGCGCTTCAGGCCCCGAGGATAGCGATCGCGCGCGAGCTCAGCGTACTTATCCTTGTAATGACCCCATTCTCGCTTCTGCTCGTCCGTAACGCTGCCAATCACTTTCGCGGGTACCCCCACGGCAATGGTCCCATCGGGAACCTCGCCGCGCACGACCGCGCCCTCGCCGACGATGCTCCATTCCCCAACCACCGAGAAGTCGGTGAGGATCGCTCCTATGCCGATGACGGCGTTGTCACGCACGGTCGCATTGTGGAGGATGCACCCGTGACCGAGCTGCACATTCGAACCGACCACAGTCTGGCCGCCATCCCGGGCGTGAATGACGACGTTCTCCTGCACCGACGTGCGGTTGCCGATGCGGATGGCGCCGTAATCGCCGCGTAGTCGAGCGCCGGTGCCGATGAAGCAATCGCGGCCGATGACGACGTCACCGATCACATCGGCAGTCTCCGGAACGAAGCTCCCCTCGCCGATGACGGGGCGTTTGCCTTCGAATTCGTAAAGCGCCACACTCACCTCCCGATCACGGACCTCGCTCATTCTAGGGCCGCATGCGCGCGGGTCAAGGAGCCGGCACCGGGAACTCGATTTCAGTCACCCTTGCCGCGTTGCGCTTTCGTGCATTACAATTGGGCACCAATCGGCTGCATTACTACGGGGCCTTATGGATAAGTATACCTTCGTCACCACGCCATCTACGACAGATGAGCCGGCGCTGCACGGACCAGATCTGGCAGATCCGTCGCTCTACCTCAACCGCGAGTTGAGCTGGATTGAGTTCAACCGGCGCGTGCTCGAGGAATCACACGACAGTCGTCACCCATTGCTGGAGCGCGTCAAGTTCCTGTCGATCTTCGGCTCGAACATGGACGAATTCTTCATGATCCGCGTGTCGGGTCTGAAAGACCAGATTGCTGCCGGGGTCACGAACACCCCACCCGATGGACTCACTCCCGCCCGCCAACTGCAGGAGATCCGGACCCGCGTTCTGCCGCAGATGGTCGACCAGCGCAGCTACTTTCAGAATCAGCTCTTGCCTGAGCTGTCCGCCGCGGGCATCTACCTGCTGCGCCATGACCAGTTGGACGACTCCGACAAAGACTGGCTGCGGCAGTTCTTCCAGGAGGAGATCTTCCCGGTTCTGACACCACTGGCGGTAGACCCAGGACGGCCGTTCCCTCACATCTCGAACCTCAGCCTGAATCTGGCGGTGATGGTGCGGCACCCGCGCGGCGACGTACGCTTTGCACGCCTCAAAGTGCCGACCTCGCTGCCGCGCCTGGTGCCACTTCCGGGAGGCCAGCGATTTGTGTGGCTGGAAGACGTCATCGCGGCGAATCTGGGCACCCTGTTCCCCGGGCTGCAAGTCATCGAAGCATTCGCGTTCCGCGTCACCCGCGATGCCGACATGGAAATCCAGGAAGATGAGGCGTCGGATCTGCTGGAGACGATCGAGCTGAGCCTGCGCAAGCGCCACTTCGGTCCTGTTGTCCGGCTGCAGGTCGACGCAGCCATGTCTGATCGCATGCTTCATCTGCTGATGAGGAACCTGGAAGTGGAACCGGCGGATGTCTACGCCCTCAGCCATCCCCTGGGATTGAGCGACCTGATGTCGCTGCTGGATCTGGATCGCCCGGAACTGAAGGACCCTCCTTTTGTGCCCTCAACGCCACCGCAGTTCCGTGATCTGAAGACCTCCGACGACGTCTTCAATGCCATTCGCAAGGGCGATATCCTGCTGCACCATCCGTACGACAACTTCACTCCGGTGTTGGAATTCATCCGCGCGGCTGCTGCGGACCCGAAAGTCCTCGCGATAAAGCAGACGCTTTACCGCGTGGGGCAGAATGCGCCGGTGGTGAGAGCGCTCCTGGAAGCGCAAAAGAACGGCAAGCAGGTGGCCGTACTGGTTGAGCTCAAGGCGCGATTCGACGAGGAGAGCAACATCGGCTGGGCGCGCGCACTCGAAGCCGAGGGCGTACACGTGGTGTATGGCCTGCTCGGGCTGAAGACTCATAGCAAGGTCACGCTGGTGGTGCGCAAGGAGCAAGCCGGTTTGCGCCGCTACCTCCACCTCGCGACGGGCAACTACAACGCCGTGACTGCAGGGACGTATACCGACCTTGGGATGCTGACAGCCGACCCCGAGCTGGGGGCCGACGCGACAGACCTGTTCAACACCCTCACCGGCTTCTCCACGCAGACCAACTACCGCGGCCTGCTGGTGGCC
Organism: uncultured Chloroflexia bacterium; assembly: GCA_963783655.1. Lineage (GTDB taxonomy): Bacteria > Chloroflexota > Anaerolineae > CG2-30-64-16 > CG2-30-64-16 > CAWAOA01. The sequence goes on from CAWAOA010000005.1 coordinate 10,030, forward strand.
CCGCATGCGATGCGCGAGCGGCTCGAAGCGCTGATCGAGCGAGAGATCGAACACCGCCGAGCCGGAGGCAAGGCACGGCTGATCCTCAAGATGAATGCGCTGGTAGACGACCAGTTGATTCGGGCCCTCTACCGCGCCTCGCAGGCCGGTGTGCCGGTGGATCTGATCGTGCGCGGCATCTGCTGCCTGCGCCCCGGCATCAAGGGCGTCAGCGACAACATACGGGTAATCAGCATTGTCGGGCGATTCCTAGAACACAGCCGGATCTATTACTTCGAGAACGACGGTGACCCACAAATATATATGGGGAGCGCCGACTTGATGCCGCGCAACCTCGACCGCCGCGTCGAGACCCTCTTCCCAGTGCGCGATCGCAAAATGAAGACCTACATTCGCAACGCCATCCTGGCGGTTGAGCTGCGCAACAATACTTGTGCACACGAATTGTTGCCGGATGGCTCCTATCTGCGACTGTCGCCGCAACCGGGAGAAGAGGTCGTGGATAGCCAGGCGTGGCTGTTGGCGCATCCGTCCGCGGGAGGCACCGGGGATTGGTTCGAGGAGCCCGACAAGTAGTGGCCGCCGCGGCCTAGCTAATGCAGGATTGAGCCAGGACCGGCGTCCTGCTCCCGGACAAACCGCACCACGTCCACCCGTGTGCGCAGCCCTATCCGCCCCATCAGCTCCCGCCGTTGGGCGTCGGCCTCCGCGGGCGCCATCCCCAACGCGGCTGCGATCTGCCCTAATGTATGCCCTTCCGCCAGCAGCCGGAGCAACTGCATCTCCAGGCTGCTCAATGGATCCTGCAGCCTGGCCCTCGTTACACCGGTCGTGACATTCCGTAAGGAAGGAAGCAACGCTCTGACGTCGGCGTGGAGATAAGAGCCGCCGGAGGCTATCAGCCGGATGGCGGTGGTCAACTCGCTCTCGACGGCGCGCTTGATGATGTAGCCATGCGCGCCCGCATCGAGGGCATCCTGTACCAGCTGGCCGTCCTCGTGCATAGTCACCATCAGCACGCGGACATCTGGCACGTCCTGACGAACGAAGCGCAACATCTGAATACCGTCCATGTCCGGCATGCTGATGTCCGCCAATAGCACGTCCGGATGCAGGTGCGCGGCCAGCAAACGCGCTTGCTGGCCGCTGTCTGCTTCGCCGACAACTTCCATATCTGATTGGGACTGGAGCAGAGAGCGCAAACCAGCACGTACCAGCCCGTGGTCATCGGCGATCATGATACGAATTCGTTTGCCGGTGGTTGCTTCTGTGTTCAACTGGTACCTCTAGCGATCCGTTCACTCGATCTACGGGCGCATGAAATGGAGGAGCGTGTTTCGATCGCCGCCATTCTGCGAGGGAGTTTGCCAGTTCTCGATTGTCAACCGGTTGAGTCGTGCAAACAAAGGCGCATTATACCACGGTACGCGACAGCGCAAATGCGGGACAAAGGTCCTCCCCTGCCAGTTCAACCGGGTTCAGTCTCAGCTGCTTAAGGGGCTCGAGCGCCGTCCTGTCATCTCATATATCAATTCAGGCGCAGCAGCCCGCTATAGCATTTGCCACCCTCCAAGAAGCACTTGCGCAGTAAGTGTAATTGGGCTATAGTCAGATTTATCTCACAGTAATCGCTTGCATTGACCACCGCAAGCTCACATCATCAATCGGAGGATAGAGTGAGCCTACATCGCCGCACCTGGGTGCTCACGGCCCTGATGGTCGTCGTTTTGATCATGGCCCTCGCCGTTCCGGCTTTTGCGCAAGAGGGCGAGGACATGTGTGTCCACGATTACTCGGTTGAGTCGCTGATACACTGCGTTCACCACGCCTACGAAATGGGGCACATCACGAATGCGGGGGTCGCCGAGAGCCTGACGCGAATCCTGGGGGCCGCGCAAAGCGCCCTCGACCGCGACCAGACGGCTGTCGCCGTGTCGCTGCTGGATGCCTTCATTCGCGAGGTCGAGGCCCAGTCCGGACACAATATCCTGGCCGAGCACGCGGACCACTTGATCGAGCATGCCGAGATGGTCCGCGCGTCGCTGGGCTAAACCGGTCTTCTTCGCGAAATGGGGGTCTGGTAGACAGGACTCATTTGCATCGGATCGCCGGTTGGGCAGCCGGCGTGCGCACCCACGAAAACAGCCGCAGGACGGTCGGCCTGCGGCTGTTTTCGTGGGTGACTGGTACCCCCAGCAGGACTACAGTCCAGCGGCGGGACGCTAAGAGGTGGTTGACCAGTACCCCCAGCAGGATTCGAACCTGCGGCCTTCTGATCCGAAGTCAGGCGCTCTATCCACTGAGCTATGGGGGCTAACGAACACCCCGAATCCCGCCGTGATGCCCGCATATAGTGGCAATACTCGCCATATCGCCTAGAAGTAGTGGGGCTGGCTTGCGAATGAGCGACACGCGAATAAGGCGCTCATGCGCCGGTAGCACAGCACAAACCACGAGCCGGATCAAACAGGTTGAGGAGGCGAGCGCCCTGCCAAACGATCATGCGTGTGTGCAGGTCAGTCGCCAGTCCTAATAATCGCACATCTCCAAGATCGAACGATACAAGTCGTCGTGCTCAGCATCGCCAACGGAATCCGTCTCGTGATCGTAGAACATCACCTTATCCAACGCTATGCCTTCTTTCACCGCAAAGCAGTAGTAGTCGCCGCAGAAGTTGGGGGCAAAGGCGAGGAATCCCTTCGGTAGTAACCCCACGTTGCGATTCAGAGTCACGATGTTAGCGTCACTGTCTGGATGAACCGAGCAGACAAGGGCAGGTCCGAAGTGCCCCCCCTCCGTATTCTCGCAGGAAAGCGCGGTACTTCTCGCCCAATTTACACTCCAACCTACTTTCGGCATCCCTGATTTCGGCATCGCTTGCTCTCGGGCAGTTCAGTGATTAGCATTGGGAGTTCATCGATTACATCGCCGCTCCTTGCGTCGACAAACGTCACAACCACGCTGCCATTGTCCATATCGAATTCCATCCTCGCCCTCCCGCCGGTTCTATGACCCGCGTTCCCGGTCGTCACCTCACGACTTATTGACTGCGCCTGATCGTCTGCTCAGTTTCCCACAGCCGTTCGCGCGCATCCTGATAAGCACGATTCCAGCGCTCGAAGTCAGCATCCGGCGCTTCCGCTAACGATGCGCAGACTGTCATAAACTCTCGCTTGGCGGCTTGAACCTTCGGGTTGGTTTGCATGTCAAATTCCACGCCACTACCCGGCCGCAAATGGGTAAGGTACAGTCGAAAATTCTGGCGGGCTTCGGTCAGTGAGTAGTCGTAGTTCGGGCCACCCCATACCATGTCCCGCGTGGGGATCATCTTGCCCATCGTCTTCCCACCAACAAAGAGGGCAAATGTCGTATTCACCACGAGAATCGAGCGTGAGATAGCCGCAACAGGGACATGCGCAGAAGCCGTGAGCGTCGGACGAGGCAATGTAGACGCGTGGAAGAGCCACGTATTGGCGCATCTGCTCGATCAGCGGGAAGTCTACATCGGCTAAAGGTTGACTACCGGCTGGACTCTGATAAGCGACTGTATATCGTCCCGCCAGTTCTGCTCGTAGGAGCCGCCACAGGGCAAAGCCTTCCAGATGAAGCGCCTGCAATCTTGAGTCCTTGCTCTCTTGCGTGGCCGTTTCGTCGGCAGCCACATGCGCCAGCGCCCATTGCTCCAGACGCTTAGTTAGGTGTTCGCTAAGCCGCAGTTGCGCGGGGCTGGCATTCTGCAATCGTGCCCCTGCCTTCACCCACAACGGCCAGTTGTCGCCTCGTGCCATTAGCACAATCTCTTGAGCCATCTCACACCCTGATTCCCTCAGTTTCCTTGCCGCTTACAGAGACAAGGGTGACGCCTCGATTATAGCCCTGCGCGAGTGCGCAGCCAACTCAAATCCGTGACCGAATCCAACGCGCATCTTGTCGGAGGCTCATCACAACGACTGTGAGGGCCACTCTGCCCGCAATTCGTCTCTCAAGTACTCAAGTACCATTTCTGCTTCCGTAAGTGCCGCCCGAAAGCTCGGCCCAGCCAGCCAGCCATACAGGGTCCGCTCATCTACTTGCGCCGCTCGTGCCGCTTCGCCTACATTGCCGCGGCCAGCAGAGCGGCGATTGCCCGTCGCTGACGTTCGGAAAGTTCGTTCATGGTGCCATTTTCGGCCATTTGTTGCCATCCTCTCCGCGGTCGGCTGAGGGGGCGCGTTATCGGCGCGTCCCCTTTCCTTGCCACAGCACATGTCGGAGAAGAGAAGCTTTTGGGGAAGCTGGATCAGCAGGATGCAGAAGGCAATGTTGGCTTCCGCTTGATATTGCTGATGCTCTCGCATTGTCGGGGGTATACGGAAGCAGAAAGCGAACGTTCATCATTTGCTTGCGCCTCAGTCGCTCTACCGGTCTCGCGCCTCTCTGGTCCACCGTCCCTGCTTCAAACGAGCGCCTGGGCGATGCCGCGTCAATACCTCGTATTGACGCACCTGACGTGATATCTTGGGTACGGGAACGGGTAAGGGGGAAGAACAAGTTCGGACGAATTTCGCTCTCACACCCGCAAAATGGGCATCATGCATGGCCAAAACCGACAAGACAAACGCCACCGTAGCACCAATGCCCTCAGCACCTGCGCGCCGTTCGTTTACGATTGCTACCTGTCGGCGTGTGTCCTCGGCGCGTGCCACATACCACGTGAGAGGTTGCGGTATTGGGCGAAGGCCCAGGCAACCGCCCAATCGGGTTCAGGCACGTGGTGAACGGGCGCTACGAACCACAGCGCGAAGACACACGCTCCAGCCAGGAGAACCATCAATGGCACACGAAGGCGCGCCCGGCTCTGTTTTGCACTCATTCTTTGCTTCTGCTTACGGCCCTGGCGGGCTGACTGTCCGGCAGGGCCAGTTTAGCATGTAACTCGTATCGGCCTAAAGCATGTGGTCTACCGCGCCGTGTTGCCGTTCCGCGTCTTGTAGGTCTTGCTCGACTAGGGCCAGGTACTTGCGAAGTACGGTCAAGTCGCTGTGGCCCATGAGCCGCTGTAGGGCAAAGATGTTTATGCCGCTGCGCAGACTCCACAGCGCAAAGCTGAGCCCAAATGTGTGCGGGTGGCAGTTCTCAACGCCCGAGCGGTTGCCCAGGCGCTTTAGCAGCTGCTGCAAGCCGTGGATGGTCAGCCCGTCGCCCGTGCTTGTGCTAACCACAGCGGCTCGCTCGGCTGGCAACCGGTACGGTCGGAGAGGCACTTTTGCAGCGCCTTGCCGCGCCTTCGATCCAAGCATGGAAATGCGGTCTTTACGCCCCTTACCAATCCGCACGTCCACCACGCCCGTGCTCATGTCAATGTCGCCCACTTTGAGCGCCACAAACTCAGCCCGCGCGACAGCCAGGTCGAGCAGACACAGGATAATGGCCGAATCGCGCACGTTCGTGCACACGGCTAGGATGCGCTTCACGCCCTCCGGTGCGAACGCGGGCAGTATGTCTTGATCGAGCTCTGGCATTTTGACGGTGCGCATGGGGCTTTGCGCCAGCATTCATTCATTCACGAGCCAGTTGCACCACCGCGAATCGACCGCGCCGCGGCGTGCTGGCTGCGCGGGGTTAGCTCACGCTGTTGCAGGGAGACGAGATAGCGCCGTATGTGGGTCGGCGTCACGGCGTCAAGATCGGCAACGCCTTGCTCCTGCAACCACTTTACGAACGGCGTGAGTTGCTCGCGATAGTAGGTAATGGTCTTGGGCGTCAGCCATCTCGCTTCCGCATCGAGCAGAAACATGCTGACGGCATCTTAGAGAGGAGACGACGCGGACCTACGGAGAACTTTGAGAGTAAGGTGCTCACTGTTCATGGCATCCCCCGACGGTCTTGGATGCCGCTAGCCCTATATGGATAAAGCGAGCCTCAAATACTATACATTGCGTAGTACCCCCAGCAGGATTCGAACCTGCGGCCTTCTGATCCGAAGTCAGGCGCTCTATCCACTGAGCTATGGGGGCTACAAGCGCAGTATACGGCAGCGCTTGGGGATCGTCAACGTAGCACGCCGGGTATCAACGCCGGGAACTTGCAAGCGGCCGGCATACTCCGCGCCACGCCGGCCGGCTCACCGGCTCAATATCTCGCGCACCCGCCGTGCCATGGCCAAACCCAGTTTCAGATGTTCACCGGCTTCCAGGTGAACCCCATCGAGGGCGCTCGGCGAGACGATCTGGCCGGAGTCCAACCAATGAAAGCGGTAGCGCTGCGCCTGCCGCTCGTAATGCCTGGGTAGCTCGGCTGACCTGGCTTCGACTTCGGCGCTTCGCCATGCCGTATCAGCCAGGTACTTGACCGGGGGCGGCACGACGAGGAGCACCTCTGGAGCGTCTCCATCGATTCCGGCGCCACTGCGCCGCGCCAGATCCCCAGCGCGCCCGCCCCGGCGGCAATGTCAAATGGGGTCAGCGAGAAGCGATCCTTCAAGTCGTTGGTGCCGAGCATGATGATCACCAGGTCGAGCGGCTTGTGCGACCACAGGCAGGGGAGCAGATAGTCCCGGCCGTTGCGGGACTCCATGATCGGATCATCCCACACGGTGGTGCGCCCGCCGAGGCCCTCCTCGATGACGTGGTAGTCGCTTCCGAGTTCTCGCATGAGGACACCGGTCCATCGCTCGGACAGCGAGAATCTCCCCTGGGTGGCCGGATTAAAGCCGTGGGTGTTGGAATCACCGTAGCAGAGAATCGTCTTCATCGTGATCTCCTCCTTGAATATGGTTCACTCGCATCCTGGCGCACCGGGTCTCGCGGCTGACGCTCCCGAGGAGTGCCACGCGTTTGAATCGAGACGGCGTTCAGGTTTGGTGGCCGTCGTTGTCGCTATCTCTCAGGCTGGACTCGCTGTCCGGCGCCTGAGGGGGTTCCGAAAGGGTCTTACTCAACAAGCTCCCAAATCACTATAGCATGCCGGTGCGCCTCTGCCAACGGGCGCGGCGAGCGCGGCGTTGGGGGGTGGCTGTGCGGATGGAGGTTGGATGGGCAACGTGGCGTCCTTCGAGAACCTCAGGATGGAGTAGCTAGGGGTTGCCGACAATGCAAGCGGTACCGTTCAGCGACCCCGAACTTGGATGCACCAGACAACCGGTATCCCTGGACGGAACCATTTGCATCGATACTCGTAACTAACGTAACCATCCTGAGGTTCTCGAAGGACGCCCCGTCGCAGCATCCAATTTGCTTCAAAGACGATCGCGCCAGGGCTCCGGGTACCAAACCTCTCGCACTGGAGCCACACACCATGTCCCGTGCGCCCGCCCAAATCGCCCCTTCCTGGACGCACTGCCCCATCTGCGGTAAAATAGCGGGCTAATTCCTGTTTTCGACCGGATGTGTTGATGGACTGGGAGAGCCTGCGCCAGCAACTGCCAAAAAGCTACTCGCCACAAGACGTGGAGATGGTCGAGCGCGCCTTCCGCGTGGCCGAGCCGCGCACACGGGCAAAAGCGCAAGTCGGGCGAGCCCTACATCATCCATCCGCTGGCCGTGGCCGGCATCCTGGCCGAGCTGCGCCTGGACGCGCAGACCGTGGCCGCCGCGCTGCTCCACGACGTGGCCGAAGACACCGCCACCGAACATCCCCGACCTGGCCGAGGAGTTCGGGCCCGAGGTCGCCAGCCTGGTGGACGGCGTGACCAAGCTGGTCGAGATCTCGGAGCTGGCCAACCTGCCCGCCGACAGCCGCGATCCCGAAGATCGAGAGCCTGCGCAAGATGTTCCTGGCCATGGTCAGCGATGTGCGCGTGGTGCTGATCAAGCTGGCCGACCGGCTGCACAACATGCGCACCCTGAGCTACATGAGCCCCGAGAAGCAGCGGCGCATCTCGCGCGAGACGCTGGACATCTACGCGCCGCTGGCCAGCCGCCTGGGCATCTGGCAGATCAAGTGGGAGCTGGAGGACCTGGCCTTCCGCTACCTGGAGCCCGACATCTACGCCGAGATGAAGAAGTCGCTGGCGCAGCGCCGCGCCGAGCGCGAGAGCTACGTCGAGCGCGTCACCGAGATGCTGCGCAGCCGAGCTGGCCAAGCACGGCATCCAGGCCGAGATCACCGGCCGGCCCAAGCACATCTACAGCATCTGGCGCAAGATGAAGCAGAAGGGCGTGACCTTCGACCAGATCTACGACCGGCACGGGCTGCGCGTCATCGTGCCCGAGATCGGCGACTGCTACGCCGCGCTGGGCGTGGTGCACACCCTGTGGCGCCCGATCCCCGGCGAGTTCGACGACTACATCGCCAACCCCAAGGAGAACCTGTACCAGTCGCTGCACACGGCGGTGATCGGGCCCGAGGGCCAGCCGCTGGAGGTGCAGATCCGCACGCCCGAGATGCACCGCATCGCCGAGATCGGCATCGCCGCGCACTGGCGCTACAAGACGCAGACGCGCCACGACGAGGCGTACGAGCGCAAGATCGCCTGGCTGCGCTCGGTGATCGACTGGCAGACGCAGGAGAAGAGCGGCGGCAGCGAGTTCCTGGACGCGGTGCAGCGAGGACCTGTTCAAGGACCGCGTCTACGTCTTCACGCCCAAGGGCGACGTCATCGACCTGCCGGCCGGCTCGACGCCGATCGACTTCGCCTACCACGTCCACACCGAGATCGGCCACCGCTGCCGCGGGCGCGAAGGTCAACGGCAAGCTGGTGAGCCTGGACTACCAGCTGCAGAACGGCGACCAGGTGGAGATCATCACCGCCAAGCGCGGCGGCCCCAGCCGCGACTGGCTGAACCCGCACCTCGAATTCGTCAAGACCTCGCGCGCGCGCAACAAGATCCGCCAGTGGTTCCGCCAGCAGAACCGCGACGAGAACATCACCGCCGGCCGCGAGCTGCCTGGAGCGCGAGCTGAACCGCCTGGGCGTCGAGAACGCTCACCTACGAGCAGATCGCCAGCCTGTTCGGCATCGACAAGGTGGACGACTTCCTGGCCGAGCATCGGCTCCGGCGACATCACCACCGTCGCAGATCGCCACGCGGGTGCTGGAGATCGGCCAGGTCGAGGAGGCGCCGCAAGACGCTGACCGAGGAGCTGCGGCACGCAGGAGAGCGCCGCAGAAGCCGGCCGTCGACGGTGCAGGGCATCGCGGTGCAGGGCGTGGGCAACCTGCTGACCGTGCTGTCGCGCTGCTGCAACCCGATGCCGCCCGACGACATCGTCGGCTTCGTCACGCGTGGCCGCGGGGTGTCGATCCACCGCCGCGAGTGCCCGAACGTGCTTGCGCTCAAGGATCGCGAGCGGCTGATCGAGGTCGACTGGGGAACGGCCGCGCCGGCCGCATCTCGCGGGTGAAGATTCGGGTGCAGGCCTACGACCGGGCCGGGCTGCTGGCGGACATCACGCAGATCATCAACGAGGAGAAGATCAACCTGGAGGATGCGTCCGCCGTGACGGCCCGCCAGGACAACCTGGCCATCATCACCGCCACCCTCGAAGTGCGCGATGCCGAGCAACTCGAGCCGCGTCCTCTCCCGCATCGACCGGCTGCCGAACGTCGTGTCGGTGAAACGCCAGACGGGTGAGCGTACGGCCAGGCAGGGTACCGGCATCGCCGGACGCACAAACAGCGACCAGGCTGGCCTGATAGGTCAGGCGCCCGGTCACTTTCGTTATCTCAGCGCTCAGGAGCGCTACCGCTCGGGACGGGCGTTGGCGGGACTCTGTCCAGCGACCAGTTGCGCTGGATGGTGATCTTGGCTGCCTGCCGCTCGGCCAGCCACTCCTGGCAGTGCTTCGTACTTCTTCTGCTGCAGCGTGAACTCATCCAGCGGGTGGTTCGGGTCCTTCTCCTCCACCTGGATCATGTGGATAGCCGAACTGCGGTCTTGACCGGCTCGCTGATCTCGCCCGCCTTCAGTGCGAAGGCGGCCGTCTCGAACTCCGGGTCCAGGCCCTCGCCCTTGCCATACCAGCCCAGCTCGCCGCCCTCGTCCGCGCTGCCCGGATCGTCGGAGTATTCCTTCGCCAGCGCGGCGAAGTCACCGCCGGCGGCCAGCTTCTGCTGCACCTCGATGATCCGCCAGGGCCTGCCTCATCCGTCAGCGCGGGGCGGGCGTCGGCGTCGGGGTCGGCGCCGGAGTCGGCCGCACGCCGTCGGGAGTGGCGCGTCGGCGTCCGGCTGGCCGGTGCGGCGTGGGCGTGGCGTCGGCTCAGGCGTGCGGATCGCGACCAGGATATGCCGCAGCCTGCCTGTTCCTCCGTCGTCGGCACGTCCTTCGTCACTTCGCTCGTAGAGCTTCTGCTGCAGCAGCTCGGCCTCGACCAGCTTGCGGAAGTCCGCCTCGGTCATGCCGGCCTGCTGGACCCGCCTGGCGCCATGAAGTCGCTTGTACGCCTCCTGGTAGGCCTGCTGCTGACCGGCGTGGCGGTCGGGCACGGCGTCGGCGTCGGCGATCCACCGTGCGGGTCGGCGATGGCTCGGCGTGTGCGGTGAGTCGGACGGTGTCGGGCTGGGTGTCGGGCGTGGAGCGCTGGCGTAGTAACCGAAGGCCTGCTCGATCGCCGTGTCCACCTCCTCCTGGCTGACGGTGATGCCCGCGCGTGCCTTGGCTCGTCGCGAACAATCTGTCGTCGATCATCTGGTCCAGCACCTGCACGCTGGACGCCTCTGGGTCCTGTCGCCTGCTGCTCGCTGGAACCAGTCGAACTTCACCTGCTTCTCGTAGTCCTGCGCACTGACCGGCTGCCGTTGACGACTGCCACCGGCTGCGCGGCTTGATCACCAGCTCCTGGATCAGCCCGGCCACCGATCAGGAGGACCAGCAGCCCGACGACCACGCCGAGCCCGATGATCAGACGGCGGTTGCCGCTTCATATCGCGCCGCCGGTAGGCATGCTCCTTACGGGTTACTTCGCGTTCTTCCGTTCTGTTCTTCGGCATCTTTACGATTACTCTTCGTTGAAGCGGCGACGCCGGCCATGCACGTAGCTTGGCCGGCGTCGCGCCGTTATCTCAACCAAACTGGCGGATGTGCTCGGCCGTGTAGGGCAGCAGCGCCAGGTACCGGGCGCGCTTGATGGCTGTCGTCAGCCGGCGCTGGTGCCGGGCGCAAGTGCCGGTCCGGCGCCGCGAATCGATCTGCCCCTGGTCGGAGACAAAGCGGCGCAGCATGTTGATGTCCTTGTAGTCGATCTTCTCGATCTTTTCCACGCAGAAGGCGCAGACGCGCCGGCGCTGGAAGCGTCCCCGGCCGCGGCCGCGATCGCGGCGATCGGGACGTCGGCGCGCTCGGATCTTTCGGGCCGCTCGGGCGGTCTTCGCCACCGCTCGTGCCATGGCAGAACTCATCTGCCATTGCTATCTTCTCCCTAGAACCCATTTCTTCGTCGTAGTCCATATCCGTGTGGCTCGCTGCCGAGCCGGCTGTCCAGGATCACCATCTCGTTGGCGACCAGTTCGGTGCGCGAGTGGCGTTGCCCGTCCGGGTCGTCCCAACTGCGCGTCTGCAGGCGCCCCTCGACATAGACACGCGAGCCCTTGCGCAGGTACTGGTTGCAGACCTCGGCCAGGTTGCCCCAGGCGACCACGTTGAACCATTCGGTCGCCTCGCGCCGCTCGCCGCTGCTGGTCGTCCAGCCGCGGCTCACGGCGACGCTGAAAGAGGTCACGGGCTTGCCGCTAGGCGTATAGCGCATCTCCGGATCGCGGCCGAGGATTGCCGATGATCAGGACCTTGTTCAGACCTCTTGCCATGCCCACGATCCCTTCTCCACACGCTCATGTGCCGGCGCCATCGCAAGCCGCGGCGTATCGAGACTATTCGTCCAGGCGAATGATCAGGTGCCGGATGACGTGCTCGTCGATCCGCAGGCTCCGGTCCAGCTCGCGGCTGGCCAGCGGGTTCATCTGATAGTTGAACTGCACGTAGATGCCGTCGTGTGCTTGGCGATGCCGTACACGAGCCGCCGCCGCCCCCAGACGTTGGTATTGGCTACAGTGCCGCCGGCGCCCGTGATCCAACCGCTGATACGGTTGTTCACGCCCGCCAACCCTTCATCGTCCAACTGGGGATTGAGGATCACTACCATCTCGTAATCATGCTGTTTTTCCTGCATACCGCGCTAATGCCTCCTTTCCATGGGATTGCCGCTGTTCCTGGGCCGAGCGCCCTTCGCCAGGGGCAGAAAGAGCGAGGGCAAGTGCCCTCGCGCGCGTGACAGTGGAGTATAACAGAGGCTGAGTGCGGATGCAAAAACGTGTTCTGCGTTCTAACCGGGCGGCAGGCGCGGCCCGGTCGCTAGACGTTGAACCGGAAGTGGATGACGTCGCCGTCTCCCACCACGTATTCCCGCCCTTCCAGCCGCACCTGGCCGGCGCTTCGCGCCGCGGCCAGCCCGCCGGCTGCGACGAGCGCCGGCTGCGAGATCACCTCGGCGCGGATGAAGCCCCGCTGGATGTCAGTGTGGATCAGGCCGGCCGCTTCGTAGGCCGTCGAGCCGCGCCGCAGGGTCCAGGCGCGGGCCTCCTTCCCGCCGGTGATCGTGAAGAAGGTGATCAGCTCCAGCAGCCCATAGCCGGCGCGGATCAGCCGCTCCACTCCCGGCTCCTCCAGCCCCAGGTCGGCCCGGTAGGCGGACGCCTCGCCCTCGGGCCAGGTGGCCAGCTCAGCCTCGGTCGCGGCGCACAACACCAGGCAGGGCGCATTCTCGGCGGCTGCGCGGGTGCACAGCGCCGAGGCCAGCGCTCCACCGTCGGGCAGCTCTGATTCGCCTACGTTGGCCACGAAAAGGCGCGGCTTGGCGGTGAGCAGGTTGAGATCGATGGCCCACTCTTCGTGTGCCGGCGGCTCGAGCGAGCGCGCCGGCTCGCCTGCGTTCACCCGCTCGCGCATCTCCGCCAGCCACGCGAGCTGCTCGGCGAAGTCGCGTGGGTGCCCCTTCGCCTGCCCCTGCACCTTCTCGATCCGGCGCTCGAGGGCCGCGACGTCCGCCAGGGCAAGCTCCATGTCGAGCGTGTCGAGGTCGGCGACGGGATCGAGGAAGTCGGACGTGTGAGGAACGTCCGGGTTGTCGAACGCCCGCAGCACCATCGCCAGCGCATGGACGTCCCGGATGTGCCCGAGGAACTGGTTGCCCAGCCCCTCACCCTGGCTTGCGCCCTTCACCAGCCCGGCGATGTCGACGAACTCCACCGTAGCCGGCACCACACGTTCCGGGCGCACCAGCGCCGCCAGCGCGTCCAGCCGCGGGTCGGGGACCACGGCCACGCCGGCGTGCGGGTCGATGGTGGTAAATGGGTAGGGCGCGACGGCAGCCCCCGCCTGGGTGAGGGCATTGAAGAGGGTGGACTTGCCCGGCGTTGGGCAGGCCGACGATGCCAATGTGAAGGGTCATCGTGAGTTCCTCTGAAGGGGCCGGATGGATGGCGGCCAAGTCGCATCTAAGCGAGCCGCGCTGGCGACGGGCGTACTCACCTGCACTTGCAGTGACAGGTGCAAGTGTCGACAGGCTCAGTATGGAGGCGATGGAGGTGGGCATCGATGCAAGCAGCGTCGTTGAGGGGCACCGGCGGTCTGTTGCACACAACTGCGGAGTCCCTGTACAGCACCAGACGCATCCTCGCCGACACCTACTACTCCATCCTGAGCGTGTCGAAGGACGTCCGTGAGCCGCCCAACTCGCATAGAAGGCAGCGGCGCTGCCACGGGGCGTCCTTCGAGCAGGCTCAGGATGGAGTACGCTAGCCAAACCAATGAAGTGGCGAGTTCCTGCCCCACGGCTCTCGCAGAGCTCGGTCAACTCCTAACGCCGTCCGATCCTAGAGCCTGTCGAAGGACGCCCCGTCCACAACCCAACCGCCATCGGCACGAATCCGTGCTCGGCCAGACAAAGCCTTTGCGTCTTTGCGCCTTTGCGTTGAAAGTGCCCCGCCAGCCGGCCACCCGCATTGGCCGCGTCCCGCGGGGCGGGGTTCGCGGGCCGCGGGGAGGGGCAACCCAGAGGGGAGTGGTCATGCAGCCCGGGGCGAAGCACTCGCACGAGTGGTCTCGTCACCGCACATCTCCGGCGAGTGCTTAGCCCCTACAATGCCACCGGGACCAGCAACAATCGCGGCGAGTGCTTTACGCCTAGGAGTATTCTGGCCAGGTGCCGGCTGTCCCCCATGCATCGCCAGTCAACACGCCCCGCGATGCTCGCTTCGACTCTGCTTCGCCGTTTGCGTATGCCCGGGCCAGCAGCTCTACCGTGTGCAGCACCGGTATGTTGCGCCCCTGGGCGGCCAGGTGGTTGCGGATCTGCACCATGCAGCCGATGTTGCCGGCGGCCACGACGTCCGCCCCGGTGCCGGCGATGTTTGCGGCCTTGCGCTGGCCGAGCCGGGCGGCGATCTCGGGCTGCTCGAGGTTGTAGGTTCCGGCCGAGCCGCAGCAGAATTCGCCGTCCGGGATCTCGACCAGCGTAACGTTCGGGATCCCGGCGAGCAGCCGTCGCGGCGGAACGGTGACCCGCTGGGCGTGCGCCAGGTGGCAGGCGTCGTGGTAGGCGACCCTCAGCGGCAGCGGCAGTGCCGGCGGCGGGATGATGCCGAGCTCGGCCAGGAACACGCTGACGTCCTTGACGCGCTTCGCGAACTGCTTCGCTTCCTCTTCGCGCCCCGTCCCCTCGAACAGCAGCGGATACTCGTGCATGCCAGAGCCGCAGCCGGCGGCGTTGGTGACGATGGCGTCGACGTCAGCGGGGAACGCCTTCAGGTTGCGCGGTCGCGAGCGCCCGCGCCCGTTCCCCCTCGCCGTTGTGCATCATCAGCGCCCCGCAGCAGCCCTGGCCCTCGGGGATCACGGTTTCCACGCCGTTCTCGGCGAGCACCTCGAGCGTCGCCCAGTTGATCTCCGGCGCCAGCACCTGCTGCACGCAGCCCGCCAGCAGCGCCACCCGCGCCCGGCGCGCGCCGCGGGCCGGGTAGATCCGCGGCAACGGCTCGGAGCGGCGCCAATCGTATCCGGCAGCAGCGCCGAGCATGGAGCGCAGCGCTTCGGGCAGCAGCCGGGCAGCGGGCTTTGCCAGCTTGCCCATGCGGGCGGCGGCGCGAAAGCGGCGCGGGATACGGCAGCGTCTCGCGCACCAGCGTGCGGCGGACGCGCTCCATCAGGGGGCGCCTGCGCCGGCTCGGCGTAGGCGCGGAACGGGGCAACAGGTCGCCATACTGGACGCCGGACGGGCAGGCCGGGACGCACGCCAGGCAGCCCAGGCAGCGGTCGACGTACGGGATCATCTGCTCGAGCGTCAGATCCCCTTCGAGATGCGACTTCATGAGCATGATCCGGCCCCGCGGCGAATCCATCTCCTCGCCCAGATCCTGGTAGGTGGGGCAGGCGGGCAGGCAGAAGCCGCAGTGGACGCAGGCCTCGATGGCCCCGACCATCGCACTGCCCTGGGGACCGAGCGTACGCAGGTCGATCTTGTGCTGCACTACGCCTCCCCGAACCGGCCCTGGGAGTCCAGCGCCTGCTTCACCCGCCGCTCGAACGACTCGCCGGCATTCACGCCAAGGCGCGCCGCGCCGGCCGGTCCAAAGAGCGCCAGCCCGGCAAGCCCCTGCGTCCAGCAGCAGATCGTCCAGCGCGGCCGGTGGTTCGGGCAGCGCGACCCACGCCACCTGCCCGCCGGCGGAGTAGCGCCGCAGCGCCCCACGCGCTGCCAATGCGCCGTCCAAGCGCGGGATCCGCGCCGGCGTGAGCGGGCACCTTGACCAGCGACCACCCTCCGGCACCCAGGTGAACTCGCGCGCCGCCTGCCAGGCTCTCGCAGTCGTCGCTCGCCGCAGATCTCGCCGCCCACCAGCCGGCGCGCTCGCTCCAGCCGCTCGGGCAGCGCGCTCTGCACGCCGCCCAGCCGGAGCTCGAGCACGATAGCTCGTCCGCCGGCCACAGGTCGAGCGCGTCCATGTCGACCGGCGAAGCGGCAAGGCGGTAGATCGCCTCGAGCGCCTCCCCGAGCGAGCGGTAGGTCGAGCGCACGGTGCCGTACGCTTCGGGTCCGGGAAGACCTTGAAGGTGAGCTCGACCAGGACGCCGAAGCCGGCCCAGGCTGCCCACCATGAGCTTGAGCAGGTCGAAGCCGGCGGCGTTTTTGACGACCTTGCCGCCGCTGCGGATCGGCGTGCCGTCGCCGTCGACGAACTGCACGCCGAGGATGAAATCGCGCACGCCGCCGTAGCGCTAGCCGGCCCGGGCCCGCTCACGCCCGCCGCCACCGTGCCGCCGAGCGTGGCGCCACGCTCGCCGAGGGGCGGGTCGAACGGCAGATACTGGCCGTGTTCCCGCAGCACGCTCCGGGCTTCGGCGACCGGCGTGCCGGCCAGCGCCGTGAAGGTGAATTCGCCCGGCTCGTACTCCACGATCCCGCGCAGCGCCGACACGTCGACGTTCTCGATGCCCGGTGGCGGCGCCGAGAGGGCGGGCTTGCTGCCGCCGCCCCGTGCCAGCAGCCGCGGGCGCTCCCGCACGATCGCTCGCAGCTCGTCGAGATTCCCAGGCCGCAGTTCCATGGTCACCCCCTACTCGCGCGAGATGATGCCGGCGCGTTCCAGCGGATGCGGCCCGTGGGCGCGCAGCGCCGGCGCCTCGCCGCCCGGGAACATCTTGCCGCGGTTGGCCAGCTCGCCGGGATCGATGGCGTGGCGCAGCCGGCGCATCGCCTCCATGTCGGCCGGCGCGAACATCTGCTGCAGGTACTCGCGCTTCTCCAGGCCGACGCCGTGCTCGCCGGTGATCGAGCCGCCGAGGCGGATGCACAGCTGCAGGATCTCGCCCGGCCAGCTCCTCGGCGCGCTCGAGTGCGCCCGCCTCGCGGCCGTCGTAGAGGATCAGCGGGTGCAGGTTGCCGTCGCCGGCATGGAAGACGTTGGCCACGCGGATGCCGTAGGACTGCGCTCAGGCGCTCGATCTCGGCCAGCGCCTCGCCCAGGCGGGTGCGCGGCACGACGCCGTCCTGCACGATGTAGTCGGGGCTGAGGCGGCCCACGGCGGAGAAGGCGCTCTTGCGCCCCTTCCAGATCCGCGCCCGGTCGGCGTCGTCCCGCGCGCACGCGCATCTCGTACGCGCCGGAGGCGCGGATGATCTCCTCAGGCGCGCGAACTCGGCGTCGACCTCTGCTCGTCTCGCCTTCCAGCTCGACGATCAGCAGCGCCGCGGCGTCGCGCGGGTAGCCGCAGGAGACGGCGGCCTCGGCCGCCTGGATCGCCAGGCGGTCCATGATCTCCATCGCGCCCGGCAGCAGCCCCGAGGCGACCACCTGCGCCACGGCGTTGCCCGCCGCCTCCAGGCTAGTCGTAGGCGGCCAGCACCGTGCGGTACGTCTCGGGCTTCGGCAGCAGGCGCAGCGTGATCTCCAGCGCGACGCCGAACAGCCCTTCGGAGCCGACGAACAGCCCCACCAGGTCCGGCCCGGCCCCCTCCAGGCTGTCGCCGCCCAGGTCGACGACTTCGCCGTCGGGCAGCACGGCCTTGATGCCGAGCACGTGGTTGCGGTCATGCCGTACTTGAGGCAGTGGGCGCCGCCGGAGTTGAAGGCGACGTTGCCGCCGATGGTGCAGATGGACTGGCTGGACGGGTCGGGCGCGTAGTAGAGGCCGTACGGGCGAGCCGCCTTGCTGACGTCGAGATTGATCACGCCCGGCTCGACCACGGCGATGCGCTCCTTCGGGTCGAGGCGCAGGATGCGGTTCAGCCGGTTCAGCGCGATGACCATGCCGTCTTTGATCGGCAGCGAGCCGCCGCTGAGGCTGGTGCCGCTGCCGCGCGCCACGAACGGCACGCCGTACCGGTGGCACAGCCGCACCGCCTCGATCACCTCTTCCTGGGTTTCGGGAATGACCACGGCGACCGGGCGGCTGCGGTAGGCGGTCAGCGCGTCCGATTCGTAGACGGCGAGTTGGCCCGGCTGCACGAGCAGTCGATCCGCGGGGAACCGTTCGGCGAGTGCGGAAAGCAGATCGGGTGAAGACACGGCTCGACCTCCTGACGAGCGCAGCGGCAGCTGCGCCCGGTTCACGAGCACCTATCCCCCCATTGCGGGAAACACTATAGCATGCGCCGGCGGGGCGCGTAAAGGAAGGAATCTCCCAGGCGCGCATCGCGAGGTTGGGGGCGATATGTAGGATAACATGCCGATGTTGTCCCGTGATATGGGGTAGAGAATGCTGCTGGGGCAACAAGCGAGCCCGCTCTACCCCGCACACGGGACAACATCGGCATGCTTATCCTACATAATCGCCCCCAACGTCGGATGCACCCATCTCCCAGGCGACGCGGCTCAGTTGACCTGGTACGGCACGTCCGTGACGATCACGTGGTCGTTGAACAGCAGCGCGAGGCGCAGCAGCACCGCCGTCTGGCTGTGGAGCAGATTGTCGAACCAGTGCCGCGGGACGAACTGCGGCACGACGATGGTGATCGTCTCGTTCGGCTGGCGCATGGCCACGATCTGCTCGATGTATTTCAGAAGCGGGTCCATCATCAGGCGATACGGGGAATCGAGGATCACCAGGCGTACGCCCTCGCCCTAGATCTCCCACTTGTGCTCCAGCTTCTCCGCCTCGGCCGGATCGGTCGCCACGTGGACCGCCGTCACGTCGTCCGAGAGCATCTGCGCGTAGTGCAGACGGCTCTCAGCGTGCCCTTGTGGACCCCGCCGATCGGGATGATGATGCGATGGCGCGGCGAGCGGGGCGTCGCCGTGATATTGGTCGAGCGACAGGCTGAAGCCAGTTGGCGATAGTGCCGGTGGATCCGGAAGAAGAGGCCCATCAGCACCGGAAGCACACCAGCACGATCCAGGCGCCCTCACGGAACTTCGTCACCGCGAAGATCACCGTCACGAGCCCCGTCACCAGCAGCCGAGCGCGTTGAAGCCCATCTTGCCCCGCCAGCCCGGTTCGTGCTCCAGCCCTGGAGCCCGTTCCTCGCGCATCTGCCCCGGAGCAAGCTGGCCCGACTTCCACCAGCGGTGCGCCATGCCCGCCTGGGAGAGGGTGAAGGAGAGGAAGACGCCGATCGCGTACAGCGGGATCAGTGCGGTGACGCTGGCCTGGAAGGCGATGATGAAGGCGCACGAGATCAGCGTCAAGCACGACGATGCCGCGGGAGTAGACCAGGCGGCTGCCCTGCAGCGCGAGCTGGCGGGGCAGGAAACCGTCGATTGCCAGCAGGGCACCCAGGCGCGGGAAGCCCGCGTACGAGGTGTTGGCGGCCATGATCAGGATGATCGGTCGTCCCGGCCATGGTCAGCAGATACAGGATGCCGCGCCCGCCGTCGATCGTGCGCGCCAGCTGCGAGATGATCGTCTCCTCTTCGGACGGCACCGCACCGATCTGCACCGACAGGTAGGTGATCCCGATCAGCAGGACGCCCAGGATCGCGGCCATCCACACCAGCGTGACGGCGGCGTTGCGGCTGCGCGGCTCGTGAAATGCAGGCACGCCGTTGGAGATGGCCTCCACGCCGGTCAGGGCCGTGGTGCCGCTGGTGAAGGCGCGCAGGAGCAGGAAGAGCGTCAGCGCCTGCGGGGCGTCGATCACCTCCAGCGGCGGCGGGTCGCTGACCGTGCCGAGGGTGCCGGTGAAATAGCTGGAACAGCCCGCCCCCCAGCGCGATCACGATCATGACCAGGAAGAAGTAGGTGGGAATGGCGAAGATGACGCCGGCTTCCCGTACGCCGCGCAGGTTGATCAGCATGACCAGCACGGTCAGACCGACGGCGACCGCCACCCGGTACGGATAGAGCGCGGGGAAGGACGAGTTGATCTGCGCCACGCCGGACGAGACCGATACCGCGACGGTCAGGATGTAGCCAAACAGCAGTGCCGCGCCCGCCGCTGGCCGCCGGCGCATCGCCCAGGTTGTCGCGCGCGACGATATAGGCGCCGCCGCCGTTGGGATAGGCATGGATCGTCTGGACGTACGAGACCGAGACGATGGCCAGCAGAGCGACGATGGCCAGGGACAGAGGGATCGAGTAGGTGAAGGCGACGGTGCCGGCGGCGGCAAGCACCACCAGCATTTCCTGGGTCGAGTAGGCGGTGGAGGACAGGGCGTCGGAGGCGAACACCGCCAGCCCAACCACCTTGCTGATCGTCTCGCGTGGGGCCTCGGCCGTCGCGAGGGGGTCGCCCGTCAGCACTGTCAGCCACGAGCGCCGCGGCTTTCCGGTGGCGACCCGGTGCTGGACGCCGGTACCGGCGTTGTCGTCGTCCGATGATGGGAACATCATGCTACCGCGTCCGTCTCCGATTGAGCTATGTCGCGACCCGACCAGGGGCGTACCGTCCGACCGGCAATGCTGGGCGTTCATGTTAGCGGCGACATTATCGCGTGTCAAGCGAACGTGGTCGCGCGGCGGGCTGCGGCAGATCGTTGCTTTCCCTCAATACCACCGTAGCCATAAAGCACTCGCCGCGCCGCTGGACCTCCCCTCAATGTCTCACAATCGTAGCCGTAAAGCACTCGCCGGCCATGTCACGGTGCGCAGCATCGGTGCAGCGAGTGCTTTACCCGTGCCCACACCCCCACAATACCGCGCCCCCACGACCTGACCCGCGCGGGACGCGGCCCATGCAGGTGGCTGGCAGTGGGGCATTCTTAACGCAAAGGCGCAAAGACGCAAAGGCTTTGTCTGGCCGAGCGCGTACGTGCGCGCCGATGGGGTTTGAGTTGTCGACGGGGCGCCTTTCGAGAACCTCAGTATGGAGTTGCTAGGGGTCGACAGCGATGTAGGTGGTGCGGTCAAGGGACCCCGGACTTGTGCTCCACCAACCCGCGGTGCCCCTGGACGAAACCCTTCACCACGGGTGCATCCGATGTTTGGGGCAACATGTAGGATAACGTGCCGATGTTGTCCGGTGCATGGGGTAGAGAACACGCTGGGGCAACAAGCAAGCCCGCTCTGCCCCGCACACGGGACAACATCGGCATGATAGTATCCTACATATCGCCCCCAGCGTAAAGATGCGCCCCTTCACGGCCGCGCCCACAAGTGGCACAACCACAACCGGCGCCACGATGCGCCGGTTGTGGCTGCGTCCTTCAACATTCATTCGTGTGCGCCGGCGGGCTGTCCCGGTGCCCGCGCACCTGCTCCGTTTAGCGCTGGATGCGCGCCGAGCCGCCCTTGGCGAAGGCGCGCACCTGCTCCACGGTCGCCATGGTCGTGTCGCCGGGGAAGGTGGTCAGCAGCGCGCCGTGCGCCCAGCCCAGGTTCACCGCTTCCTGCTCGGACTGCGCCGGTCAGCAGGCCGTAGAAGAAGCCGGCGGCGTAGCCGTCGCCGCCGCCGACGCGGTCGAGCACATCCAGCTCGCAGGTGGGCGAAACGTAGGTCTTGCCGTCGATCCAGGCCACGGCGCCCCAGCTATGGCGGTTGGTCGAATGCACCTCGCGCAGCGTGGTGGCCACGATCTTGACCTGCGGGTACTTGCTCGGTGACCTTGTCGATCATGCCGAAGAAGGCGCTCGGATCGAGCTTGGACTTGGCCGCGACCTCCGGGCCCGGGATGCCCAGGCCCATCTGCAGGTCCTCTTCGTTGCCGACGAGCACATCGACGTGCTCCACGATGCGCTCGAGGACGCGCCAGCGCGCCCTCGTGGCCGCCCCAGATGTTCCAGAGCTTGGCCCGGTAGTTCAGGTCGAACGACGTCACCGCGCCGGCCGCCTTGGCGGCCTTCATGCCCTCGATGATCACCTCGCCCGTGGTCGTCGGAGAGCGCGGCGAAGATGCCGCCGCTGTGGAACCAGCGCACGCCGCCGGCGAAGATCGCGTCCCAATCGAAATCGCCCGGCTTGAGCTGGGCCGCGGCTTCGTTGCAGCGGTTGTAGAAGACCACCGGCGCGCGCACGCCCTGGCCGCGGTCGCTGTAGACCGTCGCCATGTTCGGGCCGTTGACGCCGTTGTGCTTGAAGCGCTTGTAGAACGGGGTGCACGCCCATCGCCCGCACGCGCTCGGCGATCAGGTCGCCGATGGGATAATCGACCATCGCCGTGGCGATGCCGGTGCTGCAGGCGGAAGCAATCGGCCAGGTTGGCGGCCACGTTGAACTCGCCGCCGCTGACGTGGATCTGGCACTCGCGTCGCCTTGCGGAACGGGATGATGCCGGGATCCAGCCGATGAACCAGCGCGCCCAGGGAAACCAGGTCCCAGGCGCCTTCCTTCTTCAGATTCAGACCGTACATCGTTGGTGATCTCCTCGTGTGGATGAGGTGGGTGAAGCTGTAGTGGAAGTATAGCACGCAATCTGCGGAGATGCCCGCGACGCGCGTCTCAGAATGAGCGTAGCCGTAACCCTCGCAGCGCGCCACATGGCCTAGCACTCGCCGGAGATCTGGCCGGTATCAGGCGACCTGTAGGGGCTAAGCACCGGCAAGCAGCGCGCGGTGCGAATCGTGCTCCTGCCGGTGCTTAGCCCCGGCCCCCGCCACCACACCCCTCTGGGTCGCCCCCGCCCCGCTGCCCCCTGACTTCCGGTCCCCGCGGGCCGCTGCTCATGCGGGCTAGCCGGCCGCGGGACACTGTCAACGCAAAGACGCAAAGGCTTTGTCTGGCCGAGCGCGGACTCGCGCCAATGGGGGTCGGGTTGTGGACCGGCCGTTATTCGACACTGCCTGCGGGGCTCGTAGGCTGTCAAACATGATCCATTCGTCTGATATTCTTCTTGCATTTGTTAGCAAACGGATGATCTATGATCGCATGTGGAAAACGTATCCCGCGAGGCGATTCGCAGCACGCCGAACTAGAGGTGAACAATGCGACTCAAACCTGATGATAAGGCAGTCCCGTTTTCGGTCGAAACCGTAGAAGGCAAGACAATCGCGTTGGAGCAGTTTGCCGGTAAGCCACTGCTGCTGATGTTTTTCCGGTACGCGTCATGTCCCATGTGCAACCTTCGACTACGCGACTTCGCACAGCATTTTCCAGGGTTGCATGAGCGTGGGCTGGAAGTCGTTGCTTTCTTTCACTCGCCGGCGCGCAGCATCCGTGCGAATGCGGGACAGCAACGTTATCCTTTTCATCTTGTTGCAGATCCAGAATTCCAAGTTTACAGGGATTACGGTGTCGAGACCTCGTGGCCAAGGTTCCTGCTCTCGATGGCCCTACCCAGCTTTTATGTAGACTGGATACGCTCGATGCGATATGGCTTCTGGGGCGGAGTTGCCTGGCAGATGGCGAAGATGCCGGCGGACTTTCTGATTGGTCCAGATGGTAGGCTTGTGAAGGTGCATTATGGCCGTGACATGGGAGACCATATGCCCGTGGCAGAGGTTGAAGTCGCGCTGAGCGAGATGGACATCCCAATCGGCTGATGGCGAAAATGTCGCCAATCTGTCCGAGGATTGAAGCCTGACTATCGACCAGGTTACCGTGTTTGCTCACCTTGGAATGAGCGAACGTCCGCTCTGCCTGATCCACGCAAATCGTAGCCGTAAAGCACTCGCCGGAGATGTAACTGGACGAGACCCAGCAGCGAGTTGCTTTACCCGTGGCCAGACCACCAACAGCAAGCCTCGCCCCCGCCACGCTGGTCCTGCGGGACGCGACTGATGCGAGATGGTCTGGCAGTGGGACACTCTCAACGCAAAGGCGCAAAGACGCAAAGGCTTTGTCTGGTCGCGTTGGTGGCGGCGAGGATGCGAATGGTCCGGTGCAGCAACACCTTGCATCGATGGTTTGTCTAATTAATCCATACTGAGCGTGTCGACACTTGCACCTGCGATCCGCAGGCGCAGTGCAGGTGAGTACGCCCCGTTGGCCATTCAACTCCCACGAAGCACGCCCACTCGTGCGGCCACCCCACTTGAGCAATGGGCACGGTGAGGGAGCCTTTGCGTCTCCGTACCTTTGCGTCTACCTGCCTTTGCGTCTTTGCGGCTCTGCGTTGAGAGTGTTCCACCACGCCCGACCCGCATCGACGGCGCCCGGAGGCGAGTCGGGAGGCGCGGGGCAGCGGAAGGGGGCAACCCAGAGGGGCATGGTCCCGCGGCCCGGGGCGAAGCACCGGCACCACCCCACCTTGTCCCGCCGCGCTGCTTGCCGGTGCTTAGCCCCTACAGTTCCGTTCCCTACAACTCGCCATGCGCTGCTGGTACCCTACCCCGCCAGCCCCGCCCGCGGTTGGCCGCTGCGCTGCTGCGCAACCTGCGCCGGAGCGCCGGCGGCGGCCGGGCCCGGCGAGCACTGCCAGCGCGACGAGGAGCGACCACAGCGCGACGGCCGCGGCGGCGTAGATGACCAGCAGAAGCCTTCCGGACCCAGTGCCAGCATCATCAGACCGGCGGCCATCTCCACGAGGAACGCCACGCCGGTGGCCAGCGCCACGCGCTTGAGCGTGGGAGGGGTCCCCGGCGCGCGCCATGACTGGATCACCGCCGAGAGTACCAGCACCGCCGCCACCCCTGCCAGCGCCAGCCGCGCCTGCTGCGGCCACCCGGGCACGTCGATCGCGATGCCGCTCGACATCGGCCAGCCCATGCAGCGGGTCACGGAGCCCTTGCCGGCCACCAGAATGCCGCTGACGTGCACGAGAAAGACCGCAACCAACGCCGCCACGCTCAGCCAGGCCGTAGGGGCGGCGTCTGGCCGCCCGCTGCGCGCGGATCGCAATGGGCCAGCATCGGGCCGTCCACCGTCGTAGGGGCGGCGTCTCGCCGCCCGTGGGCTGCGGTGCGCAACGGGCTAGCATAGGACGCCTGCCCCGCGACCGCCGCCGTCACCATCAGCGCCAGCACCACCAGCGCCGAGCCGAGGTCGGCCGCGGCCAGGATGGGCGGCAGCCCGCGCAGCACCACCAGCGCGCCGAAGATGATCACCGCAATCAGGAACGGGATCGCGAGCAGGGGCGGCCGGCTGACCCAGCTTCGACGGAGCGCGACCTGCGCCAACCAACGACCGCGGCCGCGAGGATCAGCGGCGTCGTCAGCATCGCGACAAAGCGGTGGGTGTACTCGATGATGGGGCCCGCCTGCGGCGGGGGCACGACCCCGCCATAACAGGTAGGCCAGTCGGGGCACGCGGCACCCGACTCGGTGACGCAGACGATGCTGCCCAGCGTGACCAGCAGGCCCGTCATCACGGCTGCCGTCAGTAACAGATTCCGGTGCCCGCGGCTGATGGTTGGGTCAGGAGCCATGCGCTTCTCCCGTTCAATGCCCCAGATAATCGGTCCGTCGCTCGGTGCTGAAGATGCCCGGACGGCGCTTCTATGCCGCCGATCTCGGCGATCTTCTCGAACGTGGTGGCATTATAGACCCGCACCACATTCTCCTGCCAGTCGGCCACGTAGACCAGCTTGCCGTCGGCGTGAACTCCGGGTGCAGCGGCTGGGTGCCGTCCTCGATCACCTTGACCACCTTGAACGGCGGGTTCTTGTCGAAGACGTAGATGTGGTTGGCCGGCGTGGCGAACATGCTGTCGGCCCAGACGTACGGGCTGTTCTCGGCTGCTGCTGATGAACAGTCCCGGGCCGGCGGTCGGGATGGTGCCGGCGATCTGTTGTCGGCCAGGTCCCAGATCGTGACCTTGCCCTCGCCGGCGTGCGTGGTCGCTCCGTAGACGTGCCCGTCGGCGGCCGTTCCACGCCGCGCCCGAGCCGGGATGCGGCGTCGTTGCCGGTGCTGATCTTGTCGACCAGCTTCCAGTTGACGACGTCGATCACGGCCATCCAGTTGTCCTTCTGTGAGGCGATGTAGAAGCGCTTGTTGTCGGGGCTCAGGAAGCCGTCGTGCAGGATGTGGCCCACCTTCTCCACTTTGGCGATCGGGAAGTCGGGCTTCGACCAGTCGATGCGCCACATCTGCCCGGCTTCCTTGAGGGCGATGATGAAGTATGGCCCCGACTAGCCTCGGATCGACATCGCTGGTGATGCCACACGCGAGTGGACGAATTTGCCGTCAGGGTCGTTGCCGTCGGTGTGGATCACCTTGACCGGCTCGCAGCGTCTTGGCGTCCAGGATCACGGCCGTGGCAGGCACGTAGTTGCCGACGATCACGTAGCGCCCGTCGTCCGACAACGCGATCCCCGCGGCTGTCCAGCCCCACTTTGACTTTCGCCTGTGGCCTGCAGCGTATACAGGTCGATGCGGAACAGCCATCCGTCGCGGCCGACGTTGTAGGCCCAGCGGTCGTTGGTCGGGTCGAAGGTGTAGCCGTGGGCGCGGTACGAGGCGTCGACTTGGCCGAGCAGCGTGTGCTTGTCCGCCGTCGATGCACGGCGATCCGGCGGGATTCGCGCTCGGTCACCAGCAGCAGGTTGTCGAGGTTGCCCTTGTGCGTGGGCTTCGCCGGGAGCGGCTCTTCGTCGACCAGCACCTCCGGCTGGCGCGGATCTGGTCGATCTCCCACTCGCAGGTCTTCCTGCTTTGACTCGCTGACTTGATGAAGCTTCACGAGCTGCGAGATGTCATCGTCGCCAAGTCCGGCTGCGCCCCAGGCCGGCATCACCGTGCCCGGACGGCCGTTCTTGATCGTCTTCATGGTAGAAGTCGTCTTTCTGGTCCAGGCGGCTCGGGACCAGGGCCGGCCCCACGCTGCCCTCGCGATGTCGGCCCGTGGCAGCCGCTGCAGCTATCGGCGAAGTACTGCTCCACGGGGTGCCCGAGGATCGCCTCGCCCCCGGCACCTTCGGCGGCCTGCGCCGCCTTCGCCTCGGCGCTGGCGCGCTGTTCGGCGACCGGGCGCGCGGCAGACTTGCGCGGAGCTCACGCCGGCTGCCGAAGGGGCCGCGGCGCCGCGCTACGGGCGCGCAGGTGCGTGAAAGGCTGCGGGTTCGCCAGCAGCGCGGTCGCCTTCTGGTATGCGGCGGCGTAGACGAGGCCGAGGATCAGCAGCAGACTCGCCGACACCAGAATCCCCAGGAGTATCGGGAGCAAGGGGAATTGACGCTTCCCGTCGGGATTGCGATTCATGGGAGTATCGCCTCCTTGCGAGTGCGATCCGCGGCAACGCAACGGCGGTGGAACACGCTGTTGTGATCAAACGCACTATAAGCGAGGCGGGCAGGTTGCTCGGTAATCTGTGCTACGGGGGACCAGCGTGCTGCGGGGATGAATGCTGGCGCGCTTTCGACCGCCAGACCGTGCCACCGCGGGCGAAGCTGCGCTTCGTCCGGCAGTCTGTGCTACGGCGGCGATGCGCATTTGCATCCGCCATGCGACCTGCGTATAATGCGGATGTTCGGGGCGTAGCGCAGCCAGGCTTGAGCGCACGGTTCGGGTCCGATGAGGCCGGAGGCCAGGTCCTCTCTCCCCGACTTTTTGTTACCGGCGACCTCACGGATGGTCGAAAGTGACCATCCGTGAGGTCGCCGGTGGCATTTGGGACCCGTTCAGGCTTCGGTTTTGACCCCACTCCCGGCTCCTGCTATAATGGCGGGGTCAAAGGAGTTTTCTGCCTCGCCCGTACCGCGCCCGTGCGATACTTTGTCAATTCAGCCTTATTGCGCGCGGCCGGCGGCCCCGTCCGGCGAATGACGCCGTCCGGCAGCTGTCCCATCTTGGCACCCTCGTCTGCCGTGTGGGGCGGTTGGGGGTCAAGAGTGCTACAGCTCTGCCCCTTGGCGCCGGGAACCCGGCACCGAGCCCCTGAGCACATCCCTATGGCCGCGGCCATTGACTTTCGGCGCCGCAACCAGTGCCTATCCAGAGGGTTATTATCCAGAGCACATCAGTCTGGGAGATGTCCATGCCTTACAACTGTATCGTACTGGTGAAACAGGTGCCGGACACCGCGCACGTCAGCGGCAAGGCCATGAAAGACGACGGCACGGTCAACCGAGCTGCGCTGCCGGCGATTTTCAATCCTGAGGATCTGAATGCCCTCGAAATGGCGCTGCAGATCAAGGACCAGCATGGCGGACAGGTGACTGTGTTGACGATGGGTCCGCCTCGCGCAACGGAGACCCTGCGCGAGGCGCTTTACCGGGGCGCCGATCGAGCGATTCTGCTCTCTGATCGGGCCTTTGCCGGGTCCGATACGCTGGCCACTTCCTACGCCCTCAAGTGCGCTGTCGAACATCTCGGCGACTACGACCTGATCCTCTGCGGACGCCAGGCCATAGACGGCGATACGGCCCAGGTCGGTCCCCAGGTAGCGGAAAAGCTCGGCCTGCCGCAGATCACCTGCGCCGAATCGATCCAGAGTCTGCAAGATGAGGAGATCGTCGTGCAGAGGGCCTTTCCGCGTGGCAAAGAGACCGTGAAGTGCACTTTACCCTGCCTCCTGACGGTCGTCAGTACCGCCTGCCCGCCCCGGCCGCCTTCGGTGCGCAGGATGATCGCCTACAAGCTTGCGGCCTCTCCACTCGAGTACCCCGAGTTGCTCAAGCGCTGGCCCGAGTGGGAGACACCAGACGCTCTGGATAGCTATCTGGCCCGCCGGGATCTGAAGATCCCGGTCTGGACGACGACCGACATCGGCGCGGACGAAGGGTATCTGGGCCCCGGGGGTTCGCCCACTAAGGTCTGGAAAATTGAGAACGTGGTCCTGGAGACCAAGGAGAGCAAGCAGGTCCCGGCCACGCCCGAAGGCGTGTCCGCGCTGATGCAGGAACTGGTTCGGTGCCACGTCATGTGAGGGGGGACAGGCGCATGAATGAGAACAGAGACGTCTGGGTGTTTGTCGAGCAAGAGGCTGGCGAGTTGGCTGAGGTGAGCCTCGAGTTACTGTCCAAGGGCCGGGAGTTGGCCGACAGGTTGGGCAGCCGCATGAGTGGGCTCCTGTTTGGTTATGGTATCACTCACCTGGCGGAAGCTGTGATCTACCAGGGGGCGGACACGGTTTTGTTGGCTGATGATCCGGAGCTGGCGCTGTACCGCTCGTTGCCGTACGCTCGAGTGGCCATCGACTTGGCGCGGGACCGCCGGCCGTACATCTTTTTGCTGGGTGCTACGCCAACCGGACGAGACCTGGCCCCTCGCATCGCCAGCGCGCTGCGCGCGGGGCTAACGGCCGACTGCACCGACCTGCAGATCGGCGAGTACCGGAAGCGGGACGGCGTCTACCCCGATTTGCTGTACCAAATCAGACCTGCCTTCGGTGGCAATGTCATCGCCACCATCGTAAACCCTGATATGCACCCGCAGTTGGCCACCGTGCGGGAGGGCGTAATGCGCGTCGGCCGGCCGGACCCCCAGCGCAGGGGGACTGTAGAATCGATCGTCCCCCAATTCACTGGGCGTGACCTGGACCTGCAGGTGCTGAACCGGGAAGTGTTCCCGCTGTGCTGTGATTTGAAGAGCGCCTCCATCGTGGTTGCCGGAGGAGCGGGCGTAGGCAGCAAAGCGGACTTCCAACTTATCTATGACCTCGCCGAGGCGTTGGGCGGGCAAGTGGGTGCCACCCGCGCCGCGGTTGATGCCGGGTACGTCCCTCATGAGCACCAGGTGGGGCAAACGGGCGTCACCGTGCGACCCCGGCTGTACATCGCCTGTGGCATATCCGGCACCATTCAGCACCGAGCCGGGATGGATCAGTCTAGCAAGATCGTTGCCATCAACAACGATCCCGCTGCTCCCATTTTCCAGATCGCGCACTACAGGATCGTAGGTGATCTGAAGGAGGTCATCCCCATGATGATCCACGCCCGATGCGACTGCGCCAAATAAGGGAATCGAGCATGGCAGAGAATTTCTTCACCGGCAACGCGGACCTGCAATTCCGCCTGGAGCAGCTGGACCTCAGCCAAGTGGTGGATATTCTTGAGGATGGGTATCGATACCAGGACCACTATCCAGGCGCCCCCCGCAACTATCGGGACGCGAAGGACAACTACCGCCTCCTGCTCACTGCCCTGGGGGAGATCTGTGCCACCCGGCTGGCGCCCCAGGCGGCCGCGGCGGACGCGGAGGGCGCCCATCTGGAGAATGGCAAGGTGATCTACGCCTCTGCCACGCGCGAGGCACTGGACCTCCTGCGGCAGGCGGGGTTGATGGGTACGGTGTTGCCCTGGGAGTACGGCGGGCTCAACCTACCCGGCACTGCTTTCCGCCTGATGATCGAACTCGTCGCCCGCGCCGAGGCAGGATTGATCGCAGTTTTCGGCCTCCAGGAGATAGCTTCCACCATCGAGGAGTTCGGTACTGACGAGATGAAGGCCAGGCTTTTGCCCCGCTTTGCGAGCGGCGAGGTGACTGCCGCCATGGTCCTGACCGAGCCGGACGCTGGCTCTGACCTTGGATCGGCGCGCATGCGGGCGGACTTGGCGGCCGATGGCACGTGGCGCCTGAATGGAATCAAGCGGTTCATCACCAATGGCGGCGCCCAGATCCTGCTCGTGCTGGCTCGCTCCGAGCCGGATAGCAGGGACGCCCGCGGCCTATCGCTGTTCCTGGTAGAAGCCGACGATACGGTCCGCATCCGCCGACTGGAACACAAAATGGGCTTGCATTCCTCCCCCACCTGCGAAATGGAATTCAGGGATACACCGGCCCAATTGATAGGCAAGCGCCGCCTGGGGCTCATCCGCCATGCAATGAGCATGATGAACGGGGCCAGGCTGGGTGTGGCGGCCCAGGCGCTGGGCATCGCGGAGGCGGCCTACGCCGATGCCCACCGCTACGCCGAGAAGCGGATTCAGTTCGGCCAGAGCATCGCCGCCATTCCTGCGGTGTACCGCATGCTGCTTTCGATGCGCGGCGAGATCGAAGCAACCCGGGCGCTGATCTGCGAGACCGGGCGCTGGGTGGACCTGAACAAGGCCCTGGACACCAAATCGCGAAGGTCGGGCAGCCTGGATGCTGAGGCTCGCCAGCAGCAGAAGCAAGCCGACCGCCTGGCATCTGTGCTGACACCACTGGTGAAGTACTTTGCGACGGAAATGAGCAACCGCGTTTGCTATCAGGCCATGCAGGTTCATGGCGGCGCAGGCTACATGAGATCCTTCAATGTCGAGCGCCACTCCCGCGATGTGCGAGTGACCAGCATCTACGAGGGCACCAGCCAATTGCAGATCGTGGCTTGCCTAAGCGGGCTGTTGAGCCACGCGCTGGACGATCTGCTGGGAGAATGGGCCGCGCTGGACTACAGCCCAGCGCTGGCGGGGATGAAAGACCAGCTCGCACAGGCCACGGCGTGGCTGAACCAAAGCATCGAATGCCTGAAAGGCGAAGAAGAGCGGGCGCTGATCGACTACTACGCGTCCGATTTGGCTGACCTCGCAGTATACACGATCAACTGCTGGTTGATGCTGCGCGACGCGTGCGTGTCCGATCGGAAATGCGAGATGGCCCGCGTCTATTTGGCCGAGACGCTGCCTAAGATGCAGGCCAAAGCGGCTATATTGCAGGCCGTTGACCCGGCCGGGATCCAGGCACGGAACATCCTGTTAGAGGGATCAGCCTGATAGGCGACCCTTCGGCGGGCGTTTAGCAACTCAGTCGATGTTTCTTGCTCCAATCTACCACACCGGAGGAACTATGGCTACAGAACCGAAGGAACAGAAGGGGGTCCTCATCACTGGCCCGAGCGGCGTCATCTACAACATCCCGGCGAAGGAACTTGAGAGATATGCAGTACCACGGGCGGACGTCGAAAGGACCATTCTAGATGCCGAGGCTGCAGGCTTCGTTGGCGCCGGGAGTGAGGACGGACTCAAGGAGACTGATGAGTTCGCGGAAGGGACACCTTCGCCGCAACCTGCAACCACAATCATTAACATATTTGTCGGGCCTAACGCCGAAGCCTCCATGCTGCCTGATGACGTCGAACAGCCACAAGCACGCGCTTATCGAGTGGGCTCTGCTGTGGTGAAGTACGAGGCGGGCTCTACCATGGCGGCTCGCCGTCGTGCGACCCCTTGTGATCCAGCAACTTTCTATGGTAAATGGGAGTAGATGCCTACTTCCGCAAGCGCATAGCTGCTTGTTGTGGATTCATGGAAGGGCGGTAACTGACGCCGCGCTCTAGTCGGGCTGGGGAACGTGCATTTCTAGCGTGCCTATCAGCAGCCGCACAGTCGGCAGATTTTCAGCCGCCTAGCTGAGCCAAGCAATCGATTTCTACCAGACATCAGCGTTTATCCGCAAAACTGGTGCAGCCATTATCATAAGGCAACAGATGTCGGCACGGTCCGTGACCGGCTTAATACTCACGGGCGGTAGGACCGGCAGAGCCGCCGGTCCGTACCGTCCGTGTGGTTTCTGACAAGTCCCAGAACAATCCCAGTTCGGGTCCGTGAGGCCGGAGGCCATGGTCCTCTCTCCCCGACTCAGATTATCCCCAATCATCAGGCCTACTTGGGAGTGCTCTTTGGCTTCTTATCGCTCTTCTTCTGCTCCTGCTGCTTGATCTTGACGGTCTTCTGCTTCTGGGCCTTCTCGTTGTCCTTCTTGCCGCCTTTGTCTCCCATGGTATGAATCCTTTCTGTCACGCGATTGCGTGGGCTGTTATGCTATGATACACCCTCAGACCCGTGTTGCACAGCAGCGCATGCTATCAGCGTAGAGCCTGCGTGCAGTAGCTGTATTCCTGCTGCACGTAGTCGCCCAGCGGCCCGACGTCGGTCCTCTGGTCCCGGCGATGCCGGAGCCAGCACTTGGCATCGGTTACCCGGAAGCGGCGCGCTTTCGCAGCGCATCGTCGAGAACCTTACCCTTTAGAGCAGCGCGCGCTGCCGCATCGTTGATATGCAGTCTTCGGCGCCCCCTCCCGGCTCTAGGTCGACATGGCGGCAATGGCGCCGGCGATCTGGTGCGCCTCTCGACCGATCTCGCGCAGCAGGCCTGTAGGCACGATACAGAATCCGCAGAAGAAGAGGCGCGGCACTGCGCTCTCCCGGCCGCAGACGAGCGGAGCGCCGCTTGCGTCGAGCGCAGCATCCGCGCCCACCAGAAGATCCGTCACCAGCGACCGGTACCCGGTGGCGAGCACAACGGCCTCGAAATCCTCGACACTGCCGTCGGCGAACTGCACCCCCGTTTGGGTGAAACAGACGATCCCGGGCCTGACTGCGACTTTCCCCTCCTTGACCAGACTGCGGATGCCAAAATCAATCACCGGCAGCTTCGGCTGCACGCCGTGCCGCAACCTGTCCGACAGAGCGCGCATGGGTATGGCGAAATACAAGAGGGGCACACCAATGATCTCGCGCGGCACGATACGTGCCGGGCTGCGGGCGGCCAGGGTTGGTAGGGCGCCGTGCTCACATAGATCGACCGCAATCTCGGCGCCTGAGTTGCCGAAGCCTATCACCAGCACCCGCTGCCCGTGAAAGGACGATCCATTCCGGTACTCGGCGCTGTGCAGCACTCTTCCCCGGTACTCCTCCTGTCCCGGCCAGGACGGCCTGTGAGGAACGCGATTCAGGCCTGTGGCCAACACCAGGTTCTGAGCCTCGTAAGTGGCGCTGTCTGAGCCGTCCGTGCGAACCACCCACGCGCTCGTTCCTCGCTCCGCTGAACCAACGCGTTGGCCGAACCTTGGCTCAAGTTCGAAGCGCGCGGCGTAGCCTTCCAGATAATCCAGCATCTGCTGCCGTGATGGGTAGCGAGGCGACCCTTTCGGCCAGGGCAAATAGGGTAGGCCGGAATGCGGGCTGTCCGTGTTGAAATGGAGCCGGTCGTAGTGCTGGCTCCATTTTGTCCCGACCTGGCTGCCTTGTTCGAGGATCACGAAGGACAGGTTTGCCCGGCGCAAACAGGCGCCTACGGCCAGCCCCGCAGGGCCGGCCCCGATGATCAGAGTGTCAGTGCGGACGATCTCGGGCATTGGGGGACCCCCTGCTATGTTGCCGGCGAAGGCGCAAAATCCAGGCCCACACCGGCCTCGCGCGCCTTCACAATAGCCTGCGCCCGGTCGGCGACCTGGAGCTTGCTGAAGATGTTGGATACGTAGTTCCGCACAGTCTTGCTGCTGAAGGACAACCTTGCCGCGATCTGGTCATTGTTGGCGCCCTGGGCCATCAGGGCAAGCACGCGCAGCTCGCTCTCGTTCGGTTTGGGGAACAGCTCTGGCGGCAGCGCCGGACGCGCCGAGAAGGACTTCATGAGGCGTTCGTCGCGCTCGATCTTCCTGATCGTCTCGACGGCGCAACTCACCCGGTTCGCCAATTCGGGCCAAGTCAAGTCGAGCGCCTTCCGGCGGCGCATGACCCAGTAGCCGAACGAATCGGTCTGCTCCATGGTTCCTATCCCTTTTACCGCGATAGCACCGTAAAGGGGAATCCCCACGCCGCTCCTGCGCGCTATTAAAGGACAAGTCTGGCACGAATGTCAACTAATGCCACAAGTTGCGGGCGCATCGCACGCTGGGGGCAACATGTAGGATAACATGCCGATGTTGTCCTGTGTATGGGGTAGAGAACGCGCTGGGGTAACTAGCGAGCCCGCTCTGCCCCGAACACGGACAACATCGGCATGTTATCCTACATGTTGCCCCAAACGTCGGATGCACCCACAAGTTGCGGCAAGTGGGCCCTCGCGGCGCGTTAGCCGGCCACGCCGCGGGGGTCGGGCTAAACCCTATGCTGTGCCACCATTTGGCTCAACTTCTCGGCCACATCCTGGTGCACCGCTGCGCCGATGATTGTTCACACGGAGGGTGCGTCCATGGAGTGGCATGCACCCGCGTCCACACCCCCGCGCGTGACCCATTGACTTTTCCCCTGCCTGGTTATATATCTCATATTGCGCCTACATATCAGAGTAATGCGCTAATCCTAGCCTCTATCCGATCATAGCCTGTCAGCAAACACAAGGGGGTTGCGATGCGTGTGCGAAACAGACCGTCGCTTGGCCGCCTGGGCACGGCCCTGCTTCTCCTGGCGCTGGTCGCCGCTTTCGGCATGCCGCCTTCTGCTGCGGCGACGCCGGCGGCAGCGCCTGCCTCTTCCGGCTTGCGGTCTGCGTTAGCGGCCGCACATCTTGTCACCCACATCACCTACGCCCGATCATCGCCCAACATCCTTCGTCTGAACGAGTACCTCGATCTCACCTGGAACTACCAGACAAGCGAACCCGGAGGCGTGCGCATCTTCGCCCGGCCGTTCACGAACGGCGCGTTGACGCCCAACTATGGGGCCAGCGGCTCGCCCCTCTATCCGACGGGGAGCGGCGCGGGCTCAGGCTCGTTCACAATCATGGCCGGGCCGGTAGTGGTAGACCAGATCCGCTTCCAAATGTACAACGCCGACCAGTCTCGCCTACTTTTCGAGGGATTCGTGCCCGTGTACTATCGCTTTGAGGGCGGAGCGCACGGTGTATACGATATCAGCCTCTCGCCGGCGACGCCCAACATCCTCGCCAACGACGGGAACGTAACCGTCAACTTCAGTTACGTTACCGACAACCCGGGCGGTGTGCGCATCTTCGCCCGCCCATTCACTGGGAACTCCGGGTCGCCCGGTTACGGGGCCAGCCCTTCGCCGTTGTACGCCACCGGCTCTGGCGCAGGCTCCGGTACGTTCACCATACTTACCGGTTCGATCGATGTGGACCACATTCGCTTCCAGATACTCAACGATGCCCAGACGGTGTTGCTGTACGAAGCCTTCATCCCCGTCAGCTACGCATTCCGGCCCGGGTCCAATATCGTCACCAACGTCACGCTGTCGCCCGCAACGCCCAATATCCTTGACCACAACCAGGACATCACCGTCAACTTCAATTACACGACCATCAACGCGGGCGGCGTCCGCATCTTCGCACGCCCGTTCACCCACGGCCAACTGTCGCCCAACTACGCGGCCAGCGGCTCGCCGCTGTACCCCACCGGCTCAGGCGCAGGCTCCGGCGCTATCACGATCAGCTCCGGGCCGGTGATCGTGGACGCTATCCGCTTCACGGTCCTCAATGCTGACCAGTCCGTTGTGTTGTTTGAAACACTGGCGCCGGTGCATTACCAGTTTGGCGCTGTGTATCAGATTCACGTCCCGATCGTCATGAGATAAGCAGTGACCCGGTTGAACTCCCCCGGCCCTTTCCTGCACTGGGAAGGGCCGGGGATAGTATCAACTTGCTCCAGGGTCAATCGGTTTTCGCACTTGATGCTTTGAGCCCGAGTGGGCTGCGCCTTATCATTCCGGCGCTTGCATTTGCCGCTCGGCTACCATCACGGCCCGCACGCGGCACCGAGCGTCTGCCTCACGAACGCGACATCGTAATGCCCAGTCCCCGACCAAAAGGGTGCATCCGACGTTGGGGGCACTATGTAGGATAACATGCCGATGTTGTCCCGTGTGCGGGGCAGAGCGGGCTTGCGTGTTGCCCAAGCGCGTTCTCTACCCCACACAGGACAACATCGGCACCTGTTATCCTACAAATCGAACCCAGCGTGCCGATGCGCCCCGGAGCGGGGGCGGCCGCCGTGCGCGCCCGCAGTATTTGGTGTAGAATTGATCTATGGCTGCGCCAATCTCTAGCCACCAAACTCTATATTCCCCTACCCCGGCCAAAAGCCGTCCTCCGCGCCTGCCTGATCGAGCGGCTGAACGAGGGCCTCCCTGCGGGCGGCGCGCAACGCTGACCCTCATCTCTGCCCCCGCCGGCTTTGGCAAGACCACGCTGGTCAGCGAATGGGTGGCCGCTTGCGGGCGACCGGTTGCCTGGTTGTCACTGGACGCAGGGGACAACGATCCCGCACGCTTTCTGACCTACCTCATCGCGGCATTGCAGACGATTGCGGCGAACATCGGGGAAGGGGTGCTGGCCGCGCTCCAATCCCCGCAGCCGCCGCCAATCGAAACGATGCTGACGCCCCTGCTCAATGAAATTGCCGCCATCCCGCACAATTTCGTCCTCGTCCTTGACGACTATCACGTGATTGATGCCCAACCGGTCGATGCATCGACATCGGTCGACGATGCTCTCGCCTTTCTGCTCGAGCACCTGCCGCCACGGATGCACCTGGTCATTGCCACGCGTGAGGATCCCCATCTCCCCCTGGCCCGGTTACGCGCCCGAGGCCAACTGACCGAATTGCGCGCGGCCGACCTGCGTTTTACTCCCGCCGAAGCCGCCGAGTTTCTCAACCAGGTGATGGGGCTGAATCTCTCGGCCGAAAACGTCGCCGCACTGGAAACCCGCACCGAAGGCTGGATTGCCGGCCTGCAGTTGGCCGCCATTTCGATGCGCGGCCATCAAGATACCACCAGCTTCATCAACTCCTTCACCGGCAGCCACCGTTTTGTGCTGGACTATCTGGTTGAAGAAGTCCTGGGACAGCAGCCTGCAAGGATCCTAGACTTTCTTGCTCCGCACATCGATCCTCGCCCGCCTGTGCGGTCCCCTGTGTGATGCCGTTCTCCGGGGTGATCGTGATCCCGACCCCTCCGTTCCCGGGCAGGAGACACTGGAGTATCTCGAACACGCCAACCTCTTCATCGTCCCCCTGGACGACGAGCGGCATTGGTACCGTTATCACCATCTCTTTGCCGAATTGCTGCGGCAGCGGCTGCAGCAGAATTGACAACGTGGCGGAATATCACATACGTGCCAGCCAGTGGTACGAAGACAATGGTTTGGAGATTGAAGCGTTTCAGCATGCGGCTGCCGCCAATGATGTTGAGCGCGCCGCGCGCCTGATGGGAAGCGAGAGGATGCCGCTACACCTTCCTGGCGTGGCGACGGCGATACTGAACTGGCTGGCGTCGTTGCCGGCGACCGTGCTGAATGCCCGGCCCGAGTTGTGGTGGAAGCAAGCTTCGCTGTTGTTGGGTATGGCCCAAACAACGGGCGTGGAAGAGAAACTCCAAGCGACTGAAGCAGCTTTAGCTGCCGCCGCCCTGCCAGACGCCGAACTGGACGACAAGACCCGAAACCTGATCGGCCAAATTGCCGTCGCCAGGGCTAACCTGGCGCTCGCACAGCACCAGGCAGAAACCATCCTTGTTCAGACGCGCCGCGCCCTGGAGTATCTACACCCCCATAACCTACCTGACCGCTCTGAGGCTATGCAGGCGATGGGGTATGCCTATTATCTCCAGGGAGACCGGGTCGCGGCGGGCCAAGCCTATGCCGAAGCCTTATCTCTCGCCCAGGCGTCTGGGAATATCATCCACACCGTATTGGCTACAATCTCTCTGGGCCAGATACAGCAATTGGAAAACCAGCTTCACCTGGCAGCTGAGACCTACCAGAGTGTTCTGCAACTGGTTGAGGATTATTCGCCTTCGAGTGCCGGTGTAGTGTATTTTGGACTGGCTCGGATCTGCTACGAGTGGAACGATTTGGAGTCCGCTGAACAACACGGGCAGCAGACCTTGCAACTGGCGCGGCAGTATTACCAATTTGTTAACCGGTTCATTACGGGTGGGGTATTCCTGGCCGGCCTGAAACTGGCCCGGGGTAATGTAGACGGTGCCGTTGCTATGTTGGCGGAAGCCGAACAGTCCGCTGCGCCAGCATAACTTCGTGCAGCGGATGCCAGAGCTGGCCGGCGCACAAGTGCTGGTCTTGATCCGCCAGGGCGATCTGGCGGCCGCCGCGCATCTCGCGCGGACGCACAATCTCCCCAGCAGCCAGGCGCGGGTATTCCTGGCCCAAGGGGAGACATCAGCCGCGCTGGCGGTGCTGGAGCCATTGCGCCGGCAGATGGAAGCAAGGGGTTGGCAGGATCAGCGGCTCAAGACGATGGTTCTACAGGCGGTTGCCCACCACCTGGCGGGTGAAAAAGATAAGGCGGCGCAGGTCTTGGGCGAAGCGTTGGCGCTGGCCGAGCCGGGCGGCTTCATCCGTCTCTTCGTGGACGAAGGTCCGCCGATGGCGCAACTATTGCTCGAAGCAGCGACTCATGGGGTTATGCCGGATTACACCGGTAAGTTGCTCGCCGTATTTGAGGCTGAGGAGCAGCCTGTCCTGGCAGGCCTGGCGGCCGGCACAGGAAAGAGCGAAAACAAACCTGATTCACCCACTGCCCAGCCCCTGATCGAGCCATTGAGCCAACGCGAGCTGGAAGTACTACAACTCATCGCCCGGGGACTCTCGAATCGGGAAATCGGCGCGCGGCTCTTCCTTGCCCTGGACACGGTTAAGGGGCACAACCGCAGAATCTTTGACAAACTCCAGGTTCAAAGCCGCACTGAAGCTGTAGCACGCGCTCGCGAATTGGTCCTGTTCTAGCAGAACCGATATCCCTCAGTATTCCCCCTCAGCCGCAAAAATAACACTACCGATCAACACCTAAGTGTCTATACGGTAACACTGTACGGGCCTCATGCTACGTGTGCATCAAGCAAGTGGCATGCCCGGTTGCGCTGGCCGGTCAACCTGGCCGCGCT
Source organism: uncultured Chloroflexia bacterium (assembly GCA_963783655.1). Lineage (GTDB taxonomy): Bacteria > Chloroflexota > Anaerolineae > CG2-30-64-16 > CG2-30-64-16 > CAWAOA01. Next base: position 49,256 of record CAWAOA010000005.1, read on the forward strand.
GCGGGCCGGCGGGCCTCCCGGTGAGAACCGCCTGAGTTCGAGCAGCAGGGCAAATCAACAAAGGACAGAAAGATGAAAGTTTGCATCGTTGGGGCTTCCGGGAAGCTCGGGCGGTACATGGTGCAGCACGCGCTGGACCGGGGCTACGAGGTGGTTGGCGTGTGTCGAGAACGCAGCGTAGGCAAGCTTGATGCGTTCAGGGGGCGCATCACCGTCATTCCCGGCGCGACGAACGACCGCGAGGTAATCAAGAAGGCGGTCGCAGGGTGTGACGGCGTGCTCACCGTGCTGGTGCCTTGGGGGGCCAACCACTACTCATCGGGAACGGCCCAGGCGGTACTCGACTACGCGCGCCCGGGCGCGCGCCTGATCTTCTCTTGTGGCTGGCATATCACGCGTGACGGCAAGGATGTGTACCCGCCGTCCCTGAAGCGAGACGAGATGCTCGTCCGCTGGCTCGGGCGGCTAACCCGCATCGTGGATATCGACGACCAGGTGGAGGCGTGCCGGCGGGTGTTTGCCAGCGACACCCGGTGGACGGTCGTGCGGGGAAGCGACCTCGAAGAGGGCGAGAGCCAGGGACTGCCTGTGTGGAGCAGGCATGTAGGCGATCCCATCCTCGAGAGCAACATGACCCGCCGCGTGGACTATGCCCTCTTCATGGTGGCAGCCCTGGAGAATGACGAACTCGTTCACGAGGCGCCGGCGATCGTGGGCTGCCAGACCCCCTCAGCGCTTGCTGCCAAGGCGGGAGGCCGGAGATTGAGAGGCGGGTTGGGGTAATGTCAGACAGACCCGAACCAAAACCTGATCCAAGCCAACCCATGGTCAATCAAGTCAGGGTCAAGGTGCTCTAGCTCCAGCATGAAAGCCATCCTCTACACCCAATACGGCCCGCCGGAAGTGCTGCGGCTGCAAGAAGTGGAGAAACCGGCACCCCGGGACAGGGAAGTGCTGGTCAAAGTCCACGCCACCACCGTCACCATCGGCGACACCATCATGCGCAGTCTCAACATGCCCATCGCCGGCTGGCAGAAGCTCATGGCGCGCCTGTACCTGGGGTGGCGCAGGCCCAAACGCCCGATCCTGGGGATGGAACTGGCCGGGGAGGTTGAATCTGTCGGCAAGAAGGTGACCCGCTTCAAGCCCGGCGATCCGGTTTTCGCCTCCACCTTCGCGGTCAATTTTGGCGGCTATGCCGAGTACAAATGCCTGCCCGAAAACGGGGTGATCGCCATCAAGCCGGCCAATCTCACTTACGAGGAAGCCGCCGCCGTCCCCGGCGCGGGGCAGACGGCCTGGCACTGTCTTCAAAAGGGCAATATTCAGCCCGGGCAGAAGGTCTTGATCTACGGCGCATCCGGCGCGGTCGGAACGTATGCGGTGCAGCTTGCCAGCCGCCACTTCGGGGCCGAGGTGACCGGGGTGTGCAGCGGCGCAAACCTGGAGCTGGTGAGGTCGCTGGGGGCAAGCCAGGTGATCGACTACACCCGGCAGGATTTCACCCAAGACGGCGCGACCTACGATGTGGTTTTCGACGCGGTCGGCAAGCTGACGCCGGCGAAGGGCAAAAAGGCGCTCAACCCGGGCGGCGTCTACATCAACGTCCATGCCGACTCAGCCGGCGGCGACAAGCTCGAAAACCTGCTCGTGCTCAGAGAACTGGTCGAGGCGGGCAAGGCCAAACCGGTCATAGACCGGGTTTATCCGCTGGAGCAGATCGTCGAGGCGCACCGCTATGTCGAGCAGGGGCACAAGAAAGGCAACGTCGCGATCACGGTAGGAAATACGCCCAAGTAACAGAGAGAGCAAGAATGGATTCAGCAAGCGAAGCCGCGACAGGAGACAAGACAATGAAAGCAGTCGTTCATACGAAATATGGCCCGCCCGATGTTATCCATCTCACGGAGGTGGAAAAACCAACCCCGAAGGATGACGAAGTCCTGGTAAAGATTCACGCAGCCTCCGTAAATGCGTATGACTGGCATTTACTGACGGCGGACATATTCCTGATGCGCCTGATGGGTGCAGGTCTGCTCAAACCCAAAGACGGCAGACTCGGCGCCGACATTGCCGGACGGGTTGAAGCCGTTGGCAGAAACGTCAGGCAGTTTCAGCCAGGCGACAAGGTGTTCGGAGATATCGGTCATGCCGGTTTTGCCGAGTACGTATGTGCTCCTGAAAGTCGCCTGGCGCTGAAACCGGCCAAGCTATCGTTTGAGGAAGCAGCGGCTGTACCAATGGCTTCTCTCACCGCCCTGCAGGGTCTACGCGATGAAGGTCAGATTCAAGCCGGGGCAAAAGGTGTTGATAAACGGCGCATCTGGTGGGGTGGGAACGTTTGCGGTGCAAATTGCCAAAGTCTTCGGTGCGGAAGTCACCGCCGTGTGCAGCACCCGCAACCTGGAGCAGGCGCTCAAGCTGGGGGCAGACCAGGTCATCGACTACACCCAAACAGATTTCACCCAAAGCGGGCGACTGTACGACCTGATTTTTGCCGCCAACGGTTATCATTCGCTTTCGGCCTATAAGCGTGCCCTGACTCCCAGGGGCGTTTATGTCATGGCCGGAGGTACCGTGGCTCAAATCTTCCAGGCCATGCTCCTGGGATCGTGGATGTCAAAAACCGGGGGCCAGAAGATGGGGGGTGTAACGGGGAAAATGGATCAGAAGGATTTGGATCTCGTACGAGGGCTCATTGAAGCCGGCAAAGTAACACCCGTTATCGATCGATGCTACCCGCTAAGTGAGGCTGCTGAAGCGCTCCGGTATCTTGGAACAGGTCATGCCCGGGCAAAAGTGGTTATCACGGTGGAACACAGCAGCTAAGCCTGCCAAAGCGCTGCATCCCGGCTGCCGGTGCTCTTCACAAGCGATGGATTTGAATGAGGATCCAAGACTTGTTGGCGAGCAGCGGCAGCGCTTGACCATCGCCCGTTCCCTCGTCAACGAGCCCGCCATCGTCTGGGCCGACGAGCGGACGGGCAACCTCGCCAGCGAGGCGGCCAACGACGCATTGGGCCTGATGCGCCGCCTGAACCGCGAGCGTGGCCAGACCCTCGTCATTGCGACCCATCATCTGGATATCGGGAACTTGTGCGATCGCACGGGCGCGAACTCGGCCTCTTATGACAGTGACTCGCTAAACCCTCCACAACAACACCCTCAATCAACACTTTGGTGTCTTCACGGTCACACCTTTCCGGCGATACCCTGACGGCGTAGTTCGATGCATTCGCCGGAAGGAGTAATAAAAGATGAACCTGAGAAGACTCGGTGGCCTTTCAGCCCTGGTCCTGGCCGCAGCATACGTGGTGGGGGCGCGCGCTGAACTTCACTCTGCTGGATACCTCCAGCATCCTCGATCCCGTCGAGAAGATGGCTTTCCTCGCGGGCAAGCAAACGCTTTTCCACATCTGGATCTTCTTCATCTACGTGGTGTTCGGCGTCTGCCTTGTGTTCCTGGCACAGGCGCTCCACGAGCAGCTGCGGCCCGCCGCGCCGGCCCTGGCCCGCACCGCGACGGCCTTCGCGCTGATCTGGGCCGGCCTCCTGATCGCCGCCGGGAATGTCTACATTGCCGGCCTGAACAACGTCTCGGGCGCCTTCGCTCAGAACCCGGCGCAGGCGGCCGCTGCCTGGCTCGCGATCGAGTCAGTCCACCTGGGACTCTCCGGCACGGCCGAAATCCCGGGCGGGCTGTGGACATTGCTCGTGAGCCTGGCCGCACTGCAGGCTGCGCGCTTCCCACGGGCGCTGAGTTATCTGGGTATAGCGACCGGTATTGCGGGCCTGCTCACGATGATCCCGGTTCTGTTCATGCCGGCAGTGGCGGCCTATGCGCTGGGTCACTGCGCCTGGTGGATATGGCTCGCGGTGCTTTTGCTTCGCAAGGGTTCTTTGGACACGGCGCAAGGGCGGCAGAGATTTGCGCCGCGCCTCAGCCCGCAGTGAGGGAATTCAGGAAAGGGGTGCCAGATGAACGCCAGTAACACGACGTCAGGGTTCGAGCGCCGGCGAGTTGTGCTCTCAACGCTTTGGATCTTCGCCCTCCTCAACTACATCTACGCCGACATCTACACGCTGTTCTTCAATCCGGTGCTGAAGCCGGAAGCGACGAGGAGGTTCGCGGAAGGCTACGCCGGGGACATCCAGATCACCGAGGGGTTTGTTCTGGTGACGGCGATCCTGATGGAGACCGCCATCGTCATGGTTCTGCTGTCCCGCGTGCTGCCCTATCGCGCAAACCGGTGGGCGAACATCCTATCGGGCGGGCTCCATACCCTGTTCGTCGCCTGGTCGCTGATCGGCGACACGCCGACCAGCTTCTATGCGATGTTCGCGGCGATAGAGGTTACCTGCACCCTGTTCATCGTCTGGTATGCCTGGAAGTGGCCCGCCCCTGCCAGGCAGGCGGAGCGGTCCCACGCCGTCATGCTGGATGGCAGTGAACTCGAAGGAGTTCGGTGAGGGCATGCCGCGGCGACAGGGTCCATGATCGCCCGGCGCCAGAGGGGTCAGGCACATGCCGAACGAACTCCACCCCAAACGTGACCCAGGTGGGACTATGGTCTATCAGATCAGGGTCAAAGGCCATCTGGGTCCGCAATGGACCGATTGGTTCGAGGGCCTCGCCATCACCCTGGAAGAGGACGGCGATACGCTTCTCACCGGCCCCATCGTCGATCAGGCGGCGCTGTACGGCTTGCTCAGGAGAGTGCGTGACTTGGGCATGCCTTTGGTCTCGGTCAAGCGCGTCGAGCACGACCAGACAGATGCGCCAAACGGAACTCGTCCACATCGTTCAGAAAGGGAGTAGAAAATGAATACGAACACGAAGACCAACGCAATCGATAGGAAGGCTCTGCTTGCGACAATCTCGAAAGGAAGATGAGAAGTGAATACCCACCGCAAAACCGCAAGCCTTGTAGGCGTGCTGTTCATCATCGGTACAGTGACGGGCGTGCTGAGCGCCGTTCTTGTTACGCCGTTACTTGACGGCGCCGGCTACCTGGCCAACGTTGCGGCCAATGCCACCCCGATGATCCTGGGGGCGTTCTGTATGCTGGCCATGGGCCTGGCGCTGGCCATGGTTCCGCTGGCCCTGTACCCGATTCTCAAGAGATACCACGGACCGTTCGCCATAGGCTATGTCGTGTTCAGAGGCGGGCTGGAGACGGTGACCTATCTTGGGATAATGGCGATGTTGGCTCTTGCTGGTCACGCTCGGCCAGGAATACGTCAGTGCCGGCGCCCTGGACGGATCAGGCTACCTGACCCTCGGCGCCATCATCCGCAAGGCAGCGGAGATCAGCGCTAATGCCACGGCATCGTCTTTCCGGCTGGGGGCCATGATGCTGTATGTGGTGTTGTATCAGTCGAAACTGGTCCCGCGCTGGCTATCCGTGTGGGGCATCATCGGCGTGGTGCTGCATCTGGCGCTGACCGGCCTGCCGGGTCTCGCCAACCTGGTTGGATCCTTTTCGCCGAACCAGATAGCGGCGAATGCACCGATCCTCGTGCAGGAAATGGTGATGGCGGTCTGGCTGATCGTGAAAGGGTTCAATGCGCCGGCAGTCGCTCCCGAGCCCGCAAAGACAGCGACGCATCGAGCTTCGAGCGCGGCATAGATTTGCAGTATTGGGGAGAGGGAGGGCTGAAGACGCTCCCTCTCCCCACTCAGGTCATGGAAGGAGATACAAGATGAATTCAACTCGAAAGATTGCGGTCATCACAGGCGTGATTTTCATCATTGCGACCGTCGCATCTCTCTCGGCTTCGGCGATCACACCTGCTCTAACCGGTACGGACTACCTCACTCGGATCTCTGCGCATGCGAACCAGGTAGCCGGAGGAGCGCTTCTCTACATCATTGCCGCGTTTGGCGAGCGCCGGCATAGCCATCTCGCTGTATCCGGTCTTGAAGGAGCGGAACGCCAGTCTGGCCATCGGCTCTGTCGTCTTCCGGGCCCTGGAGGCGGCCTTCTATATGATCGGCGTCGTGAGCCGGCTGTCGCTGCTGACGCTCGGCAAGCAGTTCGCAACCGCGGGAACTGCCGACCGTGCGTGGCTTCAGGCGATCGGCGATGTGTTGGTGGGCGTACACGACCACGCCGCGCTGTTTGGCGGTGTTCGCCTTCAGCCTGGGTGCGTTCATGTACTACTACCTGTTCTTCCAATCACGGCTCATTCCCCGCTGGCTTTCGGGCGGGGGGATTGCCGCAATCATCTCGATGATGGCGGCCTGCGTGTTGGCCCTGTTCAGCGATAACCCGGTCACCGGATACATTCCCCTGGCGTTTCCCATTTTTCTGCAGGAGATGGTTCTGGCGGTTTGGCTGATCGCTAAGGGGTTCAATGCGCCGGCAGTCGATACTGAGGCGCCAAGGACAGCGAGAAGCGAACTGTTGAGCGCGGCATAGAATTGCAGGATAGGGGACGGGAGGGTCTTCAGCCCTCCCGTCGAAAGCCGGTGCCGGCCCAAGGCGACCCATCGCAATGAGAAAGCGCCGCGGTAGTCATTCGCCCGCCCCACCCGCGTGAGGCGGGCGCTCTTGTTCACAGATCGACCCGGGGATTCCGGACCGTTCTTGCTCCGCCCGGCCCTGCGCTCAGCGGGCCGGAATCCACAGCTTCTGCCCCGGCCGGATCACGTTGGCATTACCGATCCGAGCAAAGGTGGAATCCCCGGCCGCGCGGGCGTTCGTGGCATTGACGATCAGCGGAAACGAGCCGGGATTGCCATAGAACTGCTGGGCGATCCTGCTCAACCAATCACCGGACTTGACGATGTACACCTGCCCGCCTGGCGCAGCCGTGGGCGCCGCCGGCGGAACTGGCGTGGCCGCAGCAGGCGTGGCCGCGGCGGATGGAGGCGGCGTGAGCGCCACAGGCGTGGCTGCGGCGGACGGAGCCGCGGCAGGCGTCGCCGCCGGCACGTTGAGCTGAACCGCGGGGCCGCGGCTGGAGCTGTCGCCGGCACGCTGGGCAGCCACGACGTGGTTTCCGGGCTTCGGTGTGTAGCTGAACGACCAGCGGCCGTCGGGGCCGGCCGTGGCATTGCCTACGACTACCCCGTCCTCGACGATCTCGATCCTCGCGCCTGCCGGCGCAGAGCCGGAGAGCGCCGCCTGGCCGGAAGCAGCTAGCTGAGCAGTTCCCACGATGACGACGGAAGCGGTGAGGCCAGGAGTGGCTACCGCGGCCGGTGCAGCAGCAGGTGGGGTAGGCGCTACTGTGGCTGCGAGTGCGGTCGCAGGCGCCGGCGCGGCCGTCGGTAGAAGCGGGCACAGCCGCGGCAGCAGGCGCGCGGCGTGGCCGCGGGCGCAGGTGCTGCGGTGGACGCGGCCGTGGCGGGCGGTGCGGGCGTACTGGCCGCCGGCGCAGAGGTCGCCGCGGCCGTGGCGATAGGCGCGACTGCCGCAGCTGCCGGCGATGGCGCAGACGCAACGACGGCCGGACCCGATACGCCGCCAGACGCAGCCGGGCCGGCCGCGGGCTGGGCAGCGCTGCCGCTCACTGCTGCCGGCGCCTGCGCAGGCGCACCCTGCCCCCCCGGCTGCAGCAACAGGACGATGATGATTGCCAGCAGGATGAGCGCCACGACCGTCTTGAACAGATCGTACGCGGCGAGTGTTGGGGCGCGAGTAGGCGTTCATGGCTGCTTCTTCGAAATCCCAGCCGACAGCCGGGCCTGGAGCTGCTTCAGTTCATCCCAGGCGCCCGCCGCCGCCAGCGCAGCCTGTTCGGCCCAGGAGCCCGGGTTGGCTACCTGGAAACGAGAGCCGCCGGACCGCAGGATCGCCTGCAAACCGGGCACGTCCATGGCGGCCAGCCTGGCGAAAGAGGTAACGCCGTTGGCGCGCAGCAGGGCCGCGATCGCCGGGCCGATCCCTTCGATAATCTCGAGGTCGTCGTCACGCTCCGGCCCGGTCGCGCCCGCCGTATCCGCGAACGCTGCGCCTGCCTGCTGCGCCGGCAGGACGGTCGACGAGGCATCAGCCGCCGCATCTGTAGCCGGTAAAGCCGCGAACCCGAGCGGCTCCGTACGGGCGTCCGAAATGGCGGAACCGGCAGCCTGCGCATCGGCGTGAAGAGAGTCCTCAGGCAGATCTACCTCGGGTAACGTGGGCTCGGGGACGGCGAACTCAGGCCGCGAAACATCGGCGAGGGAGCCCCCGAGAAAGGTCGCCTCTTGGAGAGAGCTATCGGGCACATCGCCCTCGGCGAGATCGACCTGGGGGAACGAGCTCGATTCCGGGGTGCCCGGCAGGAACGGAGCTTTCCCGGCACTGCGCGCAGCCGCGAGGTCAGCATTGAGCCGGGCGGCCAGTTCGTCGCGGCCGGCCAGCTCGCGGCGCAGCCGCTCGATCTCCGCCTCATGCTGCGCTGCGAGGGCGTGCACCGGCTCGGAGGCGCCGGCGCGGTTGGCCGCTTCCTCCTCGCACGCCCGGAGTTGTGCAACAACCCCTGCGTGCCCGGCGGCTTCGGCGCGCAGCCGCTCGATCTCGGCTCGCAGCTCCGCCTCTACGTGCCCGGCTGCCGCACTGCGGCGCCGCCAGTAGAACACGTCGATGAGCCATTCGACCAACCAACCGATAAGAAGACCGACGACGAGACTCAGCCAGTGCATCTTGGACCTCCCTAGCTTGGCGATTTGGTCAGGGGACGCTTGGCCCCTGACGACGAATACCCCAAGTGGCGATAGATCTTCGGATTGTTAATGGATGCTTGAGCGGCGTCGGAGTGGTCGTGACCGGCAGCTTGCGGACGCGCGCCAACTGCACGAAGAATGGTACACGGTCTATCGCAGGATGCAAGGTGCGGGCCGCGGTCCGGCCGGGCGCGAGCTTCCTCTCGTAAATGCGGAAGCAAGGGAAGCCGGTCTCGGGCCAAAACGCGCTGATTTGTCGCGTGACTCCCGCAGAAGTAGCGCGATAATGGGCCCTAGCTACATAGGAGGGACCATGGAGTACGTACGCTTTGGATCGACCGGCCTGAAAGTGTCTCGCATCTGCCTGGGCTGCATGAGCTTTGGCGTCCCCGACCGCGGCAGCCATGCCTGGACGCTCGATGAGGAGCAGAGCCGCCCCATCATCCGCCAGGCCCTGGAAGCCGGCATCAACTTTTTCGACACGGCCAACGGCTACTCCGACGGTACCAGTGAGGAGATCGTGGGGCGGGCGCTGCGGGATTTCGCGCAACGCGAGGATGTCGTCCTCGCCACCAAGGTCTTCTTCCCCCCACGGAAAGGCCCGCTGGCCGGTGGCCTGTCGCGCAAAGCGATCATGGCCGAGATCGACGCCAGCCTGCGCCGGCTGGGAACCGACTACGTGGACCTGTATCAGATTCATCGCTACGACAACGGTACGCCTCTCACGGAAACCCTCGAGGCGCTGCATGACGTAGTCAAGGCCGGCAAGGCTCGCTACATCGGCGCGTCCTCGATGTACGTGTGGCAGTTCGCCAAGGCGCTCTTCACGGCTGATCTGCACGGCTGGACGCGCTTCGCCTCCATGCAGCCGCACTACAACCTGCTGTATCGGAGGAGGAGCGCGAGATGCTGCCCCTGTGCCGTGACCAGGGCATTGCCGTGATCCCCTGGTCGCCGCTGGCCCGCGGCCGGCTGGCGCGTGATTGGGACGACGACAGCCGGCGGCAGCAGACGGACGAGTTCGGCAAGACGCTGTATGGCGGGAATGCAACAGACCGCGAGATCGTCGAGCGTGTGGGGCAAGTCGCCGCGCGGCGCGGTGTCCCGCGCGCAGGTGGCGCTGGCGTGGGTGTTGAGCCGGCCCGGTGTGACCGCTCCCATCGTCGGGGCCACCAAAGAGCAGCACCTGCAGGATGCGATGGGCGCGGTTTCGCTGACGCTTACGGATGAGGAGATCCGGGAGCTCGAAGCGCCCTACCTGCCCCATCCCGTACTCGGACACGGCTGACGCCACCGGAAATCGACGGCGACACGGTAGCGGCCTTAGCTGCCAGCGCGACTCCTACCGCCAACTGCTCGATTCAGGTCGAGTTTCTCGTTTCGCCTCCCCGCGATACTGGCCATCCGGACAGGCTAAAAGCAAGCCCTCCGGCCGGTGGCCGGAACCCCCCGATCGTGTACATTGGCGTAGATCCGCGAGTGGACTCATTAGGGGGCAGAAGCATGAGTATAGAAGCAATCCGTCTACAGAACCTGCGCAAGAGTTTCGGCCAGTTGCAGGCGGTGCAGGGCATCGACCTGTGCGTGCCCGCCGGGCAAATCTTCAGCTTGCTGGGGCCGAACGGCGCCGGCAAGAGCACGACCATCTCGATGCTGGCGTGCCTGCTGCGCCCCGACGGCGGCGACGCCTGGGTGATGGGCCATTCGGTGACCCAGGAGCCGATGGCCGTCAAGCGCCTCATCGGCGTCGTGCCCCAGGATATCGCCCTCTACTCCGACCTGGGCGCGCGTGAGAACCTGGCCTTCTGGGGCAAGATGTACGGCTTGCGTGGCGCCGATCTGAGCCGGCGCGCCGACGAGGTGCTGGAGATCATCGGCCTGCAGGATCGCCAGCGCGAGCCCGTGGGCCGCTTCTCGGGCGGCATGAAGCGCCGCGTGAACATCGGCATCGCCTTGATGCACCGGCCGCAGGTGCTGATCCTCGACGAGCCGACCGTCGGCATCGATCCCCAGAGCCGCCGCCACATCCTCGACAGCGTGAAGGAGCTCAACCGCGCCGGCATGACCGTGCTCTACACCACGCACTACATGGAAGAGGCCCAGGAGCTCTCGCACGGCGATTGCCATCATGGACCAGGGCCAGCATCATCGCCCAGGGCAGCGCACGCCGAGTTGGTGCGGATCGTGGGCGAGATACGACCGCGTCGACCTGACGGTCAGCGGCAACGCCGTAGGGGCGGCACAGCAGTGGCCGAGATCCCGGGCGTGCACCAGGTGGCACCCGCCGGCTGCGAGGAAACGCCGGCCGGGGCGGGAACTTCCGGGGCAGGCACTGCGGGGCCGGCTGCCGAGGCGGGAAGACCCACGGCCCAGTTCACGCTGCTGGTGGATGACAGCGATCAGGTGCTGCCCCGGCTGTTCGAGGCAGCGGCCGGGCTCGGGGCGCGCATCACGTCGGTGAACGTGCACGAACCCAACCTCGAGGCGGTGTTCCTGCACCTCACCGGGCCGCGCCCTGCGTGACGAGTAGGGAAAGGATAGGTGCGATCATGAAGGTGCTTGATATTGCCCTCAAGGACCTGTTCCATTCGCTGCGCAGCGCGTTCCTGCTGGTGATGATGTTCGTGGCGCCACTGCTGATCACCGGGCTGATCTATCTGGCCTTCGGCGGCCTGATCGACAGCGGCGGCGGGATCAAGCTGCCGCGCTCCAGCGTAGCTGGTGGTCAACCTCGACCGGCCTTCGCCGTCGTCGGGGTTCAGGGCGGGCGAGCTGCTGGCCCAGTACCTGACCGACCCGGGCTTCGCAGAGCTGCTCGCGCAACGTGCCGGCTGGCAGACGAGGCCGCGGCGCCGGCAGCCGTGGACACCCACCAGGCCGATGTGGCCGTGATCATCCCGGCGGAGTTCAGCTGCGGCTGCGCAGGAGCCGCAGGCGGAAGGCTCGGATAACGCTGTACCATCATCCGGACGCTACCATCGGCGCCCGAGTCGTCAAGATCGATACTCGAGCGACTTCGTCGACGGATTCGCCGGGGCCAAGATCGCCGTCCACGTGGCCCGCCACCAGCTCGAGGCGCAGGGACTCGCCCTACCTGACGCCGGGGCCGAGCTGATCGCCCAGGCGTACATTGCCTGGATTGCAGTCGGCGGTCGCGGCTCCGAGGGCCAGCCGGCGGCAGGTCTCGAATGGATCGCCTCTCCTGATTTCGCGAGCCCCGGCCAGCGCCGAACGGCGCCCGCCAACCAGACCACGCTGTTCCTCGGGCCGGTGATGGCCGGCCTGATGGTGTTCTTCATGTTCTTCACCGGCGCAGCGGCAGCCCAGTCGATCCTCTACGAGGACCAGGACGGCACGCTGGCGCGCCTGTTCACCACCCCGACGCCGCGCTGGGCCATCCTGGCCGGCAAGATGCTGGCGGTGGTGATCACGCTGGCGCTGCAAGGACTCGGTCTTGCTGGCCGCCTCGGCGCTTGATCTTCCGGATCCAATGGGGCCATCCGGCCAGCGTGGCGCTGCTGACGACCGGAGTCGTGGTCGCTGCCTCAGGGTTCGGCATCCTGCTGATGTCGTTCGTGCGCACCGTCCGCCAGGCCGGTCCCGTAATCGGGTTGGTCGTGACCCTCACCGGGCATGCTGGGCGGCCTGATGCCGACCGGCGACCCCAGCCAGGCGCCCGAGCTTCGAGAAGCTGACGCTGGCGCTGCCGCAGGGGTGGGCCATGCACGGCTGGCGGCTGGCGCTGGCCGGCGGCGGGCCCGTCGGATGTGCTGCTGCCGTCCGTGGTGCTGATCGCTGCCGGGCTCGTGCTCTTCGCAGCCGGCGCCCTGCTCTTCCGCCGCCGATTCGCTTAGGAGGTGCCCGATGCGTGTGCTCGACCTGGCCATGAAAGATCTGACGCAGGTGACGCGTGACCGCAAATCGGCCCTCTTCCTGGTGCTGATGCCGGTCCTCTTCACCCTGTTCTTTGGCTTCGCCTTCAAGCTGCCGGCTCCGACCCACGGCTGGCGGTCGGCGTGTTGGACGCCGACGGCGGCGCCCTGGGCGCCAACCTCTACAACATGCTGTCCGCCTCCGACGGCATCAAGCCCGTCAGGATTGAGCTCAAGGATGCCGGGCAGGTAGATGCCTGGTGCGCGAGGGCAAGGTCGTCGGCCGCCGTCTCGATACCAGAGCAGTTCACGCAGCGCACGCTGGCAGGAGAGGCTGTCCCGCTGGTCGTGATCGCTCCCGCCTCCCCGGCCGGGCAGACCGCCGGCACAGCGATCCAGATCGGCCGGCAAGCGGCTGTCGAGCTCGCTGGAGAGCGCCCGCCTGGCCGTCGCGGCCGCGGAACAGCAGCGCCCCTTCGTGAGCACCGCTGCGCGCAACGGGTACATCGAGACAGGGCCTCGCCGAGGCCGACGCCGCCTGGCGAGCCCCCGATCTGGGGGTAGAGCTCCAGGCGGCCGGCGTGCCGTCGACTGCGACGGCGGTGGCCTCGGGCTTCCTGCAGTCGTCGCCGGGGATGCTCGTGATGTTCGCGGTGTTTGGCCTGATCACTTCGGCCATGGTGCTGGCTGTGGAGCGGCAGGCGGGCACACTGCAGCGGATGCTCACCACTCCGCTCGGCCGGGCGCAGATCATCGCCGGGACACGTGCTGGCGATGTTTGTCGTGGTTTTCCTGCAGGAGCTCGTGCTCGTGTTGCTGGGCCAGTTCGCCTTTGCGGTACCTTACCTGCGCTCGCCGGGCGGCACGCTGCTGATGATGATGGCGCTCGCCCTCTGGGCCGCCAGTCTCGGGCTGCTGATCGGGGCGGCCGTGCGGCGCGAGGAGCAGGTGGTCATGTACTCGCTGATCGCCATGTTCATCTTCTCCGCCCTGGGCGGCGCCTGGTTCCCGTTGGCGATGGCCGGTCCGGCGTTCAGCACCCTGGGTCACCTGCTGCCCACGGCCTGGGCGGTAGACGGCTTTCAGAACATCGTCCTGAGGGGACAGGGGTTGGCCGGCGTGCTGCTCCCGGCAGGCGTCGTGGGGGCCTACGCCGTCCTTTTCTACGCGCTTGCGCTGTGGCGGTTCCGGTTTGAGTGAGCGAGCGATGATGGGCGACCGATTGCATGGTCTGCGTGAGGCGAAGGCGCTCACCACGACGAACCGCTCACCTGCACCAAAGCATCTGTGACTCATCTTGAAGCAGGTGCGCGTACCCTGGTTCATGTCCACATCAGTGTGTCCGGACGCCACGCCCCATGTGCCTCGCCCCGGAGCAACGGGTGGAAAAACTCGCGCGCCAGGGCGATTCCCCACGCGAGATCGTCACTGGCCAACGCGACATCGGATGCCATGCGGCGAAAGGTCGGTCCCCACGTTGTCGGAGGATCCGGCAGGCTGCTGGGCGGCGCTTGTCCTCCGCAGGCAGTAAACGTTGCGGCCACCGCCGCACGCAGCGCATCGGCGTCGACTTGGACTTGGCCGATTATGAGGAGGATGTCAACCAGGTCTTTCACATGCCGGCGTGTTGAGCGCCGGTAACACGCGGTCGCACATAGGCGTGCAACTTCTCGGCCAGATGCTGGCTCACCGGGTAGCATGGGATCGACGCGGCGCAATCCCGGCAAATGCGAGCATCGGCGGAGCAGCGAGGTAATCAGCAGGACTCGACAACCGGATCGTCCATGCCGACATCAAGATGGAACGCCTCAAATGTACGGCCGCCCAACAGAGCGGTGATTACAAAGCGCTGACCGGGTTGGACCAGCCCCGGCAACTGCGCAGCCGTCGCTCGAACGGTGAACTCGAACCAATCTTCTAAGTCCAGCCCGGCAGCATACACCAACAATTGATGCAGTTGGGCCGGCGAAAAGATCAAGACATCGACATCCAAGGTCGTCACCGCGATAGGCCTAGCCTCAGCTGCAGCGCCAAGCCGCCCTTAAGAAGCCACCGATCAGGATGGGCCACGAGAAGCCGGACCAAGAAGCGATCGAACGCCACCATCTTCCGCAGGCGCACGAGTGGAAGGTGCTTCTGCTCACCCTCGGCCAGGATCCGATCCTCAAGTGCTCGGCGAAACGCGGCCGCATCCTTGTACCTCACAGGACGGATGGGGCCTCAAGTGACCGCTGGATCATGTCGCGCACGCGTTGGCTGCGGGATGCCGATCGCAGCTCGTCTCGGGTCGCCAGACCGCCTTGCAGCGCCTCGCGCACTGCCTGGATCACAAGCTCTTCCGATAGCCCGCTTGCGGCCACATCAGCGATCGTGCGCGCCGCTGTAGTGACTGCCACGCCGTTGCGGTGAGTGATCTCGTCTGGTGCGAGGCGATTGGTGTGCAGCCGGATACCTGCGCGGCGGCGTGAGGCTGTGCGTGGAACGGTCACATGGATTTCGCCCGGGAGCGAATCCGATAGCTTATGAAGAGCCAGAGCGCTATCGTGCGAGATGACGGAAGCGGGACCAGCCCAAAGCCAGGCAACCACCAGATCCTCGTCAGGCGAGGCAGGATAGTGCTCCAGGCGATAGACACCATGGACAGGACACGACGAAGCTGCCCTGCCCGGAGTTGCCGCGTGAGCAGCGAACGATCCACGCCAGCATCCACCGCTTGGCGGCTGGTGAAGTAGCCCCCCTGATTCTCAGCGATCATATATAGGCGAGCGTAGGTATCGGTCCCGACCATGACAGCACCATGTGTGCAGGATATTGCAGAATCGTCAATGTAGTGCACACATCATACTGCTTACTGCGGGTCACGCGCAAGTTGCGCCCGCCCCCAGCGGTTAGGCATGGCTCGCCAAATCAGCCTGCGATGGAAGCCCTTCACGGAGGGGCCCGCTTCGCCTGCTCCCGGGCCCGTGGGGATCCAGGGTTCTGTTCGGACGGCGGTACGCCTGGACCCGGCGGCGCATTCATCTCGCTACCCGGAGCGTCAAGCCTGCCGCGTATACACCGCCTCCACTCCCGGATACTCTTCCCCTTCCGGCGACCGGTTGAACATTACCAGGCGCCATTCATCCGCGCCGGGCTCAATTACGATACGCCAGCCCCAGTCAGGGCCGTCTTTCACCTTGTACGAGCCAAGCAGCTCGATGGAGCTGCGTTCGGTAGCGTGGCCCCGCAGGTTCATCATCTCGTCGCCCTGGTGCCACGAGTCGAGAAATACGCCGACGATGGCATGGTGTTCAGGGTCGCTCCCGAAGAGCAATAGCCCTTCCTGAGGGTCGCCGTCCAGGTCCCACGTGTAATCGATCTCGCAGTACTTGCCGAGCGCGACGGTATAGACCGTCGCCGTAGATCTTGACTCGCGGGCCGGTTCGTCGGGCATGAACAGCCGGCTGGTCCCCGTCCACGTGCCGACCAGGGGATACCAATGATGGAGGATGGCCATGATGTCTACCGCCTTTCCTCTAGTTACGAGATGGCTTTGCAGCCAAATCGAATAGAAAGCGAACGCCACCGGCGCCCGCCGCAGGCTGGCCTCTTGCGGCATCATAGCACGGGAAAGCCTCTTCTACACCACGTTTTTTGTGTGAGCAGTTGCCCCGCCGGACATCTCGCGTCGGGGAGCGCTGGGGTCTGGCTGCTGCAGGTCGTGGCGAAAGACCCCGTAGATACTTGCCAGAATGGCGGGGAGGTATGGCGTGGCCGGTGGCCCTGACAGACTAGCCTTCCGCGTCTAGCAGCCGCTCGATCAACGGCAGGAGCTGCTGCGGCGCATCGGCCTTGTTCAGAAAGGCATCGGCCCCGGCGGCCAGCGCCTGCTCCTCATGTTCAGCCCACATCGACAGGGCGATCACCCGGGTCCCCGGACAACCGCCCTTGATCAACACGGTCGCGTCGATGCCGCTTAGGCCCGGCATCCGAACGTCCAGCAGGGCCACGTCGGGGTGCTCCGCTTGCGCCACCCGTACTGCGTCGGCTCCCCGCGCCACCTCCCCAATGATCCGAGCGGGCGCCCAGGTGGCGAGTAGGGCGCGCAGCGTGTGCCGTGCCCGGGGCTGGTCGTCCGCAATGAGCACCGTAACGCACTGCGCCATGATTCGCCTCCCGAGATCGCCCCGCATGCTCGCCCACTGATCCTTCGGGGTAGCTCTTGTGCCAGGGTGCGCCAGAAGCTCGCGCAGGCTACTCGAACCTGGACAGCGTGTACTCTGCAGCGCCGCCGCCCACCACGATGATGGGCTTGCCGCCGGCGTCCATTCTTGAACTGCATGGGCATGCCGGACAGCGGTGCGCTATAGGTCACGTAGTAAGTAACGGTGTCCTCCACCAATGCTCGCAATTCGGTAGTGAATTCGCCGGCATCCATCATCAGCCGGCCGTCTTCCAGCCAGAACCTGACCTGGCCCAGCCGCTCGTTGGACCAGGTACCGATGTACGGTTCCAGGGCCTCCCTGTCGAGGCTGCTCTGGAGTTTGTCCACTACCTCCCGGGCCGACTTCTGGGTCTGTTCCCAGGCAAACTGCGCCTGGGTGTCGAAGTCGTGCGGCTGCTGCAGTACGGTCTCCAGCAGGCGGAAGCGCACGGCCTCGGTGAAGACGTTGGTAAGCCGCCCATTGGCGATCACGCTGATTCCGATTCCCAACTGCGGCAGGAAGGCCAGGTCGGAGGTGAATCCCATGGTGTTACCGGCGTGATGCAGCATCGGCTGGCCCTTGTACTTGTCCACCATCCAACCCAACCCGTAGCTGGTTTCGGCGCTCACCTGCACCTGCGGCTTGAATGTCAGCTGCAAGTTCTCCTGAGAGACCACGCGCTGCCCGTCGAGCGCCACACCCCCGTTCAGCAGAGTGATCAGGTAGCGCCCCATGTCGGTCGCGTTCGACCACGCTGCGCCGGATGGTCCGATGGGTGTGACGAAAGCCTCGTCCTCCAGCGTGATCGGGACGAGTCTGCCTGCCAGGTCCAGGCCGTAGGGCGTGGCGTAGTTGCCGCCGGCCCGCACCTCCTCAAACGAGAGGGTCGTGCTGAACATGCCAATCGGCTGGATAACGCGCTGCTGCAGTTCCCGCTCGTAAGCTGCAGACAGGTTGCCGGTCTGCCCCGTGGCGGCTGCGGCCGCAACAAAGCCGCCTGTCGCGACCATCTGGTTGCTGTACTGGAACGCCTCCCCAGGCTGGGTGAAGAACTCGAACGTTTTGAGGGATTGGATGACCGCCTCGGCGCTGAGCTCACTGCTATTGAAGATGAGCTCCGCATCGCGCCGCGGCACACCCGTGCAGGCGCAGATAAGGTTGCTCACCGTTAACTGCCGGGTTACGTCAGGGTCACTTACGGCTAAGTCCGGCAGAATCTCGACTACCCGTGTATCCCACTGCATCTTGCCATCGTCTACGATGCTGGCCATCATCAACGTGGTCATGGTCTTGGTGGTAGATCCGATCATCATCAGAGTCTCGGCTGTCACCGGCTCGTCCGTATCGGGACCACGGTGTCCGAAGCCTTGCGCGTAGACAATCCGGCCTCCCTGCACGATAGCCACCTCGGCCGCCGGGATCCCGAAGCGCGTCATGGCCTCCTGGGTGTACGTCTGCATCTCGGCCAGCAGCTCGGGGGTTAGCTCGAGGGCCTGCGCTCCGGAGAGGTCCACCTTCTTAAGCGCAGAGATGTTGTAGCCGCTGCCGATTATGCCTACCTGTGCCTCGCGCTGCTGAAACGCCACGAGGTCGGCGCGCAGCAGAAGAAGGTACGCAACTCCCTGGTAAAGATCCCCGCCGGCCAACACGATCTCCGAAGGCGGCCGGCCTGTGGTGTAGATAACGGTGAGCGACTTCTCGACTCCTCCGGCCGGCGGCGATTCAACAATCTGGTCCTGCGCCAGACTAAATCCAGGCTCAACCTTCTGCCAGGCCCCGGCAATTGCGGCCGCAATGTCGCCCTCTTCTACCGAGAGCACGTAGACCTTGATCTTGTCATCGGGACTGGTCAACAGGCCATAACCCTCGCGTTGCTCAGCCTCCCAGTTCGCCGGCACAGGTACCGAGAAGCGTTTCTGCGGATCCTGGTAGGACCTCTCGCTTTCGGGCGCAGCTGTGGCGCCGGGTTGGGCTGTGGGTGTCTGCGATGGAGCGGCGGGTAGACAGCCGGCAAGCAGCAGCAGGGCCAGCAAGCAGGAAATGGTCACAGATCGTTTGGTACGCATGTCATTCGACTCCTCTCAGGCCTCGACATCCTGGCCTCGGGACCATCCTACGGCTGCGCTTTCCTGCCGTCATCCGACAAATAGCGGAACCGGGCGACCCACAGAATCAGTACTTGGGGTAGCCCTCTACTTCATTTGTGGTATCTGGTGAACCTGGAGATGCGGCGGGGATGCGGGAAACCGCAGTGACCGGCGGGCGACAGCAGGCTCGGGTGCCGTAAAGAGTCGATGCCTGGAGGGAGCAGCGTCTGGACAGAGTGCACGAAGCGAGAGAGTAGCGGATGGCGCGCCGCGCGTGGAACCAATGCCCATGCTGTCCAGGCGCGGATTCAGTTATCGGTTTCTGCCGGCGCTGCGTTTCAGTTAGGCAAAGCGTCATCCAGTGACGCCAATCCTTTGCTCAACGCGTAGAGAGCAGCCTGCGTCCGGCTGGCCAGGTGCAGCTTGCCGAGGATGTTACTCACGTGGGTGCGGACGGTGAGCTCGGCGATGGTTAGCCGGTCGGCGATCTCGCGGTTGCTGCAGCCCTGTGCCAGCAGGCGGAGCACCTCTACCTCACGCTCTGTAAGGGGGTCCCGGGTCAGTTCCTTTCGCGGGGGGTGAGCGAGTTCGTAGAGCACCCTGGAAGCTATCGCCGGCTCCAGCCAGGCCTCACCCCGGTGGACCTGGTGAATGGCGCGAACCAGGTCCTCGGGCCCCGAGTCCTTGAGCAGATAACCAAGCGCGCCGGCCTTGACGGCCGGGAATACCTTGTCGTCGGCTGCGAAGCTGGTCAGCACAAGGACGCGAGCCTGGGGTTGCTGAGCTGTAATCCGTCGGGTCGCCTCGATGCCGTCCAGCTTCGGCATCACCAGGTCCATCAAGATGACATCCGGGTGCAGCGCGCCGGCCTGGTCCACCGCCTCCAGGCCGTCACCCGCCTCCCCCACCACCTCGATGTCAGGCTCCGTCGCCAAGAGCGCCCGGATTCCTTTACGTACTATCGCGTGATCGTCCGCGATCAGCACTCGGATATGCTTGCTCATCGTGACCTCCGCTTCAAGTGCGATTCGCAGACCCAGTCAGCCGGGTCCGATCTCGAGGCACCTCCACGGTGACGGTCGTCCCGGCGCCTGGGCAGCTTTCGATGCGAAGATCCGCGTCGATCCGTTCGGCGCGCTCGGCCATTCCCGCGATGCCCATGCCCCCCGAAGCCCGCGCGGCAACAGGGTCAAATCCGGCGCCATCGTCCCGCACGCGCAGGCTGGCGCAGTGCTCGGCGAATTCGAGGAAGATGCTGACTCGACGGGCGCGCGCATGCTTGAGAGTATTGTTTAGCGCTTCCTGCGCAATCGTGTAGATCTCCTGCTGATCGCGGAGCGACAACCAGGAAGCGGGGCCCGCTCCTGCGACCCGGAGCTCTGTAGCCATACCGCCGCGGGCTTCCACCGCTTTGAGGCGGGCTTGCAGCGCGCCGGCGAGCCCTACCTGTTCCAGAGCGGGCGGGCGCAGCTCGAAGACGAGCATGCGCATCTCCCGCAGCGCCTCTTGCGCGGTATCTCGCAGATCTCGCAAGTATTCGGCAGCCTGGGCATGCTCGCCGGAGGACACCAGCCTGGCAGCAGCTTCAGCGTAGAGCGTGACGCTGTAGATTGACTGCGTGACGGAGTCGTGGAGCTCGCCGCGAGCCGCGCCCGCTCGGCGATGGCCGCAACATCGGCGGCCTGCTGGCGCAGTAAGCAATTCTCGATGGCGAGCGCCGTCTGGTCGGCGATCGCCAGGGCCAGGCTAACATCATCGTCAGAGAAGTCCCGCGGGGCACGGTAGAACAGGGCCAACTCGCCGTAGACCTGGTCGCGAGCGACCAGGGGCACGCGCAGGAGAGATGAGAAATGCGCCGCAATCTCTCGGCCGCGTGCTTCATACTTCTCTCTCATGACAGGCTCGAGTGTGGCCGCTTCCTGGGCGGTATAGGCAGCGAAGTCGGGGATTATGACCGGCTGGCGGCCGGCGATCGCCAAATTGCCGGAAGTAGGAGCGACGGGAAGTACCCTCAGGTCTACCAGCTCGGGAGGCATGTTGTAGTTCACCACGCGAACCACGAGACTGCAGTCCTCTTCCATCCGGCGAATGACCCCTGCATTGGCGCCAAGGAGCTGGCTGGCGCGAACCACGATGTTGTTCAAGATCTGCGGCAGCGGCTGATCGGAATTCAGAGAACTGAGGATCTCCCGCATGCCTTCCGCCAGCTCGCGGCGACGTTCCGCTTCAGCCTGGCGTTCGAGGGCTGCCTGGAAGAGCTCTGCATTGTCGGACACTACTGACGGGATGCGTTGAGCCACAGCTCCTCCGATGAATGAGTAGTGCCGGCCCACCAGAATTATACGCCTTGCCAGGACACGTTGGCAATCCGTGTACCCGCTCCCGGGTGCATCTGACGTTTGGGGCAACATGTAGGATACGCTATGCGTGCCGATGTTGTCCCGTGTATGGGGTAGAGAACGCGCTGGGGCAACAAGCTAGCCCGCTCTGCCCCGCACACGGGACAACATCGGCACGCATAGCGTATCCTACAAATCGCCCCCAGCGTGCGATGCGCCCCCCGCTCCCCGCGGTGCAGCTCGCCGCCGCCTGCGTCGAATATGAATGGCGCGTCCGCAATTGGCCCCATCCTCAAAACTACCCAAACGGCCAGGTGCTTTCCACCCCTCATGGCCGTTCCCTCGCGCACCTGGCCGTGGTACCTTGTCAATGGCCACTGCGCTCGACAGCGCGACTCTTTTGTGGGAGGAAGTTCAACATGAGCTCGACGACGGTCCGCGGCCAAATCGATCAGTTCCTGGCCTTAGAAAGGCTGGCATTGGTGGGCGTGTCTCAGAACCCCGAGGAGTTGGGGCGCCGGCTGTATCGCGACATGCGCCAGTTTGGCTACCAGGCCATTCCGGTGAATCCGCACACCGACACCATCGACGGCGAGCACTGCTTCAGCCGCGTGCAGGATATCACGCCGCCCGTGCAAGCGGCCCTCTTGCTGACGCCGCCCTCTGCCAACGAGCAAGTTGTCCGTGACTGCGCCGAGGCCGGTATCCGCCTGGTGTGGTTCTATGGGGTGGGCGACGCCAGCAAGGCGAACGCGCAGGCCATCGCTTACTGCGAGCAGCAAGGGATCAGCGTGATCCCCGGCTTCTGCCCATATATGTTTATGTCGAAAGTCGCCCTTCTTCCACAAGATCCATGGCTTCGTAGCCCGCATGACGGGCAGCGCTCCGCGCTAAGAAGCCCGAGACCTGGAATCTGCTTTCAATCGAAACGTGGCTGCGGGCCGGCGCGCCCCGGATTCACGCCAGAAGCCGCCGCAATCTCCCGGGATGCTGCAGACGTGATGGCCGCCCGGCGGAAGGGATAAAAACAATGCCAGGCAGAGTGCTCGTAGCGTACAGCAGCAATTCCGGATCGACGGCCGAGATCGCGCAGGCGATCGGGGAGGAACTGGGCCGCGACGGAACACAGGTCGACGTGTGTCCCATCCGGGACCTCGGCGCGGCCGCCGATCTGAGCGGCTACGATGCGGCGGTCATCGGCGCCCCGATGATCCTGGGCTGGCACCGGGAAGCAGTGCGCTTTGTGCGCAATCACCGGACAGCTCTCAGCCGGGTGCCTGTCGCCTATTTTGCCACGGCGATGAGCCTGACGGATACAGAGGCGGCGGTTCCGGACGGCGTTACACTCTACAAGGACCCGCGGCTGGTGAAGGCGCCCCAGGCTCAGAAGAAGCTGACACTAAAGGAGCGCTACGCCTCTGCCGGCAATTACCTGCGGCCGATCCTCGGCAGTGCGCCTGAGGCCAGGCCGGTGAGCGTGGCCTTCTTTGGCGGCAAGCTGGATTTCGGCCGGCTCAACTTCCTGCAGATGCTGTTCGTCATGCTCATAATCGGGGCACAACCCGGGGACTACCGCAACTGGGAGGCTATCCGTGGCTGGGCCGGCGACCTGAGCGGGCGGCTGGCGAGAGGCTGAGCGCTCGCGGCGCCCGCTTCGCCGCGTCACCCCTGCCGCGTATCGGTGGACCGCACCCGCTGATCGTTTTCGCCTTCCCGCGACCGGTTGAATATCGCCAGGCGCTGCTCGCCGGCGCCGGCTTCTTCTTGTTGGGCAAATGATCGGATCTCGGGTGAGCGCAGGGCGTTACCCTATACCTGGAGCAACCCTACCTGCCAGCCTACCCAAAACACGACGCCGGCTATGCCCACCACCTGGATCCCCAGCACGAACAGTTCCTGACGCAGCCGCGCCCGATATCGGGGCCCGCCGCAGTGCGGGCAGGTCCGGGCCGCACGGGAAATCGCCGCACCGCACTCGTTGCAGATTTCTAGCGCCATCTGCTCCTCCTCGGGCATCTTGTAAGGTGAGCCGATGCCCTGCTCTCACCCAGATTCTAGGAGTTTGGTCTGAGATGGCAATAGGACAAGAGGACGATAGTGCACGTTCCCGCGGCCGTGCGACCGTGCGACCGGCAGGTTTGGATCGCCCGCAGTGGGACGCCCAAGGGCCACATCGGATCCAGAAAAACCGATGAGTTCCCCAGGGATTGGCGGACCAAGAACGAGTTGGGCGTTCTCAGCCCGGCGAGGGTGCGACGTACTTGTGGGCCAGCTCGGCGAAACGTGGCCATACCGATGACTCGCTCGCCGGGATCTGCACCCACTCTTTCATCGGGCTCCCACTGCCTCGCGGGTCAAATAGATGGGCGCCGGGAACCTGCAGCGCATCCGCGTGTTCGGCGCCGGCGAGTTTGAAGACTAGATCGTGGCCCCAAAGAACAACAAAGACCTTTTCACCCGCCTTGATGCACGGCTTCCCAAACCATTTGCCCCTGGCTACTCCGCGTTCCGGACCGAACCGGGCGACGATTCCGTCTAGCGTATCCGTTTCTGCCACTTAATCCTCCCTGCCAGGACGGAGATGAGTTCGCGGCTGTTACCCTATGTGCGATCACTTGGGGACGCGTGCCGGGCGAACCCTTGCGTACAGGTGGCACTATCATACCGGCAACGCCCGGGCCGCAGCAAGCGCGCCGGCTGGTCAGGGGTGCCGCGGGTGTTTCTCTCATGATGACCGTAGCCGTAACCGTTGCAGCGCGCTGCAGGGCTAGCACTCGCCGGAGATGCATCTGGTCCTCATGCGAATCGTAGCCGCAAAGCACTCGCCGGAGATGCAACTGGTCCTCATGCGAATCGTAGCCGTAAAGCACTCGCCGGAGATGTAACTTGCCGGAACCACGGGCAGCGAGTTGCTTTACCCGTGACCAAACCACCCACAGGAGACCGCGCTCCGTTGGCGGGCCGCCGGCGGGACACAGCGGATGCGGGCGGGGCGCGTCGAGGCCCGCACTACGGACGGTGTGGGGGTGCGCGGAGGTGCGGCACCCGGGATGCTGCGCAGTCGCCTTTGATGTGACCTGGATGGGCAACGGGGCGTCCTTCGAGAGCCTCAGGATGGTTGTGACAGGGCTTGCCACCAATGCGAATGGTGCGGTTCCGGATCCCCATAGTTGGGCGGCAAAAACCAGCGTTGCCCCTCTACGGAACTCCTCGCATAGGTGTCCACCACAAGCTTAACACGTGGACGAAACCATTCGCTTCGATACTCATAACTATCGCAGCCATCCTGAGGCGCTCGAAGGACGTCCGTCTACGACACAGCCTCTTTCGATGCGAATTGCGTGGCGATTGCGCTAACATGCGGCGCACCCACGGTCACCGAAAAATGGGTTGCGTCGCCGGTGGATGTCAGGTACGCTTCGGGGCGTGAGAGGTTCGGACATTCTTTGTGAGAGGTAACATCATGAAGTGGCTCACCCGTTCGCACGTTCACGTCGACCGCGTCGCGTGTCCCTGGCTCATCACTCGATTCGTCGACAACCAGGCTGAGTTCCTGTTCGTGCCGAAGAGCCAGATCGACAAAGTTGCTGCGGAGACCGGAGCCATCCCGTTCGATGCGCCTGGCGTCGAGCTTGGCCACCATGACGGCCGCTGCTCCTTCGAGTCGATCATCCTGAAATTCGATCTGCAGCGATCCGGCGTTGCTGCGGATGGCGCGGATCATCCATGCCGCGGACGTGGCGGAGGATATCGACAAGGACCCGATTGCGCGTGGGTTCGAGGCGATAGCGGTTGGCTACAGCCTGCGCTATCCCGGAGACATGGAGAACGTCCGGCACCAGTTCCCCGTGTATGATGCACTCTATGCCTGGTGCCGCCTGGAAGTGGCCAAAGGCTGAGGCCGGTGATGGGCAGGGTGCGGCAGTCCGTGTCGTGGGACCGCGCCCTGAACCGGCGGCGCCGTCTGCCAGGCTAATTCGCCGCGTATCCCCGGTTGACGCTACCCGCACTTTCCCCTATGATCCAGGCTCGAAAAGGAGCGCGCCCATCGTGGATTTCTTCCCCTTCCTGACGTACGTCCTGGTGAGTACTTTCACGCCGGGTCCGAACAACATCCTGGCCATGTCCAATTCGATGCGCTTTGGTTACCGGCGTACCCAGGGACTTCTCCTCGGCATGCTCGCCGGGTTCGCAATCATGCTGCTGGTTTCCGGGCTGCTGAACGTGGCGCTGGCGCGCGTCATCCCGCAGCTGCACTCGTGGCTGAACCTGGCCGGAGCCGTTTACCTGGTGTACCTGGCCGCGCACATCGCGCTCTCGAAGCCGCAAGACCAGAGCGGCCCGGCCCCGGAGAGGCTGAACACTTTCGCGGCCGGCTTTGCCCTGCAATTCGTGAACCTGAAAGGTATACTCTACGGGGTCACGGTGTTCGCCATGTTCATCACGCCGGTGTATCAGAATCCGCTCGTGGTCGGCGCTGTTTGCGGCCCTGCTTTCCGGTATCGGTTTCGTGTCGATCACAAGCTGGGCGCTGGGCGGCAACCTGTTCCGCCGCTTTCTGAGCAAATACGAGCGCTGGTTCAATCTGACTATGGCAGCCCTGCTGATCTACACGGCAGTCGCCAGTCTGTTGGCGAGCCGCGCGTAGGCAGCGTGCGGAGAGCAGAGATCCGGGCCGGAAAACCCTCTCCAACCCTCACTGCATACCGGCGCCAGCCCGCGCCCCGTACAACCAAATTCCCGCGCCCAAGGCGGATACTGGCTGACTGACGGCCCCGTCGCAGGATGATAGGATGCCGGCATCTGGCGACCACTGGATGCTGCCCAAAGCGCTGAAGGTGCATGCCGTCACTTCGAATAAGGTGTAGCGCAGGGACCGGAACGGCTAACCGGGTCCGGCGTGCCGGAGAATGCTTAGCCGAACGCAAGGGAGCGGGATTCGAGAAGGAATCGAAGGAGTACCAAGAATGCCTTTTAACGATAGATCACAACTCGATCCGACGCAGGTTGAGGACCGGCGTGGCCGGAGGATGGGGACCGGATTAGCGGTTGGGGGCGGTGGACTGGGTCTTATACTCTTGTTGGTGGTGGTTTTGCTCGGCGGCGACCCCGGCGACCTCGCCAGCACAATTCAACAGGTTCCGCAGACATCGATCCAGGAACCCGCGGACGCGGGCACCCTAGCCGAGGTGTGCCGGACGGGAGCGGATGCGAACACGTGCGACGATTGCCGTGTCGTGGGGTTCGTCAATAGCATCCAGGCATTCTGGAGCCAAGAGTTTTCCCGCCAGGGGGCGCAGTACACCCCCGCCAAGACTCAGCTCTTCTCGGGGGCAACGGAGGCAGCATGCGGGTATGCTACCGCGGCGTCTGGACCGTTCTACTGCCCGCGCGACCAGAAGGTCTATCTCGACCTTGACTTTTTCAAGGAGCTCCAGACACGCTTCGGGCGCGCGGCGGACCGTTCGCCGAGGCGTACGTGTTGTCGCATGAGTATGGCCATCACGTGCAGAACCTTGCAGGCGTTCTCGGTGAGGGTGGGCAGCGCGACACCGGACCGCAGAGCGCCGCGGTTGCCATCGAGCTACAGGCCGACTGCCTCGCCGGCGTGTGGGCGCACAACGCCGCGGCGACCGGCTTCCTGACGCAGCCGACGGAGCAAGAGATCGCTCAGAGCCTGGACGCAGCGGCTGCCGTGGGAGACGACCGCATCCAGCGCCAGACGCAGGGGCACGTGTCGCCCGAGGCGTGGACGCATGGATCGTCGCAGCAGCGGCAGCAGGCACTGATGGCCGGTTTCCAGTCAGGAGACCTGAACGCGTGCAATGTAGGCCAGTAGACGCCTGAGTCCAGGCAGGGCCCGATTCTGGCGCAGGCTCCGCCGGCAATCGAACGTGAAGCAAAACCGCCCCGCGGATGATCATCCCCGGGGTGGTTGATTATCTTGGATCAGTGCTGTAGGTCACGCTTGGAGCGTGACGGTTCGCGCAATGCCGGAGCACGGTGTCACGCGATTGTGCACGGTGTCACGCTGCAAGCGTGACCTACATGCATTTATACGTGGGGCACGCCCTGTGCTCCTAGGCGCCCCGCGGGTTGCAACTCATCACGCATCCCAGTTCAGGATCACCTTGCCCGAGTTCCCGGAACGCATGACCCGAAATGCCTCGTCAAATTCGGTGTAGTGGAAGTGGTGGGTGATCACCGGGCTGATGTCGAGGCCGCTGCTCAATCAGTGACTGCATCAGGTACCACGTCTCGTACATCTCTCGGCCGTAGATGCCTTTGATGGTCAGCATATTGAAGATCACGGTGTTCCAATCGATCGCCAGGTCCCCGGCGGGAATCCCGAGCAGGGCAATCCGGCCGCCGTGGCACATGTTGGCGAGCATGTCCTTGAATGCGGCGCCGTTCCCCGACATCTCCAGGCCGACGTCGAACCCTTCTTTCATCCCCAGCTCCTTTTGGACCTCGGCGATGCTCTTGCGTGACGTCCAGGGCAACCGTCGCACCCATCCGCTTGGCCAGCTCCAGGCGGTAAGGATTCACGTCGGTGGTGACGATGAAGCGGGCGCCGGCATGCTTCGCGATGGCAGTCGCCATGATCCCGATCGGCCCGGCCCCCGTAATTAGCACATCTTCACCCAGAACGCTGAAGGACAGAGCCGTGTGCATCGCATTGCCGAAGGGGTCGAAGATGCTCAGGATGTCCAGGGGGATCCGGGGATCGGCGTGCCAGACATTGGTGACTGGGATGCAGAGATACTCGGCGAAGGCGCCCGTGCGGTTGACACCCACGCCCTGGGTATCTTTACATAGGTGCCGGCGGCCGGCGAGACAGTTGCGGCAGCGTGCCGCAGACGATGTGCCCTTCGCCTGAGACGATGTCGCCGAGTTCGAGGTCGTGCACATTGCTGCCCATCGCGGCCACCGTGCCGACGAACTCGTGCCCGATGACCATGGGAACAGGGATTGTTTTCTGCGACCAGGCATCCCAGTTCCAGATATGCACGTCCGTCCCGCAGATTGCCGTCTTGCGGATCTTGATCAGGACGTCGTTGATCCCGACTTCAGGAACCGGCACATCTTCCAGCCAGAGACCGGGTTCCGGATATTTCTTTACCAGCGCTTGCATCGTTGCCTCCAAATCCCTGCTCATCCAGGGTAATTCAGTATACCGGCCGCGCAGGCTCAGAGGAAATTGGCAGCACCGCGGCGAAGCCTGAACCCAAACCGGCCGCCGAATGCTGTCGACGGCCGGTCTGGGTTCGCTCTGTAGTGCCGGGGAGACCCGGCCGCACTAACTGCGGAGGCTCTCCATCATCGCCAGGTATTCGGCCTTGCTCAGCTTGGGCTTGTGATCCGCGATGATCTGGCGGGCTTCCGCCGCGTCTCCGGCCAGCAGGTCGATCGCGGTCATCGCCAGCATCTTTGCCGGTATCACGACCGCTGCATCATAGTCGCGGATCGTGAAATCGGAGCCGTGAATCGGCCCCTGCGTCCCGCCTACATACGGATGCAGCACCGGCATCAGATGCGAGAGATCGCCCACATCCAGCGAGCCTCCCAGGAACCCGCCGTAATGCACGTTCTCGTCGCCGAGCAGCGCCCGGCCGTTCTCCATGGCGAGTTGGGTCAACGGCTCATCCTGGAAGATGGGCAGGTAGCCGGGGACATTCTGTATGTGCGTCTCTGCTCCCACCGCGTCTCCACCGGCCCGAAACGCGCGGTCCACCTTCTTCGATGCGTCGAGGATGGCGGCCACATTGCGACCGCGGACGTAGGTCTCGACCCGCACATCAGACGGCACCACGTTCACTACGTCGCCGCCCTTCGTGATGATCGGATGGACGCGAATCGAATCCTGGTCCTGGAACGTCTCGCGCTGCGCCTGCACGGCGAGGATGCCGATGCAGGCAGCGTTGAGCGCATTGATGCCCTCTTGCGGCGCGGCGCCGGCGTGGGCAGCCCGTCCGGCGTACCGGATGAACTTGGCGAGGAAACCGTTGGCCTGCCCGCCATAGTACAGCCCGGGTTGGGGCGCGTTGGACTGCGCGTGCACCATCATGGCGATGTCGATGTCATCGTAGTATCCGAGCTTGATGAGCTCCTGCTTCCCGCCCAGATACGTGATCTTGCCCTCGCTCGCCAGCCCCAGGCGGTATTCGAGCTCGAGGAACTCCTCAGCCGGCGCTCCCAGGAAGTGAATCGCACCGGCCAGGCTCTTCCCCGCACCCGCGCCCACCAGACCCATGGCCGCCCCGAGCATGCTTGCCACCTGGATGTGATGCCCACACTGGTGTGCGGCGCCGGTCTCGTGGTCGAATACTTCGGCCTCGCGGGACACGACCGAGTCGAGCTCTCCCATAATGCAGATGGTGGGGCCGGGTTGGCCGCCCTGGAGCACACCTTCCACGCCCGTGATTGCGAAGCCCTTGCGGACGGGCAGGTTCAAGCTTGCCAGCGTGTCGGCAACCATCGCCGACGTCTTGAACTCCTTGTAGCCCAGCTCGGGGTTGCGGTGCATGGTGTGGGCGATGCCGACGATGTCGTCCCGGCGCCGGTCGATCTCGGCGCATACTGCCTGCTTTAGCTCGTCACGAGTCATGGGTATTTGTCTCCTTTGCTAAACCCAGTTCGCCGGTTCATTCTAGCGCAACATCTGTAAAGCGACGTGCAGATAGAGCCGCGCCGCGTCGACCACCTCTGCCATCTCCACCCACTCGTTCGTGGTGTGGGCCTGAGCGATGTCTCCGGGTCCGCAGACAACCGACGGGAAGCCGTAGTGCGGGCCGTCCGCCCCGGCGACAAAAGCGCGCACGCCGGGGTCGCGACCCCAGATGGCAGCGTGCGCTGCGCGCAGAGCGACCACCACGGGCTCCGCCGCCGAGATGTCGTTCGACGGAATCAGCCAGGTCGGCTCGGTGATCTCGTAGGCGAACTCGGGGTCGCCGTTCGCGACCCGGCCGATTCGCTCGTGAAACTCGGCATAGACCTGCTCTTTCGTCTCGCCGGGCAGCGTGCGCCGGTCAACTTCGATCTCGCAATAATCGGGCACCGTGTTGACCTGGACACCGCCCTTGATCACTCCGGGGTTGAAGCGCCCGGTCCCGAGGAGCGGGTGCGCCGGGCGCGCCAGCAGCTCCGCCGGGTAGTCGTCGAAGGCGGAGATGAGGCGTGCCATGCGGGTGATGGCGTTGATCCCTTTCTCCGGCACACTGGAGTGTGCGGCCCGGCCGCGTGTGACGAATTTCGTGCTGACGCGGCCCTTGTTACACGGGCAGACGGCGAGGTTGGTCGGTTCGGCGACGATCCCCTGATCGGCGCGGGGGCCGTCGCGGCCGACCGCCTGGCTGCCCAGCATCTGGAACTCCTCATCCATGTTGAAGATGAGGACACAGATTGCCCCGGAGCTTGATCTTTGCTTCGCCCAGCAGCCTGGCAACCGCTAGGTAGGCCGCCAACCCGGCTTTCATGTCACAGGCGCCGCGGCCGTACAGTCTGCCGTCCTCGAGGCGGACGTCGTACGCCTCATGATAGCCCACCGTCTGTGCCGTGTCGATGTGCCCGGCCAGGGCGAGGGTCGTGCCGCCCTCGCTGCCGGGGAGATAGCCGAATACGTTCGGCCGGTCAGGGCGAACCTCGTGCACCTCGTGCCGCACGCCCAGCGCTGCCAACTGGCACGAAAGGTAATCTGCCATTTCGAGCTCGCGGAAGCCGGGCCGGGGCGGGTCGTTAAACGGGTTCTCACTGCGGATCAGGACCATCTCTTGCAGGATCCGGGTGAGCCAGGCCGCGTCGATCCCCGCCTGCAGTTCCTCGTAGATTCCCTTATCCATGGCGACTCCTCCAGGCTGTTCCGTGGGACCGGTCACAACCCGCGCGCGTCCAGCGGGAAGCGGCGGCACAGATCGGTCGCCTCTTCCGCAACCGCAGCGCCAACAGCGGTGTCTTCCGGCGCTGCGAGCACCTTGCCGATCATGACCGCAATGGCGCGCATCTCGGGCTCGGCCATACCCCGGCCGCTGACCGCCGCGGTCCCCAGGCGCAGACCGCTGGTCACGTTGACGGTCTCCGGGTCGTAGGGGATCACGTTGCGGTTGGCCAGGACGTTGGCCTCGGCCAGCGCAGCCTCGGCGACATTTCCCTTAACCCCAACGCTCCGCAAATCGAGCAAAAGCATGTGGGTGTCGGTGCCGCCCGATACCGGCCGGAAGCCGCGGCCGGCCAACTCGCCGCAGAGGGCGCGAGCGTTGGCAACGGTGGCACGCTGCACGGCCGCGAAGCCGGGCGTCGCCGCCAGATGGAAGCACACCGCCTTTCCGGCCACCAGCGAGAGCGATGGTGTGCCCTGAACGCCCGGAAACATGGCCCGGTCGATCTTCCTTCCATGCTCGGACCGGCAGAGCACGACGCCACCGTGCGGCCCCATCAGCGTCTTGTAGGTGGTGAAGGTGACGAAATCGGCATGCGGCACCGGGCTCGGGATGGCGCCCGCGGCCACCAGGCCGGCGATGTGCGCCATGTCCACCAGCAATAGGGCGCCCACTTCGTCGGCGATGGAGCGCAGCGCGGCGTAGTCCATCAGCCGCGGGTACGAGCTCCCGCCGGCCACCAGCATTTTGGGGCGGCACTCAAGGGCCAGGTCGCGGATCGCGTCGTAATCCAGGACTTCTGTCGCCGGATCTACGCCGTAATGATCGAAGCGGTAGACCCGCCCCGTGATCGACGCAGGGTCGCCGTGCGAGAGGTGGCCGCCGTGGCTCAGGCTCATGCTGAGAACGCGGTCGCCGGGCGCCAGCATGGCCGCATAGACGGCCAGGTTGGCGTTTACGCCCGAGTGGGGTTGGACGTTGGCATGGCCGGCGCCGAACAACTGTCTCGCCCGGCTCACCGCCAGCGCCTCCAGCTCGTCCGCCACGCTGCACCCCGTGTGATAGCGGTGGCCGGGATAGCCCTCGGCGGTCTTGTTGTTGAAGGGAGATCCGACTGCGGCAAGCACTGCCTGCGGCGCGATGTTTTCGGAGGCAATCAGGTCCAGGCTCAATTCCTGGCGCCGGCGCTCGCACGCCACCAGCTCGGCGACGACGGGATCGGCCTGTGCCAGGGCCAGGTTCTCCGCATAGGTCATGGGGTACTCAACTCCGGGTATTTGTAGCCGTACAGAGTGACACGAAGCCGGGCCCGATGGCAGCGACTTCGTGTCATTGTCTCAGATGGAGGCTTGAGCCGTCGTCAACCGGGAGGATCTCACGGGACGCGCGGGAAGCCCTGGATGCGCAGGATCACTTCGGCGATGATCACTGCCGTGAAGTACACGGAGAACAGCGTAATCAGCGCTGCTACCACGATCCGCCATCCTGCCTTGGCGAACGCAGTCAGGTCCTTGGCGATGGAGAGGCTGGCGAACGCGATGATAGGGGTCGCCAACGCCAGGAAGTTGACCTTGTTCACCCAGGCGAGGAGCTCTGTGGAGCCGGGCATGCCCGGGATGGTGAGGAGCAACGTCAGGGTGCCGATGTAGGCGATCGTCGGCACGTAGAAGGGCACGTAGCGCGAGAGCAGCACGCCGATCAGGCAGGCTACCCAGATGACGAGAACGCCGGGCAGCGCAGAGACGGGATCGACCGCCTTGGCCGCGTTCAGGCTGAAGTTGGTGCCGCCCGCGATGCCCGTGGCGACGTAGTTGCCGACGAGCACCAGGATGAGGACCGCAGTCACGTGGACCATCGACCAGCCGACCTTGATCTTCGGCCTGACGATCTTCGCTTCGGCCGCCTTGGCAGCCGCCGCGATGTCGGCGCCCTGCTCGCGACTCTTGCCCATCTTTCGATAGACCCATTCGGCGAAGGGCAGGCCGATCAGCCAGGAGGCGTAGAGGCCGGTGACGCCGGTGATCAGGTTGCTGGCGGCAGCGAATGCGAGGACCTGGTCCTTCCAGGCGGGCAGCCCTTCGGCAAGGGTGGCGGCGCAGGCGGTCATCATGCTCGCGCTGCCGATACCGCAGGCCATGCTGAGCGAGAGCGGGTGGAAGAGGCCGGGTGCAGTCAGAGCCATGAGGCTGCCAATGATGCTGAAGAAAGCGGTACCGAGCACGGTGCCCGTGATGTAGGTGCCCAGGACGCCGCGGCCTTCCGGGGTGTCCAGGCCGTAGATGTCGCCGATCAGGCTGAGGTTCGGTTCACGTGCGACCGAGTAGCAGGCGCCGATGACCTCGCGGCGCAGCCCGAGCAGGATGGCGATGGGCATCGCCATGACGATGGCGCCCCAGTTGTTACCCACCTCTTGCAGCAGCAGCGCGGCGCCGGCCTTGATGAGCTGCGGAACATTCGGGCCGACCAGCGTGCCATAACGGGCCATGAGTGGGAATGTAGCGACGACAATGAGGCTGGCGGCGTAGGCGGAGTCCTGGAGGGTGTAGACTGGGATCCGCCTGCCGAGAGCCTGCGGCGCAAAAGCGGCCGCCCAATAGATCGTGTGGAAGAAGGGAACAAGTAGAATCGTGATCTTGGCGACCGGGGTCCACCGTACGGTACCGGTGAATTCCGCGATCAGAACCAACAGGAGTGCCAGGGCGTATACTTTGAAGAACGGGGCCGCAAGCGCCTCCTGAACCCACCCTGACTTCGGCCTGCCGGTTGCGGCAACAGTTGTAGCCATGATAGTCTCCTCTTTGCCAAATTACAGTAATTAGCTGGCGCTTGAACGATACCGCCGCTGTGCGCTGCGTGCTGCGCACTCAGCGGCCAACGGGGTCGTGTGTGTCTGGCTCCCTCCTTTCCCGCCACGCTCCGTGGCGCGCCGGTATTGCTGCGAACTCAGCCGCCTTGCGCGGCCTGATCGCCGGGCCGGCCGGCTCGTAACGCCTGCACGAAGCGCATGAAAGCCGCCTCGTCGACGCGCGTGCGGGGAATCGCCTGTGCGAAGACGCCGTCCACTGCGATGAAAGCGTGGTTCGGCGTCACCATCACGCTGCCGATGCTCGACCAGGGGACGACGATCTTTTTCCCCATGGCGATCTGCTCGAGGCCATCAGAGGTCAAGCGCAGCTTGCGCGGCCCGAACACTGCGTCGTTCAGGCGCGCGCCCACGATCTTGCGCAGTGTGCGGCCGATCACCCAGCGGTAGTAAAACGGATAGAGGGCAAAGACGAAGAAGCCCGTGCCCGCGCTGTACAGCGCCACCACCGGCTTCTGAAGGACGAACTGGGCGAAGAGGGCGAGGAGAAGGAACACTCCCAGCACGCCCCACCGCTGCAACCGGTAGCGGCGGACGTACTTAGGCGAGTTCACCATCTGGTACTTTGCGAACGTGACTAGGTCGTTCTCGTCGAGCCTGTACTCCAACTGCATTCCATCCTCAGAAGATTTCTCAAGAACCGCCTTGGGGCAGGAAGGACGGTCAGGGTATCGGGACCGGGATCGGAGAAGGTCAACAGTACAGTGATAAGACAATATGGTAAGAAACAGTACAGACACACGCCTTAGTGGGATGGCGGGGATGCTATCATTGGGTGTGGACTATGTCAAACGCAGCACTTCGCCGACAGTCACGGTCCAGCCTGAGGCACACCCCGGCGGGGGCCCTGTACAGCACCATTCGCATCGCTGTGTACCCCCTGCTACTCCATACTGAGCCTGTCGAAGTACGCCCGTCGCAGCGCAGCTGACTTCGATGCGAGTTGCGCTAGGCAACGCTCGTACTTCGACAGGCTCAGTATGGAGTAGCTAAACTAACCAATGGAGTACGGGGTTCCTGCACCGGGCCAGCCACATCCTCGCCGCCACCAACGCGACCGGACAGAAGGACGGTATTTTCTCTCATTACTGCAACGTAAATTGCACTATTGACATCTACCGCAATCTATCGTAGATGTTGGGCGCAGGACATTCATGCTCGCTAGGATCAGACCACCTGTCTCGCCAGCATCGCTT
The DNA here is from genome assembly GCA_963783655.1 of uncultured Chloroflexia bacterium. GTDB lineage: Bacteria > Chloroflexota > Anaerolineae > CG2-30-64-16 > CG2-30-64-16 > CAWAOA01. The sequence goes on from CAWAOA010000005.1 coordinate 84,325, forward strand.
GGACTGGTCTCTTGCTCCACACATCGCCGCACACCGTGTCTGTCCTGAGCTACTGCCGCCAGCCAGTTGGCGATTCCAGCCGGTACTCTGGAGACACGACCGGGGCGTCACGACTGGCTCGAACTCGGCGAGCGCAAGGTATCGCCGGCTAAGGGGCGGGACTGGAACAGCGACTGCAGAAGAGTTGGCTGCACTTCATGAGTCGGCGGCCTGCCGGCAGCGGGTGCTCGTCATTCTGTCCCTTCCCGTTCAGGCACGAGTTGAAAAGGAAGACCGCACATGAACGTGGAGAATCGGAGGGTGATCGCCGTATTCGCAGCAGTGCTGACGCTGCTGGCAAGCAGCGGTTGCGCGTTCGGCAGACCGCAAGCGAGCGTAGGCCAGCTTCAGACCAGGTCCCAATCGGTTGCGTTGGCCGGCGCCGCAGCAGAGCGTGTGGAGATCGAAATGGGAGCCGGGGAACTGGCTGTGAGTGGTGGCGCGAGCGAATTGATGCAGGCCAAATTCACCTACAACGTCGCCGAACTGAATCCGCAGGTGACACGCAGCCCTGGCACGCTTTCCGTTCGCACTCCGGCCGCCCTACCCGGCATTTCGTCCTTGAGGGATCTCCCCAACCTTCGCTACGTGTGGGACTTGCAGCTCAACGACACCGTGCCAATGCAGTTGAAGGTTTCGATGGGCGCGGGCACTTCGAATCTCAGGCTGGGAAGCCTGTCCTTGACCAACCTCGAGCTCGAGACAGGCGCCGGGTCGGTGACGGTAGATCTGACCGGCAATCCGAGAAATGACCTCGACGCCAAGATCAGCGGCGGCGTCGGCGAGCTGACCTTGCGACTGCCCCGCAGCGCTTGTCCGCGCGTCAGCGTCGAGAAGGGCCTGGGCAAGGTTGATGCCCAGGGTCTTGCGCAGGACGGCAACAACTATGTCAGCGATGCCTGCGGGAAGGCGGCACGCACCTTGCGCATTGCCGTCACTGCCGGTGTCGGCAGCGTGAAGCTGGAAATGGGCGGGTAGCGCGCACCATCGATACACGCGTCAAATACCCACCCGGACAGGCGCAGTACCCGCGCGCTCCGGTCGTGAAGAGGGACAGCGCGCGTCTGCCGCATTCATGCGGTCCTGCTTCCCGCGCGGGAGCCGCCTCCGCGACCGGCTCAACGCATCAAGAACTCCCACAACGAAGCAATGAGGAACAGCGGCACCACGAGCAGGTAGACCCGGAGCACGTCCAGGAGCGCCTCCCGCGGCAGGCCCAGCCACCTGGCTCCCTGGTAGACCGGTCGCGGACGCAGGTTGGCCAGGCCGAGGTTGACTCCGACCCCGCCGGCCAGCGAGTACGGGACGAGTTGGAGCACGAGGGTGAGCAGGTAATACCCGGCCTCGCGGGATCGGATAGGCGGCTCCGGTGCGCGCTGTCGACGGATACGATGCCGCCAACCCACCCCCGGTAGGCCACGACCGGATAGGGGAATACCACGCCCAACCCACCGACCGTGTCGATGAGGCCCGCCAGAAGGTTGCCCCGGGTGTCCAGGAGCGCCGCGCGCAGGCGATCGCCCTCGCGCAAGGCTTTCAGCGACTGCTCGCCGGCACTTGCGCGGCGCGATCAGGCCGTCCCTCTGCGCCAGCGCCCAGCCGTTTCCGGCATGCACCAGCACGCCGCCCACGACCAGCGGAGAGGGCGTAGGTCAGGGCAATGGTCAGGATGGCAAGCCGCGCTCGGCTAAGGGCGGTTGTCACCTGCGCTGGAAGCCCGTTCGGACGCACCTCACCTCCTTCGAGCCGGGCCGGCGGATGCGACACGGGGGCGCGGCGCGGTTGGGTTTGATGTGAATTGGGTGGGCAACGGGGCGTCCTTCGAGAACCTCAGGATGGATGCGTTAATTATGAGCATCGATGCGAGTGGTTCCGTCCAGGGGTAGCGATGGAATTCGGCGCCCAACTGCGGGGTTCCTGGACAGCACCCTTCACATCGTTGTTAACCCCTAACAACTCCATCCTGAGGTTCTCGAAGGACGCCCCGTTGCACCACCCAACCCTCATATGCGCACCCGTGCCTCACCTTTTGCGAGACGCACCCTGCGCCCCGCGTCCTGCACCGGCTGCGCCGCACCAGACGTCTCCGTCCGTCAAAGGCCCACCTACTCCAGGGCGCATCACACGCTGGGGGCGACATGTAGGATAACATGCCGATGTTGTCCCGTGTACGGGATAGAGAACACGCTGGGGCAACAAGCTAGCCCGCTCTGCCCCGCACACAGGACAACATCGGCATGTTATCCTACAAATCGCCCCCAACGTCGGATGCACCCCTACTCCAGCACGGCCCCCTTGCTGGCGCTGGTGGCCATGCCGCGCGTAGCGCGCCAGCCAGCCGGTGAGCGCTCCGCTCGGCGCCGGCTGCCAGGCCGCCCGGCGGCGGGCCAGCTCCTCGTCGGAGCAGCTCCACGTCCAGCCGGCCGGCCGGGATGTCGATGTCGATCGATGTCGCCGTTCTGCACCAGGGCGATCGGCCCGCCCTCGGCGGCCTCGGGGCTGACGTGGCCGATGCAGGCGCCGCGCGTGCCGCCGGAGAAGCGGCCGTCGGTGATCAGCGCCACGCACGAGCCCAGCCCCATGCCCATGATGTTGCTGGTGGGCGCCAGCATCTCCTGCATGCCCGGGCCGCCCTTGGGCCCCTCGTTGCGGATCACCACCACCTCGCCCGGCTTGCACCTCGCTGCTCAGGATGCCGGCGTTGGCCTCGTCGTGGCTCTCGTAGACGCGGGCCGGGCCGCGGTGGCGCAGCATCTCGGGCAGCACGCCGGCGGTCTTGACCACCGCGCCCTCGGGCGCCAGGTTGCCGAACAGGATCGTCAGGCCGCCGGTGGCGCTGTAGGGGTTATCCAGCGGTGCGGATGCAGCCCGGTGTCCTGGCTGTCGCAGCCGGCGATGTTCTCGCCCAGCGTCTGCCCGGTCACGGTCGGCCGGTCCAGGTGCAGCGCGCCGGGCTTCTGGCTCAGCTCGTACAGGATGGCGCTGATGCCGCCGGCGCGGTCCACGTCCTCCATGTGGTATGCGGACGACGGGCTGACCTTGCACAGGTTGGGCACGCGGGCGCTGAGCTCGTTCAGGCGCTGCCAGCGGGTAGTCGACGCCGGCCTCGTGCGCCAGGGCGATGGTGTGCAGCACGGTGTTGGTGCAGCCGCCCATGGCCATGTCCAGCGCAAAGGCGTTGTCGATGGCTTCGGGGGTGATGATGTCGCGCGGCTTCAGATCCTGCGTCGACCAGCTCCATCACCTGCGCGCGCCGCCGCCCGGGCCAGCTCGTCGCGGCGCGGGTCGGTGGCCAGGATGGTGCCGTTGCCCGGCAGGGCGATGCCCAGCGCCTCGCACAGGCAGTTCATGCTGTTGGCGGTGAACAGGCCGGAGCACGAGCCGCAGCCGGGGCAGGCGAAGTCCTCGAGCTCCTTGCAGCTCCGCTTCGCTGATCTTGCCGGCCTGGTACGCGCCCACGCCCTGCGAAGACGCTGATCAGGTCGACGGTCTTGCCCGTCGGGCGTGCTGGCCGGCGGCCATCGGCCCGCCGCTGATGAAGATGGTGGGGATGTTGCAGCGCACGGCGCCCATCAGCATGCCGGGCACGATCTTGTCGCAGTTGGGGATGCAGATCAGGCCGTCGAACCAGTGGGCCTTGACCATCGTCTCCACGCTGTCGGCGATCAGCTCGCGGCTGGGCAGGCTGTACTTCATGCCGCATGTGGCCCATGGCGATGCCGTCGTCGACGCCGATGGTGTTGAACATGAACGGGCACGCCGCCGGCCTCGCGCACGGCCTGGCGCACCACCTCGCCGAAGCGCGTTCAGGTGCACGTGGCCGGGGATGATATCGACGTAGCTGTTGGCGATGGCGATGAACGGCTTGCCGAAATCCTCGTCCTCTGGATCACCCCGGTGGCCCGCAGCAGGCTCGGTGCGGCGCCGCGCTCGAAGCCCTTCTTGATCATGTCCGAGCGCATACGGCGCCCGTTACGTCCATCGTTGACCGCGAAAACCTCCGTGCGAATCGATAGTCGCTCCCAATCGATAGCCAGGCAAGTGAACAATCAGAGCCGCGGCTGACCACGAGGTCGCCCATCTCGGCGGTGCCAACGTGCGGCTGTCCCGGCAGGGCCAGGTCGGCGGTGCGGTAGCCGGCGGCGAGCACCTGTTCCACCGCGCCCTCGACGGCCAGCGGCTTCCGTCGTCCAGCCCCAGGCTCGTAGCGCAGCAGCATGCGCGGCGCTGAGGATGGTCGCCAGCGGGTTGGCGATCCCCTGCCCGGCGATGTCGGGCGCGCAGCCGTGGGTCGGCTCGTACAGCCCCGCGGCCGCCCGCGCGCCCAGCGAGGCCGACGGCAGCATCCCCAGCGAGCCGGTGAGCATCGAGGCCTCATCCGACAGGATGTCGCCGAACATGTTCTCGGTGGCGATCACGTCGAAGTCGGCGGGCCGGCGGACCAGGTGCATGGCGCACGCATCGACCAGCATGTCCTCGCAGCGTCACGTCCGGGTAGTCGCGCGCCACTTCGTGGGCCACCTCGCGCCACAGGCGCGACGAGGCCAGCACGTTGGCCTTGTCGACCGAGGTGACCTTCTTGCGGCGCAGCCGGGCCAGCTCGAAGGCGACGCCGCATCAGGCGGCTCGATCTCCGCCTCGCTGTAGCGCAGCGTATCGACGGCCGCAGCGCCCGGCCGGCGTGTCTTCACGGCCCTGCGGTTGCCCGAAGTAGAGCCCGCCCGGTCAGCTCGCGCACGATCGACCAGGTCCACCCCGCGCACCACTCTCCGGTCGCAGCGGGCTGGCGCCGGCCAGCGCCGGGAGCACCTGCACCGGGCGCAGGTTGGCGAACAGCCCCAGCTCCTTGCGCATGCCCAGCAGCCCCTGCTCGGGGCGCACCGGCGGCGCGCGGGTCGCTCCATTTGGGCCCGCCCACGGCGCCCAGCAGCACGGCATCGCGCGGCCTGGCAGGCGGCGAGCGGTCTCGGCCGGCAGCGGATCGCCGGTCGCGTCGATGGCGATGCCGCCCGATCAGCGCCTCGCGTGAAGGTGAAAGTGTGGCCGAAGCGCGCGGCCACGGCCTCCAGCACCTTGCGCCCCTCGGCTACGACCTCCGGCCCGATGCCGTCGCCGGGCAACGTAACGTGCTTGCATCTTCCTCATTCGCTCGTCGCATTGACGGTCGCGTGATTGCCTCTTATTTCAGCGTCGCCTCGCGACCAGCGCATATTCCATGCTGTCGGCCAGCGCCCGCCAGCTGGCTTCGATGATGTTGGTGCTGGCGCCGACGGTGCTCCACCGCTGCGCGCCGCAATTGGTGTCGATCAGCACCCGCACGGTGGCCGCGGTGGCCGTGTCGCTGTCGAGGATGCGCACTTTGTAGTCGACCAGCTTGACGCTCGCGCAAGCTGCGGGTAGACGTCGAGCAGCGCCTTGCGCAGGGCCGCGTCCAGCGCGTTGACCGGGCCGTTGCCCTCGGCGGCCGTGTGCATGATCTTCGGCCCGACGCGCACCTTGACGGTCGCCTCGGCCAGCACGCCGCCGCCCGCGCCGCCGCTCGACCAGCACCATGAAGTCGATCAGCTCGAAGGGCGGCACGTAGCCCGGATGCGCGCGGCGCAGCATCAGGTCGACCGATGCCTCGGCGCCCTCGAAGGTGAAGCCCTGCGCCTCCAGCTTCTTGATCTGCTCCAGCACCTCCTGGGCCTGGCTGCTGCTGCGCTCGACGCCCGAACTGCTCGCGCCTTCTCCAGCGACGTTGCCGCGGCCCGCCAGCTCGGAGACGAGGCTGCGCCGCTCGTTGCCCACCAGGGCCGGGTCGATGTGCTGGTAGCTGCGTTCGTTCTTGCAGCATGGCCGCGACGTGCAGCCCGCCCTTGTGGGCGAAGGCGCTGGCGCCGACGTAGGGCAGGTGGTCGTCGTGCGCCAGGTTGGCGACTTCCGCCACGAAGCGCGACAGCTCGGTCAGCCGGGCCAGCGCTCGTCCGGGGCGACACAGGCCAGCCCCATCTTGAGCTGCAGGTCGGGGATGATCGAGCACAGGTTGGCGTTGCCGACACGCTCGCCGTAGCCGTTGATCGTGCCCTGCACGTGGACGGCCCCGGCGCGCACGGCGGCCAGCGTGTTGGCCACGCCGCAGCCGCGTCGTCGTGCGTGTGGATGCCGACGGGCGTCTGCAGCTCGCGCCGCGACCGCGCCGCACGATCTCCTCGATCTCCCAGGGCAGGGCGCCGCCGTTGGTGTCGCACAGCACCAGCACGTCGGCGCCGGCGTCCTGCCGCGGCCGCCGCAGCGTGGCCAGGGCGTAGTCGGGGTTGGCCTTGTAGCCGTCGAAGAAGTGCTCGGCGTCGTAGACCACCTCGCGGCCCGTGCCTCGCGACAGTACGCCACGCTCTCGCCGATCATGGCCAGGTTCTCGTCGAGCGTCGTCTCCAGCACCTGTGTCACGTGCAGGTCCCAGCTCTTGCCGACCAGCGTCACCACCGGCGTCTCGGCGGCCAGCAGCGCCTGCAGGTTGGCGTCGTCCTCGGGCGCGATGCCCTTGCGGCGGGTGCTGCCGAAGGCGGCCAGCCTGGCTTGCGCGCAGGCCCAGCGAGGCGGCACGGCGGAAGAACTCACGTCCTTCGGGTTCGAGCCGGGCCAGCCGCCCTCGATGTAGTGCATGCCGAACTCGTCCAGCTTGCGGGCGATCTTCAGCTTGTCGTCGACCGACAGCGAGATCCCCTCGCGCTGGGTGCCGTCGCGCAGGGTGGTGTCATAGAGCTGCACCGCCGGCATTGCTTCGACCCCGGTGGGACTCGACGAACGGCGGTCCGGGGCTTCAGGAACTGTCATCATTCGTTTGCCGGTTGTTTCAGGATCGGGACAGCGCCATCGCTGCATGCGTGTCTACGCGTGCTGGATGCGCTGCCTCGTAGCGCGCGATCGCACTCTCGAGCGCCAGCAGGTAGCCGAGCTCGTCCACGCCCTCCAGCAGGCAGGTCTTGCTGAAGCCGTCGATCGGGAAGCCGACCTCGCGCCGTCGGGCAGCGCCAGGCGACTGCGACGGCAGATCCACCGTCAGACGGCGCCGGGATCCGCTGCCAGGGCGCCCAGCAGCCGCCGGTGAGCCTTCGGGTCCACCACGACGGGCAGCAGCCCGTTCTTGAGGGCGTTGTTGCGGAAGATATCGGCGAACGAGGTGCTGATGACGGCCCGGAAGCCGAAGTCGAGCAGCGCCCAGGGCGCGTGCTCCCGGCTCGAGCCGCAGCCGAAGTTGTCGCCGGCCAGCAGGATCTGCGCGCCCTGCGCGTCCGGCTGGTTGAGCGGGAAGTCGGGCCGCGGCGCTGCCGGTGCATCGTAGCGCCAACCGGCGAAGAGGTGCCGGCCCAGCCCCGCCTTGTCGTGGTCGTCAGAAAGCGGGCCGGGATGATCTGGTCGGTATCGATGTTGTCGATGGGCAGCACGGCTACCCGGCTGGTCAGAGTCGTGAATGGTTGCATGGTCTCTCCAGTCCGCGCTACGCCAGACAGCGTGGGTCGGTGACGACGCCGGTGACGGCGGCCGCAGCGGCGGTGAGCGGGCTGGCCAGGAAGGTGCGCCCGCCCGGTCCCTGCCGGCCCTCGAAGTTGCGGTTGCTGGTGCTGACGCAGTACTGCCCGGGCTGCGAGCTGGTCGCCGTTCATGGCGATGCACATGCTGCAGCCCGGCTCGCGCCACTCGGCGCCCGCCGTCGCGGAAGATGCGGTCCAGCCCCTCGGCCTCGGCCTGGCGCTTGACTTGCCTGCGAGCCGGGCACGACCAGGACCCGCAGCGCCCGGCGCCACCCGGCGCCCGGCGAAGAGGCTGCGCTGCCTGGCGCAGGTCGCTCAGATGCGCCCGTTGGTGCAGCTGCCGATGAACACCACGTCCACCGGGTGGCCCAAGCAGCGGCTGCCCCGGCGTCAGATCCATGTAGGCCAGCGCCTTGGCGCAAGCCTGCCGCTGGGCCGGCATCGCGACAGCGCGTCCGGGTCGGGCACGACGCCGGTGATCGGGATGCCCATGCCCGGGTTGGTGCCGTAGGTGATCATCGGCTCCAGGCTCGCCGGCATCGAGCGTGACAGTGCGGTCGAAGACCGCGCCCGTCGTCGCTGGGCAGCGCCCGCCAGCGCGCCAGCGCCGCGTCCCAGGCCGCGCCCTGCGGGGCGTACGGCCGGCCGGCCAGATACTCGAAGGTGGTGTCGTCCGGGGCGATCAGGCCGGCGCGCGCCCCGGCCTCGATGCTCATGTTGCAGACGGTCATGCGCTCTTCCATCGCGAGCGCCCGGATGGCCGCGCCGCGTGTACTCGAAGACGTGCCCGGTGCCGCCGCCGATGCCGATCTGGGCGATCAGGGCCAGGATGATGTCCTTGGCGCGCCACGCCGGGCCGCAGCGGCCGTCGACCTCACGGCAAAGGTCTTGGGCTGGCGCTGCAGCAGGCACTGGGTCGCCAGCACGTGCTCGACCTCGCTGGTGCCGATGCCGAAGGCCAGGGCGCCGAAGGCGCCGTGCGTGGCGGTGTGGCTGTCGCCGCAGACGATCGTCATGCCCGGCTGGGTGAGCCCCAGCTCCGGGCCCGATGACGTGCACGATGCCCGCGCCCGGGCTGTCCAGGCCGTGCAGCGGGATGCCGAACTCGCGGCAGTTGTCGCACCATCTGCGCACATCTGGCGTGCAGCCTGCTGGCATCGACGGCCGCCATGTCCAGGCGAGTCGTGGGGGTGCTGTGGTCCAGGGTGCGCCACGGTCTGTTCCGGCCGCCGCACCGCCAGGCCGCGCTCGTCGCAGCTCCTGGAACGCCTGCGGCGAGGTGACCTCGTGGACCAGGTGCAGGTCGATGTAGAGCACCGCCGGGCCACCCGGCTCCTGCGCCACCACGTGGTCGTCCCAGATCTTGTCGAACAGGGTGCGTGGATTCCCCGCTCCCCGTGTGATGCGGTCAAATCTGATGCTCCCTTCAAACTGCCCACCGGCGCCGGCTTCGCGCCGTGCTCAACAGCCGCTGTTCCTCGCGGGCTGCCAGCATCTTGTTCAGCGCGCTCATGTAGGCGCGGGCGCTGGCGACGATGATATCGGTGCTGGCGCCGTGGCCGCGAGAAGGTGCGCACGTACGATCTCGCCGGTCTGCGGGTTGATGATGTGCTCGCGGTCGCCGTTGTGCGGCTGGATGCGGATGGTCACCTCGCCCACGGCGTCGATCCCCTCGGTGACCGCCTTGATGCTGAACTCGGTCAGCGTGTTGGGCACGCCGACGATCCGGTTGATGGCCTTGTAGACGGCGTCGACCGGGCCGGTGCCCAGCGCGGCGTCCTCGTAGCATCTTGCCGTCCGGCCCGGTCAGGCTGACGTCGCGGTCGGGATGCTGTGATCGCCGCAGGACACCTGGATGTGGTTCAGGTGCCAGGTCTCGGCGGGCTGGTAGATCTCGTCGGCGATGATGCGCCTCGATGTCGGCATCGGCGACGACCTTCTTCTTGTCGGCCAGCCGCTTGAAGCGCTCGAAGGCCAGGTTGACATCCTCCTCGCTCAGGTCGTCGTAGCCCAGTCGCCCAGGCGCACGCGGAAGGCGTGGCGCCCCGAGTGCTTGCCCAGCACCAGCGTCGAGGCCGACAGCCCGACCGTCTCGGGCCGCATGATCTCGTAGGTCAGGCTGCTCTTGAGCATGCCGTCCTGGTGGATGCCGGCCTCGTGGGCAAAGGCGTTGGCGCCGACGATCGCCTTGTTGGGCTGCACGGCCATGCCGGTGTAGGCGCTGACCATGCGGCTGGTGCGCGTGAGCTGCGTGGTGTCGATGCCGGTGTGCATGCCGAACACCTGCGGCCGGGTGTGCAGCGCCATCACCACCTCTTCGAGCGAGGTGTTGCCGGCCCGCTCGCCGATGCCGTTGATGGTCACCTCCACCTGGCGCGCGCCGGCCCGCACGCCGGCCAGGGTGTTGGCCGTGGCCAGGCCCAGGTCGTTGTGGCAGTGCACCGACCAGACGACGCGTTCGCGCGCCGGGCGTGTGGTGCGATCAGGTAGTCGATCAGCCCGCCGAACTCTTCGGGCGTCGTGTAGCCGACCGTGTCGGGGATGTTGAGCGTGGTGGCGCCGGCCGCGATGACCTCGCCGAGCACCACGGTCAGGAACTCGCGGATCGGAGCGCCCGGCGTCTTCGGGCGAGAACTCGACGTCGTCGCACAGGCTGCGGGCGAAGCTGACCGCCTGCGATCGCCCGCTGGATGCACTCCTCGCGGTCGATCTTGAGCTTGTGCTCCAGGTGGATATCGCTGGTCGCCAGGAAGGTGTGGATGCGGTGGCGCGGCGCCAGCCTTGACGGCCTCGTAGGCGCGGGCGATGTCCTGCCGGTTGGCGCGGGCCAGCCCGGCGATGATCATCGGCTGCCCGCCGGTGCGCCCTTCCGTCAGCGGACCGACCTCCTCGGCGATCCGGCGCACGGCCTCGAAGTCGCCCGGCGAGGCGATCGGGAAGCCGGCCTCGCAGACGTCCACGCCCAGGCGCGACGAGCTGGCGGGCGATCTCCAGCTTCTCGTCGATGTTCAGCGTCGCGCCCGGCGATTGCTCGCCGTCGCGCAGCGTCGTGTCGAAGATCAGTGACACCGATCAGGTGCGGTGCTTGCCGGTCCATCGTCTATGACTTCCTTGGCGTTCAGCCAGGGCATCATGCTGGCGCAGGTCCTTGCCCACCTGCTCGATCTGGCTGTCGCGGGCCTGCTCGGCGTCGGGCGTTGAACCACGGCCGGCCCTTGGCGTTCTCCTCGATCCACTCTTCGGCGTATGCGCCCGACTGGATGTCGGCCAGGATCTGCTCATGGTCGCGCGGGTCTCGTCGGTGATGATCTTCGGCCCGCCGGTGTAGTCGCCGTGCTCGGCCGTGTCGCTGACGCTGTAGCGCATGTAGTTCAGGCCGCCCTGGTACATCAGGTCGACGATCAGCTTGAGCTCGTGCATGCACTCGAAGTAGGCGATCTCCGGCTGGTAGCCGGCCTCGACCAGCGTGTTGAAGCCGTTCTCGACCAGCGCGCTCACCCCGCCGCACAGCACCACCTGCTCGCCGAACAGGTCGGTCTCCGTCTCCTCGGTGAAGGTCGTCTCGATGCACGCCGGCGCGGGTGCCGCCGATGCCCCTTGGCGTAGGCCAGGGCAAACTGCATGGCCTGGCCGCTGGCATCCTGGTGGACCGCCACCAGGCAGGGGGTGCCCGGCGCCTTCGACGAAGACCTCGCGCACACGGTGGCCGGGCGACTTCGGCGCGACCATGCTGACGTCGACGCCCGCCGGCGGCACGATCTGGCCGTAGCGGATGTTGAAGCCGTGGGCAAACATCAGGGTCTTGCCCGGCGTCAGGTGCGGCTCGATCGACTCGTGATAGATCTGCCGCCTGGCGGTGTCGGGCACCAGGATCATGATCACGTCGGCCTCGGCCGCAGGCCTCGGCCACGGTCAGCACCCGCAGGCCCTCCGCTTCGGCCTTGGCCCACGACTTGCTGCCGGCTTACAGGCCCACGCGCACGTCGGCGCCCGAGTCACGCAGGTTCAGCGCGTGGGCATGCCCCTGGCTGCCGTACCCGATGATGGCGATCTTCTTGCCCTGCCAGTACGCTCAGGTCTGCATCCTGCGTCGTAGTAGATTTTAGCCACCGATTTCCTCCCGTTGTGATGCTTGATATGTGATATAGGAATCGAATCCTCGTTATAGCCGTCTAGCAAACGCCGTTGTGCTTGCTGGGCGCCCTGCTGCCGTCGGCACGCACCATGACCACCTGCCCGGTGCGCACCATCTCCATGATCCCGAAGTTCCGCAGCAGCTCGATCAGCGACTCGACCCGGTCCTCCGGCCCGGTGATCTGCACCACCAGCGAGTCCAGCGCCACGTCGACCACCTGGCCCCGGAAGATGTCGACCAGCTGCAGGATCTCCGCCGCGGTCTCGGCGTTGGTCGTGCACCTTCATCAGCGCCAGCTCGCGGACGACCGTGGGCTTCCGGTCACATCCTGCACCGCGGTCACGTTGATCAGCTTGAAGAGCTGCGTCTCGACCTGGACAGCTCGCGCTCGTCGCCGTCCACCACGAAGGTCATGCGGCTGATGCCCGGCGTCTCGCTGTGGCCGACGGCCAGGCTCTCGATGTTGAAGTTGCGCCGGCGGAAGAGGCTCGAGACCCGGTTCAGCACGCCGGGCTTGTCTTCCATCCAGGCGATCATCGTGTCGCTTCATGGCTCTATTCCTCCTCAGCTTCCATCGCCGGCAGCGGCCGGCGGATCATCTCGGCGTTGCTCTTGCCCGGCGCCACCATCGGGTAGACATTGATCAACGGCTCCACCTTGAAGTTGAGCAGGAACGGCCCGCGGTGCGCCCGCGCCGGCCGGATCGCTTCCGCCACGTCCGCCTTGCCGCTCCACGTGATGGCCGGGATGCCGTAGGCGTCGGCGATCTTGGCGAAGTCCGGGTTGAACAGCGGCGTGCCGGAGTAGCGCTGCTCGTAGAAGATGTCCTGCCACTGGCGCACCATGCCCAGGTAGCCGTTGTTGATGATGCCGATCTTGACCGGCAGCTTCTCCGCCACGACGGTGGACAGCTCCGGCATCGTCATCTGGAAGCCGCCGTCGCCGGCCACCACCCACACCTCTTCGTCGGGTCGCCCGATCTGCGCGCCGATGGCCGCCGGCAGGCCGAAGCCCATCGTGCCCAGGCCGCCCGAGGTGATCAGGCTGCGCGCGCTGCGTGTGCGGGAAGTACTGCGCCTCCCACATCTGGTGCTGGCCCACGTCGGTGCACGACCGTGCAGTTGCCCTCGCCGGTCAGCGTGCCAGAGCTGGCGCATGATGTAGGGCGGGACCAGCTCGTCGCTCTCCTGCGCCAGCAGGTCGCGCCGGTCGGTGTCGTGCCGCCACTCGTGCGATCTGCGCGCAGCCAGTCGGGGTGCTGCTTGGGCTGCGACCAGCGGCAGCAGGGCCCGCAGCGTCAGCAGCGCATCGCCGATGACCGGCGGTATCGATCTTGCATCGTCTTGCCCACCTCGGCCGGGTCGAGGTCGATGTGGATGATGCTGCGCCTTGGGGGCGAAGGTGCTGAAGGCCCCGGTCAGCCGGTCGTCCAGCCGGGCGCCGACGGCCAGCAGCACATCGCACTCCTGGATCGCGTAGTTGGTGTAGGCCTCGCCGTGCATCCCGCCCATGCCCAGCGCCAGCGGGTGGGTGTCCGGGAAGGCGCTCGATCCCCAGCAGGCGTGGTGGCGACCGGGATGTTGGCCATCTCGGCCAGCTTGCGCAGCTCGGCCGTCGGCGCGGGCGATCAGAACGCCGTGCCCGGCGAGGATCAGCGGGCGCTCGGCGCCGTTGAGCAGGTCGGGCCGCCGGCGCGATCGCCGCCGGAGCCGCGGCGCACAGCGCCGGGCTGGTAGCCGGGCAGATGCACGCTATCGGGGTATTCGAACTCAGTTTCGGCATGCTGCGCGTCTTTGCAGATGTCGACGAGGACGGGGCCGGGGCGGCCGGTGCGGGCGATGTAGAAGGCTTCCTTGAGGGCTTGCGGGCAGATCTCTCGACGTCGGTCACCAGGTAGTTGTGCTTGGTCACCGGCAGGCTGACCCCCTGCACGTCGGCTTCCTGGAAGCCGTCCCTCCCCAGCAGGGTGGTGGTCACCTGGCCGGTGATCGCCACCACGGGGAGGAGTCCATATAGGCCGTGGCCAGGCCGGTGACCAGGTTGGTGGCGCCCGGACCCGAGGTGGCCATGCACACCCCCACCTTGCCGGTGGCCCGGGCGTAGCCATCGGCCATGTGCGCCGCGCCCTGCTCGTGGGTCACCAGCACGTGGCGGATCGGGTAGCGGTACTTGGCCTGAGCGTCGTAGATGGGCAGGATGGTCGCCGCCGGGCAGGCCGAAGACGACGTCCACCCCTTCGGCCATCAGGCTCTCCCAGACGATTTGTGCCCCACTCTTTCGCTGACTCATGTCTCCCCCTCATGATTCCGGCGTTGGCGAGCGGATGATCCGGCGCCCGGTGCGTGATAATTGCGATTCCGGCAAACAAAAAGGGCCTCCCTTGCGGGAGGCCCTTAGCCTTTTGGTTTGCCTTTAGCGGTCGTTGCCTCAGCCTGGACCTGTGTCCCCCCTGAACTCGCCATGCTCCTTGCCAAGTAGGCCAAGGAGCGTGCTAATAAGGACTAGGACCAGGCCGGAAGAATGCACTATCGAGACCTCTGATTCCTGCTGTTGAACGTTGCAGCGAAGGTAACACAGGTTACATAGCCTGTCAAACTGACAAAAGTACCAAAGGGCATGCAAAAAAGCCGCGGAAGCGGATGGTATAATGGCCGCCGGCCACCAAGGAAAGAGGTGCGATCAGTGGAACGGGATTCAACCCATATCCTGGGAGCGGCGGCACCCTGCGCATGGTTGCCTACAACCTGGGCCAGGGCGGCCGGCGGGACGCCGGAGCCTGGCTGCGGCTCCTGGGGATACCGGTACCGGACCTGTTGTTCGTGCAGGAGTCACGCGATCCGGCAGGGCGCGTGGCTCGCGACCCTGCCGGGCGGCGCTCCAGAACAGTGCCACTGGGAAGACACGGGCGCGCGCCGCTGGGGCAGCGGGTTGTGGGTGCGCGATGGCCGGTTGACGCCGCTGACAGTTCCGCAGGCTTACCGCGGGCGGGTCGTCGCGGCGGTCGTGGAAGGGCTCACGTGGCCGGTGCTCGGCGCCTCACCGGTGGTGGCGATGAGCATCCATGCGCCTACGGCGAAAGGCAGCTCGTACATCAAAGAGGTTGGGCGCATCCTGGATCTGGTTCCCGCGATCGCCGCCGGGCTTCCCGTCGTGCTGGGCGGCGACTTCAACGTGGCCGTCGCTCTGCGGGCGTCCGACCACGCCCTCTACAACTCGCCCGGCGAGCGGACGGTGCTGGCGAGGATGCGTGACGAGCTGGGGCTGCTGCCTTGCTGGCAGTCGGCTCACCCGGATGAGGAACCTGCTCGCACGCTGCGGTGGATGCGACGCCGCGACTCGCTGCCCTACCACTGTGACGGCCTGTTCGTGCCTGCGGCGTGGATACCGTCGCTGATTGGCTGCGAGGTGTTGGAAGACGACGACTGGTGCGCCCTCAGCGACCACAACCCGGTGGTGGCGACGTTTGCCTCCGCATGAGCCAGACACGAGAGTCCGTTGTGTCGGGCCGTGAAGAGATCGTGGGACGGCCCATGCCGGTCCCTCCATTCCGGTTCAGCCAGTGAAGGCGTGTGCTGGTGTCCCCGTCCGGACTCGAATCCGGACCGCAACAGAATTTCGGTGGGTGCATCCGACGTTGGGGGCGATATGTAGGATAACATGCCGATGTTGTCCCGTGTGTGGGGTAGAGCGGGCTATTGTTGTCAACAAGCAGCATGCTCTACCCCATACCCGGGACAACATCGGCATGTTATCCTACAAATCGCCCCCGACGTGCGGTGCGCCAACTTTCTGTCCCTGGCTTGACCCGCCAATACCCCGGCTGTATGCTAACGACTCGCAGGGGAGAGGGCGGTGGCGAGAGCATACGGCCCAGTATCTGCGCCTTGCGATCACCATCTGCGTCCCGGACCGGTGCATTCAACCCTCGAACGCCGGAGGAGTTTACCCGTGTCGACTGCCAGCCTCAACGTATTCCGTACGGCACAGGGTGCAGAAGCCTATGGCGAGCTGTACCAACGTTCGCTAGCATTATGGCGTCCTGCGGCAGAACCACTCACCGTCGAGACGGAATTCGGCGCGACGCGTGGGTTAACGCGGCGGGTTCGCCCGATTTGCCCCCGTTGGTGCTGATCCATGGCTTCGGCTTCTCTTCCGCACAATGGTATCCCAACGTACCGGCGCTTGCGCCACATTTCCGAATCTACGCCCCCGACGTCCCAGACCAGTTTGGGTTGAGCCGCCTCACAAAGCCGCTTCAGACACGGGAGAACTACGCGGCCTGGATTGCCGAGCTGCTCGATGGCCTCGGCATCGGCCGGGTTGCCCTCGTCGGGCACTCGTATGGCGGATGGTTGGCGACCAACTTTGCGATCGGCCGGCCGGACCGCGTCACCCGGCTGGCGCTGATCGCGCCGGCGGCCACCTTTGTCCCGCTCTCTCCCCAATTCTTCTTGCGAGGCATCGCCGGCGGAGCATTGGCGGGTATGCTGAACGTCGATTTCCCGGTCTATAGCATGGTGCGATGGATGACTACCGCCCGACCGGTGGAAGGACTGGAAATCATCGAGCAGTTCAAAATCGGAATGAAGAACCTGGCGCCCGTTCCATCAGGAATGCCGGGGGTCTTCAGTGCGGGCGAATTCGCGTGCCTGGATATGCCGGTCCTGCTGCTGATCGGGGAGCGCGAAGTCGTCTATCGAAAGCGCGCCGAGCAGGTGCTGGTCGAGGCGCGGAAAGCCATCCCGCAGCTGCAGACTGCGCTGATCCCCAACGGCGGTCACGCCGTAACTCTGGACCAGACAGAGGCGACCAACCGGGCACTGGCAGCGTTCCTTGGCTGCGCTCAATGAAGAGCCTGGTCACGACACCTGCGGGAGCAGCCAATGCACTGGACTGTACGTATGCTTGACGCCGAGTGTCGCTCACGCTCCGGTCACGCCAACCATCTATGAAAGCAATTGTACAAGACCGATATGGTTCACCAGATGTTCTCAAACTTGCCGAGGTGGAAAAACCGGCCCCCGGCGAGAATGAAGTACTGATCAAGGTTCATGCGGTATCCATCAATGGATCGGACTGGGAGGGACTGAGAGGAAAACCGCTGTATGCCCGCCTCGGGGGGCTGCGAAAACCAGGTAACAAGATCCTCGGATCGGACATCGCCGGGCGGGTAGAATCGGTTGGCGGCAAACGTAAAGCAATTTCAGCCAGGGGATGAAGTGTTTGGGGAAATGGCGGGGTATCGGGGTGGTTTTGCCGAGTATGCCTGCACTTCTGAAAAGCTCCTGGCGCGGAAACCGGCCGGCATGACCTTCGAGCAAGCAGCGGCCATCCCGCAGGCGGCGGTGATCGCCCTGCAAGGGATTCGCGATAAAGGACAGGTTCAGCCGGGACAAACAAGTTTTGATCAATGGCGCCGGTGGAAGTGCGGGTACCTTTGCCGTGCAGCTTGCCAAACTTTGCGGGGCTGAAGTGACCGGAGTGGATAACACGGGCAAGCTGGACTTTTTGCGCTCACTCGGCGCAGACCATGTCATCGATTACACCCGGGAAGACTTCACCAGGAACGGAAAACAGTATGATCTCATCCTGGATGTGATCGCGCATCGTTCGGTTTTTGCCTTGAAGCGGGCGCTCAAGCCCAATGGAACGTATTTCGTCGTCGGAGGTTCTGTCGCGACGCTTTTCCAGGTGTTGTTCCTGGGGCCGTTGATACGAAGGTCCGAGGGCAAGAATTTGCGCGTCCTGGCGGTTCAGCGAAATCAACGAAGATCTGGTTGCGATAACGGAGCTTTGTGAAGCCGGCAAGATCGTCCCTGTGATCGACCGGCGGTATCCGTTACGTGAGGTTCCTGAAGCGCTCCGGTATGTTGGAGAAGGACGCGCCAAAGGGAAAGTCGTCATCACGGTGGCATAGCAGAGCCACTTCTGTGGGCTCAACGGAGTGGCCGGGCGGACAGGCGCGATGCCGGCGCCCGTCTGCCGAATGGTGGTACAATAGGGCGGCACCAGAGAAGCGATCAGACTGGATGAGATCGCGGGATGTTCATCGACTCAGGTAAGGCTGGAACCTTCGCCCGTGATCGCTTCTCGGCGCGCGATTCCCAAGGAGGGCAGCCGAATTGTCCACTTCCGCTACCATCGCAGGGAGACCGCCGGCCAGAAGTCTCCAATTCACGCAACAGCGCGGTTTCCGTAAAGCGCTCAACGAGCGCGTCAGCGCCTATCTGCGCGACAAGAACCTCCCGGCGCGCGACGTGCCGGCCATGTACCTCAAGACGGCGATCGTGATGTCCTGGTGGCTCGGTACGTACCTGCTTTTGATGCTCGGCCGTTTCCCGCCGGCGGTCAACGTCATTCTGTGCATGGTGTGGGCGCTGGCTATCGCCGGGGTCGGCTTCAACGTCATGCACGACGCCAGCCACAGCGGCTACTCCGATACATCCGCGTGTCAACAGGTTGATGAGCCTCAGCGGCGAGCTGCTGGGCATGAGCGGGTTCCGCTGGCGCACCAAGCACAACGTGTGGCATCACACCTACACCAACATCGCCGGCTTCGACGACGACGTGGAGACGTACGGCACGCTGCGCCTTACGCCCCGCGCGCCGTGGAAGCCGATGTACAGACTCCAGGCCTGGTACTTCCCGCTGGTCTACGGCGGAATCGGCTTCGACTTCATCGTGCGCGACTTCATGATGGTGTTGGTGGGTAAGTCCGACGCCAACCACGTGTACCCCAAGATGAGCGCAGCGGACAAGGTCGACGTTCTGGGCGGGCAAGCTGTTCTACATCGTGATCATGTTTGCGCTGCCGCTGCTGGTCTTCCCCTGGTGGCAGGTGCTGATTGGCTTCCTGATCGTGATGGTAACGGTCGGCGTCGTCATGGGGCTGGTCTTCCAGCTCGCGCACATCAACGGCGATGCCGCATTCCCGGAGCCGGTGGGCGACCCGCTCGCACATCGAGAACGAGTGGGCAGTGCACCAGGTCCAGACGACCGTGGACTTCGCGCCGCGCAACCGGCTGCTCGAGCTGGTACATCGGTGGCCTGAACTACCAGATCGAGCACCACCTGCTGCCGCACGTCTGCCACGTGAACTACCCGCGGCTCGCGCCGGTCGTGCGGGCGACGTGCGAGGAGTTCGGCGTTCGCTACACCTGCTACCCCACCTGGCGCGAGGCGTTGCCTGCCACTGGCGCGAACTGCGGGTCCTGGGACAACCGGCATGATCCGCGCCTGAGTCCGCCCCGGCGGCGAGAGGCATTGCCTGTTGGGGTGTCCCAGGTTTCGCGGTTAGAGCGGCTGGGCAGGCACGAACAGAGCGTGACGATGATTGCCGGCCGTGCCGCCGTCCCTGAGTCCCTCGAGACCGTGGCGCAGCTCAAGCAGAAGAACGATTTGGGGTTTGATTGGTCGTGGTGGTCAATTCGGTGCACGCAAGCGGTAACCGACGCCGGGTTCGGTACGGATGTAGTGGGGACCGTTCGGATCTGGCTCGAGTTTGCGACGCAGGTTGCTCATCGTCACGCGGCAACAGGTGGGTTTCTCGCTCGTAGCCCGGACCCCATACGCCGCGCAGCAGCTGCTTGTGCGTGAGCACCCGGCCTGCTTCGGTAACCAGCAGGCGCAGCAGGTTGTACTCCATCGGCGTGAGCATCACTTCGCGCCGGCCACATGCACGGTGCGCTGGCCCAAATCGACCAGCAATTCGTCGAGTGCGAACACCGTCACACTTCTGGCCGCTCCAGTGCGGCGAAGAGTCACTCGCATTCTCGCAAGCAGCTCGCTCAGACCAAATGGTTTGGTCACGTAGTCGTCGGCGCCTTCGTCCAGCGCCGTCACCTTGTCCGCCTCATGCTCGCGAACGGATAGGATGATGATGGGAGCCTCGCAGCGCTCTCGGAAAAGCTTGACCAGGTCCAGCCCGTTCATGTCAGGCAGCCCCAGGTCGAGGATGATCAGATCGGGTGTTTCCGTCGCCAGAACGTCCAAAGCCTCCCTGCCGCTGCTCGCGCCCGTGACCTGATAGCCGTGTGCCGTCAACGATGTGCCCAGGAAGCGCTGGATGGATGGTTCATCGTCGACCACCATGACCTGGACCGGCTTATCAGCCATTTTGCGCCTCCTCGATGTCTGCCAGTGGGAGCGAAATTGTTATCACCGCGCCGCCTCCCGGGCCGTGCCGCCGCCCAGATCCGGCCCCGCTGCGCCTCGATCAGCCCCTTACTGATGGCCAGCCCCATGCCGGTACCGCCCACGCCGTCCGCCCTCTGGACCCGGTAGAACTTGTCGAAGACGCGTTCCTCGTCTTGCGTTGGGATGCCGACGCCGCGGTCAGCCACCGTAATTTCCACTGCCTCGTCTGCAGCCTGGGCCGCCACCTCAATGCCTGAGCCGGGGGGTGAATACTTGGCGGCGTTCTCGATCACGTTGACCAGCGCCTGCGCCGCCAGAGCCAAATCGGCAGATACCAACGGCAGGTCTGGTGCGGCGGTAACTGAGACTGTGCGGCCCTCCAGACGTTCCGCGAGCCTGGTCGAGCGCAGCCACGATCAACTCCTGCGCGTCACCGGCTCTTGCCTGGGACGGACTGCCCCGGCCTCGATCCGCGACATATCCAGCATGTTGCCTACGACCCGGTTGAGCCGTTCGGCCTGCTGGCGCGCGGTTGGAGGCCAGGCTGCGCCGGCTGGCGCCGTCGAGCCGGTCGCCGTCCTCCTCCAGGACGCCGAGCGTGCCGGTGATCGCCACCAACGGCGTGCGCAGTTCATGCGAGATTGAATTCAGCAGGGCGCCCTGCAAGCGTCTCCGTTGTCTCACGCACCTCAAGCAAGCGGTTGTGCTCCGCCAACTGCGCTCGCTCGATAGCCAGCGCAGCCTGGCTGGCAAATGCCAGCATGAGCCGCCGCTGTTCAGGTGGAAGCACGACGTTTGGGTCTGGCGGCCATACACCCAGGACCCCCACGGTGCCGCGCGCCGTGGTAAGGGGCAGATACCTTCCCGACGCCGCCGCGAAATGTGTCGGTGCCGCGTCCGGCCGGGCGGCCGCGCTCGGTAGACCCAATCAGCCACGGCGAGCTCGCTCTGGTCGAACTCATACCCAGGCGCTGCCGCTCGTATCGTCTTCCCGTCATCGTCGGGAAGCAGAACCGCTGCGTGGCGCTCGAATACCTGCCGGACGTGGGTCAGCACCGCGTCCACAATCGTCGCCAGATCTTCGGCCGCCGCCAGATCGCGACTCAGCTCGTACTGCGCCAACGCCTGCATCTCTCGCTGCTGCGCAGCGTCGGCCTGCTCTCGCGCTCGAGCGGTCAGTGTGCTGATTACCAGCCCCACCGCCAGCAAACCGACAAAAGTCAACAGATACTGCGTGTCGGATACGGCAAAGCTCAGGTGCGGCGGCACGAAGAAGAAATCGAAACCCAGCACGCTCAACAGGGCGGCCAGCGCAGCCGGTCCTCTCCCCAGATACAGCGCGGCTACCACCACGCCCAGCAGGTAGAGCATCACCAGGTTTGGCGGCGCGACAAGATCGCGCAGTGGGATGCCCAGTGCAGTGATACCGGCGATGATCCCCAGGCTCAGCACATAACGATCCGCATGACTCGAAACGCCGGCCGGCACTGTCGAGGCGTGGCGCCGGCCGTTTCTCATCACCGGTTACCAGGTACACGTCAATGTTCCCGCTTTGTTTCGCGATCTGATCAACCAGCGAGCCTCGCAGCACCTCACGCCATCGTGGACGTTCCGGCCGGCCCGCGATGATCTTGGTGACATTATGCTTGCGCGCGTACTCTACGATGGTCTCGGCCACCGACCGTCCCGGCAGGCTGACGGCCTTGCCGGACAGCTCTTCTGCAAGCTGCAGGGTGCGGGCAATCCTCTGCCGTTCGGCCTCAGAAAGGCGGGCATGGGCAGGCGTCGCCACGTAAACCGCCAGCCAGTCCGCGCCGATCTGATCGGCCAGCCGGCGCAGCGCTGTGTATCAGCCGCTCACCCAGTCGCCTGGACTTACGCAAACCAGCAGCCTTTCGCCTGCCGGCCACGGACCTGGTATGGCGCGTTCGGACATATAGTCGCGCATCTGAGTGTCGACACGTTCGGCGGTTCGGCGCAGCGCGAGCTCGCGCAAAGCGTTGAGATTCCCCCGACGGAAAAAACGCTGACCGCCCTGCGCCTCCTGCCGGGGACGTACACCTTGCCCTCATCCAGCCGCTGCCGCAGTTCGGCCGGCGGCAGGTCGATCAGCTCTATTTCGTCGGCGCCATCCAGCACGCCGTCCGGAATCCGCTCATCCACAACTACGCCCGTGATTTGCGCCACCACATCGTTCAGGCTCTCGATGTGCTGGACGTTGAGCGTCGTGTAGACGCTGATGCCGGCACCCAGGAGCTCCTCGACATCCATGTAGCGCCGGTTGTGACGCGAGCCCGGCGGGTTGGCATGTTCCAGTTCGTCGACCAGGGCGAGCTGAGGGCGGCGCAGCAGACAGCGCATCTGCGTCCAACTCCTCGCGGGCCTGCGATCCATTCCTCGATCGACCTCGGTGGAATCAGCTCCAGCCCCGCCAGCAGGGCGACAGTGTCGGGATGGCCGTGCGTCTCCACACAGCCGGCCACCACGTCGATTCCTTCGGCCAGTCGTTGGTGAGCAGCCTCAAGCATCGCAAAGGTCTTCCCTACCCCGGGGGCGTATCCAAGAAACACCTTGAGCCGCCCACGCGAGGGCTGCCCCGGACTGAGCTCAGTCCGGGGCAACGACTGGCCGGGCCCGGTGCGCAGGTTCTCGTCCATTTCCGCGTTCGTTGCTTGTCCTGGTGCCATCTGTTTCCCTTGACGTATTATGCCAAAGGGTTAGAGAATTTGATACGGCACTTCTGTGACTACGACACCCGGTTTGAACAGCAGGGCCAGCCGCAACATCAGCGCGGTCTGGCTATGCAGCAGGTTATGCCAGGCGACGCGGGGCACGAACTGCGGGATGACGATCGTCAGCGTCTCGTTCGGCTGCTGAACCGGCGTAACCTTCTCCAGATATTCCAGCACCGGCTCAATTAGCAAACGATAAGGCGAGTCAAGCACGATCAGGCGCACCCCCTCGCCCCAGGTCTCCCATTTGCGGCGCACCTTCTCGCTCTCGATGGGATCGATCGAGACATACACGGCGGTTACGTCATCCGACAACGCCCGCGCATAGGAAAGCGCTGCCATTGTGCCGCGATGGACTCCGCCGATCAGCAAGACGACCCGGTGACGCCCAGAACGGGGCGACGCCCCAAACTGGTCGAGCGAGAGATGGGCGGCCAAGTCCTTGTAGTGGTGGTGAATCCGGAAGAAGAGGAACACGAGCGCCGGCACCAGCAGCACAATGATCCAAGCGCCGTCCTGGAATTTCGTGATTGCGAAGACGAACATGACAACGCACGTACAGACGGCGCCCACCATGTTGATGGTCATCTTCAGGCGCCAGTTGGAATCATACCGCAGGACTGATCCCGGATCGACAACCTCTTCGCCGGGCGCCAGGCGCCCGCAGCGCCACCACCGCCGCGCCATTCCCGCCTGTGACAGCGTGAACGACAGGAACACACCGATCGCATAGAGCGGCAGGAGTGCCGTGACGCTGGCTCGGAAGAGCATGATCAGGCCGCACGCGATCAAAGCCAGAGCGACGATACCCGCGAGTAGACCAAGCGGCTGCCCTTAAATGTGAATTGACGCGGCAGAAAACCGTCGCCCGCGTGCAGCGCTCCAAGGCGAGGGAAGTCGGCGAAAGCGGTGTTGGCCGCCATCAGTAGTATGAGCGTCGTTGAGGTCAGGGTCGCCAGGTAGAGTATGCCCCGGCCATCGTACACCGTACACGCAAGCTGCGAGATCACGGTTTCGGATTCCGACGGGACGGCGCCGATCTGACGAGCCAGGAAGGTGACGCCCAGCATTAGGCTGCCCAGGATAGCGGACATCCAGACCAGCGTTATTCCGGCGTTGTGGCTCTTCGGCTCGTGAAAGGCAGTGATTCCATTCGATATGGCTTCGACGCCGGTGAGAGCTGAAGTGCCCATCGAAAAGGCGCGCAGCAGAAGGAACACACTGATCGCCTGTGCGCCGCCCAGCATGGTCACCTCTGGCGGGTCAACCACAGAAGCGAGGCCGCCCGTAAGAAACTTGACCAGGCCTACTCCCACTGTCAGAAATGCCAGCGACAGGAACAAGTATGTGGGCACGGCAAAGAACTTGCCCGACTCCTTCACGCCGCGGAGGTTCATCAGCATCACGAGAAGGACCATGGCGACCGCGACGGGCACGGTGAAGGGTGTCAGCACAGGAAACGCCGACGTGATTTGGGCGACGCCCGACGAGACCGATACCGCAACCGTAAGGATATAGTCGGTGAGAAGGGCCGCGCCTGCGGTCTGTGCCGGCGCCTCTCCCAGGTTGTCGCGTGCCACAATGTAGGCCCCACCGCCGCCGGGATAGGCGTGGATTGTTTGCTCATAGGAGAGGGTCACGATGGCCAGCAGCGCCACGATACCAGCGCAAGTGGAACCGAGAAGGCGAGCCCCGCTACGCCGGCCAGGGCAAGCACCAGCATCAACTCCTGCGGCGCATACGCGACCGAAGACATGGCATCAGACGAGAAGACGGCAAGCCCAATCGTGCGGCCGATGGTTTGGTGGGGGGCGTCCGCCGTGGAGAGCGGGTGGCCGATCAGCCACGTACGCCAGGACTTACCTGGCCGGAACTGCGACTCCCTCACCATGATGGAACTATCCGGTGTAGAATCCGTGTTATGTTGAGTACTATCAGCAATCATTCTTATGTCCGTATGCAGCTTTGGAAGCGGTCACGAGGCCAGAGGGGATCGGATCCGTACTGCCAGATTTGTTCGACCCTCGGGAGCACAATGCCGGGACCCGAGGCCGCACTCCGCCAACCGATGTTCCGAGGGCACGCTCAGAGCTGGAGCCCGCGGCGGCCACCGAGCTGTGTCGATGCGCCGGGCCGGCCTCGTGACCGGCCCGGAAGAATTGGAGATCGCAAGGGGGAGGGCCGGTCGGCGCAGCGCGGATATGCGATACCGGTCCGGCAGAATCAACTTTCGTCCCCCAATCCGGCCACGACTACCGGCCGGTTGAAAAGCTGCGAGCATGTTCCGCTGCTTCCAGCATCACTGCTATCCAGCACTGGGATTGGCCACCGAACCTCCAGTCTTTGGTCTGGCACAATCAGTCTGTAAGTACAGCCGCCGGACGCCTCGGCATCCCGAATCGTCTCGCGCATGAGACCGGCGCTTTCAGCGTGAAGCCACATTGCGAGCAGAGTGAAGAACGCCAGCAGGATGGCGAGCTCCGCGACCGTATGTCCCGCCGGGGATAGACGCTCATGAGGCTCCCACCAGAACACGACCATCGTCGCAATGAACATCAGATACAGGACCCACCACTTCGGCGCGGCTTCCCGGATACGCATATCCACCTCCCAAATAGTCCTTGCCTTCCCCTGCCACCCGCCGGGTTCGTGCCAGGCATAGGACAACAAGTGCCACACGGGACCGGCGCCGAATGGCGCCGGTCTATGCTGCCTCAGTATAGGACTGCGCGAGATCAACCGGGCGTCAAGGGATGTCAAGAAATGGTCAAGCGGGCTGGGGGCGAAGCCAGTGCAGTTGATTTCAGCCCAATGACGTGGGGGATCGGGGGGACTTCAGTCGAACCGCGATAAGTCAGCCGCGTAGCAGGGCACGCCGGCAGTACCGAGAGCCGGCGGCGCGACGGGATTGGCGTCCCGGCAGCAGGCTTGGCGGAGGGCAAGTTGTGGGATCGGATCAGCAGGTGGATCAGGCGCACCCAAGAGCGAGGTGCGGGTCAAGGAAAACGCTGACGGGGGCGAGGATCATGATCCTCGCCCCCGTCAGCGTTGGCGCCATCGCATGCCGGCTCAGTGGTTTCCGGGCGGCGCGGAGCCTGGCACGGGGAACTCTTCCTCCCTCCATGCTGCTCCCTATGCGTACAACCAGCACTCCACAACATGCCCCGGATCCCGCTCGATCGCCGGCGGCGCCTCGACGGAGCATTGCGGCATTGCGAACGGGCAGCGGGGGTGGAAGCGGCAGCCCGGAGGCACGTTCGCCGCGGAAGGCACCATGTCTCGGATCGGCACGGTGTTGCGCTTCACGTCGGGTCAGGCACGGGCACGGCTGCGACCAGCGCCTGGGTATAGGGGTGCAGCGGGTTGCTGATCGACCGCACTGGGTTGGCCCCGTCTCGACGACGCGGCCCAGGTACATGATCGCCGTCCGCTGGCACATGTACTGGATCAGCGACAGATCGTGTGAGATGTAGACCACAGCCAGGTTGAGCTGCGCCGAGAGCCGCTTCATGAGGTTGAGCACGCTGGCCCGCACCGACACGTCCAGCATCGAGACCGGCTCGTCGGCCACCACGAAGGCCGGCTCCAGCACCAGGGCGCGCGCCAGTACCACACGCTGGAGCTGCCCGCCGCTCATCTGGTGCGGGTACTTGTGCAGGAAGGTGCTCGGCGGGCTGCAGGTTCACCGCTTCCAGCGCCTGCGCCGACGCGCTGCCCGCCCTTCCGGATCGCCGTCAGCCCATGGATGATCAGCGGTTCGAGGATGGCGCGCTCGATGGTGAAGCGCGGGTTGAGCGCCTCGTATGGGTTCTGGAACATGAGCTGCGCCTGCCGCCGGAACGCCTTCAGGGCTGTCGCCGTCCAGCTGCGCGACGATCCTGTGCCCTCGAACAGCACCTGGCCCCTCGTGGGTGCGCGTCAGCTGCAGGAGCAGCTTGCCGGTCGTCGTCTTGCCGCAGCCACTCTCGCCGGCCAGGCCCAGCGCCTCGCCGCGGTCGCAGGTGAAGCGAGACGCCGTCGACGGCGCGCACGCTGCCGCGTCGGCGCTGCCGCCCAGGGCGCCAGAACGCCCCGTGCGCAGCGGGTAGTGCTTCTACACGTCGCGCAGCTCGACGATCGGCGGGCGCGAGTGCCGCCTATACGCTCAGTTTCTGCCATGTTTCCGCATCCTGGGCCTGGGCCCTCAGCGCCTCCGCCTCGTGCATCCGGTGACAGGCGACGTAATGTGGCCGCTTTCGACATCGAGGTAGCGGCGGCTCCTCGGTGCGGCAGATCTCGATCGCAAAGGGGCAGCGCGGTGCGAAGCGGCAGCCTGTCGGTGGGTTGAGCAGGCTCGGGCAGGTGAGCCCTCGATCGACAATCAGCGCGTCGCGGCTCCAGAAGATTGGGGAAGGCGCTCTTCAGGCCCATCGTGTAGGGGTGGAGCGGGCTGGCTGGAAGATCGTGCTGCACCGGGCCCGCTCTCGACCACCTGCCCGGCATACATCACCACCACGTCCTGGCACGTCTGCGGCCACCACCGACATGTCGTGCGTGATCATGATCACCGAGATGCCCAGGCGCTCCTGCAGGTCGCGCATCACCTCGAGCACCTGGTCCTGCACGATCACGTCGAGGGCCGTGACCGGCTCGTCGGCGATGACCAGCGATGGGTGCAGCGCCAGCGCCATGGCGATCACGGCGCGCTGCTTCATGCCGCCGCTGAACTCGTGCGGATAGTTGCGCAGGCGCGCCGTCGTCCAGTCCGACCAGCTGCGAAGAGCTCGGCCTGCGCGCACTCGGGCTTCGGAATGATTCATCCCGCCGCGGTCGCTCAGCACTTCCAGGAACTGGCTCTCAAGCCGGTAGACCGGATCGAGCGAGTCCATCGACGACTGGGGCACCATCGCGATCTCGCGCCAGCGCAAGTCGCGCATCTGGCGCTCTGGGAGAGCGACCAGATCTCGCCCCTTGAAGGCGATCTGCCCGCCGGTCGATGCGCATGTTGCGCGGCATCACGCGCATGATCGCCCGGCCGACGGTCGTCTTGCCGCAGCCGCTCTCGCCGATCAGCCCCAGGCTGCGCCCCTCTTGCACGGCGAAGCTGACCCCGTCCACGGCGACGCTGCGGGCCGTACGCTGTGCTGTAGGAGGCACGACAGGTCACGCAATTCGAGTAGTGCGGCCATCTTAGTGCTCCCTCAGCCGTGGGAACAGCAGCTCTTCGGTACCACGGCCGATGAAGAAGCCGGCCATGACCATCAGCATGATGCACACGCCCGGCGGGATAATCCAGCTCCATGCCCCGCGCGACATCGCCTGCGCCTGATAGGCATCTTGCAGCATGTAGCCCCAACTGACGATCTTCGGGTCGCCAAAGCCCAGGAAGCTCACGCTGGCCTCCGTCAGGATCGCCCAGCCCATCGCCAGCGAGCCGTACAGGAACGACAGCGGCAGGACGTTCGGCGCCACGTAGACGAAGAGGATGCGCCACGGGCTGGCGCCGGCCACACGTGCGGCCTCGACGAAATCACGCTCCTTGACCACCAGCACTTGCGAGCGGATGACCCGCGCCGTGTTGCACCAGAGCAATAACCCCATTGCCAGCACGATGTTCCACAGGCTCGGCTTGAGGAAGGCCACCAGCACCACCACGAACGGCAGGAACGGGATGCCGAAGGCGAGGTCGGCCAGGCGCATCAACACGCTGTCCACCCAGCCACCGAAATAGCCGGCGATCAGGCCGACAATCGTGCCGATGGCAACGACCATGAAGGCTGCCGAGAAGCCTACCATGATCGCCGGCCGGGCGCCGAACACGAGCTGGGAGAAGATGTCGCGCCCCATGTTGGTGGTCCCGAGCATGAAGCGAGACGAAGGAGCCTGGTTGGTGAGCCACTTCGTGCCGTCCTTGACGACGAGCAGCGGGTCGAAGGGCGCCAAAAGCGGGCCGAAAACGGCGACGAGGATGAAAAAGCCATAGATGATCAGGCCGGCGAACGCAAATCGGTCGCGGCGCATGGCGATCCACATCGCACGTAACGATGAGGGCGGAGCACTGGAAGTGCCGGCTTCGTCGAAACGCAGCGGGGCCGCCGTCTCGGCCGGCACGGACACCTCGGCGGTCATGCGGTCACCTCCTTCGACTTCCCCACCCGAGGATCGAGCAGGTAGTAGAGGACATCGGCGATCATGTTCAGCAAGATCATGATCGCGGCAATTGTCAGGAAGGCGCCTTGAGCCACCGGATAGTCGCGAGCCGATACCGCGCGCACGAGCATGCGTCCCAACCCCGGCCAACTGAAGATCGTCTCGACGACCACATCACCTCCAACAGCATAACCAACTCCCAGGGCCATCGCGGTGACCACCGGCAGCAGCGCATTGCGAGCGGCATGGCGCAACATGATGGTCCATTCGCCGATCCCTTCATGCGCGCCAGCGTTACAAAATCTTCCTGCATCACGTCCAACATGTTGCTGCGCATCAGCAAGAGGGGCAGGCCCTGTAGATAGAAAGCCATCGTCATCGCGGGCAGCACCAGATGCCGCCAGTAGTCGAGGCTGAAGAACTGATTCAAGAAGCTCGGGTAGATCACGCCCGGGCTGGTAGCGCCGCTGGCCGGCAGCCATTGGAGCTTGAACGCGAAGATGGTAAGCAGGATCATGCCCACCCAAAATTCGGGAGCCGAACGCGAAACCAGCGTATAAAGGATCCCGGCGCCTTCCAGCCGGCTGCCGCGGCGCCAGGCCAGCAGGCCGCCGGCCACGATGCCGAATACATACGCCAACACCAGAGGGATTATCGCCAGTACCAGCGTGTTAGGCAGCAGCTCCAGCATGACGTCGGCGACAGGCTTCTTATAGAAAAAGGAGTCGCCCAGATTGCCCTTCACGAGGTTGCCCATATAGATGA
This sequence comes from uncultured Chloroflexia bacterium, assembly GCA_963783655.1. Taxonomy (GTDB): domain Bacteria; phylum Chloroflexota; class Anaerolineae; order CG2-30-64-16; family CG2-30-64-16; genus CAWAOA01. Next base: position 113,775 of record CAWAOA010000005.1, read on the forward strand.
AATACTGCGCGCTTAGCGGCTTATCCAGGCCGAACTGCTCGGTCAGCAGCCGTTGCTGTTCCTCGGTGAAGGTCGGGCTGATATAGGCCACCAGCGGGTTGCCGGGCATCAGTCGAAACATGAAAAACAGGATTGTCGCGATCGCGATAAGCACCAGCAGGCGTTCGCCAAGCCGGGTAGCTATCGCACGCACGGTACGCCAAGAGGCCATGTCACTGCTCCCGAAAAGCCCAGGCGGCGAGTGAAACGCCCGCCGCCTGGGATAGGGCTGGCTAAAGTGATTCAGAGGATGGGGACGGAACGCTCCGTCCCCATCACAGCCGCAGGTAGGTCTACTTCCCGGCCAAGGTTTCGGTCTTGCCCGCCGGATACATCAGGCGCCCCTGGGCGTCCCATTCGTAGCCGTGCTCTTTCAACAGGGCCTTGGCCTTCTCAACGCTCGGCTCCCAGGTCTTGACCGTGCTGTCGTACCAGGCCTTCATGCTGGGAGAGATGATGTTCGTCGCAGCCACACCGCGGCCCTTGGCCACACCGTTGATGATACCGTCCTTGTCGATCGCCATCGCCAACGCCTGGCGGAAGTAGATGTCATCGAACGGCGCGCGGCGCAGGTTGTAGGCGAGGAAGCGTGAGCCCAGCTCGATGGTCGAGACCATCTGCAGCTTGGGATCCTTCTTGACCTCTGCCGCCAACAGCTCGGGATCGCCGCCGAAGAAGCTGATGAAGTTCAGTTCGCCCGAGTGCATCATGCCCAATACCGCCTCGGGGTTTGCTACGAACCGCAGCACCCACCGGCGCATCTTCGGGGCGGCCCAGTGATCGGTGTTGGCCTCGAGCACAACCTCCTCGGATTGCTTCCAGGCCACGAACTTGAACGGGCCTGAGCCGATGGGGGTCTTCTCCTGGTACTTCTCGGCGTTTTCGGGCTTGGTCGCCAGATCCTTCAGCACAGGTTCCCAAATGTGCTTCGGGATCAGGTTGATCTTGGCCAGCGATGCGGTCTCGAACGGCACGTACGCGTTCTTGAGTGTGAAGCGGACGGAGTCGGCGCCCTTGGCCTCCATCTTGTCGATAGAGGTCACGAACGGCTTGTACATGGGCACTTCTTCACCCATTGGCGCCTGGAACGAGAAGATCACGTCGTCAATGGTGACGGGCTGACCGTCGTGCCACTTCATGCCCTTGCGCAGCGTTACGTCTACTGTCTTCGAGTCAACCCACTCGACCTTCTCGGCTGCCCACGGCTGGGCCAGACCTTCGGTATTGATGCGCATCAGGCGGTCCCACACCAACTCGGTGACCCATGAGTCGGTGCCGCCGCTGATGTAGAGCGGGTTCATGGCCGTGATGATCGGGCCGCTGACCAACACCATGTCCTTCTGGTTACCCTTTGGCGTCGCCTTGATGAAAGTCCAGAAGTTCTTGGCGCCGATGCCGGCTTGCTCCACAATGGTAGCCGGATCCCAGACGTCCTTGTTGAAGACGAAGTCCTGATACTGGTGGATGTAGAAGTCGTACGGCTGGTCGTTCGCCAGGATCTGCTCCGCCTGCTTGACAAGCTCCACACGCTTCTTGGGGTCTGTCTCTGAGCGCTGAGCTTCGATGATCTTCTCGTACGCGGGGTTGTTGTAGCCGACGAAGTTGTAGCCCTTCTCGGCCGTCGAGGAGTGGAACAGGTTGTAGATCAGTTCGTCAGGGTCAGATCGCTCGGCGCGGCCGACCATCTGCCACAGCGTGAAGTCCCACTTCTGACGCTGGTACCAGACGAGCTCCGACACCTGTTCCCACGGCATCGCATTCAGCTCGACATCCAGGCCGATCGCCTTGAGAGCCTCGGCGGTGTAGCGTGCCATCTCGAATTCTTTGGGGTCAGAGCCCTGGTCCTGTGTGGTCAGGGCGAGCTTGCGGATCACGCGTGCCTTGGGGTCGCCCGCGGCAGCCGCCGGGGCCGCGGCCTTGGTGGCGGCGGGGGCGGCAGGAGCCGCGGTTGCGGCAGCCGGGGCGGCCGGCGCCGCGGTGGCCGCAGCCGGAGCCTTGGCGGGCGCAGAAGTTGGGCGCCGCGGTTGGGGCGGCAGGGGCCGGGGCCGGCGACGCGCAGGCGCTGATCGCCGTCAGGATCATCACGGCGATGACCAGTTGATGGAGCCACTTGGCGCTTCTCATATTCTCGTCCTCCAGAATGGGTGCATTGGATTCACGATCATGTCTTGGCTGGGCAGTAGGCCTTACCAGGCCAGAAATTCGATGTGACGAGCCGGTTTCCTCCTCTCTGTCATCGCAGCGATGCAGGTCGAACTGGCAAATCGACCTGTAAAGCGGCCCTCACTTCTCGACTGGCCTGCCGCACGGCATTGACCACGCGGTTCTGGCCGCGGACCAACGACGCGACCGTGAAGTGGGCGATATCGGTTTCGGGTGACAGTCGACCCAGCCGCAGCGCCGGCGCCAGGTCGGGCAGCGGGCGGATCGGGGTGGCCGGATCGTGGCGGAACCGGCCGGTGCGCCCGTAGTTGATGGGCACCAGCACGCCGCGCCAGGCGCATGATGGCCTCGTTGATGCGCGCACAGCCGGCCCGGTCTCCGTTTGCCCGGGCCGTTTCGGCGGCAGCGTAAAGCCCGACCAGATTCGGACCGCAGCGCCTCGACCGCGGCCCTGGCGGGACTGAGATCGAAGCGACCGGCTGCCGCCAGCGCATAGTCGTCGAGCACGCCGGCGAACTCGTCGGCCACTGCCAGGAAATCGAAGGGATAGATGTCGCTGTTGGCGACGCGGCTCAGCGCCGTGATGTAGACCTTGATATCGCGCAGCAGGTTGTCGCGGTCGGCCACCTGGATCCCGTCATCCTCGGTGTGCCATTCGATGTTTCCGCCACAGCCCCCCACGTCGTACAACCCTTCGGCTTGAATCGCCGCCTGGGGCTTGCTCGAGAGCAGCATGAAGAATGAGCTGATACCGATGTTGTTGAAGGAGTAATCGCCGGCGCGATGCGGGCGCTCGCCGTAAGCCGGCACGCCGGCAGCATCGTGGATCGCCTGCTTGCAGAAACGATCGGTCTCGGGCATCCACGAGATGCCGTAGTAGGCCGTTGCACCGCGACAGCCGGGCGAGTCGATGTTTACCTGCGCGATGCAGTTCTCGGCCAGGTCAAGCGCGAATGTGTCGGCATACCAGGTCGAGCCGGCGTAGCGGCCCGTGGAGTGGCCCGGCCACCAGGCAAGGCGGATGCTGCGGCGCAGCTGCCCGCGGTTGTTCCAGAACACGCGCGCCAGCTCCAGGATCGCAGCGTTGCCCACCGCGTTGTCACCGCCGCCAACGCCCCAGGAGTCCAGGTGGCCGTGGGCCAGCACGAACTTCTCCGGTTCTTCCGTGCCGCGGATCTCGGCCACCAGCAGCGGAACCTGCTTCCAGCGCTGGTCGGAGAGCGAATGGATCGTCACCTCGCACCCGCGCTCCCCGGCACGCGCGGCGAGCGCCAGCCCGTCTGACCGGTTGACCGCCAGCACGGGGGTGTTGGGGATGCGATCCATCGAGTCAAGATCGGGCATGCCCCAGACGGTGGTCGCGATGCCCCAATGGCTGTTCTGGCCGGGGTTGATGTAGATCTGGCCGATCGCACCCCGCTGCTCGAAGTCGAGGCAGCACTCAGGGTTGGCGAGCCCTTCCGACAGCACGATCTTGCCGGCCACGTCGTAGCGACCCGGCCCATAGTCCAGGTCGACGTACGTCTGCACGTCGTCAGGCGAATCGGCGGGCACGTAGACCAGCTCGCCCGTCAGCCCCTTCGGGGGCGTGTTGGCCGAGAACGCCTGCGCCTTGGCCGGCATGTAGCGGCCGTCGAGCTCCACATGCGCAGAGATCGGCACCGACAGGTACAGCTCAGGTTCGTAATAGTTGTACGGCACGCCCAATGCGTCGAGCTGGCGGCGGATATAGTCGAACGCCAGGCGTTCCTCTGCGCTGCCCGACTCGCGAACGATGGTGGTGAAATACTCAACCAGCGGCCAGGCTACGTCCAGATTGGCCCCGGCGAGCATCGAGGCTCTCGGCGGTCTCGATTGCGGTTTGGCTCATGTCCCCTCCCTATCCGCAGCACGGATTGGCGACAATGCCGGCAGCGATCTTGGGCGGCGTGGGATACGACAGCGGGCTGTAGGTCAGGTGGTTGCAGACCAGTACTTCCGCCATCTTGAGGGCGGAAACCAGGGGATTGACCACCGGGATGCCTAGGTCGGCCTGGAGGCGTTCGGAGTAGAAGGAGAGGCTGGCGCAGCCCATCGTCAGGACATCGGCATGGTCGCGCTCAATGGCGTCTTTGGCAGTAGCGATCACGGCCTGATAGGTACTCTCCTCGCCGCGGCGCACGACCTCGACCGGAATGCCGATGGAGCGCACGCTGGCCAGCTTCTGGCTGACGCCGACCCGGTGTGCCAGCTCGTAAGTCGAGCGGACGACGCTGTCGAGGATGGTGATGATGGAGAATTTGTAGCCCAACATGGCCGCCAGGAGCATGCCCGACTCGCCGGGCCCGGTGACCGGGATACGCACCAGCTCGCGGGCGGCGTCCAGCCCTGGATCGCCGGCACAGCCGGTAATCACGCCCTCGTAGCCCTCGCGCTCCGCCTGAAGCACCGACTCGATCATCACGGGGATATACAGATACTCCTCGTACATCGACTCGATCGTCTTCGGGCCGTCCTTGCGGTCGATACAACCGACCTCAGTGCCGGGGAACGCCTTCGACTGCAGGTAAGCGCGGCGATCCTCACCCCCCAGGTAACACAAACGCATAGGTCTCCTCCGATGGCCATACAATTCGCGGCACGCTGACGGCGCGAGCAGCCGCGGCGATACGCCGAAGACGACCGGCTATGGTCAAGGGTGACGACACTGTGAAGACGAATCTGTCCTGGTTGCGGCAGTGCGGGTTCAGCGATGAACCGGAGGAGAGCGCCCTGAGGCCGCCGGACGATGGCTGGCGCAATCGAGAAGCCGGCCGGGTACAGGGAGCAGACGGTCCAAAATGGACTGGCGGGATATTAGTACAGAACCCCGCTTTGCGCAAATGCCGAAAAATGCCCGGGGCGCTTTGACTGCCGGACAGCCGTGGGCTAAGATGTTGCCGGTGCGGACGCAGAGGGAGGTGAGGGGAACTGCTCTCTCCCAACACACCCATTATAGCACGACAGGGGCACGAAAAGTACGGCCAGATGGCCGTTTTTATCGCGCAGTTTTCCTGGTATCCTCGACTGGCCCTGACCCCGGCAGAGTGCATCTTCCGGGATCATGCCAATTCCCAAAGGAGAGATCGGGTGCCAGGATTGGATTACTATGCCGTGCTCGAGGTTCCGCCCGGGGCAAGCCCCGAAGCCATCCAGGCGGCTTACCGGCTTCTGTGCAAGAGGTATCATCCAGACACTCACCTGCCCAGCGCTTCGGCCGAGCGGATGGTGCTGCTCAACGAAGCCTACGGCGTGCTCTCGAACGGTGCACGCCGCCGTGAGTATGACGGCAGATATACACGCGAGCGCCGGAAGGCGCGCGCCACGCGGATTCGTGCGGTCGAGCGGGAGCTGGTGCTTGCGCCCGATCTGGCCATCCCGCTGGTGAGGGTCCCGGCCGGCGACTTCCTGATGGGCGGCGGCAACAGCGATCCGGCGCTCTGCCACAACTACCCGCTGTATCTGGACGAGTACTACATCGGCATGTTCCCGGTTACGGTGGCGCAGTACGGGGCATTTTCGCCGCGCAACCAGGCGCCCTGCCACGCCCTGGGCACGGCGAACGTACAGCATTGAGATGGACGACTTCGAGGATCTGGGGATGATCACCCGCCTGGACCGCAACTGGCGGCATCCGTTCGGCCGGGACGGGAGAGCCGCCCGCTACGACGAACCGGCGATGGTGATCACCTGGTACGATGCGGTGGATTTCTGCGCCTGGGCCGGCCGGTTGGCCGGGGCGAGGGTCCGCCTGCCCACAGCCGCGGAGTGGCAGAAGGCGGCACGCGGCGTAGACGGACGCCCTTTCCCCTGGGGAAAGGGCCCACTGCCCGGACCGCACTACTGCAACAGCCTGCCCGAGCCCGACCGGTCGGCCCGTATCCCAGAGGGGATAACGACCCCGGTAGGCAGCTTCAGTCCGCTGGGCGACAGCCCTTGGGGCTGTTCCGATATGCTGGGGAACGTCTGGGAATGGACCAGCACGATGAGCCGGGATGACGAGGGGCGCCTGCTCTTCGGCCATCCATACCGGCCGGACGATGGTCGGGAGAACCCCAAGGGGCGTCACAGCCGCTTGCTGATGGGCGGGATCGTATCGCTCCAGCTACACGTGGGTTAGCTGCGCAGCCGAGCGCGACCTGGACCCGATGCGGGCGCGAGACACCGGCTTCCGCATCGTCGTGGAGCCGTAGCGGTGATGATCGGCCTGTCACGCGAGCGAGCTCGCGTTGGCTTCGGAACTGTGGCTACACTACGCAGCACGCCCATCCCCGATACTGTCACACAAGCAGCGTACAACACCTCTCTCGTTCGCCGGTAGGAGGGCACCAATGGGCAACTACGTTCTTCTGTACATCGGTGGAAGCGAACCTCAGGGTCAAGAAGAAGCGGCAAGCGTGATGCAGGCGTGGACCAGCTGGTTCACGAATCTCGGAGACAAGGTCGTGGATCCCGGCAATCCGTTCTCTGCGCAGGTCAAAAGCGTAAGCGGCGACCGGCAGGTGTCCGACGGCCCGATTGGCGCCAGGGCCACGGGATACTCGATCGTCAAGGCGGATTCGCTGGATACCGCAACCGACATCGCCAAGAACTGCCCCCACCTCCAGGCGGGCGGCGAGATCACCGTGTACGAGGTATACGCGATTTCGTAAGGCGGGTCCCGCGGGACAACAGTAAAGGCGTCCGAAACGGGCAGCCCCACCATCTGCAGGGCTGCCCGTTTACGCGGCGTATGCAAACGCTCCTCCGGGGATGACTGTAGGGGGCGGGTGACCCGCCCCGGGGCTCGCAATGCGACAAAATCACCGGGGCGCGGCGCGTGCGGGGCGCTGACGCGGCGCTCGGCACGTACGCCTTCGATGCGAGTTGGATGGGGCACGGGGCGTACTTCGACAGGCTCAGTATGGAGTAGTCAGTTGTAGGCAACGATGCGAATGGTTCCGTCCATGGGCAGCGATGGAGCTCGGCACCCAAGTGCGGGGTTCCTGAACAGAACCATCTGCATCGTCGGTAACCCCTAACGCCTCCATCCTGAGCCTGTCGAAGGACGCCCGGTGCAGCGCGACTCACTTCACCGCTAACCCTTGACAGAACCTCTCGCATTGTCGCATACAATCAACAACTCCATCCTGACGTGCCGCAGGCCGTGTCGAAGGACGCCCCGTCCACCAACCGGCTCTCATGCCCCCTATCCTCAAGCTTTCTCAGCCGATTCTCAGCCCCTTCATAGGTCCTCTTCAGGCGGCCGCTGTAAGGTTTGCCTGTAGAATCAAGGTGGCCTCTGGCCACCAATCCTGTGGAGGGTATGCAATGAATTCCAATTATCAGCAGAGCTTAGCTCTGTCCAAGCAGCGGCTGAGGAGCCGCGTCGCCGCCGTCGCCGGCACGGTGTTGCTGGCGGCCGGCATCGCGGCCTGCGCCCCGAGCGCCGCCTCGGGTCCGATCGCTTCGGCGCCCACCGGCGCTCCGGTTGCGGCTACGGCGGCTGCCGTCCAACCCGCAACCGCTGTTCAGGCAGCCACAAGTGCGCCTACCGCACGCCCGGCGGCTGTCGCCACTGCAACGGGCGCCGGCGCGGCGAGCACCGCGGCAAGCAGCCCGGCTTCTACGGCAGCCGCACCCACCACGCCGGTAGCTGCAGCGCAAGCCTCGACGGTAACCAAGCTCAATCTCAACACCGCTACTGCGGCCGAGTTCCTCAAGGTACCGGGCGTGGGCAACCAGATGCTGCGCGAGTTCCAGGAGTACAAACCATACACCAGCATCCTGCAGTTCCGGCGGGAGATCGGCAAGTATGTCGACGCACAAACGGTGGCCGCTTACGAGCAGTACGTGTACGTGCCTATCTCGGTGGCGTCCGCCGATGCCGCCACACTGCAGCAGATCCCGGGCCTCGACGCAACGGAAGCGGCAGCGCTGATCGCGGGGCGCCCGTATGCTTCCGGTGAGGCTTTCCTGAGCAAGCTGGCCGGATACGTGTCGCCGGCCGAGCTGGCCGCAGCCCGGTCGTACCTGGGCACCCCATGAACGCCGATCTGATTCTGGCGCGGCTGCGACGCTTCCTGCTGGGGCTGTCGGGTTTCCTGTTACTCGGGACGCTCGGCGAGCTGATCGCCATCCAGCACACCCAGGAGCCACTGCAGCTCGTGCCCTTCGTGCTGTGCGGGCTGGGACTCGTGGCTGTGGCCGCAGCTCTCGCCCGCCCAGGGCGGCAGACGCTGATGGCGCTGCGTCTTCTGATGATCCCGCTGGCGCTGGGAAGCCTGCTGGGGGTCTGGGAGCACGTGCAGAGCAATATTGCCTTCTACCAGGAGGTACACGCAAGCGCCACGACGGCGCAGCTCATCGGGGCGGCGGTGGGTGGGCGAAACCCGCTTCTGGCGCCGGGCATGCTGGCACTGGCGGCGGCGCTGGCTGCAGCGGCAACCTACTACCATCCGGTCCTGAGCCGCCAGACGGCTGCAGCCTATGAGAAGACAGGCAGTGTGCCTGTCAGGACCGGCCGGCGATCGTGAGTGATCCAACCGCGAGAGCGGGGCATGGCGGCAATGCCGCGGCCCATACCCTGTTCTCCCGTAGGATGCGGCCTCAGCCAACATCGAAGCATCCCGGAAGTCCGGCGCTTGCCGCTTCGGAAATGTAGGTCTCGTCGCCGTGCCGGCATGAGAGCCGTTGGAGACGGGGCGTTTGCGATTGAGGGGCACGGGCCGCAGTCCGGCCGGCAGGCCATCGAGGCATGGGCATGGCAAGCTAACTGCATTGAAGGCTGCCGCACTGCCACGGGCGTCCTTCGAGAACCTCAGGATGGATGCGCTAGTTATCAGCATCGATGCGAATGGTTCCGTCCAGGGGTATCGGCAGAATGTGGCACACGAGCGCGGAGTCCCTCTGCATCACCACTCGCATCCTCGCAGACCACAAACTACTCCATCCTGACTGGCCGCAGGCCGTGTCGAAGTACGAGCGTTACCCACTCGCGTGGCTGCTGCTGATCCCGCTCGCCGGTATCCCGCTGCTGTTGCGCCGCTCGCGGCCGGCGCGCCCGGTTTCCGCTCCTCAGGTGCACCGGCGGCCAGCCCAACCGGTCGCGCCCGATCGCCCCACGCGGCCGCCGCCACCAAGCGGCGCTGACGTGACCCACGGAAGGGGCAAGTCGGGCAGGCCGAAGGCCGGGTGAAGTGTGGGCCGCGCAGGCAACGGGCACACAGCACCCGCCACCTGCCCACCCGCCGCGCCAGAGCGCCCCCGGCTGCGATTACGGGGTAGCCGTCCCGTCAGGAACGAGCACGACGTCGAAGCGTCCCTCGCTCCTGCCTTCGGGATGGTAGAGATTGCTGAAGATCGCCCGGAAACCGGGTGCTGAGATCCGCATGTGGATGTGGTCGGTGGCCGGGCCCTCGAAGCTGTATTCCCCGGCGCCACCGGTGAACACCGTCGCCCGGTAGACGTCCGGGTGCCCGCCATCGACCTCGGGCCACAGCTCGACCTTTGCGTTGGGAATTGGACCGCATCCCTGCGAGGAGCGCACGCTGCCCCGCACGATGTGTCCCTGCCCGACCGACGAACGCACCGGCATGTCAGGTTTGTAAGTCGGCGAAGGTGGGTCTCCGAACGTGGGCGCACAATCCCGAGCCCGGATTGGCGGCCCGGCAGTCACAGACGGCGGTGCCGGAGCGGGCAGGACTGTTGCGGGCGGCGTGGCAGGTACACCCAGGGGAGCTGCGGCTCGAGACGGAGTCGCCGGGGGCAGTGACGGGGCAGCGCCAACCGTTGCCGGTCTCGTTTCGGGCGGCGCCGGTGACGGCGTGCAAGATGTGACGAGGGCAACCAGGATCGCCAATGCGATTGCGTCGACCGGCGTGCGGCGAAGGAGTGCTGATCTCGAGGACATGCAAACGCCGGCCCGGCCAGGGCCGCGTGGGGAAGCGAAACGCACAGGCGGCAGCGCGAAGAGCATGGGAGGATGATATCGTGCCGGAATGAGCGGTTATGTCCGGCTGCTTACGCCTCGATGCGGCGATTGTGCCGCCACCCGACGCTATTCCGCTCCGTCCTCGCCGCCGGTCGCCGCCCCCGTTGGCTCGTCGCCATCGCCATCGCCGTCAGGTTCCTCGCGGGATCGTGGAGGCTGCCGGCGCCGGCGGGCCACGACGACCGCGCCCGTAGCGCACAGCCCAAAGGTCAGAAGGGAGAGTATCGCCGCCAATGGGCTGAAATCCATCACGCCCACGCTCGCCGCCAGCTCCTGCACCCTGGGCCAGACGCCGGGCTGCGGCTCGTAGAGCACAGGGAGCGCCCTTTGTGCGCCCATCATGCGGATGGCGGCTCCGTCCAGGGGAACAGGCAGCGGGCGGGCGATCCCCCGGCCCGCGAAGGCGCACATCTCACCGGCCTTCACGTTGACGTCCCCGCCGCTGGCCGATCCGATGCTGGCCTCTCCGGCCACCAGATAGAGCCAGGCGCTCTCGCCGGGGAGGTATTCGATCGCAAACGCGCCACCGCTGATCGATAGTGCGGCATCCGAGGTAATCACGGTGAGGGGAGTGTCGCCGCGGCCCCACAGCCAGCCGCGTTGGAGCCTGATCTGCGGGCCGCTGCCCGTGGCCAGAGTGCCCTCGGGTACGACCAGGCTGCCGGCGCCCCAAGGGATGGTGCGGGTGCCGGGCTTCGCTTCGAGCCGCACGTCGAGTGTCGCGCCTGGCCACGCGGGGACGACGCGGCTCCAATAGCCGGGTGCGCTAACGCCCAGAGTGCGACGGCCAGACGGCAATCCATAGACGGCGAATTCGCCTGAGAGGGGCGTTGCGGGGGAGATCGTATCGCCCCCGGCGCTGACCCAGCCGAACGGCAGAGCCGCGCCCGTGCCGGCGCGGAGCGTACCGCGCACGGTCCCGCCCGTCGCCGGCACGAGACCTAGGGTGCCCGCATCAAACTGGCGGTCGTCAAGGGCGATGCGCTGCACGGCAGGCTGCGCGTTCAGCGCAGCCGCCTGGTCCCCATCGACGGCGAGCAGATAGTCCCCCATCGGTAGGCCGTCGAGTGTGAACCGGCCCCCGGCTGCGGAGCCGGTGAATGCGCGGCCATACGGCAGCTGGACGGCGCGAACGTCGATCGTTCCCGCGGGCGGTCCACCGTCGCGGACGACCGTGCCGGAGATCTGACCCAAATGAGCCACGACGGCAAGGTTTACCGGACCGGCGGAGGCCGCGCCCGGCGGCAGATCAATCTCAACCGGCGCGGCCGCCTGGTAGCGCACGCCGTCGATCTGGATTGGCGCGACATTGATTCTGTAACGGGTCGCCGCCCGAGACAGAGCCTCCAGCCGCAGGGTGGCGCGGCCCTGGCCATCGGTCAACGCCGTGAATTTGCGTGCGCGCCAGTCATAAACGCGTGTCGTGGCGTCTACGAGCAGCCCGCTCACGGTGCGTCCCGGCTGATCTGCAATGCCGACCTGCACGGTAACGGTCGCGGTTCCTGCCTGGTCCAGGTAGATGCGGCGCTCGGCCGAAGCTTTCCGGCCCGTCGGTTCGATTGCCGTCACGCGCACCAGGGCTTCGCCCCGCGGGATTTCCACCGGCTCGTGGCCGTGGCAGCGAAAGCAATTCCCTTCGGGCGAGCCGAGCTCCGCTGTGCCGTAGGCGTTGGTCAGCGCCCTGAAGAAGAACCGGCCGTCCGCCTCTGGCGTGCCCGTCTCGCGGCCAACGGGCTTGCCATCCTGGAGCACCTCGAACTGGACTTCCAGTTGGGCCGGATCGAAATCACTGCCGGTGACGTGACCGACGATCGGCACGGTCGTGCGCGGACCTACCAGTCCGGTGTAATAGGTCTCGCCTTCGCCCGGCCGGTCGATGACAACCTTAATCCCGGCCGGTTGGCCGGCTGCGGGCGTGGCCGTCTGCGCAGCCACGCCGAGTGGCAACGCAGCCGCAAACAGGAGACCCGCGAGCACAAGCCCGGCGCCGGGGCGACCGCGAAAGGCGCCGAGCGCCCCGGCCTTGCGGGCCAGAAGGCGCCGGCTCAGTGTGCCGAGGTCCGGCCGCCGGTTCACGGCTTCTTCACGTCTGCCGGCAATCCGAAACCGTTGCCGGCGAAGTGGCAGCGGGCACAGTCAACAGCCCGTTGCACGTTGTGTGACACGTAGGCGGCGTTCGTCTTGCGTCCCAGCAGCTCGGTCGCGCGCCAGGAGGTCCACTGGCCCGTTTCCTTTACTCTGCCGACCTGCAGCCCCCCCGCGTCGTGACAGGCTACGCAATCGACTTTGGCGTGCGCAGCGTCGTGCCCGGCAGGGGGGCTGGCGGCCGTCTTGATCGCGGCGTGGCAGTTGGCAGCGGTGCAGCTTGCCTGTGCCGAGTGGGGGTTGTGGCAGCTCGTGCAGGTGAAGTCCTTATGCGCCGGCGTGCCCAGCTCGCGGCGGTGGCGCAGGGTTTCCGTGTCCGTATGGCACTTCTCGCACTGCTCCGTAGAGCTCTTTATGGCCGTGTACTCGCCGGTGAGCGCGTCCCTCCAGGCCAGCTCTTTCGATACGCCGCCGTCCGGAGCCGGCCGGTGGCACTGCTCGCAGGGGATGCTCTTCCAGGAATTCTCAGGAACGAGTGGGTTGCCCTTGGCCTGGCGCACCACCGGGTCGGTGGGGAATTTGCAGGAGACGCAGTTCGGCTGCGGGTCGATCTTCGCCGAGGACTCCCAGTTGCCCGGCGAGTGGCAGCGCGCGCAGTAGGTGTTTGGCCCCTTGCCCAATCCGTAGGTGCTGCTGTGCGGCCCGGCCTGCCACGCGATCCCCGCTGCAACCTGGGACGCGGGCAGATTTTGCGGCAGCGTTGCCGTGGGAACGGGTGCGGGCGTGGCGAGCACGGGCATGGCCCCTGCGCCGCTGCCCGAAGCCGGGGCCGTGCCAGATGCCGCTGCGGCCGGTCGGGTGGCCGCCGGCGACGCCGCGGACGGCGCGGGCGCAGCCGTTGCGGTGGCGGGAGTCACTGCGGGCGCGGTAGTCGGGACGGCCGGCGCGGCGCCCGCCTGGGCCGCGGTCGGCATTGTGGGCGCGGCAGCCGGGACGGCCGGGGTCGCGCAGGCGGCCAGGAGCAGGCAGGCGAACGCGACACCCAACACGATGCGTACCCGGGACAGAGCAGTCACCGTGATTTGGGACGTATGCGGCATGTGGGCTGCGGGTACCGGTCGGGAGTCTTTCACTTTTGTGTCGCCTCTGGGGTTGGAGCGGAGTCGCGCGGAAAAACCGGGCACCATTCGAAAGTCGCGCCGCCGGCGTGGCAGCCATCGGCATCGCAACTGACGCCGGAAACGATAGCCGCTCGCACGTTGGGAATCGTGAGCGCCTGCCCAACAGAGGTCAGCCCCCCCTGCACCTCACCCCGGGGGTGATGGCAGCGGCGGCAGTCTACTGCCGTCTGGATATTGTGCGAGGGCCACGACCTGAGGGTATGGGCGAAGCGTTGGGGGATGTACTCGCCGAAGTGGCGGGAATCGGGCAGCAGATCCTGCCAGATAGGCAGCCCGCCCGCATCGTGGCATCCAGTGCAGTTTGCACTGGCATGTGACGCATGGATCTGCGCCGCGCCGCCCCGGGTCACGTCGTGGCAGTCGATGCACTTCACCGGCGTGCCGTGCGAGCCGTGGCAGCTTGCGCAATCCCAACCCTTGTGGGCCGGCGAGTGCTCCTGCTCGTTCACCACCTCGAAACCGTGCCTGCCCTCGTGGCACTTCTCGCAGAGCTCGGTCGAATTCTTCACCGGCTCGTACACGCCCGCCTTTTGGTTCCAGAACGAGATCGAAGTGCTGTAACTTTCGCCGATGGGCTGGTGGCAGACATCGCAACTGATGTTCTTCCATTGGGTTTGCGGCACCGGCACGCCGCCCAGCAAATCGGGCCTGGGCAGGCCTGGCTCGCGTTTGCAGCTCGTGCAGTCATGCGATGCCTCGGCTGCGACCACCTGCGTCGGATCCCAGTTCTTGGGTGACTTACAGGTCGCGCAGGTGGTGTTGGCGCCCATCCCGTTGTCGTACGTGTCGGCGTGCTGGGTCTTGGCCCACGCGGCCTGCGAAGCCCGGAGTTGATCGGCAGTGGCCGGGGTGCCGGGGGCCGGAGTGGCAGCCTGCCGCGGAGCCTGGGTAACGGTCGCCCCCGCCCACATCTCGGCGCCGGCCGAGACGGCGACGGTGAGGGTCCATGCGGCCACCATCACGACTACGAGGAGATAGAGAATCCCGAGCCGCGGGTTGGGCTTGCGCCCGCCGGCGCCAGGGCCAGCGCGTCCGAGCCGGTTGAATAAGTCCATCGTGTCGGGAACACTTTCCATTGGGGGGCGGGCCGCAAGCGCGCGCAACCGCCTCAGGCAAGCACAGTCTACCACACCTCGCCTGCGCCCTGCTTCACTGAGGTGGGTGATGTTTGGGCCGCCGGAAGGGTTATTGCAGCTACTCCTTTTGGTGGGTCTGGGGCACGCAGCATAGCCCGATTGGGCGATGCGCGGATGATCGCCGTATGCCGCGTCACAGCTTGCACCGGCCGCCGGTGATGCCAGGGCCGGCCGGCTATCATCCTCCCCAGGGTTACCGGTGAGTGACTGGAAGATTGCTGACGACACTTCCAGGATGCGAACAAGATAATTCTTCCTCGGTGGAGGATTTGGAGTGAGTATGAACGACCTGATCGCGCCGCGTCTACAACCATCCAAGCCCCGGTGGCGAAAGTGTGGGACGCGCTGACAAATCCGGCAGCCATCAAGCAATACATGTTCGGCACCAACGTGGTTTCCGAATGGAAGGAAGGGAGCGGTATCACCTGGCAGGGCGAATGGCAAGGCAAAACCTATGAGGACAAGGGGGTGATTCTGAAGCTGGCGCCGGAGCGAATGATCCGGTATACCCACTTCAGCCCGCTTTCGGGGCAACCCGACACGCCGGAGAACTATCACACCGTTACGGTCGAGCTTGCAGACGAGGGGACGCAGACTCGGGTTTCGCTGTCACAGGATAACAACACGACTGAGGAAGAGCGCGACCACTCTGCCGGGAATTGGGCATCGATGCTGGAGGGAATGAAGACACTGCTGGAAGGGCGGCGGCCAGACGGCCACTGAACGCCGGGTCAGCTTCGCATGGAGGTAGCGATGGCCGAGATACGTGACTGGCAAGAAATGAAGCGGATGTCGGCACGCCTGCTCGAGGAGAGAACAGGCGAGGGAGTCGATGCCTGGAACCGGCGGATCGACGCGGCGCAGCCGGCGGACGAGCAGCAGCTCCGTGCCTGGCTGGCCGGGCAGGGCGTCACCGGATATGCCCAGTCGCTTCTGGTGATGGAGCGTTTCGGCTATCCCGATTTCATGCAGGCGTCCGCAAGTGAATTGATCGAGGGACAATATGCAGACCGCCCCGCGCTGCGTCCGGTCCTCGATGCGATTCTGGCTGCCGCGGCTGCGCTCGGCCCGGTGGCGATCCAGGCACGCAAGACCTACGTCTCGCTTGTCTCGCAGCGCCGGACGTTTGCCCGGGCGCAGCCCACGACGAGGCAGCGGGTCGACCTCGGCTTGCGTCTCGACGGGCTCGATCCGGGCGGTCGTCTGCAACCCTCAAAGATCCATGAGACGATGCCGCTGCAGATCGGCCTCTCGAGTCCAGACGAAGTGGATGGCGAAGTGTTGGAGTGGCTGCAGAAGGCATACGATCAAAACCGCTGACCGGCGCCGCGCGGAAAGTGGCGACGAGGGCCGTCCCTCTGGTACTGCGTATTACATACCCGGCGCTCCATCTGACATACAAATAGAACAAAGGTTCTTCTATCCCGCCAGCGTCACCCAAGATCAAAGGAGCTGAACAGATGCCTGTCAATCCGTACCTCAACTTTGCGGGGAATTGCCGTGAAGCGGTCGACTACTATTGCGACGTATTCCAAACCGAGAAGCCTCGCATCATGACCTTCGGGGAGATGCCGCCCAACCCGGACTCCGCTTACCCTCTCCCAGACAGTGCCAAAGATATGATCATGCACGCGCAGCTTTGCATCCACGGGACCGACATCATGTTCTCGGATGTTTTTCCCGGGTCGGAGCTGAACGTGGGGAACAACGTCAGCCTGACGGTCGTCACCAAGGACCGGGACGAGATCCTGAATGCGTTCAACAAACTGAAGGACGGCGCAACCGTGCATATGGATCTGCAGGAGACGTTCTGGAGCAAACTGTACGCCAACCTGCGAGACAAGTATGGGGTTGAGTGGCAGTTCAGCCTCGACAGCGGCGAGACGTTCGGCTGAGCGGGCGGTGCCGTCGTACCGGCACAACGGGAGCATCACATGCTGACGATTCTCGACGACTACCTGGCGCAGCTTGCCGACCGGCACGCCGATATCGAGCAAGCGCTGGATGGGCTTCCGCCGGAGGCGCTGGATTGGACACCCGGCGCCGAGATGAACTCGCTGGCGGTGCTCGTCACGCACACAGCCGGGGCAGAGCGCTACTGGATCGGGGATGTGGCCGCGGGCCGGCCGTCGAGCCGCGACCGCGACGCCGAGTTCCGCGTGAGGGGCATCGAACCCGGCGCCTTGCTCGGCAAGCTCCGCGATAACCTGGCCTTCGCACGTCAGGCGCTCGAGCCGCTCACGCTTGGGGATCTCGAGGCGACCCGCACCTCGGGCCGCGACGGGAGCGAGGTGACGGTGTTCCGGGCGTTGTCGCACGCGCTCGAGCACGCCGCGCTGCACGCGGGGCAGATCCAACTCACACGACAGCTCTGGGACCAGCGCGCGGCGTGAGGGGCGGTCTGAGGGCCGCCTGATCGCCGTCTGAGCCGGGCTTGCCGCCGGCTGAAACGGGGCCACGAACACCGGCTGAGCGATGCCGTGAACGCCAGCGCGGGTTGTGCTTTTGGCAGCGCACCCCGCGCTGGCGTTCCGATCGTAGGGGGCGGGTGACCCGCCCCGTGCCCCAATGCCACGCGATTTTCGGTGGGCGGCACGGGCGCGGCGGCCGGGATGCGGCGCCCCCGGCTTCGATGGGGGTTGCGAGGTCGATGGGCGTCCTTCGTCAGGCTCAGGATGGAGTTGTTAGGGGTTACCATCGATGTGGGTGGTTCTGTTCAGGGACCCCGCGAGCATCAGGTCAGAGAGTTAGTGGTGTTGTATTGCAGGCACGGGGCGGGTGACCCATACCTCATAGGTTAACGGGAATCAGGGTTTGTCAAGCATCGGATTTGCCCCCCTCTTCGTCCAGGGCCAGGCTCACCTGCGTCAGCAGCGAGGGGCGGTCAGGGGCGCGGGCACGTTTGACGATGCCCAACAGCTTAGCCTCCTCGGCGAGAAACTGGGCGGCCGGGCCCTGAAAGGTGCCGGCCTGGGTGCGCACGGCGTAGTAATACAACATGCGGGACACCATCTCCAGCGAGATGCGCTCGAGCGGCAGCCCCAATTCCTCGGCCACCTCATCGCCCAGATCGACCAAGACGGCGTAGTAGACCCAGGTGGCCCACACCTGCAGCTGCACGCCGTTGTTACTCCCCACCCACAGATATGACAGATCCAGCAGCCGCTTGACCAGCGCAAAGGCGCTCTCGATCTGCCAGCGCCTCTGGGAGACGGCCACCACTTCCAGCACCGAGAGCTGCTGCGGGTCGAGCACGTTGGTCAGGTAGCGGCGCCAGGCGCCGTCCACGTACACCTCGACCAGCCGCAGCGGGTGCTGCGAGCGGTGGGAGCGGTACCGGCCAAGCTGGACGATCTGATCGCGCACCTGCGGCTGCTGCCTCAGGCTCTGCCGCACAGTATAGCTGGTCTGCTCCCGCAGGCGGGTGACAAACCAGCTGCCCCTCTCCGTCAGGGCATCAAAGAAGCCAAAGGAGAAGTAGCCCAGATCGAAGACCAGCAGGCTGTTAGCGGGCAGCCAGGCCAGGAGCTGGGGCTGGAAGGCCTTGTCGTTGGTGGCCGGGTCCTCGCCAAACCAGATCTGGGCCGGCAGGTGGCTGAGCACATCCACCACCACCGCCAGGTGCCCACCCAAGGGCGCTTCCGGCACCTCGCGCAGCGCCTGCAGCTTGCGGAATAAGGCTTCCAGCGTGGTGCCATCCAAGGCGTAGCAGGCGGCGAAGCGCTGCGCCAGGCCGGCCAGCCGCGGCGGCAGCGGCCGCTGGCGGGCGGCGGCGCGGGCGGGCAGGGCGGCCAGCACCGTTTCCAGCACGCCCTGGAAGAGCTGGGCAGGGAAGGTGAGAAAGCGCTCGCTCAAAGCCGGTTGGCTGACCCGGAACGGTTGCGTCCACCCCACCCGTTCCTGCGCCAGCAAGCGCTGCAACTCACACACGCCCGCCAGATGCCGCCACAGCATGGCCAGCACCACCGAGACCATCACCGGCAGGGTGAGCAGGCGGTTGCGCAGTCCCAACTGCCGGTAGTGCGCCATTTCGCTGTAGACGGCCGGTGCCACCAAATCTTGCAGCCGTTGTTCGATGGCAGCATCGCTGGGTGCCGGGGGGTGAACGCCGCCGGGCGTGATCTGGATCTCCCGCTGCTGCCGCGAACCGGCCGCTCCGTAGCCGCGGTTTGGCCCCGATTCGCATGTCCCTATCCTACGCCCCCACCGCCGGCGCCGCAAGCCCCCCCTTGACTCCCCCCTCTGTGCTTAACCTATGAGGTATGCGGGTGACCCGCCCCCTACGTCCGGAGCGGTGTACGCCCCTTAAGGCGTGATCTGGGAATCTACCAGACGACCCGCCCCATACGACAAGCGAAGTCTCGCCGTCCACAACACACCCGCCCCCTGCGTCCGGAGCGGTGTATGTCCCTTTGAGCGCAGCCTTCCCGTCTACCCGATGACCCGCTCCCTACGACAGCCCGAAGACGCGCCCCCCGTTCATCTAGCAACCCGCACCGGATACGGCCCCCACCGGCCGTTCCTCGTTCCCACACCGACGTCCACCCTGAACCGTCCCGCGTGCTATACTCTGCTCAGCAGCTTGCGGCGAGTCACAGCAGCGATGTTGGCACCCACGGAGAAATTGATGCCGGACGTCACCGAATTCCTGTCTGATGTCGTCGCGTGGGCGCGGGATAGCGACGACGTCCTGGCCGTCGCGTTGGTGGGTTCGCAGGCTCGGGGCGCTGCGCGGGCGGATTCGGATGTGGATCTGGTGATCTTGCTGGGCGACCGGCAGCGCTATCTTGAGGATGCGGGCTGGACCGGGCAGTTCGGCACGGCGCTGAGCCTGGCACGCGAAGACTCGGGCGCGGTGCAATCGCTGCGGGTGCGGTATGCGGACGGGCTCGAGGTGGAATTCGGGTTGGCGTCCGGCGAATGGGCCGCTACGGAACCTGTGGACGAAGGGACCCGGCGGGTCGCGGCGGACGGGCTGCGCATCCTTTTCGACCCCCACGGAAGGCTCGCACGGCTGATGGCCGCGATCGCGCGGTAACGAGGAGCTACGATGAGCAAGGCGCGATCGCGCGGTAACGAGGAGCTACGATGAGCAAGATAGGTATCGGCGCCGAGGAATACCGGGCGCGCATGGCTGCGCTCCAGGCGAGCCTGGCTGAGGAGGATCTGGACCTCTTCGTCGTGTCAGCCGAGGAATCGATCCAGTATCTGATCGGCGTCTCGTACCGGCCGCTGGAACGCCCTTTCTTTATCCTGGTCCGTCCTGCCGGTGACCCCGAGCTGCTGGTGCCCATGCTCGAGCGCGATCACCTCGCGCACGCCGCGTCGGTGGCCCGCGTGCACACCTATTGGGATTACCCCTCGCCGGCGGGGCAGGGTTGGGCTGAGCGGCTGTGCGAGCTGGCGGGCAACGCCGGCAACGCCGGCAGCGTGGGCATCGAGCCGAGCCTGCCGCAGGAGATCGCCGGTGCGCTCGCAGAGTCGCGTCCACGGGCGGTCCCGCTGGTGGAGAGGCTGCGGCTGGTCAAGTCGCCGGCGGAGATCGCGATGCTGCGGCACGCGGCGCGCTATGCCGACATGGGGGTGGCGAAGGCGATCAAGGCGGCGTATTACGGCTGTTCCCTGCTCGAGCTCTTCAGCCAGGGCCGGTCCGTCCAGACGCAGATGATCAAGGAAGTGGGCTACGACGCGCTGCTGTCGAGCGTGCTGGCCGGAGCCTGGCCCGCGCCCGGGAGCGCGATGCCGCACGGCGTGCCGTCGGTCGGCACCCGGCTGAAGGATGGCCCGCACATTGCCCTGAGCCTGATGCGAGCGCTGGGTTACTGCGCCGAATGCGAGCGGACCTTCTTCCTCGCGCCGCCGACGCCCGAGGTGCGGCGGGCGTTCGCAGCGATGACCGAAGCGCGCCGGCGGGCGTTTGCCGTGGTCCGGCCGGGCGCCACCTGCGAGGAAATTGACGTCGCGGCCAACGGCTTCCTGAAGTCGGAGGGCTACGGGCCCAACCTGCTCCATCGCACCGGTCACGGCTTTGGGCTGAGCACGCACGAAGGGCCGTGGGTAGCAGAGGGGTCAGACCAGGTGCTCGCGCCGGGGATGCTGATCAGCATCGAGCCGGGCATCTACATGCCGGGGACCGGCGGCGTGCGGCACTCCGATACCGTCCTTGTGACCGGGAGCGGCTACGATACCCTCACGCGTTACCCGACCGGCATCTCGAGAGCCTGACCGTGCAGGGCAGAAAGCCGGCGCAGCGCCTGGTCGGTGCGATCACGCGCCGCGCCGTCGGGATGAAGTAGCGTTATTCGGGCGAAGGAGCAGGGGTGCATGAAGCGGATTGCAGTATTGGGCGCCGGGATGGTGGGCAGCGCCATCGCGGCTGATCTTTGCGGGGAGTACGCGGTCACGAGCGTCGACTTCGACCAGGCGCGGCTGGATGCGCTGCAGCAGCGATGCAGCGCCTCGGCTGTCCGGGCCGATCTGCGCGATCCGGCGGAGGTGCAGCGGGTGGTCGCCGGCTGCGACCTGGTTATCGGCGCCGTGCCGGGGTTTATGGGTTCCGCGACCCTCGAGGCCGTCATCCGGGCGGGCATGAATGCGGTAGACATCTCGTTCTTCGACGAGGACCCGTTTGAGCTGGATTCTCTTGCCCGCGAGCGTGGCGTGACGGCGGTCGTCGATGCCGGGATCGCGCCGGGCTTCAGCAACATGGTGCTGGGCTACCACGCTGCGCACATGAAGGTCCGCTCGTTTCGCTGCCTCGTCGGGGGGCTGCCGGTAGAACGCCGGTGGCCTTACCAGTACAAGGCGCCGTTTTCCCCGATCGACGTGCTCGAGGAGTACACCCGCCCCGCCCGGCTCGTGCTGGACGGCGAGGTGGTCGTCCGGCCGGCGCTCTCCGATGCCGAGCCGGTGGAGATCGAGCCCATCGGCACGCTGGAGGCGTTCAACACCGACGGCCTGCGGACGCTGCTGCGAACGATGGATGTCCCCGAGATGGTCGAGAAGACGCTTCGCTACCCCGGCCACATCGAGATCATGCGCATCCTGCGCGAGAGCGGCTTCCTGAGCAAGGATGCGATCGACGTCCGCGGCGTGGCCGTGCGGCCGCTCGACCTGGCCGGCAGCGCTCCTCTTCCCGCAGTGGCGGCTGGAGCCCGGCGAAGCAGAGTTCACCGCCATGCGCATCGACGTGCTGGGAGAGGAGAACGGCGAGCCTGTCGAGTACGCCTACCGGCTCTTCGACCGCTATGATCCGGCCACGGACACCTCGTCGATGGCGCGGACGACAGGCTACACCTGTACCGCCGTGGCGAGACTCGTGCTCGAGGGCCGGTACCGGGAAGTGGGCGTGCGCGCGCCGGAACACGTGGCCGCAAGCGGCGATTGCTTCGCGTTCGTCTCACAGGCGTTGGCGGCCCGCGGAGTGACCCTGGCGTGCGAGAGGGTCATGGGGAGATGACGACCGTCTTCCGGTACCCGCTTACCGGATAGACGTGGCAGGTTCCGGGCAGGGAAGGGGAGTATTGGGTCCGTTGCGCGCGTGCGCGTGCGGCACTGCCGATTCTGCCCGCCGGGCCAGGGCGCGGAGCAGGCCGCCGAAGACAAAGCGGTGGACCGGAGTCAGGAGGATCCAGGACAGAGCGCCCCAGAGTCCCTTGGGAGCGAAAAGGTTCGATTGCACCAGAAGAGTCTTCTGGTCCGGCTGCGGTATGGCCTCGAAGCTCAGCCATGCCGTCCCCGGCAGGGACATGTCCGAACGCAGCCGCAGGTGCCGGCCCGGGTTCCAGAGCATCGACTTGCCACAGGTCAACCACATCACCCAGCCTTAGCGCTGATGGATGGCTCCGTCCCCTCGCTCCGGGACCGCCCACCAGGCGATCCAGCCACGCCCGGAACAGCCAGAGCCCGTTGGCATAGAGCCAGCCGTTACTGCCCCCCAACCGGGTAAACTGCGCATAGACTTCAGCCGGCGGGGCATCGACAAGCTTCTGGCGCCGCTCGACAAACATGCCCTGGACGTCGGCACGAGCCACGGGCGGTCCGCATGGCTCCGGCGCAGGAAATGCGGGCAGTCCCGTGCTCGGGACGTGCGCACTGCTCAGAGCGGCCAGCGCCTGCTCCAGAGCGGCTCGGTAACCGAGCGGGGTGATGTCGGGAAACAGCGCTCGGGCTGACGGGTCGTTTACGACGACCTCGTTGCGCAGACCGTCAATGAGAGGGCGGGCGATCGCCGGAGAAAGCGGCGTCACCAACCCAACCCAATGGGAAGACAGGCGCGGGGTCAACACCGGCACTGGCAGTAGCCGGCGTTGTAAGCCTCGCGCCCGGGCGTAGCCGAGCATCAGTTCGCCATACGCCAGGATGTCGGTCCCACCGATCTCGATGACACGGCCGGCAGACGCGGGGACGGACGGCGCGGCGCTCAGGTAAGCAAGCACGTCGCGGATCGCGATTGGCTGCACGCGGGTATAGACCCAGCTCGGGCAGATCATGACCGGCACCCGCTCCGTCAGGTAGCGGATCATTTCAAAGGATGCGCTGCCCGCACCGACGACCACCGCCGCGCGGAACTCGGTGACAGGCACGCCGCCTGCGCTTAGCGCATGACCGGTGTCTTGCCGGGAACGCAGGTGCGAGGAGAGATCCGTGTTCGGGTCGCCCAGCCCGCCGAGATAGATGATCCGACCGACACCGGCTGCAGCCGCGGCGCGGCCGAAATCTTCCGCCGCCTTCACATCACGGGTGGCGAAGCTCCCGCCGTCCAAAAGGCTGTGGATCAGGTAATAGGCTACGTCAACCCCTGCCAGAGCCTCAGCCAGGCCGGCCGCATTCCGGACGTCACCCTGCGCGACCTCAACTTGCGGCAGCCAATCCCGACCCTGTAAACGTACCGGCTCACGTGCCAGAACGCGTACCCGGTGACCGCGGCGCAACAACTCGGGTACCAGCAATCCCCCAATGTACCCCGTGGCACCGGTTACCAGGATCGAAAATGTATTGGACACGTATGCCTATCCCCTGACTACCTCATTTGTATGTATCTAGAAATCTACACTATATCTATACATAATTCATGTAGGGAAGCGTACCTACCTCTCACCTTGCTTTGCCGGGCGGCAATCCTATACAATATCTTTACAAGTCCCGTCAGCGGTTCCCAGGCAGCGAACGCAGGAACAGCCGCACGGCTTTCAACTCGTCGTCGGTCATTCTGCCGAAGTACTTCCATGGCATATCCTCATCGAGCTTCCGCCCTTCCGGTGTTACTCCGGTACGCATGGTTGATATGAAGTCCCCCTCTGACCAGACCCCCACCATACCGAGGCGCGTCAGGTTTGGGGTCTGCACTTCCTGGCCCGGAGGGCCGAACGGCATACCCTCCGAGATCGACTCCATGGCACTCAGTACAGGTGCCGGCCAGCAATCCCCCGTAGGCCTCGGTGACGCCCGCCGGCGGAGGATCTGGGAAGGGAGCGTTGTGGTCGATCCGATCGGCGGGCAGCGGGGGCAACATGCCTGCCCCCGCCATCACCCGCGCCATGGGATCGATCCGCCGGGCGGGCAGCCGGTTGTCCACCGGAGGCAGGGCTTTCAGGTAGGCGATCAGGGCGCCCATGTCCTGCGCGCCGAACTTCCGCACTTCAGGGGACGGCATGAAGAACAGAGCGCGCCCGTCCGCACCCACGCCGTGCGCAATCGCCCGCACCCAATCCTCTTGGCGTGTAGGTACCGCCGATCCCGCCGGCTCCCGCCGTGAGGTTCGGGGATGGGATACTCAGAAGGCCGGGCGCGTCGAAGTAGAGCTGGCCGGCCAGGTTGTCTGCGTGGCAGCGCGTGCAGAGCAGGATCGTCGCAAGGTGCTCGCCGCGTTGAATCGAGCCGGCATCGGTGGGAACGCTGATAGGTTGCGCCGCGACGTCGTAGTTCTTGCCGAGCTTTGCATTACCCACCAGATAGAGGACCACCGCGGCCACGACGAGCAGCCCCAGGATACCGCCCAGGACAATGCCCACCCACTTCAGGATTCGTCGCACGGTTCGATACTCCTCAATGACTCACGTCGAGCGCTGCTATCCCTCGCACTGAAGGATCGCCTGGTGATCAGATGACCTTGTGAAAGAACAGATGGGTCGCAACTTCCCGGCCTCCCATCAGCGACTGATCGACGGCGCCAACTCCGCCTGAACAGGAACGGGCGCCTGGACTTGCTGTGTGAGCGGCCGGGCCCGGCGTGCCAGGTTCAGGCCCAGGGCGAAGTCGACGAGCGCCATCACGGGGTGGAACGCGGCGGCAACCGGCACCGACAAGCGCATGAAGATCAGAATGTCGGCCTGCAATATGTATACGCCGAACAGCAGCCAGGTCAGCCTCTTTACTCTCCCCGGCATCCTTCCCAGATACATGCTGACCAGCATCAGAAGTAGAGGCATAGAGAGAGTGTGGCCGAGTCCGGCGTGGGCATCCCAACCCATGCTCGCCGCGACGACCACCATGCCCGCCAGAAACACCTGTGCCACAACGCCGGCCACGAAGAGCCAGCCGGAACCAAGATAGACGAAGCGCGAGATGCGTATCATGTGATCCTCTCATCCAATCGACCTGAGGGCCGGACGGCGCCTTCGAGCAGATCCTTTGCATCGCCCAGGCCCACGGCTATGTTTCGGCGCAGACTGCTGGCAACCAGTGCCTCGGCCACCGAGAAGAAGCCGTTCGTTTGCATTTCGAGACGCTGGGTCACGACGGTGCTCCTGCCGTATGGCTCATAGCTGGTAGAGCCGGTGACATCCAGAGGTCCCGCAACCGTCTTGAAGGTTTCCTTCTGGTTGGGGACAAAACCATTGATCTCGATGGTCGTTTCGGAGCGGCGGCTCAGGAACTTGTGTATCGCAGTGACCAGGGTGCCCACCCCGACCGAGCCGTCAGGGGTCACCCGAGCCTCGAGCAACCCCTCCTGCCATCGGATATCGTTGCGATGATCGGTGAGGAATGCGAACACCTCCTCCACCGGGCGATTGATCATGACACTTTCCTCAACCTCGATCATTTGCAGAGCCCTCTCTCGCCTGTAGGTCAGCCCTCGCCTCCGGCCTACCCCTGGGCTGCAAGGCTTCCCACCGGCGCTCGTCTCATTGCCACGCTTTCCACCAACTCGACTGCATGATCGATGCTGGGTTGGGCGTGCATCTCGTCCCGCAGGCGGGCGACGTTCTGCCGGTACGCCGGGTCGTCCAGGGTCTTCCGAGCGGCCGAACGGATGGACTCGGGCGACAGGTCTCCCAATTCGACCACCTCACCGAATTTCGCCAGCCGGCAAAGGCCGGCATTCATGAACTGATCTGCAATCAGCGGGACCATCACCATGGGAAGACCGGCGTCCAGAGTCTGGAGCACCGTATTGCTCCCGCCGTGCGAGATCACCAGGTCGCAATATGGAAACATCAGACTCTGAGGGATGTATCGCTCGATGTGCACGTTAGGCGGCTGTGGTCCGAAATCAGCCGGATCCTTCTCGCGCCCCAGCGTAACGATCAGGTTGACCGGCTCGTCTCGCAGGCCGGCGATGATCGCCTGGAACACTGCCGGATAGTAGTTGCCCCCCGGCATGTTGTTCACCATGGTGCCCAGCGTAACGTACACCACCGGCTGGTCCGGCATCGCCCGAACCCACTCCGGAAGGCCGGCGCCGTCGGCCTGATCGTAGAACTGGCGGCGGATGAAGTGCGTGTTGGGCGGAAGCGAACGCGGTTTGTCCAGGTCGATGCTGGCCAAGCTAGGCGGCGAGTAGCAGATCGAGAGATAGGGGTACAACGATTCCAGCGTGGGGTCGGGCGCGAGGCCCCAGCTTTGCCGGATGGGGTCCAGGTACTTGCTTGCCCCTTCCATCCAGACGCTTTCACCCTTTTCCCACATTCCCGGGCTCACGTTGGCATGAGGCAGGCCGAGATGCTCGGCCGCGATCACGGTCCCGACCGATGCCGACTCGCGGATGAGCATATCCGGACGCCAGCGGCCGGCCAGCGGCACCAGATCGGCCGCCAGCCGTCGCGGGCCGAGGTCGAGAAACACCTGCCCAATGATGGCCCGCTCGCTCTCAGGTCCCGGAGGCATTGTGGCGAGTTGGGCCATGAGCCGGTGGAACTCAGGGTCATTCTGCTCGTCGAGTCCGGCGGGGAGGAACTCGAACCCGGCCGCTCGGATGGTGGGCGCGAAGGAAGGCGTGGCTGCAAAGGCAACCTCGTGACCGGCTTCCACCAGGGCGCGCGCGAGCGGCACCAAGGGGTGGAGGTGGCCATAGAATGGAGAGGTGGTGAACAAGAATCGTCGCGGGCGGTGCCCGTTTGAGTTACCGTTTGAGTTGCCGGCCATGTATTGACCTCATTTCTACCGTGTCTTGCTTCCCCCGGTAGCAGCCAGGCAGTAGGCGCTATCGAGTGATGTGTGCGTAGTGTAGCCGGCCACCGCGCGCTGCGCATCGGTTGAGGTAACAATCTTTTGCCGGCCGGTGGCGGGCATGTGGGGTGTTAGTTCTAACAAGGCGTGCAGAAACCGGGGACATGCCGGGTGGGGGGAAATCAGACCAGCCCGTGCTCCATTGCGAAACGTACGGCCGCGGCGCGGGACGTCACCCCAATCTTGGCGTAGATCGAGGTGAGGTGGGCGTTGATGGTCCTCGGCGTCACGACCAGCCGTTCGGCGGCCTGGCGGTTCGTCAGCCCGTCGGCGACCAGCCGCAGTACTTCCATCTCGCGCGGGGTCAGCGCGTCGGGGCCAACAGACCTGTGTGATGACCCGGCAGCGTGACTGACCCCGGCGCTCGCGCCGCCGGCGGCGACCTGCACGCCTGGCAAACCGGCCTTCTCCGGAGAGCGGGCAGAGTATATGTCAAGCACGGACCCGGCGTATTCCTCGGCGAACGCTGCGATTTCGTCCACACTCATCGCCCGGGCTGCGGAGAACTCGCGATCGAAATTCTCCTGTCCCATCTCCGCCTTCAGCTTTTCGCACATGGGCACAACGAGCGTATCCCACTGGATCGCGTTCACACCTATCACCTTGTCTTGCCAGGCAGCCATGGCGCCCAGAACCCGCGCGGCCACCATGGGGCCGTGCAACAACCGTCCAACTTCCAGATAGGCTACCGGCTGATAGGTTCCTGACTGAGAGGGCTGCTCCTGTACTGTTCCGTCTGCATCGAACTCGAAGCCCTGCATGAGCACGAGGTGTCCGATCAGGTTGCCATAGTCTCCGAGGGCCGTATGGAGGCGAACAGCCTCCAGCATCAGGCCGGCGGCTCGCGCCGGGTTTCCGAGCCTCTGTTCCACGCGCGCCAGGGTGCCCAGCGCAGTGGCCACATCGGGCAAGGAGCCCAGCGCGCGCCAGATGCCGAGGCTCTCTTCCAGCGCCGGTACCAGACCGTCGAGTCGCCCTGATTCGACCGACGCGATTGCGAAGATATGGAGCGCCGTCGCTATAGCCGCCGGATCGCCGGCCTCGCGAGCCTGCGCCAGGCTTTCTTCGGCGTACCGCCGGGCACCCACCAGGTCCATCGCCTGGAAACGCAGCCAGGCCAGGTCATTCAATCCGGTCGCGATGCCGACAGCGTCGCCTTGCTCTCGCCAGATGCTCAACGCCTCGCTATGGTAGCGCGTCGACTGCTCGAACTCGTTGAGCGTGTGCGCCATGATACCCAGAGCTCTGAGCAGACGGGCTCGCAGCGGCCGCGGGAGGGACGCGCTGCCCGGCAGCATCACGATCCGTGTGAGCCAGCAGTCGGCCTCTCGATGGTAGGCACGGGTAGACCAGAAGCCGTACAGTGCGAGGGCCAGCCGGGCGCCCCCCTCGGCCCATCCGCTTTCGACAGCCCAATCGAGCGCCCCACGGTAATTGGCCTGTTCGCGCTCCAGACGCAGGTACCATTGCTGTTGCCCGGTCCCGCCCGCCTGAGAGCTACCCAGCTCCAAGAAACCGATATACCAATCATAGTGGCAGCGCGCGGTGCGCTCGAGCTCGCCGGATTGGTCCAACTTCTCCCGGGCGTACAGCCGAATCGTCTCGAGCAAACGGTAGCGCCCGCCGCCGTGGTCCACCTGGACGAGTGACTTGTCTACGAGCCGGAGGACGGCATCGAGCACTTCGGCGGTGGGGATCTCAACCGCACAGACAGATTCGGCCGCATCAAGCGTCCAATCCCCCGGGAAAACCGCGAGCCGCCGCAGGACCGCACTTCTCACGTTCGTCGAGAAGCGTGTGGCTCCAGTCGAGCAAGGCTCCGAGCGTCTTGTGGCGAGGCAGAACCGAGCGGCCGCCGGCGGTGAGCAGGCGGAAGCGCTGATCCAGCCGGGCGGCGAGCTCGGAGACGGAGACGACACGCAGCGCTCCGGCGGCCAGCTCGAGAGCCAGCGGGATGCCGTCGAGCCGGGCGCAGACCTGGGCCACGGCCGCGGCGTTGCCGGCGTCCAGCGAGAAGGCAGGATCGGAGAGCCGGGCGCGATCGAGGAACAACTGGACGGCCTCGAACTGCATCATCTCCTCGGTCGAGGGCAGCGCCTCCGGGTCGGGGAAGGAGAGAAGCGGCACCCTGAAGGTGCATTCGCCCCCGATCCCCAACGGCTCCCGGCTGGTAGCCAGCACGCACAGGCCCGGGCTCGCGGCAAGCAGCGTGGCTGCGAGACGGGCACATTCGTCCAGCAGATGTTCGCAGTTGTCGAGCACCAGCAGGGTCTTGCGCTCAGCCAGGAAAGCGGGCAGCGAGTCATCGAGCGACACGGCGGGGGTGGATTCGATTCCGAGCGCACGGGCGACCGTCTCCGCCACCAGCTCCGGCGTTGTGAGCGAGGCGAGATCAACCAGGAATGCGCCCTGCGGGTAGTCCTCAGCCAGAGCGGCAGCCGTTTCGAGCGCCAGGCGCGTCTTGCCGGAGCCGCCCGCGCCGGTCAGGGTGACCAGCCGCCGCTCGTGCAGCAGCCGCCTCAGCTCGGCCAGCTCCAGGCTGCGGCCGACGAAGCTGGTCAGCCGGTGGGGCAGGTTGTGGGGGGATCGCCCACCCACAGGTTGGGAAGCTTGCGACATACGACTCATCAATCGAGAAAGCGTATCGATTTGAACGACGATTGTGAAGTGATTGTATGGCTAGAGGTGCGGGGTGTCAATGGCTCTGCGGGGACGGGCGTATGGCGGGGGCGCACGAATTGCGGGTGGCCACGTGAACCGTAGGGGCTAAGCACCGGCTGGCTAGCAAGACCTTTGGGTGCCGGTGCTTCGCCCTGTCGCATGGCACGGACCATTCGCAGGAAAACCCGATCAACATGGCGTTGCGGCTCCGCACTGACGGCGATCTGCGCTTGCCTTCCCCTTTACTACCGTAGCTGCAAAGCAGCCGGCGTTAACCCCAAACAGGATGCGGCAGGCTCTGCTTCCGGCAGCTTTGCTGTCGCTTGACCGGCAGCGCTGCGGGAAGCAGCGCGATCGCGGTGCCCGGGGCGCGGCGCGGGCGCGTGGCCAAAGGGCAGCGGCGCGGGTGCGCACCGGATGCTCCGCCGCCGGCTTCGACGCGAAGCAGGTGCGCGACGGGGCGTCCTTCGAGACCCTCAGGATGGCTGTGCTAATTGTTGCCACCAATGCAAATGCTGCGCTCCAGGAACCCCGCACTTGGGTGCCACAGAATGTCGATGCCCCTTGACCCGAGCATCGGCTTCGGCGCCAACAATTAGCACAACCATCCTGAGGGTCTCGAAGGACGCCCCGTCGTACGGCCATCTCGCGTCGACGGCTGGGCAGTGCAAGAATCCCGTTAGCCTGTGAGGTCTGTGTCGCCGCGCCGCGGCCATCGCAATCGCGCTGCTTCCCGGCGCGTTGCCGGGTACCGATGGCACGGTAACACGCGCCTCGCGGACTCCCGCGCAGGTTTGTGCAATGCGACAGCAAAGCTGCCGGAAGCAGACCTCGCCGCGTCCCGTTCGGGGTTAACGCCGGCTGCTTTGCAGCTACGGTATCAAGGGGGAAGGCAATTCCGGCCAACGGAGCGGAGCGCGCCGCCACGCGGGGCGGGTCATCCCGTGGGCTGCGGCGCGTCCGCCCCCAGCAGCTCTTCGCGTCGAGCAGATCAGCGGTGGTGAACCCTTCGGTGAATTTGGCGTAGACTTCGCCGAGGAGGCGCCGGCCGCGTTCGGCGTCGTCCCCATGCCGGAGCGCGCGGCACAGGCCGGCGGCGGCTCGCAGCTCGAGCATCGGTAGCTTGACCTGCTGCGCCGCGCGTACGGCTTGCTCGAAGAAGCTTACGGCCTCGGCAGCCCGATCGGTCGAAAGCTTTAGCATGAGCTCGCCCGCAAGCCGGAGAAACTCGGCCGATAGAATGTCTTCGTTCTCGGGTGCAATCATCGAGCTTGCCTGCTCCAGCAGAGCCAATCCTTGCTCGGGCCTTCCCGCCTGGCCGCACACCTCGGCCTGGATGTAGAGGAGCAGCGGCCAGAATACGGGTGGGGTGTTCAAGCCCTGGTACTGGTCTATCCCCTGGCGGACCTGCGCCAGGCCCTCCTCGGCCCTGCCCATCCTGGCCAGCGCGGCACCCGTGCAGGCAGGTGGCGACGGCCGCCCAAACCTGAAACTCATGTTCCTCTGCCACTGTCAAGCGCAGCCTGAGCGCGTTCTCGGGCGAGCTCTGCCTCCCGCCTCCACAGGTGGAGCAGGCCGGCGTGGAACAGCGCATAGGCCATGCTGTACGGGATGATCCAGCCTCGTGGCCAGGGCCACGGCGTCGTTTGCCCGTTCGACGCGCGCGATCCGTGAAGCCCAGCATCCAGAGAAGCAGAGCGGACACGTTGAAGCGACTACACGCCGGGATATTGCCGAGCTGGAAACGACGCGTGCCGAGCCGTTCTGCGATCGTAGCCTGCCATCGCTCTTTCCAGATGCTCCATGCCCAACTTGACGTCCTTATGGAAGGCAGTAGTTGTAGCCCATCACGAGATGTCCCTCGACTCGCATGCTCGCATCGTCGAGGCGCTCGGCCAGGCTCAGGATCCTCTCCCCCATCTGAGCGCCTTTCTCGAATTGGCCCAGGTAGACGTAGAGGCTGGCCAATCCTCGCAGAACGGGGAAGAGCTCGGGAATCGTCTCCCGCGCCTCGGAGAGCTCCAGGGCGCGCGTGTAGGCTGCCTCGACCTCCGCCGTGTAGCCTTTGATGGCCAGCAGCGCCCGGGCCAGGCTGGTCTGCAACACGATCTCCTGCTGGACGCGCTCCGGCGTGGATGGGGTGGAGGAAAGGACGTTCAGCAGATCGGCGGTCAGATCGACCGTTGCGTGGTACCATCCGCGCGCATCATTGAGCAGCCACAGGCTGTCGACGAACTTGCCGAGCTGCTCCAGGTCCCTTTGCTCGACCCAGTAGCGCCAGGCGGTTCGCACGTTCTCGATCTCGGAGCCCAGCTCGCTCGAGCGCCGCCTCCCGTCGCGTGGCCGGTCAGGCGCTCCCATTGGTGCTGGGTGAAGCCGGCAAAGTAGGTGGCGTGTGCCCGGCGGGCGGCGGCGCTGAACGCCGGGGTCCGCATCCAGCCGTTCGGCGGCGTATTCCCGGATCGTTTCCAGCATCAGCAGCCGGGACTCTCCGGCTTCCGGATCCACCTGCCGGATCAGGCTTTTATCCACCAGGGAAGCCAGCCCATCGAGGACGTCCACTCCGTATCGTCCAGGCGCTCGAGCCCGCCGGCCACGCCTTCGACCGCCTCGAACGAGATGCCGCCGGCGAACACCGACAGCAGCTCGAACAGCCGCTGCTCGCCCGGCGTCGAGCAGCTCATAGCTCCAGTCGATGGCGCCGCGCAGCGTCTGTTGGCGGACGGGCAGGTCGCGCGCCCCGCCGCGCAGCAGCCTCAACCGGCTCCCCAGCCGTTCGAGCAGCGCCTGCGGCGAAAACAGGCTGATCCGGGCCGCGGCGAGCTCGATCGCCAGCGGCAGGCCGTCCAGCCGCACGCAGATCTCGGCGACCGCCGGCGCGTTCTCGTTGGTGACCTGGAAATCCGGCTTCACCGCCTGGGCGCGCTCGATGAACAAGCGCACCGCCTCATACTGGGTGAGTTGCTCGAGGGACTGCCGGGCTTGAGATCGACGCTGGGCAGCGCGAGCGGGGGGACCGGGAAGACATATTCGCCGCGCACGTGCAGCGCTTCCCGGCTGGTCACCAGCAGCTTCAGACTGCGGGCAATCTCGGAGCAGTTCCACCACCCTGGGCGCCGCCGCCGTGACCTGCTCGAAGTTGTCGAGGAGCAGCAGCATCTGCTTGGCTCGCAGCTGTGCCTTCAGCTCGTCGAGCAGCGGTCGGTCGCTGGTCTCCTTCAGGCCAACGCGTCTGGGCAATCGCGGCGAGGACGGATTCCGGATCCCTGATGGGCGCCAGGTCCACAAAATAAACCCCATCCTCGAAGCGATCGATCAGCTCCGCGGCCGCCTGCAGCGCCATGCGGGTCTTGCCGATGCCGCCCGGGCCCGGTGAGGGTCAGCAGGCGCACGTCGTCGGAACGCAGGCGCGCGACGATCTCGCCCAGCTCCGCCTCCCGTCCGATGAGCGCCGTGGGCTGCGCCGGGAGGTTCGGTGGTGGGGGGCCGTCCGCTGCCCGGAGGGGTGGGAAGTCCGCCGGGAGATCGGGCGCAGTGAGCTGGTAGATCCGCTCGGGTGAGGCCATGTCTTTGAGGTGATGGACGCCCAGGTCGCGCAGTCCCAGGCCGGGTGGCAGGAAATCCCGCGCCAGCGCTTCGACGGCGGCTGAGACGAGCACCTGTCCGCCGTGGGCGGCCGCCATCAGACGGGCGGCCCGGCTGAGCGTGAGGCTCGAGGCGTACTGGCCGGCGCGCAGGTCGGCCTCGTTCACCTCTGCCGGCCCGGCATGGATGCCCATGCGGGCGAGCAAGCGGCTCGATGTCCTGCCACTTCTCGGCAAGCAGCGCCCGCTGCGCGGCAGCTGCCGCCGCCAGGGCGGCAGTTGCCGTAGCGAAGGCCGCGCAGAAGCGTCGCCCACGATCTGGAAGATGTAGCCGCCGTTGTCCTGGATGGCGTTCTCCAGCAGGCTACGGTGGCGGGCCAGGGCTGCCGGCATGGCGGCCGGATATTGCTGCCAGAGCGCCGTGCTGCCCTGGATGTCAGTGAAGAGGAAGATGGTGGTGCCCGCAGGTGGGATGCGAGGCTGCGCGCCTGGCGAAGGGTGAGACATTCAGCCTCCCGCCGCTC
Organism: uncultured Chloroflexia bacterium; assembly: GCA_963783655.1. Taxonomy (GTDB): domain Bacteria; phylum Chloroflexota; class Anaerolineae; order CG2-30-64-16; family CG2-30-64-16; genus CAWAOA01. Next base: position 147,588 of record CAWAOA010000005.1, read on the forward strand.
GTGAAGGGACGGCGTTCCCGAATACGAGCCGTTTCCATACCCGCCACTGGCAACAGGTTGGGGAGGCACGCTAACACGCCGAGGAGGCGGTGTCAAGGGAAATCGGGTGGGCAGGCCAAAGTTTAGCGTGGAGCTTGCTCGTCCACCGAAAGCCCGTACCCTCCTGCCGCTACAATCAGGTGTTCGAGCGCCCCAGTGGAAAACGGGTAACCATCCACAGCAACATGAACGGTGACGCTATCCGCGGTCACGCTGACGCTCCACCATTCCCAATCCCGATCGCGCATGCGATCCAACCACGACCCAAACATCCATGCCAAGCTGGCCCAGGTGGAGCGGTCAGAGCGTATTTGCAATATTTCGTCTTTGGAATAGGTGCGAAAGGTGCTCGTAAGCCAATCAGGAACAAAGGCGTTCCATCGCTCGTCGCTGGGCCAATCATCGCCGCCATACTCTGCAATGGTGAACATTACCGAGCGCAGTCGCTCCACGATCTCGGGCGGGTTCTTACCGAGAAAGTGAATCGTCGCATACATGCCCGGCGGCCGCTCCCCTGCCTGGTAGTGCAGCAGCCGGTACTGTTCTTCACTTGCAACCATCTGTCCCACCTCCCATCCCAGCCGATGGCTGTGCTTTTCCACTGCCCTGGAAGGAGTATTGTATCGAGCGTTCGCCCGCCATTACGAAGGTGGGTGATCTCATTGGTTTGTGGAATTTGCGGGTCCGGCTGTGTTGCTGCTGCCACTCAGGTACACCCGAAGTCGATCCAGCAGGGCAGCGGCCTCGTCATGAAGGGTGTGCTCGGAGATCCTTAGAGGCGACGCTTCGTTCTGGGTCGTCCAGCCTTCCCAGTACGAATCTAGCGCCGCAAAGAGTGTATCTAGAATCCGATACAGCTCGTGATCCATGCCTGGCGGTTCGGCTTTGAATGCCTCAAAGAAGCGCGACTGGAATTCATTTGCCGAGATACGGTTCCTACACGAAATCCTCAATCAGGTCGTGCTACTCTTGAGGTTTCACTGTCAATCGCCTCCGCCCAAGATCCCTGTCGTAATGAGACGCAGTGCTTGCGCATCACTCAACTTCCAACTGGGCATCCGCAACCGGACTTTGCCCGCCTTCGTAAACAGCACGGCAAGAGCCACTTTCTCCAGAGCACAGGTGGCATGGGTGGAATCAATCGGTCGAACGCGCTGATTCAAGCGTTATCCCGGATAACGACGCGTGTGATCGCTGGGTCCTTGGTACAGAACGCGGTACTGCCCCGCGAGTTCAACCTGAAGCAGCTTCCAGAGAGCCTCGCCTTCTTCCTCGAAAGCCTTCTCCTCGGCTTCACTGGCGAAGCCGGAAGAAGCGGGATCGTCCCAGTTCAGAATCGCATCGAAGGCATCAGCCCACTTGATCAATCGATCGCGCGGTCTCATCACTCAGCGGTAGGGTGTGCGGGTCAATGTTATTTGGCTCATGAGGTGCTTCCCACCACAACGGCCACGTTCGATAGTCTGCCATCAACGTAATAGTGTCCATTTGTCGCTCTCCAACATCACAGCCTAGGGCCAACTCACTTCCCCTCAGTTTTCGTAAACCAGGGCGCCGGCCCCGAGTGGCCCGCCGCCGACCCTAACGGCGCATTGCGGATTGTGCCCTGCGGGGGCAGTATGGCGAAGGGGGTTGCCGCCGCCATACCCGTACCCGCTGCCGCACGTCCCCCGGCCAGGGGTCGCTGTCAGGAACACGCCGAACTCCGATCGCAGGTAGCGCGCCCGCAGGAACAGCGAGCCGAGGTCTCGTCCGCTACTCGCCCGGTGTAGCCAAACGGCTCTCCGCCGTCCCCTTCCAGCGGCACGCCGTAGGGGTCGAAGCGGCGCGCCGCCAGCACCTGCCCCGTCAGCATCCGTCTCCTGGCGCACGCTGTTCAGGGCATCCCGACCCGACAGGTGGCGCCAAGTCCCGCCGCCATCCTCGCTGGCCAGCGGGCTGTCCCCGAGACCATAGACGTAGGTCGTCTGGTTGTCCGCCCGCGCCTGCGCCAGCACCGTCACCAAGGGCGCGGCCATGTCCAGCGTGACGTGACGGCTGGCCTGCGGCCCACGCAATGCCATCACCGGTCGCTGAACCCCGGCCACGCCACCCAGGGGCTTCCGCCCTCAAGCTTGAAGATGGCGAACATGTCCGGCGCCCGATAGCCAACACCATCCAGGATGAGGGTGCGCTCGACCCCCTGCCCTTTGGCCAGCTTATCACAGGCGCGACCGCTGCTGTGATTGATGGCAGACACGATAAATTGGGCGGCCGGCCAGACGAACTCCTGCATGCACTCGTACCGTTCGGGCGAGACCGGGCCGTATACCACGTATTCGGGCGGTCCGCGGCGTTCGACCACCGTCTCCAGGGTCACGGGGATGAGGAAGCTGATCCCCAGCGTCTTCAGCTTGTTGCCGGAGAAGGTGGCTGTGCCGCATTGTCCGGGCCCCCGGGGGTATTGGCAGCCAAAGCGCAGAATTCGATCAAAGTTTTGAAACGGGTTGATTTCCTGCGTGACGGTGATGGTGCTGGCGTCGACAAAGGGCAGGGTCTGCAGCGTGCTGATCACCTCTGCTTCGGTCGAGACATCCGGCACCAGCCCGTACCAGCAGGGCGGGGCGCAGGGTTCATCCGTCAGCAAACTGCGATCCGCCAGCGCCGGATCCATGGGGAAGACCCGCTCCTCGCGCGGGCTGGCAGCCGGCGGTCAGCAGCAGGACGAGCAGGGAGAGCACGAGCCACCAGCGGGCGTAGCGAAGGATAGTTGTCATGCCTCACCTCTCAGCGGATGGCCGCGATCTCCGCGAGCACAAACGCCTTCCGCAGCGGGCCGATGTCCCTAATGACCCGGACCTAAGCCGACATAGTAATCCGGGTAGATGGTGGTCGCGAACGCCTCCGCCCAGTCCTCGATCAAGGGGGCAAAATTGCTGTTGTGGGCGTAGTTCGGGTCCATTCTCATTCACCTCCTCCTGGGTAGCTCATTGAGGGCAGCCTGTGCCATAGACCTGGCCGGGCCTTGTTTCCCACGCTCCTTCCTTACTGTGCCCGAAATGCGTCTGGTTGCGGCGAGCGGAGCGCTACGGTGAGAAGAGCCTCCATAGGGGCGCTACCACGGCTATAAACCCGAGGAACCAGAAACCGGCACGCGTCACCCGCTCCGGGCCGAAGATCGAATTGCGCGGGGCTTTCCGGGCCACGAGCAGAAACACGATTCCGGGAACAAACCGGGACAGAAAATCGACAAGTTTCTCATTGGTCATGCTGCCCGCTTTCTGGTTGATCGCGTGTCCCAGCCGTGCGGCTTGACGCCCGGCCCCACTCCGCTTCGCTCGGGGACTATAGTTGTAGCTGTACCAGAACTCGGCCACCTTCTCCTGGCCACCGGAGCGCCGCTGCATGAGCGCGGTCAGGCGGGCGGCGGCGTGGTACACGGTCGGGCGTGTAGTGATCCCAGCGACTATGTGGCCACGCCGACCAATAGCCAGGTATCCTGTTCCAGGGCCGAGCTGAGCATCGCGATCACATATTCATAGGCCGCATGGTGCTCGGACGGCGGCGCCGCGGCGGTCTTCTCCGCCACGTACTTCTCATTCAGCGGTGAGTATGGGGATCAGACGTCGCATATCGGCCTGATCAAGCCAACCCAGGCCGTAGCCCTGCGCCCAGTAGGGCCAGCCAGATTCGGCCCACTGCTCGGCCGTGCGGTGCTCGATTTCGGGCAACAGCAGCGCCCCGAACGGTCTGCCCAGCCACAACTCCCGGAACAGCCCCTGCCCCAATGCGTACCCGCGCAGCGCATCCAGGGTCGCCACCGCGCCGGCCATGCCGGGGACCGGCCGGCAGTAGTGGCAGGCCAGGATCATCATCCAAAAATGCAGCCTGCCCAGCTCCGTGTCGTACTCTGTCTCTTCATGGCCCAGCTCATCTGCATAGTGGCCGAAGTAGCCCACTCGCTCCCACACCGCCGGTTGGCTGTGCCCGATCGCCTGCGCCACCTGCCGCAAGGCGCTGAGATCGTGTCGCTGCAGGGGTGCCAGCAGCGGTTCCAGTTGGGAGCGAAAGCCGACGAGATCGAAGTAAAAGGCGATGCGAGCGGGCATAGTGCACCTCACCTTCTCCTGATTATCGCCCGAGCGTGCGCTAGCTGGGCGAGCAGCGGCGCCAGCCTGGCTCTTCCAACCGCACGGGCCGCTGATGGTCGTCCCATCCGGGCTGCGGGCCTGCAGGCCGGTGGCCAGTGCGGGCTGCAGATCCACAACGTAGGTGGTAGTGACGCCGCCCGTCGCCTGCCAGCAGCGCAGCCCCTCCCGCACCGCTACGGGGACTATAGTCGTAGCCGTAGTCCGTGGTCAGCGGGCTCGACACCACCCGACTCCGCCGGTTCCCGTTGTCAAGCGATAGCTTTCTCACTCCGACAAAGGGAGATGTGGGTCACCGCTTGATGATCCCGATCCAGCGCCGCTTCATCGAGTTCCCTCATCTTGTCTCGGATCAATTCGGTAAGGCGGCGAACTTCCGCTGAGCCTTGCGCGGGCAGACGGCTGTACTTGCCGAGCTCCCTGATTTGGATCGTCAACATGCACCAGTTCCGCTTCATCTACGAACTCGAGCCAGCGATGATCGGGAACACCGACCTGAATCAGTCGGCTCCGATCCTTCCAGAGTACCCACGCTTGGCGTTCCATCTCGACCAGATACCAGTTCACCACAGCTTCTACAGAATCAGAACTAGCAAGGCTCATGGCCTCGGTCCTTCTCTCAGGACTGCCAAAGCGCTCGGTGACGCTTATTTCGTCAGTGTTTGGCCGGCTACCGGATACCAGGGTATCTCTGGCCACCACTCACTGACGGGAATGAAAGCGATTGCATCGGTGTCAAACGTGCGCCGCCGGCTCTCTTTCGCACGCCGTTGTTGCATGGAATCGGTCATGGCAGGGGTACCCCCAACTGCTGCAAGAGTGCCTCGAACTGTTGTACGTTCTGCGGGTTCATCTCCGGTAGGTCCCGCAGCCTGGGCAGCCAGTCCTGTGCGAATTCGGAGACACGTCGAACATACTTCGGCTGCGTCATCCGCTGAATATCCCCCATCGCGCTGGAGTATCTTCTCCAGCGTCTGGTGCGGGTACTTCGTCTGAAGTTCACCCAGCTTCGTGTTCACTTCGTGGAGCCAGCTTGAATCATCTCCACCCCCGGAGCGCCTGTCCCTAGACTGATTGGGGTCCAAGGGCGGCATGCCCGGGAATTGCAGACCACCGCCGCTCAGCTTATGCAGATGCTCGGCCAATGGACGTGCAGGATCTCTGGCGGCCAGGGAGAGAGGCGCCGCACCTCTCCGGCACGCCAGCCTACAGCCGGTCATCTAGCGACTCTGCCGTCCCGAAAAGCCTGGCGATGCTTTGGGTTGCCCAACTCCATCTCGAACACTTCCCATTGCCCAGCCTGGTTAAGGACGGCCATGTTCCGGGGGCCTGAGACATCATTGGGGAATTGCCACAGGATGTGGGAGCCATCCGGGTTGGAGAACCCTTCGCCATCCGCCTGCAGGATCCCGCCCAACGTCCCCCACAGCTCCCCCTGGATTGCCTGTATCGGCTCCCAGTTGTCCGTGTGAAGCGCGCCCGAAATCTCAAAGGCGTAGATCACCTTCACGGTCGGCAAGTACCCGGCGAGCCATGCCGCGGCTGAGCGCGGGTATGCTTCGTCCAGCTCGTCGAGTAACTCCTGGAGTTCCTCTTCCGCTAGCGACTGTGGGGCGACGCGATGGCGTTCCACGATCGCCAATTCTCGCCGGTGCTTGTCTAGGATGGTGATTTGCTCCCACGCTTCCGTTGCGGCTTTTTCCCGCCTGATGTTCGCCCTCAGTCTGTCCAGCAGGGTGACTTGCTCCTGCCCCATCGTTGCGGGTTCATCCACCCTGATGCTAGCCGGCAGCCTGTCAGCCCGCAGTCGACCTTCCAGGGCCGACGCAGGAACGTGCGATTCGTTCGGCGTCAGAAGTCTGGTGCAGTAGCTCATCTTCCTGCTCGCTCCGTTGCTTAGCCGTGCAAATTTCGATCAGGCAGCGAGGCGTCAGCCGCTCGTGCTCTCCACTTGATTTCCCGGATCAGTTCGTCCCGCTCCTGGATTTGTGGACCGATGAGAAAACTGGGCATGAGCGTGCGGGAGTACAACCACCCGTAGACCCGGTGGAGCGGCGTGAGTCCCCGCGTACGGACCAGCACAAAGCCCCAGGGTACCCGACCTGCCCCCACATCCACGACGTCGCCCCACGGCACCTTCGCCCGAGCAAAGAGAAAGCTCTGCACTGCCAGATGGTCATCGGCCACCCACACGGTCGGATAACTGTTCATCAGTGCTGCACCTACCTGCCCGCCTCCAAACAGGATCCCGAGCGACAGGCAGCCCAGTGTTGCCATTGACGCATCGGCCGGAGCGTCGCTGCCCATCGCGTATACGGGCAGCCCAATCGCAACTGCGCAGGAACCCAGCAGCGCCAGAGCGCCAACGACCTGGTTGACGCGGGCGGCCACCCAGGCTCCCCCCGCATAGGTGTATTCCTTCATCTGGACCCCCAGACAGGATTCATCCAGAAGTCGTGCGCGACAACTCGTTGGAGATCGTCAAGTACTCTGACAGGCGAGGTCATGAACGGCAGGGGATGGCCACCTTGCGCGGCATCTCGGTAGACCTCGACCACAGCTACAGCGGCTCCCTTCTGGCGGCGCACTGCCCTACCCACGCACGGCTTGCGGCGACGACCAGAACCGCCTGCCAGTATACCCGGCGTGACGCCGCTTTGCTTTAGTACTTCGGCCCTAACTGGCTGGAGCGCAGCGCCGGTGCGCCCATTCTCTTGTTTCTCTCACTCAATCGTCTATAATGCCGCTTCGACCTGCCCGTACCGGAATCAGGATTATCGCATGCAACCATGGCAGCACTACCTGCAACCGCAGAGCGTGGCCGAGGCGCTGGAGTACCTGCGGTCGGCGCCGCAGCCGGCGCGAGTCATCGCCGGCGGCACGGATTTGCTGATCGACATCCAGCAGGGCCGGCAGAGCCCCGTCCAGACCCTCGTCGATATATCGGCCATCCCCGAGATGTGCGAGATCGCCGAGCGTGATGGGAGCCTGTACGTCGGGGCCGCCGCCACACACTACAGCATCATCAGCAGCGAGCCGGTGTGGCGCCACGCGGCGTGCCTGGCCGAGGGGTGCGAGCTGATCGGCGGCCCGCAGGTGCGCAACGTGGCCACCATCGGCGGTAATGTGGCGCACGGCCTGCCCGCCGGCGACGGCACGATCGGGCTCCTGGCGCTCGACGCCGAAGCGCTGGTCGCCCGGCCGGACGGCCGCAACTGGCTGCCAATGCGTGACCTGTTCCTGTCGCCGGGCCATACGATCTTCGACGACGAGGCGGCGCTGCTCGTGGCTTTCCGGCTGCCGCTGATGAAGCCGGGCGAGGGGTCCGCCTTTCACCGGATCATGCGGCCGCAAGGGATCGCCATCGCCATCCTGAACATGGCCGTCTGGGTGCGCGCGGGGGCGTCCGGAGAGATCGAGGACGTTCGCCTGGCGGTTGGCCCTGCCGGGTTGACCCCGTTCCGCGCTCACCGGACCGAGGGGGCGCTGCGCGGGCGGCGGCCGGACGCGGACGTTCTCGCTGCGGCGGCGTCTGAGCTGGCGTCTGAGGCACAGGTGCGCACCAGCCCGCATCGCGCCAGCAAGGAGTACCGCCATCACCTGCTGCCGGTGGTGTTAGGGCGGGTGATGGAGTTGGCGTTGAGCAGGGCGGCGGTCGTCACGCGATCACGGAAGCGTGACGCTACAGGGGAGAGGCGTGGGGAATAGGTGATGCCGGAAATCAAGCTGTGGGTCAACGGAGAAGCCAGGCAGACCGAGGTCACGGGCGGCGAGATGCTGTCGGACGTGCTGCGCAACCGGCTGGGACTGACCGGCACCAAGGTCGCGTGCGGCGAGGCGGAGTGCGGCTCGTGCACGGTACTGCTCGACGGCTCGCCCGTTATGTCTTGTACGCTGCCCGCCATGAAGGCAGCGGGCAGGCAGGTCGTCACGGTAGAAGGGCTGGCGAACGGGCAGTTGCACCCGCTGCAGGAGGCTTTCATCGCGCACGGCGCCGTGCAGTGCGGCTTCTGTATCCCCGGCCAGTTGATGATGGGGGCGGCGCTGCTGGCAGCGAGCCTGACCCGACCGAGGAACAGATCCGCTACGCCTTCAAGGACACGCTCTGCCGCTGCGGCACCTACCCGGCGATCGTACGGGCGGTGCAGGACGCGGGGCGCAAGCTGCGAACCGGCGAACAGATCCGGGCGCCCGAGCTCGAGCCGGGAGCGCCGGCCAACCTGCGCATCGTCGGTCACGTGGTCGCCCGGCCGGACGCCTTCCTCAAGGTGACCGGCGCCGCGAAGTTCACCGACGACTACACCTTCCCGGAGATGCTCCACGCCCGCGCGCTGCGGGCCATGGTCCCACACGCCATCGTGACCCGCCTGGACGTGACCCGCGCCCAACGCCTGCCGGGCGTCCACGCCGTCCTGACCGCGGCGGACGTGCCGGGACGGAAGAACCACGGCCTGGTGACCTTCGATTGGCCGGTGCTCGTGGGCGTGGGCGAGAAGGTCCGCACGGTGGGCGATGCGGTGGCGATCGTCGCGGCCGACACCCGCGAGATCGCGACGGAAGCGCTCGCCCTGATCGAAGTGGCGTACGAGCAGCTACCGGTTGTGAGCGATCCCCGCGCCGGCGCTGGAGCCCGACGCGCTCAAGATTCACGAGTCGGGCAATCTGCTCAAGCACATCTACCTGAGCAAGGGGGACATCGGCGAGGGGTTTGCGCAGGCGGACACCATCTTTGAGGAGACGTACTTCACGCCGGCCCACGATCACGTCTTCATGGAGCCCGAATGCTCGATCGCCCGGCCGGTCGAAGACGGCAGGCTGGAGATCTACGTCGGCTCGCAGATCGCCTACTCCGACAGGAGCCAGGTGGCGGCGTCGCTGGACATGCCCCAGGCGGACGTGCGCATCGTCGGGACGCTGGTGGGCGGCGGCTTCGGGGGCAAGGAGGACATCGCCGGGCAGATCCATGCAGCCATGCTGGCGCGCGCCACCGGGCGGCCGGTCAAGCTGCTGTTCGATCGCCAGGAGAGCCTGATCGTCCACCCGAAGCGGCACGCCACCGAGATCCGCGTGCGGCTGGGGTGCAAGCAGGACGGCACGCTCGTGGCCGCGCAGACCGAGCTGATCGGCGACACCGGCGCCTACGCCTCGCTGGGCGAGAAGGTGATGACGCGCGCCACCACGCACTCCACCGGCCCCTACGTCATCCCGAACGTCAAGTCCGACTGCTTCGCCACCTACACCAACAACCCGCCCGCCGGCGCCTTCCGCGGGTTTGGCGTGCTCCAGTCCGCCTTCGCCATCGAGTCGGCGATGGACGAGCTGGCCGAGCAGCTGGGCATGGACCCGATCGAGATCCGCCGGCTCAACGCCCTGCGCACCGGCACAAAGACGAATACCGGCCAGCTTCTGACGGAGAGCGTGGGGCTGCCCGAGTGTATCGAGAGGATGGAAGCGGAGCTGCGCCGCGTATGCCCCGGCGACCCGTTCGCTCCCAGCCCGGTCGAAGGCTACCCGAACCGCCGCCGGGCCTGGGGCGTGGCGCTGGGCTACAAGAACACCGGGACTGGGCGGGGGCGCTCCCGACAAGGCCGCAGCCGAGATCGAGCTGTATCCGGACGGCGCCGTCGAGGTGCGCACGTCGTCGGCCGAGATCGGCCAGGGGCTGGTCACGGTGCTGCAGATGGTCGCCGCCGAGGAGCTGGGCCTGCCGCAGCACCGGGTACGCGTCCTGCTCTCCGACACCGACCGCACGCCCGACGGCGGCCCGACCACGGCGTCGCGCCAGACCTACGTGTCGGGCAACGCCGTGCGCAAGGTCGCCCAGTTGCTGCGTGCGTCGATCAACTCCACCCTCGCCGAGGCGTTCGACTGCCCGCCCGACGAGATCGAGTACATCGAGGGGCTGGCGCAGGTACGCGAGCGCAAGGTGTCGCTGGGAGAGGTGGTCCCGCTGATGCTGGCGGAAGGGCGCAGCCCGGTGGTGGGGTACGAGTACTGGGCGCCGGCCACGCAGCCGATCGTCGGCGGAACCGACATCCATTTCGCCTTCTCCTTTGCGGCGCAGGCCGCCGAGGTCGAGGTGGATACCGACACCGGAGAGGTGCGCGTGCTGCGCATGATCGTGGCCGACGACGTGGGCAAGGCGATCAACCCGCTGGGGCTGCGCGGCCAGATCGAGGGCGGCGTGATCATGGGGGTCGGCCAGGCGCTGACGGAAGAGTTCATCGTGAAGGACGGGGTGGTCGTCACCGACCGGCTCGGCCGCTACCGGATGCCGGGCATCACCCATACGCCCGAGATCATCCCGATCGTCGTGGAGCACCCGACCGCCGAGGGGCCGTACGGCGCCAAGGGGGTGGGCGAGATCAGCATCATCCCGACGCCGGTGTCGATCACGAACGCCGTCTACAACGCCTGCGGCGTCCGCATCCGGCGGCTGCCGATCGACCAGGATTGGCTGGCGCTGGAGCTGCGCCGGCGCAGGACCGGGGATCCAGGCGATGGCCGGCATGGGATCGGGTGATGATGAGAGTTGAGATCTGGTCGGATATCGTGTGCCCCTGGTGTTACATCGGCCGGGATCGGGGCTGAGCGGAGGAGAGGCATCTGCGATGATCGTGCGGGATGGTTTGCCGGGGGACGCGGCGGTGATCGCGGCGCTGGTGCGGGAGCTGGCGGAGACGGGCGGGGAGAGCTCGCCGGTGACGGCGGAGTACGCGGCGGCGTATCTCGCCGCGCCGGGAAGCCACGTGCTGCTGGCAGAGGAGGATGGGCGCACGGTCGGGTTACTGAGCTACGGCGTGCGGCCCAATCTGTATCACGGGGGCAACGTGGCGCTGATCGAGGAGCTGGTCGTGACGGCGGGCAGCCCGCGGCCTGGGGGCCGGCAGCGCGCTGCTGGAGCGGTGATGGAGCGGGCTGCGCAGGCGGGGTGCGCCGAGGTGTCCGTGTCGACGACGGCGGGTAACGAGGGGGCGATCCGCTTCTACCGGGCGCACGGGATGGTGGACGAGGCGGTGCTGTTGGAGAGGCATTTGTGAGGGTGAGAGAGGGGAGCGGGCGGCCGTCAACGAATTGCGGGAACGAAGGGGGGGGGTAAACGAATGGCGGCCGGAGCGGCGCGCGCCTGATGTGAATTGGGTGAGCGACGGGCGTCCTTCGAGAACCTCAGGATGGTTGCGTAATTGTGGGCACCAATGCGAATGGTTCTGTCCGGGGTACCGACAGTCCGCGGCACCCAAGTGCGGGGTTCCGGGACAGAACCATTGCACATCGCTGGTAATCCCCTGACAACTCCATCCTGAGCGTTCTCGAAGGACGCCCCGTGGCCCGCCCAATTCACATCAGAGTCAGTCGCGCCGCTCACAACGGCTCGGCTACCATTGATGCGAGTCGGCTAGCCAGACGAGCGTACTTCGTCAGGCTCAGTATGGAGCAGAAAGTTGTGAGGCACCAGAGTAAAAGGTTCCGTCATGGGGCACCGGCAGGTTGTGGCATACACATGGTGCGGGGTTCCTGTACAGAACCGTTCACGCAGACGGCAACCTCTAACTACTCCATCCTGAGCGTGTCGAAGCACGCCCCGTGGCCCAGCCAATTCGCATCAAGGCACCCGCCCCGCTCCAGCCGCCATTCGTTTAACCATCGCAGGTCCCGCTGCATAGGTGTTCGTTCCCATAATTCGTTGACGGCCAGCCCCCGCGCCGCTACCGACGGAAGCTCCTTGCGTCTCCAAGCCTTTGCGCCTTTGCGCCTTTGCGTTGAGAATGCCCCGCCGCCGGCCAACCCGCATCGGCCGCGTCCCGCGCGGGTCGGGTAGCGGGAGCGGGGTATTGGGGGGGTGTGGGCACGGGTAAAGCACTCGCTGCTCGTGGCTCGCAAGTTACATCTCCGGCGAGTGCTTTACGGCTACGATTGTTCTTGGACGGCCTGAGTCACCTAACCGACGAGTGCTAAACGCCTCACGATCTTCTATGGGACGGCTACATGGCCGGCGCTGTCTAGTCCCGCCGCGGCTCGTAGGTCAGGAAGGCGACACCGCTGCCGGTGGTCTTGGATTCGACCAGGCGCATGCGCTTCAGGTCGCGGCCGTCTTTGAAGAGCCGCTTCCCGTGGCCGACGACGACAGGGTGGAACATCAGGATCAGCTGATCCAGGAGACCCTGCTGCAGCAGCGATTCGACGAGGGTGGGGCTGCCGGCGACGCCGATGTTCTTCCCGGGCTGCTGCTTGAGCCTGGCGATCTCACCGGCCAGGTCGCCGCCCTTGACCAACGTCGAGTTTTGCCAGTCGACCCTGTCCAGCGTGTCCGAGACGACGTACTTGGGGGTGTTGTTGATGTGGCTGGCGTACGGCTCGTCGGTCGACGTGGGCCAGTAGTCCGCCCATTCCTGGTAGGTCCTTCGTCCGAGCAGGATCGTGTCCTCCTGGGCGAGGTGTTCCGCCATCGCCTGCCCCATATCGGCGTCGAAGACGTCGAACTGCCACTGGTCGGGCGCTTCGGTCACGCCGTCGAGCGAGATGAACAGCCCTGATATCACTTTCCGCACTTCGATTCTCCTTTCGGCTGCGGCGCGCCGGCAGTCAGCGCCGCACGATAGGCCTTCCAGGCTCGCGTTTTGCTAGCCGCCGGCGATCGCACCGACGATCCGGAATGGCTCCGCGCCCTGCGCTACCGGGTCCGGAAGCGCAGCGTCGGGCGATTCGTGCGTCAGGTCCTTGCCGGCCGCGAAGAAGCGCATGAGCGGCCGCCGCACTCCCGTGGTCTGGTCACGGATCGTGCCGCGCAGCATCGGGTAGGCTGCCTCGAGCGCGTCGAGGAGCGTGCGCTGCGTGACCGGCCCCTCGACCTGCAGATCGACCTCTTTCCCCACCTGGGCGATGGTCCGCAGATGCTGCGGCAGAACGACACGGATCATGGCAGCGTCTGCGCCTCGACCGATAGCACGGGGGGCAGGTCGCGGACGATGGCGGACCAGCTATCGCCGCTGTCGGCGGATCCGTAAACCTGCCCGCCGCTGGTGCCGAAGTAGATGCCGCACTCGTCGAGCGTGTCGACGGCCATCGCCTCGCGCAGCACGTTGACGTAGACGTTCTCCTGCGGCAGGCCGTTCGTCAGCGCCTCCCACTCGTTTCCGCCCGACCGGCTGCGGTAGACGCGCAGCTTCCCGTCCGGCGGGTAGTGCTCGGAGTCGCTCTTGATCGGGACGACGTAGAGCGTCTCGGGCTCGTGGGCGTGCACCGCGATCGGGAACCCGAAGTCGGTCGGCAGGTTGCCGCTGACCTCGTGCCACGAGTCGCCCGCATCGTCGCTGCGCATGACGTCCCAGTGCTTCTGCATGAACAGCACGTTCGGGCGCGACGGGTGCATCGCGATGCGGTGAACGCAGTGCCCCACCTCGGCGGTCGCATCGGGAATGTATTCCGAATGCAGCCCCTGGTTGATCGGCTGCCAGGTCGTGCCGCCGTCGTCCGTCCGGAACGCGCCCGCGGCCGAGATGGCGATGAAGATCCGCTGCGGGTTGACCGGATCGAGGAGGATCGTGTGCAGGCACAGCCCGCCGGCTCCCGGCATCCAGGATGCTCCCGTGGGGTGGCAGCGCAGCCCCGAAAGCTCCTGCCAGCTCGTGCCGCCGTCGACCGAGCGGAAGAGCGCCGCATCTTCCACGCCGGCGTACACCGTCTCCAGATCGGTCAGCGACGGCTCGAGGTGCCACACGCGGGCGAACTCCCACGGGTGCTGCGTGCCGTCGTACCACTGGTGCGTTCCCGGGACTCCGTCGTACGTGAACTGGTTCCCGACCGGTTCCCAGCTCTTGCCGCCGTCGTTCGAGCGCTGGATCATCTGCCCGAACCATGAGGTGGACTGCGAGGCGTACAGCCGGTTCGGGTCGACCGGCGAGCCCTTGACGTGGTAGATCTCCCACCCTCCGAAGTGGGGGCCACTGACGTCCCATTGCTTGCGCTTCCCATCCGCCGTGAGGATGAACGCGCCCTTGCGCGTGCCAACGAGGACCCGTACTCCACTCATCGCAATCTCCTTTCAGAACCGCTCATGGGGTCTATGAAGTTAGTACTCTTCTGGCGCCGGAGAATGTTGTGGCAATTACGGTCTCTCGCCGGCGACCGGCCAATCCGCCCGGCGGATAGTTGGGCGGGCGTCCGTAAGGCCGGTGCGCCCGCACCTTCTCAGGCGCTACTCAGGAACATCTCATCTTCTGCTCAGTCACCGGATGCTATAATCAACGCGGGCTATAGCCCGATCCGCGGAGACAGGACCAACAGATGGCAACCGTATTGATCGTCGACGACGATCCCAAGCTGCTGAAGATGCTGGAGCGCACCCTCGCCTACGAGGGCTTCCGGGTCAGCAGCGCCGGCCAACGGCAATGAGGCGCTGGCAGCGATGCAGGCGCAGCGGCCCGACGTCATCGTGCTCGACTGGATGATGCCCGGGCTGGACGGGCTGGGCGTGCTCGAGCGGTTGCGCGCGGCCGGCGACCGGACCCTCGTGCTGATGTTGACGGCGCGTGACGCCGTCGAGAGCCGGGTGGAGGGGCTGGAGGGCGGGGCAGACGACTACCTGGTGAAGCCGTTCGCGCCGGCGGAGCTGCTGCGCGCATCCACGCGCTGCTGCGGCGACCCTCCGTCGCCATCAAGGATGAGACGATGGCCTACGGCGGCCTGCGACTGGATCCCGTCACCCGGGAAGTCTGGCGGGGAGAGCGGCGGGTGGAGCTGACGGCGAAGGAGTACGACCTGCTGCGCCACCTCTTGCGGCACCCGCGGCAGGTGTTGAGCCGCGAACAGATCCTGCAGGACGTGTGGGGATACGATTTCGGCGGCGACGACAACGTGCTGGAGGTCTACATCGGGTACCTGCGCAGGAAGACCGAGGCCGCCGGAGAGCCGCGGCTGATCCAGACGATCCGCGGCGTCGGCTACGTGATGCGGGAAGATACGTGAGATCGATGAGCACGGCCGGGGCGCGGGTGCGCAGTGTGTCGATCCGGCTCCGCCTGACCCTGCTGTACACGGGGATCCTGGCGCTGACCCTCGTCGCGTTCGGCTCGATCGTCTACTGGAGCCAGTCACAATCCACGTACGACGGCATCCGCTCCAACCTGATCGTGCAGTCCCAGAATTTCCTGCGGGGACCCGAGTCGCCGCGCGGATCGCGTCCCGAACCGGATGGCGCCCAACCACACGTCGAGCCGGTGAAGAGAGACCTGCCTGAGGGGACGCTGCCGGGGCGTTGGACGCAGACCCGCACGGTCACCGGCACGGTGGTCGGGCAGACGCTCGACCTGACCGACGCCACGCTGCCTCTCAGCCCGGCGGGGCTGCAGGCAGTTCAGGGCGGGACCAACTGGTTCGAGACGGGAGACGCGGAAGGGCAGCCGGTTCTCATCTACAGCACTCCCTACACCGCTCGCGACGGCGCGGCCGGGATCCTGCAGGTCGCCTTCCCCATCGCCCAGCCGCAACAGACGTTGAATACGCTGCGCCTGTTGCTGGTCGCGGGGAGCGGGCTGGCGATCCTGGCGGCGCTCGGGCTGGGGTGGGTGCTGGCCGGCACGGCGCTGCGCCCGATCCACCGGATCACCCAGACGGCGCAGGTGATCGGCGCCGAGCGAGACTTCGGGCGCCGGGTCGAGCATGCCGGGCCGGTCGACGAGGTCGGGCAACTCGCCATCACCTTCAACAGCATGCTCGGGCAGTTGGAATCGGCCTACCGGCAGCTCGAGGAGTCGCTCGGGTCGCAGCGCCGGTTCGTGGCCGACGCCTCGCACGAGCTGCGCACGCCGCTGACCACCGTCCGCGGCAATATCGAGCTGCTCGGACGCGACATGAGCATCGAACCCGCCGAGCGGGCGGAGATCCTCGCCGACACGCGCGAAGAGGTCGACCGGCTGATCCGGCTGGTCACGCAGTTGCTGGTGCTGGCGCGGGCGGACGCCGGGCAGAAGCTGCGGGCCGAGCCCGTGCCGCTGGGGCCGCTCGTCGAGGATGCGTGCCGCCAGATGAAGACAATCGCGCCCGAGAGCTCCGTCACATGCCGTACGCCGGGCGGAGCCACGGCGCTGGCGGACCCCGACGCGGTCAAGCAGGTGCTGCTGATCCTGCTCGACAACGCGCACCGGCACGCCGCACCCGGAGCCAGGATCGAGATCGTGACGGAGCTTCTGGACGGGCAGGTGGCGATCCACGTGCACAACACCGGCCCCGGCATCGCCCCGGAAGCCATCCCCCACATCTTCGAGCGCTTTACCGCGGCCAGACCTCGCGCAGCGGCCCGGGGGCAGGCCTCGGGCTGGCCATCGCCAAAGAGCTGGTCGAGGCGCAAGGCGGGACGATCGCGGTGAGCAGCGAGGTGGGGAAGGG
>CAWAOA010000006.1:0-43733 GCA_963783655.1 uncultured Chloroflexia bacterium
GCGGCCGTCTTTGAAGAGCCGCTTCCCGTGGCCGACGACGACGGGGTGGAACATCAGGACGAGCTGATCCAGGAGACCCTGCTGCAGCAGCGATTCTACGAGGGTGGGGCTGCCGGCGACGCCGATGTTCTTCCCGGGCTGCTGCTTGAGCCTGGCGATCTCAGCGGCCAGGTCGCCGCCCTTGACCAGCGTCGAGTTCTGCCAGTCCACCCTGTCCAGCGTGTTCGAGACGACGTACTTGGGGGTGTTGTTGATGTGGCTGGCGTACGGCTCGTCGGTCGACGTGGGCCAGTAGTCGGCCCATTCCTGGTACGTCCTCCGTCCGAGCAGGATCGTGTCCTCCTGGGCGAGGTGTTCCGCCATCGCCTGCCCCATATCGGCGTCGAAGACGTCGAACTGCCACTGGTCGGGCGCTTCGGTCACGCCGTCGAGCGAGATGAACAGCCCTGAGATCACTTTCCGCACTTCGATACTCCTTTCGGCTGCGGCGCGCCGGCAGTCAGCGCCGCACGATAGGCCTTCCAGGCTCGCGTTTTGCTAGCCGCCGGCGATCGCACCGACGATCCGGAATGGCTCCGAACCCTGCGCCACCGGATCCGGAAGCGGATCGTCGGGCGATTCGAGCGTCAGGTCCTTCCCGGCCACGAAGAAGCGCATCAGCGGCCGCCGCTCCCCCGTGGTCTGGTCACGGATCGTGCCGCGCAGCATCGGGTAGGCCGCCTCGAGCGCGTCGAGAAGCGTGCGCTGCGTGACCGGACCCTCGACCTGCAGATCGACCTCTTTCCCCACCTGGGCGATAGTCCGCAGATGTGCGGCAGAACGACACGGATCATGGCAGCGTCTGCGCCTCGACCGACAGCACGGGGGGCAGGTCGCGCACGATGGCGGACCAGCTATCGCCGCTGTCGGCGGATCCGTATACCTGCCCGCCGCTGGTGCCGAAGTAGATGCCGCATTCGTCGAGCGTGTCGACGGCCATCGCCTCGCGCAGCACGTTGACGTAGACGTTCTCCTGCGGCAGGCCGTTCGTGAGCGCCTCCCACTCGTTTCCGCCCGACCGGCTGCGGTAGACGCGCAGCTTCCCGTCCGGCGGGTAGTGCTCGGAGTCGCTCTTGATCGGGACGACGTAGAGCGTCTCGGGCTCGTGGGCGTGCACCGCTATCGGGAACCCGAAGTCGGTCGGCAGGTTGCCGCTGACCTCGTGCCACGAGTCGCCCGCATCGTCGCTGCGCATGACGTCCCAGTGCTTCTGCATGAACAGCACGTTCGGGCGCGACGGGTGCATCGCGATTCGGTGAACGCAGTGCCCCACCTCGGCGGTCGCATCGGGGATGTCCTCCGAATGCAGCCCCTGGTTGATCGGCTGCCAGGTCGTGCCACCGTCGTCCGTCCGGAAGGCGCCCGCGGCCGAGATAGCGATGAAGATCCGCTGCGGGTTAACCGGATCGAGGAGGATCGTGTGCAGGCACAGCCCGCCGGCTCCCGGCATCCAGGATGCTCCCGTGGGGTGGCAGCGCAACCCCGAAAGCTCCTGCCAGCTCGTGCCGCCGTCGACCGAGCGGAAGAGCGCCGCATCTTCCACGCCGGCGTACACCGTCTCCAGATCAGACAGCGACGGCTCGAGGTGCCACACGCGGGCGAACCCCCACGGGTGCTGCGTGCCGTCGTACCACTGGTGCGTTCCCGGGACTCCGTCGTACGTGAACTGATTCCCAACCGGTTCCCAGCTCTTGCCGCCGTCGTTCGAGCGCTGCATCATCTGCCCGAACCATGAGGTGGACTGCGAGGCGTACAGCCGGTTCGGGTCGACCGGCGAGCCCTTGACGTGATAGATCTCCCACCCTCCGAAGTGGGGGCCACTGACGTCCCATTGTTCGCGCTTCCCATCCGCCGTGAGGATAAACGCGCCCTTGCGCGTGCCAACGAGGACCCGTACTCCGCTCATCGCAATCTCCTTTCAGAACCGCTCATGGGGTCTATGAAGTTAGTACTCTTCTGGCGCCGGATAATGTTGTGGCAATTACGGTCTCTCGCCGGCGACCGGCCAATCCGCCCGGCGGATAGTTGGGCGGGCGTCCGTAAGGCCGGTGCGCCCTCACCTTCTCAGGCGCTACTCAGGAACATCTCATCTTCTGCTCAGTCACCGGATGCTATAATCAACGCGGGCTATAGCCCGATCCGCGGAGACAGGACCAACAGATGGCAACCGTATTGATCGTCGACGACGATCCCAAGCTCCTGAAGATGCTGGAGCGCACCCTCGCCTACGAGGGCTTCCGGGTCAGCAGCGCCGCCAACGGCAATGAGGCGCTGGCGGCGATGCAGGCGCAGCGGCCCGACGTCATCGTGCTCGACTGGATGATGCCCGGGCTGGACGGGCTGGGGGTGCTCGAGCGGTTCCGCGAGGCCGGCGACCGGACCCTGTGCTGATGCTGACGGCGCGTGACGCCGTCGAGAGCCGGGTGGAGGGGCTGGAAGGCGGGGCAGACGACTACCTGGTGAAGCCGTTCGCTCCGGCGGAGCTGCTCGCGCGCATCCACGCGCTGCTGCGGCGACCCGCCGTCGCCATCAAGGATGAGACGATGGCCTACGGCGGCCTGCGGCTGGATCCCGTCACCCGCGAGGTCTGGCGGGGCGATCGGCGGGTAGAGCTGACGGCGAAGGAGTACGACCTGCTGCGCCACCTCTTGCGGCACCCGCGGCAGGTGTTGAGCCGCGAGCAGATCCTGCAGGACGTGTGGGGATACGATTTCGGCGGCGACGACAACGTGCTCGAGGTTTACATCGGGTACCTGCGCAGGAAGACCGAGGCCGCCGGGGAGCCGCGGCTGATCCAGACGATCCGCGGCGTCGGCTACGTGATGCGGGAAGATACGTGAGATCGATGAGCACGGCCAGGGCGCGGGTGCGCAGTGTGTCGATCCGGCTCCGCCTGACCCTGCTGTACACGGGGATCCTGGCGCTGACCCTCGTCGCCTTCGGCTCGATCGTGTACTGGAGCCAGTCGCAAACCACGTACGACGGCATCCGCTCCAACCTGATCGGGCAGGCCCAGAATTTCGCTACGGGGACCCGAGTCGCCGGGCGGATCGCGGCCCGAACCGGATGGCGCCCAACCACACGCCGAGCCGGTGAAGCGAGACCTGCCTGAGGGGACGCTGCCGGGGCGTTGGACGCAGACCCGCACGGTCACCGGCACGGTGGTCGGGCAGACGCTCGATCTGAGCGACGCCACCCTGCCGCTCAGCCAGGCGGGGCTGCAGGCAGTTCAGGGCGGGACCGACTGGTTCGAGACGGGAGACGCTGAAGGGCAGCCGGTTCTCATCTACAGCATCCCTACACCGCGCGCGACGGCGCAGCCGGGATCGTGCAGGTCGCCTTCCCCATCGCCCAGCCGCAGCAGACGTTGAATACGCTGCGCCTGATGCTGGTCGCGGGGAGCGGGCTGGCGATCCTGGCGGCGTTCGGGCTGGGGTGGGTGCTGGCCGGCACGGCGCTGCGCCCGATCCACCGGATCACGCAGACGGCGCAGGCAATCGGCGCCGAGCGCGACTTCGGGCGCCGGGTCGAGCACGCAGGGCCGGTCGACGAGGTCGGGCAGCTCGCCATCACCTTCAACAGCATGCTCGGCGCAGTTGGAATCGGCCTACCGGCAGCTCGAGGAGTCGCTGGGGTCGCAGCGCCGGTTCGTGGCCGACGCCTCGCACGAGCTGCGCACGCCGCTGACCACCGTCCGCGGCAACATCGAGCTGCTCGGGCGCGACCGTGAGCATCGAACCCGCCGAGCGGGCGGAGATCCTGGCCGACACGCCCGAAGAGGTCGACCGGCTGATCCGGCTGGTCACGCAGTTGCTGGTGCTGGCGCGGGCGGACGCCGGGCAGAAGCTGCGGGCCGAGCCCGTGCCGCTGGGGCCGCTCGTCGAGGATGCGTGCCGCCAGATGAAGACGATCGCGCCCGAGAGCGCCGTCACGTGCCGGACGCCGGACGGAGCCATGGCGCTGGCGGATCCCGACGCGGTCAAGCAGGTGCTGCTGATCCTGCTCGACAACGCGCACCGGCACGCCGCACCCGGAGCCAGGATCGAGATCGTGACGGAGCATCAGGACGAGCAGGTAGTGATCCACGTGCACGACACCGGGCCCGGCATCGCCCCGGAAGCCCTCCCCCACATCTTCGAGCGCTTCTACCGCGGCCAGACATCCCGCAGCGGCCCGGGCGCCGGTCTGGGCCTGGCCATCGCCAAAGAGCTGGTCGAGGCGCAGGGCGGGACGATTGCGGTGAGCAGCGAGGTGGGGAAGGGGACGACGTTTACGGTGAGGTTGCCGCGGGTGGCGGGGGAGTAAGGGATTGGCACTGGCGTCACGCTCCAAGCGTGACCTACGCTGCTCCTCGAACCCCGCCGACCACCCCTACTCGTAGCGCAGCGCGTCGATCGGGTTGAGCGGCGGCGCGGCGGGCCGGGTAGATGCCGAAGAACAGGCCCACGGCCATCGAGAAGCCCAGCGCCAGCACCACCGAGCCGCCGCTGACGACCGCCGTCATGATGCCCGCTGAGCGTGACCGAGCACGGCGACCAGCGCGCCCAGCGCCAGCCCGAGCAGGCCGCCGAGCAGGCTGATCACCACCGCCTCGACGATGAACTGCAGCAGGATGTCCTGCGCCGCGGGCGCCGACCGCCTTGCGCAGGCCGATCTCACGCGTGCGCTCGGTGACGCTGACCAGCATGATGTTCATGATGCCGATGCCGCCCACCAGCAGCGAGATGGCGGCGATGGCAGCCAGGAAGGTGGTGAACAGCGACGTGATGTTGTTCAGCGTGCTCAGGAACGACGCCTGGTTCATGATCATGAAGTCGTCGCCGCTGCCGTCGGCTTTCAGGTGGTGGCGCTCGCGCAGCAGCACGGTGATGCGGTCCTGGATGGCGTCGATGTCGGCGGCGTCTGCGCGCCGAAAGCAGGATGTTGGCCACCCGGTAGCTGTTGCCGTCGGGCGTGCGGGCGCCGAAGAGCCGCTGCTGCACGAAGGTGATGGGCGCGAAAAGCTGGTCGTCGACCGAGCCGAAGCCGCCGCCGCCCTTGGCTGCCAGCACGCCCGACCACGCGCAGGGTCTGGTCCTTGATGCGCACGCGTCTGGCCGACCGCCTGGCCGCTGCCGAAGAGGTCCTTGGCCAGGTTGGCGCCCAGCACGGCGACCGGCTCGCCGGCACGCGCTCTGGCTCTTCGTCGAACAGCGAGCCGCTGGTGACCGTGCAGGTCCTGCAGGCGAAGTAGGCCGGCGTGGTGCCGGCGATCGCTGGCGATCTTGTCCGCGGCCGGCGCGACCACGCTGGCGCTGCCGCTGAACTGCGGCGCGATGCCGTTCAGCGGCAGGTTGAGCGCCTCGATGGCCGTAGCGTCGTCCATCGTCAGCGTTCTGCGGCGACGCTCGATGTCGCCCATGCCGCCGACTCGGATCGAACCGGGCATGACGAAGATCAGGTTGGTGCCGATGCTCTGGATCTGCCCGGTGATCGACGCCTGCGCGCCGTTGCCCAGCGCCAGCAGCGCGACCACCGAGGCCACGCCGATGATCACGCCGAGCATGGTCAGCAGCGACCGGCGTCTTGTTGGCGGCAGGCTGTCGAAGGCGACCGCGCACCACCTCGCCCAGGTTGACGCCCGGCGGAGCCGCCGGCCTCGAGCGGGCGTGCAGGACGGCATCGGCCTCTTCGTCAACGTTTCTGACCGGCGCGTGCTGTGCTCGATCGCTCGTGTGGTCATGCTGCTCCATGCCCGGCACACCTGCACTGCCGGCGCGCCTCTGCGGCCACGAGCGCTGCGGCTGTCGGCGGCGGGCCGTCGCTGATCAGCTCGCCGTCGCGCAGCGTCAGGACCCGTTCGGCATAGGCGGCCACGTCCGGCTCGTGCGTCACCACCACCACGGTCAGCCCGCTGCGGGTTCAGCGACTGCAGGATGCCCATGATCTCGGCGCTGGTCTTGGTGTCCAGCGCGCCGGTCGGCTCGTCGGCCAGGATGACCGCCGGGCTGCCGACGAGCGCGCGGGCGATGGCCACGCGCTGCTGCTGGCCGCCGCTCAGCTCGTTGGGCTGGTGGTCCATGCGGTCGCCCATGCCCGAGCAGGCGCAGGGCGGCCTGCGCGCGCGCTCCGGCGCTGGCCCGCCGGCACGCCGCGGTAGATCAGCGGCATCTCGACGTTGCGCAGCGCCGTCTGCCGCGGCAGCAGGTTGTACTGCTGGAAGACGAAGCCAAGCTTGGCCGCGCGCACCAGCGCCAGGTCGTCGGCGCTCAGCGTGTGCGTCTCGACGCCGTCCAGCCGGTAGGTGCCGCTGGTGGGCGTGTCCAGGCAGCCGAGCAGGTTCATCAGCGTGCTCTTGCCGCTGCCGCTGTGGCCGATGATCGCGACGAACTCGCCCTGGCTGCATGTCGAACGAGACGCCGCACAGCGCCTGCACCTCGACGTCGCCCATGTGGTAGACCTTGCGCAGGTCCCGCACCGAGATCATGTATCTGCCGCTCGTACTATCCGACCTCACGTGCTAGCTCACAGTCTTCGGACATTCAGCCGCCGAACGGCTGCTGGCTGCCGGACGGCGCCGTTATCCGGCAGGGCCACGATCTCCTGGCCTTCGCTCAGCCCGCTGATGATCTCGGTCTGCGTGCCGTCGCTCAGCCCGGTCTGCACGTCGACTTCCCGGGTCGTCGGCTGCTTGCCCTGCGTCGTCGGCGGTCGAGCACCTGCACCACCCGCCCGGCGCCCTTGGGCAGCAGGGCCGTATTGGGCACCAGCAGGACGTTCTCTTGCGCGCGGTGACGATCTCCAGGTCGGCCGTCATGCCGACCTTCACCTGTGGGTCGCTGTCGGGAAAGCTCACGCGCACGGCGTAGGTCACCACGCCGTTGGCGTTGTCGGCGGCCGGCGCCACGAAGCTCACCTTCCCGTCCGTCTGCCAGCCGCCCAGCGAGGCGATCGTCAGCTGCACCGGCTGGCCAAGCTGGACCTGGGCCACGTCGTTCTCGCTCAGCTTCAGGTCGACGTGCAGCGGGTTGCGGTTGATCAGCCGCATGGCCGGCGTGCAGGGCCGGCCGGGCTGCCCGGCACGACGTTGACCTGGGCGACGATGCCGGCGAAGGGCGCCTTCGAGCGTGGCGTTATCCAGGGCCAGCTCGGCCTGCTGCGAGCTGGCCTCGGCCTGCGTCACGGCGGCCTGCTGGATCTGCAGGTCGGTCGCGGTGGCCGGCGCCGTCAGCTTGGCCAGGTTGGCCTTGGCCGCATCCAGGCTGGCCTGCGCGGCGGCCACGTCCTCCGTAGCCGGCGCCAGCTTGGCCAGATTGGCCCTCGCCTGCGCCAACTGGGCGGCGGCCGAGCTCGACCTTGGCCTGCGCGTCGCTGTCGGCCGTCTTGGTAAGCGACTCGTAGTTGGCCTTGGCTTGCTCGTAGTCGATGGTCGCCTGCTGCAGCTTCAGCGACTGCGGCAGCATGCCGATGTTCGGCGCGCCGGCCACCCTGTCGTAGTCCGCCTGGGCCTGCTGGACCGCTGCCTCGGCCTTCTGCAGGGTGGCGGCCGCTGACTGCGAACTGCGAGCCGTTGGTGCCGGCGGCGTTCACCGCCGCATCATAGGCCGCCTGCGCGCTGCGGACGGCCGCCTGGGCGCTGGCCACATCGGCGGCGGATGCCACCGCGCGTCGCCTTATCGAAGTTGGCCTGCGCTGAGGCCACCTGTGCCTGGCGGCGGCGAGATCTTCGGGCCTGGCGTTGCCGCTCTGCGCCTGCGCCAGGCGCGCCCTGGCGCTCTCGAGCGCTGCGCGGGCCGACGCCACCTGCAACTGCAGGTTGCGGTCGTCCAGCTTCGCCAGCGCCTGCCCCGTCTGGACGGCGTCGCCTTCCTTGACCAGCACCTCCGTCACCGTGCCGGTGGCGCCGAAACGGCAGGTTCACCGTCTGCTCGGCGGCGACGCTGCCGCTGCCCGTGATCTTCGCCACCAACTCGCCACGCGTTACCTGCACGACGGCGGGCAACGCCTGGGCGGGTCGGGCGCGGCCGTTCACGGCGAACGCCGCCGCAACCGCCACGAGGATCAGCCCACCAACGACCAGAAGCAGGCGCCGGCGCCCCCGCCGGTTTGCCTTAGCTATCCCTGAATTCGACATCGCCATCGTCACGACATTCCTTTCCCGTTCCGTCCACTTCGGACATGCCATTATACGACGATTACTTGATTAATCAACTATTGGCACATCATCTATTATGCATGTATAATCGGTCTGGAGTTGCCTGCGGTGGCGCCTGGCAGCGCCTACGCGCGGATCGCCGCGCCAAGATGTCGGGAAGGACAACAGATGGAGATGCACGAGCACGTACACGAGCATTTGGAGGAGCTGTGGCCCAAGGGGAGCACGCCCGCCGATGCCTTCCTGTTCGAGCAGGGAGCCGTGATGCGCGTCGCAAAGGTGGCGTTTCAGCGCAGCGTCGGCATCTCCGAATCCAGACTGCATGTTTTGGGCAGCCTCTTCCTGTTCGGCGAGCTGAGCCAGGCCGACCTGCAGCGCCGTCTGGAGGTCGACGGTGCGGCCGTGACCCGGCACGTCAAACAGATGGAGGCCGAGGGGCTCATCTCGCGGCGTCCCGATCCCGCGGACAACCGCTTCACGCTCGTAGCATTGACCGATGACGGGAAGGACAAGCTGCGCGAGGTAGCGCAGAAGGTCAGGGAGTTCCTCACACTCAGCCTCGAAGGAATCAGCGCCGAGGATCTGGCGTGCATGCAGCGCTCGATGGCGCGTGTGCGCTCCAATCTGGAGCGAATGTACGGCGCCGTTCCTGCGCCGGAGACCGCAGAGGAGCCGCATCCAGCCGAGGATCGGGCCTGAGCGGCCGTCTGACCGTCCCTCAAGACCACCGTAACCGTAACCCTTGCAGCGCGCTGCAGGGCTTAGCACTCGCCGGAGATGCTGCTCTCCCAATACAATCGTAGCCGTAAAGCACTCGCCGGCCAGATACGTTAACGCAACATCGGATCAGCGAGTGCTTTACCCGTGCCCACACCCCCACAATACCCCGCTCCCGCGACTACCTCTCGCGCGGGACGCGGCAGATGCGGGTTGGCTGGTGGTGCGGACATCTTAACGCAAAGACGCAAAGACGCAAAGGCTTGGTCTGGTCGTG
Source organism: uncultured Chloroflexia bacterium (assembly GCA_963783655.1). Lineage (GTDB taxonomy): Bacteria > Chloroflexota > Anaerolineae > CG2-30-64-16 > CG2-30-64-16 > CAWAOA01. Next base: position 9,168 of record CAWAOA010000006.1, read on the forward strand.
TTGGTGGCGGCGAGGATGCGGTTGGTTTGATGCAGGAACCCCCCACACTGATGGTTAGCCTCACTACTCCATCCTGAGCCTGACGAAGGACGGCCGTGGCAGCGCGGTTCGCTTCGATGCGAGTCGGCCGGCAACGCCCCGTCCTTCGTCAAGCTCAGGATGGAGTAGTGAGCGGCCGGCGAGAATGCCAGGTGTGCGGTCAAGGAACCCCGCATTTGTGTGCCACAAACCTGCAGTGCCCCTGGACGGAACCCTTCACGTCGACGCCCACGCCCAGCGCAGCCATGCTGGGGCCCTCGAGGGCGGGTCGCACGCTGTGGGGGCGATTTGTAGGATAACATGCCGATGTTGTCCCGGGTGCGGGGCAGAGCGGGCTAGCTTGTTGCCCCAGCGCGTTCTCTACCCCATACCGGGACAACATCGGCATGTTATCCTACATGGTGCCCGCAACGTCGGATGCACACCTCGCGCGAAAAACCCTTGACATTTGCCCCGTATATTGTTATCAAGTTCTACTAATAAATTGGCTGCCAGCGGTGTAGGGAGCGCAGGGATGGGTCGGGCAAGCGATCCGCCGGCTCTGGTTCTTTACCCGGTATTCCGGGAGGACGGAAGACGACAATGCAGAAGATCGGGCGTTATGTTTATCTGGCTGCTGCGTGGCTGTTCGTGGCCGGCGTGGTGGTGCAGGTGTTCCTGGCGGGGATGGTGGTGGTGGCGGCGAGCATGGGCTGGAGCGCCCACGCCGGGCTCGGCCACACCCTGGCCGCTCCTTTGCTGTTGATGCTCGTGACCGGCTATGCCGGACGCATGCCCGGATCGATGAAGCGGCTGACCTGGCTGTTGTTCGGAGCCTACGTCCTGCAGGCGGACATCCTCATCTTCATGCGCTGGTCTGTGCCGGTCGCCGCCGCGTTCCACCCGGTGATGGCGCTGGTCGACTTTGCACTCGGCGTGACACTGGCGCGCCGTGCCTTGCCGCTCGCGAGGCAGGCCGAGCCGCAGGCCAGCCTCAAACCCGCATTGGAGCCTGCTCTGGACACAACCGGCGGCGGGTGAAATTCTCCGCCTTTGGATAGACCCGGCGCTCCCCACCCGCGATAAGCGGATGGGGAGCCACATCTCTGTTGGCTCCGGCCGGTGCACGATATGATGCGCCAACGGAGGGCACCCAATGACAGAAGCGTCAACAGACAAAACGCTCGACGTGCGGCCGGTTGCACCGGCGCAACGCCATTCACTCATCTTCGGCACATTCGAGGCGCTTGACCCGGGCGAGGCGTTCATTCTGGTCAATGACCACGACCCCAAGCCGCTCTACTATCAGTTCCAGGCCGAACGGACCGGGCAGTTCGCGTGGGACTACCTCGAGCAAGGACCGGAGATTTGGCGCGTGCGAGTGAGGAAGGTGGCGTGAGGAGACGCAGGTAGCTCCCAGACGACACAGTCGCCCACGCGAGGATGAGCCCCAGGGCCGGCGCGCCCGCGCCGCATCAGAATCGCGGAGCGCGAGTGCACACGGTCGCATCAACTCTACGTTTACCCGCCCGGCCGGCGGGCTCTTACGCGTCCGCGGTGCGAGGGCGTAGACGGTGCCGGCGAGGAACAGCAGCACGGCCACAACGTTCAGCATTCCGCCCCACTGCCGCCCTACGAACCATCCGGCAAGGTCCCCGGCCACTCGCAGCACCAGCGAAAGCTGCAGCACCACCAGGTGAGTGTAGAATGCCGGCCGGTAGTCGATCGGCCTGCGCAGGATGGCCGGAAAGATGATCGGCGCGTGCCCGAAGATCAGCGCGAAGATGAAACCCAGAAACACCGCGTGCAGGATCGCATCGTAGATGGGTCCCGCCGCCGGCCCCGCGAGGAACAGCGCCAGCAGCCCACCGATTCCCAACCACACGTAGCCTGACAGCAGGCAGGCAGCGATGAATCGGGTCAGGCCCCGCTGCCGGATGGTCCGGCGGGCCAGGTCGTAGCGCAGCAGCCAAAACGCCAGCGCGACCATTCCCAGCCCCATCAATCGCCAACCGCCCTCGAACGCAAAGGCGGTGACCACAATGCCGGCGAGGAACACACCCGCGGCGGCAAAGAAGGCGGACTGGCGCATTGGAGTGGAACGGGCCAGCCGGCTCAGCTCCAGGCGCTCCCCCACCACAGTCAACACCAGGAAGCCCATCCACCAGGGCACCACACGCGGGATTCCCCACCCTGACAGCCAGAGCACGTTTCCGGCCAACCACAACACCGCGCCCAGCCCGATGACCGCGTTAAAGATCTCGGCCTGCAACCGGAGCACCAGGATGAAGATTGCCACCAACACGACGCTGCCAACGGTGATGAGCACCGGACCGGCTGCAGCCGGCCCGAGACCCGCTGCCAACAGCAGGCCACCGGCTCCCGTCAGCAGCGGCCCGGCATACGCCCAGGGCCGGCCCAGGGCGACGGCTCGCTCCAGCCCGATCAAGGTGCCCAGAAACCCGGCGATCATCAGGGCGCCGTGATCCGCGGGCAGCATCGGCTGTATCGCCGGAAGGCGCCAGCCCATACGGACGAGCCCGCCCCACATCGCCGCCAGCAATGCCACGAGGGCGATCGCAACCAGCGGCGCGCGCCGCGTTCCCTCGCTGCCCGGTCTTTGCCTCGTCACGCTTCCAGCTTCCTCCGGACGGATGCCTGTCTGCCTGCCCCGATACCGTGATGCGAGTGGCAGACGCCGCCGGAAGTGTCGTGTCGTCGAGAGCCAATACCTCGTCCCTCGTTCCCGATGCCAGATTATATTGCGGCGCTGCGGCTACGTAAAGGAAATCCGTGAAACATACGGATGACGCCGCCGCCAACCTTAAGCTATATTCCGCGACATAACCCACAGGGCGCTCAGTTTTCCCAGCAGTACCGCATCGCGGACGAATGACGCCTGCTTGCCGACCGGGTCTTCCTCTGCCCACGTCGAGCGCGCCGGCCCTCGCAGCGTATTGGCGGGCAAGCCCCCCGTGCACGTGGGTCAACGACTCTGTCACGGCGATTGCGTGGACGCCGTGATTGCATGCCAGTCAGCATAGCACGCCCAACTTCTCCGGGAGGCAAGAGTCAATGGTTACGCGACGCGACTTCGTAAAGTACGTGGCTGTGTCCGGAGCTACCGTACTGGTCCCGTGGCGGGCAGCCGCATCCGTCCCTCCGCCGCAGGGGGGCACCCCACCGTTCAGGCGCGTACGAGGTCCACGCACGGCACAAGGAGCGCTGCCGGGCGGTACGCTGGATCCCACCACCATTGTCAAGTACGACGCCGATCTCGTCATCCCGCCCCCGATGCCGCAGGCGCCCGTCCTGCCACCCGGCCTGCCGGCGGGCGTCGACTACTATGAGATCGCCGTGCGGCAGTTCCAACAGCAGATCCTCCCTGCCGCCCTGCCGGCGACGACGGTTTGGAGCTACGGCAGCGCATTCAGCCAGGCCACCTTCAATTACCCGGCCTTCACCATCGAGGCCACGAACAACCGCCCGGTACGCGTGAAGTGGATCAACGAACTGGTCAGCCCGACCGGCCATTACCTGCCGCACCTCTTGCCGGTCGACCCGACGCTGCACTGGGCCAACCCGCCCGGTGGACCGACGGGACGGGACACGCGCCCCACCTTCACGACCACGCCGGGACGCTACACCGGGCCGGTGCCGATCGTGACCCACGTTCACGGCGCGCACACGCATCAGGAGAGCGATGGATATGCTGAGGCCTGGTTCCTGCCTCAGGCGGTAGACATGCCGGCCGGCTTTGCCACAACGGGTACTTTTTATGACAAGTTCAAGGCAAGCAGCCCGCTCGGCGCGGATTGGACGCCGAACTCGGCCGTCTTCGAGTACCCGAACGATCAACGGGCCACCACGCTGTGGTATCACGACCACACGCTCGGCATGACGCGTGTGAACGTGTATGCCGGCCCGGCAGGATTCTACCTGCTGCGCGGTGGTGCTTCGGACCTGGCCCCCGGTGTGCTCCCGGGACCGGCGCCGGCGCCGAACGACCCACCGGGAACCAAGTATTTCGAGATCCCTATCGCAATTCAGGACCGCTCGTTCAATTCCGACGGTTCGCTGTTCTTCCCAGACAGCCGCGCCTTCTTCGACGGCACAACGGGACCGTACGTCCCGGACAGCGAAATCGCTCCGATCTGGAACCCGGAATCGTTCGGGAACACGGTGGTCGTGAATGGCAAGACATGGCCCAGGCTAAACGTCGAAGCTCGCCGCTACCGCTTCCGCCTGCTCAACGGCTGCAACGCTCGCTTCGTCATCCTACAGATCAGCGCGAATCCGGTCGATCCCACGGGCCAGGTCATCCCGCCGGCAGTCGTGCCGTTCTACCAGATCGGCGCCGAGGGAGGCTTCTTGCCCGCACCGGTTACGGCTGACCGGCTGCTGATCGCTCCTGCCGGAGCGCGCAGATGTGATCGTCGACTTCACCGGGATCACGCCGGGAACGGAGTGCTGCTCATCAACCTCGGCCCGGACGAGCCTTTCGGCGGAGGCGTGCCCGTCACAGGGATTGTGCCAGGAATCGGCGAATTCCTGGTCCGATCCATTGACGACCGGTCAGGTGATGAAGTTCATCGTGACGGCGACCACAGGTCCCGACACGAGCACCCCGGTGGCCGACCTGCAGCTACCATCGCTGACAACTCTGGGCAACGCCGACACGACCCGCCGCGTCTCGCTCAACGAGTTGGAAGCCCCGGTCGGGTCCAGCATGGTGCCCATAGTCGCCGCCCTGGGGACTGTCGGAGACGGACCGACAGGCCCGGTGGGGGTGCCGCTCATGTGGCACGAGCGCATCACCGAAGACCCCGCCGTGGGGTCGACGGAGATATGGGAGATCCTCAACTTCACTTCTGATGCACACCCGATTCACATCCACCTGGTGCAGTTCCAGGTCATGAACCGGGAGCCACTCGACCGGCGGAGTGGTGCAGGGGCCCGAACCCACAGAGGCGGGCTTCAAGGACACAGTCATCGCCTACCCAGACCAGATCACCCGCATAAAAGCTCGGTTTGACGTCGCCGGCCTATTCGCGTGGCACTGCCACATCGTGGACCACGAAGACAACGAGATGATGCGGCCGTATTCGGTGAGCTACAAGCAATACCTACCTCACGTGGTTAAGTAGCACACGGTCCGCAAGGACGCCACGTCCGGTCCAGAACGCACAACTCAACATGAAGGGCCATCGCACGGCGCGGTGGCCCTTCTTTGTTTCTCACGTGCACACGGCTATTCTCAGCCACAAGTTCGGCAACACAGAGTCCGTCGTTCCGCGGGTTCGGGCCAATCTGATGATATGATCGGCGGAGGCGAAGCATACCGGGCACGCGTCCGGGCGATCTACGCGGCGATGAACCGGATTATCGAATCCAGGCCGAAGGGAAATCGGGATGGGGACTAACCGGCTCACTTACGAAAATATCACCGGCCTGGATGACGAGCAATGTAATACCGTGGCTCGAGCTTTACGAAACGGCATTTCTCCCCCATGAACGGTTACTCGTCGCCACGCAGCTGAGGGTAATGCGGGGTCAGGCGCCAGAGTTCGGCGAGGCGCACACGGTCTGTGCGGTCGACGGTGCGGGCCGGCTCGCCGGCCTCATGCAATATAGCCTCCAGCAAGAAACATCCGCCGCTTTTCTGTGGTACATCGCCGTCCGGCCAGAGCTGCGCAACGCCGGATTAGGGGCGGAGATATATCGCGAGCTGTGGCGCCGGCTGGACGCTGCCGGTTGCCGCACGCTGGTGTTCGAAGTCGAAATCCCGGAGCGATACGCTTCGGACGAGGAGCGCGAGCTGGCCGGGCGGCGAATCGGATTCTACCGGCGGCTCGGTGCGCGGCTCCTAACCGGCATTCAGCACATCCAGTACGTGGGCCCGCACCAGCCCGCTACCCCCATGCACGTCATGGTCGATTCGCGCCCGCCTCTTTCCCCTGATGCAGCATTTCTTGCGGCAAAAGCCGTTCTGGAGGACTCGATCACCCGGGTCGGAGACCTCCGCCTGGAGTGACCGGTCTGAGGGCTGCCTCGCTCTCGCCGGGCAATTCGCCCCGCGCGACTGATCGTGTACGCCCCCGCACCCCTTCGGGTAGTGTCCCGCTAGGGCTCTTTCGTTCTGCGTGATACAATCCGGCCCCCTTGCAGGGAGGAGGCAACGTGAGCCAAGAAGGCGCCGGCAATCCACCCGCGGAAGAAGATCCCATCGACCTGGTTGTAGCTGCGGTGCCAAAACACCTCTGGGTCAGCACGCGGGGGCTGTTGCCGCGCTGGTGTTGCTGGGCATTGTGCTGTTCGGACCGGCGGGCGGAGCCGGACGCGGCGGGGCCGCCGTGAGACCGGACGCGGAAACACTCCAGGCACGCGTGGTCGAGGTGCTATCGGAGCGAGATCGCAAGTCCGAAAGATTCGAAGAGCCGCTCCAGGTCGTCCGCGTCGAGATCACCGGTGGCAGCCAGAAGGGCCGCAGCGTCGAGATAGACTACGGCGCGCATATGGTGATGGCGGAGAGCAGCCGGGTTCGCCAGGGCGATGAAGTGCTGCTGGAATACAGCGCTGGTGGACCGGTGGGAGAATACTTTGCCATCAGCGATTTCGTGCGTCTTCCGGCGATCCTGGGGCTTGGCCTGCTGTTCGCCGTCGTGACGATCCTCGTCGGTCGCTGGGTCGGGCTGCGGTCGCTGATCAGCATCGGCATGAGCGTGCTGGCCCTGGCGGCCTTCATCATCCCGGGCATCATGACCGGGCATGACCCGCTGCTGGTGTCGCTCGTGGGGTCTCTGCTGTTGATGGGGGGATCGCTCTACCTGATCTATGAGTGGCAGCAGAAGACCCATACGGCGTTCGCCGGCGTTACAATCAGTCTTCTTCTGGCAGCCATTCTCGCCATCATCTCCACGAATGTGCTCCGCCTGACCGGGCTCGGCTCGGAAGACGCTGGCTTCTTGCTGCAATCACTACCCATCCCGGTGGATCTGCGCAGCCTGCTGCTGGCCGGGATCATCATTGGCTCGGTGGGCGTGCTGGACGACGTGACGGTGGGGCAGTCCTCGGCGATCTTCGAGCTGCACAAGGCCAACCCCCAGCTACCATGGCGGGCGCTCTATCACCACGGCATGGTCATCGGTCGCGATCACATCGCCTCGATGGTGAACACGCTGCTGCTCGCCTATGCGGGCGCTGCGCTGCCGCTGTTCCTGCTGCTCAACATGCAGAGCACGTCTCTGGGCCAGATGCTGAATCGCGAGTTCCTTGCGGAAGAGATCGTCCGCACGCTCGTCGGCAGCATTGGCCTCATCCTCGCCGTGCCGATCACCAGTCTGATCGCGGCGCTGGTTGCAGAGCGCACGCGTGGCGCGCGTACCCGCAGCCTGACGTGGGCTCATGGACCGTTGAACTTCTCGCGTAAAGCCAGCAGCCCGGCGCGTACCTGCTCCGCCGAATAGCAGTTCTTGAATTCGCATGTCACGAGCGCATTCGCGGGTATGTGCGGGAGAACGGCCTCCCACTCCACGTCCCCGAGGCCGACCGGGCGGTGGTCGTCGTAGCCTGCGACGTCGTGTAGATGCACGCCCACGATCTGGCTCGAAAAGCGCTCCAGCCACTCGCCGTGCTTCAGGTAGCCCAGGTTCTCCAGGCTGAGTGCGTGTCCTACGTCGTACCAGAAACCCACAACCCCGCCCCAGTTGACCGACAAAAGGATCTCAAGCTCGTCCGGCAGCGGGATCTCGTGGTAGTAGTACCGGTTCTCCAGCCCGAGCCGCACGCCGCGGCGAGCAGCGTGCTCGGCCAGCTCGAAGAGGCTGCGAAGCACTGCTGCCACGTGACCGGAAGCGAGCGCCGCCCGCTCCGCCATGAACCGTTGTTTGAGCGCCTCGTAGTTCGTATCGCCAGACTGGCCGGCGCTGTGCCACTTGCGCAGCGTCAGGTCCGATTCCTTAGAGACGTTCACGCGACCTGGATGCACCACCACTGCCTCTGCACCGAGGTCGGCCGCGAGATCGATTGTGCGGCGCACCGCAGCCACGCCATTCGCCGCGCCTCGTCGTCCAGCGACGAGATAAGCCAATCTCGTTCTGCCAGGATGGCCGGAGTCATGTCCGCAGGGCACGGCTCGTGCAGGCTGGCGATGCGGTGGCCGTTGAGGTTCACCGGCTCAAGCATCGCGGAGTCCACGGCGTGGTTGAGCTCGAAGCGATCAAACCCGGCCTGCGAGCCGGAGCAGAAGAATTCGTCCAGATCGGGGAAGCGGCCGATGCCCCACATGGTCGATAGCGCAATCTGCCGCACGTCTACTCCTTCGCCCGTTGGAACACAGGAACATCCAGCAGGCCCAGGAGAGAACCGGCGTAGTACTGCGCCACTGCATCCGGGTCATAGTGAACCGCCACGGTTGTCATTCCGGCGTGCGTCGCCCCGCGCAGCTCGCGCGCATCGTGTCCGACGAAGCCAGATTCAGCCGGCGTGAGGCCGGCCTGCTGCATCGCGTTCAGATAGATCGCGGGGTCGGGCTTGTGCACGCCGAGCTCCGAGGAGCAGGCGATCACTTCGATCAAGTCGGCAACCCCGGCCTGACGCAACCATTCCATTTTCCAGCTCAGCGGATACATCGTGTCGGTGATGATTCCCAGGCGGAAGCCCCGTTGCTTCAGCCCTAACAGTGCGTCGCGTGTACCGGGATAACCGTAGACGTCTCGGGTCTGCTCGAGAATCCGCCGGGTGAACTCGGAGCGTGCGGCGGGAGCGGCGACCCCCCGCCATTTCAGTACCTGGTCCCAATACGCCTCGTGTGTGATGCGGCCTTCGGTGGCGCGGTCCCGGAGCTCTCGCGCCTGGACGGCATCGACCGGGGTGAGTAGAGCAGCGTAACCCGAGGACACCAGCAGCGCCTCGGTGTATTCTGCAGTCGGCTGCTCCCGGTCGTACAGCACGCCGTGGGCGTCGAAGAAGATCCCTTTGAGGTCAGACATCAGTTCGCTCCGGAACGGGATTGCTCAGCAGGTCGAGCACCTGCGTGAGGTCGGTAATTACAGCGTCAGGCAGCTCGGTTTCGGCGGCCGTGTCCGACTGCAGGGTGAGAAACGAGCGGATCTGGATGGCGAGCCCGTATCCGGCGCGCCGGGCGCCGCGAACGTCGCGCGATATGGTGTCACCCACATAGGCGCATTCGGCCGGCGCGAGTCCCATCAGGTCAGCCGTATGAAGAAAGATGCCGCGGGCTCGGCTTACGCCAACCAAACCCCGAGCTGCTAACGACCGGGTCGAAATAGCCGGTAATGCCATACGCAGACAGTGAGGCCGGCACCATGCCGAGGCTGAGGACGTTTGAGATCAGCGCCAACCGGAAACCGCTCGCCTTCAACGCGTCCAGCGCGGCGCAGGCTTCCGGCCGCAGCGATCGCTCGTAGAAGTTTAGCTCGTAGTGGAGCGCCAGCTCTTCGCCGGCTGCCGCTACGGCCGCGCGGGACAACCCGCGTCCTGCCAGGATGTGGTCGCACCATGCGATTGAGGCCGGAACCTCGCGATCGTGCTGCTCACCGCGGCCTGCACGCGTTTCATGCCCGCAGCAACCGCGTCCCGCAGCTCGAGCGGCCCGAGTCCCGGGTCGATCCCGCGCGCTGCGAGCAGCTGCCGGAGACCTTCTGCGGCGTGCAGCCGGCCGTCGTCACTGTAGCGAACATCCTCGAGTGTACCGCCAAGATCAAAGATGACCGCCCGAATTGGGGTAACTGGCATCTCGTTCCTTTACGTGTTGTAGTCCAAACCGTACCGGCTGCGTATCCCCTGCAGCCGGTCCAGAGAGGCAAGAACATCCTGAGGGCGCGCCATGGCGACCGCCAGGAACAGGGCGTTCAGAATCGCCATCGGCACGCAGAAGGGAATGCAAGACGAATCGCATTCTGTATAAAAACGTGCGCGGCGAGAACGACGTCCACTTGTCTCGAAATGGTGGGGCCAGGGTGCTGGTCAGCAGCACGGAGCGGCACGCGGCTGCCCGAGCATGCTCGACAGTGGCGACGAGCTCTGCGCTCAGCCGGGTGAAGCCGGTGATGATGACGGCGTCGCCGGCGGCAAACATCTGCAGCTTCTCGGCCAGATTGTCGCCGATTCGTTGATGGCCACCACATTCAGCGCGAACCTGGCCAAACGCAGCTCGGTGAGGTCGGCCAACATCGCCGACGGTCCGCCGCCGCGCACAAAGAGGCGCCTGGCCTCCAGCACAATCTGCACCGCGCGATCGAAGTCATCAGGAGCAATCGCCTGCAGCGCCTCGGCCAGGTACTGCCGCTCCATCTCTACAACTTGCCTGAGGATGTGTTCGTGCCCTCTGCTGAGGTCCTCGAGCTTGTGTTGGAAGTCGCCGCCGCGGGCGACACCTTGTCACGGAAGATCTGCTGCAGCGTGCGGCGAAGCTCCGGAAAGCCCGGGTAGCCAAGGGCGCGAGCGAATCGCACCAGGGTAGCCTCGCTGACGTCGAGCAAGCTTGCCAGATCTGCGCCGGCGAGGAAGGCTGCCTGATCGTAATTGGCGAGCAGGTAGTGTGCGATCCTCTGCTGGCTCTTCGTCAGGTCCGGCAGGCACCGCTCAAGCCGGGCGCTGAACTGCTCGAGATTGTCGCGCTCTAGCATGGCCCGGTGTCTCCAGACGCCGTCCGGTTACCTGTATGGTCAAAGAGGTGGAAGGCGCTCGATTCGGCTGCGATGGCCACGGGGTCGTTCATCGCGTAACGAGGCTCGTCGACCACGCGAGCGAATACCATCGCCTCGTGAACTCTCAACCCCACAATCCATTCTGAGCCTGTCGGCAGCAGCGTCTCGACAACCGCATCCTCAGACCAGCCACGAGCAAAGGGCCGGCCGCAGGAAGCACGACCAGTGCCTCCGGACGCACCCCCACGGTACAGGCGCCCCCGCCAGACGCCGGCAAGGCGGCCAGAATGGAGCGGGCGATCGGTCCCGTGACGGCGTCTTCGAGGTGGAAAAGGTTCATCGGAGGATTCCCGACGAACTCCGCCACGAAGAGATTGGCTGGGGCGGCAATACACCTCCATCGGCGGCGCGAACTGCTGCAGCCGCCCCTCGTTCATCACCGCAATGTAGGTTGACATCGTCATCGCTTCGAGCTGGTCGTGCGTTACGAAGACGATCGTATTCCCGAGACGATGGTGCAGTCGCTTCAACTCGGCGCGCATCTCGAGCCTGAGGCGGGCGTCCAGATTGGAGAGTGGCTCGTCGAGGAGCAGGACATCAGGCCCGGCCGCCAGCATTCGGGCCAGCGCGACCCGCTGCTGCTGCCCCCCGCTGAGCTGCGAAGGGTAGCGCTTTTCCATGCCGTCGATGCGCAGCAACACCATCACCTCGTGCACGCGCCGCTCGCGTTCGGCCCTGTCCACCCCTTGCATCTCAGCCCGAACGCGACGTTCTGGAAGACTGTCATGTGCGGCCACAGCGCATAGCTCTGGAACACCAGCCCCATTCCGCGCTTTTCTGTGGGCACCTGCTGCCCGGTCGTGGACGAGTACAAGACCTTATCGTCCTGCCGGATGGTCCCCGTATCGGGAGTCTCGAGCCCCGCAATCATGCGTAGGGTGGTCGTCTTCCCGCACCCGGACGGGCCAAGCAGGCAGACGAATTGGCCGTGCGGGATAGTGAGATCGAGGTCCACAACCGCCGCCACTGACCCGCCAAATGTCTTGTTTATCCCCTGCAGGTCGATCTGCGCCATGGTCAACTCCTGCTTTCGAGACCCGCAGCCAGATTGCTATGGGTGAAACGCTCGGTGAGCGTGGTCAGGATAAAGATGATCGCCACGATGCCGAGCACGGTTGCGTTGGCCAACTGGTTGTAACCGTAATCGATGTAGCGGAGCACCTGCGTCGTGAGCAGCTCGGTGCCCGGGGTTGCGAGCATAATCACCAGGCTCTGTTCTTTCATCCCGCTGATGAAAGGCAACAGAATGCCTGCCATCAACGCCGTCCGTTGGATTGGGATGATGATCCTGCGCATTCGCTGGAGCCACGAGGCTCCACAGATCATCGCCGCTTCCTCTGGCTCGTTGCCCAACTGCATCATCGCCGAGATCCCGGAGCGCGACGCATACGGCAGATACTTGACGCTCATCACCAGCGTCACCAGGAACATCGTGCCGTACAGGCTGGGGATCGGGACCCCGCCGCACCGCGAAGAGCGACAGACACGCTGCCGCGAACCGAATACTGGGCACCAGGTACGGCAGAAACGAAATCTGGCGCAGGTACCCAGCCAGGCGGGTGCCCGGGAAACGGACGACGACGTACCCGACGAACAGCCCGGCGATCCCGCTGGCCAACGCCGCGGCACCTGCCGTGCGGATGCTCACCCAGGCAGCCGCCCAGATCTCATCATTCAGGAAGAAACCTTCCTGCCCGCGCTGCACTGTCAGCGCCGGAGAGAACCAGTACTGCAGCGTGAAGTTGTCCAGCGTGAACACGCCTGGAAGCTTCATCACCGTCGAGAGGAAGAGCGTTCCCAGGGGGATCAGCAGCGCGATCGCGAGGATGGTCCATACCAGGACTGTGAGCGGACCTTTCGCTCTGCCAAGCCTGGCAATGCCGCGGCACGCCCCCCTTGCCGCCGATTGTGACGAACCGGCGATACTCACGCACGAAATACATGTCCAGCGCCACGAGGCTCACCCCGAGCAGAATCATCACCAGCCCGATCACGGCGGCCACCCCCGGGCTCCCGGTGCGAAAGGCACTGTAGAGGGAGGTGGGCAGCATGGTGTATTTGACGCCTGAGCCCAGGATGTAAGGTGTCCCAAAGGAGCCTAGCACGCGAGAGAAGGTCAGCAGCAGCGCCGAGAGCAGCGACGGCAGCAACAATGGTAACACGATGCGACGAGTAATGGTGCGTCCGCGAGCACCCAATATGCGAGCCGATTCCTCCAACTGCGTATCTAGCGAGCGCAGGGCGCTGCCGAAAAGCAAGAATGCAAATGGAAACAGGTGCAGCGCCTCACAGATAATGATAGGGACCGGGCCGTACGCCAGCCAGTCGGGAGGCACGAAGCCAAGCGACTCCGCAAAACTCGGGAGTCCACCCAATCGCCGGTTCTTGAAAAGGTTCAGCCACGCCACGGCGAACGTCCACGATGGAAGCATGTACGGGACCACCATGGCCGACGAGAGCCAGCGGCGCCCGGGCAGATCGGTGCGCACCAGAAGCCACGCGAGGAGCGTGCCGAGTGGGATCGCAATCGCGGACACGGCAATCGATACGATCAGAGTCCGGGTCAGCGGCTCCCAGAACAAGACGCTGCTCACCCGCGACGAGAACGTGCGCTGCAGGAAGTAGTCCGTGATCTGGCCCACGGTGAGGCCAACGCTCGAGCTGTCGTGTGTCTGGACACGGATCGTGTCCAGCACCATGGCGCCGACAGGCGTGAGCACGAGGTACGTAAGCGCGAGGGTGAGCAGGATCGCCACAATCACAGTGGGCTCGTACCGCAGGTAGCTGAGGCGATTCCGCCAACGAACAAGTGGCAGGCGCACTGGCGATGGATTTGTGACGGTCGCCATCGGGCTTCCTCCGCCGAAATACCGGCCGGACACCGGGTGTGCGGAACAATACCGGCGCTCGAAGTCCGCGGCTGGACCCGGAAGGGGACGGCCGGAGCGGTCCCCTTTCCGGGCGCCAGGAAGAGCGCGTTACTTCGCGCTTGCTCCGTACTGAAGCCACATGTCCAGCATATCCTGGCGCAATTCCACGGCAGCTTTCACATCGATACGAGAGAGCTGCGGTAACCACTCAGCCCAGGTGCCCTCGTTGTCCGGGTTCACCGCAGCCTTGGGGTTTGGCGAGAAGGCGCCCATGTCGTCCTTCGTCCAGGGAGCAATGCCCTCTGGGGTCAAGAGGTAGTGGACAAACAGCCTGGCGGCGTTCGGATGCGGCGAGTTGTTGACGAGCAGCGTATAGGTCGGAAGAGCGTAGCCCATGAACGGCTGCATTCCACGGCAGGTCGCCAGCTTCAGGTTCTTTTCCTTGTTGTCGCGGTGCTTGGTGAGCGTGTACATGCCGATCGGGGGATCCTTCTGGCCGGCAGCGCCTACGGCATCGCCCACGTCCCCGTCGCCCTTTACGACGACGACGCCGTTCTGGAACAGCCGCTTCAGGAACTCATATCCGGCATTCTTTTCTTTCGTCTCGAGAGCCTTGCCGTAGAAGTCCTTGTACGCCTTGTCGAGGGCAGCCGGATCCTTCGCCAGCGACGCGGAACCAGGCAAGGTTGGCCGGAGTCAGCGCCGGGTCACGAACGATGAACTTGCCCTTCCACTTCGCCTCGGTCAGCTCCCAAATATTCTTGAGTGGGCAACCGTTTGGATTTGCCTCGGTGTTGTAGCCGATCATGCGGGGCTGCCACAGGTAAGTCAGGGGGTTCTGGTCGGATACAGGGATCGCGCCGGCCATGTCGGGAGGGAGCCAACTGGTCACGTAACCACCCGGGATCAGTTTGGTCGACAGCAGAGCGCTATCCTCGAAGCCGATGACGTCTACCTGGACGTTCTTCGAGTCCACCTCGCGGATCACACGCTCGGCCGACTCGCTGTCGCCCATCTTGGTGCCCTTCACCTTGATGCCATAAGCCTTCTCGAAGTTGTCGCCCGCATTCTGGATGCGGCTGGACGTAAAGTACGCAACGAGCTCGCCTTCCTTCTGAGCGGCTTTGATGAGGGCGTCGAGGTCAAAATCCTTCGCGGCGGGAGCGTGGCGGCAGCGGGCGCCTTGGTGGCTGCGGGGGCAGCCGGCGGCTGGGTTGCGGGTGCGGCGGGCACGGTGGTAGCCGCGGGTTTCGGAGCGGAGCCCGACTGAGGCGCTGCAGGAGCAGCACAGCCGAGCGGCAGCACCAACGCCATCACAAGGACGACGCCCAGTGCAAGCATTGTGAACGGATTTCCTCTACGATCCTTCATCATCCTGCTCCTTGAAGAAAAGGGGTGACACACGAGGCAAAGCGCGTAACTGGCGATCGGAATTTCCGGCCGGGCACCTCCGATGTTGGGTATTCTTTCAAATCAGGGGGAAATGTAAGATGAATTGCATTCTAGTACTGAGGCTGCGGCCTGTCAACTATTGAGAAGCCCCATGAGCTGCCTGACCTGCGCGATCTCGTCCTCGTTGATGGTGTGTCCCATGCCGGGGTAGATGCGCATAGCTGCCTTGGCGCCGCACGCGTTGAAATAGCGATGCGCCTCTTCGACGCGGTGCTGGGGGATGTGGGGATCGCGATCGGAGCAGCCGAGGAACACCGGGGTACCGTCCATACTGCCGGGGCACGCTGAGCGGGGGCCGTCCGGGCCGATCAGTCCCCCGCTCAGCCCCACCACGCCGCCGTAGCGCAGGGGATGGCGGGCGGCGTATTCGAGGGCCAGGCATGCCCCCTGCGAGAAACCCAACAAGATGATCCGCTCGCTCGCCAGCCCGGCCTCACCGGCGAGAGCCAACGGCAGCGGCGACCACGGCCAGCGCTGAGGACAGGTGCGGCTCGTTTGCGGCGAGCGGACGCCATGAACCGCTGCGGGTACCAGGTGCCGCCGGCGGCCTGCGGGGCGAGGATGGCGAAGCCGTCATGCGCCAGGTAGCCGGCCAGCCCCAGCATGTCGTCTGCTCCCGCCCCTCGGCCGTGCAGCATCACGAGAGCCGCCCGCGCTGTCACCCAGCGGGCTGCCCGCAGCGTACAACGCCTGACCGGCGTGAGGCCCGGACACGCCTTCCAAGAACAACATGCGCGCAGGTCCTCGTTCGTTGTTTGCGCCGTGCTCCGAGGCCGGTTCGTTCATCTGCACTCCCGTCTGCCGCTAATCGACTTGCTGCAATGCGCCCCGGCTCAGCGCGGTCGCCTTTGATGCAACTTGGCTGGCCAACGCCCGTCCTTCGAGACGGCCTACGGCACGTCAGGATGGCTGCGCGAAGGGTTGCCAACTATGTGAGTGGTGCTGTCCAGGAACCCCGCACTTGCGTGCCGAGGTCCATCTCTACCCCTGCACGGAACCATTTGCATCGATGCTCATAACTAACGCAGCCATCCTGACGTGCCGTAGGCCGTCTCGAAGGACGTCGTGAATCCAGCTGTCAGCGCAGGCGCGAGCCGCACGCCCTCCCGACGCGGCCGATCTCGGCCGCCCCTTCCATAGTGCCTCGCCCTGCGTTGGACGCGCAACACACACTGGCCTAAGCGACCGCCTTGCCCGCCGCGCGCGCACGCGCAGCACGCGCTCGGCCGCCTTGACGCCGGCGCGTCGACCATCTTGCCGTCCAGCGCGAACGCGCCGCGGCCCGTCGGCCTGGTGTTCGCGGTACGCTTCCACCATGCGCAGCGCATAGGCGATCGCATCGTCGTCCGGGGTGAACGCTGCCTGCACCGGCTCAACCTGGCTCGGGTGGATCACTTGCTTGCCGGCGTAGCCCAGTCCGCGCTCCCTGCCGTGCCTCTTCGCATCAAGCCGCGGCGTATCCTTGAAGTCGACGTAGACCATGTCGATGGCCTGCAGACCGAATGCGGCGGCGTGGGTCACCACCGCGCTGCGGGCGTAGAAGACTTCCCAGCCCTCGCGGGTGCGGACGGCGCCCGATGTCGCCGGCCAGGTCCTCGGCGCCGAAGATCAGCGCCTGCAGGCGCGGGTCGGCGCCGGCGATCTCGCGCAGGTTCACGATGCCGCGCGCCGTTTCGACCAGCACGATCAGCGCGATCGCGCCCGCGGGCCAACCGTTGGCCTGCTTCGGCGGCGGCGATCTCGCGCGCTGGCCCAGCTGCACCGGCTCGCGCTCCTCAACCTTGGGGATGACGATCCCGTCCGGGCGGCCGCGCCAGCGCCGCGGCCAGGTCATCCGCTTCCAGCCCGGAGCCGACGGGTTGATGCGCGCCAGGCGCTCTGCCCGGCCGAAGTCGCAGCTCCTGCAAGGCAGCGGCGATCGTGCCGCGCGCCTCC
Organism: uncultured Chloroflexia bacterium; assembly: GCA_963783655.1. Taxonomy (GTDB): domain Bacteria; phylum Chloroflexota; class Anaerolineae; order CG2-30-64-16; family CG2-30-64-16; genus CAWAOA01. Next base: position 26,173 of record CAWAOA010000006.1, read on the forward strand.
TGCCTTGCGGTTGGCGGCCACGCCGTCTTCCATGTCCAGGCAGACGCAGTCGACGTCCAGCGTTGTCGCCTTGCGGATCTTGCGCAGGTCATCGCCGGGCATATACAGCAGAGCACGTCGGGCACGCATAGGCCTCAATCCTCTCGTTTGGCGCCGCGGTGCGGCGCAAGAACATCACCGTCCGCTCGACCTCGATCACCACCGTCCCGTCCGGCTTGCGCCCGGTGTGCTTCAGGCGCACGATGCCCACGTCGGGCGCGAGAGCGAGAAGCGCGCTTCTCGAGCACTTCGCTCTCGACGTAGATCGTGTCGCCGTGGAAGACCGGGTTGGGGTGCACGACCTGCTCGTAGCCCAGGTTGGCGACGATCGTGCCCTCGGTCAGCTCGGCCACGGTCAGGCCCACCACCAGGCCCAGCGTGAAGATGCCGTTGACGATGCGCCGGCCGAACTGCGGTCTCTGGCCGCGAAGTCCTCGTTCAGGTGCAGCGGCTGCGTGTTCATGGTCAGCGCGCAGAACAGCACGTTGTCCGTCTCGGTCACCGTGCGCCCCTGCGCGTGCCGGATGCGCTGGCCGACCTCGAGATCGTCGTAATAACGTCCGGGCATGCTTACCTCCTCCGCTCCTGAACTCTCGCAGTCTCCAGCTCCACCAGCACCTGGTCGCGCTCGACGGTGTCGCCGGCGCTGGGCGAGCAGGCGCGCGATACGCCCGGCGCGCGGGGCCTGCAAGCGGATCTCCATCTTCATCGCCTCGAGCAGCAGCAGCGTCTGCCCGGCCTCGACCTCATCGCCTTCGGCTACCTGCACCGCCCGTACCTGCGCCGGCATCGGAGCACGCAGGCTCTCGGCCTGCCGCGGCGGCGCCGGCTCCGCACGGGCCGTTCTGTCGCTGGGCCGGTCCAGCCGGTAGGTGCAGCCATCCGAGGACAGCCACTTGACGTCGCCTTCGGCGCCCCAGTAGACCGCCTGCGGCCTGACGGCCCCGGCCTTCGCCGCGTGAAGCGCAAGCGTCAAAGCGCCGGGCTGGCGTGTCGAGCACCTCCAGATCGTAGATCTCGCCGTTGATGGTCACCCGGTAGCCCTCGCCGTGTCGCTCCAGCAGCGACTTCGATAGAGCATCTCGCCCGACTGGTAGCGGTATCTCATCACCTCGCGCCCGGCTCGCCCGCACGGAAGCCGGTTACGCTGCCCGCCAGGGGCTGTAGCGATCCCGCAGCCTGGACGCCGCCTTCCGGCCGACGCGCAGACACGCCCACCGGCTGCCCGCAGGATCTGCGCTTCGGCCAGCGCGGCCGCGGCCAGCACCTCCGGCGGGCAGGTCGCACTGCGGCGCCTGCCACGCCGTGAACTCCTCGTCGATCCAGGTCGTGTGCGCCCGGCCGGCCCGAAAGTCGGGATGGCTCAGCACGTCCTGCAGGAAGCGCCAGTTGGTGGTGATGCCCAGCAGCACCGTTTCGCGCAGCGCGGCCTGCATCTTGCGGATGCGCGGCCGGCCGGTCTTCGGCATGGACGATCAGCTTGGCGATCAGCGGGTCGTAGTAGACCGAGATCTCGTCGCCCGTCGGTGACGCCGGTGTCGACGCGCACGCCCGGCCCCTTCGGCTCGATGAAGCGCAGCAGCCGGCCCGTGGCGGGCAGGAAGCGGTTTGCCGGGTCCTCGGCGTAGAGCCGGCACTCGATGCGCATGCCCGCGCTGAGCCAGCGTCCGCCTGCCCGAACGGCAGCCGCTCGCCGGCCGCGATGCGGATCTGCCACTGCGCCAGGTCGAGCCCCGTCACCATCTCGGTGATCGGGTGCTCGACCTGCAGGCGGGTGTTCATTTCGAGGAAGAAGAACTCGCCGCGTCTGCGGGTCGACGATGAACTCGACCGTCCCGGCGTTGCGATAGCCCGCCGCGGCGGCAGCAGCCACCGCGGCCGCACCCATCCGCTCGCGCAGCTCGTCGTCCAGCAGCGGCGAGGGCGTCTCCTCGATGATCTTCTGGTGCCGGCGCTGGACCGAGCACTCGCGCTCGAACAGGTGCAGCACGTTGCCGTAGCCGTCGGCGAGCACCTGGAACTCGACGTGGTGCGCACGGGGAACGTAGCGCTCCAGGATCAGCCGCTCGTCGCCGAAAGCGGCGCGCGCCTCGCGCCGGGCCGCCGCCAGCGCCTCGCCCAGCTCGCCCGGCCTGCGCACCACGCGCATCCCCTTGCCGCCGCCGCCCGCCGCCGCCTTGACCATGACCGGGTAGCCGATCTCGTCGGCCACCCTGCGCAAGCGTCGCCTCGTCGTCCGTCGCCCTGCCAGCCGGGCACGACCGGCACGCCCGCGGCCTGCATGCGAGTGCGGGCTGCTGCCTTGTCGCCCATCGCGGCGATCGCATCCGGCGGCGGGCCGATGAAGACCAGCCCGGCCTCCGCCACGGCGCGCGCAAAGGCGGCGTTCTCGGCGAGGAAGCCGTAGCCGGGGTGGATCGCCTGCGCGCCGGTCTGCCGCGCGGCGTCGAGGATGCGTTCGGACTTGCAGGTAGGATTCGCGCGGCAGGCGCCGGGCCGATCTCGACCGCCTCGTCGGCCAGGCGCACGTGCAGCGCGCGCCGGTCGGCCTCGGAGAAGACGGCGACGCTCGCGATGCCCAGCTCACGGCAGGCGCGGATGACCCGGACGGCGATCTCGCCCCGGTTCGCAATCAGGATCTTCGAGAACATCGACCTCGTCCCCTCTACATCCTGGAACGACGCCGAAACGCCACCTGCCGTCTCGCGGGGCGTTGAGCACGACCGAGAGCGCCAGCGCCAGCACCGATGCGGGTCTCGGCCGGGTCGAGGATGCCGTCGTCCCACAGGCGGGCGCTGGAGTAGTAGGGGTGGCCCTCGCGCTCGTACTTCTCCAGGGTCGGGCGGCGGAACTCGTCCGCCTCCGCTGGCGTCGAGCGGCGGCTTGCCCTCGCGCGCGAGCTGGTCCTGCTTGATCGTCAGCAGCACGTTGGCGGCCTGCTCGCCGCCCATCACGCTGATGCGGGCGTTGGGCCACATCCACAGGAAGCGCGGGTCGTAGGCCCGGCCCGCCATGCCGTAGTTGCCCGCGCCGAACGAGCCGCCGATCATCGACGGTCAGCTTGGGCACGGCGGCGTTCGCCACGGCGTGCACCATCTTGGCGCCGTCCTTGGCGATGCCGCCGGCCTCGTACGCCTTGCCGACCATGAAGCCGGTGATGTTTTGCAGGAAGAGCAGCGGGATGCCGCGCTGGTTGCACAGCTCGATGAAGTGCGCGCCCTTGAGCGCGCTTTCGCTGAAGAGCACGCCGTTGTTGGCCAGGATGCCGACCGGGATAGCCGTGGATGCGGGCGAAGCCGCACACCAGCGTCGTGCCGTAGCGGGCCTTGAACTCGCGGAAGCGGCTGCCGTCGACCAGGCGGGCGATCACCTCGCGCACGTCGTAGCTCTCGCGGAAGCGTGCGCGGGCAGGATGCCGTACAGCTCCTCAGCCGGGTAGAGCGGCTCCTCCGGGCGGCGCAGGTCCAGCCCGTCCAGCCAGGCTTGCGCCCCGGCCGCGGACGCGCGGCAGCGTCTCCACGATGCTGCGGCAGATCTCCAGGGCGTGCTCGTCGTCCTCGGCGAAGTGGTCGGCCACGCCCGACAGCCGGGTGTGGACGTCGGCGCCGCCCAGCTCTTCGGCAGTGACGTCTTCGCCGGTGGCGGCCTTCACCAGCGGCGGCCCGCCCAGGAAGATCGTGCCCGTGCCGCGTACGATGATCGCCTCGTCGCTCATGGCCGGCACGTAGGCCCCGCCGGCCGTGCACGAGCCCATGACGCGGCGATCTGCGGGATGCCCCTGGCGCTCATGCGGGCCTGGTTGTAGAAGATGCGGCCGAAGTGGTCTGCGTCGGGGAAGACCTCGTCCTGCATCGGCAGGTAGGCGCCGCCCGAATCGACCAGGTAGATGCAGGGCAGGTAGTTCTGCTCGGCGATCTCCTGGGCGCGCAGGTGCTTCTTGACGGTCAGGGGATAGTAGGAGCCGCCCTTGACCGTGGCGTCGTTGGCGACGACCATCACCTCGCGCCCCTGCACGCGCCCGATGCCGGTGACGATGCCCGCGCCGGGCGCATCGTCCTCGTAGACGCCCCAGGCGGCGAGCGGCGAAAGCTCGAGGAAGGGCGAGCCGGGGTCGAGCAGGCGGTCGATCCGCTCGCGCACGAAGAGCTTGCCCTGCGCCTCGTGGCGCTGGCGGTACCTGGCGCCGCCGCCCTGGCGAATGCCGGCCAGGTCGGTGCGCAGCGTCTCGGCCAGGGCGCGGTGGTGCTCGGCGTTCGCCGCGAAGTCCGGGCCTGATGTGCGTATCGATGTATGGAGGAGATCCATGCAGTCGCCCCGATCGTGATGTGGCGAAATCGATGGTCTGCCGGGCAGGCGCCGAAGCCGGCGCACACGGCAAATCAGCGCCAGTGTAGCGCCGCGTGGGGGAGTAGTCTGTTGCCGAACTTCTAAAGTGGCGGAAGGAAGCTGAGAAGAATCAGGCGGCGCATACGGGCCGCGGCGCGAGCCGCAGCTCCAGCCGTAGGGTGCGGGTGACCCGCCCGCAACGATTGCGGCGGCGGAAACGCCGTACCGGCGCGGCTCACGCGTACGCGTATAAACACTTGAGATACGCGCCTTCGGGGAAACCGATGGGGTGATCGAGAGGGTGGCCGGTGCGTTCGATCTCGCGCAGCGGGCGACCCGCCTTCACCGCCGCGCGGCAATCACGTCGAAGAAGGTACCGGCGGGCACACGGCTGGAGCACGAGGCCATTACGAGAATGCCGCCCGGCGCCAGGACCCCCAGCGCCGCGTGCGCCAGCCTGTCGTATGCGCCGAGCGCTGCTTCGACCTCGGTTGCGCGGTGCGCGAAGCTTGGCGGATCGACGATCACCAACTCGAACCGGCGACCGCTCTGCTGCAGGGTGGCTAGCGCTGAGAAGGCGTCGGCCACGAGAATCTCGTGCCGCACGCTCGAGATGCGGGGATCGGCATCGTTGAGCGCGAAGTTGCGCCCGGCGGCCGCCAACGCGGGGGCGCTCAGGTCGAGGCTCACCACTTCCTGCGCACCGCCCCTCGCCGCATAGAGTGAGAAGCCGCCGGTGTACGCGAAGACGTTGAGCACGCGCCGGCCGGCCGCCAGCGTCTCCACCAGGGCGCGGTTCTCCCGCTGGTCCAGAAAGAAGCCGGTCTTCTGCCCGCGGGCGACGTCGGCCTCGAAGAACAGCCCGTTCTCGCGAAAGATCACAGCGCCTGCGGCTTCTCCTGCCAGCACGGCGCCGTCCTGCAGCCCGTGCAGGTATTCGGGCCGGCGCAGCAGATCCCGGCTGAGTCGCAGGACGATCCGCTCGAACCCGCCTCCGCCGTCCCCCAGGTCCTCTTCGCCGAGGGCGGCGCGCAGGTCGTGCAGGTACGGCACCCAGGCTGCCGAGTACAGCTTGATCGCCGCGCTCGGTCCGTAGCGGTCGATCACGAGCCCCGGCAGCCCGTCATTCTCTCCATGCACAAGCCGGTATCCGGTGGTCCCGGTCTCCGGCAACGGCGCGCGCCGAACGGCTGCGAGGCGCAGACGCTCGCGCAGCCATGAGCCGTCGATGGTGGTGGGGGAGCCGTGATGCAGAATGCGGACCCGAAGCGGGGAGGCCGGATCGTAGAGCCCGACGGCAAGGAATCGCCGCTGCCTGTCAAATACAACCGCCAGTTGGCCCGGGGCTCCTTCGCCGCTCTGCTGCGATATCGCCTCGGCGAAGAGCCACGGGTGCCCGCCGCGCACGGCTCGCTCGGCGCCGGGCGTTACGCGCAGCGCCAACCGTCGTGCGGGCGGCTGGGGTATCAGAGCGAGAGGATCAGCGGCTGTGGGTTCCACCACTGCCCTGGCGCGGTCCGGCCGTGCGCGGCCGCCCTACATTACTCCCATGACCCTGGGAAACGGGCGTGTTCGACCGCCGGGAATCGCGCCCCTGCGCCCCCGCGGGCGCCCGGGAGCCAGATCCTGTGCCCCAGTCTGATCCTCTCCTGGGGTCGAACGAATCGGAACCAGACCGTTCCCGGCGGCGAGGAGCATTTGCCCGGAACATGTATTCCGCGGCGATGTCACGCTCGGGGGCCGGCGCCCGGTAGTCGAATTCCGGCAAGGTACGCCGCTCAACGGGTCCGCCCAGCACTCGCTCCACGGCCCGCACTGCGTCCCGGTCCTCATCCGAAATGAGGGTGTACGCCTCGCCCGTCCGCTCGGCCCGTCCGGTACGCCCAATGCGGTGCGTGTAGGCGTCGGTTGTATCGGGCATGTCGTAGTTGATGACGTGCGTGATGCCCGTGACGTCGATGCCGCGCGCGGCGATGTCGGTGGCCACCATGATGCGGAACGTCCCGCGACGGAAGCCGTCGAGCGCCGCCTGCCGCGCATTCTGTGACAGATTGCCCTGCAGCGAGGTCGCCGAGAAGCCGCTGCGCTGAAGCTGTTGAGCGACCTTCTTGGCCCGGTGCTTGGTGCGCGTGAAGACGAGCACGGGACCGGTTCCCGTCTGCCCCAGCAGCGCCGTCAACATCGCGGTCTTGAGGTGCGGGGGAACCGGGTAGAGCGCATGCGACACGGTCTCAACCGGCGCCGAATGCCCAATCTGCACGGTCTCCGGAGTCCGGAGCACCTCGCCCGCAAGCGAGCGGATATCTTCGGGCATGGTGGCCGAGAACAGCAGCGTCTGGCGGTCGCGCGGGATCGCGCGGACGATCCGGCGCACGTCGGGCAGGAACCCCATGTCAAACATACGGTCTGCCTCGTCGAGCACAAGAACCTCTACGTGCGCCAGGTCCGCGACGCCGCTGCGAATGTGATCGAGCAGGCGGCCCGGGCAGGCCACGACGATCTCTGCGCCGGAGCGCAGCGCGCGTACCTGGCGGTCGGCGTTGACGCCGCCGTAGATTGTCGTGCTGCGGAGCCCTGTCTGCTTCCCGAGGTCGGTGAACGACTGGTGGATCTGCTCGGCCAGCTCACGCGTCGGCGCGACGATGAGCGCGCGCACTCGCCCGCGTGGTCCTTTTTCGAGGCGCTCCAGAATGGGTAATGCGAACGCAGCCGTCTTGCCGGTGCCCGTTTGGGCCAGGCCCATGACGTCGCGTCCTGCCATGATGAGAGGGATTGCCCGCTCTTGAATGGGCGTGGGCTCTTCGTAGCCCGCCGCCAGGATCCCCGCCGCAAGGCGCGGTCCTAGGTTAAATGAAGAAAATGTCACTGAGAGTCCTTCCTGACTGTCATTCTGAGCCAAGCCGCACTCTCAGCCCAAGTCTCCTGTTGAAGATAAACAATAGTATAACCTATGTCTGCGAAAATTCGTAATTCTCACCCCCTACCTTTTTCCGCCACTCTCCCGGCTCGGCCGGCGTGCGCCGGCTCCGCTCTATCGTGCTGCGGCAACCTCCCGTACCGTCGCCGAGAACGGACGCATTCGTGCTCTGGTCGAGACGTCCGGCGAGGTTCTTGAGGGCCAGAGCAAGCCGAAACCCCATCCAATAGGCCGCTACATCGATGCATTTCGCCTATTTCTGCTATTGTAATCTTGGTCATCAGCATATAGAATCCACATCCGAGCCCGGCGTACCCTCGGTAGTCGTTGCCCACGCGGGCGAGAGACGACGACCTTCCGGTCGCCTACCCTCTGGAGGATGTCGATGATTCAGCTACGTCGGACAGTCATGACGGGCCTCGCGCTCGCCACATTGCTGGTCGGATGTGCTTCACCGGCCACTCCTGCGGCCAGCACCGCAGCACCGACCCCAATGCCCGCTACCGCCGCGCCGGTCGCTACGACAGCGGCCCCGCGCCCGACTGCCACGATGGCCCCGGCCGCCACCATGCCGCCGGCCGCCACCACGGCGGCGCCTCGTCCGACCGCCACGACGGCGCCGGCCGTTACGGCGACCGCGCCGGCAGCAACTGTGCGACCGGCCGTTACGGTGACCTCGCCGGCAACAACCGCCCGCCCTGCCGCCACGGCGACAGGGGCGACTGCCGGGCAGTTCCCGCCCATCCCGCACCCGTTGGCGGGTATGGACCAGTGCCTGACATGCCACGCGGTGGGGAGCACCGTAGCGCCTCCGATACCGGCAGCTCCGGACCACGCCATCTTCACGAACGCTATGTGCCAGAATTGCCATAAGCCCAAGACGCCGTAGCAGGTTAGCGGTTGCCCAGCCGTGAGGAGCGATATGTACGGCGCCGGGAAGATACCCGGCGCCGTACGCGCCCGTGTGCGCTGATGAAGGCTCGGCCGGCCTGATAGCTACTGACGGCGCCGGCATCCCCTGGGCGCGCGATGGGCTTGAATGATTCAACACTCCTGTAACCACAGATGCGTAAGACACCTCTAACGATCAGAATGTGTTGCCTGTTTCGCACGCTTTCCCGTCGTGATCCGAGCGACAAGGGACGCACTGAGCCCGGGACGTTTTGGCCGGCGCGATGACCCTGGGCATCGACCTGTTCGAGCTGATGGGTGCCGGCGCGGCGATTGGAAGGGTGATGCAGGCATCGGTCGTATCGTATTCACTCCTCGAGGTACACGATGGCTCGGACAGGATCCGCCAAGCGGTCCGCAGGGGCAGCAGCGGGACAAGGTAAGAACAAGCAAGGATCCGCCGCAACGAAAAAGGCGGCGGAATCGGGGGCGCAGAAGCGCGAAGTCAGACGGCGACGGACCACGTTGATCGCCGTGGGACTGGTGGTCCTGGTTGGCCTTGCGGTGGGTCTCGGCGCCGTGGTTTTCAATCCGGCGGGTCCGGCGGCGGCGGAAACCCTGGTGTATGTCCCCGATGAGGGCCGCACCCACGTTCAGGATGGCTCCCCGATAACGTACCGGACGATTCCGCCGGCCTCGGGTCCACACTACCCCTCGCCAGAAGCGTGGGGCGTGTATTCGACCCAGATAGCGGACGGGTACTGGGTCCACAACCTGGAACACGGCGGTATCGTTTTGCTGTACAAGTGCGAGGCTGGGTGCGACAGCACGGTCGCCGAGATCAAAGCGATCGATGCGCGACTGCCTCGCAGCAAGTGGGGCAACGTCAAGTTCCTCGCGACGCAGTACACAGAGATGGATGCACCCTTCACCCTCGTCGCATGGAATCGCCAGCAGGCGCTCACGAGGCTGGACGAGGAAGCAATCCGTTCCTTCTACCGGCAGTTCGTGGATCAGGGGCCGGAAGATTCGCGATGACCCACCGGGCGATGCCGCGGCGCGGACTGGCTTGACACGTAGTCGCAAAGCTGGCGATGCGGGCCACCATTAAGACGGCTGCAATACAATTGATACCGTAGCTGCAAAGCAGCCGGCGTTAACCCCAGGCAGGACGCGGTTTGGCCGGCTTCCGCGGGCAGCTTTGCTGTCGCATGACCGGCAACGCGCCGGGAAGCAGCGCGAGCGCGTTGCCCGGGTGCGGCGCCGTCGGATTCGATGCGAATTGGGTGGGCAACGGGGCGTCCTTCGAGAGCCTCAGGATGGTTGCATTAGGTGTTGCCACCACTGCAAATGGTGCGGTTACGGATCTCCGCACTTGGGTGCCGGGCTCCATCGCTACCCCGGACGGAACCATTCGCGGTGGTGCCAACACCTAATGCAACCATCCTGAGGCGCTCGAAGGACGCCCCGTTCGCAGAGAGCCCGCATCAAAGGCAGCCGCGCCGTCCCCGGCTTCGCGCCGCGCCGCGCCCCGCCAATCGTGTGGCATTGGGACACGGGCCGGGCGACCCGCCCCCTACCGTATTGTCAGCGGTTTGGTCATCCCCGTCCCGGACGGTATTGTTGGTGGATCGGTGATCCCCGTCCGCAGCGGCACGCCGCGGGACCCGGTTAACACGATCGCGCGGCTTCCCGGCGCGTTGTCGGTCAAGCGACAGCAAAGCTGGCGGAAGCTAGCCCAACCGCGTCCTGCCAGCCACGCCGCCGCCTGCTTTGCAGCTACGGTATCAATGGCGACCAGAGCCGCCTGCTTTGAGCTACGGTATCAATTGCTTTGCAGCCGCGGTATGAATGGGCGGCCACGCCGCCTGCATAGCCGCCGCGATATCAAGCGCATCCCAGCCGCCGTATCAATTCATGCCCCACATTCCGCACCATTTGACACCCCCCTCCTGCGCCTGTAGAATCGCTGTCGCATCACCACATGTCTTCTCGCACCTTCGTTGATCTGCTCTCAGATTATCGGGTAATCAGAGGGGGGTGCTAGCGTAGAATCGGCCCGCACTGAAGCGCGGGCAGCCCGGATACCGCCGGCAAGGAGCGATCATGGCAGTCAATGCGGTCCGCGCGGCTGGGAAGCGCAGCCAACAGCAGGAACAACAACTTCTCTTGCGCAGCCGCGCGGTGATCAGCACCCTCTCGCTGCTCACCGTCTTTGGTCTCTACACCATCATCAGCAATTCGGGACGCGTCAATGCCGTACTGCTCCCGACCCCGCAGGCGGTGGCACAGGCGGCGGTCGATCTCTGGACCGGCGAGAATCTGCCCCAGGACATCCTCACCAGCCTCGGTCGCGTGCTCACAGGCTATGCGATCGGCGTGGGCCTCGCGATCTTGCTGGGTACCTTGATGGGCTGGTTCTGGGTCGTGGACGCCGTCTTCGATCCACTCGTCGAGATGATCCGCCCGGTCCCGCCGCTGGCTTACATCCCGCTGGTCATTCTCTGGTTCGGGATCGACGAGACGCCCAAGATCATCGTCATCACCCTCGGCTGTTTTCTCACCTGCATCATCAATGTCATCACCGGCGTCAAGAACGTACCGCTCGTATATATCAAGGCGGCGCGCACCATGGGCGCCAAAGATCGCAATCTCTTCTTCGACGTAGCCATTCCCGCTGCCATCCCTTACATTTTGACGGGGATGCGCGTGGCGTTGGCCACGGCGTGGACGATTCTCGTCGCGTCAGAGCTTATCGCAGCACAGCGCGGCTCGGCTACATGATGACGAACGCGCGCCGCTTTGTGCGCACCGACTCGATCATCGTCGGCATCATCTGCATCGGTGTGCTGGCCTTCACGATGGACCGGGTGCTTCGCTATATCAACGGGCGGCTTACCCGTTGGATGGAACGCCGGTAGGAGGCCGCATGAACATCGACCCGAACTTCAAGATCGAGTGCCAGCACATCACCCACGTGTTCAGGACCACTACGAACCAGGACACGGTCGCCCTACAGAACGTATCGCTGGGGGTGTGCGACCGTGAGTTCCTCTGCCTGCTCGGCCCCAGCGGCTGTGGCAAGACGACCCTTCTGCGCGTGATCGCCGGGCTGTTGGAGCCGGACGACGGCGTCGTGCTGCTCGACAACGTACCTCGGTCGGCCACACCCGGACAAGGGGATGGTCTTCCAGCGCGATGCAACCTTCCCCTGGCTGACGGTGGCGCAGAACGTGGAGTACGGACTGAAGCTGCGCGGCGTGGGGCGCAAAGAGCGCGCCGAGATCGTCGACAAGTACATCCACCTGGTGGGGCTGGCCGGATTCGAGCACGCCTTCCCGAAGGAGCTGTCGGGCGGCATGCGCAAGCGAGTCGATATCGCCCGCACCTACGCCTACAACCCCAAGGTGCTGCTGATGGACGAGCCGTTCGGCTCCCTGGACCTGTTCACGAAGACCCGCATGCAGGCAGAGCTGCTGCAATTGTGGAGCCAGGAACGGAAGACGGTGGTGTTCGTGACCCACGACCTCGACGAGGCGATCTACCTGTCGGACCGCGTGGCGGTGATGAGCCGGCGGCCCGGGCGGATCCGTGAGATCGTAGAGATCACGCTGCCCCGGCCGCGCAGCGTAGACATCAAGGTGTCGCCCGAGTTCAGCGAGATGCGACGCCGCCTGTGGGAACAGTTCGAGGACGAGTTCCGCGCCGACCAGCCAGCCGAAGCGGCTTGATCAGCAGAGGGCCGGCGAGCGCGCCGCATACCGTGGCCCACGTTTAGGGGAGGAGTGAGAACAGAGAAAGGGTACTCCGGAGGATCGGGATCGGGAGGAAGCGCCTGAGCAGGCGACATTCCTCAAAGGCGCGAGGGTAGGGGTCTTGGGACCGTCGCAGCTGCGGCAGCCGAGCACACCCCCACCGACGACGGCGCCAAAGGCGGCGCCTCCGGCCGCGGCAACCGCAGCACCGGCCGCCGCAGCCACCACAGTCCCCGCCGTCACCAAAGCGGCGGCGGCAACCCCCACGAAGATGCGCGTCGGCTGGACGATCGCTCCCCATCAGGGGCTGATCGGCGTCGGACTGGTAAAGGGTTGGTTCAAGGAGGCCGGCCTCGACATCGAGTCACCAACTTTGACACCGGCGCGCCGCTGTTCGAGGCAATGGCCGCTGGCAAACTGGACATCGGCATTACCGGCAGCACCCCGCCCTCACCACCGCCTCGTCGCGGTCCCGCCCATCTACTTCGTCGGCACCCACGGCGAATCCACCAATCTCTTCACCATCATCTCCCGCAAGGCGTCACCACACCCGCCGACGTGAAGGGCAAGACGGGACTCACGACCAAAGGCTCGGTGAACCATTACTTCCTGGACCTGATGCTGGAGAAATATGGCCTGACGGAGAAAGACATCACCCTGATCCACATGGAAAAGGCCGACGCCGTGACGGCCTTCGTCGCCAACCAGGGGGATTTCGCCTCCCCCGGTACGGCTTTCTGGCCTCAGATCATGGCCAAGTCTCCGGACACCAAGGTGCTGTTCACCGGCGGGGACCTCGCCGCTCCCGGAGGGAAGTCGGTGCAGGGCGGCAGATGGAGGATGACTCCAGAAGGCATTCGCCGACAAGAACACCGAGGCCGTGGCCCGTTACGTGGACGTGCTGTACAACCGCATCCACGGGTACTTCAACGACGCCTCCACCAAGACGGCGGCCCATACCGAGCTGGCGGATTGGCTCAAGAAGACGATCAACTTCAACCAGTCAGTGGAAGATCTGGGCAAGCTGCTGGCTCCGTGGACGTACTTCAGTGCCGCCGACCAGGTCAAGCTGTTCGGAGACGGCACCTTCAAGGCGAGCATAGACGCCCAGGCGAAGTACCTGGTCGACACCAATCGCATCAAGCAGGCGGTGAATTTCGACCAGCTGGGCAACGTCAAACTGATGGAAGCCGCGGTGAAGCTGAAGAAGTAATACCGGCTTGCACTCTCCGCCGCTGGGCGATTAGCGCATGCGCACCGGTTGGCCGGCGTGCGTGTCAACAGGAGGCAACATGATCGGAGCAGAACTGGTGGCCCAGGCGCTGCGTGCAGCCGGGGTCACCTTCGTCTCCACTCTCTGTGGGAACGGCGTCAACCCAATTCTGCATGCGACCAAACATGCCGGTCTGCGGGTCGTGGACTGCCACAACGAGCAGACGGCGGGCTATATGGCCGAAGTGTACGGTCGCTTCACCGGCAAGGTGGGGGTTTGTGCCGTGAGCGCTTCGGTGGGGCACACGAACGCGTCTGTCCGGGGTCGTCAACGCCTGGTTCGACGGGGCGCCGATGCTGCTGCTCTCCGGCGCCAGCGAGCACACGCACACCGACCGCGGCAATTTGCAGGACTTCGACCAGGTTGCACTGGCCGCCCAGGCTACCAAGTACGCACGCTTCGTCGACCATCCCTCGAAAATTATCCCATACCTCCACGAGGCGCTGTCACGCGGAACGGCGGGGACGTCCCGGTTCTGTTCACCTGACCATCCCGAACGACGTGCTCGAAGCGGAAGTTACCGATGCCCAGCCGCTTTTGCCCCATGCGGCCGCTGTCGGGCGGCGTGCGGGACCAGGCTGCCTCATTCTACCAAGGGGTGATGGCGGCTGCCGATGCGGAAAAGCCGGGCAAAGCGCCCGCTCCTGATCGCCGGCAGCGGCGTGTTCTATGCGCACGGGGCAGACCACCTGGGCGAGTTTGTCGAGCGCACCGGAATTCCGGTGATGACACCCATCGGGGATCGGGGCAGTGTCACATCGCCGATGCCGCAGTACATGGGGGTCGTCGGCTCGGCGTCGGGAAGCCCGGACCTCCTGCGTGAAGCTGACCTGGTAATCCTGGCCGGAGCACGCGTGGACTACCGGCTCGGTTACTTCCAGGCGCCGGCCGTGCGCAGTGATGTGCAGGTGATCCGGATCTCCGTGGACCCAACCGAACTGTATCAGGGGATCACGCCCGAGATCGCCATCCAGGGTGACCCGGGGACAGTGCTCGAGCAGTTGTGCGCGATGGTGCCGCCTCAGCCGGGCGCGGGAACGCGAGGCGTGGTTGGCCGAGGCGAGGACGATTACGGAAAGTTTCCGGCACCGGTGGCAGCGCGGGGTCTACCCGGAACAGGGCGCGATGACGGGCTGGCACGTTGTAGATGCGCTGCGCCCCTACGTTTACGATGGCTCGGTGCTGATCGTGGACGGCGGCAACATCGGACAGTGGGCGCACATGATGCTCACCGACTGCTACCCCGGTCATTGGATGACCTGCGGCGCCAGCGGCGTCGTCGGCTACGGCGTCGCGGCCGGAATGGCAGCGCGCCTGGCGTATCCGGATCGCAACATCATCCTGCTTTCGGGGGACGGCTCGATTGGCTTCAACACTGCCGATCTCGAGAGCGCGGCCCGGCAGGGCCTGCCGTTCACGATTGTGGTGGCCGACGACCAGAAGTGGGGCATCACCGCTTCAAATCAGAACGTCCGCTATGGTCCGGACGACACGGTGGCCGTGAATCTGGGCCCCATCCGCTTCGATCTGCTGGCACAGGCACTCGGGTGGCAAGGGACTCGCGTTGAAGATCCTGCGGCGCTGGCGGCCGCTCTCGCGCAGGCACGGGCGAGCAAGGGTCCCCAGCTGATCCACGTGCCGACGATGCACGGCGGTCCGGCGGACTGACCGGACGGCAGCACGAGACGGGATGGTGTGATGAAGCAGATCTTCGTGAATCTGAAGCGGTTCGAAGTGCCGCGGCGACTGGGCGGTGTGTGCCCGGTAGAGGATCCGATTGCGTGGATCACCGGGGTGATGGAGTCGACGTGGAGCTCGGGTTGGCAGGGCGCAGCGACGTGGCGCTCACCTACATCCTGCCCGAATCACTGCTGGCGGCCGCGGCGGGAGCGTTGCGCACGGGCGAGGCCGCGGGCGTCGCCGCCGGCGCTCGGCGTGCAGGGAGTGCACTGGGCCGACATCGCCCCAGGCCAGAATTTCGGCGCGTTCACCAGCCTGACCCCGGCCACATCGGCGCGACATCTGGGCGCGGAGTGGTCCATGGTGGGCCATTCCGAGGAGCGCCGGGCAAAACTGCAGACGATATCGGCATACGACTCCTCGCCGGACCAGGTTCGAGCTGCCTCTGCAGTTGACCGGCAGGTCCAGGCCGAGGCAGCGTGTGCTCTGGCCGCGCGACTGAAGGTACTGCTCTGCGTTGGCGAGACCGCCGAACAGCGAGGCGAAGGCGAGCCTGCCGAGCAGCAGCAGCGTGTCCGGGAAGTGCTTCGAACCCAGGTGACTGGCAATCTGTCCGGGTCCGAGGCCGCCCTGGCAGACGGGCGAGTCGTGATCGCCTACGAACCGGTGTGGGCCATCGGCCCGGGCAAAACGCCCCCCGGCGGCGAGTACATTGCCTTTGTCTCGGCGTGCATCAAGCAGGTGGTACGCGAGCAGTTCGGGCACGACGTGCCGGTTGTCTACGGTGGTGGGCTCAAGGAAGAGAACGCCGCCATGCTCGCCGGAATCGGGACCATTGACGGCGGCCTGATAGCGCTGACGCGCTTCACCGGCGAGATAGGGTTTGACGTGCCGGGGTTGGCGGGGATCATGCGGCGCTACCTGGAACCAGGGCCTTGAAGTGAAACAGGAGGAACGATGCTCTACGGATATGCCGGAAAGATCCTGCACGTCGACCTGACAGCCGGGTACGACGCGACGGAAGAACCCTCGGAGGAGTTCTACCGAGCCTACTGGGGCGGCAGCCTGATGGGCGATGTATTCCCTGCTCCAGCACGCGCCAGGCGGCGGGGATCCTCTGGGTCCGGAGAATACGCTGTCGTTCATGCTGTCGCCCGCCGCCGGCGCACCCGTCAGCGGACAGAGCCGGCTTCACCGCGACCACGAAGAGCCCGCTATCCGGCCTGATCGGGGATAGCCAGGCCGGTGGCTTCTGGCCGGGGAGCTTAAGTTCGCCGGATTCGACGGGATAGTGATTCGCGGGCGCAGCCCCGGGTCCCCGTCTATCTGTGGGTCCACGACGGCGCAGGGCCGAGCTGCGCGCCGCGGCGCGCATGTGTGGGGTGAGATCACAGGCGATGCCGAGGCTGCGATAAGGCCGAACTTGGCGATCCCAAAATCGAGGTCGCAGCAGATTTGGCCCGGCGGGCGAGCGGCTCTCCCGGCTTGGCCTGTATTATCAATATGTCGCGACCCCGCGCGACGGACGCACGGGCATGGGCGCGGTGATCGGCGGCAGGAACCTGAAGTGCGATTGGCGTCCGCGCGCGGGCGGCTTCAGGCCGGAACGCCGAAGGGGTGACAAGCTGGCCGGGCACGGGCGCGAAAGCGATTCAAGCCCGACATGCAGGGCCTGCAGGACCTTCGGCACCGCGGGTGTCGTCAACTACCAGGACGTGGTCGGGCGGGCTGGCCACGCGCAACTGGCACGAGCGGCACGTTCGAGCGGCCGAAGGCTTTCAGGGCGAGACGATGAAGGACACGATCCTCAAGGAAAACGACACCTGCTATGCCTGCTCCGTGCGCTGCAAGCGGGTCGTCGAGACCGAAACGGCGGCAAAAGATCGATCCGCGTATACGGCGGGCCGGAGTACGAAACGCTTGGCACATTCGGCTCCTACTGCGGAGTGGGCGACCTCGAAGGCGATAGCGCTGCGCACCAGATTGCACCAGGCGGGGATGGACACCATTCGGGCGGCGCGACGATCGCGTTTGCGATGGAGTGCTTCGAGCGTGGGATCCTCACCCCGGAGGATACCGGCGGGGTCGAGCTGAGTTCGGCGACGCGGACGCGATGATCAGGATCGTGGAGTGGTCGCGTCGGAAGGATGGGCGACCGCTGGCAGAAGGTCGGCCTGGCGGCCCAGCGCATCGGCCGCGGCTCGAGGATACCTCATGACGGTCAAGGGACTGGAGTCCCCGCGCACATGCCGCATGTCAAGCGCAGCCTCGCGTTGATCTACGCGGTCAATCCGTTCGGCGCGGATCATCAGTCGAGCGAGCACGATCCCGGATACACGACGGAAGCGGGTCCGACGAGCCTGCGAGCGGATGGCGCAGATCGGGCTGACCGATCCGCAGCCGCAAGGAGATGAACGCGCGAGAAGGCCGGCTCGCCTTGCTGACCAGTACAACTACTCGTTCATGGACACCCCGAACCTGTGCCAGTTCGTGTACGGCCCGTCGTGGCAGCCCGGATGAGACGTGCCCAGATGGCGAAGGCGGTTACCGGCTGGGATGTGATGTTAAAAAATGCTTAGAAGTATGCAGCAGGTGGGCGAGCGCCGCATCAACATGATGCGCGCCTTCAATGCGCGCGAGGGCGCCCGGGGCGCGACCGCGACACACTGCCGCAGCGCCT
>CAWAOA010000007.1:0-437500 GCA_963783655.1 uncultured Chloroflexia bacterium
ATACAGACTTCTCGGTTACCGCGATGTGTATGCCCTGGAAGGTGGCTTGAAGGCCTGGAAGGCTGCGGGGCACTGACCCTGACAACGTAAAGGAGACGCCCAACCATGGGTATGTTCCACTTCGGAGCGACCGAACTGCTCCTGCTCCTGTTTCTGGCACTGTTGATCTTCGGTCCGGGCCGGCTGCCGCAAGTCAGCCGGGGGATCGCAACCGGCATCCGCGAGTTCCGGCAGGCGGTCGGGACGCGCGCTCCGCCGGAGAACCGGCCACGACCGGCCGGGACCGTCCCGGTCGCAGCGCAAAGGCGTAAGAGGCACAGCCGGCATTTCGACGCGAAAAGGCCCAACACGTCATGAAACGAGTCTTCATCTTCTCGAGCCACCCCCTATTAGCTCGTGGAATCGAGGCGCTGCTCGTCCGAGAAGCAGGCATCGAGATCGTGGGGTGCGAAACCTCCCTTGAGAAGGCAGTTGCGTGTATCATGGGTCTGCGCCCCGATATCGTGATCGTGGATGCCCACGAGTGTGCGGCAAATCGGGCCGCACTGCTGACGCGGGTTTTGCATGCCGGGATATGCAACTGTATTATTGGCATGAACGTCGAAGACAACACCATACAGATCTACCGCGGCGAGCAGCTTACCTTACGCAATGTGGAGGAGTTCCTCCAGGCAATGCGCTCGTGATGACTCACCGCAGCAGCGGAGCGAGATGATTCCAATAGACAGCTACGGCCGGACAATTGATTATCTGCGGGTCGCAGTCACTGACCGCTGCAACCTGCGATGCGTCTACTGCATGCCGGCCGATGGTATCGCCCCCAAAGCGCGTACCGAAATCCTCAGATCCGAGCAGATCGTGGCGATGGTGCGCGCTGCCGCATCGCTAGGCATCGGTCGCATCCGGCTGACCGGTGGTGAACCACTGGTGCGGCGCGGCATCGTCGATCTGGCCCGGGACCTGGCAGAGCTGCCCGGCGTTACCGAAGTCGCGCTGACGACCAACGGCTCGCTGCTCGAAGCAAACGCGCGCGAGCTGGCGAGGGTGGGCGTGGCCCGGGTCAACGTCAGCCTGGATACCCTGAGGCCTGAACGCTACCGGCGGATCACGCGCCTGCGGTGACCTCGAACAGGTGTGGCGGGGGATCGCGGCTGCTGAAGACGCGGGGCTGGCGCCGATCAAAATCAATGTGGTCGTGGTCCGGGGCGTGAACGACGATGAGCTGTCGGATTTTGCACGCCTGACCCTCGCCCGCAACTGGCACGTGCGTTTCATCGAAGTGATGCCCCTGTCTCACGGCAGCCGATTGGGGCCCGGGCATGCCGGCGCCGGACAAGCGATGCCTCCCGGCCGCCGAGATGCGCGAACGCATTGAAATGCGGCTTGGACTCCTGGCACCGGACCCGGGTCCGTCAGGAAACGGGCCCGGCACGCTATTTCCGGCTACCCGGAGCCCGCGGCACCATGGGCTTCATCACTCCCATCAGCGAGCACTTCTGCGGCAGCTGCAACCGGCTTCGTCTGACCGCCGATGGCTGGCTGCGAACCTGTCTCTTCTCGGATGCAGGGCGTTTTCATCAAGCCGGCCCTCGACGCCGATGCCGGTGGCGATGAGCTTGCCGGCCTGATTCGCCAGGCCGTCCGGGCTGAAGCCGGAGAGCCGGCCTTTGGTGGTCCGATAGCAGCGTAGCCGGCCAGGCGATGTCCAGGATCGGCGGCTGATCCGAGGCGACGGCATGATCAGTGACAATCCGGCGCTCGGCGCCGTCTACTTCGACAACGCCGCGACGCGTTGGCCCAAACCACCGGGCGTGCTCGAGGCGCATGGCGTGCATACCTGGAGAACGTTGGGCGGCAGCCCCGGCCGCGCCGGGCACGAATGTCCATTGGCGCCAGTCGCACTGGTCAACGACACGCGTGACGAGCTGGCCGAACTACTCGGTATCCCCGATCCCTGCCGGCTTGCTTTCACGAAGAACTCAACCGAAGCGCTCAACATCGCCATCATGGGCATATTGGGCGAAGGCGACCACGCGATCTGCACCAGCATGGAGCACAACTCGGTGATGCGGCCGCTGCGCTATCTGGAACAGCGGGGTAGTCATCGACCTGACCGTTGTAGATGCTCGCCGAGACGGGTGTCGTGAGTGCCGCCGACGTACGGGCAGCGATCAGCCCGAACACGCGCCTGATCGTCACTGCGTACATGCTTCCAACGTCACGGGCACCGTACAGCCGGTCGGCGAGATCGGCGCGATCTGCCGGGAAGCCGGCATTCCCTTCCTCGTGGACGCGTCGCAGACGCGCCGGCGCCTTCCCGCTCGATGTCGAGGAGCTCAACATCGATCTGCTGGCGGTGACGGGCCACAAGTCGCTGTTGGGGCCCACCGGCACCGGCGCGCTCTACGTCCGCGAGGGCATCGAGCCGGAGTCGCTGGCACGCGGCGGAACCGGGAGCAAGTCGGAACTCGAGTATCAGCCAGACTTCATGCCCGACAAATATGAGGCAGGCACCCTGAACTTCGTCGGGTTGGCCGGGCTGGGCGCCGGCATCCGCTTCTTGCTCGATACTGGCGTCGAGGACGATCCACAGGCACGAGCGAGCGCTCGTCTCGCGCTTCGTGACAGGGCGCCGCTCGATCCCGGGCGTTCGCCTTTATGCGCGGCCGGCGACTACCGAGCGGATAGGCGTCGTCTCATTCGTGATCGACGGGATGACCACCTCGAAGACCGGGTTGTTGCTCGACCGGCGCTACGCCATCATGTCTCGCATCGGTTTGCACTGCGCGCCGATCGCCCATCGCACCCTCGGCACTTTCCCGGACGGCACCGTGCGTTTTGGGTTTGGCTACTTCAACACCCCCGAAGAGGTCGATCATGCCCTCGACGCGATCGGCGAGATGGCCCACACAGCTCGGAACCAGAGTGAGGGAGCGCATGTCTGAGGATACGCCGGTGCTGGACGGGTTGGTGACGTTCTTCGCGTCGCACCACGCAATGCGAGCGGAGAAGGCACTGCGTAAAGAGGGAATCGCTGCCGCACTGGTCCCCGGTCCCCGGGAGATCAGCCCAAACTGCGGCGTTGCAATGCAGTTCGAGTACGCTCAGGTGGAGCGGGTGCGGGAGTTGCTCGCCGCAAACAAGGTGCAGATCGAGGCGATTCACCAGTACCGGATGGAGATGGACGCCACCTGATCGCACGGCCCTGTCTCAGAAACCGCAAAGCCTCAGCAGCGCTGCTGCCTTGAGGCAAACCTACCTCGCGAGGAACCTCTCCAGCCACCGGGCGCGCCAGGCATGGCGCAACACCACCATCCATCCCATCGCCACGAAGGCCAACGCCGCATAGATCGGCCATCCGAGCCAGAACAGCTCTGCCGCCTGGCTCAGCGCGGGGCTGAGCGCGATCCCAAGGAATACCAGGAGCAGCACGACCGCCAGGATGGTCGGGCGTCGATCTCCAGACCAGACATCTCCCCCAACAAACCACTGGTGTGGCGGCTGCACGAACACCACCAGAATCAGTCCGGCGAACACAAGGAAGCCGGTCAGTGCCGTCTGCGCCAGCAGTTGCGACGCTTCGAGCACGAAGGCATCCCGCGTGGAGATGTCGTACGTGATCCCGGCGTAGTGCCTCAGCGCTGCGATCGTCTCCGGCGTGATGTCGAGCCGCACCATTTCGGCGGCGCCCAGGGCGAACGCGCCGGCGTAGACGAGCAGCCCGAAGACGAAGATCGAGATACCCGCCGGAATCAGGAAGTGCGCGATCTCGGCCAGCATGCTCTTGCGGGGGAGCGGTCCCGGCCTTGACCACGCGGCCAACGCCAGGGCCGGTATCCCGACCGTCAGCATAGACATCAGGGTGTTGTGCTTCGGGATGAACGGAAATCCCAGATCCATCAGTGCGACCGCTACGATGAGAAGGGCTGAATACATAACGCGCGTCAGGAAGAGGCACAGGATGTCACGCATGCCGTTGACGATCCGCTGTCCCTCGGCGAAGGCGGCGGGCAGGCTTTCGAAGGAATCGCCAATCAACACCATGTCGGCGACTGAGCGTGTCGCCGCGCTCCCACTTTCCATGGCGATCCCGACATTCGCCTTCTTCAGGGAGAGGACGTCGTTCACTCCGTCGCCGATCATCGCAACGTAGCAGCCTTGCTCTCGCAGCGACCCTACCAGGTCCTCTTTCTGCGCAGGGGTGATACGCCCGAAGATCGTCCTCTCCACGGCAGCGCTTCGCAGCTCCTCGTGTGTCATCGCTGCCAGCTCTTGTCCCGACACGCAGTGCATCTCCGCAGTGAATCCGGCCTGCTTCGCCAATGCGGCAACGGTCTGCGGGCTGTCGCCCGAGATGATCTTGAGCTGAATGCCGTTCGCCGCAAACTGAGCCAGAGTCTCGGCCACCTGAGGTCGCAGCACGTCGCGGAACTGGAGCAACCCGAGCAGCGTCAGGTCGGACAAGGTGGGCTCGCCCTGTCCATCGAGCACCGGCTCCATCTGCGGGCTGTGTGCGAATGCCAGTACCCGCATCCCCTGGGCGGACCAGTCGTCCAGGTACTTGCGCTGCTCCGGCGGCACGTCCAGGTGCGATTCCATCGACTCGAGGGCGCCGAGAACGTAGGTGCCGCGCATCCCATCATGATTGAATGTTGCCGAACTCCACTTGCGAGCCGATGAGAAGGCCACCTCGCCTACCGTCGGTTCGCACTCACCCTGGAGCGCCGCTGCGATGGCCTCGCTGGTGCGGGTCGTGACGGTGGTGCTGCGAGCGAAGGTGGCGAGCGTGCGCTCGAGATCGGCGGGCTCACCCTGCACCGGCCGGCATTCGCCGTACGTAATGCGATTGGCCGTGAGCGTTCCCGTCTTGTCAGCGCAAAGTACGGTCACGTTGCTCAGCGATTCGACCCCGTTGACCTGCTGCACCAGCGCGCCGCGCTGCGAGATGCGAACGGCACCCATCGCATATGCCAACACCATCGTCACCAAGAGGCCGTTCGGAATCAGGCCGGTGATGATCGAGGCCATCTGCAGCTGTCGCATCAGCGGCACCTGCGACAGCAAGGCGGCCACGAGCTGCGTGCCGCCGATGAACACGACCATCACGACTAGCAAGCGGAGGATGAGGCTGATCTCACTCTGCAGGGGCGTGCGCACGCGACGGTATTGCCGGGCGCTCGCCGTAAGGCGGTTAGCGTAGCTATCCATCCCAACCCGCGTCGCTTCGAAAAGCCCTGAGCCATTGATGCACAGGCTGCCCGACAGAACCGGGTCGCCGGGGACCTTCATTACCAGGTCAGACTCCCCGGTGAGCAGCGATTCGTCCAGCCCCAGTCCGCCCTCGCGCAGCGTGCCGTCCACGACAATCTGGTCACCGGGCTTCGCCACGATCACGTCGCCTTGTACCAGCTCGGTGCGGTCGACCTCTTGCTCCGTCCCGCCGCGCAGTACCATCACCATCGGACGCGCCAACAGGGCAATGTGGTCCAGCTGGCGCTTGGCTCGAACCTCCTGGATCACGCCAATCACGACGTTGAAGAGCACCAGCCCGGCGCCGGCCGCCGCGTCCCCGGGGCGGCCGATGGCGGTCATGAATGCCCCGATCGCCAGCAGAATCACGTTGATCGGGTTGAGCAAGTTGCCGGCAACGATATGGCGATAAGAGCGGCTCGTCTGCAGCTTGACGTCATTTCCCAGCCCGCGCTGCCGCCTCTCGAGCACCTCGCTATCGGTGAGTCCTGTGAGTGCGCTTGTCATGTCTTGCTCCAGGCGGCATTGTAAGCAAAACCGGCGACGGGGGCAATGACCAAATTCCCATTAGTGGGAACCACAGGCCTGGAGTATACTCTCGGCGCCTCTTATCATCGGCCGCAGGAGACCACGAATGAACGAGCTTCAGGCAGAACTCTCCAGGGCGATCTGTACATTTGTCATGACTTCGCCGGTAAATCGGCTCCACGACATCGACGGGTCCCCCATCTTTGACGAGCCTCTTGTCGGCTTTGCCGACGGCGATGATCCGTTGTTCGAGAGGTACGGCTCTCTGGTGGCGCCCGAGCACCTCTTGCCGCGACAGGCGCTCGCCGCGTATGCGTCCGGAGGGGCGCAGTCATTCCCGCATGTTGCGATCGTGTCGTGGGTGCTGCCGGTGGGTTCCCGGGCTCGACTGGCCAACCGGCTACAAACGGATGGCCCGGCGCTCTCCTGGAACCATTCCCGATTTCAAGGCGAGGATTTCAACGACTTATTGCGCCGCTTCGTCGTGAGTTGGCTGGCGGACCGAGGGGTGCCGGCAGTGGCTCCGATTCTCACGCCCGGCTTCCGCCGGCTTCTCAGCCACCGCGGCTTCGCGTCGACCTGGTCGGAACGGCATGTGGCGTTTGCGGCAGGGCTAGGGACGTTTAGTCTTACGGATGCGCTCATCACTGTACGCGGCATGGCGCATCGCGTGGGCAGCGTCGTTGCGGGCGCGAGGTGGACTGCCAGCCGGCGCCCTTACTCGGATTACCGGGAATATTGCTCGTACACCCGGGATGGCTCCTGCGGTGTCTGCATCGAGCGTTGTCCGGCCGGTGCGATCAGCGCCAACGGGCACGACAAGGAGCGATGCGAGCACCACATGCTGGTCACGCTCGCCGAGTGGCGGGCTCGCCCCGGATACATGGGCGAATATGTGAGCTGCGGCCTGTGCCAGACCGCGGTCCCGTGTGAGACGTGCATCCCTAACAGGCACTAGCTCCCACAGGGGCAGGCAGCTTCCACTCCCCGCCGAATGTAGCGTATAAAGGGGCTACTGGATTTCCGGAAGGCTTATTTCCCCGTCGATACGAACGTGAACGCGCAAGCACCCTGGCCGCGTGACCAGGGTGCCTGCAAGCTCGGTCCGTAGTGCCGCCAGGCTGCTAGAGCGTGCGCCAGCTCCCACCGTGGACCAGGACCAGGATCTCGCCTCCGAAACGGAACGAGAAGCCGCCCTGCCAGACTTCGAATCCGCCGTCCATGCCGGCTTCGTCGTTCGTAGCCCAACCCAGGCGCGCTGCTGGGCCGCCAAGCTGCTCCCGCCACACTTTGCCGAAGCCGCGCAGCGGCTGCAGCAGTCCAGGCGGCGGCAGAAGGGCGGGATCGGAACTCGGCATCCCGTCACGCCACGCATCCACGAAGCTCTGCCACCCCCCGTCGTTGTAAAGCACGTAAATGGTGGGACCGTCGCTCCGCCAGATCATCTGGCCGAACTGGAACGATTGGCGCGCCATCGAAAGGGTCCGCTCCGGTCCCGCCGGACATCCCATGGTCGGGACGGCGGCGGCGATGCGCTGCTCGCGCTCGTTGAGAGTTCCCACGCACCCCGCAACCGGTCCCGTGGTGCACCCGGCAGGAGGCTGCGGGTTCGGCAAGAAGGTGCGCGGGTCTCGGGCGTGTGTCCAAACGGTGGGATGGGTATTCGCGCCTGCCACCGTTGCGATGAAGTTGTACTGGAGCCCCGGCTGCACCGGCACGTTATTGAACACCCATCGCGGGTAGCCCTGCCCGTTCACGCTGTAAAATTCTTTGACCGGAAGGCCCGTCGATGATGGACGGCCGTTACCTTCGGCGGTCCACAACAGCAGGCCGCCGGGTGGCGTGTAGTCCGCCGGAACCGAGTTGTGTGTGCCGTGCTCGAACAGATCGACCGCGACGTTGACACGCGTGCTCCCGGAATGGGGGAAGACGATCTGAATCCGGGCGTCCACCTCACCGGGCCATCCGTTGCTGTAGCCCCACGGCTCGAACGGCTGAGGCAGGTAAGTGCGAGCATCGGCCGCGTGCACCCAAACGTTCGAGCTCCCCGGCGTCAGGAAGAACCGGTACTGGCTGCCCGGCGAGTCGACGATGTTGGCGCCCACGTCGTTGTACTCGAGGCTCGGGAAACTCACCCCGTTGGAGAACCGTGACGTGAATTGGCCGTCCGACCTGATCGCGTCCGCCGGCTCATTGTTGCGGGCGGCCCAGAGTGGCGTCGCGGGCGGGGCGTCGCTGCAACTGACCTGGTCGCGCGGCCACACGCTGATGTTCACCGCCCGCGACCCCGCCACGCCCGTTCCGTGACCCGCGCCATCGTGCGGCCACACCACCGCTATCGTGGCGTTCCACGCAGTGGAGACTGCCGTGGATTGGCCTGCGCCGGCTGCGGGCAGCGCCGCAGACAGCAGCAGGATCGCAACGAGGGCAACATACACAGGTACCCGGTGCTTCATCTCTCTCTCCTGTCACCAACGGCGCTGCCACGTCCCGTTGTCGAGCAGCGCCAGGCTCTCCGTCCCGAACCGGACAACAATCCCTCTCTCCCATTCTCCCAGGAAGCCGTCAAGTCCGCGCTCCTTTTCGGTGGCCCAACCGGTCCGTGCGGCGGCGCCACCCAGTTGCTCCCTCCATGCCTTGCCGAAGCCCCGCGCCGGTTGCTGCAGGCCCGGCGGCGCCACCAGGGTTGGATCTGACTCCGGCTGCCCGTCCCTCCACTCGTCGGGCAGACTCTGCCAGGAGCCGTCCGCGTACAGCACGAAGATCTCCAGAAAGTCGCTTCGCCAGATCATCTGGCCGTGCTCGAACGCCTGCCGCCCCATATAGAGCGGCTGCTCGCTCGCGGTCGGGCAGCCCAGCCCGGGAAACGCCACGGCCAGAGTGCGCTCCTGGTCGCTGCTCGCCGTGCGGCAAGGCAGCGGAGTCGCCGCCGGCGACGCGGTGGCCTTCGCGGTCGCCACGGGCGGTGCAGTTGTGGCGGTGACCGCCGGCGTGGACGTAACCGCCGGCGCAGAAAGCGACGCAATGGCGGTCGCCGGTGGGGGAGTGGCCGTGGCGGCCGCAGTCGGGCTGGCAGCGACAGCGGGCGTAGCGGACGCGACCGCGACGGTGGCGGATACGGCAGGTGCGGCGGTCGCTGCTGCCTGCCGCGTTGCCTCCAGCGTGGCGATTCGCATTGACAGGCGGGCGTTCTCGGTGATGAGCGCGCTCACGGTGGCGGCCGCGTTCCCGTCAGCGGGCGTTCCCGGCGCCTGAATTCCAATCTCGAACGAGCCGCATCCGCCTGCAGCCGCGAGCAGAAAGCAAAATGCCAGCACTACCAGGAATGCCTGGGACGTACTCTCAAGTCTCATGTGGGCTCCTCGGGTACTCGTGATTATCGCATCCTAGCAGCCCCGTGTCACGCCCGTATCGCATCCGTGTTACGGTCTCGTGACACACTTCACGCGAGATCTTGGGACGGGGCGGCCGGGCGGGCCACCCGCGGAAGAGGCAGGCGCACCGAAACGACGGTGCCGCTTCCCAGGCGGCTGCGTACTGCCAGCATTCCACCGTGCCGTGCGATGATCGCGTTACACAGAGACAGGCCAAGACCACTACCCGGCACATTCGCTTCACGTGCCAGCGTACCCCGGTAGAGCTCCTCCCCCACGTGCCGAAGCTCCTCCTCGGGTATCCCCGGTCCTGTGTCGGCAACCTCGAGCGCCACAGAAGCGCCGTCTTCGGAAGCGCGGATCTCCACCGTGTCGCCCGGGCGGGAGAACTTGATTGCGTTGTCAACCAGGTTGTGCAGCACGAGGTAAAGCAGGTCGCCGTCGCCTGTGACCGGCGGCAGCGGCCACGGTGCGGATGGCAGCACCAGCTTCAGGTTGCGGGCGGCGCCGTCGTCGCGCTGCCGGGCGATTTCGACCAGATCGTCCAGCAGCTCGTCGAGGTGTACCGCCTCCTGTTCGATCGGCTGGGTCTCCAACTCGGCCAGCTTGCGCAGGTCACCCGAGAGCCTCGCCAGCCGGTCCACATGGGCTCGAACACCCGCAACCACAGGCTCGTCTTCCTGCTCGACGGGCAGGTTTCCGAGTCCCGCCCGGATGGCGGTGATGGGGTTCTTCATCTCGTGATCGAGCCGCCGAAGGAAGCGACCGTGCACCTCTGCCGCGTGCGTTTGCTGCGCCGCGAGGATGCGTCGCCAATCCCTCGCGGCGCGAGCGCGCAGCTCCAGAAAGATCACGAGCGCGAGCGCCAGCAGGCCACCGGTGACCAGCAGCAGCGGCCCAAGGCCGGCGCGCAGGTAGATCTGGCTCGCGGGAATTACCTGGAATTGCTGCAGTATCAGCAGTACGGCTCCGGGCGCCAGCAGGGCAAGCGGCCATAAGCGGCGCATCATCGGATCGCCTCCACCGGCGCCGCGAAGCGATAGCCCTGGCCCACCACTGTCTGGATGTACCGCGGCGTTTCGGCGTCATCTCCCAGAGCCCGCCGCAGCTCCGAGATGCGCGTGTCCACGGCGCGATTTCCGGCTGCGTAATCCCAACCCCACACGGCGTCCAACAACCGGTCCCGGCCGATCACTTCATCGGGGTGGAGCATGAGGTACTCGAGCAAGGTTATGGCGCGGCCCGTCAGCGACAACTCGTGCCCGGCCAGCAGCACGCGGCGTGACTGGCGATCGAGGTCCAGCTGGCCCGAGCGCAATCGGTGCGCGCTCGCCAGCGACGCGGCGCCGAGACGCCCGCGGCGCAATACGGCTCGGACGCGTGCAGAGAGCTCGAATGGCTCGAATGGCTTGTTGAGGTAGTCGTCTGCCCCCTCTTCGAGCGCCATCGCGCGTTCTGCGGGGCTGCCGACTTGAGTCAAGAGGATGACCGGCGTCCAGTCCCCGCCCTGACGGAGCCGGCGCAGCATCTCGCGCCCGTCCAGCCTCGGCATCAGTACGTCCAGGACGACAAGATCCGGCCGGAAGACCCCCATGCGCGCGAGGGCCGCCTCTCCGTCGCCGGCTACGTCCACGGTCAGGCCGCTGCGTCTGAGAAACGCCGCCAGGTTGGCGCGGATCACCTCTTCGTCGTCTACCAGCAGAATGCGCCAGGAGCGCGATTCTTCGTCCAACCCGTCCGGCCTTTCGCTGCCTATGCGGATCCGTCCAATTCCGTAAACGTGTCCTCGTCGGAACCCGTGCCAGACGAACCGGCTTCCGTCGCCTCATGTTCGCCGCCCGTCAGGAGCGCTGTGACAGCCTCCATCTGGCCTGCATCCCCGATGAGACCGAGCCGGTCCCCACGCTCAAACACGGTGTACGACTTAGGATTTGCGATCAACTGCCCATCGCGAGTCATCGCCACCACAGAGGCGCCGCTGCGATTGCGCAGGTCCGCCTCGACAAGCGTCTTGCCGATCAGGTGGCTGTCATCCGGCAACCGGAGCCAGGTGATATCCATGCTGTCGACTGAGTCGAGCAGGTCGTGCAGCATCTGGTGCTCCTGGTCGGAGTTGACCTCGATCTCGTAACGATCGTGGCGCACGGCGTCGGTGTAGCGGAGAACCTCGCGCAGCGGAAACCCCAGCCGCAGCATCGCGCGGGTGACGATCTCGAGCCCACCTTCGAGTTCCGGGTGGATGACATCCTGGGCGCCCAGTTCGGCGAGCCGCCCGACGCCAAGCTCCGTAGCCGCCCGGGCGACGATGGGGAGGTCCGGGTTGAGCTGGCGTGCGGCAGCGACGACCATTTCAGCTCCGGCTTCTTCCGGCAGGGTCGTGATGAATGCCCGGGCGCGTTCCAGGCCCGCGAATCGCAGTATCTCCGAGTTCGCGGCGTCTCCCCACAGTGTTGCCGTTCCGTGCCGGATGAGGCTTTCGGCCTTGTCGACATCTGACTCGATCACCAGGTGCGGGATATCCAGCTCGCGAGCAACGTTTACCAGATGGCTCCCAACGCGGCCGTACCCCACGATCACCATGTGATCCTGCAGCGCCTCCGCCGGCAGGTCCGGCCGCTTACGGTCCCCGTGCATGCGTGCCCATAATCCCGGGCGCCGCGTGGAGCCACGCCTCCACAGGGTCTACCAGACGGAATACCAGTGGGTTGACGGTGATCGTGATGATTGCGCCGGCCAGAATCAGCGAGTACTGGTCGTGCGTCAGCAGCCCGAGCGACATTCCGGCCTGGCCCATCACGAAAGAGAACTCACCCATCTGGCTGAGCCCGCCTGCCGTGACTAACGCCGTCCTGGGCGACCGAGACAACACCAGGCTGATCAGGAACGTCCAGACCGGTTTCGCGATGAGGATGACCCCGGCCACAAGGAGGACTGAGCTAACGTTGTTCACGAGGTAGATCGGATCGACCAGCATCCCGACAGAAACGAAGAACAGTACGGCAAACGCTTCCCGAAACGGCAAGACGTCCGCACCTACCTGGTGGCTGACGGGGGACTCGCTGATTACAACGCCGGCCACGAAGGCCCCCAGCGCAATCGACACGCCCAACAGCTCGGCGGCGGCGATCGCGATCCCGAGTGCGATCACGAGGATGGCCAGAATGAAGAGCTCGCGGGATCGAGTCCGGGCGATTGCGCTCAGAACCAGGGGTATCAGCCGGGCGCCGGCAAACAACATCACCGCAACAAAGACGAGGACGCTCACGAGCGTAATCCCCAGGTGGCCCCAGTCGGTACCCCCTTCTCCCCCTGCGAGCACCGGAAGCAGCACCAGGATGAGGATGGTTGCCAGGTCTTCAACGACCAGCCAGCCGATGGCAACTTTTCCGTCTCGCGTGCCCAACAGCGAGTGATCCATCAGCGTACGCAGCAGCACGACGGTGCTCGCAACGGAGATCGAGAGACCGAACATCACTCCGGCGGACGGGGTCCAACCCCAAAGGCGCGTGAGAGCGAAACCGGTGAGCGTCGCGATCGCGATCTGTATCGGGGCGCCACGCATGGCCACACCGCGCACTCGCCAGAGGTCTGAGACGGAGAAATGCAGGCCAACGCCGAACATGAGGAAGATCACGCCCAAGTCAGCCAGCTGAGTGATGGTGCTGACGTCGCCGACAAAACCCGGGCGTAAACGGTCCGATCAGGATGCCGGCCAGCAGGTACCCAACAATCGTCGGCAGCCCGATCCGGCGCGCAAGGACGCCGCCGGCAAACGCTGCAACCAGCGCGACGGTAATGTTGACCAGCAGGGGGGCCTCGTGCACGGGCGATTCCTCCTCACTCAAGATGCTACCACAGGTTCGTGCGTCTGTGTCAAGGGAGTTGCGCCCTGGGTGCATTGCCGGTGTGGGTCGCGCGTCGAGCGTTAGCCGGCACTTCCGATGACAAAGCGCCGCCACGGGAGCCACCGTGTAACGAAACGCACATCAGGCCATCACATCATACGCAGGCACGCGGCCAGAATCTGCTGGCATGCGTGGCAACGAACTGGATAACAGGGGAAGACGACTATGAGTACTTCAGTTCACGGCATACATCACGTTACGGCCATTGCGGGCGATCCGCAGGAAAACCTCAACTTCTACGTCGGGGTAATGGGGCTCCGGCTGGTCAAGAAATCGGTAAACCAGGACGTCATCGACACGTATCATCTGTTCTTTGCCGACGACGCCGGCACCCCCGGCACCGACCTCACGTTCTTCCCGTGGCCGGACATGGGGCCGGCCAGGCTCGGTACGGGTTTCGCTGTAGAGGTGTCGTTTGCCGTTCCCACGGGTGCGCTCGCCTACTGGCGCCAGCGCCTGGGAGGTGCGGGCGTGCGAGTCGAGGCTGAGGAGGAGCGGATGGGCGAGAAGGTGCTGCCGTTCCGCGATCCCCACGGCCTGCCGCTCGCACTGGTGGAAACGTGCGGCGAGCGACCGTTCGTTCCCTGGCTCAACGGGCCGGTACCGGTCGATTATCAGCTCCGAGGGATGTACTCAGTCTCGTTGTGGGAGCGCGATCTGCGCGCCACCGGGGCGCTCCTGACGCAGGTAATGGGGTTTGGGATGCTGGGCGAACAGGACGGGTGGCATCGATACGGGATTGGCGAGGGTGGCCCGGGCCGACTAATCGACCTCAAGGCGATGCCTGACCAACAGCCGGGACGTTGGGGTACCGGAGGGGTGCACCACGTGGCGTGGCGCGCCACCGACTCGGCCGAAGAGATGGCGTTGCGCGATGCGATCATGGGGATCGGCCTTCGCCCCACCGAGCAGATCGATCGCTTCTGGTTCAAATCGGTCTACTTCCGCGAGCCGGGCGGCACCCTCTTCGAGATCGCTACCGACGGCCCCGGCTTCTCCTTGGACGAGAACCCGGCGCAACTGGGCGAGCAGCTCATTCTGCCGCCGTGGCTGGAGCCGCAGCGAGCGGAGATCGAAGCCGGCCTTCGGCCCCTCACCCTGCCGCAGTTCGAGCGGCCGGAGGCGGCTGAGACGCAGCAGCCGGATCAGACTTCACGGATCAGGCGTGCCGCTCCCCGGTCACACGCCCAGGCTCCGGCCACGCGCTCTGGGGCCGGAGCCTGGGGTGAAACCGCTGCTACGGTGCCGGCGCAGGCGGTGACGGAACGTGCGCGGTCGGGTCCCCCGACACGAACGGCAGACGGTGCGACTTGAGATACTCGTCGCCCAGCAAGCGAAGCTGCACCGTCCACGTGCGCCACGGCAGACTGCGTGCCCGGCTTGAGCCCAGGCTTGGTCGAACTCCCGTGGTACTCGAAGATGGCAGCCTGGAAGCGCTGCGTCCAGCGTTCGGCGCCGTCCGGCGCCCGTCGCCGGTGGACCGGCGGCTCCATCGGGTAGCCGAACGCGTCCTCCTTGCCGTGGCCGTCGAAGTAGCTCTTGAAGCCGAGTCCAGCGAGCCGTCTGGCGCGTAGTTGGAGATGGCGTGCCCCAGCCCGCGCTCGCCCTTCGGGAAGTACCAGTAGTCGCCGCTGTTCGGTCGCCGGCCGGCGGAGCGGGCGGAGCCGCGTCTTCCTTGCTCAGCTCTGTCGCCAGCAGCCGGCGCTGGATCCGGTATTCCGGCGCGTTGTCCGGATGCCACTCCAGCACCAGCCGCTGGAAGAACTGCACGCATTGCGTCGGGTCGAGCGGATCGGCAACGACCGGCGAGCGGGGATAGCCGATGTAGTCCACGTCGCCGTGGCTGCGGAAGAAGTCGAGCCACGGCCCGCTGACGGCATAACCGGTCGGGGCCACCCAGGCTTCGGCGGGCGACGGGTCGGTGGCACAAACGCTCCGGGCACGCCCCAGCAGGCATCCATCGGCCGCGGGAACGGATCGCGTGCCGCCGCTGCAGCCTGGCTCGACGAGGATCAGCGGGTCGCCGCCGACCAGGATCAGCGAATCATCGCGCGGCGTCGGTGTTGTTCGTGGCCGCCGCCAGCGTCAGCCGAAAGCAAGCCATCCGGACCGCGCGTCAGCGGCGTCGCCTGCCCGTACTTGTCGATCGCCGACGCAGCCGGCGCTGCGGACGGCGCGGCGACCTGCAGCGGGGCGGCAGACGCATTCCAGAGCACCGTGACCCGATCGTCGCCCCGGCGCATCCGCACGCCGTTCAGCGCGCCGGGCCAGACGAACTGCGGCCGGCTCGCCGTCGAGGACAGCAGCGCCGTGATCTCGTCCTCGGCCGCGGGCGTCGCGGAACAGCTCCAGAAGTAGCGCGGCGTCGCTGACCCCTGCCAGCTCGCGAGCGGCCACCTGGTAGGCGACGTAGGCCGGCCGAGGCGTGCCGTCGTTGCGCACCAGCCCGTAGTACTGGTCGTTCTCCGGTTCCTCGTCGCGCATCTTGTAGATCGAGTAGCGCTCGACCCCCGCGGCGCGCGCCAGCGCCACGCTCTGGATCACGTAGTTGGCCTGTTCCTCCAGCGATGCCCGCAGCCCGCCGCGGTGCAGCGGGTGCGAGCGGATCGTCGTACGGCACGACATTGGATTCGACGATCCACAGCGGCTTCGAGAGCCCGTGTTGTTTCAGGATGCGCCGGTAGAGCACCGGCACCGTGTAGCTGTTCAGCGGGTTGGTGTACTGGTGCACGCTGACGGCGTCGAAGAAGGAGTTGTTCTCGGCTGCGCCCGGGATGAGCTTCAACTGCTCCACCAGGCGATCGAGATACTGCCGTCGCTTGTTCTCCGTGTCCCACCAGTAGGTGGTGCCGGTCAGGATGACCTTCGCTTTGGGGTTGGCCTTCTTGATGGCCTGGTAGCCGACCGCCTGCATTCGGGCGAATTCCTCCACCGTGCCGGCCCAGTTGGCGTAGGTTTCGCGGTAGATGTCGGGCTCGTTCCACAGGATCCAAGTATCGACCAGACCGGCGTACTCGCCGGCCAGGCGCATCAGGAACTGGCCCCAGTAGTTGTCCGGGTGGTCGAAGGGCAGGTCCAGGTTGGCCGGGGGCGAAATCGGGCCGTAGCCGGGGTCGCGCGCAGCCCAGCCCGGGGTGTGCAGCACCACACCCACCTGTTCGATGCCGCGCCCCTTCTGGTCCTCCATCAGGTTGCGAGGGAACCAGCCGTCGCGGTTCCACTCGCCCGGTCCTTTTGGCTGGAAGTTGGACCACCAGGCGACGAGCCGTTCCCAGCGAGCTCCTGCCGCGGTTGCGTGGTGAGGGTCGTGGATGGACTGGACGATGCCGAAAAAGGGATCGGTGCCTGCAACGGGCGGCAGAGGCGCCGGTGGTCCGGCCTGCAGTAGCGTACGCTGTATGGCCGGTTGAGCCGATGGGGACGAGCAGAGCTGCTAACAGCACTACGAGCCCAAGACGAGCTTGGCGTGATGAATTCACGTCGCTCTCCTTCCTGGTTTCAGAGTGGGAGCGAAGCGGCCGCGCACGGTCGGAGTAGACTGTCATAGGAACGTCCACTCCGGGGACAGGCCGGAGCCTCACGGCCAGATCGGTAAATTGGCGCGACGGTTTGCTCACCCAGGTTCTAACACAGGGATCGCGAGACTCCAAACCCGCAGCGCCGGGCAACCCTTGCGAACACCCGACGGGGGCCCAGAGGGCATTGGCAGGTGCTATACTATATCCGAGCCCCGGGACTCCGGTCTCGCGCCTATGGCTCGATGAGATGGCACCAAGACGGCGGTACGAACATGAGTGAGATGACGACCACTATCTTGATCACCGGCGCGAGCGGCAACGTATCGGCCCGCGTCGCAGCGCTGCTCGCTGCCGGATCCACTGCGCCAAGGCTCCGGCTGATGACGCGTGCACCGCACCGCGCTCCGGTGCTGCCCAACAGCGAGGTCTTCGAGGGCGATTACGCAGATCCGGCATCGTTGCAGGCGGCCTTTGTTGGGATCGGCGTGGCCTTCGTCGTTTCGGGCTACGCGGCGCCCGGCGAGCGCGCGCTCCTGCACAAGAACGTGATCGATGCCGCCGTCCTCGCCGGGGTCCAGCACCTGGTGTATCTGTCGTTCCAGGGGGCGGCGCCTGACTCGAAATTCCCCATGGCGCGCGACCACTACGAGACCGAGAGGTACCTGCAGGCCAGCGGAATGCCCTACACGGCGCTCCGCGACAACCTGTATATGGACCTTGTGCCCGAGATGTTCAACAGCGAAGGCGTGGTGCGGGGACCGGCAGGAAACGGCTCAGCGGCCTTCGTGGCGCGTGAGGACGTGGCGCGCGTCGTCGCCGCTATCTTGCTGAATCCCGGAAAGCACAGCGGCGCATACGACGTGACCGGGCCCGACGCCCTGACCCTGAGCGAGGTGGCGTCGCGGTTGTCAGCGCTGGCCGGGCGAGAGCTGCGCTACATCGACGAGCCGGTAGAGGACGGGCGCGTATGGCGCCGTGCTTTGGGCGCGCCCGAGTGGGAGGTCGACACCTGGCTCGGATCGTACGAGGCGATCGCAGCCGGCGAGCTGCGAGACGTCAGCGACACGGTCGAGCGTTTCACCGGACGGCCGGCGATCGATATGGAAAGCTACTTCCGGGCGCATCCGGAACTGCTTGCGCCGCTGCTGGGGCGAGGGGACGCCTGACGGCCAACGAACTCAAGCGCCCCCTCCCATCTGGCCTATCCTGCCCTCACGACAAAGTCGAAGTACCCCACCTGGCCCGACGCCGTCTGGCGAAGCTCCAGCACCATCTTCGGGTCGAAGATCCCGTCGTTCGCGTTTGAGGCGTCCCCGGGAAGGTACAGCTGCGTGGTCAGGGTCGCGCC
Organism: uncultured Chloroflexia bacterium; assembly: GCA_963783655.1. Lineage (GTDB taxonomy): Bacteria > Chloroflexota > Anaerolineae > CG2-30-64-16 > CG2-30-64-16 > CAWAOA01. The sequence goes on from CAWAOA010000007.1 coordinate 17,924, forward strand.
CCCTGCGGGCGTCACCTTGACGTGGATGTGGCGCGCTCGCCCGGTGTAAAGCCCGGGGGGTATCGTCTCCATCGAGTATCGTCCCTGCGCGTCCGTGCGAACGAATCCACGGAAGCGGTAACCGCTGTTGTCGTAGTTGCCACTGCCATCCGCCTGCCAGAAGTCCACGCGCGCTCCCGGCAAGGGCTTGCAGTTCTGGTCGAGAACGTATCCGGTGAGGATCAGCTTCGTTCCCGTCGTGCCGGCCTCCAGCAGCGATGATCTCTCAGGCGGGTTAGCCTTATAGTACGGACCTTCCGTCTGCGCGACGGTGAGCGTCCCGGGAGTGCAGACGGGTGCACGCGCTTCTGGAGCCGCAGCGGTCGTCGCCGGCTCTATGCCCGCGGCCGACACCGTCGGCGCTGCCGCGGGTGCGGTAACGGCCGGAGCGCGCGTCACGGTTGCAGCCGGCGCGCCTGTAGTCGCCGCGGCGGGGGCGCGGGTGGCCGTGGCAGCTGGAGCGAGCGTGGCGGTTGCGGCGGAAGCCGGTGTTGCCGCGGCCGTAGCGGCCGGAACCGTCCGCGTCGGGGCAGCAGCCGTCGCAGCCGCCGCTGTCACGGTAACCGCGGCGGGCGCAGCGGTGCGAGGAGCAGCTGTTGCTGTAGCCCGGGCTGGCGTTGCCGTGGCGACCGGTGTCGCCGCCGTGCAGCCGCCTATCAGCAAGCCCGCGCCCAGCAGCAGAGTGAGCAGGGCAAGTTTCTTGTAGGAGAACATCTCCCCTCCAATGTGGCACTATTCGCCGTCAGTCGCGCCGGCCGGGCAGATGCGCGCTGACAGACGGCGATGATACCGCCTGGGGACCCTTCGGATCGGGCAGCCACAATCCCTTTGCACGGTTGGCGGCGATGCCCACCGGCATCGGCTCAAACGGCCGCGGCGCCGCAGTGCGGCCGCCTTCGCGCCCGCATCGACGCATCGTAGGCGCTCCACGCATCGTAGGGGCTCCACGATTGTGGGGGCGACAATCGCAGGGGCTCGACGAATTGTAGGGGCTAAGCACCGGGTGGCAGCGCGGGGCCATACATGTGGGTTGCCGGTGCTTCGCCCTGTCGCATCGCTCGCACCACCCGCGGGATGCCCCGGCTAGCGTGGCGATGCGCACCACACAGCCGGCGATCTTTCGCTTCCCTTCCCCCAATTGATACCGTAGCTGCAAAGCAGCCGGCGTTAACCCCCAGCAGGTTTGAATGAGGCTCGCTCACCTGCGGTGGGCAGCTTTGCCGTCGCATTGCAGCGACCCGCGCGGGCGCCCCCGAGACGCGCGCTGCCCCGCCACCGTTTCCGCGCATCGCGCGGGATCCGGCGCGCTGCCCGCCGCGGCACGCCACGTTCCGCATGCGCGCCGCGTCCCGCGAAGTGGGTGTGCGATGCGACGGCAAAGCTGGCGGGAAGGGAGCCGCGACGCGTCCTGCATCGTCAAAATCCGCCTGCTTTGCAGCTACGGTATCAATGGGGGACGGGAAAGAAGGCATCGCCGGCGCCCCGAAGCCCAGCGCCACGATAACGGGGTCGTCCCGTAGGCAGTACGTGCCATGCGACAGGGCGAGGCACCGGCAACCCACAGGTCCGGACCCGCGCGGAGCGTGCCCCTCACGTCGGGATCGTCAGGTACACAGGGTTGGTCATCGCCAGCATGTCGCCCGCCTCATCGCGCAGCTCGGCCCGCACGAATTGGCTCCGGTCGACCGGCAGCCCAAACTCGAGCGTCGCGTGCTCCGAGTCGACCGTCTTCTCCGCCAGGATCGTCGTCCTGATCCAGCAGAGTCAGGCGCAGACCTCGGCCCCGCACACATACCACCTTCACTACCAGCCGGCCGTCCACCGGGCCGGGAAGCTCGTCCCCGGGCATCGCTTCGCCGGCAGGTCCGGCGTGCAGGTCCAGGAACGGCCCGTCCACTCCGCAGGACAGGACGGCATGCCCCTCTCGGATGGCCGCGAGCACCGCGCGTCGCGGTCGCCGGTCCGGGCATGTACAACCACGTTGCCGGGATGCCGGGCGCCCGGGGCAGCGGGGCGGACAATTGTCCTTCCCGGTGGTAGTCGCTCCCGGCGAGCGCCGTCAAGCGCCGGCCCCTGGCAAGCTGCGCCACCCAGAACGCCAGCGCGACCTCGTTACCACCCGCCCATGGTCCGTTCCACACCTCGACGGCGTCGAAACGTTACGGCATCGGAGAAGCGCCAGTCTGGACCGAGCGGCTTCGGGTGGTTGCAGCTCAACACAGCCCCACGCGCCCTCGCATACGCCGCCGCCTCAGCCATCTCTCCATCGGTGAGAGCCCGGAAATCGATCCACTCCGTGGTCCCGAGCACGTGCATGTGCCCGAGATAGGTCGTCACCTCGACGCCGGCCACCAGCACTAACCCGGGATCGCGCAGGAGGGCCAGCTCCCGCGATGCCGCAACCGTGTTGTGATCGGTGACCGCAAGGAAGTCCAGCCCGCGCTGCCGGGCCATCTCGACGATCTCCGCTGGGCTCGCGTCGCCGTCGCTGTTCTGGGAGTGGCAGTGCAGATCGCCACACAGCCAGGGTGCGTTGCGGCCAGGCGGTGGAGACGCGGGAAGATCACGCGGCGTGGCAGCGAGCGATTCCGGCGCTCGCGCCGCGCCGTCGAGCGTGACGTCGATCTGGACGTGATAGCAGCAGGCGCCGGCAGCCACCTTGTAGAGCCCGAGCATCAGGTGCCACCGCCCAGGATTCAGCGGGCCGGCCAGGTAACCCGGTGTCGCTTCGGTTTCGGCGACGGTGATGGCCAGCCGCTCGCTTCCGCTGTAGCCGCGAAAGCCGCCCCGTGAGAAAATCGATCCCGCGCTCGTCAAAGAGTCCAACGTCCAGCGTATTGCCGCCGGTGAGCGCAGGATCGGATCCGATTCGGTCAGAATAGTCCAGTGCTATTTCGATCCTGTTGGCGCCTTCCGGCACGTCGAACGGCAGGTATTCGTAGCACTTCTCCCGCTCTGGACCCAGGCTGCCGTCCAACACCGTGCTTTGCTTTCTCACGACCCCTCCCGCTGCGCCGCCATCGTTTGCGGGCGCAGGCCACGGAGCATTATACTCGCGCCGTCGAGTTGGTGCCCCGGCACCCGCACCCTTTGCTCGATAACCCACAGAACGGTCGTACAAATGATCGAACGCGTGCACCTGATCTTCAAGACCCACCTCGACCTTGGGTTCACCGATCTCGCCCAGTGGGTGGTCGATGCGTACTTCCAACGCTACATCCCGCAAGCGATAGCCGTGGCGGAGGAGTTGGAGCGGGCCGGCAGTCCGGATAGGTTCGTCTGGACCACCGGCTCCTGGCTCATCTACGAGTTCTTGGAGCGGGGGGACGCCGGGCAGCGGGCGCTGATGGAGCGCGCGATCGCGGCCGGGCACATCCGTTGGCACGCGCTCCCGTTCACGACCCACACGGAGCTGATGGACCCCGGCCTATTCCGGACGGGGCTGGGGCTGTCACGCGAGCTCGACCGCCGTTTCGGCAGGCACACGATCGCCGGAAAGATGACCGATGTGCCCGGCCACACACCGCGCCATGGTCCCGCTGTTGGCCGAAGGGGGCGTGCAGTTCCTGCACATCGGGGTCAACCCAGCGTCGCGTCCCCCCGATGTCCCGAGTGTCTTCCGCTGGCGCGATCCGGGCGGAGCGGAAGTGATTGTCATGTACAGTCGCGGCGGGTACGGCGTCGTGACGCCGGTACCCGGCTCATCCGATCTGCTCTGGTTCGCCCATTCCGAAGACAACACCGGCCCCCAGACCCGCGAAAGCGTCCTCGCCGTGTTCGCTCGCGTGCGCAGCCTGTACCCGGCCGCCAACATCACAGCATCGACCCTCGACGCCTACGCTGCCACCCTGAACCCCATTCGCGATTCGCTGCCGGTGATCGGCGGCGAGCTGGGGGACACCTGGATACATGGCGCCGGCACCGACCCGATCAAGGTCGCCGGGTACCGCGCCCTGCTTCGCCTGCGCCGCGGATGGATAGCGGGGAAAGGGATGGCAGCTGACGATCCGGAGATCGTGCGGCTCGAGCGAGCGCTGCTTCCGATCCCGGAGCATACGTGGGGACTAGACATAAAAACCTACCTGGGCGATTGGGACCATTATCGCGCCGGGGAGTTCAGGGCCGCACGCGCCGCGCCGAACTACGCTCTCGTCGAGTCGTCGTGGCAGGAGCAGCGGGCGTATCTGCAGCAGGCGGTCAATGCGCTTTCGAATCACGCGCTGCGGCAGGAGGCCGGGGCAGCGCTGGCTGCGACCGCCCCCGTGACGGTGGAGACGGGGGACTTCGTTGAGCTGGAGGGCACGCAACGGCGAATCAGCGCCGGCGGGCTCGAGCTTGCCTGGGACGAGCGCGGCGCTCTGGTGCTTCTGTTGGAAGGGCGCACCGGTCGCAATTGGGCATCTCCCGATCACCCCTTCGGACTCTTCACGTACGAAGTTTTCTCAGCCGCGGACTACGCCGCCTTCGCGCGGCGCTACAACATCAACAAACGCGTCACCGGTGCATGGGCGCCGCCCGACTTCACGAAGCCGGGAATGCCGCCGGACATCCGGCACGCATCGCTCTATCCCCGGCTGCGGCGTCTGATGCACCGGGCCGGTGCGGGTATCGATCGCTTCGTCCTGTTTCTCGAGTACCCGGCAGAGGCAGTCGAGACCTTCGGCGCGCCGCTTTCCATCACGGTGCAGATCGGGGTGCCGGAGCGGGAGCGCCGGCTCGACGTGGATGTGCAGTGGTCGGGGAAGGCCGCCTGCCGGCTGCCGGAAGCGCTCTGGTTCAGCTTCGTGCCGCGCACGCGGCGGGGTGGACGCTGGCTGCTGGACAAGATGGGGCAATGGATTTCCCCTCGCGAGGTTGTGCGCAACGGCAACCGCCACCTCCACGCGGTGCAGAGCGGGGTCCGCTATTCAGATTCCCGGGGCGGTCTGTCGATCGATACGCTGGACGCCCCGCTCGTGGCGCCCGGACAGCGCTCGCTGCTCAATTTCAATAACCGGCAGCCGGCGGTGGGGGGCGGGGTGCACTTCGCGCTGTTCAACAACATTTGGGGCACGAACTTCCCGATGTGGTGCTCGGACGACGCGCGCTTCCGTTTTCGCCTGCAGCTCGAGGACGCCGGGCGGAGCTAGCCGGCTACCGGGCGCGATAACGGCACACCGTTGAGCTCGACTCGGCTTGCTGTCGCCAGGAAGCGCTCCGGAATCACCACGTCGATGCTTCCGGTTCCTTCGGCGGTAAAGCGGAGCAATCCCGGCTCGACGTCCAGGCCGATCATGGCGCGGCTCCCTGCCAGGGGCACGTTCGACACCGTCAGCCGGCTGCCGGTCGCAAGCCACGCATCCGGAACGGCGGGGAAGAGCTGTAGCCGGTCACCGTCCCACCGGTACAACAAGTCGAGGATCGTCCTCACGAGTTCCTCATGGCTGAAGGCCTGCGGGAAGTTTCCCCACTGTTGCCCCGTGAGCGGATCGAAGTACTCTGCCAACAAACGGAGATCGGTCGACGCCAGCAGCACGGTGCGCAGGTGGCGGAATGCACGTTCGTGCTCGCCCGACCGCGCCAGGGCACGGACCATCCACAATGTGCCCAACACAAAGGGTGGGCGGGCCGTCTCCGTCTCTTCGTCACGCCGGAAGCCGCCCCCGTGTGCCAGCTCGCGCGCCAGCGTCCGGATCGTGCGCCTGATGCGCGGCTCGTTCGCGTCGACCAGGTTCTCGAGACACAACGCCAGCACCGAGATGTCGTAGAGCGAGCCCGGGCTCGCGGGCACGCAGCACCGCTGCTCGCTGCTCGTTCCACCCGGCGTCCAATAGCTGCCGCTCGATCTCAGCCGCAGTCTCGCGCCAACGAGCCGGCGCCTCCTCACCGGTCAATCCCGCCAGTCGCGAGCGCGCACGCGCAGCCCGGCCCAACACATCGCCTGGCCGTGCACCCAGTGGTGGGGCCGTTTCGCGCTTCTCCCAGATGCCGGCTTCGGGCTCGGCCCAATGGTCGCAAATCCACTCAGCAGCTCGCGCCAGACGCGGCCAGGCGGACCGGGCGAGATCTGTGGTCCCGGACAGCAGGCAGTACCGGTACACGCCGGTCAACACATTGCCCGGACTGTCATGCTGGTTCTGGCCTGCTGCCCCGTTTCCGAGCCGTACCGGGGACTCTCCGCCCGGGCCGTACAGTCCGCCGGCCTCAACCTCACGGGTCGCATATGCCGGTTCGATCGGCCACAGCGGGCTCGGCCACTGGCCCCCTTCCTCGCGCTCCAACAGGAACTCGTACAGTCTTCGCGCCTCGTCGAGTTTTCCCGCCTGCTGCGAAAGCCTGGGCGCTGTAGCAGCCGTCTCTCACCCAACAGAACCGGTAGTCCCAGTTGCGCCTCCCACCCGCCTGGGACGGCAACGACGTGGTGGGCGCAGCCACGATCGCGCCCGCCGGCTCGTACACCAGCAGGCGCAGCGCCAGCAGGCTGCGGTCAAACGCCTCGACGACGTCCGCATCGGGCAGGTCGAGCCGCACTGCGCCGTTCAGCCAGCGGGCGTCTCCCGCTGCAGCCTCGTTCGCCGACACGGGCTCGGCAGGCCGGCCCGCCGGCCCCTGGCCGGTCGCCGATACGCGCCCGCGAGCTTCCGTTCGCCCGCCGTCTGGCTCGTATTGCACGCGGATCGCGACCCTGCCGTCGACCGGGGCGAACTCGTGCACGCAGCCACCCGCCGTCGCGGTACGTGCTCACGCGCCCGCCACCGGCACTCTCCACCGCCAGGCGTCCCGACGCCGGGCAGCAGCGCATCGCTCATCCGGATGGCGCCGTCTTCCAGGACGAAAGATGTGCCGGGTCCGGCCGGCGCCGTGGCGCGCAGGCGGACGAGGAGAGCGGGCGTGTGCAGCGGCGGGCTGCGCCCCGTCCTGGATCGTTATCTCGCGGGTCAGATTCGATGCGCCCCACGGCATGAAGTCGAGGATTGAGACCTCACGCCCGGCCACGTGCCATCGCGTCTGCAGCACGTTGGTCACGGGCAGATACGATTGGCTCGCGTAGCCGTAATCGCCGGACCAGAAAACCACATCTCGCGTTCGTATCCCGAGCTCGAGGCATCCCCCGTGGAGCGGGTCCAGCAGAGAGGCGAATATGGGGAACTGGGCGAAGGTGGGCATGCAGAGCCACGCCACGCGCCCGCGCCCGTCGATCAGCGCGCAGGTGCGGCCGTTCCCGACGATGCCCGCATACGGGAGACGGCGGGCCGCCGCGCTGACCGGCTCGTTCAGACAAGAACCTGCCCGTCCCTACCGTAAAGGAAGATCCGGCGCGGGTCCGGCTTGATCCACACTCGCCCCTCGAGTTGGGGCGGCTGGTCCGTGAAGAGGCGGACGGAAACCGTGTTCTTGCCCACCAGCAGCATCAGCAGCGACTCGGAGCCGAGCGGCTGCGTGACATACATCTCGCCGGGGAACGAATGGGGAGTCTCCTCGGTGTGAAGGGTGATGTGCTCCGGACGAATCCCGAGGATGATCTCGTCCCCGTCCTTCAGGTTGGCAGCGCGCCGCGTTCCATTGGGGCACGCCATCGAGGCTCAGCGTAGCGCCGTCCACCACGAGCCGCTCGTTCGTGCTGTCCACGTGACACGGGAGCAGGTTCATCGGGGGGTTGCCGAGGAACGACGCCACGAAGACGGTCTGTGGCCTCCGGTAGACCTCCTGTGCCGTGCCAACCTGCACTACTTTGCCGTTCTCCATGATGGCGATCCGGTCGGCCAGAGCCATCGCTTCGGCCTGGTCGTGGGTCACGTAGACCGTTGTCACCCCGATCTCGTGCTGCAGGTGCTTGAGGAAGCCGCGCGCCTCGAGACGCAATTTCGCATCCAGGTTGCTCAGTGGCTCGTCGAACAGGAAGACCTGGGCGTGGTGCACGATCGCGCGGGCCACGGCTGCCCGCTGCTGCTGCCCACCTGATAGCTGCCCGGGCCGCCGTTCCAACAGGTGTTCGATGTCCAGGCTTTCGGCAGCTTCGGTAACCCGGGCACGCAGGTCGGTCTTATTGACCCCTCGCACCTTCAAGGGATAGCCGATGTTCTCGAGGATCGACATGTGCGGGTACAGCGCATAGTCTTGAAACACCATCGCCACATCGCGCTCGCGTGGCGCCAGCCCCGTGACCTCCCGGTCGCCGATGCTGATGGTCCCGTCGTTGGGGAGCTCCAGCCCTGCAATCATGCGGAGGGTGGTGGTCTTCCCGCACCCCGACGGTCCGAGCAGGGCGAAGAACTCGCCGTCGTTGACGGTCAGGCTTACCTGATCCACGGCGACTACACTGCCGAATTTCTTGGTGATGTTGTCGAGGACGATGCGAGCCATGCTTACCTCTTGATGCCGCCGAAGAAGCGGAAGCCGTAGCGCCAGTTGACGATCAGGTACAGGATCAGAACGGGGAGCGCGTACAGCAGCGAGTAGGCAGAAACGAGCGTGATGTTCGGGGTGCCGGCCTCCGTATAGAAGGAATAGACGGCCGTCGACGCCGGCAGTTTCTCCGGACTCCGGAGCAGCACGAACGGGATCAGGAATGCGCCCCATGCCTGGACGAACGCCCAGATCGCGATCACCATCATCCCCGGACGCACCAGCGGCAGCGCAACATCACGGAATACCCGGAACGGGGTTGCCCCACTCACCAGCGCCGATTCCTCGTACGAACGCGGGATGCTGTCCACGAAGTCGCGCATGATGAAGATGGCGGAAGGCAGATAACCGCCGATGAACACCAGGATGACGCCCAGGTGGTTATCGATTAGCCCGAGCGACGCGATGATCAGGAAGATGGGCACCATGGCCGCCGTCCCCGTCACCACGGACGAGAACAAGATCAGGATGTACGCGAGGGAATTGCGACCGGGTACCCGGGCGCGCGAGAGTGCGTACGCCGTCAGGGTGGCGATCAGCGTGACTCCGATCATCGTGCCGATGGCGAGGATCGAGTTGTTCTGCACCAGCGAACGGACGGCGAACTGGTTTTGAAAGACCTCCTGGAAGTTGGCGAGCGTGGCCGGACGGGGCAGCTCGACCGCCAGCGTGCTGCGGGCGTTGAACGGCGCCAGCGCGAGCCACAGCAGCGGCAGCCCGAAGAACGCGATCACCAACGCCGAAAACAGGTAGTACACCACCCGTCCGAACAGCTTCTTCCTTCTGCGAACTGCGAGCGTCATGAGTACACCGCCTGCCGGCGCAGCATCCCGAGGTAGACCAGCGCCAGAACGAAGTTGATGATCATCACCACCACGGCGATGGCGGCTCCCTGTCCGAATTCAAAGAACTGGAACGCGACCCGGTAGGTGAATATCGAGACCAGCTCGGTGCGGTACGCCGGTCCGCCTCCTGTGATGAGGAACGGAGAGAACGTGTTGAAGGTCCACAACGTGATCAGCACCAGGTCGGTCAGGATGTGGCCGCGCAGCAGCGGGAGCAGAATGTCGCGCAGCTTCTGTCCAAAGGACGCGCCTACGACATCGGCCGTCTCCAGGTAGGACGGCGGGATCGTCGCCAGCGCAGACGAGAAGAGCAGCATGGAGAACGCCGTGCCCCTCCAGGTGTTGAAGATGATGATCGACGGCAATGCCTGCTGCAGCTGCCAGTCAGGCCTGCCCATGCCGAGCGAACTCAGAATGGCATTGAGCGTGCCGAAGTCGCGGTCGAGGAACGCAATCCACGAAAACGCCACCACTACGTCCGGGATGATCCACGCCAGGATTACGAGCGTGTAAACGAACTCCCGGAACGCTCCCTTTCTCTTGTAGAACGCGACCGCGAGCGCCAGCCCTAGACCGACCTGGCCGATGAGGGCAGAGCCGACAACGAACTGCGCGGTGACCCAGAGCGCATTCCCGAAGTTGCCGCGCGTCATCCACCGGCTGAAGTCGAACAGCCGGGCGTAGTTGTCCAGCCCCACATTCTGCGGGTTCAGCGCGCTGGCGCCGGTCAGCGTCTCGTTCGTGAAGGAGATGCTGAAGATCCAAATGAAAGGGAATACCAGAAAGACGAGGATGAATGCAACGGCCGGCAGCAAGAAGAGCGCACCGGCCCCGGCGGAGAGAATCGGGCGTCGCTGGTCCATGTTGCTCCCGTGGGCGTGAGTGGCCGGCTTGCATCTAGGTAAGCCGGCCGGATAACCCGGCTACGGGCTGATGGCGACTACGTCGCCCCACAGGTGTTTGCACGAAGCGCCCGTGAGGGCGCCGGTGCCGGGCGCGGTCGCCCGGCGCCGTCGCCTCGGTCTGGCAGCGCGGTCCGCCCGACTACCGGTCCGGACCGCGCTGCACAGAGCTACCGGCTTACTTGATGTCCTCTACCTTATTGGCGCCTGCCCCTGCCGTCACGGCGGTGGCGTACGCATCCATCGCCTGCTGTGGCGTCATCTCGCCCGACACCACCCGCTCCGTCATGAGCTGGATCTCGGGAGAGACCACCTTTGAGTAGGCAGCTTCCGCCGGGCGAATCGCAGTGATGGGCAGCAGGTCCTTCGCCATGGCCGTCATCACCGTGTCGTTCGGCACCGGCACGTCGTCACGAGAGCGAATGCGAGGCTCGAAGCCCTGGATGAAGTCCAGGCTGGCCTTGCTGAACATGAAGGAAGCCAGAGCCCAGGCATCGGCCGGATTCTTGGTGTTGGGGTTCAGGAGGTAGCCGTTCCCGCCCGAAGCGGTCACGAAGTTCTGCCCGTTAATCCCCTTGCCCGGCGCCATCGCGGGCATCTTGGCCCATCCGACCAGTTGGTCTCGGTTATCGAGCTTCGTGCTTCCGGCCGCCAGCACGGACCGCCAGAAGAAGTCGCCCTCGACCAGCATCGCCATGGTGCCGTCGCGGAAGGCCAGGAACGAGCGATCGCGCCCGTCCTTCAGCAGCTGCATGCGGGCGTCGCCCAGCTTTTCATCGACGTACACCGTCTTGTAGAACGTGAGTGCATCGAGAATCGGCTTCCCGCGCACGGGGAACTTGCCTGTCTGGAAGTTGTAGACGTTGGTACCCGTGCCCAGGACCACCATGTACCATCCCTGCAGAGTAGTTGCCTCACCCATCGCCGTGCCGGCGTTGATCTGCAGCGGGGTCACCTCCGGTTTGGCCTTCTTGATGGCGCGAGCAGCAACCAGCACGTCGTCCCACGACGTGGGCTGCCAGGTCTCAGGCAGACCTGCTGCCTTGAAGATGTCCTTGCGATACCAGATCACACGGGCATCGCTGCCGACGGGCACACCGTAGCGCTTGTTCTGGTATTTCAGCAGCTCCTGGACCCGATCCGGGATGTGGGCCCACCCCTCCCAACTGTTCACCGCTGCACCGGCGATCTCGTCGAGCGGCTTCAGCAGCCCGCCCTCGACGAATTCCGGCACCCAGAAACCGTCAAATGCCATCAGGTCGCTGCCCGATCCGGACTTCAGGTCGAGCGCGAGACGTGCCTTGAGCTCCTCGTCGCTGCCGCCGAACTGCACCAGGTTCACCGTCACGTTCTTGCCGGCGGCTTTCTGCTGCTCCTGGAACTTGGGAATTACGTACTCCGTGATCCACTTGACGGTATTCGCATTCGCGCCGCCCGCCACACAGCGGCAGACGATGCTCAACGTGGTGGCCGCACCCGAAGCTGCGGGGCTCGCTGCCGGCGCCGTCGTTGCGGCAGCCTTAGTGGCCGCCGGAGCCGCAGTCGCCGCCGGGGCCGTGGTTGCGGCTGCCTTCGTCGCAGCCGGCGCGGTGGTCGCAGGTGCCGGCGCGGTGGTCGCAGGCGCGGCCTTCGTCGCGGCCGGGGCAGCGGCCGTTGGCGGGGCAGTCGTGGCTGCCGGACCGCACGACGCGGTGAATACCATCAATGCAATCAATGTTACGAACAGGAACTTGCGATGCATGTGCTTATCCTCCTTGTGGGTAGCATGCCGTGCTTCGAACGAACGAATGTACCCTCCTGAAGGTCCCTCCTGTTACCTCCTGCTGAGCATCGACGCCCGACCACGCACCGCGGCTTCCAGAAAAGTCATGGGCGCGGGCGTGGATTGGCGAAAGTCGGGACGAAAGGACAAATGCGAGCTTCACGCGCACGACGCGGAAGGCGCTGTTGCATTGTGGATTGGTGGATTCGGACCGCCGGCGGCGAGTGATACTCGTCTGCAGCGCGGGTGTGGTCAGGCGAGCGAGGAGTGCGCTGCCGCCTGCACTACTGCGTCTTCTCTTGTACTTCCCAACCGCGTTATCCATCACCGGCCTTCTGCACCGTAGTGCGGACGTCGATGTTCCAGGCTGCGTGGACGAGCGACCGGCACATCATAGCACCCGCGGCACGGGAAATCAACGGGGTTTTCCCGTAAATGCGTGCGAGATGAGCCCTTTCGTAACCGTTTCTGGCCCGCGCCATCGAAAATCAAGGGCCGGTGGTATCATTCGCCGGTGGTAGACAGGCCGCCATGACCCACGTCACCGGATTCAGGGAGCCTTCTTCATGAGTGATGCGCTAACCTCAATCGCCCACAGACGGCTGCACCAGCAGCGACTTTTGCCTCCCACATGCAGCGAGCCGGGCGACGTTGTGACCTGGTTGGGAGCCGTGCAGGCACAGGATTTCCTGGGTTCGCTCTGGTCGCTCGCCATGCGCATCCGCCGCACCCCGTTGGTTGAGGCAGACGTAGAGAAGGCAATCTCGGACAGGTCAATCGTCCGCATGTGGTTCATGCGTGGGACGCTCCATTTCTTGCCGGCAGCCGATACGCGCTGGATGCTGAAGCTGATGGCGCCGCGCATGCAGCGGATGGTGAGCAACAGCAGCCGCTCCCAGAAGTTGGAGCTGGAGGAGGACACATTCTGCCGGGCGAACGATCTGTTCGCTGCCGAGCTGGAAGGGGGACGGCAGGCAACTCGAACCGAGCTGCAGTCTGCCCTGGAGAACGCGGGGATAAAGTTGGGCGGGCAGCGGTTCGCATACCTCCTGTCCCGGGCTCAGGCCGACGGCATTCTGTGCTACGGTCCGCGGCGTGGCAAGCAGCTGACCTTTGCGCTCTTCGACGAGTGGGTACCTGAGCGGCCGGACCTCGATCAGGAATCAGCGGTGGCGGAGCTCGTCCGGCGCTATTTCACCAGCCACGGTCCGGCCACGATAAAGGACTTCGTCTGGTGGTCCGGTCTGACAGGGGCCGGTGCGAAGGCCGGCCTCGACGCTGCCGGAGATGCCCTGGTATCGGAGCAAGTAGACGGCCAGACCTACTGGGGACCGCCGGGAGTCACCGTACCCCCCGTCGGTCGAGAGACAGCGTATCTGCTCCCCACCTACGACGAGTATCTCATCAGCTACAAGGATCGTAGCGCATCCATCTCGCCAGACGACGTGCGGCAGTGGGGGCGCGGCGGCCTGTTCATGTCGAGTATCGTCGTCGGTGGACGTGTGATTGGTACGTGGCGGAGACAGATCAAGCGGAATTCCGTGGAGTTAGAGGCAATTCCGTTCAGGCCTGAGTTCAGCGGAACGGAGCGGGAAGCAATCGGGACCGCGGCAGCACGCTACGGCGAGTACCTGGGGCTGGATGCGAAGTTGCGCTGGGCGTAACGCCGGCCGTCCGGCCGCTAGCTGCTCGCCCCGCTGTATCGACGCACGCCCGTCCTCCAGATCCGAGATGCCGCGAGGACGCTGGCCGCAGCCACTGCCAGGTACAGCAGCAGTTGCCACCACGCCAAATCGCCCCGCAGCGCCTGCACCGGTACAGTCGTGGCCACGGCGATAGGAACCACAAACGTTACAATCAGCCGCAGCCAGGGCGGGTAGACCGTCGCAGGATACCGCCCCGCCTCAAGCAGTGCCTGTAGGATGGTCACGTTGTTGTCGAACTTGATGAACCAGAAGGTAAAAGCCAGCATCGCCACCCACAGGCTGTACAGGATGCATACGCCTGAGAGGAGTAGCAGAACGAACGCCGCATAGTTGCCCGGTTCGACCCCCCGAGCGCCCATCGAAGTGCCGATCCAGATCAGCGCACCGCCTAGAAGCAGGTCCCAGACTCGCCACAGGATCAGCCGTGAGAAGCTAATCAGGAACAGGCTGCTGGCCGGCTGGAGCAGCGTGTAGTCGAGCGAGCCGTCGCGCATTGCGGCATTGAACCGCTCGGTATTCGGCCAGACCATCGCTGCCATCAGGGTATGGGCGAAGCGGAATACGCCCAGAAGCACGATCAGATCGCCCAGCGCCCATCCGCCGAGCGAAGACGTGTTGCTGAAGATGATGCTGAGGCTGAGCAGCTCCCAGCCGAGCCACATGATGTTCAGCAGCAGATTCACCGTCAAATCGGCGCGATACGCAAGCTCCTGCTGGAGATTGATCTTGAGCAGCGTACCCAGCAATCTCAAGTAGCGCATCGACGGCTACGCCCCCACCGCCGAGAAACGTTTTACACCGGCGCTCCACACTGCCGCGGAACAGAACCAGAGCGATTCCGAACCAGACGACGCTCATCACAAAGTTCTGGGCGATCATTTCAGGTGACATTCTGCCCAATATCATTTGCACCGGGAAGTAGCGTGACAGCTGGAACGGCAGGTATCGCGCCGCCACCTGGATGGCCGGGGGCATCAGGTCGAGCGGCACGAACTGTCCGGCGAACAACACGGCGACGGCGTAGTAGAACTCCGACAGCGCGTTCACACGTGTCGTCCAGAATGCCACGCACGTAACGGCTGCGCCGAGCAGGAAGTTGATAGCGAATCCCAGCATGACGGCCGGAACACCCAGGAGCAGCGACCATGCCGACACGCCCGTGAAGTCGGGCCGCATCAGCAACACCAGCACGATCCAGATCGGCGCCAGGACGATCATTGTCAGCGACTTGAAGGCCAGGTTGTTGACCAGGGTTCCGGTGAGGATGGGGTGTATCGGCTTGAGCAGCTCGCCGGAAAGTGTGCCGTCCTGGATCTTGTACGCCAGGATGTAGATGGTGATGTCGCTGGTGAGCACGTCGACCACGAGCAGCGTCAGATAATACGTGATGAAGTCGTTCGCCGTGAGCCCATTGACCGCCCCCTGGGCGTTTGCGATCGTGGTCCACACCGCCAGGTAGATCACCGGCGAAACGATCCAGTACAGCAGGTACATCACAGTGTTGGCGCGGTATTGCCACTGCTCTGCCCAGTTTACGAGCCACAGACGACGGTAGATGCGCAGCATCGGTATCCTTATGCCGGATGTTACTCTTGGAAGGCCCGCTCGATCACGTTCTCGATGGGCGGGTCCTCAATTGTCAGGTCCTGCACGGGCAAGTCGGATAGCATCTTCGCCGTGATGGCAGCCACCTCACCGGCGGGCACCTGAACGAGCTGCTTTCCGTTGGCGCCGGGCTCGGACTCGACCGGTGAGCCGTACACGCTCAAATCGGCGGTCGCTCCCTCACAGAGCGATACGCCGATCACTTTAACCGGCGCGATCCTCCGGCTGAGGTCGCCAATGCCGCCGTCGTACTTGAGCGACCCCTGATGGATGATCAGGATTCGCTCGCACAGCGCCGTCACGTCGGCCATATAGTGGCTCGTGAGCAGGATTGTGGCGCCCGTGCGGCGGTTGTACGAACGCAGAAAGTCGCGGATGCGCGCCTGGGCGGTGATATCGAGCCCGATCGTCGGCTCGTCGAGAAAGAGAACCTGTGGCCGGTGGAGCAGGCCGGCGGCGAGCTCGCACTTCATCCGCTCGCCCAGCGACAACGTGCGCACCGGCTTGCGGAGAATCGGCTCCAGCTCGAGCAGCTCGCTCAGCTCCGCCAGCGTGGCGCGATAGTCAGCGTCGCTCAGCCGGTACACCGCTTGGGCCAGCAGAAACGAATCCGCCGCCGGAATGTCCCACGAAAGCCGGTTGCGTTGGCCCATCACGAGTGTGATTGCCCGCAGGAACTCGGGGCGTCTCTCCCAGGGACTGAAACCCAAAACCGTCGCCGTGCCACTCGAGGGGTGCAGCAATCCGGAGAGCATCTTCAGCGTCGTGGTCTTGCCGGCGCCGTTCGGTCCCAGGAAGCCAACGATCTCGCCGGCGCCGATTGCGAAGCTCGCCGCCCGCACGGCTTCGACATCCCGGTACTGGCGGTGGAAGAAACTGCGCACCGCCGCGCCGAACCCTCCCTCGCGCTCGGGGACGCGGAAGGTCTTCGTCAGCTCGGCTGCTACTACTCGATCTGCTCCAGGTTGGTTCGCCATAAGAGCGCAACATACCACATTCTGATGCTGCCACACAAGGATTGGTGCGGCTGTCGGGCGCTATCGAAAGGACTTGATTGCACGGCATCTTGCGATCCGACGTAGGGGGCGGGTCGCCCGCCCCGGGCATGCAATGCCACACAACGTTCGGGACACGGCACGGCGTGCGAGGCTCTTTGCTGCGGCGCGCCTGGGTTGCCCTCCTCCAACACCTGGAGGCCAGCCCCTAGTAGGCGAGTTGGTCGCGGCGCGGATGGGTTGCCCGGCCCGCGGCACGATGGTGATGCCATCTCTCTCACCGACCGGAGGCTAGCCCCTCGTGGGCTTGTTGGTCACGGCGCGATTCGCTGCAGCTGACACGGTGCGGGGACTGCACGGGTGCGTGACCCGGGATGCAGTGCGGTCGCACGCTGATGTGGGTTGGGTGACGCACGGGGCGTCCTTCGACAGGCTCAGGATGGAGTAGCAAGGGCTTGCCATCGGAGTGAATTGTGCGGTCCAGGAACCCCGAAGTTGGGCGCCAAGAACCAACGTGGCTCCTGGACGGAACCATTTGCATCGATGCTCACCACCAACGCAGCCATCCTGACTGGCCGCAGGCCGTCTCGAAGGACGCCCCGTCATCAGCTCAACTCCCATCAACGCCGACCGCGCCCCCATCCGCCGGCCATTCACCCGCGCCCATCCGCGAACCAACTCCGTCGCGCCCCGCATCGCGGCGCCCATCGACGCAAAACAGAAGCGCGCGCCACCCGGCGCGCGCTTCTCTCAACTCTTGCTACTGGCACCCAACAACCCCGCCAGTGCGACCGGCTTGGTTTGGGTCCTGCGTTTAGCTCTACCGCTCTTTTGCCTTCTGCTCGGCGAGTGATCTTCACCCGCTCAGCCACGTGTTTGACCTTCCGCTCGTCAATGGGGTTGCCCCCGGCAACGAACTCCCCAAGGAAGCCACCCGGCGTATCGTACTCCATCACGTACTCGAGCCCGGTGTCGTCCCCGCCGAAAAGCCCACCTGCTTTGTGCAACCGGAGCGTGTGGTCGGTCCGCTTGTCGCCCTCCAGCAGCTCAAAGGCAAGGAGCTCGTTCGGCTTGACCTGGGTGAACACTCCCGTCCCGTGCCGGCCCGCTTCTTGCCACTCGAAAGTCCGGGACGAATCGACGCCGGTCGCGGTGACGGAGTCGACGGCCTCGAACCAGTGCGGTAGCAGTGCCGGGTCGGACACGACGGACCACACGACGTCCACCGGCGCATCGATCTTCACTTCATGTTCGAATCTTGCCATGGTTACCTCCCACCCAGGAGGATAGCCCACCAGGCGGCCCTGTTCTGTCGTCATCACTCCATGACCCCGCCGGCATTGTCAGGGAAGGCGCTCCACGGCCCCGAGATGGCGGAGATTACGCACTGAGGATGGCTAGCCTGCGGCCCCCGCTGCCTCCAGCGCACTCCGGACGATCGCTTCCGCCTCGGTGAGGATGGCACTCAGATGCGGCTGGCCCTTGAAACTCTCGGCGTAGGTCTTGTAAATCTGCTCGGTGCCGGAGGGCCGGGCGGCAAACCACCCGTTCTCGGTCACCACTTTGAGCCCGCCAATCGGCTCGTCGTTGCAGGGTGCGCGGGTCAGCTTTGCGATGATCTTCTCGCCGGCCAGCTCCTGATCTCGCACCATCTCGGGCGACAGCCGCGCCAACGCCTGCTTCTGTTCGGTAGTGGCCGCCACGTCGATCCGAGCGTATACGGGATCGCCGAACTGCTCGGCGAGTGCCCGGTAGTGTTGGCCGGGATCGCGGCCGGTTACGGCGGTGATCTCAGCAGCCAGAAGGTCCAGGATGATGCCGTCCTTGTCCGTGGTCCACACGGTACCGTCCCGCCGCAGGAAAGAGGCTCCGGCGCTTTCCTCGCCGCCGAAGCCGAACGATCCATCGAACAGGCCGTCTACGAACCACTTGAAACCTACCGGCACCTCGCACAGGCGCCTGCCCAGGTGCCTGGTGACTCGGTCTATCATCGAGCTCGAGACAAGCGTCTTCCCCACCGCGACGTGCTCGCCCCAGCCGGGCCGGTTGCCGAACAGATACCAGATGGCAACGGACAGGTAGTGGTTCGGGTTGACGAGCCCGGCGCTGCGGGTCACGATGCCGTGGCGGTCCGAGTCGGGATCGTTCCCGAAGGCGATGTCGTACCGGTCCTTCAGGTCGACCAGCCCGGCCATCGCGTAGGGAGACGAGCAGTCCATACGTATCTTGCCGTCGCGATCGACGCGCATGAAGGAGAAGGTGGGATCGACGTACGGGTTGACGACCTCGAGATCCAGCCCGTAGGTCTCGGCAATGGGCTGCCAGTACGCCACGCTCGCTCCCCCGAGCGGGTCGGCGCCGATCTTCAAGCCTGCCTGCGCGATCGCCTCCATATCCACCACGTTGCGCAGATCTGAGACGTACGGCCGGATGTAGTCCAGCTCGCGCGTCGTAGCGGCTTTGCGGGCGCGTGCAAGCGTCCAACGTTTGACGCCCCGTAACCCATCCCGGATGATCTCGTTGGCGCGATCCTGGATGGCGCCGGCGATGTCGCCGCCGGCCGGCCCGCCCGAAGGCGGGTTGTACTTGAATCCGCCGTCGCCGGGTGGGTTGTGCGAAGGGGTGATGACAACTCCATCGGCCAACCCGGTTGAGCGGCCCCGGTTGAACGTGAGGATGGCGTGCGAGATGGCCGGGGTGGGCGTGTAGCCGCCGCCGGCCTGGATCACAATCTCCTGCTCGTTCGCCGCGAATACCTCCAGTGCGGTGTTGAGCGCGGGTTCAGAAAGAGCGTGGGTATCCTTCCCCAGGTATAGCGGTCCGGTGATCCTCTGTGCCCGCCGGTGCTCGCAGATTGCCTGCGAGATCGCCAGGATGTGGTCTTCGTTGAAGGTGCCGGAGTGCGAGGTGCCGCGATGGCCTGAGGTACCGAAGGCAACTCGCTGCGCGGGCTCAGAGGGATCGGGGTGCAGCGTGTAGTAGGCCGATACGAGCCTCGGGACGTCGATCAGCATCTCGCGGGGTGCGGGCAGTCCGGCCAGGGGCGCAACGCTCATGATTCCTCCGTCATCTGTCTGATCCAGATCGCTCTGGCACGGCTACGGTGGGAATGTGACTGCCTGAGTGCTCATTATACGGATTGACGCGCCGGGCGGGAAGTCCCCGGAATTGCTGCGAAAACCTCAGATCCCTGGTCGTCGTCGCGCTTTGCGGCTTGACCGGCGAGCGCAATAATCAAACTGTCGGCCGGGCCGGGTGGTAGTGGATGTGCACCCGCCGGAGGAAGTCGATCTCACTCTTCAGTTTCGCCTCCGCCTCGTTGGCAATCGAATCCCCCTGGGCGACGGTGAGGCCGCCGTCCACCCCGATCGTGATGTTGATGAGAAAGTACGGTCCGAACCGATGGGCCCGCACATCCTCGACTTGCTTCACGCCGGGTATTGTGCCCAAGGCCTCGCGCACCTGCCTGTCCAGCGACTGGCCGGGCACCGTGTCCATCAGGTCACTGGCGGCCTCGCGTAGGATCTCGATACCGGTGCGCAGCACCACGAGCGCCACTACTGCGCCTGCGAACGGGTCTACCCAGGGAAAGCCGATACGTCCCAAAAGGATGCCGATCCCTGCACCCGTCGCCGAAAAGATGTCGTTGCGGTGATCGTACGCCAGCGCCAGCACGGCGGGATTCTGCGTTTCGCGGCCGATCTTCCGCGTATAGTAGGTGAGCCCCAACTTGAGGGCGATGGTAAACAGCGCGACCCATAATGCCACCGGCGCCGCGCCGGTAAACGTGGCGTTGCCGGTTAAGAAGTCGAAAAGGCTGTTCGCTGAGTCCCAGAAAATGGTGATGGCCGTAGTGATCACGAACGCGCCCACCACGAGCGCCCCGATGCTCTCCAGTTGCCGGTGCCCATACGGATGTTCTGGGTCCGCCGGCTTTCTGGCGAAGCGCATAAACAGCGCCACCACGATGTAGTAGGCGACGTCCGAAGTCGAGTTGACCCCGTCGGCCAACAACGCCGGGCTGTGCCCGATAACGCCGAACGTGGTCTTGAGGGCGGCCAGCAGCAGGTTGGCGCCGAGGCCCATGTTGACGGCAAGGCTGCCGCGTGCCTCGCGTTGGGTGGATGGCATTCTTTCCTCGAAGTGTGCGATCGCGAATCCTGCCCGTAATGATAACCGGAACGCGCTATTTTCACACGCGGGCGCTCTCGCCACCTCACGCTCGGTTACGCACCTCGTTCACGCGAAGTCGCGCAGCGCTCCCGGTGGTATTCGCGCTGCGCGACGTACACTCCCACGGATGTTACGGGCGCGTGGAGCTATATGGCCCCCGAAATCCACAGCTCGTACGTATTCGACCAGTCGATGTGCCCGTAGTAGCCCGACCAGGTCGTGTGCGGGTCCAACGCCAGGCCATCGATCAGAAGCCGGGGCCCGCCGCCCGATGATGGTGTCATCCAGAGCGATACCGCGTTGCGAGCCACCGTCCAGACGAGGACCAGCGGAGCGCGACGTCTGGATCGGCCGGCGCCAGCCGGCGCGGCTTGCCGTTCGGAAGCGTTACGGCCCAGGTGGCCCCATCGCGGATGTACGCAAGCGTTCCCGCGGCAGTCGCTGCCGGCGACGACGCTGCCGTGGGCGCGGCCGTTGTTGCCGTGGGCGAAGGGGCGCCGGTCGCGCCAATCTGGGACTCCACCATGGAGTAGATGTCGCCGGACACGTGCGGCCGAGCGCCGGCCAGCAGGAAGCGCTCGACCTCGCGCCCGGAGTCGGCTACGCAGAAGGCGACGGTGCCGGGACTCCACGGATCACCCCAACGAGCCTGGCCGTTGTAGACACGCACGCGATACTCGTTGGAGAGTTCAGGTCGCTGCGCGAGCTGCACGACGAACCCGCGGTATCCCAACGGCAGGTCGAGGGGACGGCAGGCGACTTCCGGCAGCTTCTCAAGTTTCGCGCGAAGCTGCTGCGCTTCGGTCTCGGACAGGCTCCACGACGGATTCGGCCTCCCCGAGAAGATGTCGAGTTCAACCGTTGTCACGTTTCCTCTGCGCATCCCTTCCGGTGCAGTCGTCGCAGCCGGCGCTGGGATCACCGCAGCGGGTGTCCCGCCGGGGGCGGGTGGCAAACCAGTGGGTGCCGCACCGATGACTGGCGACGTCGGTCGCGGCGCCGGCGTTGAAGTTGGCCGCACGACCGGCATGGGAGGCGTGGGGAGCGGGGGCGGCAGCGCCGGGGAGATGTTAGTCGGGTCCACCGGGATGGCGCTGGCGCTGTTCAGCATCGTCGCAAGATCCTCCACGATCCCGTCAGCCTCCAGTCGATCCAAGCTGGCGTAAGATCCAATCGCAAAGAGGTCGATCATCAGGGCGGCATCGCCTTCCACTCTGAAGCCCGTAAGGCGGATCGCACGCGGATCCAGGGAGGCGTCCGCGGGCAACAGGTAGATCTTTGCCGCGGGCGAGCTGCGCACCAGTCGAATCGGCTGCCAAGCATCGCGGGCCAGCCCGGCCTCGATGCCGGCCGTCCAGCCATCCAGCGATGGATTGGCCTCGAAGAGGGCAAGAACCTCCAGGTCATCGGAAGTTCGACCTTCTTCCACCGCCGACAGGTTGGTTACTCGCAATCCCAACGCATCTCTCCCCTGGAGCGAGCGGGGCATAAGGTAGAAGCGCCATCCGGGCGCCGATTCTGCCGCCCACTCCTCGCCCTTCGGTCTCATCATCCGGTAGCCATAGGTACCGTCTGTCTGCCACACGAAGCCGCCGACAGCGCTGCTGGCGGGCGACGGTGTGTCGGCCGTTCGCAGCCCCAGCGCCGGGAAACCGGTCAGTGGGAGATTACCGCCGAACGACAAGAAAGCGACTGATACCACGAGTAGGACGGAAAGCGCGCCAATCGCGAGCCGAAGCGCCGGTACGTGCCGAGATTCCCGGCTGGGAGTGAGCGCGCCATAGGTGGCTTCCAACATGCGCTCGCGCAGCCGGGTGTCCGGTCGCTCGTCGCGCAGGTACCTCAGTTGGTCGTCGTCGGCCCGATACGCCTTCAGCTGCGCCGAGCAGCCCGCGGAGGATTGCAGGTGCCGGTCTACCTCGTCCCGCTCGGCGCCGCGCAGGTCTCGGTACACCGCCAGCGCTCTTCTGATCTCATTGTGGGTCATCGTCCGCTCTCCCTCTCGTACGCCTGGCGGAACATCTCGCGCGCCCGGTAGATCCGCGTTTTCGCCGCTCCCTCGTTCATGCCCAGAGCGCCGGCCACCTCCGCCATACTCAACCCGTAGTGGCTGTACAGCAGTAGCGGAGCGCGGTATGGAGCGGGCAAGGCGGCCAGCGCCACTTCGACGGCGTTTCGCTCCCCAACCTGCCCGGTAGAGTCGGGCGCTACGTGCGCGGCGGAGGACCACGGCAGCCACGCGAATCGCCTCCTCCGCTTGATCGCATTGAGGGCGAGATTCGTGCTGACACGATACAGCCAGGCGCGCGGCTCCACGACTCCGAGCAGCCGGCCGCGCATGCGGTGTGCCTGCAGGAAGGTCTCCTGGGCCAGGTCCTGCGCCAACTCGCGATCGTCCACCATCCTCGCCAGATAACCGAAGATCTCGACGTGGTGTCTCTCGAAGAGCCGGCTCACGAGGCAGGCCGCATCGTCGCCGGCCACGATATCTGTCATCACAGATAGGTCCTTTCCCTGATCGACGTTCCTACAGTATATGACAACTGAGATAGGCGGTAGGTCACAAGAATTTTGGACAGATGCCAGACCGGACGCTGCAACGGGCCCGGCGTCCCGCCTATGGTAAACACAATTACTGCACAATCGATCGTATCGCGGGATGCTCTTTTCCTGTGCCAGCCACGCACATTCGAAAGCACGGCCTTCCCCCGGCTCTCCGGCGTGTTCATCGACGCACCAGCCATAGCTGGATGCAATTACCTCAATGTGTGCGTCGCATCACCGGCGAGCGGCCCGACCCGGGCGAGACCATGGCCTAAGCTCGCAAAGGAGTAGGTTGCTGATGGATGAGGATCAAATCTTGTCGCAGGCGCCCGCCAGATCGTTGCCGGACCTGCACCTGTCGTTGCCTGACGGCCAACCCATCACGCTATCGGAGTGCCGCGGCAAACGACATCTGGTTGCGCTTTTCAGCGGTGGCGCCGAATGCCCCACGTGTCGAAGTGCCATCATGAAGAACCTGTGTACCAGGACGGAGGAATACGAGCGGGCCGGCGCTACGGCGCTGCTTGTGCTCCACTGCTCGCCGGTGGAAGCGGAGCTTGTCCGCCGCAGAGACGGCCTTACGCTACCGGTGCTGGTCGACCCCGCCGGGGAGGCGTGTCGCCTGGTGGGAGCACACACACCCGACGGCGCTCCGGCCACGGCGCTGATCGTAACCGACTGCGCGGGTCGCATCTACCTCGAGACCCGTCCCGATGAGAACATCATGCTCCCGACGCGCGACGCGGTGTTTGAGTGTCTGCGCGGTATGCCCGACCCGGCGTGCGCCGGATAGCGGCGCTTCGACGCGGTGACTACCGGGCGGATGCGACACAGAAGGGAATACGAAAATCGAATGGAGTACAACAAGCTGACACCTGCCGAGGCGCAGGTCATTCTTCGAAAGGGAACGGAGCGGCCGTTCAGCGGCGAGTACGACGATTTCTACGTCGATGGCGTCTTCATCTGCCGGAGGTGCAACGCGCCGCTGTTCTCGTCGAAGAGCAAGTTCGATGCCGGTTGCGGATGGCCCGCCTTCGACGAGAGCTATCCGGGCGCCGTGAAGCGGCTGGCGGATCCTGACGGCTACCGGACCGAAATTCAGTGTGCCAATTGCGGCGGCCACCTGGGGCACGAGTTCCTCGGCGAACGGCTGACGGAAAAGAACACACGCGAGTGCGTGAACTCACTGTCCATCCGGTTTATCCCGGCGGGCAAGGAACTGCCCGCGGTAGTCGGGCCGGCCACCCCAAACTAGACCGCCGGCCTGGTGATCGCACGCAAAGCTAGCCTTCCGCGTCCGGCCAAACCTGAACGTCGTGCTCCCGGCCGTCATCCGCCAGTGGGAGTGCGTCTCCATTCAGCTGGTTCCCGTCGAGCATGATCCGGTACCGGCTGCCCGGCTGCCCGCGTACGCGATTGTGCACGCGAATGCGGTATGAGGCGGTCCCGAAACGGTAAGTCACCGAGAACCCTTCCCAACGTGGTGACAGGTGGGGAGTGAACGCCAGGGCGTCTCCCCGCCGGCGTATGCCCAGGATGCCCTCCAGCCCAAGCCGGTACATCCATCCGCTCGAGCCCGTGTACCAGGTCCAGCCGCCCCTGCCTGTGTGAGGCGCAACCCCGTACACGTCGGCCGCGATCACGTACGGCTCGACTTTGTACCGCTGCACCTTCTCCGGAGTGTCCGAGTGGTAGATAGGATTGAGCAGGCCGAACAGCTCGGTTGCCCTCTGCCCATCCCCCAACTCGGCGTAAGCCCACACGGTCCATAACGCCGCGTGTGTGTACTGCCCGCCGTTCTCGCGGATGCCGGGCACGTACCCCTTGATGTAGCCTGGATCGCGTGGGGTCTGGTCGAAAGGCGGGGTGAAAAGCAGGATCAGGCCATCGTCAGGCCGCACCAGACGCTGGTCGACCGATTCCATGGCCTGGACCGCCCTTTCGGGAGATCCGGAGCCGGAGAGTATCGACCAGGACTGCGCAATCGAGTCGATCTGGCATTCGTTGTTCTGCGAAGAACCGAGCGGAGTGCCATCGTCATAGAAGGCGCGAATATACCACTCGCCGTCCCAGGCATGTTTCTCGAGCGATTCTGTGAGCTCCGCTGCCGTCTTTCGATGCGCGGCCGCCAGCTCCGCTTCCCCTCGCAGTTCGCACAGATCCGCCCACCGCTTGTAGGTCGCCAGGAGGAACCAACCGAGCCACACGCTCTCGCCTCGCCCCTGGATCCCGACCCGGTTCATCCCGTCATTCCAGTCGCCCCCGCCCATCAACGGAAGGCCGTGGTCGCCTGCGGTCGATCCACGTTCGATGGAGCGGCGGCAGTGCTCGAAGAGCGAATACGTCTCGGTGGTCACGGGGTACTGGCCGTACCGTTCCTCTTCATGCGGCTCGAGAGGGGTGGCGCGCAGGAATGGGCGCACCTCGTCGAGGATACCCTTATCGCCGGTCGCCTCTACATAGTGCGTCGTGACGAACGGAAGCCACAGGAGGTCGTCCGAGTAGCGCGTGCGTACCCCGCGCCCCGAAGGCGGGTGCCACCAGTGGAGCACATCGCCGGCCTCGAACTGGTGCTCCGCAGCCCGGAGGATTTGCTCGCGAGCCACTTGCGGCGCCGCGTGGATCATGGCCAACACATCCTGAAGCTGGTCGCGGAACCCGTAGGCTCCGCTGGATTGGTAGAGCGCCGACCGGCCCCAGATGCGGCACGAGAGCGCCTGGTAGGGGAGCCACCGGTTCAGCAGGATGTCCATAGCAGGGTCAGGCGTCTCTACCTGGACGGTGCCCAGCAGCTCGTCCCAGAACTTCTCCGTTTCCCGGACGGCGTGGGCCAGGCGTGACGGGTCCCGGTACTCCGCCGCCAATCGAACCGCCTCGTCCCGGTCGCGCCCTTGCCCCAGCACGAACCACACCTCTTCGATCTCGCCCGGCTCCAGGTCCAGATGCACTTGAAGCGCCGCGCAGGGGTCAATGCCGACGTGCGCCCCACCGGAAGGCCGCGATCCGCCGCTCAGCCCGATGCGGCCAAGCGCCGCGGGCTGATCTCGACTGCCCAAGCCGCCCAGGAACTCCGTTCGATCGGTGGTTACGCCGTGCAGCTCCTTGCTGGCCGCGACAAACGCCACCCGCTCGCCGAACTCGGCGTTGTACGGGTTCCGGGCCAGGAGCGCCTGCGTTTCACCGTCGAACTCGGCAATGATGTACGATTGCATGGCGTCGCGAGTGAGGCCAAGTACCCACTCTACGTAGAACGTAGCGGTGAGCCGTCGCGTGCGCGACCAGTTGTTCTCCAGCCGCAGCCGTATCACCTTCACCGGGTCCGTTGGCGGCACGACATGCTGCAGGACTTGCGAAAGCCCATGGCTCTCGTGCTCGAAGGTGGTGGTTCCTTGACCGTGTCGCACGAGATAGGGTGCGGCGGCCGGGCTTGGCTGCGGGGTGGGTGACCACACTTCGCCCGATTCCTCGTCGCGCAGATAGACGACCTCGCCGGAGGGGTCGGTAACCGGATCGTTCATCCAGGGCGTCAGCCGGTTCTCGCCGCTGTTGACGGCCCAGGTGCAGCTGCTCCCCGCCTCGGATACGATCGATCCGAATTCGGGGTTGGCCAGCACGTTCACCCAGGGCGCAGGACTGCTCTGCCCCGGCTCAAGATAGAGCACGTACTCTCGCCCATCGGGGCTGAAGCCCCCTGTGCCGTTATCGAAGAGAAGGTCTACGGGACGGGCGACCGGGCGCTCCGGTTGGGCGATGAACACCTCGCCGCGCTCGGGAGCAAACGCGGGCAGGTAGGACGGTTGCTTGCGTAGCGCCTCGAGTTGTATCGGAAGCGATCCCAGTTCCATGTCCAGCACAACGCGGGCCGTTGTCAGCAAAAGATTGCGATCCGACTCGGGCATTTGCGGGCCGTATAGAATGAAGATGCCGCCGCGCTGGTTGAGTTTGGTCTCAACCTGCATCTTGGCCAACAACCGGTTCAGCTCGTCCCTCAGTTCCTGGCTGTAGCCGACCTCCTTATCGACCAGAACCACCAGGTCAATCAGGAGCCTGCGCCTGCGCCAGAACGCTTGTGCCTGGAGCAGGTCCTGCACCAGGCCGATGTCCGATTCGTCGCGCACGCGCGCTACCATGATCGGATAGTCGCCCGAGATGGCGTACGCCCACAGCGCCGATTGCCCCTTGGTGTTGGCCGCGAGGACGGCGGGCGCAGCCCGCAGCGCAGAGTGCGGATAGAGCAGAACTGAGAGCAGCGCGTGCATCCGTTCGAGCTCGATGGTCGATAGGCCAAACTGGCCCAGCTCCAGGGCGGCACGGGCGCGCGACTCTGCGAACGCCTGCTCGATGACCACCATGGATCGATAGTGCGCGGCCAGCTCGAGCAGCCTCGCGCGGGAGCCCGCAGCTGCGGTCACGAACGCGAGCGTCTTCCGTTCCCCGGGCGCCAACTCGATCTCGCACTGCAGGGACATCACCGGATCGAGCGTCGACCCGGTCCCACCACCGAGCGTGCGCGACTGTACGCTCAGCGCCTCAGGCATCCGGAGCGTTCCGCCTCGGCCAAGAAACGCTGCCCGATCGCTCTCGTGGCTCCCGGGAAGCAGCGCGCCGTCTCCACCGGTCGCCAGATGCGCGACGAACACCTGCTCCTCGGCGTCAGATCGGGGCCTCCGCCGGAAGAGAAGCGCGCCCAACTCCGGCTCGTAATCGCTCTCGATGAAAAGCTTGTTGAAGGCGGGATGGCGCGTATCCGCTGCGGCGGGCGCCATCACGACCTCGGCATAGCTCGTGAGAGCCAGGCGCCGGGGCCGCTCGCTGTGATTCATCAGCGTCACCCGGCGGATCTCCACATCCGCATCCGGAGCCACGAGGACCTCGGTGGTCAGCCCGATCTCATGGTCGATTCGCTGGAACTGCGCCATGTGCGGGTAAAAGTAGACGCTCTGGTTGTCCGCCTTGACGGCGGCTGGTTGGTAGGCGGCGGACCACATGGTGTTCGCGTCCAGATCCTGAACATAGATCCATTGCCCCGAATCCTGGAGCGTCGTATCGGCGCGCCACCGCGTGAGGTCGAGATCTTGCCAGCGGCTGAACCCTGCTCCGGTTGCGGAGATGAGAACGCCGTAACTGCCGTTAGACAGGTAATGGACCTGGGGCGCCGGCGCCGTGTACGAGACGCTCCACGGGAGAGCCGCGGTAGCCCGCTCGGGACGCTGTACTGGGAGCGCTTCGTCTTCGTCGGCGAATTCCAGTGTCGCGGTATTGGGCACCTTCTCCTGCAGCAGCAGATCGACGCTTCCCACGCGGGGGTCCGCGTGGAAGCGGTCGACCATCTTGTCGCCCTGGAGATGATTTGCGAGCGCTACCAGGATCATGCCCTGGTGGTGCGCCATGTACTCGTAGACGATGGCATGGGGTTGACCCAGATCCAGCCGGACCTTCGTGAAGTCGACCGCCTCGTAGAATCCGTGGGCGCCTAGAGCCCCGATCCGCGTGAGGTGCCGTAGATTCCGCAGGACCGCATTCGGGCGGTATGGGAGAGCCAGGATGGAGGCATACGGCGCAATCACCTGGTCCTCGGCGAGATGGCGCTTGAAACCGAGGCCGGGGACGCCGAACGCCCGGTACTGGTAGTTCTGACTGGCGTCCAGCGCGTAGTATCCCGACTCTGAGATTCCCCACGGCAGCCCCCGGCGCGTGCCGTAGCGGATTTGATGATCGACTGCGGCTGACTCGCTTTCGTAGAGCAGCGTACCCGGGGTGGAGCGCATGATCAGGCGCGGCATCAGGTACTCGAACATGGTGGCGCTCCACGACAGCAGGGCACGGGTACCGTCCACCTGGGTGAGCGGGCGTGCCAGGTGCAGCCAATGACTGCGCGGCACGTCGTGTTTGGCCATCGCTATCATGCTCGCGATACGCGCTTCAGAGGCGAGGAGGTCATAATAGTTGTCGTCCAGCCTGCCGGCGGTTGCGTTGTAGCCGATGTGAAACACCTGCCGGTGTCTATCGAACAGAAAGTCGAAGTCCATCTCCGTCAGGTAGCATTCCGTCTCTTCGAGCAGCGTTCGTACCCCGGCGAGAAATCCCTCGGCCTGCGATCCGGCTTCCGCGATCCGGGAGCTTAGCTCCCCGCACCACCGGGTGGCCGCATCGAGCTCATCCCGGTCGCCTTGCGCCTGCCCCAGTGCTTGAGCGATCTCCAAGATCAATTCTTGCGCCTTATCGCACATCGACGGCTCATCCTCAAGCTGAGGGTTGTCCTCAAGCGTATTCAGAAGCCGCTGGTAGAGAGCGCTGACCGCCGGATACGTGTCGTACAGGAATGCTGACGGTGTCTCGCGACGCATCGGCATCCACGGCAGCAGGAGGTTGACGAAGCGCTGCATGGTGAAGATCTGAAACCGCATGCGCTCAAGGGCCAGGCGCAGCCGGCGAAGTGTTTCGGCGCCGAGGACGCTCCCCTGTGAATCGATCAATTCAGTGAGGGCGGCGTTCAGCCGGTTCCAGCCCTCGCCTGCCGCATACTCAAGCGTCTCCCACCAGGCGTCTGGCTCATTGCGCACTGCCAACACCCTGTGCTGCAGCTCGGCGATGACCGTCTCGAGGCGCTCCGCATCGCGCACCAGCCCGGAGGAGTGCAAGTCCGCAATGGGGTCGTCGAGCAGGCTGAACGTATCGGCCAGACCCTCCCACCGTTCCCAACGCATCACACGTTCCCGCCGGACCTGCGACAGAGCCGTACGCAGCACGATCAAGCATGCACCGAGGTTGCCGCTATCTACCGTGGAGATATAACGCGGCAAAGAGGCTCGAGGGTGCGAGTGTCATACCAGTTGAGGAAGTGGCCGCGATAGCGCTCCAGGCGGGCCAGAGTCTCGAAGGTGTATTGGAGCCGCGTGATCAAGATCGGAAAGCCGATGTATCCCAGGTCGTATGCAGCAAGGGAGGAGAGAAGCAGCATACCGACGTTCGTGGGCGACGTGTAGGGCGAAGTCACGCCGCGAGGCGACTCCTGGTAGTGATCCGGGGGGAGCCAGTGGTCCTCTGGGCCGACGAACTGCTCGAAGAAGAGCCAGGTACGACGGGCAAGACTGCGCAACTGGTGGAGTTCCCCAGCCGTCAGCGGCTCGGGACCGCGATCCGTCGGTGTGCTGATCCGGTACGCCACTTCCGGGGCCACCAGCCAGGCCAGCAACAGGGGGACGGCGGGCAACAGGCCGTCCGGCGCCAACAAGGCCAGCAGTGCGAGCAGAACGGCTCCCACGATGACAGAGCTTGACATAAGCGACCATTGCCGGCGCCGGGATAGGCCGCCGGCCAGTTGACGCATTGCCTCGGCAGCCGTCGTCCACTCCAGAAGACGCCTGCGGGTGACCAAAACGCGGGCAAGGGTGAGCAGTATCGCGTAGGTTGTCTGCACCGCCTCGTAAGGTAGGAAGACGAGGCTCAGCAGCCAGCGCTCCGCGCCCCCACGAGCGAGCGGAGTGCGCTCCGCAGCGGATCCCTGCGCGGTCGGGCCAGGAACGGTGTCATAGAGCCCAACAAGGTCGGGACGGCGGGCACGACCAGTGACGCCACGGTCCACACCCACCGGTTGCCAAGCCACCCAGACCATCCCGCGGACAGAAGCAGCAGCAGACTCAGCGGCAATAGGCTTCTGCGGAGGTTGTCGAGCACCTTCCACCGGTCGATCGCCCCATACTGTCTGCAAACATCACGGCGTCCCGTTCCCGGCAGGCACGCGAGCAGCCAGGGAATGAGCTGCCAGTCGCCGCGTGTCCACCGCAGCAACCGGCGAACATAGGTCATGTAGCTGGGCGGGTAGTCCTCGTAAAGGACGATATCGGTAACGAGTCCGACGCGGGCATGGATCCCCTCGAACAGATCGTGGCTGAGCAGCGTGTTCTCGGGAACGCGCCCCTCGAGACTGCGCTCGAACGCATCGACATCGTAGATCCCCTTGCCGACATAGATGCCGCTGCCGAACAGATCCTGGTATACATTCGAGACCGCGTTGGTGTAGAGATCGAGCCCGATGTCCCCTGCATAGGCGCGGCTGAAGGCCGAGTGATTCGCGCTGGCCGGAGTGATCTCGGTTCTCGGTTGCAGCAGGCCGTATCCGCGGATGACGCGCCCGGTTATCGGATCGGCCTCGGCTCTGTTCAACGGATGGGCAAGCGTTCCGATCAAACGGCGGGCGGCATCTCTGGGCAGCAGCGTATCGGCGTCCAGCGTGATGACGTATCGCGCGCCGCGCAATGCCTCTACCTCACCTTCGAACGCGACGAAGGAGGTACGGTCGGAGCCGCGCAGCCAACTATTGAACTCGTGTAGCTTGCCTCGCTTGCGCTCCCAACCCATCCACCGGTCTTCTGCCGCGTTCCAACGGCGTTCGCGGTGCAGCAAATGGAACGGCGTGCCCCGGTCGCGCATGTACCGGGAATTCAGGTCGCGGATGCCGTCGCGCGCCCGCTCGAGCAACTCGTCATCGCCGGCGGCTGAGCTTGTCCGTGGCGTCTGTGAAATCGGTCAGTAGTGCGTACCCGAGGTTTGGATCCGGATTTCCCAGGTAAGAAACCTCGAGCTGGTGCATCAGCGAGCGAATGTCCGCATCGGAGGTAAGAAGAGTAGGCACAACCACCACCGTCCGGAACTGCGCCGGAATCCCCGCCTCGAAATTGAGTTTGGGAAGCCTTCGAGGCGGCATTTGTATGGTGGTGAACCAATCCCACGCGCTGACCGCGACTGTCAAGGCCGGGATAACGGAGAGGGCTACGGCCATAAGTTGGCCAACCGTCGTCGCGCCGGTGCTGCGGCTTACGCCATACGCCGCCAACAGGAGGAGCGCAACAAGAGTCAGAATTGGGCCGAGGTAAAGGGCAGTTGGATAGCCATATGCGAGCTGGCTCAGCCTCCGACCCAGGGGCGGGTGAAAGGCCAACTCTGCTTCGAGCGTGGTTCGTCCCTCACCGAGCAGATAATAGCCGACGTGCGCCGTCTGAGCGGCCAACCAATCGGTCTCCGCGTGTTCACCTCCATCGCTCGAGGGGCCGGCGGAGCCATGTGGCGGCGCGCCGGCAAGCGCGATCGCGCGCCGCGCAACCTCCTCCTCGCTCGATCCGGTGGAGAGCGCAAGCTCCTCCACGATCTTCCTGTAATGATCACGCGTCGACGAGTCCATCCTGGCGTACAGACCGGGCGGATCGCGGCGCAGGGTCACCTCTACGCGGCTGACCGCCTCAAAGAAACGTCGCCAATCGTGATTCGCGATTGCGCGCAGGCTCGTGAAGCAGTTGGCTACGATCTCGTCATTCGTGAGCCCGGGAGCGATCGGTGAAGAGGGAATATCCGCGGAGCGGGCAAGGCCGGTGATCTGCTCCAGTGCCTCCGCCAGGATATCGAGCACGCTCAGGCGCAGCATCATGGGCAAGGACCACAGCTCACCGGTCGTGAGGGGCGCTGCTTCCTGATAGAACCAGACGTACTGTTTCAGCGTGTCGAGCTCGAGCCGGCCCGCATTCGAGGTAATCAGGCTCTGCGCGATCTGGTAGCTGCGCGGATATCCGGCGAACTCTCCCGCTACGAGCTTGGGTAGCTTCCGGTAGTAGCCGCGAGGCATGTCTTCTTTGATCTGCCGGAGTGATTGCTGGGCGAGGTAGAAGTTGTCGAGCAGCCACTCCGCCGCGTGAGATAGGGCCTCGCCGCCCTCGACCGATCGGAAGTGCCGGGAGACCTGTTGGAGGAACGCTTCATGCTCCTCGAGATCCGCCAGCAACCACGGGCTCCGGCCCGGTCCGCGCACTGCGTCGCCCTCGGCAGCGGCCCGGAGCGCCTGTGAACGCACCATCTCATCGCGCGTGCGCTCCTCGGTTGGCGCCAATTCCTGTGGGGCGATCGTCTCGTCAGGCAGGGGATGACCCATGGACTAGCGCCGTCCCATGTATTGCATCGCCATCTCGGCGTGGGTAGGACGCGCCTGCTCCCAGCCCACGTCCTGAACGATCAGTAACGGCGCGAAGCCGTAGGCGATAAAGCTTACCACCAGCGCGCCGTAGGTCCAGCGCGGTTCACCTGAGTAGCCGTGAGCGCTGAGCAGGACGAGATCGATGTCTTCCTGCTCCGCCAACTCGTGCAGGGCCGCCTCGGACTGATCGCTCACCAGCAGCCGGGATTCGGTGGCGATATGCCCCAGGCGCGCCGCCACGCTGTCGAGATAGCGAAGCGCTTCGGTGCGGTTTCTCTCCATCAATCGCTCCACAAGGTCAGTGTCTTCGAGGGTGAGGGGTGTTCGACGCGGCATTTCGGGGCGCCGGATCACGTGCGCAACGAGCACATGCGCTTCGTAAGCGTGGGCCAGATCTGCCGTCAGGGGCAGCACGTTTTCCGCCCGCTGCGAGCCGTCGAGTGGAACGAGGAAGCGACGGTACCGTACACCGCCGAGCTCAGACGGCACGGGGCGATAGGCCCGCACGACCATCACCGATGCGTGAATGCGCAGCAACACCTTCTGCACGACGCTACTTACGTTCCACCCGCTCAATCCACTCTGCCCGTGACTGCTCATGATGGTCAATCCGGCCGCGTGCTCCCGTGCGTAGGTAACGATCTGCTCGGCAGCCTGACCGTCGGTCAGCTTCACATCCACCACCAGCCCGGCCGCCGTAAGCCGTGCCTGTACATCCTGCAGGTATGTCTCGGCTTCGGCCCGGCGCACCCGCCACTCGAGCGGATCTACGGCGTTCTGCCGGTCCATCGACTCAGGCAACGGAATCACGTGAAGCAGCGTGATGCGAGCGCTCAAGGCGCGGGCAATCGCCACCGCGTGCGGAAGCACGCACTCGGCCAGCACCGACCGGTCAAGCGGCAGGAGGATATTGTCGAACACTGGACTCGCCCTCGCTCATCTCTGAATTGGCTGAGCCACCGGTAGGAGGCGCGGAGGATACGCGTGACGAGGCGCCTAGGCCGGTGGGGTCAACCCGGTCGACACTAGTGCTAACAGAACAAGGCGGTCGCTGCTGTCATAGGTAATACGGTTAGGCAGTGTTGGGGTGCCGTGTCGCCGAGGGTAGACGAGATCAACTGGAGTGTGATGACTTTTCACATACCGATCAGGTAAGCACGCCCACGGGTAAACGCATGTAGGTCACGCTTGTAGCGTGACACCGTGCACAATCGCGTGACACTGCAGCAATGCCGCACATTTGCGATACGCGCGAACCGTCACGCTAAAAGCGTGACCTACATCGCACCTACCTGATTTCGTTTGCCAAATGTCATGACACTCCGCATAGTTCGGCGCCAATCACGCAAATGGGCGAATCGGGCCGGAACGAATCGCCGCAGGACCGGAAATTCCGGCTTGCTCTGATACACCGTATCCCCTGCGCCCCGGGACATGCCGGCCGTGCCGTTTCAGGCGCCTTTGCCCGTGACGGTCGCGCGCATTGCGACGATGTGGGCCGGATTTGTCCCGCAGCACCCTCCAATGATCCGCGCACCGGCCTCTCGCTGCTGTGCGGCGCTCTCCGCCATCGCCCCAGGCGTCGCCGGGAACACGGTTACCCCGTCCACGATCTCCGGTTTGCCGGCGTTCGACTTGCCGATCAGGATCGCTTGCGGCGCCACGGCGTGCATCCGTTCGATGACGTCGAGGATCTCGTCAGGACCGTTCCCGCAATTACCGCCAATAGCGGTGGCACCCCATCCAATGAGCGCCCGGGCAGCCACCTCGGGCGTGACTCCCATCATGGTCCGTCCGCGCCGGTCGAATGTCATCGTGGCGAAAATTGGGATATCCGCAGACACGCGGCGCACTCCCTGGATGACTGCGTGCCCTTCTTCCAGATCACTCAGGGTCATCGTCCAGATGACATCGGCGCCACCGTCGATCAGCCCACGCGCCTGCTCTTCGAACCCCTCGACCGCATCTTCAAAAGCCAGCGAGCCAAGCGGCGCGAGCATCTCGCCGCTCGGACCGATATCCCCGGCGACGATGGCGCTTCTGCCAGACCGGTCGACCTCTTCGCGCAAGAGCGCCGCTCCGTTGCGGTTCAGCTCGTAGGCCCGGTTGCCCAGTCCATGGCGCTGAAGAGCGAAGCGGCTTCCGACGAAGGTGTTGGTGATCAGCACCTGCGCTCCGGCGGCCAGGTAGGCGCTGTGTACCGCCCGCACCTTGTCCGGTTCGCTCGTATTCCAGGACACGGGCGATTCCCCGGGTTGGAGCCCTGCCGCATACAGCATCGTCCCCATGGCGCCGTCGGCCAAAAGTGTGGCTCCGCCGTACAACAGCTCTCGCCATTGATCCATGACTACCTCCGCAATTGTTCGCCATGCCGTAATCCGCGCAAAAAGCCCGGCGCCTCTGCCCGCGCAGGTCAGGTGTACCGGGCATCCGGTTCACCCGCGGCGCAGACGCACAGGCGCACCGCCCGCGGGCTCTATGATACCATGATCGTCGGGCGTTGCTTTACGGTTGTACGACCACCGTTCCTGCCATCCCCACGCCGCCCCGGCCGCCGTGCAGCTCGCAGTAGTACCGGTATGTGCCCGGCTTCGTGAACGTGAAGCCGAACGTCGCTCCCGGCTGCAGAACTTCGGAGGCGAACTCGCCGCTGTCGGCCGTGATGGTATGTGGAACCTTCCCCTGGTTGATCCAAACAACCGTCGTTCCGGCCCGGATGTTCAGAGCGGACCCAAAAGAATGATCCGTGACCGGCACGGTCACCAGCCCGGGATTCGCGGCAGCAGCGACCGGGGGTGTCGTGGGACTCGGGGCAGGCGACGGGCCCGGGGTAGCGGCCGGCGCCGTCGAGCCCGAAGGCGCCGGCATGCCGTGCGAATCAGCGCAGGGAGTCCCGGCGGCCGTCGGACCGTGACCTGCCGAGGACGCCGCTGCGGCGGGAGCGACGATTGTAGCGGCCACTGGCGAGACGGCCGCGGCATTTCCCAGCCAGGCAGGGTTCAGGGCCAGTAATGCGCTGCCGGGCTGCAAGGGGATTTCGGCCATCATCTGCGTCTCAGCGTACGCCGAATCCGTGCCACCCTCTCCCTTGACCGGTTCGATCTTCTCATTGCCGTTTGCGTCGAAGCCTGACTTGATCCGTTGCACAAGCCCCTGGGACTGCCGCACCAACGGCTCCATCTCGGCCAGCGTCTTCGCTTCGAGAATGGCCAGTTGTCTCTGGTCGAGCGCCTCCGCCCATTCCTCGAGATTGCCGATGATCTGCAACACGTTCTGGCTGTGCACCTTCATGGCATCGGTGGCATCTGGAAGGGCGCCGGCCAACCCGGCATGATGTTCCAGACCGGCAATATAGCCCCACTGGCTCCCGTTGTGAAGAAGCCCGTAGCCATCCCCCGGATTCTGGAGCGCTCCGTCCTTCACGATGTCGCCGTAGTGCTCGCCCTGGTTGCCCTCGACCAGATTCACTATGTGTTCGACGTGCCACTTCACCTCGTACAGGTTCTTCGCTTCGAAGGCCAGACTCTGGAGGCGAACGTGCTCGGCGAGGGCGGCGACCTGGGCCTTCAGTCCCAAAACCTGCCCGATCTTGTTGGGCGTCTCCTCGGTTGTTACGAGCGCATGCCGCAAATGCATGAGCGCGTCGTCCGCCAGCTGGCCCGAGAACACGAGCCGGTCTGATGGTATATTGTGCGACATGTCCGATCGCTCGAACGTGATGATGAAGCCGTTCACGTGCCCAATCAGGCTGTGCCCGACGTGCTCCGCGCTGATCTCGGCGTCAGCGCTCCCGTCCGGCCCAACCATGAGATGGCCGCTCTTGACGAACGGCTGGCCGTTGCTGTCGATCAGCCATCCGTGCATATCGGTACCCGGCGGGATCGGGGGCACATTCTTCAGCCGCACGATCAGTGCGTCATTCGGCCCGTCGATATCCGTGAAGCCCACAGATCCGCTTGGAAGCGGTGCCGGAGCTGCCGCAGCAGCGGGCCTGCCGGTCGGGGCGGGAGTGTTTTGGACCGGTGTGCCGGATGGCGCGCTCTTGGCCGCCGGGCTCTGGACAGCCGGCGTGGCGGTGGGAATGGCAGACAAACCATAATCATCCGGCGCAGAATATGGCGCTGCCGGTGCAATCGGGGTGGCCGCCTCTGGGGCGGCAAGGCCGCATCCCGCGGTCCAGACGAGGATCAGGCCGAGTACACAAATAAGGGTTCGTCTCATGGAAATACCTACCTCCCGGGCGTGACGAGCGGAAGGTCTGCCATGAACTGGGCATGCTGCAGGACCGTTCGCGCCGCACCTTCATCGGGAATGGGCTCGATCTCCTCGTTCCCGTTGACATCCTGACCACTGAGCACGCGCCGCGCCAGAGCCACGGCGTCACTGATTTTAGTCTGGGCCTGCTTCAGGTCTGAGGCCTTTGCCAACTGAAGGGCGATCTCGTGCAGCTGACCTGTCCACCGGCTGGTATTCAGCGCGGCCACATCGACATGGGGGGCGTGTTCTTTCATGAGGGGGGTTGCATCCGATTCCGCCGCAGCCAGCCTGGCGTGTTCACGGGAGGCCTGAATGTAGCCGGGCGTGTCCTTACCCGGCAGCAGTCCGAAGCCGTCTCCCCTGTCGTTGACTATCCCATCACCGTTGATGTCCCCGTAGTTGCTCCCGTTGCGTCCTTCGATCAGGTTGCAGATCCCTTCCGCCACGTTAGTGATCGCGCGCAAATCGCCGGCGCCGGAGGCGATCTGGAGCAACTCGGACTGCCGCTGCAGGATCTGTGCCTGCCCGATCAGTCCGATGGCGAATCCGCCAAGCCCGTTGCCTTCGCTTCCGGGCACGAGGACATGACGGAGGTGAGCCAACGACTTAGGCGGCAACTGCCCCGCGCGGCGACCTGATCGCTCGGCAGCGAATTGGCCGGCCGATTCGCCGGCTCGATCGTGATCTCGGCGCTGTCGAAGGTTCCCAGGAGGTTTGCGGTTGCGGGATCGTTATAGGTCAACTGTAGCTCCCCGTCGCGCGGCTGGAAGGCTCCCGCATTCCGCCGATTCTCGTCCCCCCGCACCAGCCACAGGTTATACTCTGTACCGGGCGCCACCTGGGGTTTCTCTCCTCCCGAAGCCAGCAGGATCACCTGGTCCATCTTGCCCGGACCGCTGGCGTCGCGGAAGCCGATCCGTACCGGAGAGGCGCCAGTCGATCCGGCCGGCGCAGCGCTCAGCCGTGATAGCAGCCCGGGAACAACGGCAAGCCCGCCAAGCGCCAGCACCACCACCAGCGCTCCGATCGCCAATAGTCGCCGCTGCCCACCGAGTATCGGGGTTCTTCCGCCGGGTACGGCAACATCCTGCTGCGCTGGGGCACCCGCCTGGTCATACCGTGTTGCTCCGTCCTGTGGCCCGGCGATCGCACGACCCGGGAGATCTGCGCTGCCACTACTTGCCGGCGGAAGGCGCTGGCCGTTGTTGACGAGCGTGGGTGCACTCAATGCACCCTGGTGCCCGAGATGATGTGGTCTGGCGGCGCCGATGGCCGCGGCGAACGCAAGCGCGAACTCGCCCGCCGTGGCATACCGTTCAGACGGATCTTTCGCCAGCGCGCGACAAATACCGCCTCGATACCCTCAGGCAAGTCGGGCGCGAACTGGCGTATGGGCGGTGGCGGCTCCGAAATATGCTTCAAGAGCACCGCGGTCGGCGACTCAGCGTCGAAGGGGGCTCGACCGGCCAGCACCTCATACATCACGATTGCCAGCGAGTAAATATCGCTGCGGGCATCGATCGGCTTGCCGGATGCCTGCTCAGGCGACATGTAGATTGGCGTCCCGATGATGCTGCCGGTGTTGGAGAGCCGGTTGAGCTCGTTGAGCAGCTTGGCGATGCCGAAGTCGGTTAGGACCGGTTCGCCCTGGGCGGTGAAGAGTATATTGCCGGGCTTGATATCGCGGTGCACCGCTCCGCGGGCGTGGGCGTAGTCGAGGGCAGAGGCGATGCTTTCCAACAGCCCCAGCGCCTCGTCGGGCGGCATCGTTTTGCCGGCGTCGTGCATCGCGTCCAGCTTCTGCTTCAGTGACCCGCCCTCGAGGTATTCCATAACCATGAACGGCTGGTCGTTCGCCACATCGAAATCGTGCAGCTGGACGATGTGGGGATGGCGCAGAGATGCCACAAGCCGCGCCTCTCTCCTGAATCGCTCGCCCAGGCTTGGATCTAGCGCAAGGTAGGCGTGAATGACCTTGATCGCCACCTGCCGGTCGAGCTCAGGATGATGGGCAAGAAATACCGCGGCCATACCGCCGTAGCCAAGCGGCTTTGAGACGGTATATTTGCCGTACGACTCTGCCATCATCGGTTCACATCCTCACTCATCAAGGGCTGCCAAACGCCTATCTGCGGCGCGACTGATGATGGCAGCCGCTGGGGCGCAAATCTGCCGCCCTCTCTCCGCCGGCCATCGCCACCGCCGGCCGTCTACTTCTTGCCTGCCGAGCGAGTGAGCTCCAGCTTGAGCCGCATTTTTACGTCGGAGTCGACAAAGAGTGCGCCATGCTGTTGGCGGACGGGGTGGATTTCGGAGCCTTCAAGGACGGCGCTGTGTTCCGGTATCGTACCGTCTCCGCCCGGTTCCATGATTGTCTCGGATCTGGAAAATGCGCCGGCCGGTATCGCGGCGCAGCGCCAGCCCGG
This sequence comes from uncultured Chloroflexia bacterium, assembly GCA_963783655.1. Taxonomy (GTDB): domain Bacteria; phylum Chloroflexota; class Anaerolineae; order CG2-30-64-16; family CG2-30-64-16; genus CAWAOA01. The sequence continues at coordinate 57,527 of CAWAOA010000007.1, forward strand.
TGATCGTCTTGTGCCCGTAGCCGAAGATCGAGATGGCCGGTACGCTCGAGCGCGTGCCAAGTTCGCGGCGGAACTCGCGGGCTGCTTTGAGAAGGGGGCGCTGTGCGTCGGAGAGCCACGATTCGTCCGAAGTCAGGTCGAAGACCGAACCGCGCTCGTCACGAGCGCAAGGGTAGGTCGGCAGGATCTGATACGGAGGACGGCCACGAAGATGCCAAATCTCGCACTCGATCGCCAAGGAGTCCCAGGAGCAGCCCGGCCGGGCCCTGGAATACATGCGTGAGCGCCTTCGGCACTCCGCTATGCGGTCCTCCGAGCAAGATGATGCGTGCCACCTTGCGCCGCCCGCCCAGGCATTCCACGTAGTAGCGGCTCACGAGGCACCCCAGGCTGTGAGCAATGATCGTGATAGGCGGCGGAATTGGCGATTCGTCGATCGTCTTGGCGAGTCGCTTCGCCGACTCGCGCACATCCATCCGCCAGTCGTACGGGAACTCCATCAGGTCGCGGCCGCGAGCGTAGCCGAGACCCTCCTCGAGGTAGTCGGCCAGGCGGCTGTACTGCTCGAACTCGATGAGGTTAGGCACGACGACCACTTCCCGGAGAATGCTTCGTGGCTCCAGGGGGACCGCACCGGGGCGCGAAGCAGCTCACCGTGGGTCAACAGGTAACGAACGTTCGGCCAGACTCGCTCGTTGCCGAGCCACAATTCGGACCCGAGCATTCCGGGGACGAACACCACGGAACGGCGGGGCTGGCGGGCGGAAAGGCGTGGTTCACCGGCAATGGTCAGATCGACCGGCCGGAAGCCCGGCTTGAAGACCATCTGGGCGGGTCCGATCCGGATGGTATCGGCCGGCTCGAGCAGCCGTTCCTCGATGCGCTCGCCGCCTGCCCACGTCCCATTCGTGCTGCTCAGATCACGCACCACGAACCGTGCGCCGCGACGTTCGATCCGGGCGTGGCGTCGCGAAACGCCGGGATGGTCGAGTACGACCTCCGCTAGCGGATCGCGACCGATGGTGATCCCGTCGCCCGCGAGCGATACGTCCCAGCTCCGGCCCTGTGAGTAGATTGTGAGACGTGGCTCGTGAGTGCCCGAGAGCGTCATCGACACGGCCTGCCGGGCAAGGGTCATCTCAAGATCGGCTTCGGTGTTGATCAGGGTAACCGCCGGGGTCCCCTGGCTCTCGTCGGCGACGAAACGGAGCACGGCATCGCCGAGCGTGACGACGTCACCCGGGGCGAGGGTCGCCTTGTCCACACGGATCCCGTTGACTGTGGTGCCATTGGCGGAAGCGAGATCGACGAGGGTACACACACCACCGCGTGTATCGAAACGGGCGTGCTCCCTCGACACCTTCGGGTCGTCGAGCACAATGTCGTTGGTCGCGCCGTGACCCACGCTCACGACTGCGTCGCGGAGCACGTATTCCTGGGTTTGTTGGTCGGTTCTCAGCAGCACGAGTCTGCCAACCGGCTGCATACGGTTCCTCCCTTTGCGGCGACGAGGAAGTCGCGCTGCGTGTCGGCGAAACTTACCCGTAAACGTGCTGAATGGTGGCGAACACCATCCATCGCCGGACAGGGACCGGCGATTGTTGTCCGTATGTTCACACCTAGTATCTAACTCGTATGGATTGCGAACTACATTGTGGAGACAAAGTAGGTCAACGAAGAAGTTTACGAATCAGCGGTGACCCGGGGTAGGCACCGGGCTGCACGAAAATGGGGCTCCGACGACGAATGGATTCGTGGGGGCCCCGGTGGAATTCCGCGCAGTTGGCTACGGGCTATTGCGCCGCTTTCACGTGGCGGTCAAAGAAGGCGACGGTGCGCTGCATGGCGAGGGCGAAGTCCGCTGGAATCAGATTGATGTTGTGGTTCTCATTCGGGTAAGTGAACAGTTCGATCTTCTGCCCGGCTGCGGCGGCCTGACGCACCAGCGATTGCGATGCCGCCACGGGAACGACGTCGTCGTTGGCAGCATGGTGCAGCTCGATCGGGCCCGACAGTTCGGCCAGGTAGCTGTTGGGTGACATGGCAGCCCAAAACTCAGGGTTTCCCTCCGGCGTACCGAACCTGTCGATCAACTGCCGCCGCCACGGATGGAGGGCAAAAACGGCAGGGCCCGAGCCACGCGCATGGATATCCGGATAAGGCCCGACGCTCCCGCCCCAGATGACTCCGGCCTTGATATCGCGTGAAACCACCATCGTGCGCAGCGTGAGCTGGCCACCCATAGAGTGTCCCCACATCCCGAGCCGGTTGGGGTCCGCCTCCGGATGCCGCTTGACCGACGCGACGGCATTGAGCACGTCTGTGGTATACGCCGGTGAAGTGTACGCGTTGATCGGTGTGCCTTCCGAACTGCCGTGGCCCCGATAGTCGGTCTTGAAGACGATGTATCCATTGCGCGCGAACGTGTCGATGTAGTAGATGTAGCGCTCTGTGGTGCGATGGAGTGAGGGCTCGATGGTGCCGTGATTCAGAAAGATGACGGGCCACCCGCCCGCGGGTTTCGGCCCTGCCGGGATCGTCATGAGCGCGTAGATCTTGAGTCCGTCCGAACGGTACGAGACCACGTAGCGGCGGTAGTTGCTGCCCGGCTGAAGTGTCTGCTCGACGATGATCTCGCTGCCCGGGTATTCTTGCTGTCGCATCTGCTCGATCTGCAGCGGATGTGACTCAAACCTGGGCGCCGCTTGTAGCCGCCGGCGGTTTGGGTGTAGCGGTGGCGGCCGGCAGGTGGGGCGTAGCGGTAGCGGCCGGCAGCTGGGCTGTGGCAGTGGACGCAGGCGGTACCGGTGTAGCGGCAGCGGCCGGGGGAACCGGAAACGTCGCGAACGGGCGCGGACGTCGAAACCGGCGACGCGGCCGGCGATGCGGCTGCCGGCAGCGCAGCGTGGACTGTCTGCGACCTGGAGTCTGCCGCGACGGCAGCAGCCATGGCCGTGGCCGGCAATAAGGTTGGGGTGCTCGGTTCCGGCGTGCCCGCTTTCGCCGTGTCTCCGGCTGTCGACAGGCCGATGCCCGCAATCCCACGCGCTACGCCCGCCTGTGCGGGCACGGAATCCGGGCCACAGCCCGAGATCAAGACCGTCAAGACCAGAACAAGCAAGCAGGTGCGCATCCATGTTAACCGCACTCGCGTCCTCCCGAGTGATTTGCTACCGGCTGATATCTCGTCGATTGCGATGACCGGTCCCACCGGGGCGTTACACATTCGACAGCGCTACGGTGGCATTCATGCCGGGCGAGTTGCCCGCTGGCAGTTTGGGGCAACAAGCGGCGCCACCGGCCGGCAGTGCCGGAGTATACCGCGAATCGGCCCCGAGCGGCTAATTGGCGTGGCTCCGCGACATAACGATTCGTCCTGCCCGGTCGATGAAGCTGTGGCCGCCCAATTGGAGCTCGCGGCGGCAGTGCAGGCGCGGCCAGACAGCTGGCACACAGCAAAAGCGGCAGCCGTTTCGAAGGCCGCCGCTTGCCGCAGGTGAGGCGAGAGCACGCATCCGGGCCGCTACAGTAACCGGTTGAACCAGAGAATCGAGAGTCCGGTCGCGACCACCGACAGCGCCAGGGCGGCAGCCGTGAACAGGGCCGTGATCTCAGTAAGCTGGGTCCGGAGCACGAATTCCTTGCGCAGGTTATCGTAGATCGACTGCAGGTCCTTCCCCGAGGAAGCGTTGAAGTACTTCCCTTCGGTGGCCTCAGCGATCGCCTTCAGCGTGTCCTCGTCAAGGCGCACGCGCATCGAGCGCCCCCGATTCTGCAGCACCGCCCCTCGGCGCTGCCCAGCCCGATCGTGTAAACGCGAATACCCGTTGTCCGCGACCTGCTGCATCACCTCCAGCGGAGCGGGGCCCGCGTTGTTCTCTCCGTCGGTCAGCAGCGACGATCACCGCCTGGCCGTTGCTGCCCGCCGGAACCTGGATCGGCTGGGGTCTGACCTGGCCCTGCGCATCCCCTTTGGTCAGGGTTTTCGTTGATGGCTTCCAGCGAGGTCAGCAGGGCCGAGCCGATGGCCGTGCCGCGCTGCGGCAGGCAGCCGGTTGATCGCGGCGATGACCGCCTCCTTGTCGGTGGTCGGGGACCTGCACCAGGAAGGCGTTGTCGCTGAAGCGCGACGACGCCGATCTTGACGCCCACCGGCTGTCTCTCGACGAAGGCACGCGCCGCCTCTTTGGCCGCCTCCAGGCGGTTGGGCTTCATGTCGTCGGCGCGCATGCTGCCCGACACATCCATGGTCAGGATGACGTTGCCTTCCTGCGCCGGCAGTGTCACGACTGCGGATCGGGCCGCGCGAGCGCGACCAGCATGACGGCCAAGGCTAGCGAGGAAGAGCGCCGGCGGCACGTGCCGGCGCCAGCCCGGTCCCTGTCCCAGCGCCTCCTTGACCAGCGAAAGGCTGGCATAGCGCAGGGCGTAGCGCTGCCGTCGGCGCTGCAGCAGGATGTAGGCCGACCACCAGCACGGGCAACAGCAGTAATGCCCAGAGCATCTGGGGCCAGGTGAATTCCATACGTCGCCTCACGATCGTTGCCTCATGCAGCTCTACGTGCGACGGTGCAGGCGCTGGCGACGCTGCTTTCTCTGCTTGCGCCGTCCGGCGAACTGCGACGATCGCGCGCACCAGGTCATCCTCGGTCGAGAGGGACAGAACATCCACGCCGGCATGCCGAAAGGCGGCGTCCAGCGCCGCCTCGCGGCGCGCCGCAGCCTCGTGGAAGCGCTGGCGGAAGCGCCGGTCGTGCGTGTCGACCCAGAGCTGCTCGCCGGTCTCGGCATCCTGCATCAGCACCAGACCGATGTCGGGCAGGTCGACTTCGCGCGGGTCCCACAGCCGCACCGCCAGCACCTCGTGGCGCCGGTTCAGCACGCCCAAGGGCGCTCCCAGCCGGGAGCGCTGATGAAATCGGAGACGACGAACACCAGCGAGCGCCGGCGGATGATGCTGCAGGGCCGTGCTCGAGCAGGATGCCCAGGTCGGTGAACGGCGCAGGCCGGCAGGTCGCGGCTGCTCGATGCAGATCGTTGATCAGCCGCAGCACGTGCAGGCGCCCGTGCCGGGCGGGATGCACGCGCTCGACCTGGCTGTCGTAGAGGATCGCGCCCGACGCGGTTGCCGTGCCGGGTCAGCAGCCGCGCCAGGACCGCCACGAAGTCGATCAGGCGCGTCGCGCTTCAGGCTGTTGACCGGTGCCGAAATCGACCGACGGGCTGAGATCGAGCAGGAACCAGGCCGTGATCTCGCGGTCCTCGTGATACTGGCGGACGTAGGGCGTGTCCATCCGCGCGGTGACGTTCCAGTCGATGTAGCGGATGTCGTCGCCCGGCTGGTACTCGCGCAGGTCGGCCAGGTCCAGGCCGTAGCCGTAGAACAGGCTGCGGTAATCGCCCTGCAGGATGCCGTCCAGCCGGCGGATGACCTGCCAGTCCAGCCGCTGCAGGATGCGCTCCGGCATCGGCGTTAGACGTTGGCGTTCGCATGCTTGGCATGTTGGCGCAAAGGCTGGGCCGGCGCGGCGTACCTGCTCGAGCACGCGCGCCAGGATCATGTCGCTGGTGACGTTGTCCGACAGCGCCTCGTACGACAGGATCAGGCGGTGCCGCATCACGTCCAGCACCATGTCGCGCACGTCCTGCGCCAAGCACGTAGCTGCGGCCGCGCAAGAGCGCCAGCGCGCGCGCGGTGAGGATCAGGTTGATCGAGGCGCGCGGGCTGGCGCCGAAGTAGATGTAGTGCGCCACGTCGTCCAGGCCGAACGCGGCCGGCCGGCGGGTCGCCGCGACCAGCTGCACGGCGTATTCCATCAGCGCCGGGTCGGCGTAGACCCGGTCGGTCTCGCGCTGCAGTCTCGAGCAGATCGTCCGTGCGTCAGAGCACTGCGAGCCGACTGCGGCAGCGCGCCCGTCATGCGCTCGACGATGACGAACTCTTCCTGGTCGGTGGGATAGCCGATCACCACCTTCATCATGAAGCGGTCGACCTGCGCTTCGGGCAGCGGGTAGGTGCCCTCGGTCTCGATCGGGTTCTGCGTCGCCAGCACCAGGAACGGGTCGGGCACCTGTGGGTCTCGCGGCCGATGGTCACCTGGTGCTCCTGCATCACCTCCAGCAGGGCGCTCTGCACCTTGGCCGGCGCACGGTTGATCTCGTCGGCCAGCAGCAGGTTGGTGAAGACCGGGCCGAGCGAGGTGCTGAACTCGCCGGTCTTCTGGTTGTAGATGCGCGTGCCGACCAGGTCGGCCGGCACCAGGTCGGGCGTGAACTGGATGCGCTTGAACTCGCCGCCGATGACCTGCGGCCAGCGTCTTGATCGCCAGCGTCTTGGCCAGACCCGGCACGCCCTCGACCAGCAGATGGCCGCGGGCCAGCAGCGCCACCAGCATCCGCTCCAGCAGGTGATCCTGCCCGACGATGACCTTCTTCACCTCGTAGAGCACGCGCTCCATGGGTGGAACGCTCGTCGGGACTCGCCTGCCGCGTTCGATCATGTGCACCTCTACATCTAGAATGGCGGCGGATCCGCCGGCTGCCGCCGCCACGTCGATCGGCACCGCAAAACCGATGCCGATGAAGAACTTTCTGGTCGGTAGGGTTGGCCAGCGCCGTCACGATGCCGACGACCTCGCCGTTTCGGTTCAGCAGCGGTCCACCCGAATTGCCGGGGTTCACCGCCGCATCGAACTGGATCAGCCCTTCGAGCACATCGCCCGCCTCGGAGGTCCGGAAGTTGCGGTTCAGCCCCGAGACCACGCCGGACGTGACCGTGTCTCGCAGGCCGAAGGGGTGCCCGACGGCAACGATCTCGTCGCCGACTCGGAGCGCTGCCGGACTCCCCAGGGTGGCGGGAATCACCAGCGCCGGAGTCTGTGAGACGCGGAGCAGCGCAATATCCTTATCCGGCAGAGACTCGGCGATTTCGGCGTGCGATACAGTGCCGTCGAAGAACACAACCTCGATCTTGTCCGCGTCCTTCGACCACGTGCAGACTGGTCAGGATCGCACCGCCGGCGTCAAGGATGACTCCCGTCCCGAGAGCCTGACCCACCTCACCCTCGCGCGTCTCATCTGTACGGACGAGCACGAGTGAAGGCTGGACCGCCGCGTATACTCGCGCGGCGATGCTGGGCGGTGGCGTGGCCGATGCCATCACCTGTGCGGCCAGGGCCTTGATTTCGGTATCGCTCAGACGCGGCTGAAAAGCCTGCCGCGCGGTATACGCCAATAGAAGTGCGAACGCCAGATAGACCGCCACGGTGAGCATCACGGGCTTACGCCAGCGAACAAGCTTCTTGCGGGGCGCGGGAGCAGGCGGCTGCGCGGAGGCGGGGCTGGGCCTGGGTGGCCCGCCCGGCATTCCCGGCCTGTCTCTCATCCCTAGCCGCTCACGCGGCGGGCGGACGGGTGGGACTCGACCGGTCTCAGGTGGCATGGCAGCCGGTTGCGCTTGTGGCTGCGCTTCCTCCCGCTTTTTTCCCAACGGCAGGCGGTGCATTGGCGATTCTCCCTCGCGGCCCGCTACCCTGGGCCCGGCAAAGCAGGTTGGACAGATATAAGAGCATAACTATCATCGTTTTCACCGAAAGTCAACGGGGTTGGATTCCAGTGTAGGTTTCAGAGCGTTCTTATGCGATGGTTTGGGGAGCCGGTGGTTAGCTCGAAACAGTGGACGGAAACACGAAGCCCCCCAGGACTGCAGTACCTGGGGGGCTTCCAACCGATCGATGCGTAGCCGAGTGTCAGGGCACAGATGGCTATCGCTCGGCTGGCCCGGCTGCACGGGCCCGATGCGGTAGGGCCGCATCATCTCGTTATCCTCGTGCTCCACGATGTGGCAGTGCCAGACGAACTGGCCGGGCGTGTTGAACTGCGCCCGGATGCGTGTGACCTGCCCGGGATAGGCGATCACGGTGTCCTTGAAGCCGAGTCTCCCAGGGCTCGGGCGGATCGCGGGCTCGATCCGGCGCGAGCTGGACCGTCTTGCCGTCCTCGTTCGACCACAGATCGTCCTGGCGGTTCACGACCTCGAACACCACCTCGTGCACGTGCATCGGGTGCGCGTCCGCGGTGAAGTTGTAGAACTCCCAGATCTCCGTGTCGCCCACCGCCGGGTTCTCGGTGACGGGGTCCATCCACATCACGTCGGTCGTCAGGCTGCCGCGTCGCCGTCGACTGTACCCAGCATCGCCTCGGCGGGTCCATCGTCGCCAGTACATGGACATCTCTCCATCAGCGCCAGCGGGCGTGTGACTGTCACCGCCGGGCAGCGGCGCGATCGCCGGCAGCACCAGGAACTGCGGCGGCGTGCGTGCGGATCGGCGCCACGGCCGGCACCACCCGGAATTGCATGACCTGCCCGGTCGTGTCCGGGATCGGCCGGATCGAAGTCCTCGCCGGGCATGCCGCCGCCGAACGGCTCGTCCGGGCCGACGTTGCCCAGGACGTAGTTGCCCACCGGCACGTTGCGTGAAGTCGACGATCAGTCGGCGCGCTCGGCCAGGCCCATCAGCAGCCGGTTGCCTTGCTGGCCGTCAGGTTGACCGGCGCAGCCAGGAAGCCGCCCTCGTTGCCGATCTGCCAGACTTCCACCCCGGGATGCTGTTGAAGTCGAGGATCAGGAAGCGCGACTGGCAGCCGTTCAGGAAGCGGAAGCGATAGCGGCGCTGCTCGACGTTCTGGAACGGCCAGGTGTTGCCGTTCACCATGATGGTGTTGCCGAAGAACTCCGGGTTCCAGATCGGCGAGAGATCGGTGTCCGGGATGATACGGGCCGGCGCTGTCGCCATCGAAGAACTCGCGGCTGTCCGGATAGAACAGCGAGCCGTCTGCGTTGAACGAGCGATCCTGAATCGCGATGGGGATTTCGTAGTAGGTCTTGTTCGGCGGGAACGTGTCGCCCTCTTTCGGCGCGGGTCCGGGCAGCACCGCCGCGGTGCCGGTGCGCGAGTCGAGCACGGCATTCGTCTCCGCCGGTCCGCCGCGGATGATGTAGAAGCCGGCCGGGCCGGCATACACGTTCAGGCGGGTCATGCCCAGCGCGTGGTCGTGATACCAGATGGTCGAGGCGCGGTTCTGGTTCGGATACTGGAAGGTCGGCGAATCCCGGGCCCCATGCGACGCCGTAGTTCGTCTCCGCCTTCTCCTTGAAGAAGTTGTACCAGGTGCCCTCGGTCGCGTAGCCGGCCGGGATGTTCTTCGCCGCGGGGAGATACCACGCCTCGGCGTAGCCGTCGCTCTCGTCGCCTACACCCACGGCGCCATGCACATGCGTCACGATGGGCACCGGGCCGGTGTACGGGCCCGGCGTTTCGGTGAACATCGGCCGCGTGTCGCGCCCCGTCAGTGCCGCCGGGCGGGTTGGCCCAGTGCAGAGTCGGATCGACCGGCAGCAGGTGCGGCAGGTAGTTGCCGTGTGCGTCCACGAGTTCGTTGATCCACTTCACCCGCACGGGATTGTTCCATTTGGCCTCGATGGTGAGTGAAGGAGCGTTGTGAACCAGCAAGCCCTTCTTGCTCGACTGCCTTGACCGCGCCATATCCCCAGACAGTAGTGGGGGCAAGCCCGGCGGCAGGATCTGCTGCTGGAACTGGCGCATCGAGATCTCGTAGTAGTCGATGGCTTTGCCTCCCATCTGCATGATGGTCCCTGCCGCGAGGCATGACCGGCGGAATCAGCAGCGGCGTCTGGAACTTCGCGATGTCCGGCGGGTTAAGCGTGAGGTCCGGAAATGGCGGTGTAAATCCGGCCGCGGGCTGCGGATCGGACAAGGGACTGCGGCGCGGCGTACACCGTGCCACTCTGCGTGCGCACTAACAGGACCGCTGTCGTTGCGCCGGTCATGTACTTGAGGAAGGTACGGCGAGACAATGCGCTCATGATTCCACCTCTTTCTTACCCAACTTCCTGATAGCTTCGAGCATCTTCCCCGGTCTCTGTTTCGAAATAAAGCTTCTGGCGCCGGCCTGCGCGGCCATGGCGCGAGTCGCCGGGTCATCGTGCAGACTCAGGAACAGGACGCTAACGTTTGGGCAGCGTGTACCCAGGATCTGCCGCGGCCCTCAATCCAATTGCGTCACCCATGTCGGCATCCACGAGCGCGACGCACACGCCGGGCGCCGCCGCCAGCGTGATGGCCTCGTCCTCGTTGGCCGCCTCGCCCACTACCTCAATATCCGAGGCCGAAGACAGCAGCATCCGGAGCCCTTCGCTTACTATTGACTGGTCACGTACGATCATTACCTTGATCACGAGCGCATCCTTGGTCCGGTTGACGGTTGCGATGGACGTGCCTCACTTGCGGGTCATGTTGCACCAAATGTATAATATTTATGAGAACCGCGAATCCCGCCCGGGAGTGAATTTTCTCGCCCTCTTGGAGTGAATGCGACTCACTCTTAAGTATCAGGAGGTCCGCGTGGTCCCCATTCGAGTGCTCATAGCCGACGACCACGGAATCGTGCGCCAGGGCTTGCGCATGTACCTGAGCGCCGATCCGGAGCTCGAGGTCGTGGGTGAGGCCAGTAACGGTGCCGAGGCGGTTGAGCGGGCGCGGCTGCTTGAGCCACAGGTCGTCCTGATGGATTTGCTCATGCCCGTGATGGATGGCATCAGCGCCACAGCGGCCATCCGGCGTGAATTGCCCAACGTCGAGGTGCTGGCTCTCACCAGCGTTCTCGAAGACGCCTCGGTAGTTGAAGCCGTACGCGCAGGGGCAACCGGCTATCTGCTCAAGGATACGGGGGTCCAGGATCTGTGCCGGGCAATCAAGGCGGCAGCGGCCGGGCAGGTTCAGTTGGCTCCGGCCGCTGCAGAGCGCCTGATGGCCGCGGTGAGTGCACCCGTACATGGAGTCGATCATCTGACGGCCCGCGAGCGGGATGTGCTGCAACTGCTGGCGCTTGGCCAGTCGAACGCCGAGATTGCCGCCTGCCTTGGGATCGCGGAGCAGACTGTCAAGTCGCACGTCAGCCACATCCTCGGAAAGCTAGATTTGCCAAGCCGAACTCAGGCTGCTCTTTACGCTATCCGCGTTGGCCTCGTGCGGGCCGGCCAACCTTCGTCGCCACCCGAGGGCCGAGCCTCGGCCAATCAACGGGGTCCAGGGCAGGCGCGGGCAGCCTGACGGCCAGAGGCATCTCAGACATCAAGGGACGCGTGCAATGAGAGACCCGATCCAGAGAGTGGCCTTGATCTCCGCTGCACTCATCGGGATTGGCGTACTGCTTGCAGGAGTCCTACCCGATCTTCTCTTAGAGGGCGCGCCTCATTTGGCGGTGCTTCACGCCGGTGTCGGTGTCGTGGCGGCAACCACCGGATACTTCTTCGTGGCCCGGATGGTACACGCTCGCGAGCACATGCGCGCTTCCACCGCTGCGTTGCTCACCGACCTGCAGTCCCACGAGCGGCTGCTCGCGGAAAACCTTCAGCAAAGAGCTCTACTGGAAGCGATCTTGGAGGCCGATCCTGACGGAATCGCCGTCTTAGCCGGTGGGGAACTCCGGTATCAGTTGGTCAACTCCGCTCATCGCAGCTTTACCCCGTACCCATCTCTCGATCCTGTCGCCTGCGCTTATGCCGACGTCTGGCGCGACGCCGGCTGTGTTGAATTGGCGGCTACCCTCCGGCAGGTCGCCGCCGGTGGGGAGCCCGCCGACCTCCAATGTGGAGAGTGCCGCTATCCAGATGGCCGCGTTTCCTACTTCGACATGCACGTCCGGCGTCTAGAGTGGGAGCAGGGTCAGGCCGTCCTCATAGTCCTCCAGGACATCACGGGTGCTGAAATGGCACGCCGGCAGGCGCAAGCCGCCACCTTGGAGGCGCAACGACGCGCCGACGAACTCGATGTTGTCTTCGAGGCGATGCTCGAAGGGGTGATCGTGTTTGACGCCAATGGGACGCCGATTCGCGCCAACCCGTTTGCGGCACGGTTCGTGGGCCACTCGCTGGGCAGCCCTGACCGCAGCGAGATGGTCCGATCCATGAAGCTGCGGCGTCCGGGTCAGGCATTGATCGAGCCAAACGATCTCCCCTCTGGTCGCGCTCTGCGGGGCGAGAAAGTGAGCGGAGATCGCTTCATCATCGTGGATCCGGAGGGTCGCGAATTCACGATCATGGCTTCGGCGGCGCCGCTGCTGGTAGGGGACGGGATTACGGGAGCAGTCGCTGTATGGCGTGACGTGACGGAGCTCGAGCGAACGGAAGACCAGATGCGAGAGGCCCTGGCGGCCTCGCGACGCCGCGAGGCCGAGATTGCGGCGCTACTGGCTCAGCTCGAGACGAGCGAAGAACGCTGGCGCTCACTCGTGGAGAGCTCCAATGACGCCATGGTCACGCTGAATACCGCGGGGGTGATCGTCTTCTGTAACCGGGCGGCACAGCGGACGTTTGGCTACGATGAGGAGGAACTGATAGGGCGTGCGTTTATCTCGTTGCTGGCCCCAGGCGAGGCAGCCGGCCAGGAGGGTGAAACGTGGGAGCAGCGGTACGCCGCGGCATCGGCGCTCAGCGGGAGGAGTCTCGACGCCACAGGCAGGCGGCGCAACGGCACGGACTTCCCGCTGGAGTTCTCATACGCGCCGTGGCAGACCCGCGAGGGTGCATTCATCACTGCCGGTATCCGAGACATTACGCAGCGCGTGCAGGCGCGCGAGCGGGCGCAGAGGCTGGCCGCAGTGGAAGAGCGCCAGCGCCTGGCCCGCGAGCTGCACGATTCGGTGTCCCAGGCTCTCTACGGTATCGCTCTCGGCGCGAACACTGCGCTGACAATGCTCGATAGCAGCCGGGAACGGACGGTTGCCGCGCTGGACTACGTCATCTCCCTTGCCGATGTGGGTCTGACCGAAATGCGCGCGCTCATCTTTCAATTGCGGCCGGACGCCCTGCAGACGGAGGGGCTGGTCGCCGGGCTGGCGAAGCACGCCGCGGCGCTGCGAGCGCGCTACGGAACTGCGGTCCAGGAAGAATTCTGCGTCGAGCCAGACGTAGCTCTGGAGCTCAAAGAGTCGGTGTACCGGATCGCGCAAGAGGCCCTCAACAACGCCGTCAAGCACGCCCAGGCAACCCAAATCGGCCTCCGCCTGGACGCGCGTGCGACTGCCTCGAGTTGGAAGTCAGCGATAACGGCAAGGGCTTCGATGCTGCCCGTGCCTTCCCCGGCCATCTGGGCCTGCGCTCGATGCGCGAGCGGGCGCAGCAACACGGGGGCATACTTGCGATCGACAGCATGCCCGGCGGGGGCACCCGTGTGCGCGCGATTATCCCTCTTCACCCGAGCTAGTTCATCCGCTTCCCCATATCTACGGACATGTTCCGCTCAACGGCGATTGACTTCAAACCTCAACACCGTCTTCGCCATGGATAGTAAGACGTGCTACAATTAGCGTGGCCACCTGAAAAAAATGCCCGAACAAGGCTTCGACCCACCGGAAGGAGATCAACGTGAATCGATCGCGCGCCGCAGTGACGACACTTGCACTTATTTTGCCATTGGTCTTGTTACTATTCTCACTGCAGATGGCCGGCAGCCACACAGCGGAAGCCGCACCTGTTGATCTCGCCCCGACGCAGAGCTTAAGTCCGCAGGCGCCCGCGATCGTCCTGGACATGACCGTGGGTACCGAACCCGGCCGTCTGCGCACCACCAACCAGCTATCCAGTTCCCTTGGGTGGCGGTGAAGTTACCTACTGCTATACAGCCCGGAATACGGGAATGTCACCCTCACCCTGCACACACTGGTCGATAGTCACTTGGGCACATTCTGTCGAACTACGTCGTGCATGTTTTGGCTCCCGGGGCCAGCTTCCTTCACGCAGACGGCGCTCGATCACGGCCACCCGAGTCAGCACCGCCACCTGGACGGCCGCCAACCCGGGACCGGTCGACACGGTAGTCAGGCACCGATTCGGTCACAGTCAACGTGGTTCCACCCAATCCGGCAATCAGTAGTGATGACGGTAGGTACGAACCCGGCCGTTTGTGCAAGCACCGACAGCATCCAATTTCCTTGGGCGGCGGAGCGCCACGTACTGCTACACGGCCCGCAATACGGGGGAATCTCACTCTCACGCAGCATACACTGGTCGATAGTCACCTGGGCACGATTCTGTCGAATACGCGTAAGTTTTGCCCCCGGGAGCCAGCATGTCAGTTTACCAGATGGCGACGATCACGGCCACACGAGTCAGCACCGCCACCTGGACGGCCAGCAATCCCGGGCCGGTGGACACGGTGGTGGCGACCGATTCGGTCACGGTCAACGTAGTTCCACCAATCCGGCAATCGTTTTGGATATGACCGTCGGTACCAACCCGGCGGTTTGTGCCACGACGACCAGCGTCGTGTTCCCGCCCGGCGGCGGAAATGTCACGTACTGCTATTCGGTGCGCAACACAGGGAATATCACCCTCACCCGTCACACGCTGGTAGACAATCGACTGGGCTCAGTTCTATCGAATTTCCCCTATGCACTGGCTCCCGGGGCCAGCACGTTTGTCACCCAGACTGCCCTGGTCACAAACCCACAGGTCAGCACTGCCACCTGGACGGCGTCCAATCCGGGACCGGTCGATACCGCCATCGGCACTGATTCGGTCACGGTTATCGTTTCGCCGCCGAGCCCGGCGATCGTCCTGGACATGACCGCGGGAACGAATCCGGCGGCCTGCGCCACGACAACGAGCATCCTGTTGCCGCCGGGCGGCGGAAATGTCACGTACTGCTACACGGCGCGCAATACGGGGAACGTGACCTTCACCCGCCATTCGCTGGTAGACAATCGACTGGGCACCCTTCTGTCGAATTTCCCCTACGCTCTGGCGCCCGGGGCCAGCGCATTCATCACGCAGACGGCCGTGATTACGGGCAGCAGCGTCAGTATGGCTACCTGGACGGCATTCAACCCGGGACCGGTCGATACCGCCGTCGGCACCGATTCGGTCACGGTGACCGTTTCGTCGCTGACCCCTGCGATCGTGTTGGAGAAGACCGTAGGCACCAACCCGGGGGTCTGCTCGGCCACTGACAATATTCTGCTTCCGTTCGGGGGCGGTGACGCCACGTACTGCTATTCGGTCCGCAATACGGGCAGTGTAACCCTCACGCGGCACACTCTGGTCGATAATAAGTTGGGGACAGTCTTGTCAAGCTTCCAGTATACTCTCGCCCCCGGTGCCAGTGCCTTCGTGACGCAGACCGCGACCATCGCCGTCGACACCGTCAACTCCGCTACCTGGACGGCCTATAACCCTGGGCCGGTGAACACGGTGGCAGCGATTGATGTCGCCGAGGTGCGCGTCACCAAACGTGTCCACCTGCCTCTTATGTTGCGACCGTAGACTCGCATTCCCCAACCCGTGCGCGGTCTGCGCCCGCCCTTGCAGACCGCGCACGGGTGCCTTATCATGGACGGCATGTACCAGCGGATCGTCATTAAGCTTGGGACCGGCGTGCTCACCGGAGGCGGCGCGGAGCTCGATCGCGCGTTCATGGTCGACGTGGCGCGCCAGTGCGCGGCGCTGCACGGCCAGGGGCGCGAGATAGTCATCTGTACCTCGGGCGCCATCGCCGCCGGGCGCGCCCGGCTCGGCGCCCGCGCTGCCGGGCTGCCCGCAACGGTGCCGGCGAAGCAGATGCTCGCCGCCGTTGGGCAGAGCCGCCTCATGATGATCTATGTCTGCCTTCTTCGAGATCTACGGCATCGACGTCGGCCAGATGCTGCTCACACGCGCCGACTTCCGCGATCGTGGGCGTTTCCTCAACGCCCGTGAAGCACTGTGCGCTCTGCTCGAACAACACATCGTTCCGATCATCAACGAGAATGACGCTGTCGCTACCAGCGAGATCAAGGTTGGCGACAACGACAACCTGTCCGCGCTGGTGGCGCTGCTGGCGGGTGCCGATCTGTTGCTTCTGCTCACCGATCAAGACGGGCTGTTCACGGCAGACCCACGACGCGACCCCGAACGCGCAGCTGATTCCGGAAGTGCGAAAAATCGACCGGGCTCTGCGTGAGCTGGCAGGCGGCAGCGGCTCGGATCAGGGCGTCGGCGGCATGGCCACCAAGCTGCAGGCGGCGGATGTCGCCCGCCGGGCCGGCATCGATGTGGTGATCGCCAATGGCCGCGCGCCGGATGCCATCCGCCGCCTGGCCGAGGGCGAGCGCATGGGCACGCGCTTCCCGGCGCTGGCGCATCCCCTCGAGGCGCGTAAGCGCTGGATCTTCGCCGGACGCGTGCCGCGTGGCAGGATCGTGGTCGACTCGGGCGCCGCGCACGCTCTCATCTCGCAGGGGCGAAGCCTGCTGCCGGCGGGGGTGAACGAGGTGGAAGGCGAGTTCGAACGCGGTGAGACGGTGTATATCGTCGGTCCCGCCGGCGAAGAGCTCGCGCGCGGGATCGCTCGTTACTCGAGTGGCGAGCTTCGCCAGATCAGCCACCATCGTTCCGCTGAGATTGCCGAGCTGCTAGGCTACGACTATGGCCCGGTAGCGGTCCACCGGAACGATCTGATCTTGCTCTAGGCCGCACCCCTGGCCGTGTACTCCTGTTCGTTGCCTCCCATACCAAATAGACCCCGCGCCGCAAAACGCTTGCGTCGCGGGCGGGCGTCGGCTAACATGCGATTCAGAGCTGTCAGGAGGGGCTGTACATGGATCTTGAACGGATGGGACACGCAGCGCGGGTCGCAGCGCGCTCGTTGGCTGTTGCCGGGACCCAGCGTAAGAACGACGCTCTGCTCTATATCGCAGACGAATTGGAGCGCTCTGGCCCCACTATCTTGCCGGCAAACGCGGGACGATGTTGAAGCCGCAGCGGCGTCGGGGACGAGCAGCGCGATCGTTGACCGGCTGCTGTTGAATGAGCCGCGACTGGCGGCGCTGGCGAGAGACATCCGGCACGTTGCCTCGCTTCCCGACCCGGTGGGCGTAGAGTTCGGCGGCCGCGTGCTGCCCAACGGATTGCGCCTGATCAAGCGCCGGGTGCCTATCGGCGTGATCGGGGTCATCTACGAAGCGCGCCCGAATGTGACTGTTGACGTCGCCTCACTCTGCCTGAAAGCCGGCAACGCCGCCATTCTACGCGGCGGAAAGGAAACGCGGCGCACCAACCTCGCCCTCACCTCTGCGATCAGCGTTGGACTGGAGAGAGCCGGTCTCCCAAGCGATGCCGTGCAAAGCATCACCGATCCCGACCGGGAAATCGTGTCGAGGCTGCTGCGGCTCGATCGCTACGTCGACATGATCATCCCGCGCGGGGCGCTGCGTTGCACCGGCTGTGCCGCGACGAGAGCACCATCCCGGTGATCACGGGCGGGATGGGCATCTGCCACATCTTTGTCGACGATTCCGCTGATCTTGAGCGCGCCGTGGCGATCGTAGAGAACGCCAAAGTGCAGCGCCCGAGCGTCTGCAACGCCCTCGATACCGTGCTCATCCACGAGTCGATCGCGCCCGAATTCCTGCCGGTATTGGCCGCCCGGCTGGCCGGCTGCGGGGTCGAGCTGCGTGCCGACAGACTGGCCGGTGAAATCCTCGAAGCCTCGGCGTCTCGGCACCAAGCCCGCGTTCTGCCGGCCGGCCCCGAGGATTTCGATACCGAATGGATGTCGCTCGTGCTCGGGATCCGCGTGGTCCCAGGGTTGGACGAAGCCATCGCGGACATCCACGAGCACAGCACGGAGCACTCCGACAGTATCCTCACCAGGGACCTGGAAAACGCCACACGGTTCGTCGACGAGGTCGACTCGGCCGCGGTCTACGTGAACGCCAGCACCCGCTTCACCGACGGCGGGCAATTCGGCCTGGGCGCGGAGGTCGCGGTCAGCACGCAGAAACTTCACGCACGCGGACCGATGGGGTTGGAAGAGCTTACTATCTACAAGTGGATTGGCTGGGGTACCGGTCAGATCAGGGAGTAAGCGAAGTGAAGAAGAGCCAGCTTCTGCAGAAGGTGGACGACGCATGGGCGTCGTTCAAAGCGTCCTTCGCCGGCCTGTCGGACGCAGGGTTTGAAAAACCGGGCGCGCTGGGCGAGTGGTCGGTGAAGGACATTCTTGGCCACGTCACCGCATGGGAGGAGGAGTCGCTCAAGCATCTGCCCGTGATATTGGAAGGGAAGCGACCTCCGCGCTACAAAGACGTCTACGGTGGTATCGACGCATTCAATGCGCGAACGGCGGAGGAAAAGCGAAGCCTTCCCCTCGCTGACGCACTGAAGCAGCTAGACGAAATCCACGCCAGGTTGGTGGCCTATCTCGGCAGCGCGCCGGACGAGGAATTCGTGCAGACGCGCTTCCGCTGGCGCATCTACTGGGATACCTACGGCCACTACCCGCAGCACACCGCCGCCATCCTCGAGTGGCGGGAGAGGAGCGGGCTATGACACTGCCGTTGCAGTCGCACACCGGTGCGGGACACGTAGCGCATCTGAATCCACCGGAGCTCTTCAGGAGCCCTGCCTTCACCCAAGTCATTTCCGTTACAGGGCACGTCAGGACGGTATATGTGGGCGGGCAGGACGCCGTGGACGCTTCGGGGCAGATCGTCGGAAAAGGGGACATGCGGGCGCAGGCGGAGCAAGTGATGAAGAACATCCAGCATGCTCTCGCTGCCGCCGGCGCCGGCCTCGAACATGTCGTCAAGTGGAATGTGTACGTAGTCCAGGGCCAATCGCTGCAAGCGGGCTTTGAGGTTTTTCAGCGCGGTCCGGGGAGATCGCCCTGACCCGCCCGTCATCTCCGGGATGTTCGTGGCCGCGCTGGCAAACCCGGAGTATCTGTTGGAGATCGACGCCATCGCTGTAGTGCCGGCGTAATCTCGATTTCGGCGCACGCCTGCCGGCCGGCAGGCGTGCGCCGGGGACTGTTGATTCTCACCGGTTCCTACAATCCCACCCACGAACTCTCACCACATTCTCCGCGGGTTCTGACCTATCAGAAGTGTCACTCGCCCCACTGTCTGCCTCGCGGTCCACTGTCTAGACTCCACGCTAGGCCGGTTGCTACTATCATGGGGGTGACGAAAGTGAAGGTCACAATTCTCGGCGCGGGTAACATGGGCCGGCCCACTGCGCAGGGCTCGCCAGCTCGAGGGGTTGGGCCTGTTGAATATCGTTCTGCAGTCCTCGACGGAGAAGACGTGGATGACTGGAGTGAAGCTCGCGGACTAGCGAGGTGTCTCACGGACGAGGTAGAACCCGATCTCGGCCCAACCTCGCGCGGCGAAAGCGCGCCGGCGATATCCAAACTCGGATATCGCCGGCGTGTTGCCCGGTGGTACTACGTGTGCGCAATGCCGCCCCGGTGCTCGTCTACCCGAGCGACACGGCCCGACCGGTTCGGATAGATTCCAGGGCAGCCATCGACACCTCGAGCGCTTCCCGACCCTGGCGCCCTCCGCCGGCACCGGCCGGTCCTCCAGGATACTGTGGGCGAAGGTCTCGATCTCGAGCTGGTACATATCCTGATCTGAGTTGGAAATCGTCTCCCAATCACCTCCCTCGGCCAACACCCGCACCACCTGGTGTCGCATCGCGAGGGTGACCTCGGCGGCGCCCTTCGGGCCGTAGATCATGTCTGGGAGAGCGGCCGGGTTTACCCTGGGGGGAAGACCCCAGGTCGCGGTGAAGATGCCAACATCGCCGCTCTCGTACGTAACCTGGACGGTGGCCGTATCCACGGCCGGAACAGCTATATGGGCGATCTCTGAACGGCCGGCGGCGATGGCAAACCCCTGCGCATAGACTGCTTGAGGGCGGGAGCCGAAGAGGCAGTTCCACGTGTCGAAGAGGTGGACGCCCATGTCGACAACCGGTCCGCCGTTGGCGTCGGGATCGTGCATCTCTCGCTTTGGCCGCAACTCGCGGGCATCCAACGAGGTATACATCAGGGGGCGACCCAGGCCACCTGCGTCAAGCCACCGGTGCAGCGCCAGGAACGAAGGGGAGTAGCGACGCATGAGGCCGATGCCCAGTTTTACACCTGCGCTTGCCGTCGCCTCGATCATGGAGTCGGCAGCCTCCAGGTTTAGAGCGATCGGTTTCTCTGATAGCACATGCTTGCGCTGTCCCGCAGCCGCAATCGTGACTGCAGGATGGAGATAAGTCGGTACGCATACGGAGACTACGTCGACACCCGGCAGCGCTACCGCCTCGCGGTAGTCATCGTACCAGCGGCTGAGTCCGTGAAGCCGCGACAGCTGCTCGCCTCGATCCGGGCGAATGTCACAGACCGCTACCACGCAGGCGTCGGGCAATGCGTTCCAACGCTCGGTGTGCTTGGTGCCCATGTCGCCGCACCCGACCACGCAGACGCCCAGTTTCCCGTCCCTCATACCGTCTCCTCCCTCGTGGGCCGTGTTGATCGCTCGATCGATCGGGCGATCAGCTCAGATCCGCCAGCGTTCCATCAGATACCTACGGCTCATCCTTGCGCTGTCTACCGCCGGCCCGCCGGTAACGTCTTGCTCCACCACAACCCACTCGGGGGTCCGGTCCAGGACGACCGGCATCAGGGCATCGAGGTCCACCTGCCCTGCGCCGAGTTCCTTCCAGTCCGACTCGGTGGTGTCCTTCAGATGAAAATATCCCACGCGCGGCAGGAAATCTTTCGCCACCCGGGCAGGATCTCCTCCCCACGCTGAATCCACGCCACGTCCAGGCAGAGCGAAACCAGGTCGGGATCGGTGTTCTCGCAGATGTAACGAAGCTCGCGGCAGTCGCCGGCGATCTCCCAGTAATGGTTGTGATATCCGAGCTTCAGCCCGCTGGCCGAGCAGAGTCGGCCAATGCGTTCGAGGTTCACGGCGGTGTTTGCGAGCTCCCGATCGCTCTTGTTCTCGCGCATCGCACCGCTGAACGCCAGAAACGGTGCTCCCACGGCTGCCGTAAATTCCACTGCGCGCTCCAGGTTAGCCAACGCCTCTTTCACCGACTCCGGGTTCCAGATCTCCCCGCCGACATGAATCGCAGCGGGCGACAGGCCATGTTCGGCCAGCAACTGCCGGAACGGCTCGGGCTTGCTCACATCCAGGTGTTGAGCGCCGATCTCGATTCCGTCGTATCCTGCCGACGCTACCTCGGCAAGCACCTGCGCCAGGTTCTTGCGGTTCATCTCAGGCCCCCAGGGCCTGGTCTGCACTCCGACCTTCATCTCCAGCTACTCCTTCGCCGCTCGATGGGTTCGAGAGACTCCGCACGCTCGCCGAACTGGAATGCGGGTCCGCCTGAGGGCGCTGCCCAGAGCGCGGCGTTTCGCAGCACCTGCCGGATCTCCGGTTGGTAGTATATCGGGTAGCTCTCGTGTCCCGGGCTGAAGAAGAATATCTTCCCGGCCCCCCGCTGGAAGCAGCATCCGCTGCGGAACACCTCGCCGCCTTCGAACCAGCTCATGAACACGATGGCATCCGGCGCAGGGATGTTGTGCCGCTCTCCATACATTTCCGAACGTGGCACCTCGAAATGGTCGGGCAGCCCGGCAGCGATCGGATGTCCCGGCTCCACGACCCAGACTCGCTCGCGCTCGCCCGCGACGCGCCATTTCAGACGGCACGTGGTCCCCATCAGCGTGCGAAACACCTTGGAGCGATGGGCGGAATGCAGCGCCACGAAGCCCATACCGTTCAGGATGCGATCGATCACTCGCCCGGCGACCTCGTCGCTAACCTCCTCGTGTCGCAGGTGACCCCAGTAGAAGAGGACATCGGTTTCTTCCAGAACCGCTTCCGTTAGTCCGTGTTCGGGGTCCGTCAGCGTCGCCGTCCTAACCCGATGCCCTGCGTCCCCCAGGACCCCGGCGACGACGCTGTGGATCCCCTCCGGGTAGACCTTCCCCACAGCCGGGTTAGCCCGCTCATGGTGGTGTTCGTTCCAGACCGTAATTCGCAGTGATGGCGGCATTTCTCTCCTCGTCGTGATTCGAGACTCAAGTGTTACCAGCGCGTAAGCTTGGTGCCCGGCGGTACCCCTTCAAGCATGCCTTGCGGCGAGACCTCGATGGTAACGCCCGGCAACGCCAGTTGCTGCCTTGGGCTGCCGAACACGAGCAACTCCTCCAGGGAAGCGCGTCCCGCCAACTCCCCTGTGTGCTGTACGGCGGGACCGAGGGGTAGCATGTAGCCCTCGCGCCCGTATACCGGGAACCGGTCCATGGACACGGTGGTCTCGAGTTGCCTTCCGCCTTCAATTCGCTCGCCGGACCACAGGTCGTACCACCCTCCTGGCGGCAGATAGAGGCGCACGGCGCCGCCGGGCTGCAGCACAGGCGCCACCAGGAGCGCGGGGCCCAATAGGTACTGCTCCTCGAAGCTCCACGCTAACCGGTCGTTCGGGAAGGCCAGCGGCATCGCCCGCATCACAGGCAGCCCGCATTGGCTCGCTTCAACGCGCACGCCTGAAGGTAGGGCAGCAGGCGATATCGCCATCGCAACCAACTCCGAACGATCCCCTCTGCCTCCTCGCCGAACAGCCACGGCTCAGCGCGGCGTGAGGCCGTGGAACCGGGTATGGGATGAGAGGACGCCGGCCTGCATCCAGCGGACGTAGAGCTCGGGGCTGGGGGGCGGCTCGCGTAGAAGCCCCCGATGTCGTGCGCATAGAATGGCACGCCGCTCATCCCCCAGGAGAGACCACCGCGGACGCTCGCGGCCAGACCCTCCCAATCGCCCTGAGGGTCTCCACCCCATTGCACCGGATATCGCTGGCTGCCCGTCCAACCGGCTCGCGACCAGACGACCGGTGACCCCTTCGCGTACATTTCGGTAGCCTCGAAGATGCAGCGGTTGTACAACAGCGCGTAGACGTTATGCAGCCTCCGTCCGGAATCGCCGTTGAAGGCAACGACGTCAGGCGGAACGGCCTCGCCGTAGTCCGGCTTCATGACGGCTACACCGATCTCAAAGAGGGCGCGGTGCTGGTCACGGAACCAGTTGTACGCGTCCGGGTTCGTGAAGTCGATGATGCCGCTGGGCTGTAAATGGGGCAGCGACTGGTCGAACGGCGGCGGCAGCCAGCGCTGAACAAATGGCTCGCCCGACGCCTGGCGCAGCAGGAAGCCCTGGCTCGCCAGCCAGTTGAAAAGCGGGTTCAGGGTCGATATATAGGGATATTCCCACAGGCACAACCTGAGGTTCAGATCCTTGAGCCGGGCGATGGTCGCAGCCGGGTCCGGGTAGCGCTCGGGGTCCCATGAGAAGTCGAAGCGCGTCTCCGATCGATGCCATGCCCGGCCGTCCAGCAGCATCACATCGCAGGGGATTTCGTGAGTGCGCAGCTCGGTAGCTGCTTCCAGCAGCTCTTCCTCCGTGCGATAGAATGCCCGGCCCATCCACACTCCGTAACTCCATTGAGGAGGCAGGGGTGAGCGCCCGGTAAGCTGCGTGAATCGCTCGAGGATCTGCGCCGGGTCGGCGCCGGTTATCAGGAAGACGTCCAGGACCGGATCTTCCACCTGGATCACGTATGAGCGGTGCGACCACGGCGCGTAGCCAACGGCGTGGGTTACGCGGCCGGGCGTATTTACGAAGAGCCCCCAGCCCTCTGGGCTCCACGCAAACGGCATGTTCTTGTAGGACCGTTCGGCATTGACACCGGTCGCGTCGTAGTTCCATGACGTAATGAGTTCGCCGCGATGATTCAGCCGCCCGAACTTCTCGCCCAGTCCGTAGACCGGCTCGCCGCTGCGGAGCGCAAAGGCCATCTGCCATGCACCCGCGCCCTTGGCCAGAGTGGGAAACCGGCTCATCCCCAGCATCCCCTCATCGGTCACCGATTCGAGGATCGGGCGGTTGCCTAGCAGGAGGCGGAAACGGACCGGCGAGGGCATCACCTCCAGGGTCACATCGCCTGCGCTGAGGACGACCCGGTCGCCGCGCTGTTCGGCGGAAGCGCCCGTGTCTCGTGGCCCGGCGGCGAGCAATCCGTAGTCGATACCGGCTGCGGGCTGGCTTTGAAAACGAAGAACCCCCGGGGCGTAATACGACAGGTCAAATGCCCCGTATGGGGTGATAAAGCGCATTCCCCCTTCGATCGCCGGTCCCGGCGAGAGCGAAAGGATCGCCCCGAAGCCCTCCTGGGCACGTACAGATTCCTGGTCGACAAACGACACGATGCCTCCCTCTATGCGCTCGGTTGGTCTATCGCCCGCCGAAGCCGGTCATTGCAATGCCCTGCACGAAGTAGCGCTGCGCAGCCAGGAAGACCGCAACGATGGGGATGACCATCACGGTGCCGGCCGCGAACACAAGCTCCCAGTTGGCCGCATTCGAATCGTTGAGCGAGCGGATCCCCAGCGCCAGCGTCCACTTGTCCATGCTGTTCAGGTAGATGAGGGGCTCCAGGAAGCTGTTGTAATGCTGCAGCAGTGCGAACACGGCGACCGTGGCGATAACCGGCTTGCACAAGGGCAGGAGTATCTCGGTCAGGATGCGCACGCGCCCGGCGCCGTCCATCAGTGCAGCTTCCTCCAGCTCCATCGGGATGCCGCGGAAGAATTGCTGGATCAGGAAGACATAAAGCGCCGTGCTCGCTGCCCAGTAGGGCACCACCAGCGGCGACCAGGTGTCGATCCAACCCAACTCCTTGAAGATCAGGAATCGCGGGATCAAGGTCACTACCTCGGGCAGCATCATGGTGCCGATCAACAGCGAGAAGAAGAAGTTGCGCCCCGGCCACCGCAGCCGGGAAAATGAATATGCCACCATCACCGAGGAGACGATGGTTCCCAGGACCGCAAGCGCCACGACGACAATCGTGTTCGCGGCGAACCTGGCAAGCGGGATGACCTCGAACACGCGCTGGTAGTTGATCCACTGGGGATCGCGCGGGATCCAGGTGATCGGATGCTGGAAGATCTCGGTCGACGCTTTGAGCGAAGCCGACACCATCCACAAGGTCGGCGCGAGGAACGAAACAAGCACTACGCTCATCAGGATCTGTAATAGGACGAGCCAGATTCGCTCCATTACCTTCTGGCGCGATAGGTGGCCTGCAACCCTATCTGCCTCGACCGGACGCACCGTGGTTGCCATATTCGCCCCCTACGCCTCGTAGAATACCCATCGTTCGGAAAGGTAGAATTGCGCAATGGTGAAGCCAACGACGATCACGAAGAGCTCCCAGGCCAGCGTTGAGGCATATCCCATGTTGAAGAACTGGAAGCCTTGCTGCCAGATGTTGAGCACCACAAACAGGGTGGAGTTCTCCGGTCCGCCGTCAGTCATGATCTTGGCGGGGATGAACGTCTGGAACGAGTTGATGATGGCGATGACCATATTGTAGAAGATCAGCGGCGTCATCATCGGGATCGTGATATGCCACATTCGCCTGAACGGCGACGCCCCATCGATGCTGGCCGCCTCATAGAGGGTTTGTGATATGTTGCCGAGACCGGCGATGAAGATCACCATTTGCCGCCCGATCAACCAGAACGACATAATGATGAACGCCGGTTTGGCCAGATTCACATCGAACAACCACTTCTGGGGGGCAATGCCTACCCAGCTCAGCGCCTCGTTCAGGATGCCGTATTCGTAATGGAAGACGCGCTGCCAGACCACGGCGCTTGCCACCAGGGGGACGATGATCGGCAGGTAGAATCCCGCCCGGTAAACGTCACGGAATTTGATTCTTTGTGTCAGAGCCAGCGCCAGCACGAAAGAGATCACGAGCTGGACGGGCACGGCCAACACCGTGTAGTACGCGCTGTTGTAGAGGCTCAGGTTGGCGCGCGGATCGGTGAACATCTTAACGAAGTTGTCGATTCCGACGAAGCGGGCGGGCGACAACAGATCCCACTTGTGGAATGACAGCCAGATGGAGTACAGCATCGGGAATGCGGTGAAAAGCACGAAGCCAATCAGAAACGGCGCAGCAAAGAAGTACCCGGCTACCCATTCCTGTAGCTTGAGGGGGCCGGGCCGCTTGAACCGTCGGGCAGTTGCGCTGGTCGCCATCGCAGATCTCCTTGCGCCAGGATGGAGGCGCATTTGGTTCGCAACAGGATGCCTCGGTGGTGGCATGCGGTACGCCGGTCGACCGGCGTACCGCATGCAATCGGGGGATGCACGGGATCGCAATTACCCCCGTGCAGCGACGCCTCGCGCTTACGCCGAGAGCAGCTTCTGCAGCTCGGAGTCCACCTTGGCGAGCGCCTCGGCGGCTGTCGCCTTGCCTGCGATCATTGGGTCCCAGCCAACCGGCTTGACGACCTCACTCCACATCTTGGAGCGAGGAACGGCGCTGACGACGTCGATCTGGCCCTTCTTGAATGCCTCAAGGAATGCCTTCCCATTGCTGACGCCGTACAGCTCCTTGATCTTGGGGATCCAGAAGCTTTCCACCAGCTTGGGATCGTTCGGCATGCGGCCGGTCGTCTCGGAGTAGATCTTGTCGCCCTCTTCGCCGCCCATGAACGCAGCGAACGCCCAGGCCGATTCCTGGGTATCGGCTTTGGTTTTGGGGATTGCCAGCCCTTCCGACCAACCGCGCTGCGAACGCTGTGCATCCTTGCCCTTCGGCATCAGCACCACGTCGAACTCCACCGCCTTCTTCTGTTCGCGCAGGGCCGGCGAATTCATCTGAGGGAAGAACCAGGCGCCCTCATACTTCATGGCGCAGTTGCCGGTTTGAATCGTGTTCGCGCCACCCGACTGGTCAGCCGGCGTGGGGGCGATCTTCATGGTGTTGAAGACGTCGTTGGCCACGATCTGAATGATCTCCACGATCTCCGGCTGGTTGAACATGGCCTTCTTGGGGTCGATGACGTTGTCGAACTCACGCTTGCCCGTTCCCACGATCCAGCCGATGTCACGGTACCATTGGCCGTTGGCCTGGTAGCCGAACATCTTGTTGTCGCCGGAGGTCTTTGTAAGCTTCTTGGCCGTGTCCAGGAATTGGTCCCAGGTCCAGTCATCCGTCGGGAACGGTATGCCCGCGTCCTGGAACGGCTTCTTGGCGTAGAACATCACCATCGTGGCCATCTGGAGCGGTATCAGATAGCGCTTGTTCGCGCGACGCGTGCTCGTCTCGAGGCCGGCGATGCCTTCGGTATACGGGCCGGTCAGCTTGTCGTGCGCGATCAGTTCGTCAATCGGCGTGAGCAGGCCCTTATCGGCGTAGGTTTGCCATTCCCAACCCTGGAATGAAGCCAGGTGAGGCGGCGTTCCGCCCGCGATCATCGTCTGTAGCTTTGGATAGAAGTTGTTGCCCGGGTCGGCGATACTGGTCACGTTCACCTTGACGTTGGGATTCCTCTCCATATACAACTTGGAGAGCTTGTCCCACGCCGGGATGTCCGAGGCATCGCCCCAGGCCAGGAAGTCAACCACACCTGCGGCCTTGGCCGCGGGAGCGGCCGCAGGGGCTTTGGTGGCGGCTGCGCCTGCCGCGGGGGCAGCAGTTGCCTGTCCAGCCTGTGGTTTTGCCGGCGCTTGGGTCGCCGGTGCGGCGCATCCGGCCACCAGGGCCGTGAGCGCTACGCCTTGCCCCAGTTTCAAGAACTGGCGGCGAGACAGCTTTTTCCCTTCCTCCATTTGAGATCCCTCCTTGGACACTCGATCCCATCATCGGACCTGCACCGAAAATGCACACGCAGGTAAATCGGTTGTTCGCTGGCTTTCGGTTCTCTTCACCTCCTCTGCGCCGGCAGGCATGGCCCCGGCGCGCAAGTAGTCCTTCTCCGTTTTCGTATTTCGATACGCAGCGTCGGCACCCTCACCGGACGACCGGTGCGCCTGACGCGAGCGGTCTACTCTGGCCGCGGGACCGGCGGGCCGGGCATCCCGATGGCCGCCGAAGACTCCGCATGAAACCCACTTCATCGCCGGCCATATTCCTCAATGTCAGGTGGTCGGAATGCGCGCGGTTTCACGACACTGCATGCATTGTGAGCGGCCCGTCTCCGCTGATAAATACCGGCGCGGTCAAAGGGGGCGCCGGGTGCCGGTAGAAGAACGTATCAAGGGCCAATGCCGCCGCGCCAAGCACGCCTGTGCATGAACCAAAAGTGGAGGGGCGCAGGTCGACCTGCTCTCCCAGTCCGGCGAAAGCTCGCTGCTGCACCGTCTCGCGGATTGCGGGCAGCAGGACATCCTGCCCCGCAGCAAGCAAACCGCCCAGAATGATCGTGTCCGGGTTGATGATATCGATCAGGTTGGCCAGCGCCGTGCCCATGTAGCGAGCCGCGCTGCGGAGCAGCCGGACGGCTGCAGCGTCTCCGGCGCGTGCCGCTGCGAAGACTGCATCGATGCCGGGCGTGTCGCCGCTCGCCAAATAGGACGCCAGTAGTGACTCCGGGTGTTGCGACGCATCGATCAGTGCCAGCTTGACGATCGCCGGCTCCGAGACAAGGGTCTCCAGGCAACCGGTGTTTCCGCACCGGCACAGTGCGCCCCCATCTGCGATGATGGTCGTATGGCCGATCTCACCTGCGCCTGCGCCGCTGCCGCGGTAGAGGCGCTGTCCGACCACGAGTCCGGCCCCCACTCCCACCCTCGCGTACACAAACGCCAGGCTGTGGACATTGCGGCCGGCGCCGAACATCGCTTCGGCCAGTGCCATCGCGCGGGCGTTGTTCTCGACTACCACGCGCGCGTTGAGCCGCGATGCCAGCATGCTGCCGATGGGGAGGTTGCGCCAGCCCAGGTTTGGCGCCAGCATGTTTACACCTGTCTCCAGGTTCACCAGTCCCGAGGCGCCCACACCAACGCCCACTACCCGCCGGCGATCGACCCCGCTTTCGTCCAGCGCCCGCTCGACGAGCTGCGCAGCACGCTCCAGTAGGTGCGCGGCCGGATCGTGCGAGCTGTGAGGGACCACCAGGACGTCCGTCAGCTCTCCGGACAGATTGGAGAGAGCCACGCGCACGTTGTCGACGTCGAAATGGATGCCTATCGCATGGCGCGCACCCGGCACCAGCCGGACCGGAATGCGGGGCCGTCCCGCGCCCCGGCGCCCATGGAGCTCGCGCTCATCTTCGCTCACGATTCCCTGGCCGAGAAGTTCGGCGACAAGGTTGGTTACGGTGGTGGTGGAGAGGCCGGTCAACTCGGCGAGTGCAGCGCGTGAAACCGGTCCACGGTGAAGCAACGCCGACAATACGGCGTACCGGTTGTGGGCCTTCACGTTCGCGATATTGCTGCCGGCAAAGGCAGGCGATGGCTGGGCGTCAGCGACCATGGCGCGCCACCTCGAGAGGGCATCAGTCGGTCAATTAATTAATCAAGGGGCGAAACTATTTCTGTTCCACTTTACCCGACCGGGGCACAAATGTCAATCCCCCGCGGACTGCGAAAACGGCCCGTTTTGGTTGCGATTCGCCGCTGTGGTAACATGCAACACCCCGGGCAGATCCGGCACCTCAGCGCATACGATGAAGGGATCAAGAGTGAGGAAATCGAACCAGGTGCCACCTCGACCCGGCGTAGTCTTTCCGCCCACCAGCCATGCCGGGATGCGAAGCGGATTTCTCCAGATAGTGAACCTCCTACGCCCCACGCTTGGTCCACACCCGCGAACCGTGATCAACGACCGCGGCTCCCCCCACCAGTCATTCGAGGTGCTCGACAGCGGCGGCACGATCGTGCGCCGGCTCATTGAGCTGCCCGATGCCGGTGCAGATGTGGGTGCGATGTACCTGCGCAACCTGCTGTGGCGCCTTCACGAGCGCGTGGGCGACGGCACTGCTACGGCAGCGGTGCTGTTCGACGCCGTCTACAACGGGGGGTACCACTATCTCGCCGCAGGCGGCAGCGCCCCCCGGCTCCGGAGCCATCTGCAGCAAGGGATGCGACTGGTGCTTGATGAGCTTCGGTCCATGGCGCGGCCTTGCCGCGGGCGGGCCGCAATTGCGGGCCTGGCGTTGTCTCTGTGCTACGATCGTGACCTCGCCGGGATGCTCGGCGAGATCTTCACGATCATCGGTGCGGATGGCCGCCTCGAGATCAGGACGCACCAGAGCCGCGAGCTGAAGCGTGAATACGTCGAGGGCAGCTACTGGGATGGCGGTCTCCTGAGCCGCGACATGGCGACCGATCCGGGGCGCGGCCGGGCAGAGTTCGTGCGGCCCGGGGTGATCATCTCCGATCTGGAGATCGACGATCCAGAGGACGCGGTGGAGATCATGGAGCTCGGGCTGCGCGGCAGATCTGCCGGCCCTCCTGCTGATTGCTCGCAGCATCTCGCCGGCAGCCGTGGCAGTCTTTCTGTCGGACCGAAACCGCCAGAGTCTGAGCGTGTACGCAGTGGCAACTCCCGGTGGTGTGGATTCGGGCTCTCAACTTCACGACATCGGCACGCTCACCGGTGGACGACCGCTGCTGCAGGCAACCCACGACCGGTTCAGCTCCCTGCGGGTGGATGACCTGGGCCAGGCGCGCCGCGCCTGGGCCGACGGCACGTACTTCGGGATAGTCGGGGGCGGCGGGGACGTCTCGCACGTGAAACGGCACGCCTCCAGTTTGCGGGCTGCCAAAGCCAGAGAGGACGAGGCGGACGCGCGAGGGCGGCTGGAGGCGCGGCTGGCCGTCATATCCGGGGGAGCTGCTACCCTCTGGATTGGCGGCAACACGCCCGGACATGTCGACGCGCGCAAAGAGACCGCCGAAAACACCGCCCGGTCAGTCAGAGGCGCGCTGCAGCACGGCGTGCTCCCGGGTGGCGGCGCTGCCCTGCTGGCCTGCCGCCCGCTCCTCCAGGAGAGGGCCGCCCACAGCGCCGATCCCGACGAGCGAGCCGCCTATCGCATCCTGGCGACAGCCGTGATGGCGCCCGTGCGTGCCCTACTCGAGAACGCCGGCGTGGAACCCGCGGAGATGCTTGCCGGGCTCGAGGCGCGGCGGACCGGGTTTTGCCTACGACGTCGAATCGGGGAAGATGGCCGATATGTGGGCCGGCGGCATCGTAGATTCGGCAGCCGTCGTCATGGGTGCGGCGAGCGCTGCCATATCGGGCGCCGCTCTTGCGCTCACTACCGATGTCCTCGTCCACCACCGCAATCCCGAGAAGGCTTTCCAGACATAGGATGTACGCTTGACTATCAACGACCAATCCGCCGTCCCGTCGCAGGAGCAGTACGTGTTCGGCGTTGTCGCCCACGGTCGGGACGTTTACGCTGCCACCACATCGGGACTGCTGCAGTCTCAGGACGAGGGCTACACGTGGCTGCCGGCGTTCGCCTCACTCATGCTCGCCGAACCACTCCAGGCATTGGCGGTGGGATTGGCCGGCGCTCCTCACGAAACCCGCATCCTGGCCGGGATGAATGGCGGGATACTGGTCTCGTCGGACGGCTGCGCGACCTGGTCGTCTGCCGCCTTTCGCGAGCCGGCTCCGGCAGTGTCTGCGCTCGCGATTTCGCCCTCTTACTCGAGCGACCAAACGCTGCTGGCGGGGACGGTGGGGTCCGGTGTCTTCCTCAGCACCGATGGCGGTTCGCGAGTGGTCAGAGTGGAACTTCGGCCTGCTGGACCCGCGCGTGATTTGCCTGGCCCTGTCGCCAGACTATGCCGGTGACGAAATCGTCTTCGCCGGAACGGAGAGCGGGCTGTATCTCAGCCGGAGCGGCGGGCGCGGCTGGGAAGAGCTGGCGTTGCCGTCAGGTGTCGCTCCTGTGCTCAGCCTCGCCGTGTCGCCCGAGTTCGCCACCGACCGGACAGTCTACGCCGGCACGGAGTCCGGCTGCCTGCTGCGCTCGAACGACTGCGGCGACAGCTGGACCGAGATCGGGGCCGGCGAATTTGACGGCGCTTTGAACCAGGTTCTCGTCGACCGTGCGGGACCGGGAGGCCGTTTGCTGATCCTCCACGATGCCGGCGCCTCGATCTCCCGTGACGGCGGAGAACGCTGGGCGCCCTGCGATTGGGTGCTGCCGGCGGGGGTGTCTGCTACGGCTGTCGCGCAGCTATCCGGCCTGGGACCCGGTGCTTCCGTATTGGTGGGGTGCACGGATGGGGCGGTCCGCCGGCTGACCGTTTGAGCCCGGCAGCCGTCAATGCCGGCATGCGGCGGCCGGCGAATACCGGCGTCAGCCCGCGCCGCCTCGCGCTGCGCGCGCTACCCCTCGTGCTCTCGCCTTGGCTGCCTCCACCTCGCGATTCTTCGGCGAGCCTGTCGACTCCAGTGCGTCGAGCAACTGGGCCGAGACCCTTGCGATTTCGTCGACGGCCAGGTTGAATGCCGCCTCGTTCGCCCGCGACGGCTGACTGAAACCACTGATCTTTCGCACGAACTGCAGCGAGGCGTCCCTGACCTCCTGGTCGCTTACTGGCGGCTCGAAGTTGAACAGGGTCCTGATGTTCCTACACATCTCGCGCTACCTTCGATGCCGGATCGGATGCTTCAGAGACTCCCGTGTCTGCGGATTGCTGCCGGTAGCGGAGGAACTGGACTCCGGAGCCGAAGATCTTGGTCTCCACGAGCTGCAGGCGCAGGGGAGTCCCCAGATCCGGAAACATTCGCTTGCCGCCCCCCAAAAGCACCGGGTTGAGGTACAACCAGTATTCGTCCACCAATCCCATCTGGATTAGGCTCGACGCAAGGTTCGCTCCCCCCACGGAGATGTCCTTGCCCGGCTGTTCTTTTAGCCTCCTGATTTCGTCAGGGTCGACTTCCCTGACCAGGCGGGTGTTATCAACGACCTGGTCGAGCGTCCTGGAGAAGACGATCTTGTTCATTCTTTGCCAGATAAGGGCGAAGTCGACTTCGAAGTCGGCGCTTGCGGGATTCGTATCGCCGGTCGGCCAGTAAGCGGCCATCACATCGTACATCCGCCGCCCGTAGAGTTCAGTGTCGAACGCGGTCTGCTGCTCGTTGATGTACCTGTGCAGCTCCTCGTCAACGATCACCCAGTCCAGGCTCCCATCTGTCCCTTCGATGAAACCGTCGAGCGAGACCATCATCGAGTAGACCAGTTTCCTCATCGTTGTCCATCCCTTCGAGTCTTATGACCCCGTCCGGCTTGGGAGGTCGCTGGGCGGCGGCCGCCGTCAGAGCGCCCGGTCGCAGTCCAGCCGCCTCATGTCAACGCCAGCGGGCGGCCGGATGTACTACCGCCGCCCATGCGATCGCCCATACCCCGGCGACCCGGCTATCGCGCCGGTGGGATATTGTGGTTCATCCTGAAGAGGTTGGTCGGGTCGTACCGGGCTTTGATCGCCGACAGGCGATCCCAGGTGGGTCCCGGATATGCCTCACGAACGCGCTCTTCGCCCCCGTCGCCCACGAAATTCACGTACGCTCCGGTGCTGCCGTCGCTCAAAGCCGACGCAAGGCCGGTAACCCAGCGCTTGTGAATGGCCGCCTCATCCGGATGGGCAAAGATGGCGGCGACATTGGCCAACACCTTCCGTCTGCGGTGGGCAAAGGCCGTGGCCACTTCCGGCACGCGCCCCATCGCCCCACCCATGACCCGCAGCTGCACCACCGACATCATGGCAGACGAGGCTTGCAGGCCGTCCAGAATCAGCCGCGCAGCACGCTCGTCAACGCCGCCCAGGAACATCGTGCGCGGGTACCCCATAGGATGGTAGTCTTCGTCCTCGGGGGCGTAAATCTCCGGGTAGCTCATTGGGCGGATCATGTCCGCCAGGGGAGTGGCGAGTGCCCGGAACGGGGCAACGGCGCGCTGCCCGGCCTCTGCCGGTCCGGCGTAGACCAGCATTCCCATCAACACTAACTTGCCGTGGAGCGCCTCCGGCAGGAAGGGCATGGGCGGGGCAACCATGATGTTGGCGATGGTCGACAGCTCTTCCGGGGCTGCGTCGGCCTCGGCGACGAACGAGCAGATGAGCTCGGACGTCGCCGGCAGCACCAGCATGCCGCCCACCACCGAGCTGACATCATGCAGCCGGAACTGGAATCGGGTTGCCACGCCGAAATTGCCGCCCCCGCCCCTGATCGCCCAGAAGAGGTCAGGGTTGTTTTCGGCATCGACGCGCAGCAGCTGCCCGTCGGCTGTCACGAGATCGGCAGCCAACAGGTCGTCGATCGTCAGCCCATGTTTGCGAACCAGGTACCCGACGCCCCCGCCGAGCGTGAGCCCACCGATCCCGACGGAACCCGTGTCGCCGAACCCGGTCCCGAGGCCATGAGCGGCTGCTGCGGTCGTATACTCGGCCGCGGTCAGCCCCGTTTCGGCCCACGCCGTGCGCCCGTCGACGTCGATTTCCATGCGCTTCATGGAAGAGAGGTCGAGTACGATACCACCGTCTGAAACGCTGTGGCCGGCAATGCTGTGCCCGCCGCTGCGTACGGCTAGCGGCAGGCCGGATTTCGCGCGCGAGCGAGACGACGCGCACCACGTCAGAGCTGTTTGCGGGCTGCACGACAAGCGCGGGCCGCCGGTCATACCCGCCGTAAAAGAGTGATCGTGCCTTGTCGTATCCCGGCTCGCCAGGCTGTATCACGTGACCGGCTATCTGCGTGCGGAGCTGCGAAATTGCGGTACCGTTCGCCCCCTCAACCCGGTCGGCCGAGGAGCGGTCATTTCCCCCCTGGACTTGGTGTTCGGCGTTGTCTCTGTCTCGTAACATAGCCATTCTCCTTATCCAGACACATCAAGTTCGCCGGCAGGCACCGGCAGCGACGGACATTGTAGCACATTTGTGCTTTTAGTCCAGGGAGTTTGGCTTAAAATTCTGACGAGAACGAAAATAATTGAAACGCCCGCGAGGATTGTACTCCCGCGGGCGTCCGTTTTCTTACCTGGTGTGCGATCGGGTGGGCCGGCAATGCAGCTCGGTCCTGGTGCCGCGTTCAGATGAAGATGATCTGCGCGCCTTCGGTCATGTCCATGAAGTCGCCGGCGGTGACGATGTCCTGCACGCCGTCGACGAAGTCCTCCTTCTTCAGGTCCATCATGTCCACCGACATCTTGCAGGCGTACAGCTTGGCGCCGGCGTCCACCAGCATCTGCAGATACTCGCGCACCGGCGGCACCTCCAGCTTGGCCATCTTGTCCTTCATCAGCTTGGTGGCGAAGGCGGTCATGCCGGGCAGCACGCCCATGAGGTTGGGGATGCCCAGGTTGCCGGTGTCACGCCCATCATGCTCATCTTCATGCTGGTGTTGGCCACCGGCGCGATCTCCAGGTGGTCGACGCGGTTCTTGTTGATCATGTCCATGCCCCAGAAGGTGAAGAAGATGGTCACGTCGATGCCGTTGCCCAGCGCCGCCCAGCCCATGACCAGGGCGGGGTAGGCCATGTCCAGGTTGCCCTTCGAGCAGATAAATGCGACCTTGCGAGTTTCTTCAGCCATGTCGATTCTCCTTGTGCATGCCGATGCACGCGCCTCGTCGCGACTCAGACACAGCCTTCGGGCTTGCCCAGGCCGGCGATGCGGGCAACCTTCTTGGCCGGGCCCTTCGGGAACAGGGCGAACAGCTCCTTGGTCGAGACGCCGGCCGCGGTGGTGATGCGGCGCAGGGTGGGCGCCTTGCCGCGTCGCGCTGGCGTCCTGCGCGGCAGAACTCGATCACCTTCCAGTGCGCCGGCGGTCAGCTCGCCGATGCCCTCTTCCTTGGCCAGCTCGGCGGCGATCTCCTTGGTCCACTCGCCGGGTCGGTCATGAAGCCTTCGTCGTTGACCTGAACGGTCTTGCCTGCAATCATCGGGTTGCCATAGTATTCCTCCTTGATGTCAGTCTCTAGTGATCGGCTGATGTCATTGCAGTCTGCGTGACTTACGGCCGTTACTTGCCGTTGCCGCTGCGCCGCTGCCTGCGCGCCGATCGCGCGCAGCACGCGCAGCGTCAGCGCCAGGCCGCGGCGGACGTTCGGGTCGCGCATCTGGCGCAGCAGCGCGACGCAGCGAGGTGTCCACCGGCTGGTCCTTCTCGCGCTCGATGACCTGCACGGTGTTGCGCACGAAGTTCATGATCTCCGGCTGGGTCATCTCCTTGACCGTCTGCAGGATCAGCACGACGTTGTCGCCCAGCGGCCGCACGTCCTCCTCGCTGAACGAGGTGACGATGTTGTCGACGATCCGCATGCCGCCCCGGGCGAAGGCGAAGTAGCCCTTGCGCTCCAGCCTGCTCCAGACTGTCCACCGCCTTGCCGAACGCCTCATCGCTCAGCGGCCCGACGGTCTCGACCAGGTCCATCACGCTCTCGAGCTGGTCGAGCATCTTCTCGATATTGCGCCCGTTGCGCAGCAGGCGCTTGACAGCCGCAGCAGGTCGTCCAGGTCGACATACTCCTGGACCTCCTCGAGCTGCTCGACCGCCAGCCGGAAGGCGTCGTTGGCGATCGGCATCAGGTCGCGCATCAGCTCGGCGCGCTCCTCGCGCTGCGCGCTCGGCGATGCCTGCGCCTGCTCGGTCAGGATACTGCACCTGGGCCGTCAGGAGGTCGATCTTCTGGTTCGAGCTTCGCACGCGATTGCCTGGTCCATGGCGTGCCCTCCTCTACTGGCGCCACTTGCCGGCCATGCTCATGCGCGCCGGCAGCGGCAGTTCCTGGCCCTTGAGCAGGATGTTCCAGTACATCCAGCGGAACATCATCTTGCCCCAGTGGTTCATCTCGGATTCCTCGAGCAGCGTGAAGGGACCGACGCCGGGCAGCGGGTAGCGGCCGGGCAGCGGCTCGACGTCGTAGTTGAAGTCGATCAGCAGGCCCTTGCCGAAGCCCGACTCGATGAAGCAGTTGGCGTGCCCGTCGAAGGTCGGCAGCAGCTCCAGCCCGTCGATGTAGCGCAGGAAGTTCTCGGCGAAGACGTCCACGGCGAAATGGGCCACCGAGCCGGCCTTCGAGGTCGGCAGCGTTGGCGGCGTCGCCCAGCACGAAGATGTTGGCGTACTTGGGCGACAGGAAGGTGTGCTTGTCGACCGGGACGTAGTTCAGCTCGTCGCCCAGCCCCGAGCGGGCGATCACCTCGGCGCCCATGTTGAGCGGGACGCTCACCAGCAGGTCGTACTCGCACCTCCTGCTCGTCGTAGGACACGATCTTCTTGGCGTCCGGGTCCACGTGCTCGATCATGAACTCGGGCACCACCTTGATGTTCTTCTGTTCCAGGATGTCGCCCAGGTGCTTGGAGGCGATCGGCTTGGTGAACGCGCCGGGCAGCGGCGTGGCATAGATCAGCTCGACCCGGTCGCGGATGCCCTGCTCGTGGAAGAACCAGTCGGCCAGCATGAGGAACTCCAGCGGCGCCACCGGGCACTTGATCGGGTTCTCGACGACGTTGACCACCAGGCGGCCGCCCTGCCAGGTGCGCAGGTGCTTCGCCAGCGCCAGCGCGCCCTTCGAGGGTGTAGAAGTCGTGGATCGACTTGCTGCCACTCGTGCTCCTGCAGCCCGGGGGTCTGCTCGGGGTGCGTCTGCGCGCCGGTGGCGATGACCAGGAAGTCGTAGTTGAGGTAGCGGCCGTCCTTGGCCAGCTTCACCCGGTTGTGGTCCGGCTCGATCGACCTCGATGGGCGACATGATCAGCTCGACGCCGGCCGGGATGAAATCGCGCTTGGGCTTGACCACGTCGTTCTTGCCGTAGATGCCGAACGGGATGAACAGGAAACCCGGCTGGTAGTAGTGCTGTCTCGTGCTGGTCGACGATGGTGATGTGCCACTCGTCGTGATCGAGCAAG
This sequence comes from uncultured Chloroflexia bacterium, assembly GCA_963783655.1. Lineage (GTDB taxonomy): Bacteria > Chloroflexota > Anaerolineae > CG2-30-64-16 > CG2-30-64-16 > CAWAOA01. Next base: position 95,103 of record CAWAOA010000007.1, read on the forward strand.
CCGGTTGAGCCGGTTGGCGACCATCGTGCCGGCCGTGCCGGCGCCGAGGATCAAGAAGCTTCTTCATGTGCTATCCCTCCTTGCTCGTAAATTGGTTCTATAGTGACGGTCAGCACGGCGATCGGCTTGCAGCCGGTTGATGATGAGCTCCGGTCTTCTGCAATGTGCGAGAACACGTCGGCGATCCGCTGGACAAATCGAAGCACCCGGGCACGTTGCTCCGCGTCGAGATGGTGGACGGCATCGCAGTGAGCCGCCAGATATGCAGTCTCGGCCCCTGCTTCCTTTGCCGCCTCAGCCAGCTGTTCGCTGCTCGGCGGCCAGTTGTCTGGGGCGATGCAACCGGCCACGACAAGGCCCTTCAACTCGCTACCCTGGCGGATCAGACCGCGGGCACACAGCAAGCCCAACTCATTGGTGGTGAACCGGGGTTCGAGCGAGATGGCATCTGCCATTTGTTGCCAGGTACGCATGCAGCCCGCCCAGCCGGAACCGGTGTGCTCCGTAACCGCCACGAAGAGGCCGCTGGGATTGCTTACCTGAGTAACCGGTTGTCCTTGCATGTCGGTGACGACGAGCGCGCACTCCAGCATTTCCGCAAAGGCATCCTGAATCAGTTGGACGCACGCAAGTGGGAGGATCTGGGCAAGAGACGCCGGCGCCGCGGAAGCCGAATGCGCCGGCGGTGCGACGGGCGCCGGATCGACTGCCGGCAGTGCGCCCTGTGTCTGCATCCAACGCCCCAGCTCTTCCTTCGAGAAACGCCATTGCTTTCCGACCCGAATGGCCGGCAAACGGCCATCGTCGATCATCCGGTAAATCGTCGTGCGGTCAACCTGCAGCAGGTCCTGGACCTGGCGTGTGGTGAGTAAGTCGGCCATCTCGCATCCACTCTCCTGGGCCCGTATCGTCGAAGTGATTGTGCGGCAATATACAAGCTTGTGCGTACGGTAACAGATGAGTCTCAGATAGTCAAATCTAGATGCATCAGAATTGTGGGCAGACGCTTGCGGTCAGACATAGATGTATGTGATGCATTAGGTTGCGGAACAGTTGAGGTGCGAAAGCGGGGTAAACGGGAAGGGTTAGCGTGGTCTAGGGAGCAAGGGGAAGAATGCCACGTTGGAAGCCGGGAAGACTTGCAGCGTGGCACGGGTGCGAGCATATCGAAGCGCCGCCTGGCAGCGCACGATCTCAACGAGGCAGAACTTCTCTACTTTCGAGCTGCCAGTCTCAACCTATTGTTTTCCGGGCAACGCCCACACGTCAAAGCCTTGCGTGTTCGCGGCCACCAGCAGGCTCCCGTCGGGCGAGAAAGCCACCCACTTCGTGGCGCCCGCTCCGGATTTGAGCGTCGTCACCTGGTCGCCCGTAGCAACATCCCAAATCTTCACCGCCGTCTCGCCGGTCGTTGCCAACAGCTTGCCATCCGGCGAGAACGCTGCGTCCGCTGCGGAGGTCTGCTGGATCTCCATCATCATGCGCCTGGTTTCGGGTCGTAGCACGCGAACGGCGTTGCCGGTAACCGAAGCGAGCCGGCGCCGTCGGGCGAGAACGCGATGGCTTTCAGGTCCGTGCGGCTGTCCAGTTGCACGGGCTCATCAACCGCTCCCAGGTCCCATAGCTCCACTCCGAGGACGCCGGCCGCCGCCAGATGGCTGCCGTCAGGCGAGAAGGCCACCCGTTTCACGGTCTGCGTCTTCCCGGGGAGCGTGTCGATCTCCTGCGAGGCCGGCGGGGTCCAACAGCTTGGTGACCATGCCGGTCCCGGCCGCCAGCAGGCTGCCGTCAGGTGAGTAGGCGAGGCTCTCGACGCTGCCCGAGCAGACTTGCTGGAAACCAGCTCGCCGCCGGTGCGCGGGTCCATCAGGCTTGATCCCCTCGCCGGTTCCGAGTGCAAGCGCTTTCCCGTCAGGCGAGAATGCCACGCTCAAGACCATATCGTTCGACTGCATCTGTCGACCGGCCTACTCCGGCGGGCATGGTCCACAATGAGACTGTGTTCTCGACCGTCACGAGCTGCTTGCCGTCGGGTGAGAATTCCAGCACTCGCGAGTAGGGACTGCTGGTAGGCAGCGCCCGGCGCTCCAGCTGAGCGACGTTGGCCGCCGTGATCGCGGAAGGTGATAACGGCACAGGCGCTGCGCGCGGGCCGGGCGGCTGAATCACTCTCGCGACACCGTTGCCGCTGGCAAGCCCCCAGATGCGAACGTCGTCGCCTCCCTGGCCGGCCGACGCCAGCAGCGTGCCGTCGGGAGAGAACGCGACGGCATCCACCCACGCCGTGTGTCCGCGCAGGCTTCGCAACCCCTCGCCGGTGGCCGCGTCCCATAACCGCACCGTCAAGTCTCCGGATGCAGTGGCCAACAAGCTGCCGTCTGGCGAAACCGTCACGCCACTGACCGGTTTGCCGTGGCCGGTGAATGTCATCGACTGTTTCCCGCTTGTGACATCCCACAGTCGTGGCTGCGCCATCCATAAGAGGAAGCTGCGAGCGATCTGCTGTCCGGCGAGAACCTCACTTCCGTGACTTCGCCTCCGGGAACGGCGAGGGCGCGCGGCGCGGCCGCGCCGTCAAGCTGTGTGGATTTGAATGTCGCTTCCTGCGATCGCCAGCCACTTGCGGTCGGGCGACCAGGCCAGCGATTTGAGCATATTGGTGTTACCGGCGAGCGTGTCCAACTCGCGGCCGCTCTCGACGTCGAGCAGGCGCACCACGACGCCCGAGATCGCTGCAAGGCGCTTGCCGTCGGGAGGAGAAGGCCAACCGGCCCGCATCCGGAACATTGGCGAAGGTCACAACCTCACCCCCCGTCGACCGGCATTGCGTACCCATACCTTGTCCCCGGCCGCCGCCGCCAGAAGCTTGCCGTCCGGTGAGAAAGCTACACCGCCCGACCACCCGCCTGTGTCCAGCTTGCGCTTCTGCTTCCAGCTCTGAGCCTCATACAGCTCGATCTCGTACGATGCGACCGCCAACAGACTTCCGTCCGGCGACCAGGCCAGCTGCTGGGCCATCACAGTCGATCTGCGCTACTTGGGCGACCTGGCCAACGTTGGCCGCCGAGATGGCGCTGCCGGCGACTGCCGGCGCCCCCGGGGAAGCCGTCTGTGCGGCCGCTGGCGCACGAGTCGCCGCGATCGGAGACGCCGGGAGCGCCGCGGCTACACGTGGCGTCGTGGTACCGACCGGAACGGCGACCGGGGCGGGTGATGTCTGAGCCGGACGAGCCGTCGCCGGTGACAGGGATGTCAGGGATGAGGGAGCGGCTGGCGAAGCCCCAGCGCCGGCGATGACCGGCGCTGACAGGGTAGAGGTCGGGGCCGGCGCGACGCTTCGTGTGAGCCACCACCCGCCGGCCACCCCCAGCAGCGCCACGACCGCAATCACGGCGATGGTCCATAGCGGCACCCTGCGCTCTCGCCCCGGGAGCGAGAGCGCTCGCCCGGCCGGCGGAGTCTGTTGGACGCTCTGGGCGGTCGCTGCCGGAGCCGAGGTGCCAGGATCGCCTGTCTCGCCGCCAGCAGTGCGCTGATGCTATCGGAGAGCGTTTGCAGGTGCTTCTCCAGGGGAGGAGTCGGCGCGTCCAGCCAGTGAGGGACACTGATGAGATACTCCATCGACTTGGACGGTGGGATATCCTGGATACGAAATGGGACGAGCGGGATCCCCTTACTCACGGCTCGCTCTACCTCGCGCATAACCTGGGGCGACGCGTTGGCATTGGCCGAAAAGACGAGTACCATCACGCGGCTGCTGTTTATGGCATCGATGATCGCTTCCCCGTAGGGCACGCCCGGCAGCACATCGCGGTGGCGCGATCCAGCAGCGGATGCCGCGCCCCTCCAGGATCGCGCAGGCCGCGTCGGCGGTGACCTTGTCCTGGTTGGAATAGCTGACGAATACATCGTGCGCCATAGACACGTCCTTCGCAGTAACTGGCATCATCACCGATGGTATGGGTATGCTTCAGGCATCGCGCTCGGCCAAAACCGCCGCAGCGGCGCATCACTGCATGCGATAGATCTCGAATTTCGCAGCGGCCAGGAAATTAGGAATCGCCCGCACCGTCTGGCGGTCCCATTCCTTCACCTCGTCGGGCAGGTCGGCCCACGGAACCAGGTAAGGGGATACCTTCCGCTCGATGTTCTTTTCGGGGCCGTAGACCCATCCGGCCAGCCGGCGCTCGCTTACCCACCGGTCATGCTCGATCTCGGCCAGAACCTCGAGCTCGACCGGCGTGAACACGAAGGCACGCGGATCGGGGCTGGTCACGGGGCCGAACCCGCAGCCCACACGCCGCAGCCTGGCCGGGATATCGTCGGCCTGCCGGCGGTTGGAATCTTTGAGCCCCGCGTCAAGCTGGTCCCATGGTTGCATGGATGGGTCGGAGTCGGGGCGCTTGCCACGCTGCTCCTCGCGAAACGCCTGGTGGATCGCTTGGGCCAGGGTCTCACGCGACGCCCCGAACAGCACGTCGCGCACCACAAGACGGGAGAAGACTTCGTCGTCCACATGCAGCCGCAGCTGCTCCCGGGGCGGCAGGCAGGACGGCTCGAAGCACGATTGCCCCTGGAGCATGCTCATGTCCAGAATGGCTTCCATCGATCGGGCGCCGTGCTTGTAGAGGGGGACCTTGATCAGCGCTCGCAGCACGCCGTCGTCAATGCGGGCGCGCTTCTTACTGTCGAGCGGGAAACCCACGTTGCGCTCAATCATCGACCGGAGCAACATGGCGCGGCGGATGATATAGGCGAAGTCAGTGTCACTGACGGGGTTCGGGCCCATGATATTGACATAACCGCGCAGCCGGCTGGTAAAATCCGGGCCCTTCACCTTTCGGAAAGCGTCCAGGGCGCCGGCGCGTGCCTCGGGGGGTACATCCTGGCGGCAAAACGCTTCGAAGCTCGCACAGGTGCCCCCGGCAAAGATGAAGATCGACTTGCCGATGGGGTGCACCGCCTCGCCGTCGCGAAACTCACCGTCTTGCATCGGCGCCAGGAAGTACTTCAGCCAGCCAAGATCGCCCTCGAAGCCGGAGTCGAATTCGTCAAAAAACACCAGCGGCACAATGCCTTTCAAGGCCAGATCTCGCACCCGGTGGAATGCGCTGATGAGATCGACCGGCGAGCGGAACTGCGAGAGGTTGAACTCGATTTTGACCACGCGATCGCCGCCGATGCTCTTGGCCACCTGCGTTACACCAAAGGACTTGCCGGAGCCTGGTGACCCGAAGACCGCCAGCGAGAGCGGACGTGCAACCTGCGCCTCACCGATGTACTGCTGCATCAGGTTGTGAATGCTGCGGAAGCTCTCGATCTCGGCCCGATCGACCGTTTTGAGAGCGCCGAACTGTCCTACCGGCACCCCCTTCATCGCAGCGGTGTTCCCCTCCTTGACGATCGCATAGGCGATGTCTTCCAGGATGCTGCCGTTGACGTCCTGGAGGATGCACCAGTACGTGGGGTCGGCCGGCTCGGTTGCCACCGGATTGGGAACCACCACGTCGGCGAGGTAATCGCCCTCAGGCGCGAATATCCTGGGGTCGGGGAACGACAGGACTCTCCATCTGCGTCCCGTAGCCCAACCTGAGCAGCTGTTGGGCAGCACGCAGTCCCGACCGGATCCCCTCGCCTACGGATGTGCCGGGCGCGGGCTCGTCCGCGTCAGGACCGGCAAGGCGAGCCGCCAGGGCTGCCGTGAATGCGGAGGCGAGTCCTTGCATATCCCCGGCGTAGCGGGCGTGATAGCCACCTTCGGGCTGCGCCGGGTCGAAGTACAGGCGCGCCTGAACGCCCTCCCGCGATTGCCGGTAGTAGATCGCGGCCTCGAGCCCGAAGCGCACGATCAGATGCCGGCAGTTGGCGAGCGCGCTCAGGGAGGGGTTGCAGGACATCTGCCAGACGAATTCTTTCGCCGTCCGCTCCCAGGAGAGGCGGCGGCTGATGTTGACGCCGCCCGCCCGAAGGCCGTCGGCGCTGATCACCACCACCAGACGGTCCGCGTGACAGCAGCGCAGGTGATCCCATAGCAGACCCGTGGCTACCGGCCGGTTCATCTTGTAGATCACGAGTGGCCGGCGCTCGTCGCTGCGAATGGCCAGCGGCCAGAGCGAGGGGAGCGAGCGGAAGCCGTTGCCGGCATCGTCCAGGATCACGAGAGCCGCGGCCGGGTCGTCGTCGGGCACGGGCCGCAAGCCGGGCTGGCCCCGATGACGGGCCCACGTAGCCTCGGAACTGCCTGACCCGGTAAACGGGCTTGTCTTTGCTCTTGGGGTCGCTGAAGAGAGCCAACTCGACATTTGAGTGCAGCACTTCCTCGGGCGAGATCATGGCCAGGCCGTCAAGGCGGGGCGCCAGCACCGGCAAGCCGGTGGTGATGCGGACCATCTCTGCGAGCAACAGGGCGCCACCCGGCACCGGCGCCATCCGCCCGCCATCATACAATTCCCAGTTCAAGCCCTCATCGTGCTGTCTGGTTGGCCACTGCAGCCAGTCGATGCACAGATCGCCGGTAACGACGATGTTTCGCCCTTGACCATCCATGCCGGGGTCCCTCCTTCGCCTAATGAATGCCGGGTATGCCCACCCGATAGAAATACATCATGTGCTCACCATTCGAGCTCGGGAAACGCTCGAACGTGACTGTCCCTTGCTCGTCACCCAGGCTGACCGGCTGCTCGCTGCCGGGCTGGCGGTTACCGGCATGGACCCATGCTAACGGCAGGCCGCGTCGCCGCGCCTCCGAGACGACCCAGCCGGTCCCGCCGGCTCCCTGGGGCGGCTGCCCATCCCAGACCGCCAACAACACATCACAGTGCGCCAGAATATGCCGCCCCGCCGGCTTCGTAGGCCTGCTCGTGGCCCGCACCGCCGCCGGCCCGGACGACCTGAACAGCCCGGGCAAGCAAATCGTCCGGGCCGGCGCCAGAGCAGGTAACCATGAGATCGGATCGACTATCCGGCTCGCCGGGCGGCAGTACGGCAATCAGGACGGCGCCGGGGCGCATCAGCACGCTGCTCGAGCGCCTAACCGGTCGGCTCCGTCAGCCAGGCAGCAAATCGCCGCCAGCGGAACAGTGGGGAAGGCAACCTCGATTGCGGCAATGGCCTCATCCAGTCCCTCTGTCACCCGGTCCACGCCTGCCAAAAAGCGATGTCCTGTAATACCGATTCGGGCATAGGTCGACCTGGCGACCGGCGTGAACGTCACTTCGGGCGCCGCCGATCGTTGGCGCATAGCGCGGCCGGCATCCCGCAATACCTGCGAAGCGAGACGCGTTGTCATTGGTCCGGGGAGCTTTGAAGAGGAATTACTGTGCTCAACTTCTCGTAACCTGATGGCGGGTAGCAGCGAGCGCCGGTAGGGCGCGGCGAAGTTCCAAGGAGAGCGAGCGAGGTGAACCAGACGGCGACGAAACGGCAAGCGCCAGCCGGGTTCGCGTACACTTGTGACAAGTATAACACTCGAATTCGCCCGGGACAAGGGGATTTTCGTGGGTGCGGGGATGCCGGCGGGCCCAAGCCGGGCTAGGGCAGCTCGCACTACCGCGAGCTGCGGGTCACGCTATCATAGGACAATCGGCTACAGATATCCGGACGACCGGCGTTCCGGATCCGGCTACCCTGCGTATTGCAGAGAGCGCATTGCGGGGAAGTGACCACGTACGGGCTGTCCGGCCGGCTCGGCTGCCTGGAGCACAAGAAGCATCTCGGCCGGCTCTTCGGTGGGGTTACACCATGAGTGCGGCAGTTCAGCATGAAAAAGCAAGAAGTCCCCGGCAGCCAGCGTATACGGTATGCCCTCGACCTGGTACTCCACCACTCCCCGAAGGCAATAGACGAACTCCTGGCCGCTGTGAACAACTTCGGCAGCCCCGGCATGGGAATGAGGGGCCAGGGTGACGTGGAACGGGTCCACTTTCTGGTCGCTGATCCGCCCGCCGAGGGCTTCAATCGAAACGCCCTCATTCGTAATGCGTGGCCGCATGCCGGCTCTCGCGGAGTACGACGCTTGATTCGTCCGGCGTCTCGAAGAAGTAGCTCATGCGCACGCCCAGGGCGCCTGCGAGGTGCTGCAACGTGGCTACACTCGGCGAAGTCTCATCGCGCTCGATCAGGCTCACTGTGTTCGTGGAAAGGCCGCTGAGATCGGCGAGATCGCGTTGGGACATACCGCGTTCTCTCCGCAGCGCCTTCAGTTTCGACCCGACCGAGATTTCTGGTCCCATGCTCCTGCCGTTCTTGCTCCACAGAATGCGCTGATTCTAGCCTCGCCGGTGGCATGTGTCAACACCTTGGGCCGGGCGAAATGGGAAATTGGGGTAACCAATACCCAGGATATTGGTAGTTAGCCACATTGACAGGCCCAAACTACACATAGTATATTGTATCTGGATTTGTGCTTCCAGTTACAAAGCGTCGTCCGAGGCCGACCTCGCTCTCATCGAAGGCAGCTCATGCGCCGGTTCGTTCGCACCGTGATCCAGGCATCCATGTGTGGCGCGCTCGTGCTCTTGTCGGGTTCGCCGGGCTTGGATCTGCCGGCCGCGCGGCCGGCAGCCCGGGTCGTCTACAACCTGTTCGCCACCGATGGATACGTTCGCCTGGGCGATGGCTCGCGGCTGCATGTCTTCGGATTTATCGGCGGTCGCGAGGGGCAATCGCTCACGTACCTGGACGAAGCGGGCGTGGCCCACACCCTGGAAGCCGGCGCCCCTGCACCTACGGGCGGCTCGCTCACCGAGGCCGAGACCCAACTCGCCGGTCACGCGGCAGCTTCTGGCCCCACTGATCTGGGCCAGCTCGGCTGACGTGATCGAGGTGCGGTTGAAGAACCTGGGGTCCGCGGACAGTGACGCCCCGAGCTCTCCCGTGGGCATCGAGTTTCGGGGTCTCAGCGTGCCCGTTCCCGGCACCGCCGTGCCTGAAACGTCGCTTCTGGCCATCCCGTATAACGACTCGCTGCCCTTTTCCGGCAACGTGCTCTCCTATACCTTCCGCGCGACCAGGCCCGGCACCTACGCCTACGGCTGGAGCTCCGACGCCCATGCCGGCCACGAAGTGGCTTCGGGAATCAACCCTCAGCCATCGCACGGCGGCAGCGCTACTGCCGGTGCTGCCATGGTAGAGGGCTGTCCCTGCCGGTCGATGCGCATGGGCGATCCAACTGGGTCACTCTTGGACGGGTCGTCCGGCTCCGCGTATCCGGTTTATGACGGCGCCCTGGTCATTTATGGCGCCGGCGACTCAGCCGCCCAGACCGGTCCTGGGACGGGAGCCGGTGGCACGCTGCCGGGCATGCGTTACGACGGGGACTACGTGGTGGTGATCGGAGGAGGCGCGCCGCTGCCGCCGGTGGACCACGGCGGCTATGGAGATGGCCGGGATGCCGGGAGTCTCGAGCGGTTCACCGGCTCCGTTCCTGTTCGTCAATGGACTCCCGGCCGAAGCCTACGCCAGGATCGCCGCCGGCGCCACTGCAGAGCCAGCCCGCAATTCAGCCGCGTTTATCGGGTACCGCCCATTCGCCCCGGGCGCTGCGCAGGGAACTGGGCGTGTCCTGGTCAGGATCCTGAACCTCAGCACGTCTCCGCAACCTCTTGCAGCGATCACGCTGGGCCACAACGTCGCGGGCTACCTGTCCCGCACGTTGGAGGTTGGATACCCCGCAGATACCAAGGAGTCTTGGGGTGGCGGAAGCGGATCGCCGGCGGATCGCGTGCCCGCCTTTGCCGCCGTCGAGCCCGGCCTGGCGGTCGATGCGCTGCTGGACCTCGGTTCCGGTGCCTTGGGCGGGCCGAGCGAGCCGTCGTACCCGGGTTTTGTCACGACCACCGGCGGCGCCGGCGCGTCGCGGCCGGCGTCCATCGGGATGGCCGGCATGGACATCGCACCCGGCGGAACGGTACCGTGCGCGATGATGGCGGTATCTCCGACGCAGGCGCCCGAAGGCGGACTTGCGTCAAGCTTAGCGATTTCAGGCACCGTGGCGTGCGGCGCGATGCAGTGCCAGATGCTGAGCGGTGCGAGGTGACATTCTAGCCATGCAAGATCTTCACCGGCCGGACGGGACGATCGCACCGGGCGCCGCGGGCAACCGCCGGCGTGGAAAGCGCCACGAATTCCTCGTGGCGGCGCTTGGGTTTTTGGCGTTCCTGCCGGCCGTGGTCTACGTCCTTGCGCGGAATGCCTCGCTCGCTCCGGCAAAGGCGCCGGAGGCGGACAGGGTATTGGCCGCACAGGCCGGCCTCCCATTTCAGGTATTGATCCCGGGTTTCCTCCCCGCAGGATTCGACCGGGCAGGATCCGAGGTTCTGGCCGGCCCGCTAGGCGCTTCGGGACGCTCTACCGCCCGCATCGGATATCACGACCCGCCGCTCTGGGGCAGCCATTTTCGTGAGCGAATGGATGCCGGTAAGCCCTACGCTCGAAACCCTCGTCGGGTCCCTGCCTATCGACACGAAATGGGGGCGCGGGCTATCTGTTGGCGGACCCGAACGGCGGCCTCGCAACGGTCTGGGCCGACATAGGCTCCGTTCGCGTTGCCGTGGATAGCTCGAGCATTAGCGCTGTTCCGCCCGAGCTGCTCGTTGGGATCGTGAACAGCATGGGACCGGCCGCCAACCGGATGGTGTCGTCGATGATCGGTGAGAAGCCCGTTATCCATGCTGCACTCGCCGCCACCGCCTGTGCCGGCGAAGATCAACGAGCTGGGCACTCAGGAACTCACCCTGGTCGCGACCCCTGCCGGATACTCGCCGGCGCGGTTCTCCGTGCGCACGGGGCACACCGGTCACGATCACTTTCCGCGAGCTCGAGGGTGCAGCGTGCGCCGGAGAGCTGCTTTTCCCGGCCAATCCGCCTGAACTCACCGAACTCACGCTGGCGTCGCCGCAGGACAAGAAGACGCTCCAATTTACACCGATGGAGGTGGGCGATTTCGCCTTCCGCTGTTCGCATGACATTTATCAGGGCGTGATGAGCGTGCAAGGATGATCGCCTGCCGTTCTCCATTTTTCGGTCAATTCTTCGCGAAGGGGGCAAACATCATGAAAATCGCCGGAGCGTTGATCGTGATCCTGGCCCTTGTGATCGGTATCGTGCCACAATTGACTGACTGCCATTCGCAGGGCAAGCTGCTGACCTTGGCCGACGGACGGACCGTCGACATGAAGTGCCACTGGACGGCCATGGCAGAGGTCGCACTGGCCGTACCGCTTTTGGCGGTCGGCGGGCTGATGGCTTTTGGTCGCCGCAAGGAGAACCGCCGCAGCCTCGGCATCATGGGTACTGTGCTGGGCGTGTCCGCCATCCTCGTGCCTACCGTGCTGATCGGCGTCTGCGCCAACAACACAATGCTCTGCAAATCGATCATGCAGCCCACGCTGATCCTGGCCGGCACCGTTGCCGCCGTGGCAAGTCTGGCGATCCTGGTCGTTCCCATGAGAGCGAGCCGAGCAGTTCGCATGAGCTTACTTCGACTCGCCTGGCGCAACATCGCCGGCAGCAGCTTCCGCAGCTGGGTGGTCTTTCTGTGCGCGCTGTTCGTGGCGGGGCTGGCCCTGTCCTCGACGCTGGTCATGCGCGGCGCAGAGAACAGCCTGCGCCTGGCAATGGAGCGCCTGGGCGCCGACATCATCGTCGTGCCGCGGGGCGCCGAGACCAAGGTCGAGTCGGCCCTGCTGATGGGCCACCCGGCGACCGTGTGGATGCCGCGAGGAGAACCTGCGGAAGATCGCGGCAGTACCCGGGGTAGCTGCGGTCACGCCGCAGCTCTACCTCTCCACGCTGAAGGGTGCTTCGTGCTGTTCGGCATCCGAGATGTTCCTGGTGGCCTATGACCCGGCCACCGACTTTCACCGTTACACCCTGGCTCCAGGACAAGCTGCACGGCGGGCTCGCCCAGGGCGAGGCGGTCGGCGGCACCTACGTCTTTGTCCCGGAGGGCGAGCAGAACATCAAGCTGTACGGCTACTACGTCACTCTGAAGGGCAACCTGGAGCCAACCGGCACCGGGTCTGGATCAGAGCCTGTTCTTGACCTTCGACACCGCACGCGATGTCGCCCGCATCTCCAAGACTCAGGCTGAGCAGCCGCTGGAGATGCCCTCCGGCAGCGTGTCTGCGGTGCTGGTCAAGCTGGCGCCGGGCGCCGACACGGCCCAGGTGGCCGTCGATATCCTGGATCGGGTCCCCGAACGTGACGCCCATCCAGAGCCCGAACCTGTTCCAGTCCTACCGCAAGCAGATGCTGGGTCTGCTCACGGCGATCCTGGCCATCTGGGCATCACCTGGGTGCTGTCTCGATGGTCCTGATCGGCCTGGTCTTCTCGATGGCGGTCAACGAACGGCGGCGCGAGATCGGCGTGCTGCGGGCCCTCGGGGCAACTCGCGGCTTCGTTTTTCGCTCGCTGCTGGCCGAGGCCGGTATCCTGGCGCTGAGCGGCGGCATTGCCGGCGCTGCCTGGCTGCGTTCGCCATCCTGCTCTTCCGGCAGGTCGATCATGAGCTCGCTGGGCATCCCGTTTCTCTTCCCGTCCCGCTGCCCCTGTTGGGGTTGGTGCTCGGGGGCCTGGCGCTGGCCCTGGCAGGCGTGACGCTGGCGGCCTTGCTGCCGGCCTACCGCATCAGCCACCAGGACCCGGCCCTGGCCATGAGGGAGTAGGCCATGATCTCACTGCTGAACGAGGTCGAGCAAAACCTATCCTCTGGGCCGGGAGAACACAGTTGCGGCGGTGCGTGGCGGTCAGCCTGGAGGTCGACACGCGGCGAGTTCATCGTCATCACCGGGCGCTCGGGCTCGGGCAAGACCACGCTGCTCAACCTGGCCGCCGGCCTCACCCGGCCGACCTCGGGCAAGTGTTGATCGACGGCGTCGACCTGTGGAGCCTGCCCGACGGCCGAGCAGTCGCTGCTGCGCAACCAGAAGATGGGCTTCGTGTTCCAGTTCCCCAGCCTGCTGCCCTCCCTGACCGTGCTGGAAAACGTGGTCTTGCCGACCATCTTCGGCGCCGACGGGCAGAGCGGGCCGAGCACGCCGGTGCACGAGCGGGCCGGCCAGCTGCTGGAGCAGGTGGGCCTGGCCGAAAAGTGGACGTCGTACCCGCGCCAGCTCTCGGCCGGCCAGCAGCAGCGCGTGGTGGTGGCGCGGGCCCTGATGAACCAGCCGGAGATCCTGCTGGCCGACGAGCCGACCAGCGATCTGGACGAGCAGACCGAGCAGGAGATCATGGAGCTGTTCAGCCAGATCCATGCTGCCGCTGGCATCACGTCCTGCTGGTTACCCACACGCAGCCAGCTCGTCGCGTATGGCACCCGGGCCGTGCAGATGGCCGGCGGCTTGTTGCTGGAGCCAAACGAGACGACACTTGCCGGGCGGCAGCACTGATCAAATGAGGAGAAGGAAATGAGCAAGCGGACTACCGTTTTGATGACGGTCGCAGTCGTTGCCCTGCTGGCACTCGTCGTCTTTGCGACATCGGTACTGGCCAAGGCGCCGGCCGCACGGGACCGGTCACAAGCAGTCCCGACGCAGAAAGCGCCCGTCGCCGGGGGTATGATCATGAGCAGTCCCGCACCGGCGCCACGCCGGCGAAGGCCGTGACTGTGCCGCTGTCGGGCACGCCGGTGGCCGGAAGCATGAATGGCGGCCAGATGGGGAGCGCAGGCATGCAGGCGATGCCCGGCGCGGCGACTGGCATGGCGGGTAGCGCCATGGGTGGCGCCATGGGTGGCGGCATGATGGGCATGCAGGGTGTGCAGGGCGGTCAGATGCCCGGTGGCATGATGGGCATGATGGGTGGCGGCATGATGGGTATGATGGGCGGCCAGATGAACACCTCCGTCATGACCGGCACGATCCCCGGCAGCATGGTCGGCTGCGCCATGATGCCATGATGCCGGGCACGTCCTCACCGCTGCCGGCGATGCCGATGACCGGCACGATGCCGGGCGGCATGGGGGGCTATCCCATGATGCCGGGCACGTCATCGCCGCTGCCGTCAATGCCTATGACCGGCACTGCGACGAGCGGCATGGCCGGTTGCGCCATGATGCCCATGATGGCGGGCACGTCCTCGCCGCTGCCATCGATGCCGATGACCGGCACGATGCCGGGCGGCATGACCGGCGCTCCGATGCAGGGCATGGGGTCGCCACTCCCCACACCGGCGGCGCGATAAGCGCCACATTCGTGCATTGTCACACGACAAAGCATCCCATCGGCGGCACCGCCGTGCCTGCACAGCCGCACCCGGCGGGGTCCGCCGGGCCCGCTAGGCCCTAACTGATACAGATGGATCACATGGGGAGGTGCACGATGAGTTCGCGACAGATCAACCGGCGCCAATTCCTGCGCAGCGCGGGGCTGGGCGCAGCCGGAATCGTCTGCAGCAACCTGGCCGCCCGCGGAGCGAGCCCTGCGCCGTCCCCCACCGTGGGTTCGGCGATGGCCGGTGCAGCACCCGCCAAGGCGATTGCGCCTTCTTTTTTGCCGGACGCTGAGGTGTCTATCCGGGCCGTTCAGAAGACCGTCCAGATTCTGCCGGGCGCGCAGACGATCGTCTACGGCTACGAAGGAAAGCTGGTGAGCGGGTCCGGAGTGACCGTGGATCCCATCCCCGGCAGCTCTCTCGGTCCAATCCTCCGCGTCAAGACCGGAACGAAACTGCGTCTCGTATTCGACAACGAGCTGCGCGAGCGAGACGGTGCTGCACCCACACGGGCTGCGGGTGCCGGAAAACTGCGATGGGCAGCCAATGCAGTCGATCGACCCGGGCCAGACCAAGCTTTACGAGTTCCCGGTCGTCGACCGCGCGGGACCGTACTGGTTCCATCCGCACCCGATGGGCCGTACCGCGGAACAAGTCATCCTCGGAATGGCGGGGCTATTCTACGTGTGGGATGACGACGAAATTGCTGCCGTGCCCGGCGCCCGCACCGGGGCGAACGACGTACCGGTCGTGATCCAGGATCGGGCTTTCGATCGCAACAACCAGCTTCTGTATCAACCGAACATGATGTGGGGCTTCCTGGGCGATCGCATTCTCGTCAACGGCAAGCCGGACGTCGTGCTCTCGCTCGAGCCTCGTGCCTATCGCCTGCGCATCCTGAATGGCTCTAACGCCCGCACGTACAAGCTGGCGTGGAGCGACGGCAGGCCGTTGCTGGTCATCGGGACGGACGGCGGCTTGCTGCCGGCGGCCGTGACCAGGCCCTACGTCATGCTGATGCCGGGAGAGCGCGTCGATGTGTGGGCCGACTTCAAAGGTCTCGCGGGCAAGCAGGTAACGCTCGACAGCCAGCAGTTCGTCTCCGGTGGAATGGGTATGATGGGCGGCATGGGTATGGGCGGCATGGGCATGGGCGGTATGGGTATGGGCATGATGGGGGGGCTGGACCGGCAAACGGGGCAGCGCTGAAGATCCTGACGGTCAACGTCGGCCGCGACGCCTCATCCAATCCTAAGCTTGGTCCGCTGCCCGCGCTCGACGAGCGCTACGATGCCACCAATGTCCCAGACTTCAATTCACCGCACAGCTTCGTTCTCGGCATGCAGTCTATGATGAACTGGACCATCAACGGGCGCGTCTACAACATGACTGAGATCGCCGAGGACGAGAAGATGGTTCGCGACCAGGTCGTGACCTGGGAATGGGTAAACAACTCTCCGATCCCGCATCCGATGCATATCCACACCGTGCAGTTCCAGGTCATCGAGCGCGACACGTCATTCGTAGCCAACAGTTACAGCACAATAAATCAGGGGCTCGTCGACAGCGGCTGGAAGGACACGGTGTTGGTGTGGCCGGGCGAACGGGTGAAGGTCGCCATGAAGTTCGGTCCGCATACGGGGATGTACATGTACCACTGCCACATTCTGGAGCATGAGGACATGACCATGATGCGCAACTTCATGATCATGGAAAGCGCCCACTCGGGCATGTAGTCCATTACAGGCGCACCTCGAGCGATCCGGTGACACTTATAATTGCCAACATATCGCTCGAGATTGGGCTGCCTTCGGGATTCCCGGAGAAATATTGGGACGCACTCGTTAGGGCTGCCGAGAAGTATGCCGTGAAACGGCGCCTGAATAGCCGCCCAGGATCGGCCTGACGACTGCTGTGAAGCAGCCGGTCCCCTGGCCGGCAAAAGGCCGTCACCGCAACTGCACGACACACACCGGCAAGCGCCGGTGTGTGTTTTTGTCCCTCCCGGTACCAAGCCTCAGGTACTCCGCGAGCGATAACTAGGTGTCTGAGACGGCGCCCCAGAGAACTACAGCAGGCCTTCGGCAAACCGCAGGAAGCGGCACACATCTGCAAAGTTCGTCACCATCCCCACCGAGATGCGCACGGCACCTGAGCTCTTTCCATCGATGCACAGCCGGAAGTCGTCCAACGTCAGGTGTTGCGCCGGCTGGTTGAAGCAGGCGACCAGCTCGAGCTGTGACAGCCCGAGGGCGACCTCACCGGCGCCGGGGTTACAAAAGCAGCCCGTCCGCAGTGAGATGTTGTCTGCACCGGCCTGCTGCTCGATCACGCGGTGGTCGATTGGCTGCCCGGCGCTGTCGTAGAAATTGAGTGCCAGGGTGCCGCCCCGCCAGCTCGTATTCGGGGGACCGTACAGGCGCACGAGGGGCCGGCCGCTTCGGTGTCGAAGGGCAAGCAGCCCGTCGAGCATCCAACCGGTAAGGCAGCGTACTCGCTCGTGAATCGATTCCAGCCCGATGGCCTCGATGTGTCTGAGGCCAATTTCTACCGCCGGCAAATTGAGATAGTTGACCGTGCCATCTTCAAACGCCGCTTCGCTTTCCGCCAGATAGTAGCGGTCCCCCTGGACCGAGGCAACAGTGATGGTGCCGCCGGCAAACCAGGGGCGGCGCAGTTGGGCGAGCGCGTCCCGGCGAGCGATCAGGCAGCCCACACCGGTTGGATAGCCGAACATCTTGTAGAACGAGATCGACACAAAGTCGGGATGCCAGCGACTAAGATCCATTCGATTCGTCGGGACAAAGGCAGCGGCATCCAGCAGCACCGTCCATCCCCTCTTCTGGGCCGCGGCGATCCAGTCCAGCGGATGCTGCACCCCAGAAAAGTTGGATTGTGCCGGATAAGCGAAGAGGTTGTGGCCGCCTGGCCTGGCCCGGTCCAGATAGTCAGCCAGGCGCTCCTCATCCACGCGCATCTCAGGCAGCATCACCGGCACGTAGGTCACGTCAGCGTGCCGTGTACGTGCGAACTCGCGAATGCCGTTGACCGAATTGTGATTGTCGAAGGTCAGCAAGTATTGATCGTCCGATTCGAACGGAAAAGACTCGCCCACCAGTTTGAGGGCCCCACTTGCGTTGGGGGTGAAGATCGCGACATACTCATCTGGCGACGCGCCGAAGTACTCGAGCACATAGCTTCGCGCCTGCTCAACCAGAGTCGTCGTGGCGCTCGAAGTGGGGTTGGAGGAGTGCGGGTTGCCAAAGACGCAGTCGTTGAGCAGCCGGGTGTGCTGCCTGATTTGGGAGAGCGCGTGCAGGCCGGCTCCCGTGTAATCGAGATATACCTGGCCGCACGAATCCAGGCGCGCATATTCGGTGGCGCGCAACTCGTCAAGGTGGCGCGTGGATTCGAATGCCGGATAAGACCGCACAAAGGCAGCCAGGTCTGCCGGTAAATGGCCCGCGTTATCGAGTTCGCGCATTGGATCTCTGTCCTTGGGGTAGCCGGTGGCAGACTGCCGATCCCCGGATTGGCTCAGGAACGCTGGGTGGGGTTGCCGGATGCAGCAAGACGAAAGAGCACCAGTACGCGCTGACACCACCTTCTAAGCCATTATCGTCGAAAGCGTGCGAGAGAGCTATTCTCAGCAGCCTCTGTACTTGGACGTGCGTGTGGGAGCAACAATTCGCCCGCCAGCCAGAATTCACCCGCCCCGCAACACGGCCGGCGTGCCCGGTAGAACCTGTCCGGCGCGCTTGGCGAGCTGGTGATACGAGGCGGCATGGTTTCGTGAAGCAGTCTGGTAGTACAATACGGATCATCGAATCGAAGGCCAGCGCTTCACTGAGCGCGAGTGATTTCCTGAACTGCGCCACGAGAAACGCTGCGGGAGATCTCGTCTTCAAGGCGGCGACTTCGCCAAACGGTCGATTTATCTGGCCCGGCGGAACAGACTGCGCTGACGCCAGTTCACCTGGGGGTGGAGAGCTAAATCGACGCGCCGAACCATTCTTCTTCGCTTCGTCTCTGAAGAGCCAGGTTAGTCTGGCCACCAGACAGGGCCTTCTGTGCAAGGTGGGCGGACCATGCTACCGGCCTGCCACGTAAGGCCGAACTATTTGTCACCGGCATCATGGAGTGAGTGTCGAGGAGGCAGAGCAAAATTAGCATGAAACCGACGAAGACCTCTCACGCGTTCGAAAAGTACGTCCAGGAGACCGTCGATGAGGGCGTCGCGTACCTGAGCCGGCACGGCTGGCTGGATCCAAATACAGGCGGCCCGGATGTGGGTAAAATCCGTCCCATGTTGGGCCCGCAGGAGGTCCGGCCGCCCGCTGAGGTCTACGTGGCCCTGACGCGCAGCACGTGGAATGCGCCGGCGCACGAATACCGCGGCAATCTGACCACGGCCTCTGCCTGGTATGAGCTGGGTCGGTACGGCTGGCGCGGCGAAAGGATTTTTGCCGGCGAGACCAATCCGGTCCCTGCCCAGAGAGTCCGAGAAGCTGCGGCTATCAGCCAGCTTCCGGCTGCCGTCTGCTCGGACCGGGTGGGGCAAACCCGACGCGCGCGATGGACTTATATCATTGGGCAGCCGAGAACTACAGGCTCACCGAGGCGGAAATCGAATACTACGGCAGCTCGAAGCAGATCCAGCCGATTTGGGAGTGCCTGCCCCTGAGGTCGTATGCGCTGGCCTGTGTCGAAGATTGGCCGGGCGCTCTGTCGGCAGCCGAAGTTGCTGACCGGTGGGCGAAAAAAGACCGGCGCGCGCAGACCGGCGAATCCTATCAGCTCCAGCTCCAGCTTCTACCGGTCTTGATCGCCCTGGCAAGCTACAAGCTTGATCCGAACGCGGAAAACCGCCAAGAAGCCCAGGCGATGCTCGATTGCAGCGCCATCACCTCGCGAAGCTCGTCGGAACGCCTGCTGTGCTACTTCTATCTCTATAACCTGCGCTCACGCTTTGGCCGCGACCTGCTGGAAATGACTTGAAGCCGCACGAATGCATACCACTCTGCGTGGAAGTCGCAATCTGAAAGAGATGGCCTCCATTAGGCATTGGACACTGGATATGCAGATCAAAGGTCGCATTGCGAGGCGGGTCACCGGCGGAGCGGGCCAAGCCGTAGGGGTAGCTCATCCGCCCGGGGCGCAGCCTTGATTCCTCAGCCTAATTGATTCGAAGCTGCTGTCGCCGCCGCCGTTATGGCTGCGCTTAGCAGCGTTATGAGTTCGTCGATCTGCGCTTCAGTGATGACCAGGGGCGGTCCAAGCGTCAGCAGGTCCCCGGCGACTCCATCTACGCAGCCGCTGCCGGGGTACACGACGAGACCCAGATCGAGCGCGGCGTCGGCTACACGCTGCCCGAAATGTAGCTGCCGGCGGGAAAGGCTGTTTGGTTCCACGGTCTGCGACAAACTCGATGCCCCACAGCATCCCTACACCACGCACGTCGCCGACACAGGCTTGCCCGGCCAGCGCCTCGGCCAGCTTGCGGCCCAATATGCCGCCAAGACGAGCGCATTCGGCAATCAGATCGTGATTGATGAGGTAATCAAGCGTCGCCAGCCCGACCGCTGCCGCGACCGGATGGTGCGAGAAGGTGCCACCGTGGACGAAGCCGCCCGCGTCGACTACCGCATCGAGCCACTTACGATCGACCGCTGCAATGGATAGGGGAAAGTATCCGCCCGATGCCCCCTTGCCCGCCGTCATCACGTCGGCGCGGATTCCCCAGCGTTCGAGCGCAAACCAGTGCCCCGTGCGGCCGAAACCGGTCATCACCTCATCGGCGATCAAGAGCAAGCCGTAGTGGTCGCAAATCGCGCGCACCATCGGCCAGTACCCGGCCGGCGGCACAATTGCGCCCAGCGTGGCGCCGATGATGGGTTCGGCCAGGAACGCGGCCACGTTCTCCTTACCCAGGCGCTTGATCTCCACCTCCAGCGCCTCGGCGCACTCCAGGCCGCAGTCGCCGTCCGTTCGCCCAAAGGCGCAGCGATAACAGTACGGCGGTGAGATCATAGCCGACTGTCCGAGCAGCGGCTGGTATGGCCGGCGCATCGCAGGCTTGCCGGTAACGGTCAGAGCGCCGAGAGTCGTGCCGTGGTAGGAACCACGACGCGTGATCGTGAGGTAGCGGCTGGGCTGGCCGGCAGCAATTTGCGCCTGCCGTGCAAACTTGAGCGCGTGCTCAATGGCTTCCGACCCGCTGGAAAGGAAGTAAAAACGGGGATCGCGTAGCGGCGCCAACTCGGCCAGGCGCACGGCATACGTTTCTATGGCCGGACTGGTAAAGACCGTGGGATGGATATAGGCCACGGCTGTCGCCTGGGCGGCCATTGCCGCACCGATTTCGGCCACCCCATGCCCCAGGTTCGCCACGATGGCCCCCCCGGAGCCATCCAGGTAGCGTTTGCCTTCCGTGTCATAGAGGTAGACGCCTGCGCCATGGTGAATAACCGGATGGGCGAAATGTTCACGTCGGTAAAAGACGCTTCCCTCGGGGTGCTCGTGTTTCTGGCGCTCCATGCTCAGCCTCGCTTCACGATGAGAGCCATGCCCAGCCCACCGCTGACGCACAACGTTGCCAGGCCGAGCCTGCCGTCACGCCGGGCGAGTGCATGGACCAGGGTGACGACGATGCGCGTGCCCGAGCAGCCCGTGGGGTGGCCGAGAGCCACGGCGCCCCCATGTACGTTACGGCGCGCGGTATCCCAATCAAGAGCCCGCTTACGGCAAGCACCTGCCCGGCAAAAGCTTCGTTGATCTCGATCACGTCCAGATCGGACAGCGCAAGGCCCGCCGCGCTGATCGCCTTACGCGTCGCCGGCGTTGGCCCCAGCGCCATCTGCATCGGGTCCACACCCACGCTGGCAAAGCCCACGATTGTTGCCAGCGGGGTCACGCCCAACGCTTCGGCACGCTCGCCGACATCAGCACCACCGCGGCGCGCCGTCAGCGATACCGCTGGCATTGGCCGCCGTAACCGTCCCCCCTTCCGCCGCCGCCGAAATACGGTAGCCAGGCGCGACAGTGCACGTTCATCGGTGTCCGCCCGGGGGCGTTCGTCTCGCGTCACGAACGTCTTCTCACCCTTGCGTCCCGCAATCTCCACGGGTACGACCTCCGCGTTGAACGCGCCGTTCTTCCAGGCTGCGATTGCCTTACGGTGGCTTGGGCCGTGTAGCGGTCTTGTTGGTGTGGTGATGCCGTATTGCTCCACCAGCCGGTCCACCGTCTCGCCCATCACCATGCCCGAAAGCGGGCAGTCGTAACCTCGCGGTAGTTGGCATCTACCAGGCTCTCATTTCCCAGCCGATACCCCCAGCGCGCCTTCAGCAGCAAGTAAGGCACTTGCGACATCTGCTCGACGCCGCCTGCCAGCACAATCTCATTCTCGCCGGTCATGATGGACTGGATGCCCAGGGTGATGGCCTTCAAGCCGGACGCGCACGCTTTGTTCACCGTGAACGCCGTTTGCTCAACCGGCACGCCACAGCGCCAGGCAATCTGGCGGGCAATGTTTGGCCCAATCCCTGCCTGCCGCGCGCTGCCAAAGATCGTTTCATCGATCTGGGCGGGTTCCAGTCCTGCCCGGGCAACGGCCACCTGCGCCGCTGTCTCGCCCAGGGCTGCGGCAGGCACATCCCTCAGTACTCCCCCGAAAGCACCGATGGGGGTGCGAACGGCGGCGGCAATCACGACTCGTTGCATTTCTTCTCCTACCCTACTTGCTGCTATACAGCCCCTGCGGGTCCAATTCAACCCGGATCAGGTGCAGCTCCTCCGCAGTCGGCGGCTCAGTCACGCCCAGTTCAAGCGCCACAGCTAGCGGCCAGCCCACCGCAGCCTGCACCTCGTCAATGCTCACGCCTGGATGCAGTGAGGTCAGCGTCATCTCGCCCCCGTCAGCGGGGAAGCGGAAGATGGCTTTGTCGGTGATTACCAGTTGTGGGCTTGCCGGGCAACCCTGCCGCCGCCCGCTCGCCCGGCCTGCCCGACAGGTGCCCGGCCGCGGTGCGGAAATCCAGCCGCTCGACAAATGCCCGCTTGTTGAGCCGCATGATGATGAAGATGCGGCGCGCATGAATGGCGATCTCGCACATGCCGCCGCTGCCGGGCAGCCGCACCCTGGGACGCCGGTACGCCTCGAGGGCGTCCTGGCCGGGCGCGGCGACAACGGTGCTGTTCAGGTTGCCAAAGCGGTCAATCTGCGCTGCGCCAAGAAAGGCGACTTCGATCCGGCCGCCCTGCAGGTAATACAAGAAGAGCTGCGCCATCGGCACTACGGCGGTGGCGCCGGTGACGAGCGCGGATCGCCGATTGAGAGGGGCAGGCGCTCCGGGCGCCGCTCCGAACACGCCCGACTCATACACCAACTCGAGATTGATGCTCACGGTGCGCCGGGCCAGGTTGCAGGCGACGTTTGGCAAACCGACGCCCACAAATACCACCCGCTCGCCCGCCAGCGCTCGCGCCGAATCGCAAATCATCATCTCCGATGCCGAATACTCAGCCATGCTATCCTCGCATGCCGTAGCGGCCGTAGTTCACCGGCTCCGACGGCACGCTCCCCGCAGCCAGCCGTTCCCAGATACCCGGCTGGGCTGCCGCCAGCTTCTCAAGGTATTCTTCCCAGCCCGTCACGCCGTAGACCCAATCCGCCAGCCACGCCTCAACGGCCGCATGGCTGCGCGAGATTTTATCCCATGCCAGGTAGAACTGGTTATCGCGATCGTAGTAGCCTTGCACATACGATGGGCACGCCGCGTGGCTGTTCCACCACGGCATCTACCACCATGTGCGGGATAAGGGTGCGGTTGGTATCTGAACAGATCGTCTCGGCAGGCACGATCTCTTCAACAACGACGATAACGTGGCGCCGCGAATGCCACTTCGGCTTGCACCCCCAGCAGCCCCCATAACTGCGTGTTGCCGCTTGCATCGGCACGCTGGGCGTGAATGATGGCGACATCAGGGTTGAGAGGCGGGACAACCGCCACCGACCCGGCGCCAAGGGTCGGCGACGCGGCGAATCAGCGGGTTCGCCACGGCCATGTCTGTGCCATCGTAGCTGTGCAGCGGGAAAAAGGGCAGGTGGGCCGCTCCGGCCATGTAGCGCGTGATCATCCCGAAATGCGAGTACTCCTTGATTTCCAGTGCTGGGGGATCTCGTTCCACCGCCCGCCGCACGCAATTGAGAGACCCCACGCCCGGATTCCCGAGATAGCTGAAGATCAATTTGCGCGGCGCAGCCGGCCGCAATCATCTGATCATAGACCAGGTCAGGCGTCATGCGGCAAAGCACAAGATCACGGAATCTCTGCCGGATGATCTCATGCGCCGCCGCAAAGCAGATGAAGGCGGTGAAGCCTTCGATCGCCACTATGTCGCCGTCATGGACGTAGCGGGCGACGGCATCGGAAAGTGCCGTGATTTCATGGCCGCGCCTGGGCCGGTATCCCCCCGGGCTGACTCAGCCGCAACCCGGCCAAAGTTACCGGCCGCGGGATACCCTGCTCATCCCAGCCGCGCAGCCGGTAATACTCGGGCAGCATTTCGCCCAGGTGCGTCACAGAGCCCTTTGCCGGGCCTTCGGGCAGGGCTCTTGGAGCATGCGTCGGGGCAGCGTGTCGTCGGTCGCCGTGAAGCCTGCGGCAAGCAGGAAAAGACGCTCCAGGTTGAAAACTCGCTCGCCGGCTTCCAGCAGCGTCTCGGGCGTGTAGGCCGCGCCCGTGGCCCTGTTCATCAGATCCGTCAGGCGCAGGGGCGAAATTAGATGCATGAGGTCCGAAAAGGTAGCGGACGGCCAGGAAAACACACAATCCGGCCGAATCGATAATGACAAACGCGTCTTGCCACCGCTTCACCAGCGCCGCCTTGCCCGCGGTCGCCAGCGGGTCGCTCTTGACCGGTACCCCAAACACCTCGGTATACGCCACATCGCCGGCCATGTGCGAGGCGCCCTTGTTTGCCGTGGCATATAGCAGGCCCATGCCCTGACTGCGCGCGGGTCATAGCCGGGGAACTCCTGCTTGCGCGTGGTCATGGAAAACTCAGGATGGCCGTAAGCCTCCGCCATGCGGTGGCTCCCTTGCGCCACCTGCGACGCCGAAGCCGCGTCCGTAGCCTGTATCCTGCACCAACGCCAGCATCGCATCCGCATCGCCAAAGCGCAGCGGACCGCCGGTGTCGCTTTCAGGGATTAGCCCGCTCCGACATTTCCATGGCGCAAGCGATTGTCATGCCGGTGGAGATCGTATCCAGCCCCAGGTCGTTGCACAGGTAGTTGGCCTTAATGATTGGCGCCAGGTCGCCGATGCCGCAGGCGCTGCCCACCGCTGAAATTGTCTCGTACTCCGGCCCTTCGCCCTCGCCTTCGTAAGGTGCCTCGCTGACGCGTGTCTCGCGGCCGCAGCCGATGGGGCAGCGGAAGCAGGGCTTGGCTCGCACCAAGTATTTCTCGGTTAGCACCGGGCCGCTGATCGCCTCAGTATGCTCGAAGCGCCCTGTCGTGAAGTTGCGCGTCGGCAAGATGCCCATTTCGTTCGTTACAGGCGGCACATAGGCGGTGCCGTAGATGCGCAAGGCCGAGCCTTTCTTGACGTCGGCGCCCACCTCGTTTTGCAGGGCGCGGCATAGCTTTTCCATTCTGGCCGGGTCCGCCACGGCCGGTCTACGTGTGCCGCGGACGACGACCGCTTTGAGGTTCTTGCTGCCCATCACCGCACCAACGCCGGAACGGGCTGCAGCTTGCCGGTCGTTCATAATGGCCGTGATGCGGGCCATCCGCTCGCCTGCAGGCCCAATCGAGGCGACACGTGCCCGGCTGTTAGTAGCGCGGCAGCAGCGTCGCCTCAGTCTCGGGCACCGTCTTTCCCCACAGCTCCCCGGCCGGGCGAATCTCGACTTCATTGTCATGTATCCAGACGTAAACCGGCTCTGCGGCGTGGCCCTCGAACACGATCATGTCAAAGCCGGTGCGTTTCAGTCGGTCGGAAGCGGCCCCCGAGTTCGAACAAGACAGCGCACCCGTTAAAGGCGATTTGGTCACCACCATGTAGCGATTGCCCGTCGGCGCGGCGGTGCCGGTCAGCGGCCCTGTGGCAAAGATCAGAAGATTCGCAGGCGCAAGCGGATCAGTACGCGCGTCCATCCGGTCAGACAGGTACTTGACTGCCCAACCACGGCCGCCAATGAAGTCAGCCGCGGTCTGCCCATCGATGTCCTCGATGAACGTCAGCGGTGCGGTCAGGTCCACCCGCAAGATGCTGCCATGCCATCCGTACACAAATCCCTCCTTACCGCCTTAACTCACCCGCCGGCAAGCCGTGGGAATGCGGCCAACTGGTCGCCGTGTTGCAGCGGCGCGTCCAACTGCACATCGCGACCGTTGCACAGAACAACATACGCATCCGGCTCAGGCAGCTCCAGGCTGACGAGCGCATCACTCACGATTGCTCCGGGCGCAAGGGACAGCGTTGCCACTGAACCAGAGGCGTCTGGCGGCAGGTGGCGGCGCAGGTCGGCAATCAGCCTCACCTGCACAATAAGCGCACTCAACAGAGCGTTTCCCGGCGCGTGATTGAGATGCCGCGTCCGCTCAGTCCAGCCAGTAGCCGGTCGAACGGAACGTCGGTCAGGGGCGCAGCAGCCCGCGCTTCGTGATGTCGCCACGTAGCACCATCTGGACGCCAATGCTCGCCGTGTAGCCTACAGTGCGGTTCATCGCCATCAGCCCGGTTTCCAGGTCGCGGACGTCGGTCAACTCATAGACCACCTGGCGGCGCTCGCCGTTCTTCAGCCCGCGTACGTCAACCCGCAACATCGCAACATCCCGCTCGTCGTCCGCGTGTACTGCAACTGTGGCTCCAACAGCGCGGCGAGGAAGTCACGAGAGGCGACGGCCGCTCCGCCCACCTGCACAGGCTTGTCGTCTAAGAAACCCAGCTGCGCCAGTTTGTACCAGAACGCGGAGTGGCCCGGCCAGCGTGTGGCAAAGCGCCCGGCATTCGTCACAGAGCCTGCAATGCCCATGCGCTCCAAAAAGCCGACCGTGTCGCCGTTGGGATAGGCCTCCATCGGCCCGTACCCTTCCAGGTCAATAACGTGAATATTCTGCGGCGCGAATTCCTCGCGGCCGGGAATCGATACCACCTGCCCGTCACGGATAACCCGGGCGTCGCGGCAGTAGGCCTTTAGCACGCCGGTAAAGGTCCACGAAATCTTGTAGCGCAGCACGTTGTCTGCCGCTTCCGGCTCAGGGAAGCCGGTGCCGTAGGAAAAATATTCCTGCACCTCGTCTAGTTCGCGCATCGCTTGCCCGGCCAGGGCAAGATCAATCCCCGGATCGAACCCGAATTCAGGCAGGATCGTCAGACCGCGCTGTGTCGCTTCCTCCCCCAGTGCAGCAAACTGGGGGGAGCGTAGGAGGTGTTGACGTAGTGAATGCCGCAGTCGACGGCCAGCCGGGCCGTCGTGGGGTGGAAGCTGACGGGCAGCAGGCTGACCACGGCATCGACGCGGCGCATCTGTTCCGCAACGGCGTTGGCGTCTGACGCATCCACATTGCGCAGTTCGATTGTTTGGGTCAGGTGTTTCAGAACGGGCCCAGGCGATCGATGCCTGTGTCGGCGGCGATGATGTGCATCACCTCGGGGCTGCGCGATAAATCGTGCAGCGTGGCGCGGCCTTGCAAACCGACGCCGAGAACGAGAATTCTCATGTCCTTTGTCTCCCTTGTGACTCGCTAGAAACGCAGCAGTTGGCCCAGCGCGGCCGTCGTGCCGGCGCCGGGCAACGCCAGCACGGCATCGCGAATACGCTCGGCATTTGCCCGGCCGGCGACCGGGTCCACCAGCGAATGATACTTGGTAAGCAGGCCTTCGCGGCTGAGCGGGTTCTCCCGCCCTCCCAAGGGATCCTCGACGTAGGCTTCCCACGTGCCGCGGTGCGAAGCAACGGTGACGTGCGCCGCCGTCTTCGCCGGATACAAAGCGTCCAGGGCAGGGTCGATGACCACCTCCACACGCCGCGCCAGCGCCAGCAGGTCCGGCGAATGGAGGTTTCGCTCAGACACCTCCTCGGGACTGACGCGGCCATAACGCAGCGCGAGCGTGACGGCGAAAGGCAGGCTAAATTGGGCAGCAACGACCGTCTCCGGCGCATAATCCACCAGGCGCGTGCCTTTGTAAAAGGTATGCACGCGGACGCTCTCCACTTCGACGGGGGCCAGCGCCGCCCGCTGCGCCAGTTCGAGCACAGCATCGATCGCAGCATGCGCCCAGCGGCACACGGCATGGGGCTTGACGTAGGCGCTGAGAATCGCGTAATCGGGGCCGCCTAGCCCCGCGGTGAGCTGGTCGGTGTGCCAACGCCCGGAATAATCAAAAACCTGCGCGGCCCGGCAAAGCCGGCATGCGCCAGCAGCGCGGCGCTGCAGCCCGTCATGCCCGACCACCCGATCACTTCCTTCGCCATACTCGAATTGGCGGCGGGACCGGCGGGTGGGAAGGGACCGTGTGATGCAGCGTTGCCGAGCGCCGACTGTAGACCCTCTTCGTTCAGCCCCAACAGTTTGCCTGCGGCGGCGGCTGCACCGAACACCCCCCAAATTCCGCTCGAATACTGGCGTTCCTTGTAAGCCGGGACGCGGTGGCGCTGGCACGCACGGCAACCTCATAGCCTGCCGCCACCGCCGCGATAAGCTCACCGCCTGATGCGCCGCACATCTCGGCCGCTGCCAGCGCAGCCGGCACGACCGCGGCGGCAGGGTGGCCCATCGCCATGCGGTGGCCCTCATCGAAGTCAAGCCCGCTGGCTGCGATGCCGTTGGCCCAGGCGGCGCCGGCCGCGGCCAGCGGCCGGCGCGAACCGATAACTGTGGCCGGGCCGGCGGCAAACTGATCGTTGGCGAACGAGGCGGCAGCGAGAAACATGGGGGTGCGAGTTCCCGCAATGGCGACGCCGGTGAGGTCCAGCAGGATGGTGCAGACCTCGTTCACAAGCGGCGCCGGCAGGGCCGCCGGGTCGAGCCGATGCACGAAGGCGACGAGTTGCTCAGTAGCTGACACAAAAACTCCTCAGGGACGCGTGAGCGCAATGCCGCTAGTTGCGCAGCCGCGGGTCCAACACATCGCGGAGGCCGTCACCCAGCAGATTGAAGGCGAGCACGGTGATAAAGATGGCAAGGCCGGAAAGATCGACACCCACGGCGCATTCATCAGTTGCACCGTTCCATCCTTGATCATGTTGCCCCACGTGGGGGTGGGAGGCGAGACGCCGAGACCAATGAAACTGAGGCTGGCCTCGATGCGGATGGCAGAGGCGATCCACAAGCTCGCCAGAACAACCACTTCACCCAGTACATTGGGCAAGATGTGGCGGAACATGATACGCCCATGCCCTGCCCCGACACTCTGGGCGGCCTCTACGAACTGTTGCCGCTTCAGCGAGAGCGTGGACGCATGGACCACGCGGTAAAGGCCGGAGAAAGCACGATGCCTATGGCCAGAACCACATTGGTCACCCCAGACCCAAGCACGGCCACAACTGCCAGGCCGAGGAGCAAGCTGGGAAAGGCCATCAGCACGTCGATCAGGCGCATGATGACCGTCTCTAGTTTGCCGCCGGTGTAACCGGCCAGCAGGCCAAGCGTAACCCCAACTGCGCCGCCAAGCGCAACCGATGAGATACCGACCAGCAGCGAGATGCGGCCGGCATACAGCACACGTGCCAGGATGTCGCGGCCAAATGCATCGTACCCCATCAGGTGCGTTACGTTGGGGGGCTTCAGGCGGTCGAGCGCGGCCTGTTCGAGCGGCCCCCATGGAGTAAGCAGAGGCGCGGCGGCCGAAACCAGGACCACCAGCGCCGCAAGCACAAGACCGACTACGGCTGCGCGGTTGCGTACGAAGGTAGTGTCAGCCGGGCGCGCTGTGCCTGCGCCCCGAAGGCTCGGGACGCAGGCTTGATCGGCTTAGCTGCTGCATGTGCCATAGACGACTTTCCTCTTCGCCCGCCCCGTATCGATCAGCGAATCCTGGGATCTATGAAGCCGTAGATCAGATCGGCTGTCAGGTTGATCATGACGACAAAGCCCGTATAGACGACCATGATCGATTGAAGCGCCGTGTAATCACGTTGCAAAATGGCGCCCACCATCATCTTGCCCAACCCGGGACGGGCAAACACAACTTCCGTCGTCACCGAATCGCCGATCAAGGCAATGGCCCATATGCCGGCCAGCGATACGATTGGGATCAGGGCGGAGCGCAAGCCGTGACGAAACAGCACGACATGTTCGTGTAGGCCCTTGGCGTGTGCGGTGCGCACGTAGTCGTGGCTGAGAACGTCGAGCATGGCCGAACGGGTGAGGCGCGTGACGGAGGCAGTCATCACCAGACCGAGTGTGAGCGATGGCAAAACCAGGTATCGCAAATTCTCGCTCAGGTTGCCGATATCGCCTCCGCCAACCGCAGGCAGCAGTTTGAGCTGGATGGAAAACAACAGCATCAGCAAGATGCCGAAATAAAAGGCCGGCACCGATAACCCCGCCAGGGAGATGACGTGGCCCACATAGTCCGGCATTTGGTTGCGCCGGATAGCCGTGTACACCCCCGTGGGGATCCCCACGACCACGCCAATCAGGATAGAGACAAGCGTTAGCTCAAGCGAATAGGGGAGCGCCGCGAGGATTTGCTCGGAAACAGGGCGGCCGGTAATCAACGACGTGCCTAGATCTCCTTGCAACAGCCCGCCGAGAAAGCGGAAATATTGCACGATCAGGGGTACGTTAGCCCCATACGCTGGCGCAGCGCGTTGACGGCTTCCTTGGACGCATAGTCGCCGAGCGCGGCAATCGCCGGGTCGCCGGGCAGCACGCGGATTACGAAGAAGACAATCGTCAGCACGCCAAGCAAGGACCGGGATTGAGAACAGAAGTCGTTTGAGTATATAGCGCAGCATGGGCGTTACTCGGCGACAAGCGAAGCGAGGCAGCTCCCCGGCGGCTGCTATGCCGCCGGGGATGGCCGTAACGTACCTATTTGCTCAAGCGGGTCGTCTCGTCAATGCCGGGGTACAGGGCGAGCACTGACTTGAGATCATGGCCGTAGTCTACCTTGTTTGACCGGGCGTAGACCTGATTTTGGAACTGCAAGGGGAAGGCGACCATATCTTGCATCATCTCGACCTGCGCGTCTTTCCATAGCTGGGTCTGCTTGGTTGGGTCCTGTTCGACGTGCGCCTGCTTGATCAGGTCATCAATCGCCGTGTAGTGCGAGAAGTTGGTGTCCGGCTTGGCGCCGGTGACGACGATTGAGTCCGACAGGAAGAAGCGGGTCAGGTAGATGTCGGCATTGGCGCGCCAGGCGATGTACAGCACCAGCGGGTTGACGTCCTGGCGGATTGTCGTGCCGAAGGTGGTGTGGTCCACCGTCTTGAGGTTGAGCTTGATGCCCACCTTTGCCAGCTGCGCCTGAATGGCCTGGTACAGAACACTGTAGCCGGTCATTTCCGAAACGTTGAGGTCCATGCTGAAGCCGTTGGGATACCCGGCGGCGGCGAGGAGTTGCTTGGCCTTCGCGAGGTCGGTATCGTAAAGCACGCCCTTGGCTGTGACCTCTTCCTTGGTCATGCCGCCGGCGAGGAACTTTGCCGGTACGGGCGAGTAGACGATCTCCGCCACCTTGGACCCGACGAGATTGAGCAACTCGGTACGGTCCAGTGCGTAAGCGATGGCCTGGCGCACTTCAAGCTTATCAAGCGGCTTGGCAGCCATGTTAAAGGTAAAGGATGGCGCTTTCGCCAGGACCAAAAACGTCGACCTTGACGTTGGCCACGGTCGCCATCTTGTTGATCCAGGCATCGTCCGGCCCGCCATTGATGGCATCCAATTCGCCGCTGCGCAAGCCGAGCTCCAGGCTGTTCAGGTCGGCCATATAGCGGAGCGTCACACCGTCGAGCTTTGGCCGGCCGCGGAAGTACTTGTCATATGCAACCAGCTCAACCCGATTCTGCGGCGTATAACTCTTGAACATGAAGGGGCCGGTGCCCACAGGTCGGGTCTTGAACTTATCAGCGCCCAGCGCCTCGTATGCCTTGCGGCAAACGATATAGCCGCCGTTGTAGTTGGCGATCTTGGGAAGAACAGCGCCGGCGATAGCGGCGTGTCAAGCGTTATCTTGACGGCCGAGGCGTCCACAGCCGCTACGACGATACCTGTGTAATCCGAGGAGGAAGCCGAGGTTTCTTTGGCGGCTGCCTTCTTGAAGGAAAACGCTACGTCGTCGCTGGTCAACTCGTACGAGGCCACGCCCTCGCTAGGCTGGCACATCACGCCCTTGCGCAGCGAAAACGTCCACACCTGCTTGCCGCCCTCCATCTTAGGCTCGGGCAGGGCAGTAGCAATATCCGGCTCGAACTGCGATGCATCGCCCGGCTTGTACCGGATCAGCCCATTGAAGATCATATCGACAATCGTGCGGTCTTGCGTGGAACTGGCGAAATGCGGGTCGAGATTACTAAGATCGGCCGCGCGTAGGCCGAAGCGGAGGGTGCCGCCTCCCGCCTGGGCAGCGGCAGCGGTAGGTTGGGCGGCTGCAGGTGCGGCGGGCGCTGCTGTCGGCGCAGTCTTGGCGACGGTAGGCGCGGGCAGGGGCAGTCGTTGGTGCAGGTTGGGCGGCGGGCGGTGGGGCGGCGGGGGCCGGTTGGGTTGGCGCTGGCCCACAGGCCAGACACCAGCAGCGCTAGCAGGATCAAGAAGGCAGCGACTCGAAACTTCATTTTTTTCCTCCTGTGGAGAATGGGAGAGAGAAGCTGGACGGCGCACCGGTTCGGTGAACAACTGGCTAGCAGAGGTGAATTACGAGCCTCCTCGTGTGGTGATGGCTATCGACAATGCCCATCGTACCACGGGTCTGTTACATAAGCTATTTGACGGTCAGGGCGGACGTGTGACAATTGCGCATTTGGGTGCGCGCCATTGCGGAATGGCTCGGCTTGCCACGGATTGCCGGGCCCCTGGATTGGCGGTGGAAACGAAAGGCCGCTGAGAACTATTCTCAGCAGCCTCTGTACAGGGAAATACGATCAGCGCTGTGCAGCCAACAGAGAACTTCTGACCCTTGGCGAAAACAGCCCGAATGGCGGCGACTGTTCTTACAGCGGGAGCGACGGGATTCGAACCCGCGATCTTCGGCTTGACAGGCCGACATGTTAACCACTACACTACGCCCCCGGGCCGTCACGCACGCAACATTGCGTTTGTGACGGCTTCATTTCTACCATACCGGGCGCGGCCCGTCAAATTCGCCGCCCCCGTATTTCACGAATGCCGCCGGCCCAGACCCACATCCAGGCCGTCCGGCGCCCAAGATTGAAGGCAGCTTGAATCTACCGCATCTTGCCGAGCTGGCGGCGCTTTCTACCGCGCTGCTCTGGTCCTTTTCGTCGATCTTCTTCACCGTCGCCAGCCAACGTTTCGGCGCATTCGTCGTAAATCGCGTCCGCCTTCTTATCGCTGTCCTCATCGTCGGCATCCTGCACTGGTTCACCACGGGCACCTTCTTCCCTGTGGGCGAGAGCTGGCAGCGCTACGGCTGGCTCGCCGCCTCTGCCTTCGCCGGATTGGTGGTGGGAGACACCCTGCTGTTCCAGTCGTATCGCCTGATCGGCGCCCGGCTCGGGATGCTGGTGCTGTCGCTGAACCCGATCTTCGGGGCGCTGATGGCCTGGATGCTTCTGGGCGAAAACCTGTCGACGATCGAAGTGGCGGCCATGACGCTGGCGCTGGGCGGGGCGGCGTGGGTCGTGCTCGAACGGAGCGGGGCAAACGGGGCGGGCACCGCAACTGAGCGCCGCTACGCCCTGGGGATCGCTTTGGCGCTAGGCGGGGCATTCGGACAGGCGCTCAACCTGATCCTGGCGAAGCAGGCGCTGGGCGATGGTTTTTCCCCACTGTCGGCGGTGGTCGTGCGCATGCTCGCGAGCGCGATCATGGTGTGGGGCTGGACCGTGGCCCGCGGCCGGGCGCTCGATACTTTCCGGCAGTTGCGAGCGGACCGTGGAGCGTCGCTCGCGATTCTCGGCGGCGCTGTATCTGGGCCGGTCCTGGGCGTATGGATGTCGATGGTTGCGATACAGGGAGAGCGGATCGGCGTCGCTTCGACCCTGATGTCGATGACGCCGATCGCGATGTTGCCGTTCGTGGGCCTGATCTTCAAAGAGCGCATCTCACCCCGCGCTGTGGTCGGCACGGGGATTGCTATGGCCGGGATCGCGCTGATGATTGCCGCCTGAGCCAGCGCTAGAGCAGATCCTGCATCAATTCCATCGGGACTGCCCCGATCCCCACGATTCCCGGCCCGGTGTGGACTCCCAGAACCGGGGAGATCCGCAGACGGTCCATGCGGGCAACCTCCAGATTCCGGCGCACCTCCGACGCAAGCATCTCTTCGGCATCAGGAAACCTGCCGTGCTGCGAGATGATGAAGAGCGGTTTCGAGCCGTAGAGCGATTGCAGGTGATGCACGATGGCGGTGATGGCCTTGGGAATTGACCGGCCGCGTCCGGTGTTGGAGTACTTGCCGTCCTTGTGATCCACGTGGATCACGGGCTTGATGTGCAGCAGGGAACCCGCAAGCGCCTGCACCCGGCCGATCCGCCCACCCGCCGCCAGGTACTCGAGTGTCTCGAGCGTGAAGATGACCTCTGTCTGCTGCCGGATCTGCTCGAGCCGGTGCTGGATCTCCGCCAGGGGCCATCCGGCTCGCGCTGCTCGCGCTGCTGCCAGTACCTGGAAGCGTTCACCTCCGGCAAGGGTCATGGTGTCCCACACGGTGACGTTGGCCACGTCACTGGCCTGCTCGGCGCCGACGCTGGCCGAATTGATGGTGCCGCTCAGCCCCGACGAGATGTGTATAGACAGGATGTCACGGTCGGTGGCCGCGAAATCGCGGTAGAACTGGGCGAACTGCCCGCTGGAGGGTTGGGCCGTCGTCGGGATGGCGGGTCGCATCGCCTCGAGCCGGTCGTAAAACTCGTCGCGCGAGATCTCCTCGGCGTTGACTTCGCCATTGGGGAACTGGATAAACAGGGGTGCGACGACAACCCCCAGTTCCTCGCGGTCCTCGCGAGTGAGGTCCGCCCCCGAATCGGTCACGATCTTCATTGACTTGGCCTCCCGTGTTCAGTGGGTGCAGGTAGTGCTGCTCGTGCATCCACCGGCGGGCGGAATGCAAGTATAGAAACTAACACGCACGCGCCGGGAAAGTCGCGCTCTGGTCCCACACCGACGGCGGGGTCACGCGAGCTCCACGGCGCTTCTGCCGGACGTCGACCTGGCACGCACCACGAGCGCCACCAGCAGACCGGTCGCCACCACCGCCGCCCCTATCCACGAGGCGGTAGCCACAGCCGGCACGCCGGCCTGTTTGGCCGCGATCCCGACGAATGCCCACACCAAAACCAGGGGATAAGCAACCTCTCGCCTCAGGCCGGTCATTGCAACTCCCAATAGGGTCGCAACCGCCAGCATAACCAGCGTCCACCCTACGGGTCCGACGCTTCCGCCGTTCCATCCGAGGCTGTACAGGGTGGCCGAAGCGTTCGCAACGGTGGCGACGCTGATCCAACCCAGGTAGATACCGAACGGAAGGTCCACGACAAGGCGCTCGATCCCACGTGACGGCACGCGGCCGATCCCCAGTCGCACGTATAGGACGATCAAAGCCGTGAGCAGACCCAGCATCACGACGAGAGTACCGGCATACTGCCCATAGTGCCAGAGGAAGATCCAGGAAGCGTTCAGAATATTGGCGGCGCTGAACCACCACCCGGCACGCACCAGGCGAGGATTGTCGCGTTTGGATGGCAATGCCTGGTAGACGCCGAATGCGATGAGTCCGAGGTATATGACGCCCCAAATGCTAAAAACGTAGCCGGCCGGGACGAACAATACGGGGAACGAGTCCGAGATTGCTCCGGTCGTCCGCCCGTTGATGGGGAGGGCATTGGCCAGGGAATTGACGATCAGGGTTAGCGCAAGGGTCAGCAGGCCGGCAAGTTGTCTGAGGTTCATCTTACTCCAGTTCGGATCGGTTCAAGTTGAATCAGTGTAACATTGCCAGGGCGCCGGTCTGTAACTCCAGGTACACTCTGTCAAGATATTGTATAGCTATTCTATACTTGGCGGCTTCGTGCTGAAGTGTTGTTGCCCGTCGGCCGAGTGGAAGGAGTGGAAGAGGACGGATCGGAGAGGGGAGTGGCGGCAGCGAGAATGATTCGACTATCTCTACAGCATCTCTATCGTGTAGTCAACTAGTTCGGCGTCGAGTCGCCAGGCCGCAACGGTGTGGGCTGCGCGCTCCAGGAGGCCGTGCACGTAATCGGCGCTGGGCGATACGGCCGCACACGCTATGATCGAGTGGCCCAGTTGGTCGTGATCCTCGACCTCGGCAACCGAAACGTTGAATTCCTTGCGCAGGCGGGCAGTGACCGCTTTCACGATGCTGCGCTTCTCCTTCAACGAGGTAACGCCGGGCACATAGATCTCGAGTGTCAGCAGTCCGACGCTTGCCATGCCTTCAGCCTTCTACAATCGCCTGCAGCTGGACCCTGACAAGCTCGTACTCGGACAGCGAGCAACGCGAGCAACGATGGGGCGCAGCTCAGATCTCCCACGCGCCCGCATTCTTGCAGCTCTTCGCATAGCCGAACCATCCAGCGCGCCCCGAAGATGCCCGAGGCGCCTGCCAAAGCATGCCGCGTTCCATCGCACCCGGAAATGATCGTCTTCGTCGATCGCGCTGCGAAGGGCATCCAGGCGAGCGGGCGTGTTCTGGAGATAGATCTGGATCATGTCTTCGACCGCGCCCTGGTAGGTCTCAGCCTGCAGCGCATACAGGTCAGCAATCATTCGCTGGTCGAGCACCGGGGCGGCACACAGGGGAGGGAGTGGATCGGTATTCGCAGAGCGCGGCGGGCACGTTCCGGACCAGTATGCCATCAGTGCGTCGATCCGGTCGAGCGCCACCGGCCGCCCGACCTGCTCGCAATCGCAGAAGTCATCCCCGTCGCTCACTGCGCCGATGATTGCGATCGCCGGTGCATCGCCGTCTGGCGTCCACTCGCGGAGTTCTGCAGCGGTTGCCATGTCGGCATCGAGCAAGAGGAGGTGAAACAGGTGGCTCTCGAGCGCCAACGCAAGATCTTCCCGCGCCGAAACGCCGTGCGCGATGCCGCCGGCACGCTCCACGACCAGCTGCAACATGCGCAGCGTGGGCGGGTGCCGCTCGGCGATCAGGACACGCAGTGCGCTGCGCTGCGATTGATCTTCGCTGCTCGGCCTTACCGTTGGGCGATCCCCCATCTTCCTCGTGACCTGCGTGAGCGTGACGGTGTTACCGGAGGCCGGTCCACTCGTCGGCACCGTACTTCGTATGTGCCAGTTCCTGCGCCTTGCCGGCCTCCGCATCGCTGATCCCGCCCGGCTCCAGTTCGAGCAGCAGTGCATCTCGGAAACCTGCCTCCAGAGCGCCGGCCGCTTCGTCGAACGTGTACACGCGACCGCTCAACTCCGCCAGCGTGGCTGCGTGATCGGCCAGCGACGACCGCAGCCGGGCTCGTTCCCCGTCATCTGCGAACGCGAGAGCATCCACGAGCCGGCCCAGCTGCCCGGTGAGTGGCAGCGAACCGTGCTGGAGCACATATCCTGAGCCGCGACTCTGCGCGCTCCCGAGCAACTTGCGGCCGCGGACCACAATTTCGTATGCCGAAGGCACTTCGAAGCAGGCGGCGGAGACGTCCGGACCGGCCCGGTTGCTCCCCGGTGCTTCCTCTGCCTCTACGCCCAGCCGCCGCAACCCGCTCACGAGGGCGCTAGCGATGCGCAAGATACGCATCCAGCACCATCCCGCCCATAAGGCTATGCCCGACCGGCGCACAGATGCTGTACGTCAGCTCGTCTGTGTGCAGAATGGCGCGGCCTCCGGTGGGCCTGCGCACGATGTCGTACCCCAGGGCGCTGCAGCGTTCCCGATCGATCGACCCCAACGGCTGGCTGCGCCCCAGCGAGACGCACGGCGGCGCCCAACCGTAGAATCGCAACGTGGGAGGCGATTCCCCGGCGGACACTGCGCGGGCGATCGCCTCGTCTACCGCCATGTTCCAGGAGCCCGTGCCGTCGCCATCCCTGATCAGCCGGAAGCGAACGGCCTGTGACGCGTGACCCCCTCATCTATGGGGACGCTGCCGGCGGCCCCAAGATACTCGCTATTGGCTACTCCCACAGCAAATACTTCCCATCCTTTGCGAAGAGCTCGCCGTCAACGTGGATCTCCCCACCATTTCGCAGGTCGCACAGCATGTCCCAGTGCAGTCCCGACTCATTCTTCGAGCCGCTTTCCGGATACCCCATGCCAAGCGCCATGTGAATGGTGCCGCCGATCTTCTCGTCGAACAGCATCTGCTTCACGAACCGGTTGATCCCGTAATTGGTGCCGAACGCGAATTCGCCCAAACGCCGGGCGCCTTCGTCGACATCAAGCATCTTCTCGAGGTATTCGAGATTCTTCGCCGCATCTGCCTTGACCACGACTCCGTTCTCAAACCAGAGCCGCACGTCTTCGACCTCTCTGCCGCCGAAGATGGCAGGGAAGCTGAACCGGATGTGGCCGTTCACGCCGTTCTCGACCGGCCCGGTGAATACCTCGCCGTCCGGCATATTGTAGTCGCCGTAGCAATTGATGAACGGCCGCCCCTCGATATTCACCCGAAGGTCCGTATCCCGGGCGGTCACGTGGACCTCATGTTTGCCCGCCAGCCACTCGACGAGCCGTTCCTGCCGTCGCTCGTACTCCCCTCCAGGCGGCAATCGGATCGCTCTCATCGAGAAGGCAGCCGCTGTAAGCGAAATCCTCGAACTCGGTGAGCGACATATCGGCTTCCTGGGCGCGTGCGTGCGTCGGGAACATCGCAACCACCCAGCGCGCCTCGCCCCGGGCGCTCCGCTCCATCCACTTCTGGCCGAGTGGGCGGCCCGCCCGAGACTGTATCTGCTGCCGTTCGGGGTCGACTCCGGACAACTCGCGGGTGTTGACCGCGCTGTCGATCGCGATACGTACATCGAAGTTGTCCACAATCTCGCGCCGGAATGGCGACACATGCTCCAACTGTTGCCGGCTGCCCTCCTTGAGGAGGATCTCTCGCAGGCCGGGTAACTCGATTACCGGCTCGACAAACGCCCCGGCGCGCACTGCCGCGCGATAGAGCTCGCGCACAAGCGGCTCCGCCACAGGCCCGGCCATGAGGGCGAGCTTGTCACCCTCCCTGATCTCGACCGAGTATTCGACGAGTAACCGGGCTAGTTTCTCGATTCTGGGATCTGCCACTGAGTTACCCCTTTACCGGCGCAGCCGGCATGGCAAACGGATTGTCGACAAACGCCGGGGCGTGCCGGTCCCGCGCTGCCGTCGCAAGTCGGAATGCCGGGCTGCGCTGCCGGCGCCGGACACGGGCGCCGGCCGGGTAGGAAGATGCCAATCGACGTGGCCGTTGCATCATCCCATTCGCTTTCATGACACGTCATTATAGCATAGCGCGCCCGTGGCTCCGGGATGATTGCTTTGACCCCGTGCGTCTGTTAGAATCGCAGATGTGTCGCTCGTGCGCGCGATGAGGGTCCGCGTGGACGCGCAGCATGCGACGCGCTCTGTTGGCACGGCGCCGTCCGACGGCGGCGCGATAGCCCGGCAGTTTGAGCGGGCTGAAAGGACAGGATGGATGGCATCGCCCACGTTGTCTGGTCGTCACGTTCTGCTTGGGGTAACCGGCGGCATCGCTGCATATAAGTCCGCGGATTTGTGCAGCAAGCTGGTGCAGGCCGGCGCGACTGTCGACGTGATCATGACAGACGCCGCCACGCGTTTCGTCACGCCGCTGACCTTCGCGGCGCTCAGCGGGCGTCCGGTCCGCACAGACATGTGGGGTGAACCGGGCGGCGATGCGATTCCGCACGTTCGCATGGCGACGGACGCCGATCTGCTGGTGATCGCGCCGCTGAGCGCCACTAGCCTGGCGCGGCTCGCAGTTGGCCTTGCGGACAACCTGCTCGCCGCCACTGCGCTCGCATCCGATGCGCCCCTGGTAGTGGCACCGGCCATGGAATCACACATGTGGGAGCACCCCGCCACGCAAGCGAATCTGGAGACGCTGCGGGCGCGCGGGGCAGTGGTGGTGGGTCCCG
Source organism: uncultured Chloroflexia bacterium (assembly GCA_963783655.1). Taxonomy (GTDB): domain Bacteria; phylum Chloroflexota; class Anaerolineae; order CG2-30-64-16; family CG2-30-64-16; genus CAWAOA01. The sequence goes on from CAWAOA010000007.1 coordinate 134,567, forward strand.
ACGAGGGCAGGCTCGCTTCGGGGGCAAGCGGACGTGGCCGCATGTCCGAGCCATCCGAGATCATGCGTGAGATTCAGGCGCTGCTGGTCGAAGGCGGCCCGCTCGACGGGTGTTACGTGCTCGTGACGGCCGGCGGGACGCAGGAACCGATCGATCCCGTCCGTTACCTTACCAACGCTTCGTCGGGGAAGATGGGCGTGGCGCTCGCCGAGGCGGCGCGCGATCTGGGAGCGACGGTCACCCTGGTGCACGCCCCGCTGCAAGTGCCGGTGCCGTTTGGCGTCGAGTGCGTGCCCGTGCGAACGGCTCTGGAGATGCACGACGAGGTGATGACCCGGTTGCCCGAAACCGACATGCTGATCGGGGCGGCGGCCGTGGCGGATTACCGGCCGGCCGAAGTCTCGCTGCGCAAGATCAAGAAAGGCGGCGAGCTCACGCTCCACCTGGAACGCAACCCCGACATCCTGGAAGAAGTCGGCCGGCGTCGGGGGCAGACCGGACTGCCGCGCCTTGTCGTCGGCTTCGCGGCGGAAACGGAAGATCTTCTGGAGAACGCCACCGCCAAGCTCCGTGCGAAGAACCTGGACATGGTTGTAGCGAACAACGTCACGGAAACGGGCGCAGGCTTCGGATCCGACGACAACCGCGTGACGCTGCTGTATCCCGACGGCCATTCGGAGCCGCTCCCGCTTCTGTCGAAGACGGAAGTCGCGGAGCGAGTCCTCGTGGCTGCGCTCCGGATGTTGAAATGACCGGTGGCGGAAGCCTGACCGACGTCCCCGGCATCCTGGTCGGTCACGCCGGCGATCCCCTCGGACTCACCGGCTGCACTGTGATATTGTGTGAAGCCGGGGCAGTGGGTGGGGTAGACCAGCGCGGCGGCGCCCCAGGGACGCGCGAAACGGATCTGCTGCAACCCATGCACCTCGTGAAGCAAGTGCATGCGATCGTGTTGGCCGGCGGCAGCGCCTTCGGCCTGGCTGCGGCGGACGGCGTCATGCGATATCTGGCGGAGAAGGGCGTGGGTTACGGCGTGGGCTCCGTCAAGGTGCCGATTGTGCCCGCGGCCATTCTCTTCGACCTGTCGATCGGCGATCCCGCAGCGTGGCCGTCGCCTGAGATGGGCCTCGCTGCCTGCCGCGATGCGACTCCGGCTCCGGCGGCCGAGGGAAACGTGGGTGCGGGCACCGGCTGCAGCGTCGGCAAGATGCTCGGGCCCCACAACGCCACGAAGTCCGGGGTGGGTACGGCGTCGGTGAGCCTCCCGAGCGGCCTGATCGTGGCGGCGCTCGTGGCGAACAACGCGTTCGGAGACGTCTTCGACGAGGACGGCCGGATCCTCGCCGGCGTGCGGCAGGACGGGCGCTTCATTGGCACCCTGGCTGCCTTGGGCACCTCGGCCGCGAACGATGGGTTGCGCGATGCCGGCGCCACCGTGATCGGTGTGGTTGCGTCGAATGCGCGCCTGTCGAAAGAAGAGGTGAACAAGGTCGCCCAGATGGCGCACGACGGGATCGCCCGGGCAGTGCGCCCGGCGCACACGATGTTGGACGGCGATACGCTGTTTGCCCTGGCCACGGGCGAGGTCCCCGCGAGCGCGACCGTGGTCGGCGCATTCGCCGCTGAGGTGGTGTGCCACGCGCTGCGGAGGAGCGTTCTCGAGGCGACTCCGGCCGGGGGCCTTCCGTGCGCCCGCGATCTGATGGCGGCTTGAGGGTTTATGAGCGAGCGGATCCTTCTGGTTGACGACGAGCCGTCCTTGCTTGAAACGCTGGCATTCAACCTGCGGAATGCCGGTTACGATGTGACCACCGCCGCTGACGGGCAGGCGGCGCTCGACCTCGCCCAGCAGGTGCCCCACGACATCGTGATCCTGGACCTGATGCTTCCCCACGTGGACGGATTGACGGTTTGCCGGACCCTGCGAACGGTATCCGATGTGCCGATTCTGATCCTGACGGCGCGCACCGGGGAGCTCGACAAGATCGTGGGGCTGGAGAGCGGGGCCGACGACTACCTCACGAAACCGTTCAGCCTGGGAGAGCTCCAGGCGCGAATCCGTGCTCTTCTTCGCCGGTCGGGTCCCGCCCGCCAGAGCGATGAGTTGCGCTTCGGAAACCTTACACTCAACCTGGTCAGCCGGCGAGCCTTCATGGACGGGAAAGAAGTCGTACTCAGCCCGAAGGAGTTCAGCCTGCTGGCCGAGCTGATGCATCACCGGGGGGCGGTGCTGAGCCGCGACCTGCTTCTGACGCGCATCTGGGGATACGATTTCTACGGCGACAGCCGCACCGTGGACGTCCACATCCGGTGGCTGCGCGAGAAGATCGAGGTTGACCCCTCGCGCCCCGAACGGATCATCACGGTGCGTGGGATCGGCTACCGGTTCGAGCAATGATGCGATTGTGGGGAGCCCCGCGTTGAACTATCTGCTGGCCGTTTTTGCGCTCGTGATTGGGTTGGTGGTGATCCTCCTTGTACTGGATCGAAGGAGGATCCGGACGGAGCGCGACGTCCTCGTCGCGGAAAGCGTGGCATGCCGGTCCGAGTGGGACGAGACGAACGCCGAGCTACAGACGTTGCGCGCCCGGCTGGACACCCTCGGAGAAGCGGCGCTGGACGCCCTCGTTCTCCTGGATCACCACCGGCGGCTGGTCTGGTCCAACGAGAATGCCCGCCTGCTCTTCGACGAACAGGGCGAAGTGGCCGGACGCAGCTTTATCTCGTACGTGAACGATGCGGAGCTGAACCAGACGCTCCTCGACGCCCTGGCCGGCAACCGCAGCATGGTGCGCCAGGTAGCGATCGATGGGCGCACCCTGCGCATGCATGCGGTGCCGGTGGGCGAGGGGCAGGGCGCGGCGGTCGCAATCGAGGACGTGTCTGAGCTGCAGCGGCTTGGTCGAGCCCGGCGCGAGCTGGTCGCCAACATTTCGCACGAATTGCGCACCCCGCTCGCCAACATCGACCTCGCTGCGCAGACGATCCGCACCACGACGCCCCTCTCGCCGGAGCTGCTCGAGCGCATGCTGGCCCTCATCGAGGAGCAGGTGCGCACACTCAGCCAGCTCAGCCAGGAGATGATCGAGCTGTCACAGATCGAGTCCGGCCAGGTGTTGTTGCGCCTCGTGGAGCGCCCGGTATCGGAGGTTGTGGCCAAAGCGGTGGCGCCGTTCCTGCCGCAGGCCGCATCCAAGCGGCAACAGCTGAATGTGGAGATTCCCGAGGGTCTGCGCGCCCTCATGGACGAGGAACAGCTTGCCCGCGCTTTGGGCAATCTGCTGCACAACGCAGTCAAGTTCTCCCCGGAAGGCGGCGCCATCACGGTTTCCGCTACGGAGGCCGGTGATGATGACGTTGAGGTGTGCGTGGCCGATAGCGGGCCCGGCGTGCCTGATCCCGAGAAGGAACGGATCTTCGAGCGATTCTACAAGCAAGATCGCGCTCGCACCCGTGGAGGGACCGGCCTTGGCCTGGCGATCGCCCGGCACATCGTCGAAGGCCATGGCGGCCGCATTTGGGTCGAAAGCACACCCGGCGCAGGGGCACGATTTCGGTTTACCGTTCCCCGCGGGTAGACCCCCTCTGCCTCGATCCCCGCGCCGGATCTCGTTTATGAACCCTTAATCATTCTGTCGCGCGCTCTTAACCTGCCAATAACAGCGTCTTAACTGCCGGTCGATATCCTTGATCGCGTCGTACCCAGGCCACCGGGTTGGCCGCGGACGTATCGTGGATCAGGAGTTGAGAATGTCGCTTTCGAAGTCGTACCTGCCGGTGTCCTTGTTACTGCTTGTGGCGCTCCTTGCGGGTTGCGCCGGCGGCGCGGCATCGGGTGGGTCATCTGTCGTCGCTGCCCCACGGCAGGCCCGCCGGGTTCGCGGGGCACGACCGGCGGCGCGCGCTGTGACGCTCTAACGGCGCGGGCGCTTCCTTCCCGTTTCCGCTTTACTCGCGCTGGTTCTTCGAATATGCCAAGGTCGATGCCGGCGCCAGGTTCAACTACCAGTCCATCGGATCGGGCGGCGGCATCAAGCAGGCCACGGAGAAGACAGTCGATTTTGGCGCTTCGGATGCCATTCTGACCCAGCAGCAGTTGGACGCGGCGCCCGGCCTGCGGATGCTGCCCGTCGTGGCGGGCTCTGTGGTCGTCGTATACAACCTTGCCGAACTGAAGGACAAGCCGGCGTTGGTGCTCGACGGCCCGACGGTAGCCGGAATCTTTCTGGGAACTGTCAAGAAGTGGAACGATCCGGCGATCGCCAAGACGAATCCGGGCGTAACGCTGCCTGCGAAGGACATCATCGTCGTTCACCGGTCTGACGGCTCAGGCACCAGCTTCATCTTCACCGGTTACCTGTCCGCCATCAGCGCTGACTGGAAGGCCAAGGTCGGGGCCAACACATCCGTGGAATGGCCCGTGGGCCTGGGCGGAAAGGGCAACGAGGGCGTGGCAGGCACCGTGTCGCAGAACGACGGGGCTGTCGGCTACGTCGAGGTCGCTTACGCGAAGCAGAACAAGCAGCCGTATTCGAAGCTGGTGAATCAGGCGGGCTAATACGGTCGAGGCGACGATCGAGGCGACGCAGGCGGCCATGGCGGACTTTGTCGGGGAGATGCCCGCCACGCTGGCGCAGGTCCATCGTGAACGCCCCTGGAAAAGACTCGTGGCCGATCGCCGGCTACACCTATCTGCTCCTGTACCAGGACCAAGCGGATTGTGCCAAGGGCCAGAAACTGATACAGTTCCTCGCTGGGCATTCAAGGACGGCAGCGGCTACGCCTCCGAGCTGGAGTACGCCCCCTCCCGGCGCCCGTGATGGCGAAAGTGACGGCCGAGCTGGACAAGATCACCTGCAAGGGACAACCGCTGCCCAAGTAGGTTCGTATAGCCGGAGTCCGCTGGATCGACTGGGGACGTGGTCTGCCACGGGCGCAGATCCCGCATCCCTCTGCACGTATGATTCGGAGAGAGTGATGCTGCCAGATGGCTGCGAATACGCAGGGCAATGTCGCCCGACGTCTCGCTTCAGGTTGCGCCTGGCACGCTCGTGGCAGCACGGCGACCTGGCCTTCCGCGCGATCACTACCGCAGCATCGCTGCTGGTGCTGGTCCTCGTTGGCAACATCTTCTGGCAGTTGTGGGAGACCTCGGTCCTGTCGCGGCAAGCGTTCGGCTTCGGTTTCATCACGAGCGCGCGCTGGGACCCGGCGATCGACCGTGTGTTCGGAGCAGCGCCGTTCATCCTGGGTACGCTCGTGACGTCGGCGATCGCCCTGGTCATCGCTGTACCGCTAAGCCTCGGCATCGGCATCTTCCTGTCTGAGATCGCCCCGATCTGGCTGCGTAACCCCCTCGGATTCCTGGTAGAGCTGCTGGCGGCAGTCCCCAGCGTGGTCTACGGTCTTTGGGGACTGTTCGCCTTTGTACCATTGGTCGTCAGGCCGCTTGGGCTGACGCTCAACGCCTCCTTGGGCTTCCTGCCGATCTTCGAGGGACCTGTGTTCGGCCCGAGCCGGTTGGCCGCAGGCATGATTTTGGCCATCATGGTGTTGCCGACCATCGCATCGGTAACCCGCGACGTGCTGCGCGCGATACCCAACTCGCAGCGCGAGGCTGCACTGGCGCTGGGCGCCACCAAGTGGGAGACGATCTGGCAGGTGCTGATCCCGTACGGGCTTTCGGGCCTGCTCGGAGCCGTGATCCTGGGGCTGGGCCGGGCGCTCGGAGAAACGATCGCCGTCACCATGGTGATCGGCAACAATCTCGATCTCGGCGCTTCGATCCTGCACCCGGGCTACACGATGGCATCGGTCATCGCCAACGAATTCGCCGAAGCGACGTACGACCTGTACGTGCAGGCATTGATCGAGATCGGACTGCTGCTGTTTGTGCTCACGCTGGGGATCAATCTGCTGGCGCGATTGCTGATCTGGCGCGTTGCCCGCAGAGCGGGAACGGAGGTGCGGGCGTGAGCGCGTCCCGACGAAGATCGCCATGGCGCAAAGGCTTCAGCGCGATCATGATCGCCTTCAGCGCGCTGTCGACCGTTGTGGCGATCGTCCCGCTGCTCTGGATCCTCTACTATGTCGCCCGCCAGGGGTTGCCGGCGATATCGCTGCAGTTCCTGACGGCGCTGCCGACCCCTGTCGGGGTTCCCGGGGGTGGGATCGCGACGGCGATCGTCGGGTCCGCCATCACGGTGGGGATTGGCGTGCTCGTGGCGGCGCCGGTGGGGGTGCTGGCCGCGTTATACAGCAGCACGCATCTGAAGACTCCGCTCGGTGTGGCCATCCGATTTGGCACGGACGTTATCTCTGGGGTGCCGTCCATCGTCATGGGCATCTTCGCATACACCCTGATCGTCTTGCCCCAGCGGCATTTCTCAGCACTGTCCGGTGGGTTGGTACTGAGCTTTCATCATGCTGCCGACCATCGTCCGCACGACCGAAGAGATGCTCCGGCTGGTGCCGGGGTCGCTGCGCGAGGGATCGCTGGCTCTCGGTGCTCCCGAATGGCGGACGTCGGTCAGTGTCTTGCTGCCCGCGGCGGCCAACGGAGTGCTCACCGGCGTCATGTTGGCGATCGCACGCGCTGCCGGCGAGGCGGCGCCCATGCTGTTCACGGCGTTCGGCAACCCGTTCATGAGCGTCGACATCACCCAGCCGATCGCCACGCTTCCGCACACCATCTTCGTCTACGCCATATCACCGTACGAGGATTGGCGGGTCAAGGCGTGGGGTACGGCACTCGTGCTGATCGTGCTGGTGCTTTCACTCAACATAATGGCGCGCACGTTCAGTGCCTGGCGCGTGCGGAAAATGGGTTCGGTGTCGGGGTGAGTCGCGTTCGGCGCGTAGCGTGCGCTGCGCGCGTGCGATCTGACACGATGTGTATACAATTGCGGTACGGGGAGAAGCATGAGCTTACAGTCTGATGGGATGCGGACCACCCTGCGGACGGCCATCTCGTCGTCCAGGTCGGCGGGCGCAACGGAATTACCGTCGAAGCTAAACATCCGGGAGCTGGCGGTCTTCTACCGTCACTTCCGGGCCGTCGCACACTGCAATCTTGACATTCCGGCCAACCGGATTACCGCTATAATAGGACCGTCCGGTTGCGGGAAGTCAACGCTCCTGCGATCGATCAACCGGATGACTGATCTGGTGCCCGGCGCGCGCACGGAGGGCGAGGTGTTGCTGGGTGGGGAGAATGTCTTGCTCCCGGCGGTGGACGTTGTCGACCTCCGCACACGAGTGGGGATGGTGTTCCAGCGCCCCAACCCTTTCCCGAAGTCGGTCTTCGAGAACGTAGCCTATGGACCGCGCCTGCAGGGTCTCCGGGGGACCGCACTGCGTGAGCGAGTTCATCGCAGCTTGCACAAGGCGGCCCTGTGGGACGAGGTGAAGGACAAGCTTGACGAGTCGGGCCTCGCCTTGTCGGGAGGGCAGCAGCAGCGCCTGTGCATCGCTCGAGCCCTGGCCGTACAACCCGAGGTGATCCTGATGGACGAGCCCGCGTCGGCCCTCGATCCCATCGCGTCGCTGAAGATCGAAGAGCTGATGTACGAGCTTGTCGCGGACTACACGATCGTGATCGTGACCCACAACATGCAGCAGGCGGCGCGAGTCTCGGACGTCACGGCCATGATGATGCTGGTTCAAGACGGTGACAAGAAGTATGGTACCGTAATCGAAGTCGGAGACACGCGAGCGATCTTTACTCGCCCGCGTGACAGGCGCACTGAAGACTACGTAACCGGCCGCTTCGGTTGACCCACAACGATTCCGTGGAGGTCAGGATGTCTGTGCAGGTGCGGGCTCGTTTTGAACAACAACTGGCTGAGCTCAACGAGCAATTGTTGTCACTCGGTGGGCTGGCCCGCGCTGCGATTTCCGAGGCGTTGCGCGCATACGTCACCGGCGATGCCGGCGTCGCTCGCGAGATCATTGCCGGCGACAGCCAGATCAACGACCTTCGCTACGAAATCGAGTTCCTTTGCCATTTCCTGATTGCCACCGAGCAGCCGGTCGCCGGCGATTTGCGTACGATTGTCGCGGCGTTGATTCTCTCGGGAGAGCTTGAACGCATCGGCGACCACGGTAAGAAGATCGCTAAAACCTCCCTGCGGGCATCGGCAGAATCGCTCCCGCTCGACACCACACGCGTGGAGCAGTTGGGCAACATGTCGCTGCAGTTGCTCGACCGCGCCCTGCGGGCCTACGGGCGGGTTGACGTCGAGGAAGCAGACTCCATCTGCCGCGCCGACGATCAGGTCGACGCATTCTATAAATACACGTTCAACGAAATCATCGCCGCCATGATCGAGAACCCGAAGCTGATCAGCGCCGGGACGCACCAGATCCAGATTGCCCACGAGCTGGAGCGAGTGGCGGACCGGGCAACGAATATTGCAGAGCGAATCATCTATGCAGTAAGCGGCGAGCTGTTCGACCGCAACACGTAGCCGCCGGCGACTGCCGGCTCCAGAATTGGGGATACAATGGGTGAAGCTGCCATCCTCGTCTTGTTGTTCACGCCGGTCGCTTTCATCCTCTGGCTGGCAAATCTGGCAGATCAGATGCGCGAACAAGGCCGCTCGGGCACTGCGCTGGCCGGCATAGCTTATGCGCTGTTCGGTCTGTTCTACGGTGGTCTGCTGATTGCCGGGATTGTGGTTCCGATCGCCGGCTCGCTTGCGGCTGCACAACCGGGGGCCGCGGGTCCGGGCGGGGCTGCGGCCGCGCAGGTCGCGGAGGCGTTACCCCGGCTCGGGCTAAGCCTGGCGCTGCCCGCCATCGCAGGGCTTGTGTTGCTCCTGCCCCCCGTGCGCAGGCTGTTCGCCCGGTTCATACCGATCGAACCGAAGAGCACGACACACGCATCCGCGCTCGCTCTGACCATGCTGATTGTCGTGAACCTCGCGGCAACGCTGGCGATGGGGCTCACGAATCTGGCCGATGCGATGTCCGAGCAGGGCGCCTCGTACAACCCCCTGCCGGGGCTCTGGACGCAGGACATAGTGCTCGCAATCATCTCTTTGGTGGGGGTAGGGTGGCTCTCGCGCCGCCCTCTCCGAGAGGCGATGCGGCGGCTGGGGCTGGTCGCGCCGACCTGGCGTCAGGTGATCGGAGCGATCGTTCTGGCAATTGTCCTGGTGCCCATTGCTATCGCGGTGGAGTACGCTGCGTCGGCGGCCGGCGTGGGGCCCGGGGAGGAGGTGCAGCGCCTGAGTGAACTGCTGGTTGGCCCGTTGACCCAGAGCATCCCGGGAGTGCTTACCTTAGGTCTCGCTGCCGCGTTGGGAGAGGAATCCATCTTCCGCGGCGCTCTTCAACCAAGGTTTGGCCTGCTGTTTACGTCCATCCTCTTCGCACTGCTTCACAGCCAGTACGGGCTCAGCTTCGCAACGGCATTCGTGTTCGTGCTGGGTCTGGTGCTTGGCCTGGTTCGACAGCGCGCAAACACCAGCACCTCGATGGTGCTGCATGCGGTGTATAATATGTCGCTGGGTCTGGTTTCGTTTCTGGGGCTGATGCCGGGGAGCTGATCCCCGCCGGGCCGAGGCACACGCCGCCTTGGGTCGGCCTCGGCCCGCAAATTCCTATCCCGCCAGCCCACGACCGGCGGGCTACCTGCTACTTGCTTCTTGCCGTTTGCTAATTGCCGTTTACTAACTGCTAATTGCTAATTGCTGACTGCCAGCTGGTCACCCGGCTCCGTGCCGCTTGCTGCGGCGGCGCCGGCCGGCAGTTCCACCACGTACGAGACATGGCGATAGATGGTACCGATCCGCCACGGACGGAGCGCGTGATCGATTCCAACCACACAGTCATCTTTTCCGACATACAGCACGTCGATCGGGATCCGCATGAACATGCAGTGAACGCTGGTGCACGGGCGAATGAGCATGCCGTCCCCGGCCGCTAGCTCACGCACGCCCATCAGTCCGCGGAAGCGGGTCCAGACGTTGTCGGCGATCTTTCCTTGCTGTACCAGCGCCTGTGTGCGGGTGACATTCTCGATGTGCACCGTTCGTGCCTGGCCCATCTGTTCTCGCTCCTTCCGCCAACCATTCGCGCATCTGCCCGCCACCGGCCAAGTGGCCGGCCGGCGGCATAATTGTAAACAAACTGTAAGGTTATCCCCGTTGACAACGCATAGGAGTAACGCTACATTGAGAAACACGCAGGCTCGTCGCGCACGTGTCCAAGGCATAACCTCAGCCTGCGAAGGTTGGCCGGCAGTACCTCGAGGTTGCCCGCCAATCGAGCGCAGCAAACGTAGAACATCGTATCATATCCTGCGACACGCCGGCAATGGGACTTCTTCCTCATTGCGTACGGTAACGCGCGCTGCTCGCTCCCGGAGCTCGGATGGGCCCTGCGGCCCTTGTTGCGGCGGAGAATGACGTGAACGCGAGTGATCCGGTAGCTGCACAGCGTGAGGCGGCAGGTCGCTTCCTCGACCAATTGTTGATACTGCTGCTGATGGCAGTAGCCGTGGCCGGGGCTCTGCCGCGGCTGAGCACCGAATTATCGCGGTCAATCGAATCCGCGTTGGCCGCCCTGGGCCTGTGACCTCTCGGACCCGGGCGTCCACCAATTGAAGGTACGTGCGGGTGCATGAATCTGCAAGACGTTCTGGCGGGTTTCCAGGGATATAGGACGGCGCTGGCGCTCGCCAACCCCGATTTCGTGGTGGCCGGCTATTCCGGCGCGGTCGAATTGTTCGCCGAGCAGGTCACCGGCCGGACAGAGACGCGGGTATGGGATCTGTTTCCGGAATTGGAGCGGATCCGGCCCGAGCTTCACGAGTTGCTTGAGGGCAAGCGATCCCACTCGCCGTGGGTGTGGGTTCGCACACAGGACGACGGCCCTCGTCTGTGCATGATCGCTCTTCCCCAGGCGGCCGGCACGCCAGGCACAGCCGGTCTGATCCTCGTCGCCGCATCGGTTCAGCAGATCGGTCCGCCAAGCCTCGGTCCGTTTGTCCCCTTTTGCACGCTGTCCCCGGCTCAAACCCCTGCAGACGGAAACCTGTCGTTCCCGCGCCCGCTTTCGCCCGATGCGCACGAGTTGATGCTTGCCGTCACCGGCACGGTCCAGCAGCTGATCACGCCCCTTACGTGTGTGCTCGGCTACCAGGAACTGTTGCTCGAACAGGGAGCCGGTCCACTCACTTCGACGCAGTTCGACTATCTCAGGCGCTCGCGCCGCAACGCCCTGCGCACAGCAGACACTCTGCAGCATCTCGACGAGCTCTGCCGCGTTCAGACCGGTCAGCTGCGACTCGCTGTGTCGCCGGTCGAGGTGCCCGATCTGATGGCGATGCTCTCAGCCGATGCCGGTCCGCGTCTGAACGAACGAGCCCAGCAGCTGAATCTGGTGAGTTGGGCGCTGCCATCGGTCGTCTGCGATTCTGAGAGAGTACGTCACGCTGTGGCGATCCTGGTCCAGAATGCCAGCCAGTACAGCCCACGCGAATCCACCATCCAGCTCTCCGTCCAGCACGCACCGGAACAGCGTGCCGTGGTGCTCTCCGTAACAGATCACGGAATTGGCATCCCCCCGGAGGACCGCGAGAGGGTATTCCTCCCGTTCGCGCGTGGCTCCAATGCCGCCCGGTCGGGTACCGGCGGCGCAGGGCTGGGTCTGTACGTCTCGCGCTTGCTCGTAGAGCTGCAGGGCGGGCGGTTGTGGTGCGACTCCTCTACCTCTTCCGGGACCACTTTCTGCATCAGCCTCCCCTGCCAGGTGGGCGAACTCGTCACGGCCGGTACGGCTCCTGGCCGAGACGCGGGCGCCGCAGCGAGCGCATAAAGGCCGCCAACTCCTCTTGACGGCGATACAAACTGTGCTATACTTCACGTAGTGAATGCATCAGCCTTCGGGGCAGAGTGAGGCGCAAGCCAATTCTCGACCGGCGGTATGGCGCTTTTCGGCGCCGAGCCCGCGAGTCCCCCAGTCGGGGGACAGATCCGGTGAAATGCCGGAGCCGACGGTAGAGTCCGGATGGAAGAAGGAAGATGCTCCCGCTCGATTCGTTCGAGCGCGAAGCCCGACTGCCTTGCCCCGGGGCGGATGCCCTGGGGTTTTTTATTGGTTGGAGGCTTTCGGGAGATGGAGTTACAGGATATCTGGCGACCCGCCCGGCGAGTGCGAGGGCAAATTGGCAGGCGCATGGCCTGGCTCGATGCCGTGCTCCTTCCGCTGGCGCTCATACTGTTCCTGGCCGGATGGGAACTCCTCGTGCGAATGCGGGGTTATCCGTCCTTCATTCTCCCGTCGCCTGCGCGCGTTGCGAGCCGGTTCGTGAGCCTCCTCACCGATGGCATGCTCGTCTCGCACGCAATGGTTACGCTGTCCGAGGTGCTGTCGGGCCTGGTTTTGGGGCTCGTCGTAGCGCTGGCCGTTGGCTACGGCCTGGCGAAGTCACCCACGCTGGAACGCATCCTCTCACCCTATATTGTGGCATCCCAGGCGGTGCCCATCGTTGCCATCGCTCCGCTTCTCATCATCTGGTTCGGATTCGGCGGGTGGAGCAAAGTGCTGGTGTGTGCGCTCACCGTCTTCTTCCCGGCGCTCGTCAACACCATCGTCGGTATCCGGTCTGTCGAACCGGATCTGATGGCGCTGATGAGATCGCTGCAAGCAACGCGCTGGCAGACCTTCACCAAGCTCGAGGTGCCGGCTGCGCTGCCCGTCCTGCTGGGCGGTCTGAAGGTGGCGGTGACGCTGGCGGTGATCGGCGCCGTGGTCGGCGAGTTCCTGGGTGCAAACCGCGGTCTCGGTTTCCTGATCAACCTGGCGCGCGGAATTCTCGATACGCCGATGCTGTTCGTCGCCCTGTTCACCCTCGTAGCGATCGCCGTCGCCCTGTACACTGCCGTCGCTCTGCTGGAATACTTCCTGCTTCGCTGGAAGCGCGCCACGTAGCCCGTATCGAGCCCGCAAGCAGTCTCTAGGAGGAGAGTCTTGTCCCGCATTGTTTTCCTCGCTTTATGCGTTGTAATGCTGTCTGCCTGCGTTCCGGCCGCAGGAGTTGCGCCGTCTCCCGCTCCCGCCGTGCCGGTAACGCCAACGGGTCGCCCCACCGGAGTTGTCGTTCCCGCGGCCACGACCTCTCCCGCCCCCGGCACTCCCGTCAGGCTCGCCATGGGCTACATCCCGAGCGTTCAATTCGCTCCGTTCTACGTGGCAACCGAGCGTGGCTACTTCAGGGAAGCCGGACTGGACATAACGTTTCAATACGGCTTCGAGTCCGATCTTCTGAAGCTGGTCGGCACGAATGAGTTGCCCTTCATGATCGGCAGCGGAGAAGAGGTGATTCTCGGCCGCAGCCAGGATCTGCCGGTGCGGTACGTGATGCGCTGGTATCGCAAATTCCCCGTCGTACTCTTCGCGAAGCAGAGCAGCGGTATCACTGCGCCTCGTGACGTGGAGGGGAAGAGGGTGGGCATCGTCGGTCTGTTCGGCGCCAGCTATGTGGGTTGGCAGGCGCTGGTGTATGGCGCCGGCATCGACGCGAGCCGCGTGCAGCTACAAAGCATCGGATTTACCCAGGCAGCCGCGGTTAGCCAGAATCAGGTCGATGCGGCGCTGGACTACGTCGTCAATGGGCCGGTTCAGCTCCGGCTGGCCGGCGAGCCCGTCAACATCATCCCGGTTTCGAACTACATTGACCTGCCGTCCAACGGGATCATCACCAACGAGAAGATGCTGCGCGAGCGCCCGGAGGTTGTGCGAGCCCTCGTCGGAGCGGCGGTACGCGGCTTGCGAGATACCCTGGCCGATCCGGACGCGGCTTTCGAGGCCAGCCTGCGCGCCGTTCCTGAGGCCGGCGGCCCGGCGACGGCCACAAGCCGCGCCATCTTCGACGAGTCAGTGCGCCTTTGGCAGGCCGAGAGCGGGCAGCTTGGTCGCTCGGACCCGGCAAGCTGGGAGAAGGCAGCCGAGTTCATGCAGAAAATGGGGCTGGTGGACCGCCGCGTTCCTGCGACCGATCTCTTCTCAAACGACTACCTTCCCGCACCATGACGCGCAACCCACCATTTCTGCAGGCGCTGGATCTCCGCAAGACCTTCCCAGACCCCGTCACGGGCGACATGGTGGTGCTGAATGGGGTCTCCTTCGGCGTTGCCGAGGGGGAGTTCCTCGTCATCCTGGGGCCCTCGGGGGGCGGCAAAAGCACCCTGCTGCGGCTGCTGGCGGGTCTTGAGCCTCCAGGCTCCGGGACCGTGCTCTTCCGCGGCCAGCCCCTGAACGGGCCGCGCCGGGAATTTGGCTTCGTGTTCCAGAGGGCGAATCTGATGCCGTGGCGGAGCGTGCTCGCCAACATCGCTTTGCCGCTGGAGGTAGCGGGGGAGGACCCGGGTTCGGCGCTCGAGAGGGCGCGTGCCCTGGTCGACCTGGTGGGCCTTCAAGGCTTTGCAGACGCCTATCCGCGGCAGTTATCCGGCGGGATGCAGCAGCGGGTAGCGCTGGCGCGCGCGATCGTCCACGAGCCCGCTGCGCTGCTGTTGGATGAACCGTTTGGATCGCTCGACGCGCTGACGCGCGAACGGATGAATGCGGAGCTGCTCACCATCTGGGCTCTTCGCCGGCCCACCGTCGTGATGGTTACCCACAGCATCACGGAGGCCGTGCTCCTTGCGGATCGCATCCTCGTGATGACCGAGCGCCCCGGTCGCATTCGTGCGGATCTGCCGGTCCCGCTTCCCCGGCCGCGGCTCCCGAGTATGACGCTGGAACCGGACTTTGCGGCCGTCGTGCGCCAGGTCCGCAGCTACATCGTTGACTAGGGCAGCGTCGAAGTTCTATTGCGTTTTGATATCCCGTGTGCTAGCATGGCCGGCGTACGCAGGCGTCCGGTCGCAGAAATCAGAAGAGGCATGAGCGACGAATCCAAAGCATTGAAGATCCTCTACCTTTCCGCAGAGGTGGTTCCGTTCGCGAAAACGGGTGGTTTGGCGGACGTCGCCGGTGCACTACCTAAGGCCATACGCTCTCTCGGGCACGATATTCGGGTGGCGATGCCCCGGTACGGGCGCGTCGACAGCGACAGGTTCCATCTCAAGCGATTGCTCGACACCGTGTCGATTCCAATGGACGAACGGCAGGAGCAGGGCGACCTGCTCGAGGGCTCCATCGGATCGGGTCCCGGCGAGACGCCGGTCTATTTCCTGGAGAGCAACCGTTATTTCGATCGCCAGGGCATCTATATGTATCCCGACGATGCCGAGCGCTTCATCTTCTTTTCTCGGGGGATGCTCGAGGCGTGCCGCGCTCTGAACTGGATGCCGGATGTGGTGCACTGCAACGAGTGGCACACGGCTCTGGTGCCAAACTGGCTCAAGACGGTGTACCGGGACGATCCGTTCTTCAAGGATACCGCCACCCTCTACACCGCTCATAACCTGGAATACCAGGGGATATTCGGTTATCGCGTGCTCGAGATTGCCGGGCTTGTCGATATGGGATTCATCGCCCACCCCGACATCTCCCCGGATCTGAACGAGGTCGTGGACATGATGGCGCGCGGGCTTCTCTTCGCCGATATCATCAATACGGTGAGCGAGACGCACGCGCGTGAGATCCTGACTCCCGAGTACGGGCAGCGGATGGACCCGATACTGCGCGACCGGCGTGACCGGCTGTTCGGGATCCTCAATGGGATCGATACCGAGCTCTACAACCCGTGCACCGATCCGAACATTGTGGCCACATACGATGTGAACACCCTCGAGCGGCGCGCCGCCAACAAGCAGGCGCTGCAGCAGGAGGCCGGACTGCCTGTGCGTCCGGAGGTGCCCCTCATCGCCTGTATCGGCAGGCTGATCGACCAGAAGGGGTTCGATCTGCTCACCGCGATCGCCGACCCTCTGTTGCAGCACACCGGCTGCCAGTTCGTGGTGATGGGCACGGGAGACCGAAAGTATCACGAGATGCTAAGTGGACTGGCGGAAAGAAGACCCGACTCTGCAGCCGTCTTCCTCACCTTCAACCGGCCGCTCGAGCAGCGGATTTATGCATCGAGCGACATCTTCGTGATGCCCTCGCGCGTCGAGCCGTGCGGTCTCAACCAGATGGTCGCTATGCGCTACGGCGCAGTTCCGGTCGTCCACAGTGTCGGTGGCCTGGCCGACACGGTGGAGGATTTTGACCCGGCCACCGGGCAGGGTAACGGGTTCAGCTTCACCGCCTACGAACCAATGGCTCTGTTCACAGCGCTGGTGCGGGCGGTCGAGACCTACCGCCACGCCGACACCTGGACGCAGCTCGTGCGCCGGTGCATGACCACTGACTTCTCGTGGGATCGCTCGGCGCATCGCTATGTGGAGCTGTACCGGCGGGCGATGGCCATGCGGCGAAACGGGGAGCGCGGGCGTGGAAGACATGAGCATCCCGTCGACCAACGCAGCGCGGCTCTACTATCAGGACGTCCAGATCCGGGAGTTCGACGCCCGCGTGCTGGCCTGCAACCCCCGCGAAGAGCGTTTCGGCGTGCTGCTCGATCAAACCGCGTTCTATCCGACAGGGGGCGGCCAGCCGCACGACACCGGCACGATTGGGAACGTCCGTGTACACGAGGTTGAGTCGGACGGCGACGGCAACATCTGGCACATGACCCGGGAGCCGCTCGAGGAGGGGCTCGTTCTGCACGCGGTGCTCGATTGGTCCCGGCGGCTGGACCACATGCAGCAGCACACCGGGCAGCACATCCTGTCCGAGGCGTTCATTCGCACCGGCCGGGCCAACACGGTTGCGTTTCACCTGGGGGCGTCCGAGAGCACGATCGATTTGGACCGGGCAGGGCTGTCGCCAGGGAAGCTGGCGGAGGCCGAGGCGCTCGCGAACGCGACGATCGACGCGGCCCTACCCGTTGAAGCGCGGTTCGTCAGCCCGTCCGAGCTGGCCGGCCTGCCACTGCGGCGTCCGCCCAAGGTCAGCGAGGACGTCCGCGTCGTGCGGGTAGGCGAATTCGACTATTCCGCCTGCGGCGGGACGCATGTCGTCAACAGCTGCGCATGTCGGCCTGATCAAGATCACAGCAGTGGAGCGACGGGGTGATGAGTCCCGCGTGACCTTTCTGTGTGGCGGTCGCGCCCGCGCGCGACTACGCCGTGACGCTCGGTATCGTGCAGGAGCTGGTCGCGCTATCTGACTACTGCCCCGGCAGCTCTCCTCTGCTTCGATCCAGCATCGCGAGGACGAGGCGCAGGGCGTACGTCGCGAACTCGTGCAGATGGAGACGGCGTGGGCGGATGCAACCGCCTCCGCGCTCTGGAGCAACGCGGAGACGTTGGGCGCCGCCCGGATCGTGATGGCGATCCTGCCGGCTCCGGCCGAACGAGTGCGGCGCGTGGCGCAGGAGCTGCGTTCACGGCCCGGTTCTGTGGTAATGCTCGCCAGCAGCGGCGAGAAGCCGCAGCTGTTCTGCGCCCGAGCGGACGGGATCGACCTGGATGCAGCTGCACTATTGAAGGCCGCGTTGGCCGAGGTGGGTGGGCGCGGCGGAGGGCGGCCCGACTGGGCGCAAGGTGGTGCTGCGGATGAGACCGCAGTCGAGCGCGCCCTGCAGTTCGCCCGCCACCGGGTCCGGGCCACGCCGCACAGCTGAACGCTACGTACCGGATGTCACCAGACATACATGCTCAGAGGTGATTCTATGCGCGAGATCTCGCCCGGCATCTTTGTTGAGACCGATCAGCGAGGGGCCAACTATGGGGCCATTCTGACCGACGCCGGGGCAGTGGTGATCGATACCCCGATGGTGCCGGGCCAGGCGCGCGCCTTGCGCGACGAGATACACCGTCTGTCCGGGGGCAAACCGGTGCTCTATGTGATCAACACCGATCACCACCGCGGCCATATCCTGGGGAACCAGTACTTCCTGCCGACACCTGTCGTGGCAAACGAACAGGCATGGAAGCACATGAAGGGGTACGGCGACAATTTCAAGCAGCGCGTCGTCGACTCGTTCAAGAAGGAGCCAGAGGTTCAGGCGCAGCTTGCCGGTCTGCAGATCATCGTGCCCGAAGATCACCTTCTCGCACCGGATCGACATCGTGCGCGGGGAACCGCGATATCCGCATCATTCGCGTGGGCGGGCATACGGCGGCCACGTCGGTGGTATGGCTACCGGATGAGCGGCTGCTATTCGTGGGGGACGCCGTTTGGGTTGACCAGCATCCGTACATGGCGCAGGCCAATTCTAAAGAGTGGTTGGACGGCCTCACCTACATTCGCAAGCTGCGGGCCGAGATCATCGTCCCGGGGCGCGGACCGGTCTGCGAGCGAGAGGCGACCGAGCGCATGTCGGAATACATCCGCATGCTGCGTGCCCGCGTGCGTGCGAGCCACCGGGCCGGGCGAACAAAGCAGGAGACCGCCGTCAACCTCCTGCGCGAGGTCGCTGGCTGGTACCCTATCGCCCCCGCAGTGAAGTCCAAGACCGAGTCGCAGATCAAGCAGGGTATCGGCCGCATCTGGAATGAGATGGATAGGGCCGGTAAAGTCCGCGCGCTTGCCGAATCCGACGGCGATGAGATGGTCGAGGAGTAGATGGCGCGCGCCCTGCCCGGAGAACGCATCACCGCCGCAGACACGCTGCGCGACCTGATTTCTGAGTCCGAGAAACTGGTGGCTGCCCCCGATGGAGATCGCGCCGCCCGCTCTGATGGACCGGCTCGATCTGATAGCCGATGCCTGGAGTGATCTTGCCGGCGCCGGGGCCGACCTTCGTCCCGAAACGGGAAGATGGGAGACCCTGCAGGCCGCCGTCAGGCGGTCTGCGCCGCGCTTGCTGGCGGCGCTCCAGCAACGTGGCGGGTTGGCTGCCCTGCGCGGCGAACGCCGGCCGGACGCCGCCCATTGGTGGTGGCAACTCGATGAGCTGGACCGCGACCGGAAGCGGAAATCAGCTATTCGCACCATCACGATACTCGTGGTGGCCGGCCTTCTGATCGCGGGTGGCATGTTCCTGTTCCGTACCCTCTGCCCACCGATCCCGCGCTGGCCGCATCCCTTCCGCACCTCTACAGCCGGGCAGCGCCTGGTCGAACGAGCCCAGGACTTCTCGGGAGCCGCCGCTGAGTTCGCGCTTGCAACAGAAGCCGCACCGGCCGAGGTTGATTCGTGGCTGTGGCTGGGCGCCGCGCAGCAGCGGTTGGGGCAGGCAGAACAGGCAGATGAGTCGTTCGCTCGCGCACGGGCGCTGGTGGACGACGAGCTTCGCTACCGGCTCTCCCGTGTTCCCATCTTCATCTCCTCCGGGCTGCTGGACGACGCCGAATCCGATCTTCGGGCAGCCGAATCACTAGACGCATCGAGCCCTGAACTGTACTATATTTGGGCAACCGTGTACGAAGTGCGCGGGGACTACGCCGGAGCGGTCCGTACGCTGCGGGCGGCCTCGGCATTTGCCGAAGCACGCGGTGAGGACGAGCTGAATGCGATGTCTCGATACCGCCTTGCGATGATGATGGAGCAGATGCAGGTGCGTCCTCCTTCGACGCCGGCCCCGTAGGGGCACGCCCTCTCCCCGCCGGCGGCACAACCAAACGGAGCAGGAGATGGCAGACGAATACCGGATCGAAAAAGACTCGCTGGGCGAAATGCGCGTGTCCCGCGTGACGCACTCTACGGCGCACAGACGCAGCGTGCCGTAGAGAACTTCCCCATCAGCGGCATGCGGCCTTACCCGGCCTTCGTCTGGTCCATGGCGGTGATCAAGCGCGCGGCAGCCGAGGTGAACCGCGACCTGGGCCTGCTGGACGCCGCGGCTGGCCGATGCGATCGTCCAGGCGGCCGAGGAGATGCTCGACGGGCAGCACTGGGACCAGTTCGTGGTCGATCCCGTTCCAGGCGGGCGCGGGCACCAGCCACAACATGAACGCCAACGAGGTGATCGCCAACCGGGCCAACCAGATCCTGGGCTACGCGCTGGACGACCCGCAAGAAGCCGGTCAACCCCAACGATCACGTCAACATGGCGCAGAGCACCAACGACACCATCCCGACCGCCATCCGGCTGGGCGTGCTGTGGCGCCTGGACGAGTTGCTGGCGCGGTGGACGAGCTGGCGGACGCGCTCGACCAGAAGGCGCGGGAGTTCGACGACGTGGTCAAATCGGGCCGCACGCACCTGCAGGACGCCGTGCCGGTGCGCCTGGGGCAGGAGTTCGGCGCCTACGCCCAGGCCGTGCGCTACGACCGGGAGCGCATCGCGGCCGCAGGCGACCGCCTGCGCCGGCTGGGCATCGGCGGCACCGCCACCGGCACCGGGCTGAACGCCCACCCCGAGTACCACGCGCCGGATGGTGGCGCGGCTGCGCGAGCTGACCGGGACAGCCGCTGCGCGGCAGCGGCAACCTGTTCGAGGCGATGCAGAGCATGGCGGATCCGGCCGACTTCTCGGGCAGCCTGCGCACGCTGTGCATCACCCTGACCCGCATCGCCAACGACTTCCGCCTGCTCAGCAGCGGCCCGGCCACCGGGCTGGACGAGATTCGCCTGCCGGCGGTGCAGCCGGGCAGCAGCATCATGCCCGGCAAGGTCAACCCCGTGCTGGCCGAGATGCTCAACATGGCCTGCTTCCACGTGCAGGGGTGCGACCTGACGGTGGCGCTGGCGGCGCAGGCCGGGCAGCTCGAACTCAACGTGATGATGCCCATCATCGCGCACAACCTGTTCGAGATGATGCACGTTCTGATCGGCGCCATCCGCGCCTTCACCACGAAGTGCGTCGTGGGCTTGACGGCCAACCGCGAGAAGGCGACCGGCTGGCTGGCGCGCAATGCCATCCTGGTGACGGCGCTCAACCCCGTCATCGGCTATTTGAACGGGGCGGCCGTGGCAAAAGAGGCCATGGCGACGGGCAAGCACGATCAAGGAAGTCGTGGTCGAGAAGGGCCTGCTGCCGGCCGAGAAGGTCGACGAGCTTGCTCGACGTCTATTCGCTGACCGAAGGGGGAATCAAGGGCACCGGCGCGGGCGGCGGCTGATTTGTGCTTTCGATGCCGCTGGCCGGCGAAGATCATCGCCATCTGAAGGCCGGGCGACGGCTGGAACACCATGCGTGTCTACCCCGTCCGAGATTCCGCTGAACGCGGAGGAGCCCACCGATTTCGGTGGGCTCCTGTACATTGCGCGCTGCGCTACCCGCGAGGTTAGATCTCGTGTTCTCCGGATTGGACCTCTCCGCGCCGCGCTTCCTCGACGTGTATCTTATCCTGGTGGATCTCCACCTCGTCCCCCTTGCGGAACAGGTGACCGGGGCGCCAGGGAGTCCCGAGTGCCGGAAGCAAGAACCGGTCGAGGCCGATCCAGCCTGCGATCTTCCACGCCAGGATCACGAAGATCGAGAGCGTGAAGAGGACCGGGTTCACGCTGGCCGTTCCGGCCATCATGAAGTTCCAGTTCATGAAGCCGCCAAAGAAGGCTGCTATACCGGTGAAGAAGCCAAGGATCAGCGCGATGCCGATGAGGAGCTCACCGGCGACGATCACCTTTGAGAACCAGACATAATGTCCGCCGTTCAGCAGCGATTCGAGAAACGTCCTATACCAGTCGAACGAAATGGCCGGCCGGGCCGGCGCCGGCGGGACCGCCACCGCCCGCTCCCAGAAGCCCCTCAGCGCCGTTCCAGTCTGCGTCCACGCCGGATTGCTTATTTTTCCCAGGCCCGACTCGAGCCAGCTGTAGCCCACGTACAGCCGTACGATGAGCCACAACCAGGACCAGCGGGTGTTCCCAAGGATCGACGTGATGAAGGGGGGATCGGTGAACTGGATGTTCCCTCTTCGTGCCACACGGGTACCTTCCATAAGTCCTCCATAATTCGTGCTCCCGCGAGCGCACACAGCTCGTCCCGCCTTCGGCGGGTCAGGAGTCTGCTGCAATACTATAGCTTATGATATATAATAAGCGCAGAAAGTTACAAAAGAGCGTAAAGCACTATCCAGTTGTTGCGATCTGCCGCGAACGCAGCAGGATCCCAGAGACGCGGTTCGACCTGCGCATCTCGCAGAGCTGCCGGTGGCAGCGGTGGTGTTGGGAGCAAGCTGATGGATAACAGAAAACCGGGGACCGGCCCGGCGGAACCGGCTTCCGCGAATTCGCGTATTTCCCCGGTGGTGCTGGTGGGCGTCCTGACGCTGATCCTGCTCGGGATCTTCGCGGCGGCGGTGTCACGCAGCCGGAGCGCAGTGCCGTCCCCTTTGGGTCCGCGGCTCGTGGCCGACCCGGCAACCCTGGATTTTGGGCGCGTGCGGGTCGAGCAGCCCGTTCGCGCCGCATTCACGCTGCGCAACACCGGGGATCAGCCGCTGCAGATTCTGGAAGTACCGCGTGTGGAAGTGGTAGACGGCTGCTGACCGCCTCGCGCTGTCGTCGGTTCGACGACAATTGGGCCGGGGCAAGAGACCGTTCTGAGGGTCAACTTCACCATGCACACGGGAATGGGAGGGCCGCACGACTTCCGCATCGAGCTGCGCACCAATGACCCTTCCCACCCCTCGACGGAGCTGCGAATCCTCTCAGACTGGGTGGAACGCTGAGCTCAGCGCGGCGGCCACAACTGCCAGCTCTGCGCCTCGCTATCGCAACTCAGCCAGATCGTTCCACTCGGGCGCTGTGCGGCGGGTCCGTTATAGTCAAGCCCACACACCACGATCCGGTGCGCGCGCACGGTCCACAGCCCGGGAGAGTGCCTGCGGACCTCGACGTCGAGCAGCGCGCTCCATAAGGCGATTCCCACCGCGATGCCGGCCAGCGCTCCCAACGCCACCCCGGCTCCTCTGGCCGCTCCCGCTTTGCTCAAGGTTCACCCTCCCAGCGTGGTGCCCGGCGCATCCGCTCCGCGCGCCGTCGCAGCAAATATCAGGCATCCTTGCATACGTTGCCCGGCTTTACTGATGCCGCTTCATGGACAATGCGATAAGGACTTTCGGACCGGCCGGCGGAGAATAGCATCGTGCCCGTGCCATGTCAACGCAAAGGTGGCATTTGTTGTTGCCGAAACCAGGCGAAAGTAGTACAATACGAAAGTATGTTCTAATAGGCCGAATCAGAAAGGTGGGTATCGTGACGATTCAGCGACCGGCCTTGTGCGGGGCAGCCGGTCTGGCGGCCCTGGTCGTGCTCGGCCTCGTGATTCTGATGCTGGTGCGCCGGTCATCCCAGGCCAGACGGCCGGTCCTTACCGGCGATCCCGGCTTGGCGACAGAGCCAGAATCTCGACCGGCGCCGGGCGGGCGCCCGGCAGGGGTACAGGTTTCCGTTCAACAGGCGATCCTGGCGACCGACGGGCTGCAGGTGCAGTGGCAGGCCTTCAATCCCGGACCGGAACCCGTCCAGCTCTTCTGGGGACAGCCCGAGCTCAGTACCGACGGCGCCGGTGTGCTGGAGCTCCGCTACGCTGCGGAACCGGTCCGAGCTGCTGCGCAGTCGCCGCAGTTACGCCCGGCGATGCCGGGCGACCTGCTCAGCCGCAGCGTGCGTGTGGCGATCGACCGGTTACGCGCCGTCGGTCCGGCCACGAAGGTAGTCGTGGTAGTCGGGTACGCCCCGGCGGCGGCCGCCGGCGATTTCTGGATGCAGCAGGAGCTCGCCGGCAGCAGTCCTCGGTCGATGGAGATGCACGGGGGTGGGCAGGGCCAGGGGCATGGAGCCTAGCTTCTTTGAGCGGGTTTATCTGCTCGTCCGACAGATCCCGAAGGGAAAGGTCGCCACTTACGGGCAGATCGCCGCGTTGCTCGGGCATCCCCGGGCAGCGCGCACTGTCGGATGGGCGTTGGCGTCGCTACACGGCGATCAGACGAGGCTGGTACCGTGGCAGCGAGTCATCAACCATGCCGGACGAATCAGTATTTCACGCATTGACGTTACCCCCCAACTCCAACGCCAGCTGTTGGAGGACGAAGGGGTCCGGTTCGACGAGAGCGAGCACGTCAACCTCAGGCTCTTCGGATGGCGCGGCCTTGACTGGGTTGAGATCGAGGCGCTGTGGTCGCAAGCGGGGCAGACGGGCGACAGGCGCAATGGAGATGAGGACGCATGAGAGAAGTGACAGTGGCGCTGGCGCAGACTGCGCCGGTCCTGAACGACAATGAGGAGAACCTGCGCCGGATGGCGGCCGTCGTCCAACGCATTTGTGGCGAGCAGCCCACCAATTTGATCGTCTTTCCCGAGCTGGCGTTGTCGGGCTGGGAATGCGGGATCAACTTCACCCGGTTGGCAGAGCGAGTGGGGGGCCACGCGACCTCCTTCCTGGCGGGCAAGGCTGCTGAGTTCAACGTTCATATTGCGTTCGGGCTGCCCGTCAAGGAGAAGGTCGAGAGCATCCTGTATAACGCAGTGGTGTTGCTCGGTCCGGATGGAGAGCTGATCGGCGATTACCGAAAGCTGCACCTCCGTGGTGAGGAGCGGCTCGCGTTCCGCCCGGGATTCCGGCTTCCGGTCTTCGACACCGAGTTCGGCCGGCTGGGACTGATGATCGGCTGGGATCTGGCGTTCCCCGAAGTGGCGCGCAGCCTGACGCTCGACGGTGCGGAGCTCATCGCCGTGTGCGCCGCATGGGAAGCCACGCACATGGAAGAGTGGCGAGCCTACAGCGTGGCGCGTGCCTGCGAAAACGCTGCCTTCGTGGCCGCCGCCAATCGCGTGGGCGAGGAACCAAGCTACGTCTACGGCGGCGAGTCGCGTGTGGTGGGACCGCAGCGGCCAGCAGTTCACGGCCATCGAAGACGCCGTCGAGGGATACGCAGTCGCCACCATCGATCTGGACGAGGTCCGCCGGGTGCGCGAGGAGGTACAGATGCTCCAGTGCCGCCAGCCGAGCGCCTACCGGTCGGTCGTCCGCAAGTACTGAGACGTCTCCCGGCTCATGTTCTCTTCCGGCGCCGCACAGGCTCGTGCGGCGCTGTCTTTTGGGGCGCGCCCACTGCTGGAGTTCCTGCCCCGGCGCGAGGGTGCTATAATTCGGCGTCAGACAGACCGGATGGAGGGAATCGATGGCGAAGTATAGGGTTGACCTGCTCAGCGACACAATCACGTTGCCGACGCCGGCCATGCGAGACGCGATGGCGCACGCGGAGCTTGGGGACGACGTGTTCGGCGAGGATCCAACGATCAATCGCCTGGAGGCGCTCGCCGCGTCGATGCTGGGCAAGGAGGCGGGCCTGTTCGTCGCATCGGGGACGATGGGCAACCTGGTGAGCCTGTTGGCGCACTGTGGGCGCGGCGACGAGGTGATCCTCGGAGATCAGGCGCACTGCTACATTTACGAGCAGGGCGGGCTCGCCGCGCTGGGTGGCATCAATCCACGCGTTGTGCGAAACCTGGAAGATGGCACGCTCGATCTCGCGGAGGTTGAGGCCGCCATTCGCACCGATAACGTCCACTTCCCGCGCACCCGGTTGATCACTGTCGAGAACACGCAGAATCGCTGCGGCGGCGTTCCCTTGACGGTGGAGTATATGAGGGCGCTGGGGAAGCTTGCCGCGTAGTCATTCGCTGCGAATCCACCTGGACGGGGCGCGGCTCTTCAATGCAGCGGCAGCGCTCGGGGTCGAAGCGCGCGAGCTCGTCGCCGATTGCGACTCTGCAACGTTCTGCCTGAGCAAAGCCCTGGGCGCCCCGGTCGGCTCAGTCGTGGTCGGGAGCCACGAATTCATCGCGGAGGCTCGCCGGGCGCGCAAGGTCGTGGGCGGCGGGATGCGGCAGGCGGGCGTACTTGCGGCTGCGGGAATTGTGGCGCTCGAGCAGATGGTCGACCGGCTGGTCGACGACCACGCCCGGGCTGCAGAGCTTGCGGATGGGCTCGCGGGAGTGCAGGGGATCGAGGTGGAGCCGCTGCCGTGCCGCACGAACATGGTCTTCTTCCGTGTAACGGCCCCCGAACTTGATGCTCGCCAGCTGGCGGAGCGGGTGGCTGCGCGTGACGTCCGCATCTACGCGGTGGCGCCTCGTCGCATTCGTCTCGTGACGAATTACCACATCACACCAGAATCGGTTCAGCTTGCCGTCGCCGCGATCCGGAGCAGCCTGGTCGCCTGACGCCGATCGATCCCCCGCAGCGGCCCCAAAAAGAGGCGGTTGGGACCTGAATACTATCACGAAGAGGGTCCGGCAAGGCACGTCCGGACCCTCTTCGTGTAGTAGGATGGTTCTCATGTGCCTTGTCGAAGCCTGCAGGACCCGCGTCGAGAGCTTTTCGACTCGCCGGAGACACGATTGCCCCATACGAACCGTGGCCGTCAAAGCCCTCGCCGGCGCCTGTCGACTGTTCCATAGAAATCGTAGCCGTAACCCTTGCAGGCTTTCATCTCAAGGGCGAAAAGCACTCGCCGGCAGATGTAACTGTCCCATGCACGATCGTAGCCGTAAAGCACTCGCCGGAGATGTAACTTGCACAGCTTCAGAACAGCGAGTGCTTTACCCGTGCCCACACCCGCGCAATACCGCGCTCCCGGGACCCGAATCGCGCGGCCCGCGGCGTTTGCTGCGGGTTGGCCGGCAACGCAGCACTCTCAACGCAAAGGCGCAAAGACGCAAAGGCACGGGGACGCAAAGGCTTGTGCTCGGTGCGCTTGGCCGGGGCGTCGGGCGCATTCTTGGGCCAGGCCGGACGTAGGGGGCGGGTCACCCGCCCCGCTGGCTGCACTGCCGAACTATTGCCGGGACGCGGTGCGGGCGCTGTACCCGGGGCAGCACGGTCGCCTGTGATGCGAATCGGCTGGTTAACCGGCGTCCTTGTTCTGGCTGAGGCTGGAGTTGTTAGGGGTTACCAACGATGCGGGAGGCACTGATCAGGGACCCCGCACGGTTGGCGTCGATGCGGATTGGATGTGCAACGGGGCGTCCTCACCTGCACTGCGCCTGCGATGCGCAGGCGCAGTGCAGGTGAGGACGCCCCGCTGCCCATCCACCTCGCATCCGTGCGCAGTGCAGGTGAGGACGGGGCAATTGCCGGCCAACCTGCATCGAAGGCACCCACGCCGGCAACACCGTGCTCACCGGTACTTGCTCCGCAGGCGCGCTGCATGTGAGCACGCCCGCCGGCGACCGGACTCCCAGCGGTGCGAGCTGCGTGTTCGCGCGCTCCGTTCACAACCCAACCCAATCCGCGCCCCGCACCTCGCTCCGCTTGCTTCAACGTCGCTCAGATCCACTCCAGATCCGATTCCGTTCGCGCGTCTCGAACGTTCCCCGTGTTCAGCGTGGACTTCGCCTCGAACAGAAGCACTTCGGCATCCTCGTCTGCGACCGGCCGGTGCTCGATCCCGGCCGGCACCACGATCATCTCCCCGGGTTTGAGCGATATGGGACCGTCCCGGAAGTCGACGGTCAGCGTCCCGCGCACAACCAGGAAAAGCTCGTCTTCGGCCTCGTGCCGGTGCCACACGAACTCTCCGCGCATCTTGACGAGCTTGACGTACTGCCCGTTGAGCTCGGCCACGATTTTCGGCTTCCACGGCTGGTGCACCAGGCTGAACTTCTGCTGCAAATTGATCTTCTTCATGTTGATCGCAGTGTAGGCGAATTCCCCCCGGAACGCCATAGCGGGCACGTGGCGGGCAACCGTGGGCACTCCGGACCACGGCGGCACTGGCACAGGCCGGCGCCGTGGCTGCTCACAAATGTCTTGACTTCCTTATTCAGAGCTGGTACAAATGAAACACAAGTTCTATATGTGCCAGCTCAGAAACAGGAGATGCGCAATGCTAGATCACCTCTTGGTGCACTTCGAGATCCCGGCGGACGATGTGGAGCGGGCGCGGAAATTCTACAAGGATCTCTTTGGATGGCAGCTTGAAGCGTACGAGCCCAGCGTCCCAGACTACCTCATGCTCGATACCCAGGCGAAGCCGGATGCGGCGGGGATTGCCCTCTACCGGCGTTCCGAGGGAACGTCGCAGCCGGTTGCGTATTTTGGTGTGAGCTCCGTGGAAGATGCCGAACGGAAGGTACAGGAACTCGGGGGGAAGATCCTGATGCCGCGGCAAGATGCCGGCGGCTTCGGGTGGTTTGCTGTGTGCCAGGACACGGAGAACAACGTGTTTGGTTTGTACCAGCGCAACCCGGCAGCACAGCGATAATTCACCGTATCGCACCACTTGTTTGGCGATGACGGGCGGACAGTTCGAAAAATGCGAAGGTCCGCGCGTCTCGCGCGGACCTTCGCCGTATCTGGTGCCGGTTGAGCCCCGTGGGCGATCAGGCCGGGACCGTTAGGCCCCCCTCGGCAACCTCGAGCTCCGCCTCCGGCGGCCCGGCAGTGATCGCAACCGGTCCGACGTTGTCGCCGGTTTCCCGGTTCACCTGATGGTGGGTGCCGTCACAGTACGGGTGTTTGGCCGATTGCCAGCACCGGCAGTACGAAACCGTCTTCCCCTGCGGCAGCGTCTCGGCATGCCGCCTCTCCAGCGCCTTGCTGTTGATCACCGTATCACTCTCCCGTTCGCTGGCTGGCAGCGCTATGCCGCTGAGCTTCCGTCCCGCACTCTGAACAGCTTTTCGCCGGCTTTGCGTACCAGAAGCACGCCCTCGTCTTCGCGGTTCGCGAATGATTCCGGGTCTATCGAAGCGGGGTCCATGTACTTGAGGTTCAGGGCCTCAACCCGCTCACGCGGGATGCCGGTCGCGAGCGTGACCGTGATGCGCAGCTTCTCCTCACCGGTGGCGGCATCGTACGTCCCCATCCCGCGCAGATGCGTGGAGTGAGCCAGGACGCCGCGCGGCACCCAGGCGAAGCGGTCCATCTGCTTCAGGAAGTAATCGCGGCAGTGGTATCCGATCTGGTCCAGCACCTTGCCGTGCACGTACGAGATCTCCGTGATGTGTGGGGCGTAGATGATGACCTCGCCGCCGTCGGCGATAGCGGGCTCCATCTTGTACATCCCCTTCGCTCCCGTCCAGATGTCGTCGTACAGGTGCGGCATCACGGAAAGCACCTGCTTGTAGGGCGCATCGACCCACTGGATGTGCAGCTCGCTGGAGAGGTCTACCGCCGCCTGGTATGCCTCTTCCGGTGACCCGGCGTACAGGCCAGACAGTCCCTTTTCGCCGACCACCATGCTGAAGCAGAAACGCGGCGTCGGGATCATGGTGGCGGCCCTGTCGATTACCGCACGCACCGGGGTGTAGCGTGTCCCGATCACCTCGTAGCTCGTGATCACCGCTCCCAACCAGTGCGTGAAGTTGATCACCTCGGCGCCGCTGATCCCGGGGAAGAAGTACTTGTTGCCGCCCGAGAAGCCGACTACTTCGTGCGGGAAGGTGGGTCCGCAGACGATCAGCAGATCGTAGTCGAAGATCAGCTTGTTCAAGGTGACCGGTACTTCTTCGGCCATCAGTCCGCCTGAAAGCTCGCCGATTTCGGCTGCCGAGATGGCGCCAATCGTCGTCAACGCTTCTGGCTCGTCCCAACAGTGGTTGAACACGCGCACGCCGGCATACCGTCCAACGCGCTCCTCGGGCGTCACGCCTACCAGCCGGTTGATCGCCTCTTCGCTCATCGGCGGATGGGTACCCAGGGCGATCAGGTAGTCCAGCTTCGAAGCGCGCCTCCCGTGGGCGCCATTGGCTATCAGCGCATCGTGGAACAGTCGAAAGAACATCGGAATCGGCGCGGTGCGGGTCGAATCCGGGATGATGATCAGCAATCGCTTTCCGGCGACGTCGATCTGGGCAAGCGCCTTCGCCATGACGGAGCGAACGTCCTCCTCCGTCAGATATCCTGTAGTACTGCCAATGCCGGCAACCATGCCAGACCTCCTTCGTGTACCACGTGCGGCGAACCGCGCCCCGCGCCCTCAGACGCCGCTGAATGCCGAGAAGCCGCCGTCCACCGGCACAACGATGCCCGTGACGGATGCCGAGGCGGGGGACAGCAGCCACAGCACCGTGCCCAGCAGATCCTCGGGCGTCAGAAAGCGACCTGAAGGCGTATGATTGATGATGCTCTGGCCGCGCGGCGTCAGCTCGCCGGTCGCTTGATTTGTCAGCAGGAAGCGATTCTGATCGGTGAGCAGGAAACCGGGAGCGATGGCATTCACCCGGATCTCCGGCGAGTACTCCTGCGCCATGTGCACGGCCAGCCACTGGGTGAAGTTGCTTACGCCCGCTTTCGCTGCGGAATAGGCGAGGACGCGCGTGAGCGGGCGGAACGCATTCATCGAGGAGACATTGAGGATGATTCCGCCCTGCCGCTCGGCCATCCGGCGCCCGAATACCTGGCTGGGCAAGACCGTCCCGATGATGTTGAGGTCAAATACGAACCGGAGCGCGTCTTCCGGCAGGTCGAAGAATGACAGGTCTTTGCTCGTCGTGGCCTGCGGCTTGTTGCCGCCGGCGCCGTTGATGAGGGCGTACACGGGGCCAAATTCGCGCTCGATGCGTTCTTCCGCCTGGACCAGCGTCTCCTTGTTCAGAACGTCGGCAAAGACGATTGCTGCCTGACCCGGCCCGCCGGCGACTCGGTTGACGACCCGTTCGGCGAGCACCGGGTCCCGGTCGAGGATGGCCACGTTCGCCCCGCAGCCGCACAGGGCGCAGGCGATCTCGCCGCCGATGAAACCGGCGCCGCCGGTGACCACAAACGTCTTCCCCTTGAAATCATACCAACGCGTAATGTCATGCAAGTTCATGAAGTGACCAGCCTCCTCGGACTGTGGGCAAAGGAACGCGCGGCGCCGGGACGAGTGACTCGCACGCGTCCGGCGCATAGCAGCTATTCTAGCCGTGGCAATGGGGAGTGTCAAAGCAACGCGCGGGTGCGGCACGTGTCGCCTGCACCCGCGCAAGAAGAGTTATCCGTTACGCGCGTGCCCCGTCGAGCTGGGCCTGCAGACGCGCGAGCCGCTGGGGGCGCTCGCCCACGAAGCGACGAATGCCCGCGCAGTACCCATTCGGGCGACAGGCGCGCTTCGTCGATCACTTCTTCCACCGTGCCGCCCGTGCGCCAGCGATTGTCCCAGTCCGACGAAAGCGCGTATTCCTCGCTGAGCGAGTTGAACAACCAGTCGCGCATGAGCGACACGCGCCTGCGTAGTGATCACGGTGGAGTCGGCGCGGTCCGCGGGACCGATGACGCTCTCGCGGTATGCAGCGGGTTGGATGCGCGAACAACTCGGGGCTGGCGGCGTACACGACTTTGATGTTCAGCCTCTCCTCATCCAGCCGGCGGAGAATGCGGGTCATGCTGACCATCGCGCTGGTGCCTTGCACGATCACGGTGCCGCACCGCGGCTCGCCGCGGCGGAAGCTCGCGCACGACATAAGCGCCGCGCGCGGCGTCGAAGTGCGACGGGATGCCCAGCGCCGCACGGTCGGGGATCGTGATCGGCGGGCGGGTGAGGTGCAGCGCCACGAGCGGCGCCGGCTGCCCGAGTGCGGCTGCGAGCAGCACCGGCACCTCGTTGTACTCCCATGGATGGATGTTGATGATCTGCCCTTCGGGGAAGAGCTGCGTCACGCCCGGTGAGAAGATGCCGAAGTGGGTACGGCTGTCCTCCGCCGTCTCCGGGCCCGAGTGCGCCGCTACGTACAACAACTTGCCGGTCTTCCAGGGGCAGTCCTGCGTCAGTTGGCTGAAGAGGCGCATCAGCCCGTACTTCAGGTAGCTGAGAAGAGCCATACGTGGAGCATGCGCCCCAGAATCCCTCGAATTCCTCTTGGGGTCGCTGCGAGAAGTTCACCGTGGCCAGCCCGGCAAGGATGCCAGCTGTTGGCCAATTCGGTGATTTCCTGGGGCAGCAGCACGCCCTCGGCGCTGCCGAATCGCTCGTACCATCCGTAGCCGGCGAAGTCGCCGTAAGGCTTTCCGAAGCCGCTGATGTTCGTCGACTCGGCCAGGTCGGCCGACGCCGCGATGAAGAGCGGGCGCCCGTACTCAGTCGCGCCGAAGGCATTCGCCCACGCGCCCCATTTCGCCAGCGCTGCCCGGTTCGCCACGCTGGTGCCCGGCTTGACGTAAAGATCGGCCGGATAGTTCGCGAAGTCGTACAGGCGAGGATCGTCGTAGGGGTTCTTCTGGCGTGCCGCAGCCGGCGAGCGCAGCCGGTACCCGGGGACATCGTCCGGGACGCTGTCGCCCAACTCCACCAGGCGGTCGGCCAGGTAGTCCACGAGTGGCTGGTCAGCCAGGAGCACCTGCATAACGGCCCGCAGGTTGGCGGCGAACTCCTGCTTGATGGCCTCGGGACCGTTGGGCATCGGACCGCCGAAGTTGGTGAACTGGGCGCCGTACTTGTCGGCAAATGGCCGCTTGGTCTCCCAGAAAGTGTCCGAATTCGGCTTGTGGGGCGCCCCGTGTGAAGCGTAATCGTACTTCAGGTAGCCGCGCCCCTTGCGCGTCTTCAGCCACGCCACCGAGGGCGCGCTCTCCGTTGGGCTCCGACACCATCTGCCAGAGGGTCGACGAGATGGCCGCCCACTGTTCCCCTTGCTCGGTTCCGAACACGCGCCATCCTTGCGCCCCAAACCAATCGGCGGGTGTGCCGTACACCGATGCGCTGACGGGGTGCTCGTCGATCCCGAAATCGTTCCAGTCGACCACGAAGTAGAGGTTGTCCAGCGCCAATCCCCAGGCGGAGTTCATCGTCTCGTGCACCACGCCCGGCGTCAGCCCGCCCTCGCCCTCGAATACAAAGACCGCGACCCGCCTGCACCGGCAAGCTTGAGCGCCAGCGCTTGACCGGCGGCCGCCGGTGCTCCGTGACCTGACGGGCCGGTGTTGAACTTCAGAAACAGGCTCTTGCCGCTCATCTCGGCGTGCCCGGGCAGGCCGCCATGGCGACGGAACCCCAGCAGATCGTCCCAATAGAGGGCGCGCGTCGCTGCATCGGCAACCAGGTAGCGACGGTCGCCGGTCTGCTCCCACTTGCAGCGCAAAGCCTCGTTGAACACCGCCAGCGCCGAATAGACGAGCGGGATGGCATGGCCGCCGCCCAGCACGAAACGGTCGGCGAACGGCTTCTCAGGGTGGCGGACATCCCAGCGCATCACGCCGCCCAGCGTGGTGGCGACAAACGCCGGCACCTTGGAACGCGAGCCACCTGGGTGCCCGCTCTGCCGGTAGTTCATCAGCAAGTCGATCAGCTGGTCGATGATGTCGCGTGTCTTGTCCCAGAAGGCAAAGTGCGATTCCAGGTGCGGGCGGTCGTGTGCTCCCGTCTCTTGAGTAACCTGCATTGTTGCTCCCTCCTCGCGTGGGTTGCTCCTCGATCTGCGACGAACCCTGTTTCCCCTAGGCCAGCGCCCATGCCTGGCGCCACGTGCGCTTCGCGTTTGCTATGGTCAGCTCCGACGTCTCGCCCGGCGCCTGCGGCTTCACCTCGAATCCAACCCACGGGCGCGGCCACTTACCCTCGCCCAAATAGCCGGCTGCGAACATGCCGCGAATGAATTCTGCCAGCTCCTGTACGCCATTCACTCCACCCTGGAAACCGAATCCAGGGTGCTTGTCGCCGTAGGCAGGACGCCCGTCGACCAGGACGCAGTTCCCGACGTGAACGTGGACGAGGTGATCGCCCAGGATTGCCATGGCAGCAGGGGTCTCCTTGAGCAGCGGCATGTGGCTGAGGTCGTACAGCAGGCCGAAGTCGGGATAGGTCTCGCGCACGGCTGCCGAGATCGCCGCCGCTTCCTCAGCGGGGCCCACCAGGCACTTCTTGTCGATCGCCCGGTCGAACGTCTCCAGCGTCACTCCCAGCCCAAGCCCGCGCCCGTAGCCGCACAGTTCGAGGAGGGAACGGAGCAGCGCGTCCCGCGCCTGCGCCTCTCGCTCGGGGCCGGGATACGGGCCGCTGAGCATCACAAACCGTGCGGCGCCCATCTCGCAGGCCTGATGCATGAGCCCCTTCAGCTCTGCCACGGCGTGCTGCCGGGTCGGCTCGTCCACGCTGTTGACGTCGAGCTTCTGCGACAGGATGGCCGGGTGAGCGCCGAAACCCACGGCGAGCCGCCCCGACTCGGCGACGTTGCGTACCGCCTGCCGCGCCATCGGGTTGTTGACCCATCCAACCTCGACGGCGTCGAAGAAGTCGTCCGCGGCGATACGCGCGACTCGGTCCGCGGCGGGTCCATCGCCTGCTGCAAGCTCCGGGAATGCCATGAACTGTACGATACTCATGGCACAGTACGAGCTCCAATGCCTCTCCATAGTCATCCTCCGGTGTAGCGGCGTGTAGTGGGCCGGATTGGCCCGGCGATAGGTCAGCGGCGCTAAAGAGCGCACGCACCGGCACTGTTCACGATGGGACGGCCCGATGAACACCCAAAATATTGGGCAGAGACTGTTCACCATCGTGAACAGTCGCATGTCCGCGATCGTGGCCGCCAGCTCGCCTCGGGTTCTCGTGATCCAGGGCGGCGCAGGCCACGTTCCATCTGGCCACCGGCGACGGCCAGGCTCGATCGGGCACAGCTTCGTGATAGCAGCAGGATCGCGTGCCGGCCCGTCGGGTACGGGCGTGTGCGGCTGCCGGTTTCTCTGCGGATCCGCTTCTGTGCCAGGGAGCACGTAAAACGTACGACGCCATGATACACGCGAACCGATTGGCGGCCAAAGCGATGCGCGCGCGGGCTGCGGATCGGGAGCCGGCCCGCCGCCAGGCGGCCTGGACGCGCGTGCCGGCTCGCCGTCGCCAGCTCCAGGCAGCCTCGAGGGCAGTTCCGGTCGATGACTATCCCACAACCGGCGCCTCAGCAGCGGCAATTCAACAGGCGTTATCAACAAACCAGAAAAGTTGACCGGCTAAGTGTCGATACATGACCGCGGCATTTTGAAAAACTTGACCCACGGTCATATAAAAGATGACCGAGTCATCGAAGCTGTGGAAAGCGGCGCGAAACGGTTCGCATAGACCTGTTGAGGGGGCAAAACCTGGTGGATTCCCGCCTGCAGGCGTTCAAAATGGTGCCTGCCGGCGAACGTTTGGGGCATTCCGGGCTTCGGCCCGCATCAATGTGTTCATTACCGTCAAGCACTCGCCGGCCATCTCGCTGGGGGTCACCCAAGGAGCTGTAGGGGCTAAGCACTCGCTGGAGATGTGCGCTGACGAGGCCACTTGAGCGAGTGCTTCGCCCCGGGCTGCGTGACCGCACCCCTCTGGGTCGCCCGTTCCCGCTGCCCTGCAAATCCCCACCCCGCGGGACGCAGGCACTGCAGGACCCCGTCGCTGCGAATTGGGTGTTGTGGACGGGGCGTCCTTAGAGACGGCCTGCGGCTCGCCAGGATGGCTGCGTTAGGGGTTACCACCAATGCGAGTGGTGCTGTCCCGGAGTCCCGCAGTTGGGTGTCGCGTTCCATCACTACCCTGGATAGAAGCATTCGCTCCGGCGCCAATAACTAACGTAGCCATCCTGGCGAGCCGCAGGCCGTCTCGAAGGACGGGGCGCTGCCGGCAATTTCCCGTTGAAGGTAGACGCGCTGCCACGGGCGTCCTTCGAGAGCCTCAGGATGGGAGTTGATGGTTTTCGGCATTGATGCGAGCGGTTCCGACCCGGGGCCCTGGGAGTCTGTGGCACACCCCCACGGGGTTCCTGTCGAGTACCATTCTCACAGCTGTCTACCCCCAGCTACTCCAGACTCAGCCTGTCGAAGTACGAGCGTTGCCCACCCAACTCGCATTGAAGGGAGCCGCGCTGGCCACGGGCGTGCTCACCTGCACTTGCAGTGACAGGTGCAAGCACCGTGCCTACACCGGCACGGTGTAGGTATGTCGACACGGCCTACGGCTCGTCAGCATGGAGTAGTTAGCCCACCCATGAGCGTGAGGCGCTCCTGAACCGGACCGGCCGCATCCTCGCCGACCACCGCGCGACCAGACAAAGCCTTTGCGTCTTTGCGTCTTGGCGTTAAGAATGCCCCACCACCCGCCAACCTGCATTGGTGGCGTCCCGCGGCGGCAGGGATTCGCGGGTCCGCGGGACGGGGCAACCCAGAGGGGTGTGGTCACGCGGCCCGGGGCGAAGCACTCGCACAAGTGGTCTCGATAAGCGACACATTCGCGGCGAGTGCTTAGCCCCTACAGCTCCCTTGGTGGCCGCCAGCGACATCTCCGCCGAGTGCCAACCCCTACAGCTCCCTTGGTGGCCGCCAGCGACGTCTCCGCCGAGTGCTGACCCATACATCTCCTGTGGCGGCAGCGTGTCGTGGAGATGCGACGGCAAAGCTGCACACGTGCAGGTGAGCAA
Source organism: uncultured Chloroflexia bacterium (assembly GCA_963783655.1). Taxonomy (GTDB): domain Bacteria; phylum Chloroflexota; class Anaerolineae; order CG2-30-64-16; family CG2-30-64-16; genus CAWAOA01. The sequence goes on from CAWAOA010000007.1 coordinate 170,770, forward strand.
GCCTCGGCCGCGCCCTGTTTCAGGTTGACGCCGGCTGCCTTGCGGCTACGGCGGTGAACGGTGACGAGGGGTGAGATCGGTGAGTGCGAGCTGGTCCACGGTAAGAGGTGCAGAGTGGTGATACGGGGTGAGATCGGCAAATGCGAGCCGGTGCATGGTCCGTGGTGGTAGGATGTGATAAGAGGAGGGACGAGCGGTTGCCGGATCCCCACGCATATTCACTACGCTCGCGGTCGTGCTGCTCGCAGAACTGCCGTGGTGGAGGCTGTCAGCTCTGATTTGATGCGGGGTCCGCATCATCGCCGAACAGACGCGCTTGCAGCGACCGCACGCTCGCCGGCGAGTGCCCCTGATAGTGGTTGTTGAAGTAACCGTAGACAATCAGGCCGCGGTCGAGGTAATTGCGGATCTGCTCCGACCACGTGTCGAGCTGGCGCTCGCGATCGATCCGGATCTTGCTGTAGTCGTCGTCCGGGATGTCCTCTCGCCGGCCGAGCCAGCGTACGTACACGAACGGAGCGGTCACCTGGTCGAGCTTGGGCATGTAGCTGTGCTGCACCAGGCAGAGCGCTACCCCCTGTTGCTCGAGCAAGCGGAGCAGCTTCGCGCGCGTGTCCTCGCCCAGCCAGGAGCGGTGCCGGACCTCCAGCGCATAACGGATCCCCGTGGGCAGGGCACATAGGAACGTTTCGAGCGCGGGGAATTCGTCGGCCGTGAACGATGGGGGCATTTGCATCAACAGCGGTCCAAGCTTGGGTCCAAGCTCAGACATCGTCTGCAGGAAGTTGGCCGCCTGCTCTCCCACCTCCGTCAAGGGCCCCTCATGTGTGATGGCTTGCGGGAATTTGGCTGCGAAGACGAAGCCTTCGGGCGAACGGTCACGCCAGCCTGAGACCGTGGAGAGGCGCGGCGTAGCGTAGAACGTGGTATCCATCTCGACGGTAGAGAAGTGCTTGCTGTACTCCTCGAGGTATCGACTTGAGGAAGTCCCCGGCGGGTAGAATGGCCCAACCCAGGCGCTGTAGCTCCAGCCTTGTGTCCCCAGGAAGAGACGATCCATCGAATAATCCTCGCTAGAAGAACCCGAGCTGGTCCCGCGCTTCCTCGCTCATCATATCGGGGCTCCACAGAGGGTTCCATACGACGTGAACGTTGATCTCGTCCAACACCGGAAACGCTTCGTGGATATGCGTCTGCACGCCCGAGATCAACTGCGGGCCAACGGGGCATGCCGGGCTGGTCAGCGTCATCTCGATCTCCGCGCTTTTCACGCTGTCGCTTTCCTGGACGTCCACGTTGTAGACGAGACCGAGGTCGACGATGTTGATCCCGATCTCAGGGTCGGAGACGTTGGCTCTGATTATCTCGCGTACTTCATCCACAGTCGGCAGTCGGCTCACCAGTCCACCTCCACCAAAATATCACCATCTTCAACACGCACCGGAAATGCCGGAACCGGCTCGAATGCCGGCAGCTTCAACACGGCGCCGGTGCAGGCATCAAAGCGAGCGCCGTGCCGGGGGCAGACGATCTCGCGCCCTTCCAGCTCCCCTTCGGCGAGCGGGCCACCGTCGTGCGTGCAGGTGTCCTCGAGCGCACAGTACTCACCGTCCACATTCGCCAGGAGCAGTGGGTATCCATCTGCGTCAAACGTCCCCATCTGGCCGGGACGCAGCTGTGCCGCCCGGCCCACCTTCAGCCACCGCGCCACCGCTAGCGGCCTTCGGTGTCGTCATCGACGGGAACGCCCCACACCGCCGCTTTCAGCGCCTTGAGCGGCAGCAGGGCGCACTTCATGCGCACCGGGCCCACCTCGATGCCCAGCAGGTCGAGCAATTTTCCTTGTTCTAGCCGCGCAGCTCGGTCAGCGGCTTGCCGATGATCTCATCAGACATCATCGAGGCCGCCGCCCGGCTGATTGCGCAGCCGTGACCCGTGAAGGCCACGTCCTGCCACGACGCCATCTTCGATCTTGAGCTCCAGCGTGATCTCATCCCCGCAGAACGGGTTGGTGTCATGGTGCACCAGGCGAAGGCTCGTCCAGATGCCCGAAATGCCGCGGGTGCTTGTAGTGATCCAGGATCTCGTCGCGATAAAGGTCCACGAATCCGCTCTCAGCTTTGCCTGGCCTCAGCCGAAGATTTCGACCACGCGATTTCAGCGTGTCCACGCCAGCGCATCGACTTCGGCCGGCGTGTTGTACAGGTAGAAACTGGCGCGGGCGCTGGCCGGAATGCCGAAGCGCTCGTGGACTGGCTGCGCGCAATGGTGCCCGGCCCGCATGGCGATGCCCATCGTGTCCAGCATGGCGGCGATATCGTGCGGGTGGATGTCGCCCAGCGTGAAGCTCACCAGCCCGCCGCGCTTGTCGGCCGCCGGGCCGAGCATGCGCAGCCCTTCGACTTCGGACAATCGCTCGACCGCGTATGGCGTGAGCCCGTTGCTGCGTACATAGTGTGGATGGCCGCATGCCGAGCGCCTGTCGAGGTAGTCCACTGCCGCGCCCAGGCCGATCGCCTGCGCGATGGCCGGCGTGCCGGCTTCGAACTTCCAGGGCAGCTCGTTCCAGGTGACGTGGCGCAGGTGCACCTCGCGGATCATGTCGCCGCCCCCCATGAAGGGTGGCATGGCGTTCAGGATCTCGCGGCGCCCCCACAGCACGCCGATGCCCGTCGGCCCGAGCATCTTGTGCCCGCTGAAGGCCAGGAAGTCGATATCCAGCTCCTGCACGTCGATCGGTGCATGGCGGCACAAACTGTGCCCCGTCGACCAGCACCAGCGCGCCGGCCTGATGCGCGGCTGCCGTCAGCTCCTTGACCGGGTTGACGGTGCCGAGCACGTTGGACATGGCCGTGAAGGCGAACAGCCTGGTGCGCGGCGTCAGCAGCCTGTCCAGGTCATCCAGCACCAGCGTGCCATCGTCCGCCAACGGCACGAAGTCCAGCTCGGCGCCCGTTTCGGCGGCCAGGATCTGCCAGGGCACGAGGTTGGAATGGTGCTCCATCTCGGTCAGCAGGATGCGGTCGCCGCGGTGCAGGTTCGCCCGCCCCCAGCTGTAGGCCACCAGGTTGATGGCCTCGGTGGCGTTGCGCGTCCAGATGACTTCCTTCGGGCAGCAGGCGCCGATGAAGTCTGCCATGCGGGCGCGCGCGCCCTCGTACTGCGCCGTGGCCTCCTCGCTCAGCGGTATAGCGCCCCGATGGACGTTGGCGTTGGTCGTCCGGTAATAGTCGGTCGACAGCGTCGATCACCTGATTCGGCTTCTGCGAGCTGGCTGCGCTGTCCAGGAAGACCAGCGGTTTGCCGTGTATCTCGCGGCTGCAGGATCGGAAAATCGGCGCGGATGGCATCTACGTCCCACTCAGTCGTGGCGATTGCAGCGGGCATCAGGCTTGTTTCCGTCACTTGCTCTCCTCGATTCTCGCCGGCCTGATCCAGCCGGCCTGCTGTGTGCGCAGAATTGCGCACGGCTGCCTTGGTCGTCTTGAGCGCCAGGGTGGCGCACTTCAGCCGTGTGGCTGACGATCTCGCGCCCAAGCAGATCGAGATCAGCATCCGGCGGCGTCGCCTCGACCTCTTCCAGTCGTCTTCCCTCGAACATCTCGGTGACCATCGAGGCGGCGGCCTGGCTGATCGTGCAACCTTCGCCTTCAAACGAGATGTCGGTGATGCGCCCGTCCTCGTCCACCTTCAGATACATGGTCACCACGTCGCCGCAGCCCGGATTGCCGCCCTTCTGCACTACCGTCGCATCCGTCAGCGCCCCGTAGATGGTGCGGATTCTCGTAATGCTCGAGGATGAAGTCAATCTTGGCTTGATCGGTCCACTACAGTGCGCACTCCAGCCATCCCTCTCAGGCTGCAGGCCCTTATTTCTCGATCGGGGCTCCCACCAGGTTGCCCCACTCCGTCCAACTGCCGTCGTAGTTGCGCACGTCGGGTAGCCGAGCAGGTACTTGCAGCACGAACCAGGTATGGCTGGACCGCTCGCCGATCCGGCAGTAGGCGATCACGTTATCGATGCGGCTTCAGGCCCTGTCCGGCCTCGTAGAGTCGCCGCAATTCGCTCTGCCGTCTTGAACGTCCCGTCTCCGGGTTGGCAGCCTTGGCCCACGGCACGTTGACGGCGCCCTGGATGTGCCCGGTGCGCAGCGCGCCTTCCTGCGGATAGCCTTCCATGTGGAACAGCTCGCCGCTGTACTCGCCCGGACTGCGCACGTCGACCAGCGGGCGGCCGGCCTGGATGTGCTTCAGTCACGTCGTCGCGGAAGGCCCGGATCTTGTAGTCGGCGTCGCTCGCGGCGCATGATAAGTGGTTGGCGGGTACTGCGGCACCTCGCGGGTCATCGGGCGCGCCTTCTTGTTCCCACTTGAGCCGCCCGCCGTCCATGACGGCGCTGTTAGTGTGCCCGAACAACTCGAAGACCCACAAGGCGTAGCACGCCCACCAGTTGTTCTTGTCGCCGTAGAAGACCACCGTGGTGTCGTTGGCGATGCCGTGCGCGACATCAGACGCTCGAACTGCTCGCGGTCCAGGTAGTCGCGGACGACCGGGTCGTTCAGATCGGCCACCCAGTCGATGTGCACGGCGCCCGGGATGTGCCCCCGCTCGTACAGCAGCACATCCTCGTTCGATTCGATCATGCGGACCGTCGGGTCGTCCAGATGGTCTGCGACCCACTCCGTGGTCACCACTTTCTCGGGGAAACGTATCCCTTCTCGGCCGGCGCTCGCTCTCCGGTGGCCGGCGTAATCGCTGCCTCTGCCATTCTCTCTCCCTGGCTACAGCCCCAACTTGCGCGCGATCTCCATCTCCAGCTTCGCCCGCACGCCCTCGACCGGGATGCGGTCCAGCACTTCCTCCAGGAAGCCCTGAACGACCAGCCGTTCGGCGTTCGGCCGGGCGATGCCGCGCGACATCAGGTAGAACACGTACTCTTCCTGCAGCTGGCTGGCCGTGGCGCCGTGCGTGCAGCGCACGTCATTGGCTTCGATCTCCAGCCCGGGGATGCTGTCGGCCCGGGCGTGCTTGCTCAGCAACAGGTTCCGGTTGGCCTGGTAGGCGTTGGTCTTCTGCGCGTCCGGCCAGACCTTCACGTAGCCCTGGTACACCGACCGCGCCCGGTCCTTCAGCGCGCCCTTGAAGAGCAGGTCGCTGGTGGCGTTGGGCGAGCGGTGAAGCTGGTTCGTGTGATGGTCGATGTGCTGCCGGCCATTCGGGAAGTACAGCCCCAGCAGCTCGCCATGGCTGCCCGGCCCATTCATCTCCATGTTGATCCAGTTCTTGCTCAGCCGGCTGCCCCAGGAGCCGATCAGGTAGCGCAGCAGGCTGTCGCGCACCAGCAACATGCGCTGCGTGCTGAAGTTCCAGGCGGTGTCGGCCAGGTTCTGCAGGTGCAGATAGTGCACCTGGCTGCTGGGTCCGGGCAGCAGCTCGACCACGCTGTTCACCATCCCCTCGTCGGCGCCCAAGAAGTCTTCAACCAGCGTCACCGAGGCGCCTTCTTCGGCGACGACCAGCGTGTGGTGGATACCCGCGCAATTTGCCCTGGTTCTGGTAGACGACCGCCTGCAGCGGCGCCTCGACCTGCACGTTGCGCGGCACGTACAGGAAAGTCCCGCCGTTCCACAGCGCGTAGTGCAGCGCTGCGAACTTGTTCTCGTCCTGCGGCGACCGCGGTGCCGAAGTAGCGCTGCACGCAGCTCCGGGTGCTCGCGCACGGCGGTGTGCAGATCGGTGAAGATCACGCCGCGGGCCGCCAGCTCGGCCGGCATCTGCAGCCGATGCGGCGCCCGTTGGCCAGGGCCAGCTCGCGAGACGCTCTGCACCTCGGCCAGGCTCGCCTTCACGGCAGCGGGGACATCGCCGTCCGGCTCAGGAGCGAGCGCGAAATCCTCCAGGTTGAAGCCGGTCAGGCGTGTGCGGCGCCAGGTCTCTTCTTTGCCGGTCGGCCACGGGATCTCTTCGAAGAAACGCCAGGCCTTCTGCCGCAGCTCCAGCATCCAGTCGGGTTCCCCCTCTGGGCCGCTAGCTGTTCGACCGCGCCCGTGGCAATCATATCGGTGCGTACAGCTTCTGTCATCCCATCAGCCGATCGAACCTTCCATCTGAAGCTGGATCAGGCGGTTCATCTCGACGGCATATTCCATCGGCAGTTCCTTGACCATCGGCTCGATGAAGCCGGAGACGATCATGGCGCTGGCCTCATCTTCGGTCAGGCCGCGGCTCATCAGGTAGAAGAGCTGCTCCTCGCCGATCTTGCTGACCGAAGCCTCGTGCCCGATGCTGACGTCGTCCTCGTCCACCTCGATGTACGGGTAGGTGTCAGAGCGGCTGTGCTCGTCGAGCAGCAGCGCGTCGCAGACCACGTTCGACTTGGCGCCGTGCGCGCCCTTGCCGATCTTCAGCAGGCCGCGGTAGCTCGCCCGGCCGCTGCCCTTGCTGATCGACTTCGAGATCAACTGGCTGGTGGTATTCGGCGCGGCATGGATCAGCTTGCCGCCGGTGTCCTGGTGCTGGCCGGCGCCGGCAAAGGCCATCGACAGGATCTCGCCGTGCGCGCCCTCGCCCAGCATGTACACCGACGGGTACTTCATGGTGATCTTCGAGCCCAGGTTGCAGTCCACCCACTCCATCGTGCCCCTTGTCGTTCACAAGGGAGCGCTGGGTCACCAGGTTGTACACGTTGGTCGACCAGTTCTGGATGGTCGTGTAGCGGCAGCGGGCGCCCTTCTTGACGATGATCTCGATCACCCCGCTGTGCAGCGAGTCCTTGGCGTAGATCGGGGCGGTGCAGCCCTCGACATAGTGGATGCTGGCGCCCTCATCCACGATGATCAGCGTCCGCTCGAACTGGCCCATGCTCTGCGCGTTGATGCGGAAATACGCCTGCAGCGGGATGTCCAGGTGGACGCCCTTCGGCACGTACACGAATGAGCCACCTGACCAGACTGCGCTGTTGAGCGCGGCAAACTTGTTATCGTTGGCGGGATCACCGTGCCGAAGTACTCGTGGTAGATGTCCTCGTGCTCGCGCAGGCCCGAGTCGCTGTCCATGAAGATCACGCCCATCTTCTCCCACTCCTGCCTTCAGGGAGTGATAGACCGCCTCGGACTCATACTGCGCGCCCACGCCGGCCAGGAACTTGCGTTCCGCCTCGGGGATGCCCAGCTTGTCGAAGGTTTCCTTGATGTCGGCCGGCACGTCGTCCCAGGTTCTTGCCCTGCGATTCAGCCGGCTTGATGTAATAGTAGATGTCGTTATAGTCGATGGCGCTCAGGTCGGGCCCCCAGGTGGGCACCGGCTTGGAGAAGAAGATGTCCAGCGCGTCGTGGCGGAACTTCCGCATCCACTCGGGCTCGCGCTTCATCTGGCTGATCTGCTCGACGATATCGTGGTCCAGCCCCTTGCGTGCCTTGAAGACGTACTTTTCCGGCTGGCTGAATCCATACTTGTATTCATCCTTGATGCCGGCCAGTGCTGTGCGATCGGATTCTGTTGCCATCCGTGTTCTCCCTGTTCATCGGTGCGTGTCAGTCCGCTGTCCTGGCCGATGGGCTCGCCGAACTGCTCGCGAACCCAGTCGTAGCCCTTCTCTTCCAGCTCCAGGGCCAGATCGGGACCGCCGAGAGTACCACCCGGCCGTTGTAGAAGACGTGTACAAAGTGCGGCTTGATGTAGTTGAGCAACCGCTGGTAGTGCGTGATCACCAGGGCGCCCATCGCGGGCCGACCAGGCTGTTCACGCCTTCGGCCACCACGCGCAGCGCGTCGATGTCCAGGCCCGAATCGGTCTCGTCGAGCACGGCGATCTTCGGCTCCAGCATGGCCATCTGCAGGATCTCGGCGCGCTTCTTCTCGCCGCCCGAGAACCCTTCGTTCAGGTAGCGGCGGGCAAAAGCGGGTCGACGTGTAGCTTTTCCATCTTCTCCGGCAGTTCCTTGCGGAACTCTCGCATCGGCATCAGCTCGGCGCCAATCGGCTTCGCTGCGCCGCCTTCGGACACCGGTGCCTTGGCTCGCCCGCTGTAGCCACGCACCGCACTCACCGCCTGGCGCAAGAAGTTCGCCATGCTCACGCCCGGGATCGCGGTGGGGTACTGGAAGGCCAGGAACAGCCCGGCCTTGGCGCGCTCGTCGGCCGCCATCGCCAGACACGCTCTGGCCGTTCAGCAGGATGTCGCCGCCCGCCACCTTGTAGTGCGGGTGTCCGGCAATGGTATATGCCAGCGTGCTCTTGCCCGAGCCGTTCGGTCCCATCAGGGCATGCACTTCGCCCTGGCGGACGGTCAGGTTGACGCCGTGCAGAATCGGCTTATCGCCACCGATAACATGCAGATCCTTGATCACCAGTTCGGCCGTCATCGATCGCGTACTCCTCGTGGCGCCGGCTCAGCCGGCCGGTTTTTCGGATTCGATCCTGAAATGGCAGCCGTGGTGGCCGTCCAGCGTGCAGGCGACCAGTGCCACGGGTTGGTTGACAACACGGGAGATCATCCCCTGCTCCATGTCGCAGATGCGCCCGATATTCGCGTGCCAGCTCGTAGTAGGGGCAGTTGTACTCCCGGAATACGATACTGTCGCCGGCATCTTCGATTTCCGAGAGGATGCCTTTGGCGTTCAGCAGCTCGCTCAGGGCCTGCGCACGCTCTGCGACCTTCCGGCCGTCGATCTGCTGCGAATATCCGTCTGCCAGGCGCTGGCTCATCCGAGCCAGCAGCAGCACTACCTTGTCCGGGCCATCGGATACCAGGATTTCCCGCAACAGCGAATGGGTTAACTCGTCGTAGTGGTGCGGAAAAAGCGACTTGCCTGACGATGTCAGCGAGTAGATATACTTGGGCCGCCCGCGCCCCTTGCGCTCGAGCTCCTGTTGGATGTAACCTTGGGCCTGCAGATTGGCGATCTGCTGGCGGACTGCGGTCGCAGTCACACCCAGGCAGCTTTCCAGGTCCTTTACACTTGCGCAGCCGCGTCGCTGCAGGTAACTCAACACGGCTCCGGCCGGGCTTCCAGGCAGTCGCTTTCGGATCATCCAGTACCTCAATAACGTGCGTTCACCCCAAACTCACAGTGTGTATCTTACCGCACAGCGGGCATTAAAGTCAAATACATCTGTGTAAAATAACCGCCCGCAAGGAGCGCGATCTTCCCTCCGGCGCCACGGGGAAAACGCACGCCCTGTGCGCTATAATGATGCCCGGCAGAGAGGGAGGTGGCAATGGATCTCTCAGGAAAAGTGGCCCTGGTAACGGGTGGCGCGGTGCGGGTGGGGCGGGCCATCGTGTTGGCCCTGGCAGACGCCGGCGCTGACGTGGCATTCAGCTACCATTCGTCGGCCGGACCGGCCGAAGAGGTGGCACGGGAAGTCCGGGAACGGGGCCGCAACTGCTATTTCGGGCAGACGGACCAGGCGAAGCCCGAGGAAGTGTCGGAGCTCGTTGACGCCGTGGTGTCGCAGCTGGGCAGGTTGGACGTCCTCGTGAACAGCGCTTCGATCTTCCGGCGCACGCCGTGGCCGGATATCGACGTCACAGACTGGGATGCAGTCCTGGACACGAATCTGAAGGGCCCTTTCCTGTGTGCCAGGCAAGCCGCGCCCCATCTGGCGCAGCACGGCGATGGGGCTATCATCAATATCGTCGACCTGGCGGCGTGGCGCCCCTTCCCAAATCTGATGGTGCACTCGATTGCGAAGGCCGGGCTGCTCAACCTCACCCACTCGCTCGCTGTCGAGCTGGCTCCGGCCGTGCGGGTGAATGCGCTGGCGCCAGGGATGATCTTGCCTCCGCCCAACTATTCGCAGGCGATGATCGACGCGGCGGCGCGCGGCACTTTGTTGCAGCGTTGGGGGGATCCCAACGATGTGGCCGAAGCCGTGGTATATCTGGCCAGGGCGAGCTACGTCACCGGCGCAGTCCTGACCGTGGATGGTGGGGAGATGCTCGCGAGGCGGTAGGCGCCGGCAAGCGTGCCTGAGCGGCTAGCATTTGTAAGGGCGCCGTCGCCGCCGATGCCTGGGGTTTCGGGCCACGGGGCGTCCTTCGTCAGGCTCAGGATGGAGTCGATAGTGGCTGGCACTGATGTAAGTGGTTCGGTGCAGGAGCCCCGCAGTTCGGGTGGCAGCACCATGGCAATACCCCTGCGACTGGACCACTCCCATCGGTGCCCAAAACTAACAACTCCATCCTGAGCCTGACGAAGGACGCCCCGTGGCAAGATCAATCCCCATCGCCGCCAACCCGCGACAATGCCAACCCGAGCCCGTCGACATTCGCTACGTCCTGCGCCGGCGCATCTCACGCAAGTACGTCCCGTAGCCGAACCAACTCGCATCGACACCGACACGGCACCGAAAGCTCTCCGTTCAGGCTAACAGCTCTCCGGCATACGCGAACAGGGCAGCCGATCCTCCCGTGTGCCAGAAGACGATCTCGCGGGCATCTTTCAACCGCCCGCGGCGGATCAGATCGAGCAGCCCGCCGAACGCACGCCCGGTGTAGACGGGATCCAGGAGTATCCCTTCGTAGCGCGCCATCAAGGCGATCGCCTCGCGCTCCAGGTCACCCATCACACCGTAACCGCCACCCAGGTACGAGGCGTTCGCATAGACATCATCGGGCTCGATGTGCATCTTCTTCCCGATACGCTCGGTTGTTCGTGTAGCGAGACGGGCTACATTTGCCCGGAGATCCACCTCTGGTTCGTCGATACTGATGCCTGCGAGCTCTACATTCCAGCCGAGGAGCCGGGCGCCGGCAACGAGGCCCGCGTGCGTCCCGCCGGAGCTGCTGGCGAAGACGATCGCATCGGGGCAGACGCCGGCCTCCTTGCATTGGCCGTACAGCTCTTCCACGGCATCCACGTAACCCGCCGCGCCCACGGGGTCAGAACCGCCGTATGTGATCGGATAGGGGCGACCGCCGGCCGATTGCATCTCATGTGCCAGTGCCGCGAGAGCCGGCAGCCGGTTTTCCCGGGTGGTCCAGTGGAACTCGGCCCCCAGCAGCCGGTCCAGCAGATAGTTGCCGTTCGGTTCGACAGGTGGGGCGCCGCCCAGCACGAGGTGGCAGGCCAGCCCGGCTTTTGCGGCCGCCGCCGCCGTCTGCCGGCAGTGATTTGACTGCACCGCTCCGGTGGTGAGGAGCGTCTCCGCACCCTGGGCCAGCGCGTCTCCGAGCAGGAATTCGAGCTTGCGGGTCTTGTTCCCGCCGCCCGCCAGACCGGTCTGGTCGTCTCGCTTCATCCACAGGCGCGGCCCTCCCAGGTGCTCCGAAAGGCGGTCGAGGGGGTGCAGCGGGGTCGGCAGGAACGCTAACGGGTACCGCGGCAGGTGTGCGGTGAGGGTCACGATGCCTCCGTGATGCGGCGGGCTTCGAAGTAGAAGCGCTTGTCACGCGCCTCGCCCATCGAGAAAGTCTTGCGCGGCAAGGCTCCGTCGAGGATCACCGTCTTGAAGAACTCGCTCTTGGAGATCGACGGCACGTAAAAGCCTGCATTGCCCGGCTGGCGGCCCAGTCGCTCCGCCACATCCTCGCCGTGCACGTAGTCGATCCGGTCGTACCCGCCGCGCTTGCCCCAGTCATCAAGGAAGGCCTGCAGCGTCCCAACCGGCAGGTTGGCCGGTGGCTGCTCCACGTAGGCCACGCCATATCCGCCGTTGTTCATGATGCCAAACGCGTGCTCTGGTCCGGTCTGCCCGTCGACCAACGCCGCCATCTGCGTGCTTCCCTCGCACGCCTCCACGCGGACAGCGCCCGGGGAAGAATTCCATGAGGGCACTCTGCCAGGTCGGAGCGGACGATCGAAGACCACCCGCAGGATGGGCTCGAATTCCAGCCCCTCGTCGTGGATGTTCTCGACCTCAACCAGCGCATATCGAGCCGGGTGATCGGCCGGCACCTCACCCTTGATCTGCTCCCAGATCGACTTCGCGGTCGCCAACGAGTGATTTCCATCGCCGACGGCGAACAGCAGCGGAGCCATCCCGGCAGGCAGGCCATACCTGGACGCGAATCTCGCAGGCTCTGCCAACCGTTCGAGCGATGCCATCATCTGCCTCTGAAGCGATTCAGAGGCGACATCGTAGCCTCGCAGATGCCCACTGCCCAGCATCAGCTCGAAGTCGTAGAGTCGGCGCATCCCGGCCGCCTGCGCTACGAGCGGCTCGATCACGGTGCGCTCCGCGTCGTCGATCAACACCAGGATGTGTGGGATCTCCAGCGGCGCTCCGGAGCGGATTCGCACCCGGGGCGGGATCCGCTCTAGGATTGTCCCCTCGGTTGCCCGAATCAGGCTGGTGGCACCGCGCTCGTAGTCATACTGCTCGAGGTCGAGCGCCAGCATCACACCGTGGCGCGTTCTGCCGCCCGCCATACGCTCTACGAGCACGGGGTTGTGCTGCTCAACGAAACACCCGCTCGCCAGATACTCGCGCATGTGCGAGCGGATAGACTCGATCCGCCGCGACTCCTCAGGGGTGCCCAGGCAAATCTCCGGGAGTATGAGGTGGAAGGTGGACGGAGAGTCGCCGGCGATCGCCGCCACCTGGTCCCAGTAATCGGGTTCCGAGGTGAACTGGTCAACCGCGATGACCGCCCATTTCGTCAGATCGATACCGGGCTTGGGGAGCAGAAGCTCCGGTACGGCGAAGCCACGTTGCGAAGCTCTATTCATGGGGTTGTTACCTGCAAATGAAGGGCGCGTGACCAGAGGTGGTCGCGCGCCCGCTAGCGTCTGGTCTAGAAATTCTCGCGATAGAAGCGAAGGAGCAGGTCGGCCACTTCATCGCCGATCCGCTCGGTGGCCTCTTCAGTGTTAGCGCCCGATGTGCGGCGAGCCGATCACATTGGGCAGGGTGAACAGCTTGCGGTCCGCCAGCGGCTCGTTCTCGAACACGTCCAGCGCCGCGCCGCCCACCTTGCCATTCTGGAGGGCTTCGAACAGCGCATCCTCGTCGATCACGCCGCCGCGGGCGCAGTCGACGATCCTCACGCCGTGCTTCATGCGCCCGATCGCCGCTGCATCCACCATGTGGTGTGATTCCTGCGTTAGCGGCACGTGCAGCGTGATGTAGTCGGCCTTCGCATAGATCTCCTCGAGATCGACCATCATCATGAAGGGAGCCGGTCCGACAGCGCAGTTGTCATAACCGAGCACGATCATGCCCAGCGCCGCTGCCTTGCCGGCGACGGCCTGGCCGATCCGCCCGAGACCGATGATGCCGAGCGTCTTGCCTGCGATCTCGGTGCCGTGGAACTTGCTCTTCTCCCACTTGCCGTCTTTGAGCGAGGCGGTAGCCTGCGCGATGGGGCGGGCAAGCGCGAGGACGTAGGCGAGGGCGAGCTCGGCGACCGAGTTCGAGGATGCGGCCGGCGTATTCAGAACGCGTACGCCCTTCTGTTGCGCATAGTCGACGTCGATGTTGTCGACGCCCACGCCGCCGCGCACCACCACTCGCAGGTTGGTCGCTGCGTCAAGTACCGGTTTCTCGCACCTTCGTCCGGCTGCGGACGACCATCCCGTGATACTCCGGGATCACTTCCAGCAGGCGCTCGGGCGTGATCGTGTCCTGACGTCTACCTGCAGTCCCTTGCTGCGCATGGAGTCGCACCGCGCATTCGCTGATGGGATCGCACACCAGGATTTTCATGGTCATACGCTCCTACAGACCCAGGATATCGTCGATCTTGCCGATCAGCCACTTCACGTCTTCAAGGGTGTGGTCGCCCATGTGGCCGATGCGGAAGCACTTGCCCTTGAACGGGCCATAGCCGTCGGAGATCTCCGCGCCGCGCTGGCCGAGCGCCTTGTTCAGGCCGCTCACGTCGATGCCGCGCGTGTTCTCGATGTTGCTGACCGTGATGGACAGGTATCGCTCGTCGCCGAACATCTTGAAGTTCTTGCGCGCCCAGCCGCGGGTGTATTCGGCCATCTGCGAGGTGGCGCGCGAAGCGGTTCTCGATCCCTTCGGCCAGCATGCAGTCCATCTGCTGGTTCAGGGCGAACAGGTGGCTGACGGACGGCGTGGCCGGCGTGTTGTTCTTCGCGGCGAACTTCTCCATCTCGATGAAGTCGAAGTAGTAGCCGCGGTAGGGGATGGTCTTGGCGCGCTCCATGGCCCGCTGGCTGACCGCGCAGACGGTCAAGCCCGGGCGGCAGGGCGAAGCACTTCTGCACGCCGGCCAGGCAGACGTCCAGGCCCCATTCGTCGACCCGGATTTCGACGCCGGCCATCGAGCTGACCGCATCCACCAGGATCAGCACGTCCGGGTACTTGGCGTGGACCATGGCCGCGATCTCCTTGATGGGGTTCATGATGCCGGTCGAGGTCTCGTTGTGGGTCAGGCACACGGCGTCGAACCCGCCCTTGCCGCCAGCGCCTGCGTCCACGAGCTCGGGGGTAATCGCCTGGCCCGGCTCTACCTCGATCTTCTCGGCCTGGCACGCCGCAGGAGAGGGCGATCTCGTACCAGCGGCGCGAGAACTCGCCGTTGATCGTGCCCAGTACCTTCTTGCCGACGCAGTTGCGGATGGCGCCTTCCATCACACCCGTTGAAGACGAGGTGAAGAGGAACACGCGGTTCTCGGTATACAGCATCTGCTTGACTTTGCTCTCGCATTCCCCCTGCAGAGTGGCGTAAGCCGAAGACCGGTGGCCGATCATCGGCGTCGCCATCGCCTCCAGGATTTCCTCAGTTACTTCAGTTGGGCCAGGGATGAACAGCTTCTTGTGCATGCCTCACCTCTCTGTGGGTAGCGAATTTTCCCCCGGCAGGGTACTCTCGGAAAGCGAGGTATCGGAATAGTACACCATAGAGATGAGCCAAGCAAGCAAATTACCCACGCACCGCGACGGGCCGCAGGACATTGCAAGCCAGCAGACATAAAGCTGCGCCGTTCGGAAAAATACTTCGGGTGTGTCGAGAAGTGATCTTGTTTCGCATGGTCGGTCCATCTGGCTGACCAGGCAGGAGATGAATGTATGGCGGTCGGAGTGGCGGATCGGGCAAAAGATCAGGTTGCGGAGAAGACCGGCGAGCGGAAGCCGGCACGGCGGCCCGCCCGCAGCCGGAAATTGGCCCCGGCGCCGGGCCTTCAGCGGCCAAAGCTGGCGATCGATCGCAAGGCCCTGAAGAAGCTCAACCTCGTGGCGGTGGCGTACTCTCACGTGGAGCGCGAGTGGTTCCCCACCGAAGAGGCTTACCACGCGGAGATCGAGGTCGAAGAGCGGGCGCAGCAGGTCGTCGACGCGCTCAACCGGCTGGGGATCAACGCCAAGGGATATGCGGGGGACCCGTACTTCCTGACCAATTTGCTCGTCGACCGGCCGGACCTGGTTCTGAACCTGGTCGACACGCTGCGCGGGCGGGACGCGCTGCAGACTTCGGTGCCGGCGGCGCTGGAGCTGGCCCAGATCCCTTACACCGGCGCCGGGATGCAGGGGCTCGTGATCGGCAACGACCGCAACCTCGTCAAGCAATTGCTGATATCGGGAAGATCCCAACCCCGGAGTTCCAGTACATCACGCGCCGCGGCACCAAGATCTCGCCTGAGCTTGGCGTTCCCGCTTATCGCCAAGCTCAACGAGAGCGGCGGCAGCGTGGGGATCGACAACAAGGCCGTGAAGGACACGGTCAAGGCCGCCGAGAAGCAGGTGAATACCCTGATCGGCGCCTACAGGCTGCCGGTGATCGTCGAGCGGTTCATCGACGGGCCGGAGTTGAGCGTTGTGGTGTTTGACGACGGGCGCACCCAGCACGTCTTCAGCGGTGACAAGCAGTTCGGGTCGACGACCGACGGGAAATACTTCTTCACGAGCCTCGAGAGCTACGAGTCGGCCGATGCCTATGCGTTCAAGCCGGTAGGGGAGCCGTTGGCATCCGAAGTCGCGCGGCTGGCGCGGCGCTCGTTCGAGCTCCTGCGCTACAAGGACTATGCCAAGTTCGACGTACGGGTCGACAAGGAGAGCGGCATACCGTACTTCACGGACGCGAACCCGAACACGGCCTTCGGTCCGCACATCGGTTTGCCGTTTACCGAGATCCTGGCCCTGTACGGAGTCGATTTTGACACGGTACTGTTGAGCCTTCTTAGCAAGCATGCCAAGCGAATCCGCTAGGTTCCTCCTTCGCGCGCCTCGAGCGAGTCGGCCAGATCTCTGAGTCGCATTGCGGACCGGCGGTCGTTCAGATGATGCTGGCGCCGCTTGGCATCTACGCGACGCAGGAGCACCTCACCGAGCTCGCGGGTGCTGTCGACACGATCGAAGAGCACGGCACGCGGCTCGATCAACTCGCCGCCGCCGTTCGAGGCGCGGCGCCCCATCTGCGGCTGTGGTTCAAGGACCACTCCTCAGCCGAGGAGCTGCACCAGGTCGTGATGGAACACGGTTTCGCGGCCGCGGTTGAGTGGCAGGGATTGTTCGAGGACAGTGTCGAGGACGAGGACGAGGACGGCGACTACGGGCATTACAGCATCGTGACCAATGTCGATCTCGACGCCGGTCGCGTTACGATTCTTGACCCGTATAAGGATTTCGTGGCCGACGACCGCATCTTCGCTCTCGACTTCTTCTTGACTCGCTGGTGGGATACGAATGAGGTGGCGGATCCTGAGACGGGCAAGCCGGTCCTGATCGAGGACTACCATCTCATGTTCATCATCGCACCCGAGGAAGAGAGCTTCCCCGCCGCGCTCGGTATGCGCACGTTGTGAATGGCGCTTCCTGTCTCCTTTGATCTGGCGATCATGTGGTGTTACGCTCTGGGGAGTCCGCCCGCCTGGAGGAGATACCCGTGATCGAGATTATCGCGCATCGCGGAGCTTCGGCTTACGAGCCCGAGAATACGCTGCGCGCATTTGAGCGCGCGATCGCTATGGGCGCAGGCATGCTCGAACTGGACGTGCACCTGACCAGCGATCAGCAACTCGTCGTGCTGCATGATCCAGACGTCAGCCGCACCACGAACGGCCTGGGGAAAGTGTCCGATATGACACTTGCTGAGATTCAGCGGCTCGACGCGGGGGCGGCGAGCGCATTCCGACGCTGCATGAGGTAATAGACCGGGTGCGCGGGCGCGCACGCCTTTACATCTAGATCAAGGATGTCTTTGCACCCGGTCCACTCGTGGAATTGCTTCGCAGCACTGCCTTCACCGACCAGATCATCGCCGGATCGTTCATGCCGTGGTTACCACAACGTGTGAAGTGGCTGGCGCCAGAAATCAAAACCTCGCTCCTGTTCGGCGATACGGCCTGGCCGCGCATGCTTGCCTGGGCACGCTCCGTTGACGCCGACTACGTTCATCCGTGCTGGGAAAAGTGCTCGCCGCAGCCCCACGCGCTGCTGACTTCTGAGTTTCTGGCTGCCACGCAGGAAGCCGGATTCCGCATCGTGCTCTGGCATGAAGAACGCACACAGGAGCTGGTCGAACTCGTCAGGTTCCCCGTGGACGGCATCTGCACAAACACACCCGACCGGTTGCGGGCCATACTGCATCCCGCGCCGTCCGCCCGGGGGAGATGAAGGTGCCCATCTTCACGCTGCACCCTCAGTCGCTTCTACTTCCGGCTGTTCGCTTCCGTCGCCAAATCGCCCATGGCGATACTGCGTCTCGTACAGATCGTGGTAGAGCCCGCCGCGGGCCAGAAGCTCGGCGTGCGTACCCTGCTCGACCAAACGACCCCGGTCCATCACGAGGATCACATCCGCGGCCAGGACCGTGCTCAGCCGGTGAGCTATCACCACGCTCGTACGCTCGGCCATGATGCGCTCTAGCGCCTCCTGAATAAGCGCCTCGGACTGGCTGTCGAGCGATGACGTCGCCTCGTCAAGGACGAGGATGCGCGGGTCCTTCAGGATCACCCGCGCGATGGCGATGCGCTGTTTCTCGCCGCCTGAAAGACGATAGCCGCGATTCCCGACTACGGTGTCATACCGGTCAGGCAGCGACGCGATGAAGTCGTGTATGTTCGCAGCGCGGCATGCGGCGATCATCTGCTCGTCCGTTGCGTTCGGGTTGGCGTAAAGCAGGTTCGCATGGATGGTGTCGTTGAACAGATAGGTCTCCTGTGTGACCATCCCGATATGCCGGGCCAGGGTATCCATGGACAGGTCACGCGTGTCGTGCCCGTCGATGGTGATTCGCCCCGAAACGGGGTCGTACAGGCGCGGCAGAAGGTAGGTAATGGTGGTCTTCCCGGCCCCGCTCGGCCCAACGAGGGCGGCGAGCCGGCCTGCCGGCACCCGGAATGAAACGCCGTCCGTCGCCCAACGCGGCTCCGCTGCCGGGGATTCGGCGCGCACCCTCCGTCCGGGCAGCCGTTGCCGCGTGCATCTGGCCGCGTTCCTGCGAGAGTGGCGGGCCGCCCGACCTCCCGCTGCCCCGTCCGAAGCGTTGGACCTCCGAGAGCCCTGACACCAGCCCGGGCACAGATTCACCCGGCTGGTAGCTGAAGCAGACGTTTTGGAACTCCACGTCGCCTCGCACTTCGGCAAGGTCGAGCGCATCGGGCTTCTCACGGATCTCGACAGGCAGGTCCAGCACTTCGAAGACCCGCTCGAAGCTGACCATTGAAGTGGCGAAATCGACCCGGGCATTCGTCAAAGCCGAAAGCGGCCCATAAAGCATGCCCAGATACGCCGTGAAAGCCACGATCGTTCCGATGGTGAAGCCGGGATCTCTCAAGACCAACAGCCCCCCGACCCAGAACACCGCAGCGGTTCCGACGGCGCTCACCAGTCCGACCGTCAGAAAGAACCAGCGCATCAGAAATGCCTGCTTGACCCCTGCCCACCGGACGCGCTGCGCCCGATCGGCAAACCGGATTGTCTCTGCCTGCGATCTTCCAAACAGCTTGACGAGCAGCGCGCCGCTTACGTTGAGCGTCTCATTCATCATGGCGTTCATCTCGGCGTTAAGCGTCATCTGCTCGCGCACGACTCCGCGTAACCGCCGTCCCAGCAGCCGCGCCGGGATCAGAAACAGCGGCAGCACCGCCACCGCAAGCAGGGTCAGACGCCAGTCGAGCCGGACCATGATGGCGAGGGTGCCCACGAGCGTCACCGTGTTGGTCAGGAGATCGACGGTCGTGCCGCTGATGGCCCGCTGCGCCCCGCCTACGTCGTTGTTGAGGCGCGACATCAGCTCGCCGGTCTTGGTATTCGTGAAGAAGCGAAGCGACATCCGCTGCATATGAGAGAAGAGGGCGACGCGCAGGTCGTAGATCACCCCCTCTCCGATGGATGAGCCCAGGTAACGCTGGCCCACACCGAGCAAGCCGGTGACGAGCGGGATCGCGATCATGCCCAGCGCCAACAGATTCAGTCGACCGAGATCCCGCTGCGGCAGGGCCGTATCGATGAGGTCGCGAACCAGCAGCGGCGGAATCAGGCTTAACAGGGTGATCGCGAGGATGATGGCCAGCATCACCAGAATCGGACGCACATATGGCCGCGCGTACCCGAAGACACGTTTGATTACCTCCCAGCTAACGCTGGGCCGGTCCTGCTTCTCATCGTATCGAATATACGACCACCATCCGGCATCGTGCATTTGGCATTCTCCCCAATACTCTATTCTTCGTGCAATTAACTACAGATTACGTATGCGACCGTGCTACCCTATCCATAAGGTCGCTCAGGCCACGGTGCTTTGCGCAGCCTACAGTCTGAGTGACGTATGATGGGGGAACCGGACATTGTTGTCAGTCATGACGCTCAACATTGGCTATTATGGCATCAAGCATGGCCCATGGTCCGTCCGCAGCAAGTTGATCCGAGACCTGATCCGGGATTCTCGACCCGATGTTATTGCTCTGCAGGCCGTCCGGCACGATCCCGGTGTCGGCCCGGGTATAGACCAATCCAAAGAGCTGGCGAGCCACCTCCCCGAGTATGGTTTCGGCGTCTTTCAGCCGGCAGACACTCGGGATACCGGCATGGCGGAAGGTTCGGCCTTTCTGTCGAGGCTGCCCCTGGCAGCGAACGACTACCTCGCGCTCACGCTCCGGCCTGGACTCGACGATACGAACCGGCGGATCGTGCTCCACGTGCGTATCGATCTCCCGGCGGGTCCGCTCCATCTCTTTAACGCGCACTTCTCCTGGAACAGCGTGCAGGCCGAGGACAATGTCTCCGAAGCCATACCCTATATGGGTGGCTTCGAGGGTCAGAGCATGGCCATGGGCGACATGAATCAGCCGCCCCAGTCGCCGGCAATCGCCCGGCTGGCCGGCGCGGGTTGGATCGACGGCTGGGCGGCGGCCCGGCCCGCGAAGCCCGGCTTCACCTTCGAATCGGATCACCTCACGAAGCGGATCGACTATATCTGGCTCAGTCCGAATCTGGGCGAACAGATGCTGGAGGTGCGAGTGCTCGGAGAGGGCATCACGTTCCGGAACGCCAGGCCGTCTGACCACCTGGGGCTGCTGGCCCGGCTCTCAGTCGAGGTCTGATCGAAATCGGTTTTTCCGCTCTTCTGTCAGTACGACCGGCACTCTGGTTGGCGTCCGGGCTCAGGGTAGAGACAGGCCATCATCCAGCCGTTGTCGAACCGGGCGACCACGATGGCGTGATAGTCAAAATTCTCCGTCGGGCGGGGGATTCGCCAGTCGTTCAGGTTCGAGGTGACGTACTCCAGCGTGTACCCACCCGTTCCGTGTGCCAGGAAGTCATCCACGTCCTCACTGCGAAGCGGAACCGGAAGGACTTCGGATGTGCTCGCAGCCTGCCCGGCGCGTATCAACTGGTCCGCTTCACCCATCACCGCCCGCCCGTCCCAGCGCAGCATCGAAGTAAGTCCCAATAGTGCGACGAGCAACGAGATCAGGAGAGGCCCTTTCACGCGTCGCCCGAGCGGTTCACGGTCGTACAGCGCTTCCGCCTGGCGAGACGCCTGCCAGCGTAGGATCGCGGTGAGCGGTGCGATCATCCCTGTTAGCGGCAGCCACAGAAAAAGGGCGATGGTCGTGTATCCTGGCAGGTTAAAGCTGAGCCGCACGCCGAGCAGGCTCAGCAGCACGATCGTTGCCGCTGCCGCGGCGCTGCTGAGCACCACCCCTGTTACCGCGCCCGCGGGCCAGGCAGCCACGGCACCAATCAGAGCGCCGATCGCGGTGCACGCCAGACTATTCCCGATGGCGCCCAACGGTGGCTGATAGAACGGGACTTGCGGAAGATAGATCCGGTTGACGAATTGCGACACAAACCCGAGAGCGAAGCCGAATACGGCGCCCAGCAATACCCCGGCGAGCCGGCGGTTGCCGTGAAATGCCGGTCTTGCCTCGCGTACCCCTTTTGTCAGCCCGGCTGCCATAGCTAGAGGCGGCCCGTCAGTTTGCGGACGGCTCGCTGCCAACCATGGACTCCCTTGGCGGGCGTGGCGACCGTGAAGATGCACTTCCCGGAGATCACGTCGATGCCCAGCTCACGAGCAAGCGCCAACGCTGCGGGCGATTCAGCGCCAACCTGCAGCCATGCCTTCCGCACCCCGGCCTGGCTGCACTCGCGCAGGACATCGGGGACGCGTTCCGGCGGAATGCAGATCCACGCTGCATCTACCCCGCCAGGAATCTCGGCCAGCCGCCGGTAGCATGCGTACCCATCGAGCTCTGTCGCCTCGGGATGGACGGGGAACACCTCGTATCCGTGCGCGGCGAAATGCCGGAGGCCGCGATTGCCGAACTTCCCGCCGGCCCGCGAGGCGCCGAAGATAGCGATCCGGTTGCTGGCGAGATACTGATCCACTCGTGAATCCATGGCAAAACCTCCTTCTGTACGCCAGTCTACCGCCGCCGGGAGTCACTGTCAACGTGGGCTTGTGAGGGCTTGATGCCCGTGATAGAATCGAGCGTCCATTATCCTGGCTGATTTGGCCCGCACAGGGGAGAAGATAGATGTCGAGCGTCGAGACCACTGAAGGTATCGATTTCGTGCGCGAAATCGTTGAGGAGCACAACCGTAGCGGACGGTTTGGCGGGCAGGTACACACGCGGTTTCCTCCAGAGCCGAACGGCTATCTGCACATAGGGCACGCAAAGGCGATCTGCCTGAATTTCGGTATTGCGGAGGAGTACGGCGGCAAGTGCAACCTTCGCTTTGACGACACGAACCCGACGAAAGAAGAGGTCGAGTACGTCGATTCGATCATAGCCGACATCAAATGGCTGGGCTTTGACTGGGAGGACCGCCTGTTCTACGCCTCGGACTATTTCGGGCAGTTGTACGAATGGGCTCAGCAGTTGGTACGGTCCGGCAAGGCATACGTCGACGACCAGAGCGCCGACGAGATACGCAAGATGCGCGGCACCCTTTCTGAGCCCGGAACCGGCAGCCCGTTTCGCGATCGCAGTGTCGACGAGAACCTGGATCTGTTCAAGCGGATGCGCGACGGTGAGTTCCCGGATGGCGCCCGCGTGCTGCGGGCCAAGATCGACATGGCGTCCCCGAACCTCAACCTGCGCGATCCGGTCATGTACCGCATCCTGCACGCGACACATCATCGCACGGGCGACGACTGGTGCATCTACCCGATGTACGACTTTGCGCACGGGCAATGTCGATTCGATCGAGCAGATCACCCACTCCATCTGCACCCTCGAATTCGAGGACCACCGGCCGCTCTACGACTGGTTCGTGGAGGAGCTGGGGATCTACCATCCGCAGCAAATCGAGTTCGCCCGCCTGAACATGACCTACACGCTGATGAGCAAGCGGCGGCTGAACGAGCTGGTGAAGACGGGCGCGTCGAGCGGGTGGGACGATCCGCGAATGCCGACCCTTTCGGGAATGAGACGCCGCGGCTACACGCCCGAAGCCATCCGTGACTTCTGCGGGCGAATTGGAGTAGCAAAGGCCAACAGTATCATCGACATCGCGCTGCTGGAGCATTGCCTCCGCGAGGACCTCAACCGGCAGGCGACGCGCGTGATGGTCGTGCTCAATCCCCTGCGGGTGGTGATCGAGAACTACCCTGAGGGGCAGGTCGAGGAGGTCGCGGCCGTTAACAACCCCGAGGACGAGAGCATGGGCACGCGCTCGCTGCCCTTCAGCCGCGAGCTATGGATCGAGCGAGACGACTACCGAGACGATGCGCCGCGGCAGTGGTTCCGCCTGGCTCCGGGCCGCGAGGTGCGACTGAAGCATGCTTACTACATTACCTGCCGGGAAGTGATCCGGGATGGCTCCGGCGAGCCGGTTGAGCTGCGCTGCACCTACGATCCGGAGTCGCGCAGTGGACAGACGCCTGACGGTCGCGTGGTGAAGGGTACCCTGCATTGGGTCAGCGCGCCTCACGCTGTGGATGCCGAGGTCCGCCTCTACGACAGTCTCTTCTCGAAGCCCGATCCGGACGACGTGCTGCCGGGCGGAGATTACAAGGACAACTTGAACCCCTCGTCGCTGGAAGTGCTGCGTGGCTGCAAGGCTGAGCCTGGTCTCGCACAGGCCACGCCGGGCATGCGGTACCAGTTCCTGCGGATGGGGTATTTCTCCACCGATCCGGATACCATCACCGGTCAGCCGGTCTTCAACCGCACTGTCGGCCTGCGTGACACGTGGGCAAAGGTGGAGAAGAAGGGCAAGAGCTAAACGCCGTACAGCCGGCGACAGGTTCGTAACTACGGGGCGAAGGCGCCTTACTGCCCACCGGGGCAGAAGGATCCTTCGCCTCTTTGCATTCTGTTTCCCGGACGGGCGCCGGCCAGTGATGCGCTGCCAGACGCACAGGCTCGCCGGCGCACGTCCGGATGTTGGGCGCAGATGGAGGTACGACATGAGACCTTTGCAGGATCGCGTAGCCGTGGTGGCCGGAGCTACCCGCGGCGCGGGGCGTGGGATCGCGGCGATGCTCGGCCAGGCCGGAGCCACAGTCTACTGCACCGGCCGCAGCGTGTCCGGGAGCCCGGGGATGGAAGGGCGCCCCGAGACCATCGAGCAGACGGCGGAAATGGTAACCGCCCGCGGCGGAAAAGGTATCTGGGCCCGCGTCGACCATCTCGACGAATCGCAGGTCCAGGCCCTCTTCGAACGCGTCTGGTCGGAGCAAGGGCGGATCGATCTGCTGGTGAACGACATCTGGGGCGGGGATCCCTTGTCGCAGTGGGGAACGCCGTTCTGGGAGCTCGACATAAGCAGAGGGTTGGCCATGCAGCGATCTGGGCTGCACACCCACATCATCACCGCTCGCTACTGCGCTCCCTACATGATCCGCCAGGGGCACGGGCTCATCGTCGAGATGACCGACGGCGACAGCGCCGGTCTATCGCGGGAATCTGTTCTACGATCTGGCAAAAGCCTCGGTGATCCGCATTGCGTACGGGATGGCGGAAGAGCTGAAGCCGCACGGAGTCACTGCGTTGGCCGTCACGCCCGGCTTTCTCCGTTCGGAGGCGGTGCTCGATCACTTCGGCGTCACTGAAGGAAATTGGCGCGATGGGATTGCTAAGGAGCCAACCTTCGCGTTCTCCGAGACCCCCTTCTTCGTCGGCAAGGCAGTCGCCGAGATCGCAGCCGACCCGGGCGTGGCCAAGCGCGCCGGCTGCGTCTACAGCTCGTGGGATCTCGGCGAGGAGTACGGCTTCGACGACGTCGACGGCCGCCGCCCCAACTGGGGCCGCGACTACGCTGCGTGGCAGCGAGAGCATCCTGACCCCAAGGCATAGACACCCGTGCACCCGCGGTGTAGCTGTGCCAATGCGGGCCGGCATCGATCCGGCAGGTTACCTGGCATCTTGGGGGTAGCGCCGGCACTCATCCAGGCGGTCCCGAGATCAATGCGGCCTCGAGCAACGCCGTATCTTGGAGCAGCTCAGAGAATCGCTTCAGGAACCGGGCGGCCGGCGCACCATCGACGATGTCGTGGTTGAATGTGGCCGTAAGGCAGAGATGTTCGCGAGTCTCGATCTGACCGGCCGCCGACGCGGAGTCTATCGACGATGCCGCCGACCGCGATCGTAACGGTCGCACCGCTCAGCGGGATCAGCCACAGTGCGTCGCTGCCGTGCATACCGACGGCCGTCACGCCAATCACACCAAAGCGGCAGTTCATCCCCACATCGCCGGATGCCCAGCGGACGAACTGGCGCAGCAGGGAGGCGGGGATGAAGCGCCACCAGGTCATGCCAGATAGCCCGCCGAGCCGGTCGGGTACGTGGCTCTGCGCATCGCGGATCGCGGCTGTGGATCTCCCGGTAGCTCTTCGTGTTGGCCGCGCTGATGGCGACCGGTTCCGGGAACTTCTCTCCGCCGGCCTCACGCTCCACAATGGTGCTGATCGTCACGTCGTCAAGCAGAACCAGGTTGCGACCGCTGCGGAACGCGTTGAGACCCGGGTTTTCCGCAATCGCCCTCGCCAGGCAGGCGATCACGAACGCGGTCAGCGACAGCGCTCTCACCGGTCCGCCGGCGATGCTCATCGATCAGGCGACGCGGCTCTGTGATATCCACCTCGACGATGGCGTGGATGTTGTTGTGCTCACGGCCAACGGCGGTGGAGGCCGCCACCATGCGCCGGTTTATCGAAAACGGTTCGACTCGATAGTCTGCGGGCGGCTCATGCGCTCCCCCTCTCGACGCTACGGCTTTGGGACCCGCAGCAGGTAGGCGGTCGCGGTGGAGGACAGCAGCGCCAGCACCGGCGCCGCCTGATGGAGCCGCAGCAGGATAGACCCCGCGGGTCTCCCCGAGCTCAAGAGCGCGCCCGAGGCGAACAGACTGACGAAGGCGATCGCCGTCAGCCCGATCAGTCCGGCATCCGCAAACGCCCGCGTGTCCACCTCTTTGTAGAGTCTATAGACGTTGAAGCCCACGGCAACGGTCGTCGCGAGCGCTATCAGCTTGTGGACCGTAAAGACCGCCGCGTTGAACGGCCGGCCGGAGCTACTCACCCACACGCCGGATATCAGCGTGAGCACGAAAAGCAATCCGCAAAGCAACACTCGAAACATAGACTGGTTCACGTCCCCTCCTCGATTTTTACGCGTCTCACTCAGGGCGCATCAGACCAAGGATATGGGATTTCATTCTGGGGACAGTGTACGAAGGTAGCGTCTTGAGGGGGAAGAGGCATGAACGGAGGTGTATGCAGGTACACCCCCAGGTGTGAAAGTGCCGGGTGGCGCCGGGCGAGCGGGCGCCGCGCACGCTGTGGGGTTGTCTTGGGCGCGGTGTCAGCGCTGCGGAATCAATCCGAGCTCACGCGCCGCCGGCGACGGCCTGGGTGCGGCTGCTGACGTTCAGCTTGCCGTAAACGTTTCCGGTGTGCTTCTTCACCGTGCGGACCGTGATCACCAGCTTGTCCGCAATCGTCTGGTTGGAATCGCCGGCGGCGAGCAGACGCAAGACTTCGATCTCGCGGGCGGTCAGCGGCTCCACCAGCGCGATTGCGCTCCCCTCCGCCGCGGGGCCGATGGGGACCCCGCGATTTCGGATCGCTGTGAGCAGCCTTTGCGCGTACTGCTTCAGATTGGGCGGCGCCGCCTGACGGTTCGTGACCGCTTCCAGCACCGGTGCCAACCAGGGGCCCTCCTCGAGAAAGACGAGGACGTACCCTTCCGGCAGGCCGAGCTCCAGCGCCATTTCCACCCACCGGACGGCTTTCTGAAGCGCGCCGGCGGCCGTCTGGTTGAGAAGCGCCTGCGCTCGCAGCAGGTAGACCTCGAGCAAGCGGCCGAATCGTTTGCCTGCCCAGGCCGCAGCCTGCAGCTCGTCAAGCAGCCGGCCGGCAGGCTCGCAGCGGCCCTCGGCCAGCATGATGCGGATCAGAAGGGTCTGAAACGCTTCCCGTACGATTTGCGGCGGACGGGCTGGCCCCTCGGCGTTCATGCTCGCCGCCAGGACGGGGACATATTGCGACGTAGCGGCGACGTCCCCCATCGCCAGCCGGATCGACACGCCACGCACCAGAAGCGTGAATTCGCGCCGCTGCAGCGATTGTTCGAGCCCGTGTAGCTCGCAAAGCGCCTGGTCGAGGTCTCCCCGTGCCTGGTGCAACCGGGCCCGCAGAATGCGTCCGGTGTACAGGCCGTCCAGCGCTGCCCCTGCGACAAAGGTCCATGCCCTTAGCCAGGGCCAATTCTGCATTCTCGAGCTCATATCGCTCCAGTTGGATCGCCGCCAGGCCAATGTAGCCGTGCCCCGCCGGATAGAACTCGAACGCCTGCTGCGATCCGAGCTCGATGACCTCGCGACAAAACCTGACCGCCTCGGTCAATCTCCCGTATTGCAGCAAATCGAGAGCTCTGACCATGGTGGCTTGCGAGGCAAGGCTGTGGAACCCGGCGGTATGGGCCAGGCGCAATCCCTCCAGGTACGCGGATCCCGCTAGCTCGACATTGCCGTCCATTCCATGGGCAGCATAGAGCGCGATGGAAAGATGCGCGCGCCGCTTAAGATCGGTGGGGGGTAGCTCAGCCAGCGCCTGGTGTGCCAGGCGGATGGCACGAGCCGGATTCCGGAAGGCGAGAAAATGGCACAGGAAGACCATCGACTCCAGCCGGAGCGCTTCATAGGCTGGCGTTCGGGGCAGCGCTTCCAACCGGCCTTCAAGATCCAGGAGAACCTCACCGGACATATCGAGCGTTCCCTGCAGGAGCCCGATCAGCGAGCGGTAGATCGCCAACGGCGGGTGCGCTTCAAGCACGGCATCGGGTAGGGCCGCCAGCCCATTCTGGAGATCACGATACCTGCCCGCCGTCATCAGCGACGGAGCGGCGCCCTCGATCAGCCGGGCGATCCGCTCGAAATCGCCCGCAGCGAGGGCATGGGGAATCGCCTCCATTTCCATGCTTTTTCGTGCGAGCCAGTCAGCAGCCGCAACGTGCATTTCCCGGATAGCAGCGGCGGGAAATGCCTGGGGAAGGCGAGACCTCAGCAGCTCCGAAAACAGTTGGTGGTAGCGGTACCACCTGCCCTCATCATCCAGCGGGGACCACGAAGACGTTCCTCTTGTGCAGCGCCGCCAAAGTGGCACTCCCGCCTTGCCCGCCGGTGATGGCGTCGCACAGAGCCCCGCTCAGCCGGTCCAGAAT
The DNA here is from genome assembly GCA_963783655.1 of uncultured Chloroflexia bacterium. GTDB lineage: Bacteria > Chloroflexota > Anaerolineae > CG2-30-64-16 > CG2-30-64-16 > CAWAOA01. The sequence goes on from CAWAOA010000007.1 coordinate 198,798, forward strand.
CGAGGTCTGCAATAGAAAGCGCTGCATGGCCGGGGACTGGTGGTGCAACACTTCGTCTACCAGGTAATCGGCGACGTACACGTGTCCGCCGGTGAATGTCCGGATGAATGAGCCCTTATCGATCCGGCCCCGAATCGATAGCGCCGCTAGCTGAAGGCCGGCAATCCAACCCTCTGTACGCTCCGTCAGGGCCGCGGCATCGTCTGCCGACACGTCCAGAGCCATGGTGCGATTCAGGAAATCTCCCGTCTCGCGGGGGCTGAAACGCAAATCTGGCGCTCGGATCTCGACCAGCAGATCGCGGGCGCGGTAGCGAGCCAGCGGCCAGGGTGGATCGGCACGCGAGGAAATGACAATGTGGAGACTCGGAGGGACATGCTCGATGAGAAATGCCAGGCTCGCGTGAATCTCGGCGTTCTGGATCGCCTGATAGTCGTCAAGCACCAGCACGAGCCTGAGAATCCCCGCACTGGAACTCGTTGATCAGCAGGGTAGGAATCGTATCGCCGGACGAACTACCATTGTTGCGAATGTGCTCGAGCGCCGGTCCCCCGATCGTGTCAGATCGGCAGCGGCAGGCGCTGACGACATACGCCCAGAAGCGGCTCGGGTCGTTATCCTTTTCGTCCAGCGACACCCACGCCACCGGCTGCGGAGCACCGGCGGCAAATTGGCTCAGCAATGTGGACTTTCCGGAGCCCGCGGACCGGATATCAGCACCAAGCAACCCGGCCGAGATACTCCACCAAGGACTGTCTCGATGAGGCGCGGCCGCACGACCGCTTCGTCCGCGTTGGCGGGATATAGAGCTTGGTAGTGAGGATGGCGTCGTTCATTCTGGAATCAATCGTCCTTGCCCCGCAAGAGGGACCCGTGGGGGCGCAACTCGCGGGGTGCACGTAGCCGCACGGCGAGGTGGCCACGTGGACCAAACCGTCGAAGCGCGTTCGATACAAAAAAGAACCGGCTGGACAAATCGATCGTCAGCCGGTCTACCTGGGGTATGTGGCTCGGGGACAGGGATTCGAACCCCGACTATCTGATCCAGAGTCAGACGTTCTGCCGATTAAACTATCCCCGAACGATGGTGACATTCTAGCATCGCCAGTATGTGTGATGCAAATCTGGCGGGCGAGTCTCGCAGCGCCACGCTGCGGGCGCGGCGCCAAAAGTAAAGCGTCCCGGCCCGATCGCAGGCGGCGCCGCAGCCGTCGGCTAGCCGGCACGCGCTCGAGCGCCGCACGGCAGCGCTCCAGGGCGCACTCGCGGCCCACGGCAATGAGGCTGCCGAAGAGAGGCGGAGCGACCGCCTTGCCCGTGATCGCGACCCGCAGGATGCTGAAGAGCTGACCCGCCTTGACGCCAAGCTCCGGCGCCAGCGCGCGAAACGCTGCTTCCATCTCCGCTTCTTCGAATGGCACCTTCTCCAACAGTTCTATCGCCGCTACGAGCGCCCGCCGGGTCCCATCTGCGTCGAGCCCCTTCGGAAGCAGTTCCGCCGGTGCGTAGGCAATTTCGCGGCACGTATGCAAAGTCAACCAGCGGTCCGGCCTCATCCAATCGCTTCAGACGCTCCTGGATGTGGGGTGCGAGCGCACGGGTAGCCGGATCGGCCCGCACCGCTTCGGCGCTCCGTCCCAGCGTGCGGGCGATGAACGGCGATACCTGATCCACGAAGCTGTCGACGCTCATCTGGCGCATGTAGTGGCCGTTCATCCACTCCAGCTTGGCGAGCGGCAGAGCGCCGCGGGCGACGGGTTGATGTCGTGGATGTCGAACTTCGAGATGGCCTGCTCGCGCGTGAAGAGGTCGGTATCGGCGCTGTAGGACCATCCCAGCAACGCCAGCAAGTTGACCATGGCGTCTGGAAGGTAGCCGGCCTCACGGTACTCGCGGATGTAGGTGAGGACTTCCGATCCGTCCTCGCTCTTCTTCTTGCGCTTGCTCAGCTTGCCCTTGCCCGACGGGTCGAGGATCAGCGGCAGGTGCGCGTAGACCGGCATCTCCCAGCCGAACGCGCGGTACAGGTTCACGTGCAGCGGCACGCTGCTGAGCCACTCGTCGCCGCGCAGGATGTGCGTGATCTCCATGAAGTGGTCGTCGACCACGTTGGCGAGGTGGTACGTCGGGAAGCCGTCCGACTTCAGCAGGACCGGGTCGAGGATCGGTGCTGTTGTCCACGGTGCGCGTGTCGCGCGAGATGTCGTCGAAGCCGGTGTCGCCTTCCGTCGGCATGGCGAAGCGGATGACCGACGGCGCGCCGGACGACCTCGAGCTCGGCGCGCTGCTGCCGGCTCAGATAGCGGCAGTGGCGGTCGTAGCCGATCGGCTGCCGGTTTGCCTGCTGCTCCAGCCGCAACGCATCGAGCCGCTCCTTCGTGCAGTAGCAGCGATAAGCGTGACCGTGCTCTACCAGCCACTCGGTCCATTCGTGATAGAGCGGCAGCCGCTCGGACTGGAAGTAGGGAGCGTGCGGGCCGCCGACTTCCGGGCCTTCGTCCCATGGCAGCTCGAGCCAGTGCATGCTGTCCATGATGTCCTGCAGCGAGTCGGGCACGAAGCGCGTGCTGGTCCGTGTCCTCGATACGCAGGATGAACTTGCCGCCGGTGTGGCGTGCGTACAGCCAGTTGAACAGCGCCGTGCGGGCGCTGCCCAGGTGGTAATAGCCGGTGGGGCTGGGTGCGACGCGAACGCGCACCTGCTTCTCAATCATTCGTCCGTCTCCAACCTAATCGAACTCGAACCGTCTCGTGCCGCATAGCTACGCTCTCGACCAGTCCGAGGCCGATGAGCGTAGCTCCATAGCGAACTCCCCCCATAGCTTACCAGAGGCAGCGGCATCCCGCTAACGGGCATCATATTGAGGTTCATCCCGACGTTTACGAGAGTCTGGTACAGGATCATCGTGGTCACGCCTGTAACGATCAGGCGACCGTACGTGTCGCGAGCCTGCCCTGCCACCCGCACCAACCGCAGCATCAGCAGCCCCAACAGGGCGAGCAGGATGATGGCGCCGACAAACCCGAGCTCCTCCGCCGTAACCGAGAAGATGAAGTCGGTATGGCGCACGCGCAGGAAGTGCAGCTGGCTCTGCGAGCCGCGGAAGAGTCCCCGCCCCAACCATCCACCCGAGCCAATGCTGATCAGCGCCTGGTCGATGTTGTATGTGTCGATCACTGCTGCGGCGTCCGGACGGAAGAAAGTCAGGATGCGGTTGCGCATGTAGTCTTCAAGCAGGAACTGCCACACGGGGACGGCTGCGGCTGCTGCAGCAGCCACGAGAATGACCATGTGGTGGATGCGCAGCCCCGCGATCACCAGCATCATACCGCCGATCATCAACACGCTCAGCGCCGTACCGAGGTTCGGTTGAAGGTAGATCAGCCCCACGGCGGGAAGCAGGATACACACCGCCCCAACCGGCACAAGGATCATTCCCATGCGCTCTTCGTGGTTGCTCAGGTACTGGGCGAGGACCAGGATAACGGCCAGTTTCACCAGCTCGGAGGGCTGCAGGAAGAGGTCGCCGAAGGCGAGCCACCGCTGCGCGCCGCCCGATGACGTTCCGATCGCGGCAATGACGAGCAGGAATCCCAGCAACGCCACGTAGATCGGCGTGGTGATGGCGCTGAGCAGCCGGTAGTCAAGAGAGGCTGCCGCCAGCATCAGAACAATCCCGATGGCCAGGAACAGCGCCTGCCGCAGGGGGTAGTCCTCGAGATTCTTGTTTCCCGCGACCGCACTGGCGATCATGAGCACGCCGAAACCCGCCAGCATCACGGCCAGCGCAAGCAAGACCAGGTCAAAACGCCGCCACGCCGTTCGTGCCATGGGCTACCTCGCCGCCGGGGTCGGCGTCGGTGGCAGATCGGGCACCTTGAAGTACCAGCGAAGGATTCGGGCGGCGACCGGTGCGGCGACCGCTGAGCCTTCGCCGCCGTTGGGGACCAGGACGGTTACGACCATCTCGGGATCGTTGTAGGGAGCGAACGCGGTGAACCACGCATGGGTCGGCAGGCGATCCTTATCATTCCGATCCTCTTTGCCGTCCTTATCCTCATCTCGAAAGAACTCTGCCGTACCGGTCTTTCCCGCAACGGCGATATCCGGCAGCTTGACGATTGGCGCCGTGCCTTGCGGCCAATTAATGGCTCCGAACATCCCCTCCCGGATGACGTCCAGGTTCTTCTTATCGACCTCGACCTCGTTATTCAGAATCGGGGCGAATTCCCTGACAGTCTTGCCTTCGTCGTCTGTAATCCGCTCGACTAGCTGCGGGCGGTAGAGCTTGCCGCGGTTCGCGACCGCCGCAGTCATGTTGGCCAGCTGGAGCGGCGTCGAGAGCATGAAGCCCTGACCGATACTCATATTGTATGTGTCACCGATGGTCCACGGTTCGGCGAATCCGAGGCGCTTGTACTTGTCGTCGGGTACCTGGCCCGCAGCCTCGCCGATCAGCTCGATCCCGGTGGGGAAACCGAATCCGAAGCGCCGGGCGTATTTCCCGATGGCGGTCAAGCCAACACCCTGCGTCAAATTCGGGTATCCCCCGCCCAACTGGTAGAAGAACGTGTCGCACGACTGCGCGATTGCGTCCCTCAGGCTGATCTTGCCGTGGCCACGCCCGTAAGTGTGGATCCAACAGTAAAACGGCTGGGCCAGCTTCATGTCGTTGGGGTAGAACCGGTTGGCGATGTAGATGATGCCATCGTTTGCGCCGTCGAACCCGTCCCCGAGCCGCGTATCCGGAGTGATCACGCCTTCCTGGAGTCCGGCCGCCGCCGGTACGAGCTTGAAGGTAGAACCAGGCGGGTATTCGCCCGACACGGCCAGGTTCAGCAGAGGATGGTTGGGATCCTGAATCAGTTTGTCCCAGTCCGCTTGCGAAATGCCCTGGGCAAAGAGATTGTTGTCGTAGCTGGGGAGGCTGACCATCGCCCGGATCGCACCGTTGCGAGGGTCCATCGCAACGACAATCCCCTGCGTTGCCTTCGAGAAGCCAGTGGTCTGGCTAATGGCTTCCTGCAGGTATTTCGTCGCTACCTTCTGCAGCTCCAGATCGATCGTGAGGGTGAGATTGTGTCCCGGCTCCGGGTCTGCGGGCTGGCCGATCGTCCTGACCTTGTGGCCATTGACATCCACCTCGATCGTCTGCCTGCCGCGGACGCCGTGCATCTCACTCTCGTAGGTCGCCTCCAGTCCGGACTGGCCGATCGACTCGTTGGCGACGTATCCTTTCCCCTCGTATTCTTCCACCACGTCGGGACTGATCGGTCCCATGTAGCCCAGAATGTGTGAGACCTCGGAGCCTTCAAGGTAATTGCGTACCGGCACCGCTACCACATTCACGCCGGGAAGTCGCGGGGTCATTTCTGCGACCTGGAACGCCGTGGCCTCATCGATGTATTTGGCGATGGTCACAGGGCGGTACGCCCCACCCCACTGGCCTTCCTCAACCAATCGCTCGATTTCTGCTCGTTTCATCACGTCGGGAAGGTGCTGCCCGCCTTCTCCCCGTGCGTCCTCTTTGTCCTTCTCCAAAGGCGGTGGCAACAGCGCCATCAGCCGGTCGAGCAGCTCCTTCTGCCTTTTCACGTCAGGCTCGTTCTGCGCGTTCTTGGGGAGGTCGGCAGGGACGATCTCTACGGTGAAGCTGGGATCATTTCTGACAAGGAGGGTGCCGCGCTGATCATAGATCACCCCGCGCGGGGCCGGCATTTCCACGCGACGGAGGCGGTTGCGGTCTGCCAGCAGCCGGTAGGTGCTGCCCTCCCCGATCTGCACTCGATACAGGCGCACCGATAGAACGGCGAGGATCACCACCACCAGGATGCGGAGCAACCAAAGCCTGCCGAGCGGCTGCTGGTTATGGGTAATCAACTGAAACTCCCCGGAAGCTGCTGCCACGCGGACAGACGCCGCAGCAGCGGGTACAGGATCGCTACCGATGCCAGGTTGAGCGCCATTTCCGGCATCATCACCCAAAGCGTCATCGACAACCATTGCACGGGTACTCCCCGGAATCCGAGGATTGCCAGCACCGTATACGCATAGAGGGGCGTGGCGACTGCTACCAGGATGAGGGGCAGCAGCAAGTTGTTGTGAAACACCTTGCCCTCGCTGATCCCCGGCAGGAGGGATGCCAGCATGAGGGCGAGTGAGGATGCGCCAAGCGGAAGCCCCGAAATCGCGTCGAACAGGAGACCGCCTGCGAATGCCCACACCATCCCCTCGCCCGCCCCGCGTAGCAGGCTCCAGATGACTACCACCACGAGCAGGAGATTGGGCATGGCGCCGGCGAATCGCACCCGCGCCAGCAGCGTGGACTGGAGCAGTACCAACAGGACGACGGCGGCGAGAATCAAATAGAGCCGGCCGACTGCACGCGGTCCGCGCCTGGGGGTTGCGGTTGCCATGGGATCAGCCTACCGTCTCGAGCTCTTCCGGCTCTCCCGGAAGCGGCTTGAAGCTCGTGATGACCAACACGATCTCGAGCCGGGCGAAGTCGACCGTCGGCTGTATTTCGGCAGTCTGGAACATATCGAAGTCACGCTTCCGCACCCCGATGACCTGGCCGATCACGAGGTTCTTCGGGAAGTTGCCGCCCAGGCCCGAGGTGATGAGGACGTCTCCAGGCACGAGATCGTCCTCCTGCGAGATGAAGTTCATCGTCGGGAGGCCTCCGGCCTGACCGCCGACCACCCCCACAACGCGGTTCGCGTCGAGACATGGCGTTCACGCCGCTGCTCGGGTCGGTGATGAGCAGCACGAGCGACGAGTCTGGCTCCACCCGGTAGATGCGGCCGACCAGGCCGAGTTCGGTGATCACCGGCATATCTTCGGCGATGCCCTGATTCGAGCCGAGGTCAATCCGGATCGTTTGCAGATAGTTGCTCGGACCGCTGCTGATCACCTGCCCGATCACCTGGCCGCCGCGGAAATCCCACAGGGGGTTGGTCTGCCGGAACTGGAGCAGCCTGCGCAGCCGCTCATTCTCGCCGGCTACCTCCTCGAGGCGTAGATAATCGATGGTGAGCGTGTTTGCGATGCTTTGCAGCTCCTGGTTGCGCACGCGCAGGCTGGCCAACTCGCGGCGGTACCGAGGCCGCTGGTGATCTGGCGCCCGAAGCCGTTCAAAAGGGTGAGAAGGGGACGCGCTCCCTGCCCGGCGGCGTCTTCGACCGGGGCGGTGCCGCCAGAGGAGGAGAGGATCAGCATCACGATGCTGACCGAAGCCATCAGATAGAATGTGAGCGAACGCCCAGAGAGTCTAGACATACACCGGTCCCACGCCGCCGGAGTGGCGTGTCAGCGATTCCGATTCGAACCGGCCAGAGGCCGGCTCTGCTCCAGCCCCTGAACTCAGTGGAGGGTGCTGCCGCGCTGCATGCTGGCCAGGGTCTTGTGCAGCACATCGAAATTCTCGAGCACCTTCTCGGCGCCGCGTGCCACACAGGTCAGCGGATCTTCGGCCACGTAGACGCGCATCCGGGTCTCTTCGCTCAGCCGTTCGGCCAGGCCATCCAGGAGCGCTCCGCCGCCGGCCAGCGCGATGCCGTGCTCCATCAGGTCGGAGATCAGCTCGGGGGGCGTCTCGTCGATCGCCTGGCGCACCGTGTCGACGATGATGCCCACCGAGTTGCGCAACGCCTCGCGCAGCTCCACGCTGCTGATATCGACGCTTTCCGGCAGGCCGCTGACTCAGGTTGCGGCCGCGCAGGGCGACGATCTTTTCCTGCATCCATGGGATAGGCCGATCCGGCCTCGATCTTGACCTGCTCGGCCATCTGCTCGCCGATCAGCAGGTTGTACTTCTGGCGGGCGTAGTTGATGATGTCCTCGTCCATCTCGTCGCCGGCCACGCGGATCGAGCGGGCCACGACGATGCCGCCCAGCGAGATCACCGCCACCTCGGTGGTGCCGCCGCCGATATCGACGATCATGCTGCCGCGGGCTTCGGAGACCGGCAGGCCGGCGCCGATGGCCGCCGCGATCGGCTCCTCGATCAGGTAGGCCTCGCGAGCGCCGGCGCTGAGCGTGGCGTCGTGGACGGCGCGCTTCTCGACCTCGGTCACTCCGCTCGGGATGCCGACGACCACCGCGGGCGCGGCACACGCAGGAACATGTGCTCGTGCACCTTGTGGATGAAGTAGTGCATCATCTGCTCGGTCACTTCGAAGTCGGAGATGACGCCGTCGCGCAGCGGGCGGATGGCGACGATGTTGCCGGGCGTTCGGCCGACCATCTCCTTGGCCTCGGCGCCGATGGCCAGCAGCCGTTTGGTCTTCTTCTCGATAGCGACGACCGACGGCTCGTTGATCACGATGCCGCGACCACGGACATCGACCAGCGTATTGGCGGTGCCAAGGTCGATGCCGATATCGAGTGAAAACAGGCCGAGAAGCCAGTTCAGTGGGTTTATCACAGAGTAGCTCCTGCATTACGGGCGGAGATTTGGGAGATTATACCATTCGGAACGAACAAACCCAAATCCCCTGCGCTTTGTCCTGCCCTGCGCACATGGTATCATCGTCCGGATGCGCGACTTATCGGCAAATGTACGCGAGTTTGTGCAGCGCCGGCAGATCCTGAGTCCGGGGCGCACGGTCGTTGCGGTCTCGGGCGGCGCCGATTCGCTCTGCCTGCTGCATCTTCTGTACCGTTTGGCGCCTGAGTTGGACCTGCGCCTGCACGTCGCCCACCTGGACCACGGCCTGCGTGGCGACGAATCCGCGTGCGGACGCCGAGTTCGTCGCCGCGATCGCCCGGGAGTGGGACCTGCCGTTCACCCGGGGAACTGCCGATGTCCCGGCGCTTCGGGCCGGCGGCGGTCTCTCGCTGGAGGAGGCGGCGCGCGCGTGGCACGTTATGGCTTTCTGGCGCGGGTTGCGGCTGAAGTGGGCGCAGCCGCTATCGCGCTGGGCCACACCGCCGACGACCAGGCGGAGACCGTCCTGATGCATTTCCTGCGGGGAAGCGGTCTCTCCGGCTTGCGGGGGATGCTGCCGGTATCGGCGCTGTCCGAGCTGCACCTGCTGGCGCCGGCGCCCGCGGACCTGAAGCTCGTACGCCCGCTGCTGCAGATAACCCGCGCTGAGACCGAGGCCTATTGTCCGCGAGCACGGGCTTGCGCCGCGCGCAAGACAGCAGCAACGCTGACGACACCATCTTCCGCAACCGGCTGCGTCATGAGCTTCTCCCGCTGTTGGAGAGTTACAACCCGCGGATCCGCTCGGTGCTGGCGCACACGGCGGAGGTCGCCGCCGGCGATCATGACGTATTGGAGTCCGAAACGAACGATGCGTGGCACACGCTGCTCCGGCCCGCCGCACCGGGGCAGGTAGCCCTCGACCTGAACGGCTGGAGAGCCTTGCCGCTTGGGCTTCAACGAGCCATTCTGCGAAAGGCGACGAAGCGCTTGCGGAGAAATCTCCGAAACGTAAACTGGGAGCACACGGAACGCGCCCTGTGGGTGGCGCGGGATGGCCTCACGGGGCAGAGGGCCACGTTGGTGGGGGGTCTGGAACTGCAGCTTGGGTACGACCTGCTGCGGATTGCACCGGAGGGCAGCCCGTGGCCGGCCGAGGGAGCGATGCAGCTGGCGGGAGAGGTCCGGTTGGCTGCGCCCGGTGTCACGCCGGTGGATGGGTGGGTCGTGGTGGTCGAGCGCCTAGACGGGCGCGAGGCTGGAGTCCAGGGAAATGCGCACACTCGCTCCTGGACTGTGCAGCTGGATGCGGCGCTGGCCGGGGATAAGCCTGTGGCTGCGTCCCCGTCGTGAGGGGGAACGGTTTCAACCCCAGGGGATGGGTGGACGGCACGCACGGCTGGCCGAGTTCATGACCAACGTCCGTATTCCGCAGACGCTCGCGCGAACGGTGGCCGGTGCTGGCCAACGATTCGCAGGTGCTTTGGGTGGCCGGGTTCCGCGTGGACGAGAGGGTAAGGGTGACCCCCGCAACCGCCAGTGTGTGGCGCATCACGCTGCGGCAGGAAGGCTGACGAATGGCGAGTGTGATACTCCAGCCGGGGAAAGAGAAACCGGTGAGAAATCGCCACCCCTGGGTCTTTTCGGGGGCGATCGCTCGCGTCGACGGGCAGCCTCAAGGCGGCGATCTTGTCGACGTTATCGACGCGTCCGGCCAATGGCAGGCCCGCGGTTACTACAACGCGCGCTCGCAGATCGTGGTCCGGCTGCTCACCTGGGACCAGGATGAGCCGGCGGGCCACGAGTGGTGGCGGCGCCAGATGGCGGCGGCAGGCGCACGCCGCGACGCAATCGCGAGAAGCGGTGAGACGACCGCCTACAGGCTGGTGTACGCGGAGAGCGACGGCCTGCCCGGCCTGATCGTCGATCGCTACGGGGACTGGCTTGTCATGCAGTTCTTGACACTCGGCGCCGAGGTGCGCCGCGATAGTCTGATCGCCGCGGCAACGGAGCTGTTCCGGCCGGCGGGCATCGTGGACCGGTCCGATGTGCCCGTGCGCCGGCAGGAGGGACTCGTCCGCGCGCCGGCCCTGTTCTCGGCCCGCCGCCTCCGGACGTGATAGAGATACGCGAGAACGGGCTCCCCTTCCCGGTCGGACTGTTGGGCGGCCAGAAGACCGGCTTCTATCTGGACCAGCGGGACAACCGGGGGATCGTGGGCCGGCACGCCGGCGGCGCACGCGTGCTCAACGCGTTCAGCTTCACCGGTGCCTTTGGCGTGTATGCGCTCGCCGGTGGGGCAGCGCACGTGACCAACGTCGACACTTCCTATCCGGCTCTGGAGGGCGCCGAGGCGGCGATCCGCGCCAACAATCTCGATCCAGACACCCAGGCAGAGGGAATCGCGGGTGACGTCTTTCAGGTGCTGCGCGACCTCGTGCACGGCGACGAGCGCTACGATCTGATCATCCTGGATCCGCCGAAGTTCGCCAGCCGGAAAGATGACATAATGGCAGCCACGCGCGGCTACAAGGACATCAACATGTTGGGCCTTGAACTACTGAATCCAGGCGGGTTGTTGGCCACTTTCTCATGCTCGGGCCTGATATCGGCAGATTTGTTCCAAAAAGTGGTGTTTGGCGCCAGCATCGACGCAGGCGTCCCGGCGCAGATTGTCGGAAGGTTCGGACAGCCACCCGATCACCCCATCCTGCTCACGTTCCCGGAGGGGGAGTACCTCAAAGGGTTATTACTCAGGGTTTAGGCCAAGATTCTACTCAACTCCGAGAAGGTTTCGAGGACGCCGTCATGACACGCGCTCTGCTGTGCCTGTTCATTGTTTCGATATCCATGGCGAGTTTCGCCGGCCCGCGTGCGGCGCGCGCCCAGGCGCCCGAACGCTTGGTGCTGGCGTTCTACTATACGTGGTTCGACGAGCAGAGCTGGAGCCCGGATCGCCTTCCCGATCTGCCGGAGGCGGCCTACGTCTCTCGTGATCGTGCGGTCATGGGAAGGCACATCGATCAGGCGAAGGCTGCGGGCATTGACGCGCTGGTAGTGTCGTGGTACGGTCCGGCTGTGGCCAACAATCAGACCGAGACGAACCTCCGGGCGATGCTTGACGAGGCAGCTGCGCGTGGCTTCCGTCTCGCGGTCGACTTCGAAGTGACCTCCCCGTTTTATTCGTCGGCGTCCCAGGTGCAAGATGGGTTGGCCGCGCTGCTCCGGACGCACGCCGCACACCCCGCATATCTCCGGTGGCAAGGCAAACCGGTCGTCTTCTTCTGGCGCCAGAATCGCTTTGACATCGCGACCTGGGAGAAGCTACGCACGGCAGTGGACCCTGACCATGGGTCGTGGTGGATCGAAGAGGGGGTAGACACAGCACCGCTTTCTGTCTTCGACGGGCACCACTTATACAAGACCACGTGGAATCCGCCTGCCGATCTCGCTTACACAGCCGGCAAGTTCGCCGCACGCGTGCGGAGCGCGGCGGACAAATACGGTAAGCCCAAAGTGTACGCGGCGAACGTAATGCCCGGGTGGGACGATCGAAAACTGGGTCGCGCCGATAGCTTCGGCATCAGCCGCGAGGACGGCGCCTATTACGAGCGCTCCTGGCAGGCGGCGATCGCCAGCAATCCAGATTGGGTCATCATCACCAGTTTCAACGAGTGGCCGGAAGGCACCTACATCGAGCCCAGCCGGCAGTACGGGGACCGCTACCTGAAGCTGACATCGAAGTGGTCGGCCGTGTTTCATGCGGGAGAGCCGGTGGGCCAGCAGACAGAAGCAACACCGGCTCGTGTCTCGGCTACGCCCACGCTATCGCCGCCGGTGCGAGCCGCTGCGCCGGTTGAGCCGCCGGCGGCCACGCCGGCACCACCACGGCCCTCGCGGATGGCAGCGTCCCCCGTCGAGCTGCGAGAATGGGCGGAGCTCCTTGACGCCGGGGAGCCGGGATCACCTTGCGACCGTCGTTGGGGCGGGCTATTCGCAGGTTAACAGCAGGAGGGTACACACATGGACGGTGACTTCATTGAAGAAATCCTGATTCCCGCCGACAGGCTGCAGGCTCGCGTCACCGAGCTCGGCGCCGAAATCAGCCACGACTACGCGGGGAAGAAGTTGGTGCTCCTGTCGGTACTGAAGGGCAGCGTGCTATTCCTGGCCGACCTGATGCGCGCCATCACCGTCCCGCATGCTGTGGACTTCATGGCGACTTCGAGTTACGGCACTTCCCAGGAGTCGAGCGGCGTTGTGCGCATCCTGAAGGATCTCGACGAGCCGATCCAGGGATGGCACGTGCTGATCGTGGAGGATATCATCGATACCGGGCGTACCCTCGAGTATCTCACCCGGATCCTGCGGGCGCGCCAGCCAGACAGCCTGCGTATCTGCACGCTCCTCAATAAACCGAGCCGGCGCGAGGTCGAAGTTGCCGTCGACTACGTCGGGTTCGACATCCCAAACAAGTTTGTGCTGGGCTACGGGCTCGACTACAACGAGCTGTACCGCAACCTGCCGTACATCGGCGTGTTGTCCCCTTCATTCTATGAAAAGTAGGTGCCGGTGTTCTGCGCTCCTGGCGATATCGCTGCTTGCCGTTCTGTGCACGTCTTTCCGGGCCTCGGCCGGTGACGGCACGTGGAGCAGCGCCTCGCCCGATGGGGCGGGGTGGCAAATGGAAGCGCTTGCGCCTTCGGCGATGCTGCCGCCTGACGTACGACTTACACGCGACGCCCCGGTCACTACCGTCCTGATCTCCCCATGGCCCCCAGTTCAGGGCGGAACGAGCACGATCTGGCTGGCCGGCACGGCTGTTACCCCCACGCTCCAGTTCGGTGGGCGCAGCTACCCCGCAGCGCGCGCAAACGATGCGTGGTGGGCACCGCTGCCAGTCGCTGCTCTTGCGGGGACGGGGCCATCCACCCTTCGCCTCGTCGGGAGCGGGAGCGCAGTCACGCTGACCGTGCCTGTGGTGGCAGGGAAGTTCGTGACCGAGACCATACCCGCGTCTGCCAGCCAGCCGATATTATCTGAAGCGCAGCGCGTCCAGGTCGAGACCCAGCGCATGACCGATCTCTTCGCCCGGTTTGACCCGGGGCCCTTCACGCCCGCGACTCGTTTCAGGCTACCGATCCCGCCGGGCGCATCGCAAACATCACATTTCGGGACGCGACGGACGTACGGCGACTCCAGTGATATTTCGACGCACGCTGGTGAGGATTTTGGGGCTGCGTCCGGAACGCCGGTTCGCGCCCCGGCTGCGGGCACCGTTGTGCTCGCCGAGCCGCTCTTCGTGCGGGGAAACGCCATCGTCATCGATCATGGGTGGGGCGTGATGACGGGATACTGGCACCTGGTGGAGATCGGCGTCCGGCCGGGTCAGAAGGTAGCGGCCGGGGACTTACTCGGCGCGGTCGGGAGCACAGGACTCAGCACCGGGGCGCACCTTCACTGGGAAATGCGCGTGCAAGGTGTCGCGGTCGATCCGCTTCAATGGCTCGAGCAGCCGGAATAAAAAACGGGGACGGCGCGCCATTGCGTCATCCCCGTCGCGAACGGAGGAGGCGCTATTCTTCCTCGCTCTCCTCGCCCTTCGCCTTACCCTTTGCCACAACTTCGACCTCAGCGGCCCCTTCAGCGCCCTCTGCCGGCTCTTCGACCTCTTCGGCCTCGATGGTCAGGCTGATGACCACCGTTTCCGGGTCGCTCAGGATGTCGACACCCGCTGGGACTTTAAGATCCCGCACCCGGATCGTATCATCCGCGCTCTCCAGCAGGCTTGCGTCGGCGACAATGTGCCCGGGGATGTCATCCGGCAGGCACTCGATTTCCAGGGCGTCCAGGTTGCGCACCATCACTACGCCGGCAATGTTGAGGGCCGGCGCGGTCCCTTCGACGTGGATCGGGACATTCACGCGCAGCTTCTCGTTCATTGCGACAGCCTGGAAGTCAACATGAAGCGCGCGGTGCCGGGTCGGATGCCGCTGTACCTCGCGGGCAAGCACGTTGACTTCTCCGCGCCCTTCGATGTCGAGCAAGATGAGGCTGGCGCCGGAAAGACGAAGCGCGCGATGCAGCGCCTTCTCTTCGACGGTAATTCCGAACGACTCGACGCCCTGACCGTACACGACCGCGGGCACGAGTGCCTCACCGCGCAGCTCGCGCAGCGCGTGGCGGCCATTCCCGCGCGCCCGCGCCTGCAACGTAATCTTCTCCATAATTCACTGCTCCTGCAAAGCGACTAACGCATTCTGGCTCAACGTCAGGGAGAGGGAGCCGCGAAGTGCGTGCGCTCACCCTAAACAAGCATAGGCCCGGCGCAGTTCCGGCCGGGCTAACTCCCAGATTCTATCCCACCGGCGGCGATTCGTCAAAAAAAGTGATCGCATGATAGCATGCACGGGTTCGATCAAGTTAGGACCATCGCATGCCCGATTTACGCCGGCGCCCCTGGCCTGCGTTCCTCCTCATACTGCTGGCGTTGACGCTGGCAGCTGCTGCTTTCACCGCGTACCGATCTTCCCGGCTTCCTCGCGGCGGCGTGACCGGCGCGCCCGCAGTCCGTCCTGATTTGGCGGGTGCCGCGGGAGCCAACCTTGGCCCCGAAGTGCTCTCGAGTTTCGCACTTGAAAGTGAGCTGGGGCGGCTGGACAGTATCGGCATCCGGTGGATCCGTATGCGGATGGATTGGGGCGAGGTCGAGCCCGAACGCGGCCGTTTCGAGTGGGACGACTGGGACGCCCGCATGACCCTCTTCGTCGGGCAGCGAACGCTGCGTCCCGTTCTCGTGCTGGACGGCGCGCCGGCCTGGGCGCGGCGCCCGGTTGACGCCGCAAATCCGCTCGCACCACCCGGAGAGCGGTCCGATTTTGGCCGGTTCGCCGCTGCGGTGGCGACCCGGTATGGCATCCTCATCGATTACTATCAGATTTGGGACGAGCCTAACATCGCTCCCCATTGGGGCGCCCGGCCGGTGAACGCAGCGGATTACGCCGGTTTGTTGCGCGAGGCGGCACTCCAGGTGCGGGGAGCCGACCCTGCCGCTCACATCCTTGCGGCCGCCCTCGCACCGAACGTAGAGCCAGGCGGCGCCAACATGAGCGACATTGCCTACCTGGATGCGCTCTACAACGCAGGCGCCGCGGAATTCTTCGACATCGCTGCAGGGCAGGGATACGGCTTCCGCGCTCCGCCGGCAGAGGCCCCGGCGAATGACCGGCTCAACTTCGGGCGGCTTGCCCTCTTGCGAGAAGTTATGGAGCGGCACGGAGATTCTGCGAAGCCGTTGTGGGCCACCTCATTTGGGTGGTACGCCGCGGAACTTCCCGTGTCCGACGCTCGCCCATGGCCGGCAGTGGCCGAGCGGGAGCAGGCGATGCTACGCGTCGGACGCCTTTCGCATAGCCTCGCGAGAGTGGACCTGGCTGGGTCCGCTCTTCTGGCCATCCGGTTGTGAGCCCGACAGCTTCCGCCCGGGGTTTGCGCTTTGCGCCGAAGACGGGTCGCCGCTCCCGATCTGGGCTGCTATCGCTGAAGCTCAGGCGGATCGGGTGATGGGTCCCGGCGAACACGACATGTCGCATCCGGCCATCAAAGCCGGCGATGGGTGGCGACTGGCGCCAGGGGGCGCCGACCCGGATCGCCAGGGAAGCGCGCTCACCATCCGCTTCTATGGGACAGAGCTGGCCCTACGCGTGGCGCGCGGTCCGTACTGGGCCGTTGTGCGCGCCACAGTGGACGGGGCACCGGCGAATGCGCTCCCTCAGGACGAAGAGGGGCGGGCGTATCTGGTGTTGCACGACCCCTTGTCCGAGGAGGCGGTGGTCACGCTGGCTCGCGCTCTTCCGCTCGGAGAGCACGAGGTGGTGCTCGCGGCGGAAGGTGGATGGGACCAATGGCCCTTGAGGGCGGTGCTGGTCACCTCGGTCAGCCGGAAGGTCGTCCCTTGGAGCTGGCTGGCGATCGCGAGCGTCCTGGCCGGCGGCGCCGCGGGGTGGCTGCTGCTTCGCCGGCGTTTGCCGCTGCGGGCCGTCTTGCTCCAAAGCCGTTCGATCGTTTCGCAGCCCAGGCTCCGCATCGCTCTACAGATCCTCGGAATTGCAGCGCTGGCGGCCCTGTTCATCTCCCCGAATGGGTATCTGAACGCGGGATTGGTTGCGCTGCTGGGGCTCTTGTTCGTGGTCGAGCCCACCCTAGCGGCTCCGCTCTTGGCCGCGAGCATCCCTCTGTGGGCCCGGTTCCGACTTGTGGGATCGTGGCAATTTGGTGCGTTCGAGCTTCTACTTTGGATGGCCGTCATTGCCCTCGCGCTTCACGGCTGGTGGGCCGGTGGGGCGCGGCGCCGGCTCCTCCTGCCTGGCTCGTTGCGCGCTCGATTGGCCGGTGTTCGCCCTGCTGGCGGTCGCCTTGCTGGCGACAGCAGCGGCCGAGCGAAACGGCGTGGCGTTACGCGAACTGCGCACTGTGTTCCTTTCGGGTACCCTCTTCTATTGGCTCCTGACGCGGATGGTTCCCTGGGATAGCCGCCAGCTCTGGCGTCTGCTCGACGGCCTTGCGGCCGGATTGGCCGTGGTGTCGGCCGTCGCTCTTTGGCAGCTTGCCACCGGGCAGGGACGCGTTGACGTCGAAGGGGTGTGGAGGGTACGTGCGTTCTATGGCTCGCCCAACAACCTGGCGCTGATTTTGGACCGCACGCTGCCTCTGGCGCTGGCCGTGACCGTGTTCGGCGGAACCTCCTTGCCGCGCCGGATCATTTACGCGGCGCTGGCGATGCTGATGGCAATTGCATGTGTGGCTACGTTCAGCAAAGGCTCCCTGCTGTTAGGGTTGCCCGTAGGGCTCGGCGCCACGCTGCTGTTGGGATCCTGGCATGCACACCGGCGGCGTGCGATGTGGGTTCTTGGCGCCGCGATTGCCGTCGCGTCGGTCTTGCTGCTGCTGCTGTTCCAGACGCCTCGTTTCGCGGATCTGTGGAATTTCGATTCCGGTACCACCTTCATCCGGCTGAAATTGTGGCAGAGCGCGCTGCGGATGGCCGCCGACCATCCTCTTCTTGGCGTGGGCCCGGACAACTTCCTGTACGCATACCGGAGCTACTACGTCCTGCCAGGTGGATGGGAAGAACTGAATCTGAGCCATCCCCATAACCTGTTCCTTGACCTGGCCACGCGGCTGGGCGTGCTCGGGCTGTGCGCGGGAATCTGGCTTGCTCGGGGCCCAACTGGTGCAGTCGTACCGAACGTGGCGAGAGACGCAATCGCACGAGGGTTTGGTGATCGCCACGGGCCTGCTGGCCGGGCTTTTGGCGGGCATCGCACACGGGCTCATCGACAATTCGTTCTTTCTACCGGACTTGATGGCGCTGCTGGCCATGTGGGTTGCCATCCTGGCGCGCTGGCCGTTCGAGTCCACACCAAGGGGGCACAAATGAGGATCGTCATCACGGGCGGCGCCGGCTTCATCGGCTCGCACCTTTCGGACCGGTTGCTGGCCGACGGCCACGAAGTGGTCGTGCTGGACAATCTGATAACCGGGTCAACCGACAATATCGCCCACCTGGTCGGCGATCGCCGTTTCACGTTCGTCTATCACAATGTATCGGAATATATTTACCTGGCCGGGGACGTGGACGCAGTCATGCACCTCGCTTCGCCTGCCAGCCCGGTCGACTTCGACCGGATGCCGATCCAGATCCTGAAGGTCGGGTCGCTCGGCACGCACCATGCGCTGGGACTTGCCCTTTCCAAAGGGGCACGCTTCCTGCTGGCATCGACCTCCGAGGTTTACGGTGACCCTAAGGTGCACCCGCAACCGGAGAGCTACTGGGGGAATGTCAATCCGATCGGGATTCGGGGCGTATACGACGAGGCCAAGCGATTCTCTGAGGCCATCACCATGGCCTATCACCGGGTGCACCAAATCGACACGCGAATCATCCGCATCTTCAATACCTACGGTCCTCGAATGCGTCTCGACGACGGGCGTGTGGTGCCGAATTTCATCGGGCAAGCGCTTCGCGGGCAGCCCTTGACTGTCTACGGAAGTGGATCGCAGACTCGATCGTTCTGCTACGTGTCGGACCTGGTTGAGGGGATGGTCAGGTTGCTGATGTCTGATTGCACCGAACCGGTGAACGTCGGCAACCCCTGGAGATGACCATCCTCGAGTTTGCGCACCACATCAACCGGCTCACCGGGAACGGGGCGGGGATCGGCCACGAGCCGCTGCCCCAGGACGATCCGGCCGTGCGCCAACCGGACATAACGCGAGCGCGCGAGAAGCTCGGATGGGAGCCGAAGGTCACGCTCGAAGACGGCCTGGAGGAGACAATCCGCTACTTCCGATCCAGAATGAGCGGGTGAATCTTGACCGTGACGATTGGTACTATTGACTTCTGTGCGCCTTATGTGATATGATGTACAATGCTTGGGAATGGGCTGGTGGGTAGTTCCGCGTATCGTGTCCTCGGTTTGCCAGGCATTGCTACCGTTACGCCGCCCTTCCCGCGCCGTTGCTCCATCATTCACCGCCGGCCCACTTGGACAGGAGGATTCATGCAGCCCGACACAGCACTCATGGAGATTGGCCTTGCCAATTCCATCCTGAGGTCGTGCTCCGAGGAGACCAGGGCTCGTATCGTCGAGCAAGCTGACGTACGCGCCTTCCAGGCGGGAGATGTGCTGCTGCGCAAGGGTGACCGGTGGGCCTCGCATTGTTACCGCTCTCCGGAAAACTCCAACTCAGCCGGACTGCGGGCAGCGGGCGGAGGCAGGTCTTTTGCCACGTTTCGCCCACGGGCTGCCCCGCGATCTGTTTGCTTTTGCTTTCGGACCAGAGCGTGGTCGATGTCACGCTGTGGAAGCGGGCTCGATGCTGACGCTGACGCGCGATGAGATTGCGGAAGTGGCCCTGACCGACCGCGTGTTCGGGCGGCGAGTCCTGGGACGCCGTGTCGCACTGCATGACGCGCTTCCTGGGGATGGTCGAAAACCTGTCGTTCCACAAAGTGGGCGAGCGGGTGGTGATCGCGCTGCTCGAGGGAACCAACCGGGGCGGCAACACCGTAAGGTGCACGCAGGCGGAGCTGGCGGCAGAGGTGGGGACGACGCGCGAAGTGGTTGCCCGCTGCCTCGCCGAGCTGCAGGAAACTGGCGCCATCCGGCTCGGGCGCGGCAGGATTACTGTGCTCGAGCGTTCTCGCTTGTGAGTCCCAACTAACAGACTCCCGACGTTTTTGTCGAGGTAACGTGAGCCCCGGCGCACAGCCGGGGCTTCGCATTTTCTCTGGTATATTCCCGCGACGCGGCCCATTGGCGGGCCACCGAACAAGGATAGATATGGACCAGCAAAGATCCGCAATTTCTGCATTATCGCCCATATTGACCATGGCAAGTCGACCCTGGCCGATCGCCTGCTCCAGATTACCGGCACCGATCCCCGACCGGGAGATGATGGCACAGGTGCTGGACACGCATGGACCTGGAGCGCGAGAAAGGGCGTCACGATCAAGGCCTCGGCCGTGCGGATGGAGTATACGTGCGCGCCGATGGCGAGACGTACGAGCTGAACCTGATCGACACTCCGGGCCACGTGGACTTTGCCTACGAGGTCAGCCGTGCGCTGCAGGCCTGCGAGGGCGCGGTTCTGGTGGTCGATGCCTCGCCAGGGTGTCGAAGCGCAGACGCTGGCCAACCTCTACCTGGCCATGGAGAACGACCTGGAGATCATTCCGGTCATCAACAAGATCGACCTGGTCTCGGCCCAGCCGGACGCGGTGGCGCAGGAGATCGAGGAGATCCTGGGTGTGCCGGCCGCAGGCGTGCTGCGTGTGTCGGCCAAGGACGGGCACCAACGTGCGAAGCCGTGCTCGGCCGCGGTGGTCGAAACAGGTCCCGCCCCCGCGGGGGCAGCGCCACCAGCCGCTGCGTGCGCTGATCTTCGACAGCCACTACGATGCCTATAAGGGCGTGATCGCCTACGTCCGGGTGGTGGATGGTAGCGTGGAGACGGGCCAGAAGCTGCGCCTGATGTCGAGCGAGTCTGCCGCTGGAGCCGCTGGAGATCGGCGTGTTCGGGCCGAACATGCGACCGACCGGGCAGGCTTGAAGCCGGCGAAGTGGGCTATGTGGCGACCGGCCTCAAGACCGTCGGCGACTGCCGCGTGGGCGACACCTTCACCCTGGACGCCGATCCTGCCGACGCGCCTTTGCCGGGCTACCGGCCGATGAAGCCGATGGTCTTTGCCAGCGCCTACCCCAGCGATGCGGCCGACTACACCAACCTGCGCGATGCGCTGGCCAAGCTGCAGCTCAACGACGCGTCGCTCGACCTTCGAGCCGGAGACGCAGCCAGGCGCTGGGCTATGGCTTCCGCTGCGGTTTCCTGGGGCTGTTCCACATGGAGATCGTCCAGGAGCGCCTGGAGCGCGAGTACGACCTGGACCTGATCTTCACCGCGCCGAGCGTCGAGTACGAGGTCACACTCACCGAGCGGCGAGGAGATTCTGATCGATAACCCGGTGGAGTTGCCCGAAGAGACCACGATCGAGGAGATCCGTGAGCCGTGGGTGCAGATCGACGTCTTACGCCCGACCGAGTTCATCGGCCAGGTGATGGACATGGTCACCGAAGCGCCGGGGAAGTTCAAAGCGCAGGAGTACCTGGACCAGCGGCGCGTCATGCTGAGCTACCACATTCCGCTGGTCGAGATCCTGACCGAGTTCTACAACGAGCTGAAGGCGCGCACGCGCGGCTACGCCAGCCTGGACTATCACTTCGAGGACTACCGCGCCGGCCGACATGGTGCGGCTGGACGTTCTGGTGAACAAGGACCCCGTGGACGCGCTGAGCATGATCGTGCACCGCGAGCAGATCTACGAGAAGGGCACGCGGCTGGTCAGCAAGCTCAAGGAAGTGATCCCGCGCCAGCAGTTCGACGTGCCGATCCAGGCGGCCGTGGGCGCAAGGTGGTCAGCCGGGCGAACGTCAAGGCCGTGCGCAAGGATGTGCTGGCCAAGTGTTACGGCGGCGATATCACGCGCAAGCGCAAGCTGCTGGAGAAGCAAAAGGCCGGCAAGAAGCGGATGAAGATGATCGGGTCGGTCGAGATCCCGCAGGAAGCGTTCATGACCATTCTCAAGCTGGACGAGGAGTAGGCGGGGATGCCGCTATGGCGATCTGCTCTCCCAGCTGCGGGCGCTCGGCATCCGGCCGAAAAAGGGCTTGGGCCAGAACTTCCTGGTCGATCCCGCGCACCGGGGCCGGATCGTGGCCGCCGCCGAGCTTGCGCCGGGGGACGCCGTCCTCGAGATCGGTCCGGGACCCGGCGTGCTGACCGAGCTTTTGCGCGAGCAGGCCGGCCGGGTCGTCGCCGTCGAGCTGGACGACCGCCTGATCCCGTATTTGCGTGCAAGATTCGCCGCCCGCCCGAACGTCGAGATCGTTCACGGGAACATATTACATGTTGATATCGCCGCGATTCTTCGCGCCGGCCCGCGCCGCGACCAACACGCCGCACAAGGGAGCCACACTAGGGCAGGCGAGGCGGGAGCCCCCAGCGTTTCGGACTCAGAGCTTCGAACTCAGAACTCAGAACCCAGAACTCAGTACCCCCCGTACAAGGTGGTCGCCAACCTCCCCTATTACATTACGGGCGCGGTGATCCCACTTCTGCTCGAGGCGAAGCCGGCCCCGGAACTGGTTGTGGTGACCGTTCAGCGCGAAGTTGCGGAGCGGATGGTGGCAACGCCGCCCGATATGAGCCTGCTTGCCCTTGGCGTGCAGCTTTACAGCCGCGCCGAGATCGTAGGGCGTATCCCGGCAGCAGCCTTCTTTCCGGCCCCCAAAGTCGAGTCGGCAGTCGTGCGGATGCGGCTCCTGGCCCAACCCGCTGCGCCGGGGGTGTCGCCGGCCGGCTTCTTCCGGGTAGCTCGGGCGGGATTCGGCCAACGACGCAAACAGCTGCGCAATTCGCTTGCGGCCGGACTCAGGATATCTGCGGCGGAGGCAAACGCACGCCTGGTGGCCGCGGGAATCGAACCCACGCGGCGAGCCGAGACGCTGACCGTGGAAGAGTGGGGAATGCTCGCGCAGCAATGCGAGGGTAACTAGCGCCGGCAGCAGATCCCGGCTCGCGCTATCGCGCACATGAGGAACCTCGCGCCGGTCGAGCGGCGGGGCATCGCCTCGACGAGCCTATCCGGTTGGCGCCGTGCCATGGCTTGCCGGCGCCATCACCGGCGCCGGCAAGCCATGGCCGCTACTTCTTCACCGGCTTGGCGATGACGAACACCCGATGGGTATTGTTCGTGTAGGGCCAGCAGGTCACCAGCGTGAGTCGCTCCTCGTCGAACTCGCCGATCCAGCGGCCGTTTTCGATTCGTTGTTGTTGGGAGACGCCGACCTCTTGCACGCGGAAAGTGTCCGTCACAATGTACTCGTGGCTGCTCTCGCCCGCGTACAGCGTGATCGTCGCGCCCTTCTTCAGGTTGACGATATAGCGGAACACCTCGCCATCGACATTGTGATGCCCGCTGATGACGATGTTCCCGCGCTGGCCCGGTCGTTTGGTGTTCAGATGCCAACCCGCGGCGTACGCGGCGACGTCCCACTCCTGCGTCACGGTACCGTTCGCCTGGCGAACATCGTGCCACCCAACCGGGATCACTTTCGTGTCTAGCCAGATGCTTGGCGCGACGATGCGGTCGGGCGCGGGCGGAACGGGTGTCGCCGTGGCCGTGGCCGTCGCTGTCGCCGTGGCGGTTGGGGTTGCGGTCGCGGTGGGAGTGGGAGTAGCGGTCGCGGTTGCGGTCGCCGTGGCAGTCGGACTTGCGGTGGCTGTTGGTGGAATAGGGGTTGCGCTGGGCGCCGGTACTGCAGTCGGCGCGGTCGTGCTCATTCTCGACAGTTGGCTCGCATGGCCCGCTACTGCCCAACCCGAGATCACAAGGGCTGCGGCGAGGCAGGGCATGACGACGCCGAGCACGGCTCGTCTGGTCATGGTCGATGTCTCCGGTGTGAAAGGATAGGGGCAGGCTGTGCCCCGTCGCCGGCTAGCCGCCGCCGACGCGCGCCCCGTACACTCCTCGGTACTTTGGCGGCAGCCGTACGGCCAGGGCCAACATTATCTGGTCCGTATATGGATCAAGGTCACGGGTCCGAGCGTTGGCGGCCTCAGGCGGCAGCATGATCGGCTCGGCGAATCGCACGTGTATTTCCGCCCGGCGAAATCGGCGAATCCGGCTGAACGTTTCCTCTTGCCCCCACAACGCCACGGGAACGATTACTGCCCCGCTGCGGGCCGCCAGGTACGCGGCTCCGTCCTTGCCCGCTTGCAACGCACCGCTCCGGCTGCGCGTCCCCTCTGGCGCGAGACCCAGGGCGCCACCTGCCCGCAGGTGCCGCAGGGCCTCGCCGATGGATGACCGGTCAGCTTCGCCGCGCGACGTAGATGGCGTCGGCCGCACCACTCAAGATCAGCTCGAAAATCGTTCCACGCCATTTATCGGCTGCGAACACGCGCAGCGGCCTGGGAACCAGCGTGAACACGGTGACGGCGTCCATCATGTGCAGATGGTTCGGCGCAACGATGAGCGCCCCGGTGAGGGGCACGTGATCCAATCCCTGGACGTCGAGCCGGACGAACAACCGGAAGGCGAGGCGCATAAACCCGCGCACCAGGTGGTAAAAGCGGGGGATGCGAGGGACGGCCGACACAGGCTACTTCGCCGGAGTCGGGGTCGGCATACGCCTGCCCTGTGCGTCGACCCGGAATGACGTCACAGGTCCGCCCGCGGGAGTGACTTGCACGACGAAGCTAGTCTCGCCCCCTCGGGGCACCACATTGTGCGCCGGTAGGTCGCGCCGCACGCCAACCACCCGTCCCAACGCGTCGTACAGCGTCACCGTCAGCGAAACCTCCACCGCGTCCTCCGGGCCGGTGTTGGCCAGGTTGCCCGAGACTGTGTACGCGGCGTAGCGCTCCCCCTCGCCGCGGGTATCACGGACTACGAGGTCGGTGTAGTAGTTGCCTACAAAGCCCTGGATGCCGGTCAGAGGTTCGATCGCAAAGCTTGCGAACTGGGGCGCTTCGGTAAAGCGCCCGGCGAACGGTGCGCGGCCCCCGGGCGGGATCAGGTCTCGATACGCCTGCGCCTCGACCCTTCCGAGCGGTTTGGCGCTGGCATCCAGCAGGGTTACCGCCACCGATGCTTGCTCGAGTGTCTGGCCGGAGCTATTCTCGATCTCGCCGAGTACCCACAAACCGCCCAGCACGCTGCGCTGGAAGTTCACGTTTTCGACCCGAAAAGGTAACGGCGTAGCCGCCGGCGTGGGGGTTTGCGTGCCGGCCGCAGGTCGCTCCTTCGCCGGCACCACCAACTGCTGCCCCACCTGGAGCGTCCGCGGATCGGCAATCCCGTTTGCCTCCTGGAGGGCCTGCACGGTGGTTCCGAACTGCTGCGCGATACCCAGCAGGCTGTCGCCGCCCTTGACCCTGTAGACCACCGGCGTTGGCGTCACAGTCGGGGTTGCGGTCGGCGCCGGCGTGTATGGAGCCGGGGTCGCCGTGGGTCGCTGCGTCGCGACTTGTTCCGTCCTGGCGACGGGCGCGGTCACCCCCGGGGTAGGTGTTACTCTCGTAATTACCTGCCCACATGCAGCAGGGATAATCGCCAGCAAGAAGACGGCCGGCAGGACAATGCGGGAGATCAACAGTAGACTCACCCAATGGCGGAAGGCGATAACGGTCGCAGCCGACTATAGCACAGGCAGGAATGATCGCCAAAGCCGGCCGGCTTTGGGGAATCGAGCGGCCCTGGGGTGGGCCGCTCTTGCCTGGCCGCGGGTGGTCCCGGATTGATGCCGGCGCCGGCGACGACTAGCCGCGAAGCCGCAGGAACTTTCTGCGTCCTATCTGGAGGATGTGCTCCCCGTCGGGAGCGATCGTCAATGCTGCATCGTCCACGCGCTCGCCGTCCAGCTTGACGCCACCCTGCTGCACCAGCCGGCGAACTTCGCTCTTGCTGGGCGCCATGTTCTGCGACAGCAGGATATCTGTGATGGTGGAGGGCTCGAGCGAGCGCAAGCTCGGGCATATCAGCCGGCAGTTCTCGCTCCTGGAACACGGTCCGGAAGTGGTTCTGCGGCAGCGTCCGCCGCTTCTCGGCCCCTGGAAGATCTCGACGATCTCGAAGGCCAGCTGCATCTTGAGGTCGCGCGGGTGTAATGTTGCCCGCTTCCAGACGGCTGAACTTGTCCGATGATCTCGTCCGGACGTCCAGCGTGTCACCAGGTCGGCGAAGTTGCGCATCGACGGCATCGGGTATGCTCATCACCTTGCCGAACATCACCTCCGGCGCCTCGTTGATGCCGATATGGTTGCCCGGTTGTCTTGCTCATCCGCAGCACGCCGTCGGTGCCGACCAGGATCGGGAAGGTCAGCATCGATCTGCGGTCGCAGGCCGAACGTCTTCCATCAGCTTCCGTCCGGCCATCAGGTTGAAGAGCTGGTCCGTGCCGCCGATCTGGACGTCGGTCTTCGTGGCCACGGCGTCGTAGCCCTGCATCAGGGCGTAGAAGAACTCATGCAGCCAGATGGGCTCACCCTTCTCGAAGCGCAGCGCGAAGTTCTCCCGCACCAGGAACTGCTGCACGGTGAAGTTCGATGCCAGCCCGATCACATCTTTGAAGGTGAGCTTTGACAGCCAATCGCCGTTGTAGATGCACCGGTCGTGCGCTCCGGGTCCAGCACCTTCCACGCCTGGTCGGTGAATGTGCGGGCGTGCTCGCGGACCTCTTCGTCGGTCTGCTGCCGCCGGGCTGCCGTCTTGTCGCTCGGATCCCCGATCAGCGCCGTGAAGGAGCCGATCAGGAAGACGACCTCATGCCCCAGCTGCTGGAACTGTGCCAGCTTGCGCATGGGCACCGTGTGTCCCAGGTGCAGGTCGCTGGCAGTCGGATCGAAACCGCAGTAGACACGCAGCGGGCGTTCGTCGCGGCGCGACTCGTCAAGCGCTGGCGCAGTTCGGCTTCCATGTTCGTGCGGGTCGTGGGGTCTCCGAACTCCACCCCGCGCATAAGGATCTTCAATTGCTGGTCCACCGGAGCGAAGTCGCTCATATCTCTCTCCTGGTTCGGCTATAGATGAGTCGGGAATGAAAAACAGCGCGGCATGCGCCACGCTGTTCGATGATCGTGTGCTTGCCCAGTGCGCGTCAGGCTCAGGGGGCCGTGTGGCCCCCCACATACGAGTACAAGCGCATACCAGGCAGACGATGTCTCATCGCAGGCCGAATATATCACCGCGCCGTGCGACTGTCAATCGCTCCGCCGGCCGGGCGCGGCATGTCACGTTGGGGGCAGGCTTCCGCTGATGGGGATCGGGTGGGCAGCGGGCGTCCTCACCTGCACTTGCAGTGACAGGTGCAAGTGTCGACAGGCTCAGGATGGAGTTGTTAGGTGTTGGCGACGATGCTAGTGGTACTGTTCACGAGCCCTAAACTTGGGTGCGACAGACTATCGTTACCCCTGGACGAAACCATCCACATCGCCGCTCAAATCTACCTACTCCATGACCTTGAGCCTGTCAGAAGGACGCCCGTCACAACCAAAGCCACATCGAGGGCGGCCTCTCGCCTCCAGAATGAAACGCGCCCGGCGGCCGGCGGGCGGGCTGCCATCGGGAAGTGCGTCCCCGGCGGTGCCCACCGGTTAACGTGGGACCATCTACTTCTTGACGGGAGTCGTACGATGATCGTCGTGACAGTCAAGGCACTCGCCCTTGCCCTGCGTCACATTGCCAATGTTGAAGTCCTCGCCCTTCGTGTGACACGTGGTGCAGGCCTTCGCTTCGTCGGACAGCTTACTCGTGGCCTTGAAGTTGCCCACGAGTTGTGCATTCAACAGCTCTACCGTCCGGGCCGCAACATCGCCGGTAAGGCGGCCACACCGCTCACTGCGTTCTTTCGAGCCCGACGCCATCTGCGCTGCCTCGCACCACCCACTCACCGACACGTGGCAGAGAGGCGAGTCGGACACCGAGCTGGCCAGCTTCTTGTCCGATTTGTACTCCTTCACCAGGAATTCGTGGTTCACCGCGTACTGGTTGCTGACTTCACTGGGGAACGGGGTCTTGGAGTACCACGTCAACAGCTCGTCGATCAGTTTCTTCGCATCTTTCTCGTAGTCGAGCACCAGCGTGATGGCCGTGGCAGCGCCTAGCAACGCACCACAGGTGGTGCCCCATCCGGCAACGCCCCCCTGCCCGAATCGCAGCGCCGCCGGCTGCATCTGGGTGAAGGGAAAGCCGACCTTGTCCTGAAGCTGTTTCACCACCGCGTACAGTGCTCCGGCCGAGCACTCCATATCATAGTAGCCCTGGTGCCCCAGCTTCCGCGCCGTCTCCACGTCTAGCTGCACGTACTGCCACGGCAGTTTCGGCACCTCTTTTACGACTTCCTTGACGACCTCTTTGGGTACCTCTTTGACGACTTCCTTGATTACTTCCTTGGGTACCTCTTTGATCACTTCCTTCACAACCGGTGTCGGTTGGGCACATCCGGCCAACCCTGCTGCTACGCCAATCCCGGCCAAACGCAGGAACTTCCGGCGTGAAGCGGAAGATTGTGGCGATAGCACCTTTTGAACGTCATCGCTCACGGATGCCTCCTGATTACGCGCGTCTATGCATTGAAACGACCCTGGAAAAAGAAGAGCACCGGTGTAATGTGGACGCACACCTCTTTCTCCGGCTCACGTGCACCGGGTGAATGGAGGAAGGCGATCGCCCGCGTATGGGTCGCGGCTATATTGGCCGGGGTGGTCGGGTGGCACCGACAGTGTGAGCATACTTTCACGAACGCTGGATGTCAAGCGTACTCCGATATGGCGCCAGACCCTATGCCCGGATGCGAAATTCCTTCGCCGTGATATACTGGCAGCGGAGCCCGAAGGGCCGATCGGCCTCGGGCGCAGCTCTCCGTACATTACGGGCCCGTCGATTCTTGGCTAGCGAAGGAGGCGTGTCTGATGTACCAGTCATGGATCTTCCGATTGCTCTTCGTCTTGTTGCTCGTCGTCGTGGCGGCGCTTCCGGCAGCCGCCTCGGAGAAATCACCTCCGACATACGACC
Source organism: uncultured Chloroflexia bacterium (assembly GCA_963783655.1). Taxonomy (GTDB): domain Bacteria; phylum Chloroflexota; class Anaerolineae; order CG2-30-64-16; family CG2-30-64-16; genus CAWAOA01. Next base: position 227,363 of record CAWAOA010000007.1, read on the forward strand.
CCGGATTCATTCGCTGGCGCGCGAGCTGACGGCGGCTTCGCAGCCTGGGAGCTTTCCGGCGCGGAGCTAGGAACGTCCGGAGACCTCCGGCTGCTCCCGGCTGCCCCGATGGAGACCGATCCTTATCCCGTTGGCGGCTACTATGGCGGCAACTTCTACAACGGGGGCAGCTACCGCGTCGGTACGGCGACGAGCCCCGAATTGGCCACCGGCGCCTTTACCGAGGCAATCGTCTCGTGGAACGCCGATACGCTGGCCGGTTCCTGGGTCGAGGCGCGCCTGCGCATCCGCTTCGGCGCCCGCTGGTCGAAGTGGTACAACATGGGGGTGTGGGCGTCGGCGACCGACACGGTCCAGAGGCATTCCGTCAGTCTGCAGGGCGACACGGATGGATACGTCGCCGTCGACACATTCGTCCTCGCCGATAAGGTGGCCGCGCCGGACGGGCTGCAGGTGCAAGTGCGGTTGTTCAGCGCCGGCTCCGCTGTCCCGGATATCCGGAACGTGTCGGTGGCTACGTCACCGGCAGCACTCAAGAAGCCGCCGGTGTCTGCCGGCAATCCCGCGCTCTGGGGCTCGTTGCTTGCGGTTCCGGAATGCTCGCAGATGATCTACCCTGACGGAGGAAACGTTTGGTGCAGCCCGACATCGGTGTCTATGGTACTGGGCTATTGGGGCGACGACCGGGCGTGCGAGCCGCGTGTTCGTTCTGCCGTAGAGGGCGTGTTTGACTGGCGATACGATGGGCATGGTAACTGGCCGTTCAATACGGCGTATGCGGCATCGTCGCTGCCGGGCGGCCACGCCATGGAGGCGTACGTTGCCCGCTTCGGCAGTCTCGCCGAAGCCGAGCCGTGGGTGGCGGCCGGTATTCCGGTCGTGGTGAGCCTGGCGTGGAAGGGCGATCTGACCGGAGCGCCGATCAAATCGAGCAGCGGGCACCTCATGGCGCTGGTGGGTTTCGACCCCAGCGGCAATCCGATTCTGAACGATCCAGCCGCGGCGTCTAATGAGGATGTGCAGCGAACGTACCAGCGCTCGGAATTCGAGCCTCTCTGGCTGCATCATTCCGGCGGCACAGTGTACCTGATCTATCCCGAAGGCATGGTCACGCCGGGACTTTAGGCGTTCGCGCAAGCTCCGCACCCTCGCGACAGTGGGCGGAGCCCCGGGAAACCGCCGTGTCATGCGCCACGTTTCGCGGGTTGCTTTGACAGCATCTGCGAGTTGCCGTAGAATGCGAGCACGCGCCGCTCTGAACGGCGCGTGCTGAATTATTGGCCCCGGAAAGGACGAGGCGAGCATGCCCACTCAACAGACGATCACCAGCGCGGAGATCCGGCGCAGTTTTCTCGATTTCTTCGCCAGCAAGGGACACCAGATCGTTCCGAGCGCCTCGCTGTTGCCGGTCGACGACCCGACGCTGCTGTTCACGAACGCCGGCATGAACCAGTTCAAGGATATCTTCCTCGGCCTCCGCGAGCCCGAGACGCCGCGTGTCGCCGATTCGCAGAAATGTATGCGCGTGAGCGGCAAACACAACGACCTCGACGACGTCGGGCGGTCGCCGTTCCACCACACGCTCTTTGAGATGCTGGGTAACTGGTCATTCGGAGACTACTACAAGAAGGAAGCGATCTCGTGGGCGTGGGAGCTGCTGACTCGGGTGTGGGCGCTTCCTCAGGACCGGCTCTATGCGACGGTGTTCCAGGATGATCACGGCCAGCTTGGGCGCGATGAGGAAGCCGCCGGCTACTGGCGAACCGAAACGGACATCGACCCAGATCACATCTGTTACTTCGGAGCCAAGGACAACTTCTGGGAGATGGGTGATACGGGGCCCTGCGGACCGTGCAGCGAGATCCATCTCGACATGGGGCCCGAGAAATGCGACAAACAGGATGTGCCGGGACACGTTTGCGGCGTAAACGGGGACTGTCGCCGCTACATCGAGCTGTGGAACCTGGTCTTCATACAGTACAACCGCGAACAGGACGGTTCGCTGGTCCCGCTGCCCGCCCGCCACGTGGATACGGGGATGGGGTTCGAGCGGGTCGTGAACGTGATGCAGGGCGCGGACTCCAACTACGACACCGACCTGTTCATGCCGATGATCCGGAGACTCCAGGAGCTCACCGGTCACTCCGACGACGAGCGCGAGCGCGACCGTGTCTCGTACCGCGTGATCGCTGACCACGTCCGCGCAATCACATTCCTGATCGGCGACGGCGTTATGCCCGGCAATGAGGGTCGCGGCTACGTACTGCGCCTGATACTGCGTCGCGCCGCGCGCCACGGGCGCATGCTCGGGCTCACCCGGCCGTTCCTGACAGAGATTGCCAAGACGGTGATCGAAGTGATGGGTGATCCGTACGACGAGCTGGTGCGGCGCCGTGAATTCATCCTGAGCAACGATCGAGCAGGAGGAGGTCCGGTTCAGCCATACCCTGGCTACCGGGCTCACACTGCTCGACGAAGTCATCGCCGGCGTCAAAGCGCAGGGCGGCGAGGTGATCCCCGGCGAGGATGCGTTCCGGTTGTACGACACGTTCGGCTTTCCGCTCGACATCACGCAAGACGTGGCGAGGGATCATCGACTTACTGTCGACATTCTCGGATTCCAGGCGGCGCTCGCGAGCCAGCAGAAGCGGGCGCGCGCATCCGCGCAGTTTGGCTCGGTCGAGACGGCCGGCGCGCAGGCGTACGTCGCCCTGCTGCAGCAACTTCAAGATGAGGGGCTCGTCCCGCCCGCCGGCGTTGCCCACGATCCATACGGTGCTTTGACCACGGAGACCATGGTGGCGGCGATGCTGCTCGATGGGCATGCCGTTGCGAAGGCCGCGACCGGCGACCAGGTAGAGGTCGTGTTGCCGCTGACGCCGTTCTACGTGGAATCGGGCGGCCAGATCTCCGATCTTGGCACGATCGGGAGCGACGACTGGGAGATTCAGGTCACCGACGTGCGGCGGCCCGTTCCCGGGCTGATCGTGCACGCCGGCCAGGTCCTGCGCGGCGCAGCCGAAGACCGGGGACCGGGCAGAGGCGAATGTGGACGAGCTTCGCCGGCGTGACATAATGCGAAACCACACCGCGACTCACCTGCTGCACCATGCCCTGCGCACCGTCCTGGGGCAGCATGTGCTCCAGGCGGGTTCCGTCGTCGCGCCAGAACGTCTGCGTTTTGACTTCACACACCCGAACGCGTTGTCGGCGGCCGAGGTGGAAGCGGTCGAGCAGCAGGTAAATCTTTTAGTGCTCGACGATCACCTGGTGCAGGCGCAGGGGATGAAGTACCGCGAGGCCGTTGCCGCCGGAGCAATGGCGCTCTTCACCGAAAAGTACGGCGATGAGGTGAGGGTCATCAAGATCGGCGACGAAGGGGACGAATTCAGTCGCGAGCTCTGCGGCGGCACGCACGTGGGCCGGACAGGCGAGATCGGGCTCTTCCTGATCGTCTCGGAAGAGAGCGTCGGCGCCGGTGCGCGCCGCATCGAGGCCGTGACCGGTCGGGGCGCGTACCGTCTCGTGAGGGAACGCAGCGCGACCCAGGACGAGGCCGCCGCCTCACTGCACGTGCCCGTCGAGCAACTGCCTCGGGCGGTACGCTCGCTGCAGGGCGAGGTCAATGCCTTACAGAAGGAGTTGGGACGCCTACGCGCCGAAAGCGCGCGACAGCAGACCGAGCGGCTGGCGTCGGAGGCGGTGCGCATCGGCGATGTGGCTGTGGTCGCCGCACACGTACCGGCCGGGAGCATAGACACACTGCGCGACATGAGCGACTGGCTCCGGACGCAGCTCGGCTCGGCGGTGGTGGTGCTCTCGACAGCCGTCGACGGCAAGCCGCAGGTCATCGCCGCGGTCACCGACGATCTGGTGGCTAAGGGCGTGCATGCCGGCGAGCTCGTCAAGGCAGTCGCCAAGACCGTCGGCGGCGGGGGCGGGGGCAAGCCGACTCTGGCGCAAGCCGGCGGCCGCGACCTGTCCCGCATCGATGAGGCGCTCGGCCAGGTCGAGGGCCTTGTCCGGAAGCAACTTGCTTAGTGGCACAGGAGCCAGGCATTCGCCGATGACCATCGTCCTCGAACTGACGCCTCGAGATTCGGTAGCTAGCGTGCTCGCGCCTGGAAGTGCACCGCGGGCAGCGGGTCGTTCTGGTTGTTCCGCCTTCGTTGTGCTTCAGCCTGCCGGATCTGCGCATGCTCCGGCGCGAGGCTGAGGCCGGCGGGACCCAATTCGCGCTGGTGACCGAGCAGCCGGCGCAGCGCGATACGGCGAACGAGGCGAGCATCCAGACCTTCCGGAGCATCGCCTCTGCCGAGGGTGCGCGTTGGTCCGCTCCGCGCCGGCTGCGCGTGCTCCCGCCCGCCCCGCAGGCGGGCGATGCGGTCGGATCCCCTCCTGCCGAGCCGGGTCTATTCAACCGGCGCTCTCCGTCGGGCTTCCGCGCTCCTGCGTTCCTTCGTTCGTTCGTGCGGCTGAGCAACCCGTGGTTCAGCACCATCGGGCTGGCTGCCGTCGTCGTCGCGTTGATGGCCCTGCTCGTGATCTCGCTGGCCGTACTGGTCCCATCTGCTACGGTGACTGTCGTTCCTGCCAGTGAGCCGATCCAGGTGACGATCGAGCTGCAGGCAATCCGTGACGCCGGGGTTGACCGTGCAACGGGCACTCTGCCGGCGCGCGGGTTGAGCGTTCAGGTCACCGGCGAGGGGCGATTGGCCAGCACCGGGAGGCGGCAGGAACCCTCTGGGCGCGCACGGGGAACTGTGGTGCTCCAGAACCGCGGTGCACGCGAACTGGCGGTGCCGGCCGGGACGATCGTTGCCACGGGCACGGGCGATAATGTCCGATTCGGCACCACGGCCCCCGGAAAGGTGCCGGCCAACGGCAGCGCCGCAGTTCCCATAGAGGCGCTGCTGCCGGGCCCAACCGGTCTGGTGAAAGCCGGGACCATCAACCGGGTCGAGGGCGCTCTGGCGACGCTGCTGATGGCCGGTAACGATGCAGCTACCGCCGGCGGGACCACGAAGGAAGTGGCAGTGGTACTTGAGGAGGACAAGGACCGGCTGGAAGCGCAGCTGATTGAAGAGCTGAAGCGACGGGCCATGGATCGCCTGTCCGAGAAGCTCGAGCCCGGCCAGTTCGTGCCGCCGGAGTCGGTGGCTTTCACCGCAATGTCGCCAACCTTCAGCCCGTTCGTCGGCGATGCGTCGCCCGAGCTGCACCTGAGCATGACCGTGCAGGCCGTCGGGATGGCGGTGAATACGCAGGCGGGGAACGAAACCGCCCTGGCCCGACTGCGCGAGGCGATGCCTCCGGGCTCCCGCCTCGTGGCCGACTCAGTGCGCTATATCCCCGGCTCCGTGCGGATGGAGAATCAAGATACGATCGGTTTCAGCATGACCGCCATCGGGACGTTGCTCCGTCCCGTCGACGCAGCGGAGGTGCGGCAGGCAGTCGCCGGGCTGACGCCCGCTCGCGCCTCGGCTGCCCTGAGCAGCCGTATGACTCTGGCGGCGCCGCCGCGCATCAAGCTCGGTCCAGACTGGCTGCCGCTCGTGGAGCCAACGAACGTATCCGGTCTCAAGTGGCGGGTCCGCGTGGTGACAGACTGGAATGCGGCAGCGGCAGCGGCGGGCTACCGGTAATGGCCATTGTCAGCTCGCCGTTCTCGCTGCCTCCCGGTCGCCTGCTGGCCATCGACCCGGGCGAGGCCCGCGTAGGGCTGGCCGTATGTGACGAGCTCGGGATCATAGCCACGCCGCTGGGCGTGATGCGACGGCACGCGACCGTGGAGGAAGACTTCGCGGAGCTAGCTCGGATCGCCGCCGAGCAGCGCGCCGCGGGAATCCTCGTCGGGCTGCCTCTCGACAGCCGGGGAGGTATCGGCTCGCAGGCGAAGCGCGTCCGGCGTTACGCCCTCCGGTTTGCCCGCACTACGCAGCTCCAGGTTGCCTTTTGGGACGAGAGCTACTCCACCGTCGATGCCGGAGCCCTGCTGCGTGGCAGCAAGAATACCGAAATCGACGCGGCCGCGGCGGCGGTGGTGCTAAACGACTTCCTGGAGGCAAGGCGGGCACAGTCAGCCCCCGGAAGCTGAGGAGCAGGCATGGGTGATTCACATCGTTGGATTCGTCTGGCGCTGCGAACGATGTTGTTTGCGGTGCCGGTCCTGGCGCTCGTCGTGCTCGCGTACGGCAGCGTCAATTTCGTGCGCGCACAGCTGCTGGACATTCCAGAGGCTCCGCGGGTGAAGCTGCTCGTCCCGGCGTCCGAAGAACCATTGGATTTGAGACCGGAGACACTACAGACCCGCGTGCTCGGACTGTATCTGCGCCTCCAGGGTTCGGCGCTGGAAAAACCGGCCGGCGCCAGTGACGTCAAGCGGGTCTTCACGGTGCTTCCAGGTGAGACAGCCCTGTCGGTGAGCGATCGTCTGGAGCAGCTGGGTCTGGTCTCCGATTCCGACTTGTTTCGCAACTACATGCGATACCGCGGGCTGGACCAGCGTCTGGCTGCGGGAAGCTTCGAGCTGGCGCCGTCCATGCCCATCCCTGAAATCGCGCGAACGCTGTTGCGCGCGCGGGTAACGGAAGTTTCGGTAACAGTCCCGGAAGGGATGCGCGCAGAAGAGGTTGCCGACCTGGTAAACACACGCGCTGTTCTCGACGGCGACGGCCTGCTCGCATTGGTGCGTGGCGGCTCGGCGAGCGCCGAGGCCCTCGGAGATTACCCGTTCGTGCCGAAGGGACTCTCCAGCCTGGAAGGCTATCTGTTCCCCGACACCTACCGTCTCCCGGCCCAGGCGACTCCGGCCGATCTGTTGCGGCGCATGTTGGACAATTTCGAGGCGCGCGTTGACCAGTCCATTCAGAATTCTATTCAGGCGGGCGGACGCGGCCTGCAGCAGGTGCTCACCGTGGCCTCGATCGTCGAGCGCGAAGCGGTGCGCAACGAGGAGCGCGCCACGATCGCCAGCGTGTATTGGAACCGGGTCAGCGGTGCATGCAGCGCACAGACAGGGAGCGCGCTTCTGGAGGCCGATCCGACCGTGCAGTATGCCGCCGGACGTTCGGGGGAATGGTGGTGGAAGCCGCCTTCAATCGAGTCGTACCGGACAGTGGATTCCCCGTACAACACGTACCTCTACCCGGGGTTGCCACCCGGTCCGATTGCAAGCCCCGGCCTGGCCTCGATCCGGGCGGCTGCCGAGCCTGCCACGACGCGCTACTGCTTCTTTGTCGCGACGGGCGACGGTGGACACGTCTTCGCAGAGAAGCTGGCGGAACACCAGCAGAACGTCCAGAAGTACCAGAAATAGTGTACGCCGCCCGCCGGCTGTTGTCCCTTCTCCTCGCTGCGCTGGTGGCCGGCGGGTGTGCAGGGCCGGGTTCGGCGGCGCCGGTGCTCAAGATCGGACTGATCGCCCCGTTCGAGGGGCTGGCGCGCCCGCTGGGATACGCAGTATTGCCTGCCGTGCGAACGGTACTTGCCGGGGCGAATGAATCGGGCAGGCTCGGTCGCTACAAGCTGGCTTTGGTGGCGCTGAACGACGACCTGCAACCACCCGAGTCCGTCACGCGGCTGCGCGAGCTGGCGCTCGACCCCGGCGTCGTGGCGGTGATTGGCCCCTGGTCAAGCGGGGGCGTCTCGGCCACGCTTCGCATCGCCTCCGAGATCGACCTGCCGAGTCTACTCACGGTTCCTGCCCCTGGCGCCGTGCCTAACTCTGCGCATGCTTTGTCCTTCGCTCGACGACGTTGCCGCGTACGGGCTGGATTTGGTGGGTGGAAAGGGCGACATCGTGGGCGACGGCCCGGTTGCGGTACGGTGGCGATCCGCAGCGCCGGGCTCCGACCCCGGGGTGCGGCTGGTTGACCTGGAGGCCGGCGAGTTGGCCGGGCAGCTGCGTGCGTGGCGGGAGGACGGCTGGAATCGGCGCGTCGTCGCCGGTCCGGACGCTTTCCGGGCATGGTTTGGTGACCTGGCAGGGGAGGCCGGCGAGGGCGCAACGGTGATTGCCTGCGTTCCCCCCGGCGCGGCTCGGGCCGGTGAACCACCGCCAGGCGATGGCGACGGTACGGTTCTGCAGGCACACGCCGCGCTTGCGACGATGGCGGCCCTCGCCATCGTCGAAGCGGTGGCGGCCACAGTCGCGGCCGGCGAGGAGCCGGCGCGCGCCACAATCCAGGAGCGACTGCTCCAGAATTCTTATACCGGCGAGCTAAAGGCCCTGACATTACACGATTCGCGCTGGCAGTGAGCACCCCACCAGGGGGCGGACCTACCTCAGAATCCGGTGAATGAGCGGGAGGGGATCGACCCGGTCCGCGCCAATCGTGTACGCACCGGCAAGCCGGGCGAGCGCACGCCGGGCGTGATCGTCGTTTCGCGCGTGAACGGAAAGCAGTGGCTCTCCCCGCTCGACTCGCCGCCCGACTTTGCTCGATTCGGCCAGCAGCACCCCGACCGCGGGGTCTACCGGGTCGCCTTTTCGGGCGCGGCCGCCCCCCAGGTCGACGACGGTGAATCCGACCTCGCGCGCGTCCAGGGCATGAATCCAACCTGATTCGGGCGCCGCAAGCTCCACTATCACCGGCGCCGATGGCAGACGCTCGGGCTCGTCAACGTATGCCAGGTCGCCGCCCTGAGCGGCCACCCACTCCCGGAACTTGCGCCAGGCAGCTCCCGAGCGGATGCTGCCCGCCGCTGCCTCTCGGGCGTCTTCGGGAGTCCCGGACTTGCCGGCCACGAGCAACATCTCGGCCGCCACGTCCACGCAGTGTTCGTGAAAGTCGTCCGGCCCGTCGCCCTGCAGAGTGCGGATTGCTTCGCGAACCTCGAGCGCGTTGCCGACGGCCCGGCCGAGCGGCTGATTCATGTCCCCGATCAGGGCAGTCATCCGCCTGCCGAGGTCGCGGCCGATCTGGATCATCAACTGCGCCAGCTCGGTGGCTTCCTCCTCGGTGCTCATGAATGCTCCCTGCCCGACTTTCACATCCAGGACGATGGCGTCGGCGCCGGCAGCGATCTTCTTGGACATAATCGAGCTCGCGATCAGCGGCAGCGATGAAACGGTGCCCGTGACGTCGCGCAGCCCGTACAGCTTGCCATCAGCCGGGGCCAGCTCCTGCGTTTGGCCGGCGATTACGACGCCGACCGTGGACAACTGCCGCTTGAACTCCTCGACGGTGAGCCCCACGCGGTAGCCGGGGATCGATTCGAGCTTGTCGAGTGTTCCGCCCGAGAAGGAGAGCCCCCGCCCGCTCATTTTGCCGACGGGGATGCCAAGAGCGGCGACCATCGGTCCGATCACGAGTGAAGTTTTGTCCCCCACCCCACCGGAAGAATGCTTGTCGACGACGAACGGCACGACGTCGTGCAGGTCGAGCGTCTCGCCCGAGAATGCCATCGCCTCGGTGAGGCGCGCCGTCTCCGCCGGGGTCATGCCCCTGAAGAAGGTCGCCATGCACCAGGCCGCCGCCTGGTAGTCCGGGATCTCTCCGGACACATAACCGTCGATGAAGAACTTGAGCTCCTCCGAGCTCAGCTCGCCGCCATCGCGCTTCTTAGTGATGATGTCTACTGCACGCATCTTGACCTGCTAACCTGCTACGGCTTAGCAGCGCCGAGCGCTGCGCCGGCCAACGAAGTCCTTAACGGATTATACCACCGGCCCGGGCACGGGGTTGACGTGGGCGCGGGCGCTCCCTATACTGTCTCCACGCTGCGGGTAGAGCAGCTTGAAATGTGAGGTTGAAAACTTGGATCCAGTAACCGTAATAGGCGCCGGTCTCGCGGGCTCGGAAGCAGCCTGGCAGATCGCCCAGCGCGGCGTGCCGGTGCGCCTCTTCGAAATGCGTCCCGGACGCATGACTGCCGCCCATCACACCGGCAGCTTCGCCGAGTTGGTATGCTCGAACAGCCTAGGGTCGGATCTGCGCGACCGCGCCATGGGGATCATCAAGACCGAGCTCCGGCGCCTGAACTCGCTGATCATCGCCTGCGCCGAGCGAACGGCGGTGCCGGCCGGCGGTGCGCTCGCGGTCGGGCGTGAGGAGTTCTCCGATCTGGTGACCGCCACCGTTTGCGGCCATCCGCTCGTGGAGGTCCATCGCGGCGAGGTCACCGAAGTCCCCCTGGCGGGGATGACAGTGGTGGCAACCGGTCCTTTGACTTCCCAAGCCCTGGCCGGATCAATCGAGGCGCTCGCCGGACAGCACTACCTCTACTTCTTCGACGCCATGGCGCCGATCGTTACGCTCGATAGCGTCAATATGGAGGTGTGCTACCGCGCCAACAGGCGCGAAACAGAAACCGTGGGGGACTACATAAACTGCCCCTTCACCCGCGAGGAATACTACGCCTTCGTCGAGGCGCTCCGCGGAGCCGAGAAGATTGACTTCCATGAGTTCGAGCAGGACGAGGCTGCGCGCCGCTACTTCGAGGCTTGCCTACCCGTGGAAGTCCTCGCCGGACGTTCCCCAGATGCGCTGGCTTTCGGTCCTATGCGGGCAGTGGGGCTGCGCGACCCGCGCACGGGCCACCGCCCACACGCCGTGATCCAGCTTCGCCAGGATAACGTCGCGGGCGACCTGTACAATTTGGTGGGGTTCCAGACGAATCTCAAGTGGACAGACCAGGAACGTGTGCTGCGGATGATTCCGGGGCTGGCGGATGCGGAGTTCGTGCGCTTCGGGCAGATGCACCGGAACACCTTTATCAACAGCCCGTCGCTTCTTCGCCCAACACTCCAGTGGCACGACCGCGAAACCCTATTCTTCGCCGGCCAAATCACCGGTACAGAGGGCTATGTCGGTTCGGCTGCGGGCGGGATGTGGGCAGGGATCAACGCTGCTCGCCTGATGCGCGGCGAGGAGGCTGCGACGCTGCCCGCCACGACCATGATGGGTGCCCTGTTCCACTACGTCACGCACGCCGAGGCGAAGGAATTCCAGCCGATGAAGGCGAACATCGGGCTGCTGCCTCCGCTCGATGCCGAGGTGCGTGGAAAACGCGAACGCGCCGGTGCGCACGCGGAGCGTGCACTCGTGGATCTCGAGCGCACGCTGGAAGAACAAGGGATCGAGGCGGCGCCTCCCCCTTCTTCGCCGGCCTAGGGAACGACCTCGCCGACCATCGACCAGGGACCGGCCCACCTGATGCGGACCTGCGCCAGCCTGCCGCGCCAGTTTTCGTCGCTCGCGAAGAAGACCAGCTTGTTGCGGCGGGTGCGCCCTCGCCACCGGTACTCCGGAGCCTGGCTCGCCCCGCCCGCAGTACGGCTTCGCTGGCGGTCCTCGACCAGCACCTCAACGGTCTGCCCCACCTGGCGGGCGTTGATTTCGCTCACGATCACGCTCTGAAGCGCGTCCAGCGTGTCCCAGCGGCGCTTCTTCTCGGCAGGGGGCACGTCGTCCTGCATACGGCGCGCACTCACGGTGTTCGGCCGGGGCGAGTACATGGCCAGGTGCGCCTTATCCAGACGGAGCTCCTCCAACAGATCGTACGTCGCCTGGAACTGCGCTTCCGTCTCGCCGGGAAAACCCACGATGATGTCGGTATGGATCGCGGTACCCGGAATGACGTCGCGTATGTGCCCTACCAGCCTGCGATACTCGTCCGTGGTGTATCCGCGTCGCATGGCCGCCAGCACCTCGTCGTCTCCCGCCTGTACCGGCACTTCGATCTGTTCGCACACTTTGGGCAGCGCGGCGACCGCTTCGAGTACCCGATCGCTCATGTAACTGGGATGGCTGGTGAGGAATCGGATACGCCACAATCCGTCCACAGCATTCACGGCGTACAGCACGTCTGCCAGGTCCGGCCGTGCGCCGGGGAAGTCTTTCCCATAACGGTCCACGATCTGGCCCAGCAGCGTAACCTCGCGCACTCCCTGGGCCACGAGCCCTTCTACCTCGCGCACGATCTCGTCCAGCGGCCGGCTGCGCTCTACTCCCCGCCGGTGTGGGATCACGCAAAAGGTACAGGCATGCGAGCAACCGTAGACGATCGGCACGTTGGCCGCCACCGGCACATCGCCGTTCAACGAGAGATGCCGTACGCTCTGTAGCACGGCCGGAGGACTGCCCGCACCTAGGCCTGCTGTCGCTTCGTCCATGGCGTAGTGAAGAGCCGCTGTCGCCTCGTCGACGGCCGCCCGCGCTCCATTGGCAGCGCCATTGCTCGACAGATGCTCCACGAGCGGCGACGGATCGCTGGGGGGCATGAATACGTCGACGAAGGGGAATTTCTCGCCCAGCCGGTCGTGGTCGCGAACGCCCACGAGGCACCCCATCAGGGCAAGCACCCGGTCGGGTCTCTCGTCCTTAAGCGGTTTCAGCGACCACAGCCGGCCGAGCGCTTTGTCTTCGGCGCTCTGCCGCACGACGCACGTGTTCAGCACGATAACGTCTGCCTGCGACGCTTCCTCGGTGGGGGCATACCCCAGAGCGTCAAGCTCGGCGGCAACCCTGCCCGAGTCCGCCACATTCATCTGGCAGCCGATGGTCCATATATGGTAACGCTTCATTCGCGATTGATCTCCAAGTGGCCGTTTACCCCGCGTCCGCGGGTACCGGGCCCGTGCCGCGCATGCTTGCTGGCTTGATGCGCACCGCAACGTCGATCACCTCTGGCAGGCGCCCGCGCACCTGTCCCACCACTGCATGCGCCAGCGCGTGGCTGGCGCTCACCGACAGGTCGCCCCGCGCCTCGCAGTCGAACGAGAGAAACAAGCCCTCGTCGGTGCGACTGGAAGAACATATTCGACGGCGATTGCAGCTCCGGTATCGCTGCGACCGATTGCCTCACCGCCTCGCGCAGCCCGGCCGACGCTTCCGGACCGGTCGTGGTCCCGGGCATGAAATGCCGCACTGCCGGCTCGATGTGCGTGTGCAGCGCGTCCAGCCACGGCGCGCCGCGCTTCACTTGCGCCTCAAACTCGCTCACCAGGGCGTGGGCTTCTTCTACCGTCATGTCGGGCGCCACCCCAATGTGCGCCTCGGCCCGCGTTTTGCCATCCGGGTTTACGTATGCCCATACCTCGTGCACGCTCACCTGACGGCCCGCTGCCGCCTCCTGGATGGCGGCGTAGAGATCGGCCGGGCTTGCGGGCGCCTGCTTCTGTGGCTCGACGTGCACCGTAACATCGTGGACGCCGTCCAGTTCATGCAGCAGCCGGTGGCGAACCTCATCGGCGATCGCGTCGGCCCGAGCGATCGGCAGATCCGGCTCGACACGCACGTGCAGGTCCACGGCTGCCTCATCCGAAGCGCCGCGGCTGCGTATCCTGTGGTACGACGTGACTCCCGGCACCGTGTCCAGGATCCCCGCGATGCTCTCCTCTGGCAGAGGCGCGCGATCGACCAGGACTCCCAGCCCCTCGCGCAGGATATCGGCGCCAAGCTTGGCGATGACAACCGCGACGACCAGCGTGATCGCCGGATCGACCCACGCCAGCCCCGCGCGCACGAAGGGTAGAGCAAGCAACACACCAATCGAGACGAGCATGCTGCCGGCCGAGTGGCGCGCGTCCGCGAGCAACAGCTCGCTGTGCAGACGCCGTCCGACCCGGAATTCGTACGCGCTCGCCGACCCCTGAACCACGATTCCGAACAGGAGCGCTGCGTAGCTCCAGTTGTTTACCTCGGGCAATACCGGCGTCCCAAAGCGTTCGATCGCGCTCTGCACCAACTCGAACGTGGTGACGGCGAGAAGCATCGCGATCCCGAGCGCCATGATCGTCTCGAACTTGCGATGACCGTACGGATGCTCCCGGTCTGGTGGCCGGGAGGCCATCGAAATCCCCACGATCCCGACTGCGTTGGAGAACCCGTCGAAGAACGAGTCGAGTCCATCCGCCGAGAGACTCAACGTGCCGGTCGACTGCCCAACCACCAGCTTCCCGATCGTCGCCATCCAGTTGAGCACCAGGGTGATGATCAAGACCCGCCGGATCGCTCCGTAGTCCCTGGAACCGGCCGCGGCGGTCATTTGACGGGCGCCTCGGCTGCCAGCTCGGCCAGCACTTCGAGTGGCTGCAGCGCCTCCCGTCCTGCCAGCATCGAACGCAGATACTGGCCGGTATAAGACTTCTCGACCGCGGCGACGTCTTCCGGTGTGCCTTCGGCAATCACAAAACCGCCCGCATCGCCCCCCTCCGGGCCCAGATCAATAACCCAATCGGCGCTCTTGATGACGTCCAGGTTGTGCTCGATCACCACAATCGTATTGCCGTGGTCCACCAGCTTCTGCAACACCTGCAGCAGCTTCTGGATGTCTTCGAAGTGCAGCCCCGTCGTAGGCTCGTCCAGGATGTAGAGCGTGCGGCCCGTCGCCCGGCGGCTCAACTCCTTGCTCAACTTGATGCGCTGCGCCTCTCCACCTGACAGCGTAGTCGCAGCCTGGCCCAGCTTGACGTAACCCAATCCGACCTCGGAGAGCGTCCGCAGCTTGCTCTTGATGGACGGAATATTCTGGAAGAACTCGAGCGCTTCGGACACGGTCATATCCAGGACGTCCGCTATACTCATACCCTTGTACTTGATTTCGAGCGCCTCGCGGTTGTAGCGGCGCCCGTGGCAGACCTCGCACGGCACGTAGACGTCCGGGAGGAACTGCATCTCGATGCGGATGATCCCGTCCCCCTGGCACGCCTCGCAGCGCCCACCTTTGACGTTGAAGCTGAATCGTCCCGGCTTGTAGCCGCGGATCTTGGAATCCGGCAGCGACGCGAATAGATCTCGCACGTCGGTGAACAGGTTCGTGTACGTTGCAGGGTTCGAGCGCGGCGTCCGGCCGATGGGCGACTGGTCGATATCGATCACCTTGTCCAGGAGGTCGATCCCCTCAATTGCGCGGTGCCTGCCGGGATGGTCTTTTGCCCGGTACATCCGCGCCGCGAGGGCCTTGTACAGCACCTCCAGCACCAGACTCGACTTGCCGCTACCGCTGACGCCTGTCACACAGATCAGCTTTCCCAGTGGGAAGCGCACGTCGAGATCTTTCAGGTTGTTCTCGACCGCACCCTGTACGATCAGGTATTCGCCGTTGCCGGGGCGGCGGATTCTCGGAACGTGGATCGCCCGGTCGCCGCGCAGATACGCTGCGGTCATGCTCTCTGTGCAGCCGATGAATTCGTCGCGCGCGGCTGAACAGACGATCGCGCCGCCGGCCTCACCGGCGCCGGGACCCATGTCGACTATCCAATCTGCCGAGCGCATCGTTTCTTCATCGTGCTCGATCACCAGCACGGTATTCCCGAGATCGCGCAACCCGAGCAGCGTCCGGATCAGGCGGGCGTTGTCTCGCTGATGCAGACCGATGCTTGGCTCATCCAGGATATAGAGCACGCCCATCAATTGCGACCCGATCTGGGTTGCCAGGCGGATCCGCTGGGCTTCCCCGCCCGACAGAGTCGCGGCGCTGCGGTCCAGCGTCAGATAATCGAGGCCCACGTCCCGCAGGAAGTGCAGCCGGGCGTGAAGCTCCTTCAGGATCTGGCGGGCGATCGTGTACTCTCGCTGGCTGAGCGGTGAGCCGGCCGGAACGTCCTCGCTGGAGCCGACGACAGGGCGAGCGCGCCGCTCGAACCGTCCGTCCGAGCTTGCGGTCGTCTCGACAACGCCCGCGAGATGGCTGACCCAGCGTAGGGCGTCGGTGACCGAGTGGTGGCTCACCTGATCGATATTCTGCTCCAGCACCGTCACCGCGAGGGCCTCGGGTCGCAAGCGCTTGCCCCCGCAGGTGGGGCAGGGGCGACTGGACATGTAGCGTTCCAACTCGCTCCGGATGTAATCCGACGTCGTTTCTCTGTATCGGCGCTGGAGCGTTGGCACGGCCCCTTCGTAGACTGTCTGGAACCGCCGCGAATGCCCGTCCTGGTTCACATAGTTGACGGTGACCGTGTCCCCTGCCTTCGCGCCGTACAGCATGATGTCCAACTGGTGCTTGGAAAGCTCGCCTACCGGAACGTCGAACGGCACAAGATAGTGCGCCGCGACCGCCTCCTGAAGCGCATGGTAGTAGCGCTGGGTATCGCTGTCGAACGGTTTGATCGCGCCTCCGGCGA
Source organism: uncultured Chloroflexia bacterium (assembly GCA_963783655.1). Classification (GTDB taxonomy): domain Bacteria; phylum Chloroflexota; class Anaerolineae; order CG2-30-64-16; family CG2-30-64-16; genus CAWAOA01. The sequence continues at coordinate 243,432 of CAWAOA010000007.1, forward strand.
GGGATTTGGCCTTGTCGGGGACGATCAGCTCGGGGTCGAACTCCATCTGGCTACCCAATCCCGTGCAGGCCGGGCATGCGCCGTGGGGGCTGTTGAAGCTGAACGTGCGCGGCTCGATTTCGGGCAGGCTGATACTGCATACGGGGCAGGCGAACCGCTCCGAGAAGAGGCGGTCGCGCGGGCGCTCTGGATCGGTGACGTTGGCCACGAACATCACGCCGCCGCCCAGGCGGATTGCGGTTTCGATCGAGTCGGCAAGACGCGGACGCTCCGTTGCCTCTTCGCCGTCTCCACCGTGACGTATAACGATGCGGTCCACAACCGCTTCGATGCTGTGGTTCTTGTAACGATCGAGATCGGGCGCCTGCTCGGCGTCCACGATTTCGCCGTCTACGCGCGCTCTGACGAAACCCGCTTTTCGGATATCGTCGAAAATCGATTTGTGCTCGCCCTTGCGGTCCATGATGAGCGGCGCCAGCAGCATGATGCGCTCGCCCTCAGGGTAGGCCAGCAGGGTGTCGACGATCTGCTCGACCGTCTGCTGTGCGATCTCACGGCCGCAATTCGGGCAATGCGGAACGCCCACCCGTGCGTAAAGCAGGCGCATGTAATCGTAGATTTCGGTGATCGTGCCGACGGTAGAGCGCGGATTTCGACTGGCTCCGCGCTGGTCGATGGAGATCGCAGGGCTCAGCCCCTCGATTTGATCGACGTCCGGCTTCTCCATCAGACCGAGAAACTGGCGTGCATAGGCTGACAGCGACTCGACATACCGCCGCTGTCCCTCTGCGTAGATGGTGTCGAACGCCAGGCTCGACTTTCCAGATCCTGACAGGCCCGTAATTACCACTAGCCGGTCACGCGGGATCTCCAAATCGAAGTTCTTCAGGTTGTGTTCGCGTGCGCCGCGAATGACGAGCTTCTCTTGCCCCATGGTCTCATCGCCTCCAGCAGGAACCAGCCATTCTAGCACAACTGTGCGGTCCGCCGCAATTTTCCGTACGGTTTTTCAACAGATTTCACGTGTGCTTCGGGACAGGCTCCAGGAGATGGTGCTGCGGGGCGCGAGGTAAGGCCGAGGTGGTGCAGTGAGCGGCGGGGGACGCGCTCGGGATGCAGGGTTTCGGGCGGCGCTGTGCCATGCGAATTGTGTGGTCGACCGGCGTCCTCAACTGCACTTGAAGTCACCGGTGTAAGTGTCGGCACGGCCTGAGGCCAGTCGGGATGGCAACGTTGGGGGATATCTTTGATGTGGACCGCGCCGCATCGGGCGCCCTCACCTGCACTTGCAGTGACAGGTGCAAGTGCAGGTGAGGACGCCCGCTGGCAGTCCAAATCACATCAGCGGCGGCTGCACTACGTCACTCCACAAAACCGCTCACGCGTCCGCGCGCCAAAACGCGTGCAAACTGGACCATTCGGTCCAGCATGCACGCGTTCGGGTGAGTGACCTGGCTGCTACTCAGAGAAGCTTAGGAGCAGGCAACCGGTACTTTGATGACCTGACCGGGCCAGATGCGGTCCGGGTTCGCGATCCCGTTCAGCGACACCAGTCTGGCGACGGTTGTCCCGTACCGGCTGGCGATCGCGCTCAGGGTATCACCCCACTTCACCGTGTAATTGACGGTGCACCCGGTGCTCGGCGGGGGCGGGGGTGTGCCCGGGATCAACAGGACCTGGCCAACACGGATCAGGTTGACGTTCGTGATGCCGTTGCAGCGAGCGATCGCCGTTACGGTCGTGCGGAAACGAACGGCCAGACGAGACAGTGTGTCTCCACGCTGCACGCGGTATGCGAAACCGCTGCAGGTGGTACCGGGTACCGGCGTGGCCGTGGCGGGCCGCGGGGTGGCTGTCAGCACCACCGGCGGCGTGAGTGGCGGCGGCCCGGGCGGCGTGGGCGGAGGCGACTCAAATGACCGGGCCGCCTGCATCGGCAACGCCATCACTCCCGTGAGCAGGATTGCCAGGACCACAACTACCAGTACGTGCTTCCGTGAGATGGGTGCCATAGGTTACCTCCGCGAATGCGTTTGAATACCCTAGGGTACCAGGAGCCCATCCCGGTATCGATCGGCGGCCCGGACATTAGCGATCGCCCGGGCCAGGCGCGCTGCAGGCTCCTGAGCTCTAGGACCCCAACCTATACTGATTATGATGACGTGAGTGGACAAAAAAGGACACGACGAATCGACAACTAATTCGCGAATTCTATCACATCCCGTGCCATGTGCAGGAAGCGAGGCGATCTTTCGCCCAACTCCCGGCGATGTTGTTCTCCTGTGAAGCTAAACCCCTGATCGCTCCAGAAGCGAAGGGCAGTGCGGTTATGGGCAGGCACGCTGGTCTCGATGCGACGGACATCGTAGCTCTGGGAGAGCCACCGCTCCAACATTCGCAAGGCCAGCGCAGCCACGCGGTCGTCAGCGAAGGCTTCGGCCATCAACAGCAGGCCGATGAAGGCCAGGCCCTCGTCCTCGTCCGACAGTTTGCAGTCTATCACACCTATGAGTGTTTCGTCTAGCGCCATCCCGAACAGAAAACGCCCTTGAGTACCGGAAAGCCGCTGCAGCTCTGCTTCCGCCTGGCCGGGCAGCGCCGGCCGGCCCTGGAGGCCGTTGAAGGTCGCCGGCGCCTGGTCGTAGACCGATTGCAGCGCCTCTGCATCCGCTACGGTCAAAGGTCGCAGCCGGAAATCAGGGAGCTGCCCCTCCACCTCTGCTCCTACCTGCCGTTGCTGCCCCCAAGCTCCTGCACCTGCCCGGCCAGCGATGCAAGCTCGCGCCTCGACTCGGCGAGCGCTGCCTGCACCTCGCCAACGTTCTGTTCCTGAGTCTCGACGAAACGGGTATAGGGGCGGATGGCCGCTTGAATGCGATCCAGCGATCGCTGCAGCTCCCGCTCGAACTGGCTGCTTACAGCCTCGTTGAGTCGCCCCCGGAGATCGTTGATCTTGGTGACGAGAGATTGTTTGGCCTGACGACGCTTGTGCGGGATGATGTACAGTCCGAGCGCGGCGACGGCGCTGGCCGCCAGCACCCCACTGACGTCGGCCAGAGTCGTGGCGAGGATCTTTACCAGCAGCGCTCCCAGGCCGACTGCGCCCATCTCCATCAGTGCAGTCTGCGCGACGGCCGACTGTACGTCCTGAGCGATCGCCTTCGCCTCGGCCTCCTTGTCATAAGTTAACACCGTTTCGCGCGCGGCCCGTCCGACCGATTCGAGCAGCGACTGCCGGTCGTACTCAAACGTGCCGCCCACCTGGCCCACGAGGTTGTCCTGGTGCTGTGATACGCGCCGGCCCAGAAACTCCATGACAGCCTGCCACTGTCGAAAGTCGGCGCCGACGAGCCAGTCGATCAATTCCTGGGTGTGCGCCTCCACCTGTGCCGACGTATCGGCTACCACCTCGCGCTCAAATGCCCCGCGCACCCGCTCCGCATTTAGCAGATCGAAGAGTCGACCGAGCCGGATCGTGTCTTCGAAGAACTCATCGCCGCGCGCCGCCATGCCATACAGCACGTTGTCGATGTGGCTCAAGTGGTACTTGAAGTCCCGCCGCATATCCTGTTCGTACCGCGCCAGATCCTCGCGGAGAGTTCGGATCGTTGTGACGTCCTCACGAAGCACCAGCGCCCGGTTCTGTGCGATCTCGCTGTAGCGATCGAGCAGGCGCTGCGCGATCCCCAGGGGGTTAGCCAGCTTGAGACGCAGTCGCTCGCGCTCGTCCAGCGTGTGGAGAATGTAGGTTTCCAGGTCGGCAAACCGGCTTTGAGACCACAAACGCGTGCGTTCGTCGCCGTCCAGCGCCTCTTTGGACTGGCGTGCAAGGCGGGCTGCAACCGGGAAGATCATCGGCTCCTGGCCAAGCAGGCGCTTCGCGTTCTCATGCACGAATTCCAGAACACGTTCGACGTCCCCATCCTCGAGGATATCGATCTTATTAACGACAACCACCACCTTCTTGCCCCACTCGCGTATCCGTTCGAGAAAGAGCCGCTCGCTTTCGCTGAACGGACGATCTGCCGAGGTAACGAAGAGCACGAGGTCGGCGCGCGGCAGGAACCCTTCGGTGATCTCCTGATGCCGCTGGGTGATTGCGTTGGTGCCGGGGGTGTCGACGATGTTGATGTCGCGTAGCCACTCCACAGGGTAGGTGATCACCAGCAGTTCGGGCTCCGCCTGGTGCTGCGTTACCTGATCGCCATAGTGGAGAAGGTGGATTTGCGTGGTTGTAGGAGTTGCGCCTTCAGTCAGGAACCGCTGCCCCAGCAGGGCATTGATGAAGGCGGATTTGCCCGAATTAAACTCCCCGACGATGACGAGGAGAAACAACTCATCAAGCTGGAGCGCCGCCCGGTCCAGAAATTCAAGATCTTCGTTTGCTGCGTCCAGCCGGACCATGAGCGAGCGCAGCTTTGCGAGTTGCGCCCGCTCATCGCGAACGATCTGCTGTTGGCTATCGGTCAGAAATCTGCGTAACACTGCGCTCCCATTCCCTCTCTCTTCGTTGAACGTCGGAGAAATTGTACATCGCGCAGTTCACGCCGTCCGTAACAAACCTCTCGCTGCCGTCACCAGCCACTTGCCGCAAACACTGCTTTTAGCACCTTGGCGCGCTCTGCCGGCGTCGCCCAGCGCGTCTGCATATCCGCGTCGATCACCGTAACGAGAAGCTCCGTGTTGAGCAGCTTCCCGCCGTAGATCGCGTAGCGCGCCACGATTCCCACCGACGTTTCCCAGCTCCAGGTCTGGTCGAAATAGAGGTTGCCTAGCCCGTACATCACCAGTCGCCCGTCGCGAAGCTCGATTGCTTGCGGCGTGTGCGCCTGTACGCCCGTTACGACCTGTGCCCCGGCATCCGAGATGGCGCGGAAGTCGACTTGCTGCTCGGGCAGCGGCTCCATCTGGTAGTTGCCTGCGGCATCGGTTTCGGTGTGCTGGATGTCGGCGAATACCACGTCAGCCCGCCGGCGCAGGGCAGCGATGTCGGCGGCCAATTGGGTGCGGTCGAAGCGCGCCGCGCCCGGCGTATCGTCGGTCGCCCACGAACCCGGCGGTCCGAACTGGTTCGCACCGATGAAGCCGATCCGATTCCCGTTGTGTTCCACCACGACGGGCCGCTTCGCCGCCGCATCGTCCTCCCCGCCGCCGTAGGTGAGCACCTTTTCCTTGCGATACAGCTCCAGCGTCGGGATGATCGTCTCGGCCCCAAAATCGCTGAGATGATTGCCGGTGAGTCCAACCAGGTCAATCCCGGACAGAGCCAATGCGGCGAAGTACTCCGGCTTCGAACAGAACGTCCACGTCCCCCGGCGGTTGTCGGGCACGCATCCGCGGATGTACGACGTTTCGTTGCTGGTGGTGGTGAAGTCGGCCGCCGCCAACTCTGGCCCCACAACCCTCGCCAGGAACGCAAAATCCTTCGCGTTTTCCGTCGCAACGGCAGCTCCACGCGTAATCGCAGTGACGCCGGTCGTTGCGACCACTGTCAGCCGGCGCGGGTCGCGATTGCTGGTGGCGCCGGCGGTCCTCAGGGCTGTCAGAGCTGCCTCGCCGCGCGCGGTCCCCGCTGAGACCCATGTACGTGCGGCAAGCGGCCACTTGGCCGCATCCAACCGGTTATCCAACACCGACTTCCCGTCCACCTCAAGCGCACGAACCCGCAACGTAAGCTTATCGAACGGCAGGATGCCCATTCCCAGGTTGTCGCGCCACACCTCGGCCGCGACGTCGGACGCTACCGTCCGGACGGTCGGGCCCGCCGGGCCGAGCACGAGTTCGAGCGAAGGCACGAGTTCCTGCGGGACGTAAATATATTCGAAGTTGGGGGTTCCCTGGCTGCCGCTCCAGGCGCCCCGCAGCTCGGACATCGTCGTGCCCTGGAGAATCGTCGAGAACCGGTCTACCGGCGTCATGATCTGTTCGTACACCAGCACCGCTGAGGCCGATGATGCGGTCGCAAGAATCAGGTCACCGCCGGTCCGGAGCTCGGGCGCGTAGCCCAACGAGGAGAGCCGCCCTCGTATGCTCTCGACAGCGGCTGCCGGAACCTGGGGGGCGACCTGCAGAGTCATCAGGTTTCCACCGGCTGCCTTGGGCGCCGGTTTCAGCCCGCTTGCCGGGGCTTGAGCTGATGGGTTGGTCGTGGACGTACCCGGTGTAGCAGGGCGGCCACTAACCGCATCAATCACCACAGACGCTACATCTGGTCCGCGTGGCGCGGAGGAGCATCCGAGACTGAGCCAGGCAACCAACAAACAGGCGAGAGTTCGATGGAGCAGAAGTGATTTCATTGACACCGATGGATTCGTGTTGGGAGGACGGCGAAAAAGCGTCGGCATTATATCACGCTCGTTACGGCCACGCCATCTCCAGGGTGCCGTTTGCGAGTTCCCCGATCGCATGTTCCAATGCCCACGCCCGGTCAGCCGGCACCTTGATCGTCCAGGTCACCAGTGCGGCGAACTCTCTGTCGACGACGAGCGCCTCGTACCCGGGTAGGAGCCTGTCCAGCGGCGTCACCCACTTGTAGTCCCCGGAAATCAGCAGTAGAGCCCAGCTTCGCTTCTCAACTTGCGGCAGATCGGCGAGGGCCAGCTTCACGCCCTCGCTGTACGCTCGGACCAATCCGCCGGTACCCAACTTGGTGCCGCCAAAGTAACGGGTTACGACCGCTACGATATCTCCGATGCCACTGCCGGCCAGGACTGCCAGCATCGGCCGGCCGGCGGTCCCAGACGGTTCCCCGTCGTCGCTCATGCCCACCTGACCGCTGGAGCCGGGCGGGCCTGCCACGAATGCGTAGCAGTTGTGCGAGGCATCCGCGAATTCAGAGCGGACCGCCGCAACGAAGGCGCGCGCCTCGTCCACGCTTGCGGCAGGCCCGGCGGTGGTGATGAACCGCGAACGGAGGACGACGTGCTCGACTCTTACGGAAGCGGCCGGAATCGGATATCTGTCCACGATCTCAGGTTATAGCACAGGGGCCCACGCGTGGGAAGGTGGTGCACACGTGCCCTTCATTTCCCGCTTCTCAGGGGGTACGGATGTGCTATAATCCGCGCTGACGGTGCGAAGAGGGGGTGGAATGAACTGGTGGGAACGGCTGATGCAGCTCTTGGAGTTGCTTTCGCATAGCCAGAAGATCCAGGGCGATCCGCCTGTGCCTTCTGCGCCACCGGCTCCGACGCCCGCCCCGGCGAAACCCCCGGCGCCAAAGCGCACGCCGTGGACGTTGTTGGTGTACATGGCAGGCGACAACGGGCGCATATTCAGCACCGCCAGCGGCCAGATGAAGTTGATGGAAGAGATGACCTCTGCTGGCTACCGGGATCTGGCCGAGATGGGCGCCATCGGCTCCACCGATAACGTAAACGTCCTCTGCCTCTTTGACAGTGTCGATGGAACGTTCTTGATCAATGTGAAGCGCGGCAGTGGCTTTTCCGACAGCGTGGTGCGCAAAGTACCGAGCGTTAACACCGGTGACCCCGAAACGCTATCGCAATTTGTGAGACACAGCGCAACGGCACACCCCGCCGAGCGCTACGGGCTCATCCTCTGGAACCACGGGACCGGTTGGATCGACGTGGACCATTATCAGGTCGTGCGCTCGCCCGACCCGCTGCGCCCTCCCCGCGGTACACTCTTCCGCACCACGCCCAACAAGCTGCGCGCGGCACGCGGCACCCGCCCGATCGCCTACGATGACTCGAGCATGGACTTCCTGGACGCCCGCGACCTGCGCTCGGCGCTCGCCTCGGCCTGCTCGGCGATCGGCGGGCGGTTCACCTTCGTGGGCATGGACGCCTGTCTGATGGCAATGATCGAGGGCGCACACGAGCTTGCGCCATATGCGGAATATTTCGTCGCCTCCCAGGAAGTGGAGCCGATGGCGGGCTGGCCGTATGCTGCCATTCTGGAGGTAATCGACACCCGAGCCGGGGAGCCCGGGGCCGGCGTCGCCGCGGCGGTGGTGGATGCTTATACCAAAACCTACGGCGGGCTCACCCGGAGCCAGACGGTGACGCAGTCGGCCATTGCCCTCGACGCCACCACGCACACCGAGGCCCTCTGCTCGACTCTGGTCGCAGCTATCCTCGATTCTCGATCCCCGCAATTACGTAAGGCCGTCGAGCAGGCGCGCGACGAAGCCCAGGCCTTCCAAGACCGGAGTTTCCGCGATCTGGGTGATTTCGCGGCGAAGCTTGCCGAGCGCGAATTGGCGCGGACCGGCGCCGGTGGTTGAGGCAGCTCGAGCGCTCGCCCAGCATCTCCAGTCTCGCGATAACGGTGCGCCCGTGATCCGGCTGGGCTATTTGCCCGAATATGAACGGGCAACCGGGCTGTCGGTCTACCTTCCGCTCAGCTGGCGCCATTACCGTCCGGAAGGGTACCGGCACCTGATGTTCGCACAGGCCACCGGTTGGGATCGCATGTTGGATTGGTTGCTCATGGAGAACGACTGATGCCGCGTTCAGCCTGAAGTTGCCCCGGTCGCACTCAATACCGTCCTTACGGCGCTCGCGCAGAGCTGGGATGGGTTGGGCCCTGGGGTTCAGCGCGAGATCAGCGGGCTGTTGGCACGGACCGCGCCCGAGCTGGCCGCCTGTGACGCCGGCAACTTCGCGGCAGGGTGCCTCCGGCTGCTCACCGCCCTGCGTGCCATGAGCAGCCGCCTGCCCGCGAATGTCTCCGGCACCCTGCGGGCCGTGGAACAGGGGCCGGCGCGGTCGGCCGAGTCGTTCCAGACGCAGCGGGAGCGAGTTTTGGGCGGGATTACGCGACTTGCCGACAATCGCTCGTATCGCGATGCACCGGGTCTGGCACACCAACTGCAGGCCATGATCGAGCGGCATCAAGACCGGCTGTCGCCCGACGACAGGGCGCTCTGGGTAAGGCTCGAGCGAGAGTTCCGTCGCACCGGAGACGCCGAGGTGTATCTCCGAGGGGTGGAGCAAGACCTGGGCGAGTATCGTTCGCTGCGCCGGGCGATCGAACGGGCCAAGACGTGGCATGCGGTCACAGCGCGCTCCATCGGCCCGCTGCCGCCGGCGCGGGGGTTCGACGTTCCACCGCTCAATGGGGCGCTCTCGCGCTACCGGAACCGCGCCCTCGTGCCGGGCGAGCAGGCGGGCCGAAGTGGTGCGCGTGGTCCGGCCGAGGCGGACGGGACGGACGGACCAGACTCGCTGCTCATGCGCTACGCAAATGTCCACTTCCCGGCAACAGTGCTCGCGTCTCAGCGCTCGATCCCTCTGGTGGTTCACCTGTCGATCCGCCACGATCCGGCTTCCCGGGCCGATGCGGCTGCGAGCAGCGCCGGAATTGCACCTGGGGAAGTGGTGATCGTACTGCATGCCGAAGGTTTCGAGATCAACGGCAGCATCGGCGGGACAGGCGCGCTCGACCGGCGCGAGGTACGATCGGTCACGGTGGCGGCGGCAGCCGATGCCGAACCGGTGATCTTCTTCGTCTCGCCGCAGGGACTGGGCAAGAAGCGAATTGCCGTCGACCTCTATCAATCCGACCGCCGCCTTCAAACGGTCGCGTTTACGACGGAGGTGGTGAGGGAACTGCCCGGAGTGCGCACTCGCGCCGGTGGGTCTGCAGGCCATGCCGGTCGCCCTGTCGCTGTCGGCTTCTGGCCGGCCACCCGATCTTGAGCTGCGGGTGACGCTTGGGACGGACCAGCGGACCCTCTCCTTCATGCTCCATTCACCTTCAGACGCGCGATTATCATTTCCGGCACCTGGGTGAGGTACGGATGGCCGGCGACCCGGCCCAGCTGCTGGGACACACCTTGGGGCGTTTGAGCCAATTGGCCCGCTCGCCCGAAGCGGGGCGGAATACAGAGGCTGCCGCGCGCGCTGCCCGGGAGATCGCCGATATCGGGTGCAACCTGTATCGCGACCTGTTCCCGCCCGCATTCAAGCTGGAATACCGGAAGCTGCGAGAGGCGTACGCAGGCAAAACGCTGCTCATCACGTCCGACGAGCCGTGGATCCCGTGGGAGATGGTCAAGCCGTGGGAAGCGGGTGATGCGGGCCAGGCTTCGTTTATCGACCCGTGCCTGTGTGAGACGTTTCATATTGCTCGTTGGCTGGCGGGCCGCGGCGCGCCGGGCGGAATTGTGATGAAGACGGCGGCGATCGTGGTTCCCCCGGGTGATCTGGCGGCAGCCGGCGCCGAGGCGGCCTTCTTCGCCAGGCTGCACCAGCAGGAGTGGACTATCGAGGTCGCGCCACCGGTGACCACGATCGCGGCGATCGAGGACCGGTTCCGGCAGGGGGGAACGCAGCTTTTCCACTTCGCATGCCACGGCAACTTCGAGACGCGCGATCCGAACGAATCGCGGCTCAGGCTCGCAGACGGTTCACTTCGCCCCAGCCAGATCGTTGGCGACCGGGAGAGTGGGCTGCGGCGCTCCCGACCGCTCGTCTTCCTCAATGCGTGCCAAAGCGCCGAGGCGGGCTTCGCCCTGACGCGGCTGGGCGGATGGGCCGAACGCTTCATAGAGTCGGGAGCTGCGGCGTTCGTCGGCACCCTATGGGAAGTGGCCGACGGGCTCGCGGCCCTGTTCGCCGCCGAGTTCTACAACAGGCTGTGGGGGTTGGACGGCCATACCGGCGAGACGCTAGGGGCGGCATTTCATGGGGCACGGCAGGCCGTGAAGGCGCGCGACGCGTCCAATCCGACCTGGCTCGCGTACGTACTCTACGGCGATCCACAAGCGCCGCGTGCGGCTTGGCGAGGAGGGATAGCCGTCCGTGACCACCCCGATGCGTGCGCAGTATCTCGCGCTGAAGCGCCAGTACCCCGACGTCATCCTCTTGTTCCGTCTTGGCGATTTCTACGAAACCTTCGACGACGACGCGCGGACTGTGTCGAGCGTATGCGACGTCGTTCTCACGTCCCGCCCGGTCGGTCCAAACCTGCGGGTGCCGTTGGCCGGTGTCCCCTACCACGCCGTCGACGGCTACATCGCCAGGCTGATCAATGCGGGCTACAAAGTCGCGATCGCCGAGCAGGTCGGCTCCGAGCCACCGGCAGGCGAGAAACTGGTCCCGCGCGTCGTCCGGCGCGTCGTCACGCCCGGGACCTTGACCGAACCGGCGCTCCTGCCGGAGAAGCGGAACAACTATCTGGCCGCCCTGGTTCACGCGCCGGGCGTCGCCGGGCTGGCGTACGTTGACATCAGTACCGGCGAATTTGCCGCCACGCAGATCGACGAGGGCGCCGCCGCACCGGGTTTCTCACGTCTCGAGGAAGAGCTGAGCAGACTGCAGCCGGCAGAGCTACTCTTCCCGGCCGACGACCCGCGTTCGGGCGCGTGTCGAGGACGCAGGTGCTCAGGCCCGCCTTCCCGACGGCTTGCATACCACGCCCTACGGCGCGTGGCATTTTGAGGAATTCACCGCGCAACAGGCGCTTCTCGATCTTTTCGGCGTGTCAACTCTTGACGGTTTCGGGTGCGAGGGAAAGCCGCTGGCCGTGCGCGCGGCGGGTGCACTGGTTGGGTATCTGCGCGAAACGCAGATGGGCAGCCTGCCGCAGCTGCAGCCACTGCGCACGTACAGCATCGCCGATTATATGCTGCTCGACGAGGCCACCCGGCGGAGCCTGGAGCTTACGGAGTCGGTCCGCGGCGGATCCGTGAAGGGTAGTCTGCTCGGCGTGATTGATGCGACCCGTACCCCCATGGGCGCGCGGCTGTTGCGCCGGCGGTTGGGCCAGCCACTCGTCGACGCAGATCGTCTCGAACGCCGGCTCGAACAGGTGGACACATGGTTCTCCGATGACTCGTCGCGCTCCGAGCTCCGGTCTCGTCTCACCGGGTTTGGCGACCTCGAGCGCTGGACCAACCGGGCCGTCGCACGGCAGGCGCAGCCACGGGAGCTGCTCGGGATGTGCAGCGCCATCGCGCGCGCACGATCGATTCTCGACGCGGATCGGGGCGCCGGCGCCTCATCCGGGGCGGGCGAGGATAGCCTGGTGCTGTCCGAAGATGTCGCCGCCTTGGTCGCGGCGGCCCTGGCCGATGAGCCGCCGGCGCTCCTCGGCACGCCGGGCGTCATCCGGCCGGGCTACTCGGCTGAGCTGGATGGAGTGTACGCCGGGAGCCGGACCGCGCGTGAGTGGATTGCCGGACTGGAGCCCGCTGAACGCCAGCGAACCGGGATCAAGTCGCTCAAGGTTGGATTCAATAAAGTCTTCGGCTACTACCTCGAGATAAGCAATGCCAACGCAGGCGCCGTCCCGTCGGATTACGTGCGCAAACAGACTCTGGTGAACGCAGAACGGTACATCACTTCGGAGCTGAAGGAATACGAATCGCTCGTGCTGAACGCCGGAATCGCGTATTCTGGAGATCGAACGCCAGTTGTACGGCGGCTCTGCTCGACCGCGTTACCGAGCGAGCGAGCGCCCTGCTGGCTCTTGCGGCGTCAGTCGCCGAGATCGACGTCGCCGCTGCCCTCGCAGAAGTTGCCCGCGACTACCGGTACGTTCGCCCCGAGCTTGACGGCGAGCAAGAGATCGTGCTGCGCGGCGGCCGGCATCCGGTCGTGGAACGAATGACCGGCGAGCCGTTCGTGCCCAATGACCTGCGGCTGTCGGCGGACGAGTCGATCATTATCCTCACCGGGCCGAATATGAGCGGCAAGAGCACCTACATCCGCCAGGCCGCCCTGATCGTGTTGATGGCGCAAATTGGGTCGTACGTGCCGGCAGACTACGCTCACATTGGGCTGGTGGATCGGATCTTCACTCGTATCGGCGCATCCGACGACATCGCTCGCGGCCGCTCTACCTTCATGGTGGAGATGGTGGAGACCGCGAATATCCTTCACCACGCCACGCCCCGTTCCCTGCTCGTGCTGGACGAAATTGGCCGCGGCACCAGCACCTACGACGGTCTGGCTATCGCCTGGGCGATTCTCGAGTATATCCACAACAGTCCGGGGATCCGATCGCGAACGCTCTTCGCAACGCATTACCATGAATTGACCGACTTGCCTGTCAGGCTCCCTCACATCCGCAACTACAACGTCGCGGTTGCCGAAGAGGGGGATAGCGTCGCGTTCCTGCACCGGATTGAATCCGGCGCCGCAGACCGGTCGTACGGCGTGCACGTGGCCCAGTTGGCCGGTTTGCCACGCTCGGTCGTGCGGCGCGCCGCCGATATTCTTGCCGATCTTGAAGCGTCCGGCGCGGCGGGTCCACGCCGATCGGTGGCGCCGGCCGGGCTCTACCAATTGTCGCTCTTCGCAGGTGACGACCCGGTCCTGGCCGACCTCAAGGCGCTGGATGTCAACGGCTTGAGCCCACTGGATGCTCTGAACAAGCTCTTCGAACTCCAACAGCGGGCGCGCGGCTGAGACCGCAGCCCCAGAAGGAACCGCTCGATTTGGCTGATAACATAGCTGCCGGGACTGCGCACGGGCGCCAGATTGCCGGCGAACTCCGAGTCCACGAATGGCAGGCTAACGCGACGATCGACATGTTGGACGGTGGTAATACCGTGCCGTTCATCGCTCGCTATCGCAAGGAGGCAACCGGCGGGCTCGACGAAGTGCAGATCCGCACCGTCCAGAGCCGGATCGAGTACCTCCGCAACCTCGATGCCCGGAAGGCAACCGTCCGAGCCGAGATTGAGGACCAGGGCAAGCTGACGCCGGAGCTGGCCGGATCGCTGGCGCAAGCAGCCACCTTGCAGGTGATCGAGGACCTCTACAGGCCCTACCGCCCGCAGCGCCAGACCCGAGCCTCCGCCGCGTGCCAAGGGGATTGGCTCCGCTCGCCGAACTCCTCATGAAGCAGGACCGGTCACTGGACGCGTTGGCCGCCGCTTCCGGATTCGTGGGAGACGGCGTAGACGATGCGGAGGCGGCCCTGGCAGGGGCACGTGACATAATCGCCGAGCAGCTCAGCGATGACGCGGGCAATCGACAGGTGGTCAGGCAGCGTTTCGCTGCAGCCGGGTTCGTGTCAAGCAAGCGTTCGGGAGATGCGGTCGATGCCGAGGGCCGGTATCGCGTGTATCACGAGTTCCGTGCTCCGCTTCGGGCGGTGCAGCCGCACCAGTGGCTGGCGCTACAGCGCGGCCAGAAGGACGGCAGCCTGCGAGTTCACGTGGAAACGCCCGACGGCGATATCGTCGCCGATCTGGGGCGCCGGTGGATCTCGGCGCCCTCCTCGGCGGCCGGGCGCCAACTGCAGATGGCGCTCGAGGACGGTTACGACCGGTTGCTCCGGCCTGCGATCGAGCGAGAGACCGCCGGCCAACTGACGGACTACTCTGACCGGCAGGCGATCCAGAGCTTCGCGACCAATCTGCGCAACTTGCTGCTGCAGCCACCCGTGTCCGACCGGCGCGTGATGGGCATCGATCCCGGATTCCGGACAGGGTGCAAGGTTGCGACCGTGGACGCGACAGGCCGGATGCTCACAACAGTCACCATCTTCCCGCATCCGCCGCAGAACGAGCGCTTGCGTTCGTTGGATCAGTTGTCCGCGCTTGTCGAGCGCGACCAGATCAACGTGATCGCCATCGGGAACGGCACGGCGAGCCGCGAGACCGAATCGCTCGTCGCCGAGTTGATCGCACGGCAAAAAGGACTCGCCTACGTGATCGTGAGCGAGGCTGGGGCATCGGTCTATTCGGCGTCTGATCTCGCGCGCAGTGAGCTGCCCGATCTCGACGTCTCGATGCGCGGCGCGGTCTCTATAGCCCGGCGCCTGCAGGATCCGCTCGCGGAGCTCGTCAAGATCGACCCGCAGAGCATCGGCGTCGGGCTTTACCAGCACGACGTGGATCAAAAGCTGCTGGGCCAGGCTCTGGACGAAGTAGTGGAATCGGTGGTGAATCATGTCGGCGTGGACGTCAACACGGCGTCAGCTGCCTTGCTCGGGTACGTTAGCGGCATAAGCCGCAAGGTCGCCTCGGCAATTGTGGAGCATAGGGACGCGTCCGGTCCCTTCGTGTCGCGCGCCGATCTGAAGAAGGTGAAGGGGCTCGGTCCGAAGGCGTACGAGCAATCTGCGGGATTCCTGCGCGTTCCCGGCGCTCGCAACCTGCTGGACAACACGACCATCCATCCTGAATCTTACGATGTCGCACGCCGCCTCCTCGAGTTGGCCGGGCTGAACCTGCGCATGCGAGATCTGCCGAGCAGGGTGGCAGAGTTCCGAAAGTCGAATCCGGTGGCCATGCTGTCTGAATTGCTGGATGCCGGCGAGCCTACGCTGGTGGACATCCTGGACGCCCTGGAACGTCCCGGCCGCGATCCCCGGTCCGACCTGCCCGCTCCGGTTCTCCGCCAGGACGTCCTGGCTATGGAGGACCTGCACGAAGGGATGGTTTTGGCCGGCACCGTTCGCAACGTGGTCGCCTTCGGTGCGTTCGTAGACATCGGGGTGAAGCACGACGGGCTCGTCCACGTGAGCCGCATGGCCGAACGCTACGTGGGCGATCCGCACCAGGTTGTGGGGGTCGGCGACGTCGTCAAAGTGCGCGTGGTGAGCGTCGATCGGGAGCGCTCGCGTATCGAGCTGACCATGGTACTGTGAGGGTACAGTGGACATTGTCCGCCGGTTGATTGCCTCCGCCAGAAGCGACGGTCGCGTCGTGGACGTGCGGATTGGCGCGCTGTGGACGGCCGTGGCGGTAGAGCGAGAGGGGCGCGTGGACGTCGGCCTGGCCGCCACCCAGTTTGCCCGGGATTTGGAGCACGGGCGACCGCCGGTCACAAATGCGGGAGGGCTTACGGGGGGTGATGTTGGCGGTCTACTCCGGCTGGCCGGATCCGAGAGCTTGATGGAGCGCTGCCTGGCCTTCGCCGCCCTCAACGCATCCCTTCCGGTTGATCTTGCGGCCTGTGTGGAGCTCAACGCCGAGGCGCTGCTCCTGGAGCGCGCCCGGAACGCCCGCGTGGCGCTGGTCGGCCACTTCCCGTTCGTACCGCGGCTGCGCGATGCGGCCGGACACCTGGATGTGTTGGAGCTGCATCCCCAGCCCGGCGACCTGCCGGCAGACGCCGCGGGAGACGTGATCCCACTCGCCGACGTGGTCGCCATCACCGGCATGACCATCGTGAACGGTACATTCGACGGCCTGGTGCGTCTCACGAAAGCCGGCGCCTTCGTCATCGTGCTGGGTGCAAGTACTCCGCTGTCCGCCATCCTGTTCGAGTACGGCGTTCACGCGGTGTCGGGTACGGTGATCGACGATGGTCCTGCGGCATTGCGGGCAGTCAGCGAGGGGGCGAACTTTCGGCAGATACGCGGCAAACGCCTGTTGACCATGTTGCGGGGTGATAAGGATTCGCTGCATGCCTGATCACTTCGATCTCATCGCCCGCTGGTACGACCGTCTCATGCCGCCGTCCGAGGACGATGCCCTGGCATCGCTGCTGGGGGTTCGCCCGGGAACGCGAGTGCTGGACGCCGGGGGTGGAACCGGTCGTGTCTCGGCGCGTCTGCAAGCGCTCGGAGCGGCGGTGGTGGTTTGCGATTACTCTCGCCGCATGGCGGCAGCGGCGTCCGCCAAGGGGCTGGCGGCAGTGCGAGGGGATGCTGCACGGTTGCCGTTCGACGATGGCACGGTGGAGGTTGCGCTCGTGGTGGATGCATTCCATCACTTCAACCGGCCCGACGCCGAACGAGGCCAGCGAGCCGCCGCACGTGAGCTTGCGCGCGTGCTATCGCCGGAGGGGCGACTCCTGGTCGAGGAGCCGGACATACGCAAAATGCCGGTCCGGGTGGTGGCGCTCGGGGAGACGCTCATGTTGATGCGCAGCCGTTTTCTCACGGCAGAAGCGTTGAGCCGCCTGTTCGACGAAGCCGGATTGCGAGTCGAAGGACTCTTGACGACTGGCTTCAGCTATCAGATTATTCTCAGGCACGCGAAATCACTGCACGATCACGTTATCGAGCAAACCTAGCCGGTCCAGGGCTGCGTACGCTTGCTCCTGTACCAGGTAGTTGGGGTCGTTCAGCGCAACGAACAGCGCCCTGATCGCCACGGGATCATTCGTGCGCATCCGGCGCAACGCGACCAGCCGCCCGCACGCGCACTCCTTGCCGCTCATCCGAAAGTGCTCCGGCCAATGCGGGTACCGCGATGTCCCCCATCATCGCCAATGCATCGCACGCCGAATCGCGAACCCAGGCGCTTGAGTCCGCCAGCCGCTCCACGATCGCCCCGAGATGCTGCTCGGAGCGCAGGCGTCCCAACGCAATCGCAGCGACGCATCGAACATCATCGGCGCTGTCGAGCAGCTGTGTCGCCAGCAACCTCTCAGCTTCGCGGCCGCCAATCACCTCTAGGCAGCGAGTACCCCACCATCGCCGATCGCCGTTCTCGTCAGTCAATAGCAGAATCAGGGCTGGAACGAGGTCCTCACGCCCCGCCATGGCGCGTGCGGCCGTTTCGGACGCCTGGTCGTCGTGCTTCCCCACGTGCAACAGCAGCGTCAGCACCAGATCGTCCTCTTTGTTCATCTCAACAACTCCTCAAGCGATGGGTGACCGTCATGCAACTGCACGAGGTGCGCCGGGCAACCGCTCCGGCAGTCGCTGCTGCCGAATCCCGGCGCGGCGATTCTCGCGCCGGGGAGTGTCGCGAGGCGGTGAGCCCAGATGCATTCCCAACGGCCCGAGCCAATCCTGAAATACAGATCCACCACGGAGCAGTGGGGAAGAAGGCGGTCGATGTGCCAGTGCGTCCGCTTCTCCCCACGCAGGTGCCGTCCGATCCGCGCAGCAATGCCTCCCGGGCCGCAAGCGCTCCCGGCATAAGCGTACGAGCCGGGCGCGAGACGCGGCGCATGCAGCGAAGGCACCGGCAACACCACCTCATGGGGCAGCCGCAGCAGGAGCACGTATGCCCCGGGCGCGGCGGGCAGCGACGGGATCGACATTACCTCATCATATGGAACCGGCCCGCGCGCGTCAATGCGTTGACACTGATTTTCCCACGTGTTACCCTCGGGCGGGACCGAACGGAGCGTGATACGTGAACGACAGAGAAGAGTGGATTCGCAGCGGCGATTGGGGCACAGGGGAGGCCGGCGAATACCGTGCCGAATGGCTGGGCGCGATGCTCGTCGAGCGTCTTCGATGGCGCCCGGATGCCCCCGAACGCCGGTACGGTGGGCATCGAATCGCCGGGCCGCGCTACCTGTGGTACAGATTCTGGCTTCCGGACCGGCAGCACGTGGTCGAGCGCTACTTCGATGAGACAGGCGCACCCGTCTTGACACGCGTTCCGATTGTCGGACCCGTGGATGTTGGCGATAGCCTGTGTTCCGCCCGGTCGCTCGTCCTGTCGGTGTGGTTGGCGGGGGACGGTCGCATCGTGGTCGACGGGGAATCGGATTTCGACGCTGCTCGCCGAAGCGAGCAGGTCTCGCCAGAGGAGTCCGAATACGCAGACCGGCGGGTGCGCTCGATAACGGGCGGCATCGCGGCGGGGCGTTTTCCACCGCCGATCGTGCGCAACTGGCAGATCGACCAGTCCAGGCTGGAAGAGGAGCAGCGTGTGGAGACCGTATACGCTCTGGAATTTCTGGGCACCGGCGGCGCGGCTCCCTCCCCGAGACCCGGCTGCGAGTGTCCTGTCTGTCAGGAGGCGCGCGAACCTGAATCTCACAGCGCTCGGCTGGGTCCGATGCTGTTTGTACACGGTCCCGACCTGCTCTTCGACACGCCAGAGGAGGCGAGGCTCGGCCTGACAAGGGCCGGGATACACCACATCGGTGCGTGTTTCTACAGCCACTGGCACCCCGACCATACCATGGGCCGGCGTGTCTTCGAGGCGTTCTTCCTGGGCGCCCGTTGGCATCGTGCGTACCATCCGCCGGGCAAGCCCATCCCTGTCTACCTGCCTCCTCAGGTGGCGATCGACTTCGGCCAACGACTCGGCCTCGCCGAGCATTTCGCCTTCATGGAAGCGCAGAAGTGGGTGAGCGTGCACGCGCTTCAGGCGGACGAGGTCAGCCACTTCGGTGCGTACTCCGTTTCACAGGTGCAGCTTGCCGACCCATCCGTCTATGCGTTTCTCGTCACCAGGGGCGGGCACCGGACACTGATCGCGATGGATGAGCTGATCAGGTGGCAGCCGCCGGAGTCCCTTTCGGGTGTCGATGTTGCCGTACTGCCGATGGGGATCGTGGAGCATCACCCCTTCACCGGCGACCGACTCATCCCGGAAGATGATCCGATTCTTGAGGTCGAGGCTACTTTCGCCCAGACCCTCGAAATGGCCAGGGCCCTGCATCCCGGCCAACTCTACCTGTCACACGTAGAGGAGACCTTTGGGCTGACGGCCGCTGAACTTACGGAGCTGCAGACGAGGCTGAGAGGATCCGGCCTGCCCGCGACCTTCGCGTTCGATGGCATGCGGGTGCCGCTCTGATCGTTGGGCGGGCGCAAGGTCGTGATGCCCGCGCAACTGGATCGAGAACGTCGAGACCGAAGTATTCGAGCTCCGGCTTGACTGCCGGCGGCAAACAAGTGCCGCCTCGCGCCGCAGTCAAGCCGGCGACTCCTAATTGGACTCAGTTTAGTGCGTGCTGTCTACCGGCCGGAACGAGCCCATGTAGGTGCTGATGGAAGGCACCCCGCTTAATTTGTCGTAGAAGAAATTGTTGACGATGTTGATGACCTCGGCGCGGGCTGCTTCGGCCTGGGTCGATAGCTCGCTGCCCTGCACGTGGCGGCCGAGGGCATCGCGTAGCCTCAGCAGATGCCGCACAATTTCCGATTCGTGTTCGCCTTCCAACACGTCGACCACGTGCAGGATCAACTCGTCGGCCTGGGCAGTCACGCTGCCCATCTCGATCTCGGCCCCCGGCTTCGTCGCGTCGTCGATCGTTCGGATCAGCGACCACACCTGATACAGCATCGTGGTCGGTTCATCGAACAGCTCCCGGATGAAAGCGGCATCCTGGTACCGGCCGGTGAGCCGGAAGACGTTGTACATCCGCTTGGCCGCTTTTCCGTAGTTGATGTCCTTCGTCAGGTACTTCCGGATCTCCTTCTCCAACTGCTCGACGTAGTCCTCCAGAGCATCGGCCGAAACGTGTTTCGCCAGCTTGGAGAAGATCGGGATCGACTGCGCCTCGAGATAGACCTCCTGGAAATAGGGGTCGAGATATCCGTCGAGCGGCGTGATAGTGCCGTCGGGCGCCTCCCAGGTCACGTCCAGCATGTTGGAGGCGTTTGAGATGGTGTGGCGCACCGGATCGGCGACCACCCAATCCAATTTGCACCAGCCCGGTTCGTCGCGGACTTCGTCCCATCCGATCGACTGAGATGTGCCCTCGGGCAGCTCGACTTGAAATGCGCCGGCGGCCACCTCGATGGGTGTCCATGCGATGGGCGCACCTCGACGGACGGCGTGCCCGTCACGCACCGCATCGCCGGGGTAGGAACCGAATTTGATCTCGATCATGCGGTAGGCGGGTCCGGTCGCCGTCTTCAGTACCTTCTCTCGCATGATCCGCGCAGGGTGGCGCAGGCTTCGGCCCGCGAGGGAGCGATGATGTTTACCCGCTCGAAGAAGTCGCAGTCGCCCGGATAGGATTGAATCTTCGACTGGGCTGCTGATCCAGACAGCGCAAGGGCTGTCTCCACGCCAGGTTCGTCTTCAAACTCCACGATCCGCCCAATGGCACGGAATCCGTTCGAGGTCGCCGGGACTGAAATCGAGCATCGTGACTCGGTGCCCGAAAACCCCGGTGCGGGAGTCGAAGGTGACCTGCTCGCCGGTACGGTCGCCGGCCACCGCGGTCAGCCACTGCAGCGCTTCGTTTTCATCCATCTCGACGCCGAGCCGAGCCGCCGCGTCGACAATGGCGCGCAGATCAGCGTGCGCGGCCGTTGCTTCCTCTCCAGCTTGATTCAAGTCTTCCTGTTGACCCATTTCGGCCTCCTTGTTCGGGGATGAGTCGGTGTCCTTGCGCAGATCCGTGAGCGCAGGACGTATCTGCGAGCACCCAAAGTGCATCTTCGTGTAGCGACAACGCTACGTCATTACCGATACTTGACCCGCGAAAGGCTGATAGCCTATGCGAAGTGATGGTCTGTGGCTGGGCGATACGAGTGCGATGCCGCAGCGCAGCGACACCGGCCTCCTCAGGTTCGTCCGGATTCCGCCGGCGCCACCTCGGCCACTGCAGCCGAGTGCCGGTGGCTCAACTGAAGTGGCCGAGGTCCGGCTCGCCGGGCCGCAGCGATTCGGCCAGCGCCACGACGGCCAATACCAGGTTGCCGCCAACGCAGAGCCAGAAACCCCACCCCAGGGGTTGCGCACCTCCGTACAGGCTCGAGATCACCGGACGCAGTGCGAGGAAGCCCCAGGCGGGTAACAGCGCTGAGAGTATCCCAAGTACTGCGAGGACGGCGAGCACCAGACGATCCTGAATGCCGGCAAGGAAAGGCGAGGTGGCCGCCAACGCCAGACAGGCGAAGATGGCGAGTACCTGGAGCCGGTATTGCCCAGTGAGGAGCAGGGCAGGGCTCCATGCCGGTGGCAGCATCAAGAGCGCAGGGACGGCAGCCGTAACGGCCAGGACGCCCCGTCCCAGGAACGGGAGCGAGCTCCGGCTCGCCACCAGCCCGAGCGTGATGCTGGCGCATACGAGCGGCAAGTAGAACAATTCCCGCCTCAGCGGCGTGCTCGCGGTGCCGGCGGGCAGGAATTGGATGAACTCGGCGAGGTCGATGCCGGGCACGACAAGTCCGGCGGCCTTGTGCGGAATCCAGGGTGCGACATAACCGGCAAACGCGAAGAAAGTGCACAACAGGACGGGCCACCAATGACGTCCCGATCGTCGCATCATGCCTCCTGATTTCCCGCTCGGGTGTACGCATCGAGCAAAAGAAGCGCCGCCGCCGGCCAACGGTACCGGGCAACCTGCGCCGGACCCTTCTTGACGAGCGCTGCCCGCAGCGCCTCGTCCAACAGAACGGCATGGAGCGCATCGACCAGTTCGTCGACGCTTCCCGGTGGTACCAGCAAAGCTGCGTCTCCCACAGCTTCCGGCACGCTGCTGCTCCGGGCCGCCACCACGGGTGTTCCGCAGGCCAAGGCTTCCAACGGCGGAAGGCCAAACCCCTCATAAAGTGACGGGAAGGCCAGGACTCCCGCGAGTGTATAGAGGGCGGGCAGGTGCTCATCCTCTACGAAACCGAGAAGATGGACGCGCTCCCCCAACGCCTCCTGCCTGATCCGCTCGTATATAGGTTCGAACATCCATCCCTCTCGCCCGGCGATGACCAGATGGTGCGGCAGCCGCGCCTTCCTGATCAGCCTCGCGAACGCCGAGATCAAGGTGGGGAAGTCTTTCCGCGGCTCCAGCGTGCCCACGGCGAGGATGAATTGCTCGGGTAGATTATACCGCACACGCACATGTTGTAGTTGTGAGGCATCGTCGACGCGCCGGAAGCGCTCGTCCACCCCGCCCGGGACGACACTGATGCGATCGGGGTCGACGCCGAGCAGTTCCACCAGGTCGCCGGCCGTGGAAAACGAATCCGCAAGTACCCGCGCGGCGCGGGCGACCGAGCGCGGCACGGCCGCGCTCAGGTAACTTCGAAGCCGCGGGTCGGCGCACTGCGGGAGCCGCATGAACGACAGATCGTGGACCGTGACGAGCCCGCGAGCGCGGGCGAGTGGCGGCAGCGTAAAATCAGGGGAGTGAAAGAGATCGCATGTGCCCGCCAGGAGTTCCGCAGGTACCGGCAGACGGAGCCGCTGCCACAGGGCCGTCAGCAACCGGGGCGAGAAGGGCACCGTCCGCTCCCGGAAGGATGGTGGCCAAGCAGCGCCGGTGGCACGTCCGGGACAGAAGAGCGTGAAGGTGTGGGGTGAGCCGGTTGCCGCGAGCGCGCCGATCAGGGAACGGGTGTAGCGGCCTATCCCGGCTCCCTGGTATAACGCTGCCGAATAGTCGATGGCGATGCGCAACGGTCGCGCGACGATCCTCTCACCGAATCCCGCGGTAGGTCCACATACGGTTGACGCCGTAATTCCAGAAGAGTACCACGCCGATGGCCATGATTTTCGCCAGGTTGTAGTTCCACGGATCGGCTACATAACCGCGGATCGCCTGGAACACCATCCAGAGCACGAAGTTATTGATTCCCAGGCCGATGATATTGACGATGGCGAATTGGCCAAGTTGCGATATCAGAGGGCGCGAGCGGCTCTCCGGAAACGTCCACAGCCGGTTCCAGGTAAAATTGCTGATGACCGCTGCCGTAAACGACATGCTGTTCGCGATCAGTAGCTCGAGCCCGAACAGCTTGTGCAGCACGTTCAGGATCGTCAGATCGACGATCATTCCAACGATGCCGACCGTGGCAAACTTGAGAAAACGAACCAGCTCCCGCGGGCGGCGCTCCAGACCGAGCGCGCGGATTAGCGGAAGGCGTACAATCCATAACACCCACGAGGGAACCTGCGCAGCCTCTGGCTCACGCCCGGCAGCAACGCGGCTATGATCCAAGCGATACCCCTTACTTAACCAGGCCGCGCCACGTCCACAGACGGTTCGCGCCAAAATTCCAGAATAATGCTACGCCACTTGCCGTCATCTTGGCGAAATTATACGCCCAGATTGCGCCGAATAAGTGGCGCCATACCAAGGCATTGCTGCCGAGAAATGTTGCCTGATTGATGGCAAGCCCGACCAGGTTCACGACGAAGAACTGCGTGATCTGGGTGGCGATGGGGCGCTGCCTGCTCTCCGGAAACGTCCACATCCTGTTCCAGAAGAAGGTGTTGCTGACGGCCAACGTGAAGGAGCAGGTGTTTGCCAGCGCAGGCGAGAATCCAAAGCGCCACATCAAGACATTGAGGACGACGAAATCCACGATGAAGCCGCTAAGACCCACGATACCGAAGCGCGCAAAACGGGACATCTCCCGGCGCCAGCGTCCGCCCGACAGCTTAGCCCGCATGCAGGTCGTCCGCCGGTGTGACCAGACAGCCGAGCAAAAGCGCGAGCTGGAGCTGTAGGTGAGCCACGAACATATTGTCGAACATATTATGCACCGTCAAGTAAACCAACGTTCCGGCTACACCGGCCCCGAGAGCCGACAGCAGGGGATCGCGACTGCGAATGGCGCGAACTGCCGCAACGGCCGCGGCGATCCACCAGGTCAGGAAAGTCGCAAGGCCGGCGACCCCGGTCTCGGCCAGGAAATTGAGAAAGACATTATGCGCGTGCCCGAGCGGATCATAAAAGTGAGGACCCGCGTACTTTGCGTAGACCACGCCATAGTTGCCGATTCCGACCCCCGTTAAGGGGCGGTCGCCGGCCATTTTGAGCGCGGCCTGCCAGTGGGCAACCCGCTCGAGTACGGAGAAATTCTCGTCCGTGATTTCGACCCGAGCGAGGTCAACGCCCGCCGTAGCAGGATCCAGCTCGCCCAGACGCTGGGACACCGCGGCCGGAATGAACGGTGCACCGGCAGCCAGCCACAACGCGAGGGCGACCGCTGCCGCTCCAAACAGAGCGCGCCTGCCGCGGATGGACAGCGCCACCACGGCGCCCAGAGCCGCCGCCAACCCCAACCATGCGCCCCGGGACCAGCTCATACCGATTCCGGCAATCAGGGCCGCCGATGCGCCGCCGAGTAGCAGCGTGGTTGCGAGGGCGCCTCGCGATCGGGTCCGCCTCCACTGCGCAGCAGCGCCAAGCGTGAGCGCCAGGGCTACCGGCGCAAGGTACCCGAGATAACCCGCGTACGGATTGGGCTGCTGGAATGTGCCGTATGCCCGCATGAAGCGCCCAAGTGTGAATGCCTCGGGCCCCGTCTGCGTCACGAACTGGTAGGCGCCCGTCGCGACTTCGCCCATCCCTGCCAGAAGCAGTGCCCCGAGAACGGCGAGCTTCCAGCGGCGCGATGGTATCAACAGCGCCGCGCCAAAGTAAACAACCACAAACTCAACCCACTTCAGCAGCTCGGGCAGTCCCTCCCCCCACGACTCGGCGCCGGACAGCGAGACCGTGAGGGCGAAGACGAAAACGATCATCGCGATTCCGGCTCTGGGGATCCGAAACGAAAGGCTGCGTCGTGCGACCCCCGCCCCAATCCAGAAGATGGGCACGCTTAGGGCGAGAAGGTCGGTCAGGTTGGCCGGAATGCCCGGCAGGGTGAAGAGTCGACCGGCAGGGATGATGAGGGCCAGCGCGATCAGGGTCGAGGTGGGCCAGCGCAGGCAGAGCAACACACCCGCCGTGCCGGCCAGCAGGACCGCGGAGACCGTGACCGGTAGCGAAGAAAGGAGCCAGGCGATCGCCACGGACCCCAGTAGAGAGAGGAGCACGGCACCATGCCGGAACCAGTGGTTCGACTCGGTGTTGGGCCAGTGACTGGGTGCGAGCGCTACGGTTCCCCCTTGCACGGGCGGGAGGCTCCTACATGGGATGCTTCCCCGAGGGCAGCAGCCCGGTGCGGCGGCTTGCGAGGAAGAGCGATCGCACTATACGGGAACGGGATGCCTTTGTCAAAGAAGCGTCGCATGGCGTATACTGCGGGTCTAGTGCTCAAAGCGAATGCCCTTGGGAGAGATGTCTAGATGGCAAAACGGAGTCAAGTTCAGAGGAACCGCCCGCGCTCGGGCGACAGGCGTCGGGTCAGTCGCATCCAAACGCTCACCGATGCTGCTTTGGGTTATCATCGGCGGCGCATTACTGCTTGTCGGCGCTCTGATTCTGCTGCAGAGCGTCCTCGCCAGACCGCAGGCGGTTACCGGCCTCACCGGCGACGGCAGTTCATGGGGACCGGCCGATGCGCCGGTCAAGGTCATCAACTTCTCGAACTTCGGGTGCAGCCATTGCCGCACCTTTGCGCTGTCTCAAGGCGAGGAGATGCGCAACGAATACGAGAAGACCGGCAAGGTCCGGTTCGAGTTCAAGCATTTTCGGCTGGGCGATCCGTCCACCAACGACGCCGCCAACGCCTCCGAATGCGCGGCCGATCAGGGCAAGTTCTGGGATTACCACAACACGCTCTTCGCGAAGCAGTCGGTGGAGCGCGTTTACGAAGGCCAACCTGAAACAGTACGGCCGCGATCTGGGTCTCGACGCCAACACGTTCAACGACTGCGTCGACAACAGCCGCCATATGGACAAGGTTGTACGCGACTCGGACGAGGGAGTGAGTAGGGGAGTAAATAGCACACCTACGTTCTTCATCAACAGCCGGAAGATGATCGGCGCTCAGTCGTACGACGAGTTCAAGAAGGCGATCGACGCAGCGCTAATCGGGGCCTAAGTCTGTCCGATTACTCAAAGCCGGCGGCTCAGAAGCCGGACAGCGGGCTCGAGAGGTTTACCGATCTCTCGAGCCCGCTGCGCGTCCCACGCGCGCTGCCCGCACGCTGCCCACATGCCCCCGATGCGTCGACCGCACCATCAGGCATGGGGCGCCGCGGACGCTACCTACGGAAGGGTAGGCGGCGGACACGGAATCCACCGTGGATCGAAGCTGCAGTCTGCACTTCTGAGCCCGCCACTCCTCGCAAGACCCTCCCAGAGCACCCTTTCCAGCAATCATCTTCGCATAGTCAACTACACTACACACAAACCTCCCCCACACAACACCCAAAACAGCACGATACACGTACTTCGCTACACGAAGTGCCATATTTGGGCAGTGGGTGATGAGCGAGAGTGATCGAAAAATCAAAACGTGGACCGGCATGTGGGCGGAAGTGCGGGCCGGGTTGCCTCGACGGTAATGGCCGAAGGAGATACCGGATCAAAAGCCGGGATTAATGAGCTCAGAGGATGCGGAACGCGTGCCGGAATGCCCGGGCGTCCGGTAGGGTAGGGGACTTACGCCTATTCGCAAAGAAGGATGGCGGCACCCTCCGAGGGTGCCGCCATCGGCTGAAGAGCTTCAATATGCGCTGGCTCCGAGATCGGCAGGCCGGCAGGCAGGACCGCCGGTTTCCGTGTTCCGGCCCGGCCGGCTAGAAGAATCGGCCGATCAGCAGGTCCAGCCGCTCGCGTACCTCCGGCGAGATTGTGGATCGATCCGTGATGATGGCATCCCGCAATGAGTTGACCTGGGGAGACGCGGGGGCGTCACGCAGAGCCGCGACTGCGTTCACTACTGCCGCGCTGGGCGACCTCAGTATTCGCCAGCAGCTGCCGGATGACCATCTGGACAGTTACGGGCGCCTCTGTGTCGTGCCACACGTCGTAGTCGGTCACATGGGCCATCGCGGCATAGCTGATACCCGCCTCACGTGCCAGAAACGCCTCGGGCACGGCAGTCATCCCGACGATCGCAAAGCCCATATCCTGGAAGGCGTGGCTCTCGGCTTTGGTGCTGAATCGAGGTCCCTCGATCGTGACAAACGTGCCGCCGCGATTTACAGGATGACCGGCATCCTCGACTGCCTTCGCGACAACTTCACTCAACGCAGAGCAGAACGGATCGGCGACGGATACGTGTACCACGATCCCCTCGGTGCCCGCAGACGGATCGTCGAAGAAGCTGAGGGGCCGCAGGCGAGTGCGATCGAAGATCTGGTCGGGCACGATGATATCGCCGGGGCTGTACTGCGGCTGCAAGCTGCCGCAGGCGGTCACCGATATCAGATATTCCACTCCCAACTGCTTGAACCCGTAGATATTGGCGCGAGCGTTTACGCGGGTCGGGCTGATCCGGTGACCTCGCCCATGCCGTGGCAGGAAGGCCACCGGCGTGCCGCCGATCGTCCCAACCAGGTAATCATCCGACGGCTCTCCGAACGGTGTGAACTGCCTGACCTCGCGGGCACCCTCGAGTGCGCCCATCTGGTACAGGCCGCTTCCACCGATCACACCAATTCTGATTCTATCCATCCGGCTTCCTCCTGCGATTACCACTCAACGCCCGGGCATGTGCAGACTTGCGCATCGACACCCAGCCGCTTCACCATCCGCACACGATCCCAGGGCGTATCCAGAAGCTGATCGTGAATCGCCCAAGAGCGCCCCCGAATGGAATCGGCCATCTCTGGCCCCCGGAATGGCGTCGAACCATCGAGCCGCTCGCGCAGTTTTCCACCGGCGCTGAATCCGCGGTGGATCTCCTCCATGCGTGTTTGGCCTTGCGAGTAGGCGAACCCCAGCCGCTCGAACAGCACTGCGGTGTGATAAAACAAGGGCTGGGCGATATAATCCCGCTGGCTGAGACACGCCATGAACGATTCCATGCGGCTGGCGCTCTGCGAGAGGCTTCGCAGCCCTTGCCGGATCTGACCCGGCGCCAGGCCGGCTCGCATCGCAGCCTCTTCGGCGGGCACATTCCGCCGCATGATCCCTCGCATCGTGGTCTGTCCGTCAGGCATGCGATCGACATCAAAACGGGGCGCTGTCGGATCCTGGATCGCTATCCACATCACCTCGATCTGATTGAACGATGTGTCGGCCAGTTCCAGCTCCATGAGTGCATCTTCGGCGCCGGCCTCGTGGTATAGCTCGAGTCGGATGCTGCGACCACCCTCACCCTCGATCATGCGGACGGCCGGTTGGTCGTTGCGGTCGGTCAACGTGATCGGGTCCACCTGGAAGCGCACCAGCGTATAGACGGGGACAAGCACGCGGAAGAGCAGACGCTGCCACTGGGCTTCCCAACCGTTCACCTGGGCAAGCGAGATCGGCCGCGAAGCAGTCTCAAATAGCTCGTGAGCTTCTTCGGCATCGCGGTCGCGCGGGTAGGGCTTTAACCAGGAAGGAACAACATTCGCCAACTATGCATCCTCAAGTGATGATTTGGCGCACACCCAGTACTTAACGGGTCAGCAGAGAGGGGAATGGCGCCGCTCCAGACAGAAAAAGGTTCCACGGCCGTTACGATAGTCCGCAGAACCCTTAGCGCGAGTGGAGATGCCGGGAGTCGAACCCGGGTCCGAAACAAATGACCGAAAGCGTCTACAAGCGTAGCCAGCCTTTTTGTCTTCGCTGAGAAGGCCCGAGGTTGGCAACAGCCTGGATCCCAGCTAGCCGAGAGTCTTAGATTCGCTTATCGGCGTAGGCGAACCGCACCTTACGGTTTATGACGGTGTTCCACGACGCCGCCCGGCCCCATCGTAGACACCGTAGCCGCTTGTTAGGCGGCTATTTCGTCCGCTATCTCCTCAGATTACGCGGCCAACGCCATGGCGTTGGAGCGAACCATCGGGAAAGTGAACTGCTTGCCAGTTTTGGCAGTTGTGTTTGTGCTCCTGTTTGCGGGGTGGGAGCGCCCCGGCTTGCAGCCTACGACCTATTTGCCCCGTCGAGACCGTTCATCCCCAAGTGGGTGTATTAAAACACCTTTGCATGCGAAATGCAAACGTTACTCGTGCTCCAACTCCTTCACCGCACGCCGTAACTCCCGGTCCATGTCTCGCTCGGCCGTGGCATCGCGCTTGTCATACAGGCGCTTGCCCTTCACCAGACCGATCTCGAGCTTGGCCCTCCCGCCGCGAATGTACATCGATAGCGGAACGACCGTCCAGCCCCGCTCAGCGACCTTGCTCTGCAGCTTGCGGATCTCCCGCCGGTGGAGCAGCAGTTTTCGTTCGCGCCGGGGTTCGTGATTCTCTCGATTTCCGAAATCGTAGGGGGCAATGTGCACATTCATGAGCCATGCCTCCCCCTGGCGGAACTGCACGAAACCGTCCTGCAGGTTCACCCGGTGGTCACGAACCGATTTGATCTCCGTGCCGGTGAGCGCTATCCCGGCTTCGTAGCGATCCACGACGAAGTACTCGTGGAATGCCTTTCTATTGCTCGCAACCGGGCTGACAGTATCATCGCTCGGGCTCGGCATGCTGACCTCTCTACTGGCTGGCTACGGCCTCTGGACGGGAACGGGGGTGGGAGTCGCTGCCGGTGTCTTTCCGGTAAGCAGATACTCGACGGCTGCGTCCAGTTGCGGGTCGCGCTGGGCCTGCCGGTCCTCCATCGTCATCCGCACCAAGAAGTCCGGGGTCAGCCCGACCAAATCGATCGCCCGGTCCTTGGGCGTGAACCAATGAGCGATCGTAACCCGCAGCTGCGACCCATCGCTCAGGCTGTTCGGCTGCTGCACGGACCCCTTGCCGTACGTCTTCTCACCCATCAGGATGCCGGTACCGGCATCCTGGATCGCGCCGGCCACAATTTCCGACGCGCTGGCGCTCCCTGCATCCACCAACACCACCAGAGGTGTGTTTCCGAGAAGATACCGGCCGGTACGTTCGTAGCGTCGCTCGGTACCGTCCTTGAAGCGCTCGATCAGGATGTCGCCGTCGGGAACGAACAAACTGCCGATCCGCACCGATGCATCCAGGAGACCCCCTGGGTTCCCACGTAGATCGAGAACGATGCCCTTGGGCTTTTTGGCCAGTGCCTTGTTCAACGCCTCGGTCAGCCTGTTCGTACTGACGGCGCTGAACTCGCTCAGCGCAATGTACTCGACCTGGCCGTCGCCCACCGTCTTGCCGTCTACCACAGGGATCTCGATGCGTGCGCGCGTCACAGGGACGTCAAAAGTCTCACGCGTTTCACGGCGCACGGTCAGTGTGACGACGCTCCCACCGGGACCGCGAATCTGGGTGACAGCTTCGGTAGCTGTCAGGCGCGTGACGTCCTTGCCGTCCACGGCCATGATCACGTCCCCTACCCGCAAGCCGGCTTTCTCGGCCGGTTGCTCGGGAAAGAGGTAGGTGATCAATACGCCCCCACCTTCAGCGTTCGCGACACGCGCCCCGATCCCCTCAAAGTGGCCTTCCATGTCCGAGTTGACCATGGCCGCATGCTCTGGGTCCAGGAAGGAGGTGTGCGGATCGCCGAGACGTTCCACCATGCCCCGCAGCGCATCGTAGGTGATCTCCTTGCCTTGCGGAAGCTCGCCGTAGAATTGCTTCTGCAGCAGGTCCCACGCTTCCCGCACGAGCTTAAGGTCGATCAGCTCCCCGTTCTCCCCAGCGGGGGCGGACGGCGCCGGAGAATTTGTCCCGGTGAGCGGCGGCTCCGCCTGGCTGGCCGGGCGAGTGCCTCGCATTGCCGCAAGCACCGGCGTCAGGTTGAGTCCACCGCCTACCACCAGCCCCAGCGCAAAGGTCGAGAACATCAGAGCCAAAACGGTAAAGACAACCGCTGCTATCTTCAGCAGCGTGGGCATACGTGATTCGTTCATATTCTCCAACGCTAGTTTACATAATTACGACGAGCGGATCACGGCCAGCGCCCGCTCAAGCTGCGGGTCGGTGCCCGAGCTTCGATCCTCGGCCGTTACCGGAACACGGTAATCCGGCTGCAAGCCGGTCTTGTCGATCTGATTCCCATTAGGTGTATACCAACGAGCAGTCGTTACATGCAGTGAGGAGCCGTCGGGAAGCTCGTGCACCGACTGGACAGAACCCTTACCGTAAGTCTTCTCGCCTACAAGCACGGCGCGTCCCTGGTCACGAAGGGCGCCCGCAACGATCTCGGAGGCGCTGGCGGTTCCGCCGTCTACCACGATCACCAGTGGCCACGCCTGAGCGGGGGAGTTGGTGGCTTTGACAGGATAGAGCTTCACCTCACCGCCTCGCCGGTCCTCCCGCAAGACGCTTCCTTGCGACAGGAATACGCTTGTTGTGTCGACTGCGGAATCTACAAGACCGCCACCGTTCCCGCGGAGATCGAGTATCAGCCGGCGTGCCCCTGTCGCCGTCAGTTCCTGCAGTCCGGTCAGGATCTCGCGCCCCGTGCGTTCGGTGAAGATCGTGATGCGCAGGTATCCGATACCCGCCTCCTGATCGAGCATGCGCCATTCGATGCTCGGCGTCTCGATCCTCTGCCGCGTGACGCTGACGTGCACGAGATCGGTCTGCCCCTGCCGGCGCAGCCCCAGGCGCACCGAGGTGCCGATCTCGCCGCGAATCAACACAATCACGGCATCGTTCGTGATCTCGGGCTCCAGGGTCTTGCCCTCGACGGACACCAGGATATCGCCGTCGATGACTCCGGCCTGGATAGCCGGGCTGTCCTTCATCGGCGAAAGAATCACTTCTCCAGCCTCGCCACGCTTGATATATGCGCCAATACCACCGAACTGGCCGCGCAGGTCATCGCGCTCGAGGGTTCTAGGGCCCGGCTCGACGAACACCGTATATGGGTCCTTGTAGCTGCTCACGAGACCGTGCGCGGCGCCGTATGCCTGGGCCTGTGCGACGGGCTGGTCACCCAGAAACTCGGTCTGAAGCAGATCGCGGACACGCCAGAAGGTGCCCAGGTCGCCCTGCTCGACCGCTGCCTGCTG
The DNA here is from genome assembly GCA_963783655.1 of uncultured Chloroflexia bacterium. Lineage (GTDB taxonomy): Bacteria > Chloroflexota > Anaerolineae > CG2-30-64-16 > CG2-30-64-16 > CAWAOA01. The sequence goes on from CAWAOA010000007.1 coordinate 275,712, forward strand.
TCCGCGCTGATCGCCCAGCACATATCCACCCACAAACGCCATGCCTACGAGCACGGTGACGACGAAAGCGAGGGCGAAGGCCCGTAGTCCGGACATATGACTCCGCGAGAAAGAAATGGTCGACATAACACGTTGCGATACCCCAATGGGTGCGGGCATTCTAACACAGGAGAGGGTGAGGAACCAGTGCGCGCGCGTCACGCGTGCGTGGAAGTGACCGCACCACAAGAGGCGCTGTCGCGGCCGGCACACGAGGAACAGGTGCACCCACGTGAGGCGTGCTGGGAAGCAAGGACTGGCAAGGCACCAATGAGCCGGTAGCGAGAACGAGAGCTTTTGGCAAAGGCGTGAAATTCTCCGGCAATCTTCGGTTGCGGAAGCGCCCACCGGCGTGGGCAGCTTTCACCGAGCGTGGGATCTGAGAATTCCGGCACCGACGCACGGTCGTGATTACCTATGCGAGCGCCCGGAACCAGTTCGGAACGATCACTGAGCGGAACCCAGGAATCGGTCCAGTGACCGCCCCGAGCTAATAGCCGCATCCCTATCCCCCGCACCTGCCCCGATTGTCCGATCGACATAACATACATAGTGTGAACATGTAGCTTGACCGGGAAGTCCCCTGGGGGCGACAACGATTTGGTGTAGCGCAATGCGCCCCTCACCGCCAGCGGCGATGCGGGTGGTTCGGTAACGCCTGCAAGACTCGACTGCCCGAAGTGTCAGGGAGACCGCAAGCAAGGCCAGGTGTCCGACGTCGATCGCCAGATCGGGCGAAGCGGCCATGGCTGTGTTCCTCCGGAAGCTGCTATGATCGTTCTGTCAAGTAGCGATATCGAAAAGGGCGCGTCGCAATGTGGGGGCCACGAGAGACGGGTCAGCCCGCAGGTGGTCCGTGCCATGTGACAGGGCGAAGCGCCGGCAGCCGGCAGGACCGGCCCCGCGCGCTGCCACCCAGCGCTTAGCCCCTACGATTCGCGGGGGCTCCATAATCGCCGACTTCCCGCGCTTTCACCACATCAGAATAGGATCCGTGGTGGCATTTCCCGGAAATTGGGTGAGTGAGCCACGGCTCTTCCGCCAATTCGCGGCCCTGATGCGCACCTGACCGTCGTGCCCGCTGGCGAATGATTGGTCCAAACTGGCCGGGCACGGACGGGACCCGTGCTATGCGTTGCCGCGCTGCAAGAGAGATCGCGAGAGCCGTGAATTCGCCGGGCGAGACGCTTATGGGACAACGAACGATCCTCACAACCCTATTGGTAAGATGCGGCGCAAGCGCGGCGGCGCCCCGCACAGGCCAGCGATTTCGTATCGATCTGGCCCGCGGGGCGCCGTGCGTACCTGGCTTGCTCCAGTAGCTGTGTTAGCCGCCTCTATCCGGCCTATACGTCCGTACCCTGCCCGATGCGCGGGATGGCGTAGACCGGCTTCCAGCCCTTGCTGAGCGGCTCGCGCAGGAACGGTTCCATGTCAGCCTCCGTGCGCAGCGTCACCTCTTCTACCGGCGGTACCTTGCCGGCAGGGAATGCCTCGAGGATGTCGTCGTGCCACAGCGTGAGGTATTTCAGGATGGCGGCCATCGGACGCTTGGCCTTCTCGGCCTTGCTGGACTTGGCTTTGCCCACCACGCCCTCCGGGGTGGCAGCGATCTCGATGGCAAAGTGCCCCTCACCCTCGGACCAGCGGCTCGGCCGGCCAAACGGATCGACCGACTTGTCGAAGTGCCCTTCGGGGATGAAGCTCTTCCCTTCGGTATCGACGGCGGCGTTCATGTCCACCATCTCGGGGAACAGCAACAGCCCCAACGACGTCTCCGACTCATCTGCATGCACAAAATTGGTGTCCCACCCACCGCCGCGCTCGCCGGTCCGGAAGAACTCGCGCACCGCACGGTGCCAGTCGATCACCCGGAAGACGCCGGGTAGCTGGTAGCGCTTCTGGAACTCCTGTATGGCCGACTCAAGCATCCAGAGCTGGCCATGGTTGTTGACGATCAGTTGCTTGCGGAAGCCGTCGTTCCACAGCCCCAACATTACGTCAATCATTACTTCGCGCACCACGTGCTCACGCAGCATGACGGTGCCCGGCATCCCCACGTGGTGATACGGGTGCCCGCCGTAGTTGAGCGGAGGCAGCGCCAAATTGACCGGATTGCCACGCTTTGCGGTATACCGGTGCACGCCTTCGCAGATTGCGCTGACGAAGAGCGTGTCCATCGCGCTGATCGTATGCTGGCCGTGCAGTTCGGTACAGCCAACAGGGATGAAGACGATATCGTTCTTCTTGCGGTTCGCTTCCACCTGGTGGCGGATCGTGGTCTGGATGTAGGAGTTGGGCTTCGCCCACTCTACAGGCGACGGGATGCCGTACTCGGCCAGGATGGCGTCGATCTCTGCATCCGTCGATTCCCATACCTGCTTCTTCAGCCGGCCAACGCTGTTGTCCTCGAAGAAGAGGTCGACCTGGTCGGTGGCCAACAGGCCGGGTGGTGTCTTACCGTTGGATGACATAGGTTATCTCCTCAGTACCAAGGGGTCTATTCGACCCGGAAGTGCTCGCTCAGGATCTGCAAAGCATCATCGCGAGCCCGCATTGCCAGAGTGATCGGATCCCACGACCAGTACTCGGGACGAAACAGCTCGATCGAGCACGGACCGTCGTAGCCGATCGCACTCAAGCGGCGGCAGATCTCTTGCAAGGGTACTACACCGGCTCCTGGCAGCAGACGGGCCGCATCGCCGATCGCTTCTTTCGGCATGTCCTCGAGATCGTCGAGATGGAAGCCAAAGATGTCAGATGGCTCCAGCCGGTCCAGCTCTGCCATGGTCCCGCCGCCGGTGTAGAAGTGTGCTGCGTCCAGGATCATCCCCACGTTGGGCCGGTTCACCGCGCGGACGATCTCTGCAGCACCGCGAGGCGTGCGAACCGAGCACCATCCGAAGCCGAGAAACTCGAACGCCAGCTTCACGCCGGACGGCAGCGCGATCTCGCTCAAGTCACGCAGCACACGCGTGTACTCGGCCACCACGTCTGCCCAGGGAAGAGACCGGTCAGGCGTGGGACTGGGCACGACCACGATCACGGGGCAGCCGATTGCCTCTGCGATGCGGCATAGCTCGCTGCAGCGGGATTGGATGACGGCGTAATCGGCGGGCGTCCGAAAGCCGATAAACTCGATCGAGTTCATCGCCATCGGCACAACGCCGCGCTGGTCAAGCAGCCCGCGGAGATCGGCGAGGCTGTGCGATGCGAGATACGTGTCGACCTTCCCCGCCCAAAGCTCGAGCCCCTGATAGCCGGCCTCTGACGTCGCCGCGATATCCGCGGCGAGATCCGAGGTCATGGTGGTAGCTCCGTGGAAACCTAGCCTCATTCGTCTGGTCCTCGTTCGTTAGCAGATCTCGTCCAGCCGCACGGGCCGGTTCTCGCGGTAGGACTTCCATGCCGCATGGCCCATAATCACTGACTGCCGCCCATCCTCGCCCGTGACAGGCGGCTGCCCGTCGTTCAGAACGCAGTCCACGAAGATGCGCAGCTCATCTACGTACGTTTCGGGGTAGCGCTGCATGAAGAAACGCGGCGCGACGGCGCTATGGAAGCCGCGAGCGTCGCCCTGAACGACGGTGTTGACTGCCTGATTGGCGGCGATGGCATTGCCTTCCGTGCAGAACACTTCAAGGCGCTGGTCGTAGCCGAAGACGGACTTGCGGCTGTTCTCGATGACACCGATCGTGCCATTCGTGAAGCGTAGCGTGACGATATCAGTGTCTACGTCGCCAATTTCGCCGAGCTCGGGCGCTACGAACACGCCCCCAGAGCGTAAACTTCCTGCACGTTGCCCAACTGGAAACGTGCCATGTCGAAGTCGTGGATGGTCATATCAAGAAACATGCCGCCCGAGGTCTTGAGGAACTCGATGGACGGCGGCTCCGGATCCCGATTGACGATGTGCAGCGAGACCGGCCGTCCGATCGTTCCCGACGAGACGATGTCGCGCACTCGCTGCATGCTCGGATCGAAACGCCGGTTGAAGCCGACCTGCAGTTTGACGCCGGCGCGTTCCACAGCGAGCAGCGCCCGATCGATGCTCGCCAAATCGAGCGCCAGTGGCTTCTCACAGAAGATCTGCTTCCCGGCTACCGCACAGTCCGCGATGATCTCTGCATGAGCGTCGGTGCTGGCCGCGATGACGATCGCCTCGATCGAATCATCGGCCAGCAGCTCGTGGTAATCCTGCTCCACACGCGCGATCCCCAGTTCATCCGCCACTTCCCGGGCAATGTCGAGCCGCAGGTCACACACTGCGACGACGTTGGCCTCGGGGAGGCGGCGAACCAGGTTGCGCGTGTGGAAGCTGCCAATGCGTCCCGTGCCGACTACGGCAAGATTCAGTCGCCTGGCCATTGTCTCACCCACTAGCACTTGATGACGATCTTCTCAGCCGACATCGGGCCATGCTCCATCGTCACAGGATCCAGCCCCAGGTCACGGAAGGCGCTGATCCCATCTTCCAGGGGCAGAACCTTGGTGAAGAACGGCTTCATCTCGATCCGGTTCTCCTGGAACATCCGAATTGACGGTTCCATGGTGTTTTGGCCCAGATAGAGCCCGAGTACCTTGGTCGCCCATCGGGTGATGTCATTCGGGCGTACGGTGATCTCGACATCCGAGTCCATGCCGAACGGCAGCACCTTGCCGCCGGGTGCAGCCATCTGCAGCGCAACGCCCAGCTGGCTGCCGGTTGCCTCGATGACGATGTCGGCGCCGCGGCCGTAGGTAAATTCCTTCGCCATCTTCACGACATCCACTTCGTTCGGGTTCCACACAGGTACGCCGAGTTCCTTGGCCACACCGATGCGGAACGGGTCGATTTCGGTGACCGCGACCTTTGCCGCAATATTCTTGGCGATCGCGGCGAACAGGTAGCCGATGGGACCGAAGCCAATGATCACGACGTAGTCATACGGCATCATGCCCAGCGTGTTGTACCCGTTGACTACCGTTCCCAGCGTTTCCACCTGGGTCGCCAGGATGTCGTCGATCTCGGTGGGCAGCTTGTAGCATTGCTTGGCCGGAATCACGCAATACTCGGCCATGCCGCCGTTTACTTTCACGCCGAGAGTGCTGGTGGCGATACTCGTGCACTGGCTGCTCAAGCCCATGCGGCAGAAGGTGCAAACGCCACAGCGGATATTGTTGTCGATGCAGACGCGGTCACCGATCTTGATGTGGTTGGGATGCGTCCCGACTTCGACGACCGTGCCGGCGAACTCGTGTCCGAGCACGACATTTTGCTTGTAAGAATGCTTGCCTTCCAGGATCTTCTTGTCGGTGCCGCATATGCCACAGGCCGCCACGCGGATGATCACGTCATCCGGATTCTGGATCTGCGGCATGGGGATCATGTCGCATTCCATCCGGCCGACGTCACGGAACACCAACGCCTTCATCTTCTCCATTGTGAACCTCCTGCTCCTGTTTGAATCAGTTGGGATACACCATGATCTTGCCGTCCGCCCGCGAGCCGGACTGCGCGATTGCCTGAACCACCTGCTCGAGATTGTAGCGGGCAGTGATGATCGGGGAGAGGTCAAGGCGACCGCTCTCCACCAGCCGGATCACATTGGGGAAAGTTGCGTCCCCTGAGTGCCCCTGGGCGCCAAACAGCTGTGCCCGCCGGATCTGGTAGGATTCCAGGATCATAGGGACGACAGCGGCGGCTCGGCCCACCAGGGAGACCTTCGCGTTGATCGCCAGCGCCTTTCCAGCCTCAGGAATGACCTTGTCCGGCACGCCCGATGCTTCCATGAAGAAATCGAACCCTTGCCCTTTGGACAGCTCCATCAGAACTTCACTGATGCTGACTTCGCGCGGGTCGAAAGCTTCGTCGGCGCCGATCTTCTTGGCCAGCTCGCGGCGCTGCGGCGATACCTCGAACGCCACGATCTTGGCGGCGCCTGCGGTGCGCGCCAGGCCAATGCCGGCCAGGCCAATCGGTCCTGCCCCGAACACCGCCATATAAGCGCCGGGCTTGTACCCCTCAGCGCGGTTGAAAATCGTGTTGTACGCCACGCAGGTGGGCTCGGACATCGCAGCCATGTCGTAGCCGAGCTTCTCGCCGTAACGCTCCAGGATGCCGTCGACCTTCCAGCAATATTTCTCTTTCACGGCCATGAACTGCGCAAAAGCGCCATCGATGGTGAAACCGATCTCCTCCAGGTTCTCGCAGTGATTGAAGAAACCGTTGCGGCACGGCGTGCAGTAGCCACACCACTGCATCTCTTCGACCGTAACGGGATCTCCGACCTTGAGGTACTTTACCGCGCTGCCGATCTCGGCGACCCGAGCGGCAAATTCGTGTCCGGTCGTCACCGGGAACTTGGTCAACCCAGGGTAAAACATGTACCCGTCTGCATCGCTCTCATAGAAGTGGATGTCGGAGCCGCAGACACCGCAGGCCTGCACTTCGAGCAAAACCTCGTCCGGCGCCATAATCTTCGGTTCGGGCTTGTCCACCACCAGCATGTGCGAATGGCGCCACACGTTGCTGCCGGTGATGGCCTTTCCGGTTTGGACTTCCCACTCCGTCGGGGAGTATTCCGGCTTCGGATCCCACTTCGCATCCAGCACCAATGCCTTCATTTCGATCCCTCCTGGTTATCAACTGGTTTGATTGTCGCTTCAGAGTACGTGGAAGCTCGCACGATCAGCTTTCCCTGCAAAATCTGATCCGCCACCTCTGGCTCCCCTGGTGTTTGTCCCCCAACCAGGGCCATCGCCATGGCCATTGCCCGTTGACCCAACTCAAGCTTTGGCTGTGCGACGGTTGTGAGTGGCGGGCAGACATATGAAGCAAACGGGATATCGTCGAAGCCAGCCACTGCCAGATCGCCCGGCACATTCAGCCCGGCAGCTCGCGCCGACCGCAGCATGCCGATAGCCGTCAGATCGTTGTAGCAGAATACCGCTGTGGGGCGCTCGGCCAGGGCAGAGAAAGCGGCAAAAGCCGCCTCGCCGCCTTCCATCTTGCCGTTACCCGGCAACACCAGTCGCGGCTCAAACCGTATTCCTGCCGACGTAATCCCTTCGCGATACCCTGCCAGGCGGTTGATACTGGGACTGTGACCGGCAGGCCCGGAAAGGTGAGCGATCGTGCGGTGCCCCAGCCCGATCAGATGCTCGGTTGCCAGGCGGGCGCCGTGCTCATCGTCCACACGCACAGAGAAGGTTCTCCCTCCCTGGTGGCTGTGGTTATTCAGCAGGATCACGGGCACCCCTGCCGCACCCAGGCGCTCCTGGTGCAACGCGCCCACCCGCGACGACGTGACGATGACAGCGTCTACCCGCTTGGAGTGCAGCATCTCGACTGCTGCCAGCTCCTTGAAAGGATCGTCTCCCGATGCCGCGAGGATCAAGGAATAGCCACGGGTGTACGCCTCCCCCTCAATCCCTTCCACAACCTGGGCCGACCACGGGTCCGCGATTGTCGTTACGACCACGCCGATCGTGAGGGTGCGACCCATCACGAGGCTGCGAGCCGTCGCATCCGGGGAGTAACCCATCTCTCGCGCCAACCGCCGGATGCGCGTTCTGGTCTCGGGATTGATCAGGGTACTTCCGGCCAGGGCACGCGACACAGTGGAGTGCGACACCCCGGCCGCTCTTGCGATGTCCTTGATCGAGACTTTCATTGCACAACCTTGCAAACGTGTGCACGGGCAGACAAAGAAAAGGGGCGGCACGGCGCCCGAACTGCGGGGGGCGGCAAGCGGCGCCCCTCCGGCTAAGATAGCAGAACCCGGGTCTCAAGTCAACAGGTGCACCAGGTGCACGGCCACCAGAGTCAGCCCACTTCGCTCACTTTGACCGGCCGGTTTTCCTTCCAGGACTTGATTGCCGCGTAAGCCAGCGCCACAGCCGCCCGCCCATCCCGGCCCGTCACCTGAGGCGTCTTGTCGTGTAGCACGCAGTCCACGAAGGAGCGGATCTCGGAAACGTACGTCTCCGCATAACGCTCGATGAAGAAGAGCGGCAGCTTGGGAGAATGGAAGCCGCCGGCATCCGCCAGCACGACCGTATTGGCAACTTCATTCCCTGCCGCAGCCGACCCGCTGCTGCCGAACACCTCGACCCGTTGGTCGTAGCCGTATACCGCTCGCCGGCTGTTATCGATCACCCCCACGGCTCCATTCTCAAAACGCAACGTGGTCACGGCGGTATCGATGTCGTCCGCCTCACCCAGCTCGGGTGCCACCAGAAGGCTGCCCGCGGCAAATACCTCCTGTACCTCACCCATCTGGAACCGAGCCATGTCAAAGTCGTGGATCGTCATGTCGAGGAAGATGCAGCCCGCCACCTGGACATAGGAGAGGGGCGGCGGTTCCGGGTCCCGGCTGCTGATATGAAGGATGCACGGCTCCCCTACCCTGCCGTCCGCCACCAATTGGTGTACGTGTTGAAAGTTGCGGTCAAATCGGCGATTGAACCCGATCTGCAGCTTTACGCCTGCCCGCTCGACCTCGGACAGTGCCCGGTCGATGCTGGCCAGATCCATGTGGATGGGTTTCTCGCAGAAGATATGTTTTCCCGCCTTCGCGGCATCCTCGATCATGAAGGCGTGGGTATCGGTGCTCGACGCGACCAATACGGCGTCGATGGTAGGATCGTCCAACAGCTCGCGGTAGTCCCGCACAACGCGGTCGATGCCCACCGCTGCTCCCACCGCTTCGGCCACGTCAAGGCGGATGTCGCATAGCGCCGTGATGTTCGCCTCTGGGAGGTGACGGACGATATTCCGGCTGTGGAATCCACCCATGCGGCCGGTTCCGATAACACCCAGATTGATTCTGTCTGGCATTTGTTCCCTCGAGGATCGCAGTCGCAGCAGTGAAGTCAGGCGACAGCCTGGCGCACACGTGTGCACGGTACAAATCTACACCCGTGTCGCGAGTTCGTCAAGTCCTGGATGCGCCCGCATGAAGGGCGGATTGGCAGGCGCCCGGCGATTGTCGTATCATGCTCACCCATTGAGCAGGTTCTTGATCCCCCATGGAGGACCAGTGACGGACACACAACCATACGACCTTGCATTCGTCGGCCACTATACCAGGGATACGATTGTATATCCGCACTCTACCCGCACGCAGGATGGCGGCGGCTACTACTTCGGAGCGGTGGTAGCGGCCCGCATGGGGCTTGCGGTCGCGGTGGTGACCCGGCTCGCCGAGGAGGACTGGGAGGCGGTCCGCAAGCTGGAACGGTTGGGCGTCAGAATGCTGGCCCGTCCGGTGCCCTCCTCCACCGTGCTGCGGCTCACCTACCCAACCAGCAACCTGGACCAACGCATCATCGAATTGAGCTCGTGGGCCGGGCCATTTGAAGCCGAAGATCTCGCCGGCGTGAATGCAAGGGCTTTTGCCGTCGCCGCTTCTTCGATTCGAGGAGAGATCTCGCCCGAATTGGTGGGCTCGCTGGCTTCCCGGTCCACGATGGTGGCGCTTGACGTCCAGGGATTCATCCGCGTGGAGGACGGCGGCGTGCTCGGGCATGACAACTGGCCCGAAAAAGAAGAGGTGCTGCGTCACGTCAGTATCCTGAAGACCGACTCAGTAGAGGCTGAACTCCTCACAGGCGAGAAAAATATGGCAGAAGCGGCCCGGCGACTGTCGGAGTACGGCCCACGAGAAGTGCTCGTCACGCACTCGGGCGGCGTCTTGCTTTGGCATGACGGGGTGGTGGATGAAGCGCCGTTCGTGCCCAGAGAACTGAAGGGGCGGAGCGGGCGAGGCGACACCTGCACGGGAGCCTACGTAGCTCGCCGCCTGAGCGCCTCACCGCGGGATGCTCTGTTCTGGACGGCAGCTGTAACCAGCCTGAAGCTCGAGGAGGAGGGCCCGTTCAACCGCGATATCAGCGAGGCAGAAGCGCTGTACGAGCGACTGCGTGGAGGCGAAGGACGCTAACAGCGCAAACCGGCCAATTGCACTCATGCACACGTGTCCACTCTGCGATTGACAGCCGAAGCCGCTTAATGCTATGATGCGCGCGCTGCCCGGCCATCCAACACAGCAATAGCGCGAGTTTGCCGCGTGGCAAACGTGCCGGTGAGCGGGCCGTCCCGCCTCCACGCTGCACTTCTCTGTCGATCCCTGAACCGGAGCCAGGTGCTCCGCGTAAGAACAACGTCCGTTCACATCATCAGGAGAGAAGACCATGGAAGACCCCAAGTCGAAGACTCCCTCGGAGTCACACGTCTCGCAGGACACACCGCTCCGCGCCTCGGCCGCCGGCGTTTCCTGCAGCTGCTGGGCAGCGGTAGCGTCATTGGGCTGGCAGCCGCATGTGCCCAACCCGCCGCCACGCCCACAACCGCCCCGGCCGCCAAGCCGGCCGCCACCACCGCACCTGCTGCTCCGGCTGCCTCGCTCACCAAGGCCGCTGCAACCACCGTGCCGGCGACTGCAGCGGCGCCTGCTGCTGCCAAGGCAAGCGGTCGTATCTCCGTCTACTCAGCCTTGAACGAGACCACCAATAACGCCTTCGTGGACGCCTTCAAGAAGGCGACCCCGGGCGTCGAAGTGGACTTGTTGCCGCTCGCGGCAGCCGGTGAGCTCCAGACCCGCATCCGCACCGAAAAGAACTCCCCCAAGGCCGACGTCTTCATCGGCGGCTCCAGCGAGTTCCACGATCCACTCGGCAAGGAAGGCCTGCTCGAGGCGTACAAGTCGCCAAATGCCGCTGGGGTGGACGCTCAGTACAAGAACGCGGACGGCCTCTGGACCGGGTTCTACCTCGGCATCTTCGGCCTCGTGATCAACACGGACCGCTGGGCCAAGGAGATGGCTAACGTCAAGAAGCCGGCTGTCTGGGAAGACTTGCTGACTCCGGAATGGAAAGACAAGCTGATCTACCCCGACCCCATCAAGACGGGCGGCGGGTACATCTTCATCGCCACGCAGGTCTTCCGGTTCAACCGCGACGAAGCCAAGGCGATGGACTTCATGAAGAAGCTTCACGCCAACATCGCCCAATACGTCGGCACTTCGCCACAGGGCATCCAGCTCGTCGGCCAGGGCCAGTTCCTCGCCTGCCCGAACTGGGGACACGATATCCTGACCGCCAAGAACCAGGGTAACCCGGTCGAGTTCGTGGTTCCTGCGAACACCGGATTCGAGATCGGCGCCGTCAGCATCGTCAAGGGCGGTCCCAACCTGCCGGCCGCCAAGGCGTTCATCGACTGGGTCCTGACCAAGGAGGCCGGCGAGCTGAACGTCAAGCTATCGAACCGGTTGTCGGTCCGCAAGGACGTACCTCCCGCTCCCGGCGCACCGACGTTGGACCAGGTAACCTGGTCACCTACGACCGCGACTGGGCGAGCGCCAACAAGGACCGCCTGCTGAAACTGTGGCAGTCCACCGTCGGCGTCTGATCTGGTGACTCCGCCATGGCGTAGGCGGACAATCTCGACCTAAGGCACAGGACAGGGACCGCATGCGAAAGCTAATCCGCGAACCCGCTCTCGGGCTGACGTTGTTACTCCTCGTCCTCCTGATGGCGGCATTCATCATCTATCCGCAGGTACAGGTGGTGATCACACCGGGCCTGGCCGGTTATGTCTACTTCTTTCGGGAAGGGATGTGGCAGCGCCCGCTGATGAACTCGGTGGTGTCCACCCTCCTTGCGACAACCACGGCTGTGCTTTTTGGCCTGATCTACGCCTACGCCATGGTATCGAGCGACATGCGCTGGAAGCCGTTCTTCCGGCTGGTCGGGATGCTCCCGCTGCTCTCGCCGCCATTCGTCGTGGCGGCCAGCTACATCTTGCTCTTCGGCCCGCGCGGCGTGATCTCGTGGCACATTTTCGGGCAGAGCCTGGAATGTGCTGGGGATGTGGGGGCTATGGGGCGTGCAGACGATTGCCTTCTTCCCCTTTGCCTACCAGTTGATCGCCGATGTGCTGTCGCGGGGCGATCCGCGCCAGGAGCAGGCCGCGCGCAACCTGGGCGCAGGGCCGTGGCAGGTCTTCAAGAGCGTCACCCTGCCGATGGCGCGGTCCGGGATTGACTTCCGCGATCCTGATCACGGCCATCTACATCCTCGAGGATTTCGGCAACCCGGCCCTGATCGCCGGCCGCTACACGGTGCTGCCGACGCAGGCCTACGGCCTGGTCTCGGGATTCGGCGACGTATCAGGCGCCGCGGCGGTCAGCACGATCCTCACGGTTCTGGCCCTGGTGCTCTACGTCGCCCACCTGCGGCTCGAGGGCAAGGGAGGCTCGTACGTAACGGTCAGCGGCCGCGCGTCTCAATGCCGCGGCCACCCGTGTCGCGCGCCGTTTCGCGGGGTTGCTTCATCGCCTGCATGGTGCTGGCGATCCTGATCATGATGGTCTACGGCGTGTTGATCGTCAGTGCGCTCACGATCAGTTTCCCGAACAACCTTGACGTTCACCCTCAAGCACTTCGACTACATGGGCGCGCATTCCGTCTCGCTGCGCAACACGCTCGTCTACGGCGGCGCTGCCGCGATCATCTGCACGCTGTATTCACTCCTGCTGGCCTTCCTGGTGCAGCGCCACAGCTGGCCGGGCCGGCGGGTCGTGGACTTCCTGGCGATCATGCCGGCGGCTGTGCCCGGGCATCTTCTTCGGGATCGGCTACGCCACGGCCTTCAATCAGCAGTGGCTCGACTGGCTCGATCGCGGCGCATTGATCACGATCTCGTTGATCTTCTGGAACATCCCGGTGGCGTACCGGGCGGGAATGGCCGGGCTGCAGCAGATCGGCCGGTCGATCGACGAAGCGGGGACCAGCCTGGGCGCCAGCAGCCTGCGCACATTTCAAGGACGTCCTGTTCCCGCTGCTGCGCGGCCCAATGCTGACCGGAATTGGGACGACGTTCGTCCGGGCCGTGACCACCCTGTCTGTCGTGATCTTCCTGTTCACGCCCGGCCACGACCGCCACAATCACGATCTTCCAGCTCGTCAACGACTTCAACTGGGGCGGCGCGACCGCCTTCACCGTATCCGTCATCGGCATGGCAGTGCTGGTCCTTGTCGGGGTATGGATCTTGGGTGGGCGCACGAATCGCGTGGAGGTGTCCGGTGGCTAACTCACCCACAGATGTAGCCCTCGAGATCGGTGAACCTGGATCAAATGCCATGTCCCGCGGAGGAGTGATGGAGAACCTACGCGCCGCGCACTTGACGATTGACGGCGTCAGCAAGCGATTTGGGAATGTCCTGGCGGTCGACAATGTCAGTTTACGACATCCCGCAGGGCTCATTTGCGACCTTGCTCGGCCCGTCGGGCTGCGGCAAGACTACCCTGTTGCGGATCATTGCCGGCTTTTACGAGCCAGACGCCGGCGCGCATCTATCTGGACGACAAGCGCATCGACAACATGCCCGCCCATCGCCGGGGCACCGCCATGGTCTTCCAGGACTACGCTCTGTTCCCCCACATGACCGTCCAGCAGAACGTTAGCTACGGCCTAAAGGTGCAGAAGGTAGCGGACAGTGAGGTGAAGCGCCGCGTCGGGGAGACGCTCGAGTTCGTCGGCCTGGCGGGCCTCGGTGAACGCTGGCCCGATCAGCTATCGGGCGGGCAGCAACAACGCGTCGCCCTGGCCCGTGCCCTGATCGTGCGGCCGAAGGTACTGCTGCTCGACGAGCCGCTCTCCAACCTGGACGCGAATCTCCGCGAGCGGATGCGATGGGAGCTGCGCTCGCTCCAGCAGCAGCTGAGCATCACGTTCCTCTACGTCACGCACGACCAGTCAGAAGCACTGGCCATGTCCGACTGGATCGCGGTGATGAAGTCGGGCCAGGTGATGCAGTGGGGGAATCCCTGGGAGATCTACTACAAGCCGACCAACACCTTCATGGCAGAGTTCGTCGGCGCGGCCAATCTGCGTACTGTACCGGTTACGGAGCGTAGCTCTTCCGAGGTGAAGTTGCTGCTCGATGGACAGTGTTTGCCGCTACCCAATCCTGAGAAGCCGGTGGGCGACGAGGCGTTGATCTGCGTCCGCCCGGAGTCGATCAGAATCAGCAAGCAGCCTGAGCATGCTCCAATGGTGAACGTGCCGGGCGAAGTGTCACGCAGGGCATTCCTGGGTCACATCATGCGCTATTGGGTCCAGTGTGGGGAATTTGAATGGATGGTGGACCAGTCGGACCCGGGCTCGATTGCAGCGCCGTACGACGGCCAGGTCTTTCTGTCGTTCAACCCCGATCGAGTTCACATCATCTCGTGACTCCCTCATCCGCACGCGGCAAACCGCTCTCGCCAGATCATTGGCGAGAGCGGTTTGCTGCCAGTACCACTCTCTACCAATGGCAATCCATCGATGTGGCCCTGGAGCGACTGGCCGCGGCCGGTTTCCGTTGGATAGAGATGGCCGACGACTTCTCGGACCCTCGGTGCGATCCAGATGTCCCGGCCGTGGGACGGCAGATGGCAGCACTCGGCCTGCGGGCGCACTCGCTGCACCTGCCCATTGCGCGGGTCGCGATCGGCCATCCAGACCGGCAGCGCCGCGAGGAGTGCCGGCAACTGATGGTTGCTGCGCTGGACCTTGCCGCGGCATGGCATGCCGGGATCGCCGTGCTGCACGTCAACGCCGGGATCGCCGATCTGCCTCCGGCTGCACGTGACGAGAGCCGGAAGGCGTCGATCGATCTGGTTCATCAACTTGCAGAGCGGTCCGAAGCCCTCGGAATTCGGCTGGCGCTGGAAAACCTGCCCGTTGAGGCCGGAAAAGAAGAGCGATTCGGCTCCTCGTTACGGGAACTGGCGGTCGAGTTCCCGGAGCCTCAGATCGGCTTCTGTCTGGATACGGGCCACGCACTGTGCAATCGCGAGGATATGGGCGCTGAGATCGAGGCGGCCGGCGCTCGCCTTGTATCCGTACACGTATCCGATAACGACGGAAGCGGCGACCTGCACTGGCCCCCCGGGCACGGAATCCTGGACCTGGAGGCAATGGAACGAGGATTTGCAGCCGTTGGATATCACGGGCGCCTGGTTCTCGAGCTGTTGCGCGATGCCGCCGGGAACCCCTCAGATATTGTCCTCAAGGAAGCCATTGACTGCCTCGGATCGCCCTAGCGGAACCATCTGGAGTATGCCAGAGGGACGAATATAAAGGAGCGCCGAACAGACTGCCCGGCGCTCCTCTTTCGTCTTCTGTCAGGCTGGGCGCACAGCCCTACACCTCACCACTATCGCCACTGAATCCTGAAAACTGCGGCCACAGGGTCTTCGGTATCCGACCCACGAGCCTGGTGCCCCGTTCGACGTGCTCCTCGCGGTCCACGACGCCGCGACGGTGGATGAGAGCAAGCAGATCCCCGCGCGGATAAGGCAGCAGCAGCTCTACCTCGATCAGCTCCTCGCTCAAAACCTCTTCGATCCGCGCAAGAAGCTGGACCAGGCCCTGCCCCGAAAGCGCTGAGATAGGCACACTGTTCGGGAGGTCGGACAACTGCTCCGACAGCTCATCCGCATTGGGCAGCAAATCGATCTTATTGAGCGCGACGACAATCGGCTGCTCGTCCGCTCCCAGCTCCGAAAGCACCTGCAGTACGGTCTCCGCCTGCTGCTGGGCGTTATCATGCGTTACGTCAACTACGTGCAGCAAGAGGTCTGCTTCCGCGATCTCCTCGAGCGTTGCCCGAAAGGCCGCGACCAGCGTCGTGGGCAGCTTCTGGATGAAACCGACGGTGTCGGTAAACAACACCTGCCTGCCGCCGGGAAGCGCCACACGCCGGGTAGTCGGATCGAGAGTGGCGAAGAGCTGGTCTGCCGCGTAGACGTTAGCCCCGGTCAGCGCGTTCAGCAGCGTCGACTTGCCTGCGTTCGTGTATCCCACCAACGCCACGACGGGGATCGCCTCCTCAACCCGGTGCCGCCGGTATTGAGCCCGGTGCGTCCGCACGTCTTCGAGCTCTCGCTTCAGCGTCGCGATCCGATGCCGGATCTCCCGGCGATCGACCTCGAGCTGCATTTCGCCGGGACCCCGTAACCCTACACCCCCGGAGCCACCCCGCGCTGCCCCGCCGCCTGCCTGGCGAGCGAGGTGCGTCCACGCCCGCGTCAGGCGCGGCAGCCGGTACTCATATTGCGCCAGCTCCACCTGCAGGGCGCCTTCGCGGGTGTGGGCATGCTTTGCGAAGATATCCAGGATCAGGGCGGTGCGGTCAAGGACCTTGACGTCTTCGTTGCCGATTGCTCTCTCGAGCTCGCGCTGCTGCGCCGGCGAGAGCTCTTCGTCGAAGATCACTACCCCCGCCCCCAACTCCTTGGTGGCAGCCACCAGCTCGGAGACTTTGCCACTCCCGATCAGTGTCGCCGGGTTGGGTCGCTCGAGACGCTGCTCCAGCGTCCCGACCACCTCCAGCCCGGCCGTTTGAGCGAGCTGATCCAATTCCGAAAGCGAATCCGACAACAGCCAGGCGGAGCGCCTGTCCTTGTCCTTATATTCTACTCCCACCAGGATCGCCTTCTCTCCCGGTGCGTCTATCTGAAAGTTTCGGTCTGCGATCTTCGCCTCCCAGTAGCTACAGCTTCAGACTACGTAAGCGCTTCACCGCTTCTTCCACCCGGTCGGTAACCTGGCCCAGCGAAATGCGGACGTAGCCCTCGCCGTGGGGTCCAAACTCATTTCCGGGGGTCAGGCTAACCCCGGTGTTCATCAGCACATGCTCGACGAATGTGGCAGAAGTATATCCGGCCGGAACATGAGGCCACAGATATAGACTGGCCAGTGGTTTCTGCACCTCCAGGTGCAAGCCGTCGGTCAGCGCCGAATGGATCAGGTCACGCCGGTGCTGGTACTCCGCGTTGCGCGCTTCCATCCACGTCTGGTCGCCGGTGAGCGCAGCGCATGCTGCCTGCTGAAGCGGCACGAACATCCCCGAGTCGACATTCGACTTCAACTGGAGCAGCGCCCGGCCCGCCTGCCGGTTGCCAACCACCATGCCGACGCGCCATCCTGCCATATTGTGCGACTTCGACAGGGAGTTGAACTCGAGCGCCACTTCCTTCGCCCCAGGCACGCTCAGGACGCTGGGAGCACGGTAGCCGTCAAACGTAACGTCAGCGTACGGCGCGTCATGGCACAGCAAGATATCGTGCTCCCGGCAGAACGCGACCGCTCGCTCCAGGAACGGCAGGTCTGCCGTTCCGCCCGTGGGATTATTCGGGTAATTCAACCACATCAGCCGCGCCCGGCGGGCCACGTCGAGCGGTATGGCGTCCAGATCGGGCAGGAAGCCCTGTTCGGGCAGCAGCGGCATGAAGTACGATTCGGCTCCCGCCATGGCAGTGCCCATCCGGTACGCGGGATAGCCGGGGTCGGGCACGAGCGCCAGGTCGCCGGGATCCAGCCATGCCAGGGCCATATGGGCGATGCCCTCCTTCGACCCCAGCAGCGGCACGATCTCGTTGTCTACATCCAGTTCCACGCCAAACCGGCGCAGGTAATAGTCGGCAATCGCCTGCCGGAAAGCCGGCATTCCCGTTGCAGTCGGATACGAATGGTTCGTGGGCACCTGCGAGTACCTGTACAGCGCATCGACCACGAAATCCGGGGGCGGACCGTCGGGACTGCCGATGTCCAGCCTGATTACGTCAAGTCCCTGCGCCTGAAGCGCCTTCAGCTTCGCTGCCAACGCAGCGAACACATACATGGGAGTTCTTTCGAGTCTCTGTGCCGGTTGCACGCTTCCTCCTCCTGTCGACCTGCAGTGATCAGAACTACCTCGTCTGTCCTCAGCTTTCCAGCAACACCTTGAGCACTCGACCCACCCGCTCCAGCGAATCCGGTGAAACCTTGTCCGCCGTGTCTTGCGTCGTGTGCCAGTACTGGTAATCGAAATCGATGATGTCCAGCGCCGGGATGCCCTTCTCCAGGAAGGGCGTATGGTCGTCAATCATGCTGTGCTTGTATTGGGGGATAAACCACTTGCTGTAACCGAGCTGGTTGGCAATGCTCCAGACGCGATCCTGGAGGTCTCGATTGGAGTTACGCTCTCTGTAGAGTTGCTGGTCGGAGTCGCCAATCATGTCCACGACGATGACCCCTTTGGGCTGGATCGTCAGCTTCTCCGCCAGGTATCTGGAGCCCGCGATGAAGTCCCAGCCGTCCAGCCCGCCGTTGTCCTCGGCGTCGAAGAAGGTCAGCCAGACCTCGTTCGTGAGTCGCTGGCGATTCAGCGACTGCGCCAATTCAAGCAGGACTGCCACACCCGAGGCGCCGTCGTTGGCCCCCATCACCGGTTCGCGACGCTTGTTGGGATCCGTTTCCTGGTCCGCCTGGCGGCGCGTATCGTAATGGGCGCCGACGATCATCACCGGTCCCTGTCCCGCCTTCGCGATGATATTTGTCGCGCTGGTCCCCTTATACGTGAACTGCTGGGTATCTACCTGCCATCCTGCGGAGCGTAGCCTGCCCGTAATGTATTCGATGGTGCGACGGTGGCCGTCAGTTCCCGTCGCCCTGGGACCGATCTTCGTCTGCTCGAGGACATGCTCGTACGCACGATCGCCGTCAAAGTCGCGTCTTACCCGGGTGGGCGTAGCCGTCGGCGCCAGAGCAGCCGTCGCGGTCACGACCGGCATCTTCACGAGGCCGGCGACAGCCGTGGGGGTCACCGGCTGCGGCTTGGGAAGAAAGTCGATCGCCAGCGCCGCATAACCGGAAAGCACGGCTGCCAGGATCAGAACAAGGACCGATTCCAGCCAGTGCCGGCGAATATAGTCACGTATCTGTAGCAACCTGTCCATCGGCCATCGCCTCACACATACCGCACCGCATGAGCCGGTTTACTTGTCATCCCCCTCACCGCGTGAGCGGAAGACGATGCGCAGCGGCGTTCCTTCAAACGGATGCAGGTCGCGAATCCGATTCTCCAGATAGCGTTCGTAGGAGAAGTGGACTAACTCGCGATCGTTTACGAATATGATAAAGGTGGGCGGTTCCACGTTCGCCTGCGTGGCGTAGTAGATCTTCAGAGTTCGCCCACCCCGCCCACTGGGGCTGTGAGCCGACCACGCTTCATGGATCAGCCGGTTTAGCTCGCCGGTCGGGATGCGGACCTTCCGCTGAGCGGCCACCGCCATCGCCGCCGGGAGCACCTTGTTCACGCGCTGCTTCGTGAGCGCCGAGATGAAGACCACCGGCACGTAGTCGAGGAAGTGGAGCTGCTGCCGCACGGTGTCGCGGAAGTTGTTGATCGTATAGGTGTCTTTTTCCGGGACGACATCCCACTTGTTGACGACCACTACGACGCTCTTGTACTCCTCGAGTATGAACCCCGCAACGTGCGCGTCCTGGGCCATGATGCCGGCCTCGGCGTCCACGACGAGGAGCGCTACATCCGAGCGCTGGATGGCGCTCATAGCGCGCATCACACTGTACTTTTCAATTCCCGGGTCGACCCGTCCCCGCCGGCGAATCCCGGCCGTGTCGATCAGAACGATGTCTTGCCCTTCCCACTTCAGGTGGGTGTCGATTGCATCGCGTGTGGTGCCGGCGATGGAGCTGACGATGGCGCGCTCTTCGCGGAGCAAGGCATTCAACAAAGAGGACTTGCCGGTATTCGGGCGCCCGACGATGGCAATCTGTAACGGCGTCTGGTTCTTCCTCTTCGGCGATCTGCGGGAGATGCTCGACAATCGCGTCGAGCAGGTCGCCGGTCCCGGTGCCGTGCACTGCCGAAATGGCGAACACCTCACCCAGGCTGAGCGTGTAGAACTCGAGCGCCTGTTGGCGGCGCGCCTCGTTGTCTGCCTTGTTTGCGGCGAGCACTACGGGCTTCGGGGAGCGGCGGAGGATCTCGGCGACGTCCTGGTCGGCAGCGGTAATCCCGTCGCGCGCATCCACCAGAAATACGATAACATCAGCTTCCTCGATCGCGAGCTCGGCCTGCTGCCGGATCTCGCGCACGAAATCTCGCGACGAGCTGGTCAGCGCCTCGGGCTGGCGCCCCTTGGAGGCAGCCTTCTCGGTGGCGGC
Source organism: uncultured Chloroflexia bacterium (assembly GCA_963783655.1). Taxonomy (GTDB): domain Bacteria; phylum Chloroflexota; class Anaerolineae; order CG2-30-64-16; family CG2-30-64-16; genus CAWAOA01. Next base: position 295,736 of record CAWAOA010000007.1, read on the forward strand.
GATATCGAGCCCGCCCGTGTCCACCAGGATAAATGGGCGCTCGGTCCATTCGGCATCGGCGTAAAGACGGTCGCGGGTAGTGCCCGGCTCGTCCTCGACGATGGCCAGGCGCTCACCTACCAGGCGGTTGAATAAGGTGGACTTTCCTACATTGGGTCGTCCGACCAGTGCGACGATGGGCTTGCGCATCTACGAACTCAACTCTTCTACTCTCCAGGAGGAAATACGGTTGCTACCCCGGCGGACGATCGACCCCGGGCAAAGCAGGCTGCGTCGACGCGGCGGGCGCTGGAGTCGGCGTGGGTGTAGGCGGCAGCGCAGCGACTACCACCTCGATGCTTTGTGGCGAAACGCCCTGGACCGAGATCCCCTCAGGTGCGGGCACGCGTGGCTCCAGAACGTGAGCGCCAGGTCCCAGGCCGGACAGATCGAGAATCACAGGCACCGAATCCTCGCGCAATGCATCCAGCCGCGGCACTGGACCGGCGAGAAACACATTTACTGTCTCGAGGCGCAGGGTGTATGTGAGCCCCGGCCCTAACCCCTGGATTACCGGGTGCCGCTGTACCGTTTGGGCCCCTTGGATCGGCCGGATATTGATTTGTACCGACACGCTCTGGGTCCCGAGGGTAGACAGGCTTTCCGGCAATCGCAGCGGCACGCGCTCCACGATATCGGAGCGAGCGTCGTTGATGTCAACTGACACCGTGATGTAGCCGCTCAGGCTCGCGATCGCTGCCGGCTCCCCGGACAGCGTGACCAGCTTTGGATCGGCATTCACGGCGTTGACGGTATACCCCGCAGCCGGACGGCCGGTGGTCTCTACCAGGATGGCGACCTCCCGGTAACCCGGCAACTGCATTACGGGGACCTGTACCTCCACATCGCGTGGCGAGACGCTAACGGAATCGACCGCATCGCCGCTGTCGTCGAGCGGGCTTACACGCAACGAGCGAGTCACGGTGCTCCGCGAACCGCGCAGATACATGTCTACAGCGGCTGACTCCACCTGATCGGCCACAGAGGCGCTCCCCGTTACCAGCACGTGGGTGGGGCTGATCTGGGCAGTCAGCGCCTCGTAGCCGAACGCAGGCGCATCCAGCACGTTTACCTTCACCGGTACCAGGCGGTCGCGCCGTTCCTCCAGGCGGACGCTGATAGCGGGCGGGTTCACGCCGAGGACCTGGACGTCCGGATCCGGCGACGTTACGTTCACCTTCACGTCGTGCTCGCCTGCTCTGAGCCCGTTCAGATCCACATATGCGTTGAAGTCGCGCGGCTGGAGATCAGGCCAGCGCGTTTTGGGAGCACGGATCTCGATGCGCACCTGGTTTACCATCTCGCCGAAGACGCTCAGGTTGCCGGCGAGACCGAGCCTGGACACGGGTATCGGCTGCGAATACAGGTCGCGGGGGTTTTCCTCGCGCACCGCAACCAGCCAGACGATCAGGGCGAGTACCAGCGCCAACCCGGCACTGACGGCGTTCGACAGCCAATCCTTCATCTGTTGCTCGCGTTACCGAAGAGACGCGGCGGATGGTAGAACGCCTGCAGGATGCGGCGCAGCCTTTGCCCGTCCAGCCGGCGAACGATACGCCCGTTTCGTGCGATTGAGATGATGCCGGTTTCCTCCGAAACGACGATGGCCAGTGCATCGTTCTGCTCGGTGATACCTACCGCGGCCCTGTGCCGGGTGCCCAGCGAGCTATCCGGGAGAGTGCGTGCCGTCAACGGCAGTACGCATCCGGCCGCCACGATGCGGTCGCCACGAATGATCGCGGCGCCGTCATGGAGCGCCGCGTTCGGGAAGAAGATGGTGGTGAGCAGCCGGGCGGAGACGCGGCCGTCGATGCGCTCACCCGTTTCCATGTGCTCCTCCAGCCCGGTCTCCCCTTCCAGGACGATCAGCGCACCGGTGCGCTCTCGCGCCATCATCTCGACCGCAAGCACAACCTCGTAGATCTCCTGCTGGCTGCCGGCCCCGTTGGCTGCGCGCCCGATCAGCGGGCTGGTACGGCCAAGGCGTTCGAGCGCCCGACGCAGCTCCGGCTGGAAGATCACCGGTATGGCGACGAGGATGACGGGCAAGGAGTTTCGCAGCAGCCAGCTAAAGGCCGCCAGCGGGAACAGATTGATCGCCACAATGATCAGGAAGGTCACCAGCAGGATGCCTCGCAGGAGCGAGACGGCCTGCGTCCCTCGGAAGAGCCTGAGAAGGCCGTAGAACACCAGCGCGACGAGCGCGATGTCTATTACCCCGAGGAGGGTGAGCCGCTGAAAGATCCCGGCGATCTCTGCCAGCATCGGTTCGCTTTTAGCCTAACAGGTCGGCGAGGATCGCCTTCTGCGCGTGCATCCGGTTCTCAGCCTGGTCGAACAACACTGAGTGCGGTCCGTCTGCGACTTCGTCCGTGATCTCCTCACCGCGGTGCGCCGGAAGACAGTGCATCACCAGCGCGTTCGGCCTGGCGGCTGCAACCAACGCAGAATTCACCTGGAACGGCGGGAAGATCCCGGCGCGCTCCCCTTCTCTGCCTCCTGTCCCATGCTCGTCCAGACATCGGTATAGATGACGTCTGCGCCCGCGACGGCCCCTTGGGGGTCGTTGGTGACACTGATGCTCGCGCCGTTGCCTGCGGCCAGCCCGCGTGCCCGCTCGACGACATCTGCGCGCGGCTCGTAGCCCTTCGGGGTACCGATCACGACGTGCATGCCCAGAAGCGCTCCGGCGAACATCAGAGAATGGGCGACGTTGTTGCCATCGCCGACGTAGGCCAGCCTCACGCCCTCCAGTTGCCCTAGCTTCTCCCAGACGGTGAACACATCGGCCAGGCCCTGGCACGGATGGGTATAGTCGGAGAGGCCATTGATTACCGGCACTTGCGAGTACTGCGCCAGCCCTACCACGTGCTCGTGCGCAAAAACACGCGCCATGATCCCGTGTACGTAGCGTGACAGGACTCGCGCAACATCAGCGACGCTCTCACGCCCGCCCAGCCCGATCTCATTCGGCGACAGGTAAATGGCATTGCCGCCCAGGTGGTGCATACCCATCTCAAAGCTCACGCGCGTACGCAACGATGGCTTCTGGAAGATCATTCCCAGCGTTTTCCCGGCCAGGATGGGCTTGTTCCCCCCCTGCTTCCACTCGCTCTTCAGATCGCGAGCCAGCTCAAGCCAGCGCCAGAGATCGGCCGTCGTGCAATCGGCCAGGCTGATAAAGTCGCGCTTCGGTGACATCGATTTCCCCTTTGTGAATGAATTGACGACAAAATAGCGATTGGCTTCACCGCCCATGCCGGTTCACGCTGCGGTTACAAGCACCCGTGCCCCCAGCGCGGCGACCATCATCGCCGCCCACCACCACGGCGCCGAGTGTTGTCCGGGTTCGTCACCCAGTTCTCCACGCAGCGACCAGATCGATGGCGCCACAAAAAGACCGGCGACCAGCAGGAGTGGCCATGCCAGCCGCAGCACGACGAGCACGAGCAACACGGCTCCCTGCCCGATCCACCGCGCCGCGCCGCGCTGCACCATTCCCCAGAAGAGCGCAGTGAAGGCAGTCCCAAGAAGCAGCGCGCTCGGGATCGGTGTGCCGCCCTGCGAGCGATAGCCCCAGCACCCAGGGCAGGCCTGCCATGAGGAGAGCGTGAACGAGGTGCGGCCGGCGTCCGCGCTCCGCCACCAACTGGGCGATTACCGCCAGAGCGAGAGCCACGATCGTGAGCACGATTGCGGGCCCACCGAGCAGAAGTGCCAACCCGAGACTAACCAGTACGCCGGCGAATACCTCGTGCCAACACGCGCCCGATGCCAGGCCGCGCAGGCGTCGCAGCGCCCGGAAAAGCGGTGCGTCCACCTGTGCGTACGGGAGACCCGGCATTGACTCGGGAGCGGCGACCAGCGACCCTCCCCCCGCCATCAGTCCCCATACCGCACCCCACGCGCAGTCTGCAAGCAGGATACCGCCGGCCAAAAGCAGGGTGGTGGATGCGGACAAAGTGATGCCGCCGGCGAGTGCGCCGGCCAGAACGGACCACGCCGGACCGACACGCCAGAACCGGTCACTCAGTGCTATGCGAAGGTTGATCAGGGGACCTGCGCCGCCGGCTAACCAGCGGCTTCGGTCGATGCTACCAGCCAATCCAGTCTCTCCTCCCCCGTTTCCGGGCGTACTCGCTATTGTATAGCGCACCGGGGCGGATGACAAGGTGACTGGTGACTTGGTGAACGAACAGAGCCGACTCTAGATGCCGCTTGCTGCCTCGTCCGGTCCCGCGGGCAGCAGCGCCACCGGGCCGGGGCGATCTGAACGGGGCTGAGTCCCAAATCGTGTCAGAAGCACGGCGCCGACGCCGATACTGCCGATAATCGCCTGGGCGAAGAAGCCGATGCACCAGGGCAGGCGCGCCATGACGACGATCAGGAAGACGCCGACGGCAACTTCAAGCATCGCGGAGGCCCGAACGCCGCGCAGGCCGCGCAAGATACGCTGCCCGAGCCAGTACCCAACTGCAAGCCAGCCGAACAGTGTCGTGAGGCCCGCTGCCAGCCATACCAGAAGACCCAGTCCACAAGCGATCAGGAGAATGGCGCCTAGAAGCAAAGCCAGCACGAAGGTCAAAAGACCCAGGGCAAAGCTCAGGGCGGTTTCGCGACCGACCGTGCGCGCGACCTCAGCCATTGGATTCGGGGCCACCACGACTGCCACAATCCCCAGCAGAGCCATAATCAGGCCGAGGCCGACGGTGCCAAACTGCCACAACAGGAACTCGAAGAAGCGGTCAAACGGGCTGCTCCGGTTTGGAGTGGTCTGTGCTCGCACTTGCTCTCGGGTTCGCTCTTCTATCCCGAGGGGATCGACCAACCGTGGGCCACGCAGTCCCTCGATCACGTTTCCGCGCACCTGCGCACCCGGGCTGCGATTCACATTCCCGCCCAGCGTCGTGACATTGCCCCCGACTTCGGCGGTATCGGCAAGCTGCAGGTTACCGGCCAGGACGTTCACGTCGCCGCGGACGTAGCCGCGCACGGTCAGCGAGCCGCCCAGCAGTGACACATCGCCCTCGACCCTGCTTTGCTCCGCCAGGTCGGTATTCCCGGCCAACACGACCAGGTCTCCGGGCAGTCGTTCGCCCGCGCGAACACGTAATCCTCGCCCACGACCAGCTTGTCGCCGCCATCAGGTCCCTGCGCCAATGCAGACGGCACGACCAGGATCAACAGCATCACGGTAAGGATGAAGACGTGCCACCATCTGGATTTCATCATCGCACTACTCCCACCTTTGCTTCTGCGCTACCTGACCAGGCCGGTCGTAACCACGGAACATGCCGTACGACAAGCCAGAACCACACGATCCCCACCACCGCCGCCAGGCCGGTCAGCAGGCCGAACAGGAGGGCGAGTGGTGGTGCGGCCAGGCCTTGCCACAAACCTGCGCACGCGCGCAGCAGTTCCCCTACGCCGTCCAGCACTTGAGCGCCCGCCATCACCGCGCCCTGCAACTGCTCCGGGTTCCGCACGCCCCAGATGCCAATCAGGGCGATCACTGCCCACATGGCGATGAATATCCCCCCCCAGGCCAGCAGAAGGCCTGAGCCCACGAGGCGTCGCCGGCGATGCCTGCGGCGACTCGCCTCGAGCCGGGCGAGCACGCGGAGCGAGAAGTCCGGTGCGGGTTGCATCATCACCGCGCCAGACAGACTCGCGTCCACCGTCCGAAATCTGGCCCAGGTGCCGGTGCAGATCGCGCACTCGTTCAGGTGCCGTTCGAGCGCGCCCCGCTCCTCGGACGATGCCTCGCCGTCAAGGACCGATGACATGAGGAGGCTGTATTGCTGATGCATGATCACCTCGCCGGTGCCAGGGCAGTTGCCGGAGTCGCGCAGCGCTGCGGTCGGCCAACATCAGCCGTGCCCGGTGCAGGCGCGATTTGACCGCCTGTATCGATAACGACATGATTTCTGCGATCTCGGCATACGAAAGCCCATACCAGTAGTGGAGAATGACCGGCACGCGGTAGCCGTGGGGCAGAGCATCCACCATCTGCTGTACCTCGTCCTGTCGCTCCCGCGCAATTGCGGTTTCCTCAGGCGGGATCTCGCGTGACGGGAGCGTGGTCTCCATCGGTTCGTCGTCGAGGGAGAGCCAGGCCGGCCGGCGGCTTCGCAGGCGGTCGATGCAGTAGTGCGACGCGATCGACAGCAGCCACGACGAGAAGCTGCGTTCTGGCTGGTAGGTATGGAGCTTCGTATAGGCGCGCACAAATGCCTCCTGTGCAGCATCCTCTGCTTCCGGCGCGTTGCCGAGCATCCGGTACGCCAGGTTGTAGACTGCGGATTGATAGGCGTCGACCAGCCGGCCAAACGCATGGGGGTCCCCCCGCCGGGCTCGCTCGAGCCAGAGAACCTCATCTTGTCTCACGCAGACTCCGTAGCGGGATTCTACCCGCCTCACTCTCCCATACGAACCTCGCCCGAAAAGGTTTCTGCCGGTGCTCTTACCACGTAATGCCTATGCTATAATAGCCGAGTTGCTTCGTCAGGAGAACCCATCGTGCCCACAGCCTACCCCTTTATTGCCATCGAGGGCGCAATTGGCGCCGGCAAGACGACGCTTGCGCGCATTATCGGCGAATCACTTCCCGCTTCGGTGCTGCTGGAGGTATTCGAGGAAAACCCGTTTCTCGGCGACTTCTATGCCGACCGGGTTCGTTATGCGTTTCAAACGCAAGTCTTCTTCCTGTTGAGCCGCTACCGCCAGCAGCACAAGGTGGTGACGGAGACACTGGCGCGCGGGCCCCTGGTTAGCGACTACCTGTTCGCCAAAGACTGGCTTTTCGCCCACCTGAATCTGGCCGGCGACGAGCTCGCGATGTACGAGCGAGTGCACGGGATCCTGGGCGAGAAGTTGACCGTCCCGTCCCTCGTCATTTTTCTTCGAGCCACGACCGACACGCTGATGGATCGCATCGCAGTTCGCGACCGGCCCGTACGAGCGACAGATGTCGCGGGCCTATATCGATGCGCTGCGCGACGCATACGAGTCGTTTTTCACGGGGTACACCACCGCGCCCGTTCTGCAGGTGGAAACCGGGCGGCTCGACTTCGTGCATGATCCTGGAGCGCGCCGCGAGCTGTTGGCTGAGATCAAGCACGCATTGACTTCGATCGCCATCCAACCCGCGTTCCCCGGTGGGACGAGATTGCCCCCCAGCCCATCGAAGTCAGGGGCAGCCTCAAGGCGATACAGCAGTTGCAGGCAGTTCAGGACGGGCATCCACCGGGCGGCGCCGCCGATCCATTCGCCCGCTTCTATGACCTTGTGCACGAGTCTGGGCGATTTCGCGGCCGTCCTCGCTTGGGCGTATCGCGAGAGCGAAGAGCTGCTTCCGGCGCTGGGGAATCGTCCGAGGCGCGCGACCGGGCGCTGCAGGAGCACGGTGAGCAGCTAAAGGAGCAACTTGGACGGATGTTCGTCGAATTGATCAGGCTCGCGAATGGCGCCGGCGTCGACCTGGAAGCTGCCTATCTCGCAAGGAAGGATTCACTAAGATGAGCGGCGAATCGATACTTGCACCGGGAGCGGCAGTCGCCCTGATACCGGGAAATGTCTCATCCCTCGCGCTGGCCGCATCAAAAGCCGGTCACGTCGTTTGGAGTCAAAACGGGCAACTGCTGCACTCCAGGCGCACCGCATCGGGGTGGGGCGGACCGGCACCCGGCCGGCTTCGGAGACCAGCCCGTGCTGGCGGAGGGGATTGACGGCCGGCTGCATTGCCTGTTCAGCAACTCTTTTGGCCCCAACCTCGAGGTCTATCACACTTGGCTGCAAGGCAAGGATTGGGAGCTGCCGCGACCCGTCTCGCGCACTGACGGCGCGTCGACCCAACCCACGTTGGCCGTCGGTCCGGACGGTGTTCTCCATGCAGCGTGGTGTGACGATACCCCCGGCCACCGCTGCATCTACTACGGGCGGCTGCAGGGCCGCCTCTGGACAAGCGAGCCCGTCCCGCACACACGCGGATCTCGCCCAACCCTCGCGGTCACTCAGATCGCACCGTGCATTTGGCATGGCAAGACAGCGCGCGGCAACCACGAGGTGTTCGCGTCCAGTTCGCGCGACGGCTCGTGGTCGCTGCCACAGGCGCTGTCAGATAAAGCAGGCGCCTCGCTCGCACCGTCGCTGGCGGCGCTGGACGATCTGGCTGTTGTCGCCTGGACTCAGCAGCGGGACGGTTCTTTTGGGGTCACGCACTGCGTGCTGCTTCCGGGCGCCAAGCCGCACGACTGGGGGGCGCCGGTTCCTCTGTCTGAGGACGGGGATGACTGCCTGGCTGCACGAGTGTCGCCTGGGAGCTCGGAATGGCCGCGACCTGGTTTCCGCGGCCGTTTGCTTGCCCGCCGCTGGGCGGGCGCCAGTGGACACCCCCGAATCCATCGCGTTCCACCCCTACCCCGCCGAGATCGCCGTCGCCGGTAGAGGGCACAACCTCGCGGTCGCCTGGACGGGCGCCGGCGCCTCGGACGGCGCTGAGATCCGCTACGCAGAACAAGGTCCCAGGCTGGCGACCGCATAGAGCCGGCCACGGCGGCCGGTCACTGAGGTCACCGAAGCGAAGATTGGGCGCCATCGGTCCGCTAGCCTATCCGTTCTACGGCCGTGCTACAAGCAGGTGGGTATCGGTAGTGTTATGACTACACGAAGAGCACCTTGCAGAGAGGGAGGGCAGACATCTGCGGTCTGCCCTCCCTCTCTGCCTCTCCAACCGGCGCGGCCCTATTTGCGGGCGAGTTACTCGGCCGGGCGCTGCCAACCCCGGCGCTTTCGCCACTTCGCATAGCTACTCATGAGGTGCGGCCACCACCCGTGAGCCTGCCCGCCGCCGAGGCCTTCTCCAACGCAGCCCGAAATAGGTCTGGATCGTCCGCAAATGGAGGCAGCAACACGTAGCCCTTTCCGATCTCGGCGAGCGTGTGGCCATCGCTGCCGGCGGTACCGAGCACTCCCATGCTTGCCGCCAACGCCTGAGCCCGGACGTTGAAACCGCGGACAGGCACCGGGAGTTGAAGACCTCGATCGCGTCCACCAGCGGAAGCGGCTCCGGGTTCGCTCCTCGCCCATCGCCGAGTTGCCGAGGCGGTCCGTGGATGCGAGATGCTGATGACGGAGCCCTGCGCCCGAAGACGCCTGACGCCTCTTCCACAGGGAGGCCGGCCGGAATCTCTTCCGCGACGAAGTATGCGATCAGCTCGCCGCCGTCCTCAACCTCGATCTCTTCGCCTACGATCACATATTCCGGAGCGTAGGCGTGAGCCTCCAGCGCCCCGGTAATAGTGTTGTGGTCGGTGACAGCAAGGTGCGCCAGACCGGTCTGCCTTGCGTGGTCCACCAGTCACGCGAGGTCCGGTCGCGAGTCGCGACGAGTACCAGGTGTGGGTGTGTAGATCGACCGCCGGCCAGGGTCGCATCACGCTCCACTGCCCCGCCTGCGTAGGGCCATGCCTCCCGCCACCGCCAGACCGAGCAGCGCAATGGCGGCAGCGACTGTGGTTCGCGGCTCCATGCCCGGCATCACCACCTCCTCGTTGCCGTACTGGCGGAACAGCTCGCCCCACTTCGTCTCCAGCGCGGCCTCGACCCGCTTCCGGCCCACGAACGGATACCAGTAGACGTTGTGGTAGAGGTTCGAGGCGAAGAAGCTCCACGGCACGATCGGGCGAGCGCAGCAGCAGGTTCTCGAACGGCTTCAGCGGCCCGTGATAGATCAGCTTCTGGCCGCGGCTGGCGAACGTGTCTTCCTGGACGAAGTGCCAGTCCTCCGCGGAGATGTCGTCGCCCGACGATCTCGATATCCTTCGGGTCGCCCACGCCCAGGCCCTGTTCGTGGCGCCAGGCGGATGAACTTCAGCTCCATCGGGTCGAAACCCTGCATCTTGGCCGAAACGGCATCGATGGCCACCTGGTCGGCGGAGGCCAGGATGATGTTCTTCTCGTGCCGGCGCATGGCGCGCGGTCCGGGGCCGTCGCCGGCAAACGTGCCGTCCATCACCGCGAAGATGCCCGCTGTGGATTTCCTGCTGGATCGCCAGCAGGTCGACCAGCGTCTCGTGGATGACGCTGTGGGTCCAGTGCCGCTTCTCGTTCAGCAGCCCGCCGAAGGCGTTCTTCATCGCGCCGGTGATCGTCGTGAACACGTGGGTCTTGACCGTCGGCAGGTGGATGATGTTCTTGCCGAAGAAGTACTCGGGGATCAAATCCCGTCGGGGAAGATCTTGATCCAGCACCAGCATCGGGCGCTTTCGGCGCGTAACGGACCCAGTCGACTTCCGGCTCGTAGAGATGGACGTTGCGCAGACCGTAGCGGTCCACGACGAACTTGTGCTTGTTGTTGCGCTCGCCCACATAGGCATCGACCACGACCGTGTTGTTGTGCGCGGCCGACAGGTTGCGTGTAGCCGTCGGCCTGCAGCTTGCGGATCACGCCCTCGATCTGCCACGGCGTGCTCGAGCAGGCGGGATACCACGTCTGCCATGAGATATTGATCTTCAGGATGGTCTCTCGGTCGGCAGGCAACGCGGCCTGGTAATTGGTCATGTCCATCAGGCGGGCGATGTCATCGAATACTGTATCCGGGCGGGTGCGCAGGACCGCCACTTTGCCCTTGCCGGGAAAATCACGCTGTATCATCGGGTATTACCTCCACTGAATGCGATCTGGCGAAGTTAGCGTCGCCGGGCGCCAATCGCGATTCGCGAGTATACTCCATCCGAGAAGTCGTCGCAAAGGCCATTGCGCGGGCTTGCGCAAAGCTGCGCAAGAGGTCTGGCTATTGTGTCCTGTTGAAGTCTTGTATAATTGATGGATTGTTAAGCCGCGAGGTGTCGAGCAGGGGCTTCGCCCGGGGTACCTGCTGACAGAAGAGGCCATGGTGGGAGATTATCTGCTAAATACGAGCACCGAAATCCTGCATGACTTCACGCGCTTTCTCAGTCTGGGCTGCGGCATGTGGACTGAGGTAGTATCGCTCATCATGTCGCGAACCGGCGCTGACGCGGCGGTGCTGAAGCTCCCCTCCGAATCCGGCGTTCACGTCGAGGCGGGCCCCGTCTCTCCCGTAGAGAAGCGGGAACTGAGCCTTTGGGCGTCAGGCGTGGACTGTGCGTTGACCGCCGAATTGGACATTGCCGACAGGCGCTGGCTAGGCATCGCGCTTCGCGACGAAGACGAGGCCGGCTCCGGCTACCTGGGGCTGAGGTTTGACAGCGCCTGGACCGCCACCCCAGGCGGTCGCGAAGTGCTTCATGCAGCCCTTTCTGTCCTCGATAAGGCCGCGCGCAACCAGTCGGAGATCGAGAACGCTAGAGCCCGTGTCGGCAGCCTGGGACATCTGTACGAGGTGGGGCGGGCCATCGGATCGACACTCGATCTCGACAGCGTGCTGCACGAGAGTGCTTCGCGGGTGGCGGAGTCGCTTGGCGCCGAGGCGAGCACCCTGTTCCTGGTCGACGAGACGAGGCGCGAACTCGTCTTCAAAATCCCGGCGGGCCCCGCAGAACAGATGCTTCGCGAGCAGCGTATGCCGATGGAAAAGGGGATCGCAGGCTGGGCTGTCACGCACGGCAAGTCGATCAGGATCTCGGACGCCAGTAGCGACCAACGTTTCTTCGACGATATCGACCGCTTCACCGGATACCACACCCGCTCGCTCATCGCCGTGCCGCTCCAGGTTAAGGGCAAGACCATCGGCGTGATCGAGGTGATCAACAAAATTGCGGAAGCGCGATTCACAGAGGAGGACGAGCAGTGGCTCTCCATACTCGCGCCGTTGATCGCGGGAGCGGTTGAGAATGCACGGCTTTACGTGGCGCTGCGCGAGGAACGCGACCGGATCGTGAGTGCAGAGGAAGCGGTGCGGCACGAGCTCGCACGCAGTCTTCATGACGGTCCCGCCCAGATCCTGTCTGCGATGATACTCAATATCGACGTGGCCAGGCGCTACATCGCCGAGCGACCCGATCGGATGGCGTCTGAGCTGAACTATCTGCAGAGCCTCGCGGAGGAGGCAAACCAGGAGATACGAGGTCTCCTGTTCAGCCTGCGGCCACTGATACTCGAGACGCACGGGCTCGGGTCGGCGCTGCACCAGCTTGCGGATTTGCTCCGCGGCCACGTTCCGTTCGAGCTCCACCTCGAAAGTTGTTTGCCCGACGATGCGATCGATACGCGTGTTGCCGGAACGATCTTCGTGATCATCCAGGAAGCGCTCAACAATATCCAGAAGCACGCACAGGCACGCAACGTATGGATTCGCCTGGGCCTGACCGATAGAGTACTAGCGATCGAAGTGTCGGATGACGGTACCGGCTTCGACGTGAAACGGGTTGAGGCGGGCTATGCGCGCATGAACAGCTTCGGGCTGCTCAACATGCGAGAGCGCGCGCGGCTGATTGAAGGGCAGCTCGTGATCTTCTCACCGCGGGCTGACGGCGAACGCGGAACCGGCGTTCGTCTGGAGATCCCGCGGCACATCGCCTGTCCGGAACTGTTCGCCTAGCTTTCGAGCCGGGTACCAAAAAAGAACAGGGGCGGCATCCTTGTGAGGATGCCGCCCCTGTTTGTAAGAGAAGCTTCTGGCTCTGCTTAAGACTCGGCTTCCGCAACCTCACGCTTATGGGCCGCGATCACCTGTTCTGCGACGTGCGCAGGTGTGGGCTCGTAGTGCGACAGTTTCATGGTGTAAATGCCGCGCCCCTGGGTCATGGAGCGCAGATCGATCGAATAGCGCTGCATCTCCGCCATGGGCACATAAGCAGTGACCACGCCCTTGCCCGCGTCTGCTCCATACCGAGCACGCGCCCGCGACGGGTGTTGAGGTCGCCCATAATATCGCCCGTGTACTCTTCGGGCACCGTAATCGTCACTTCCATGACCGGTTCGAGCAGCACAGGGCCGGCATCCAGGAAGGTCTTCTTGAAGACCTCGCGCCCGGCGATCTGGAACGCGATATCCTTGGAATCCACCGGGTGCATCTTGCCGTCGTACACCTCGCACCGGACGTCAACCACGGGGTAGCCGGCCACGGGTCCCGAATCCAGCATCGATCGGATGCCCTTCTCGATCGAAGGGAAGAAGCTGTTCTGGATGGCGCCGCCGAAGACGCGGGACGTATCGAACTCAAAGCCGCGGCCACGCTCCAGCGGCTTGATCTCCATATGCACTTCTGCAAATTGCCCGGCGCCGCCGGTCTGCTTCTTGTGGCGGTAAAAGTCCGCTGCGTTCCGCGTGATGGACTCGTTGTACGGCACTTTCGGAACGCTCGTGACGAGACCCACGCCGAACTTGGCCTCCGTGCGCTTCACGGCGAGGTCGATATGGATCTCACCCATGCCCGATAGGATCGTCTGCCCGGTGCCCTGCTCGAAACGCCAGCGCAGTGTCGGATCCTCTTCGCTGAGCCGGGTTAGGGTTGGGCCCATCTTCGCGGAATCGGCGCGCGTCTTTGGGTTCACGGCAACCGAGAAGAGCGGTTCGGGGTAATTGGGGCGAGGCAGGGTGAGCGCGTGCGCCTTATCGCAGAGCGTGTCGTTGGTCAACGTGGATGCCAACTTGGTGACGCCGCCGATGTCGCCGGCAACCACGCGCTGGGTGCTCAACTGCTCCTTGCCGCGCGGCGTGAAGACGGGACCGATGCGCTCTTCGTTGCCACCCGGCATGCTGTAGGCACGAGAGTCCCCCTGCAGAGCGCCGGAGAAAACACGGAAGTATGACACCTTGCCGACGAATGGGTCGGCCCACGTCTTGAAGACAAAGGCGGCGAGCGGTCCGGCAGAATCGGAGGTGAGAGAGACCTGCTCGCCATTCGGACGCTCCGCAACCACCGCCGGACTTTCCAGGGGATTGGGCAGGAACGCGATCATGGACTCGATCAGCTGCCGCGTGCCGACGTTCGCTGCTGCAGAGCCGCAAAATACCGGGAAGATCGTTCCCTTCACGACACCCTGGCGCAGACCACGGTTGATCTCGTCAGAGGTCAGCTCTTCCCCTTCCAGGTACTTCATGATCAGCTCGTCGTCGCCCTCGGCAGATGCCTCGATCAGCTGTAGGCGGGCCTCTTCGACGGCATCGGCCATGTCGCCGGGCACGTCCGTCGCCTCTCCGCTCTCTCCGACATACGCCTTGCCGCTGATGAGATCCACGATCCCGCGGAACTCAGCCCCTTCCCCAATGGGCAATTGCACCGGGACGATGGTGCCGGAGAATTGCTCTCGCAGGGCGTTAACTGCGCCCTGGAAGCGGGCGTTCTCACGGTCCATCTTGTTGACGAAGACGGCGCGCGCCAGGCCGCGATCGTTCAGGTAGTTCCATCCCAGCTCGGTCCCGACTTCCACGCCAGACGCCGCGTCCAGCACCAGCAAGCCGGCGTCGGCCACCGTTACCGCCGAAATGGCTTCGCCCGCGAGATCCATGAAGCCGGGGGCATCCAGCAAATTGACTTTATTCCCATTCACCTCGCACGGCACAACCGAGAGGCTGACCGACATTCGCCGGCGAATTTCCTCTTCATCCCAATCGGACACCGTCGTCCCGTCCTCGACGCGGCCGCGCCGGCTGACTGCACCGGTATTGAAAAGCAAGGCTTCGGCCAGCGTGGTCTTGCCTGATCCGCCGTGGCCCAAAAGGGCAACGTTGCGCAACTGCGATGTTGTGTAGCTCGCCATTCATCCTCCCATTCAGCGCCCAGGAGCTATGCTCATTAACCGCGCAATAAGGGGCGCCGTGCGAAAATACCGAGCGCACGGCACCCAACCTGTTCATTTTAGCGCGGGACGCGGGTGGTGTCAAAGTACCGTTCGCCGCACTTGTGAGGATAGCGGGAGGAGGTATAATGCGTGCGCTTTCAGCCGCCAGTATGGACCTCATGGTATGACCTCGTACGCACCAGAATTGCCGGCCACCCATCTCCTGCTCGTCAGGCATGGCCAGTCGCTCTTCAACCGTGACGGCACAGACGCCGGGAGTAACAGCGGGCTGACTGCCGCAGGCTGGAGCCAGGCGCGCCTGGTTGCGGACTGGCTGGCGGGCAGGTACGCGGTCGATGCCATCATCTCGAGCGAGATGATACGGTCCCGCCAGACCGCAGAGGTGATCGCCGCCCGGCTGCAGATGGAAGTGCATCCGTGGCCCGGCCTCGAAGAGTCTGCGCAGTCGTATTGGACCGAGCTGGCGCCGCCGAACTCCGATCCCGTCGCCTACTGGAGCCATCCGTGGACTCCCGCCCCGGCGGCAACCCCCATCTATGCGGAATTTCGCGGCCGGATCGAAAGGGCCATGGCGGCGCTGATGGGCGCCCACGAGGGGAAAACCGTCCTCGTCGTGTGCCACGGTGGAGTCATCGCCACCGTCATCCGTTGCATCATGGGCGGGCAACAAGCCGCCGTAAGCACCGAGAACACCGGCGTGACACATCTTGTGTTCCAGGATGGGCGATGGCATCTGGCGATGCACAACAGCCGCGTTCACCTGCACTCTGCCCAAGCCGCTCCGGACATTACCAGGGAGCGGGACGTCCCGCTCCCTGCGAGTGATACGCTCTCGGTTGCCATCGAACAAGCCACCCGCGCCGCGCCCTCGCAGCCACTAGAGCCCGGGCCTGCGCAACAGTCCCAGCTGCAGGCGTTGGTGGCCATGTCGAACCTGGCCCCGCACATGGACGTCCTCGACGTTGGTACCGGCGCCGGGAGCGTCGCGCTCGCTTTTGCCCCGGCCGTTGCGTCCGTGGTGGGGGTCGATATCACTCCGGCGATGTTGGAACGCGGAGAGCAGCGCCGTATGCATCAAGGCACGGAGAATGTTGTGTTGCGGTGGGCGAGCGCCGAGTCGCTACCGTTCCCCGACGCGCGCTTCGACCGGGTAACCTTGCGCGACCTCCTTTCGTACGTACCTCGCCCCGAAAAGGTGCTGGAGGAGATGCAGAGAGTGCTGACTCCCGACGGTCTTCTGGTGTTGGACGAAGCCGTAGGTAGCGATGATCCGGTCAAGCGTGCCACGCAAGCCGCCATCGAGACGCGACGCGACCCTGCCCTGCTGCGGATCTTCAGCCTGACGGAGATCGACGCCCTGCTTCGCTCGGCAAACGCCTGCACCCACGAAGCCGAGCGTTACCAGGTGACGCGCGAGTTGAGCGAATGGGCTGCAGAGGCCGGCGCCGGCCCCGACACAGTGGCGAGCGTTCGCCACATGCTCGAGGCAGCGCTGGAAGGGGACGCGGCGGGCTTGCGGGTCCGGCAGAGCCATCAGGGTGAGCTGACTTTCGTCCAGCAGCGAGTGCGCATCACCGCTGCGCCCTGCCAGCCCGCAGAGTAGGAAGATCAGGGTCCGAGCCACCGCAGGAACGCCTCCCAGAGAGACGCGAACCACGGCGGCCGAGGTTCCGGCTGGTCAAGTGCGGTTGGCGGTTCCCCGGCCAGCAAATCCGTGATGATGGGTCCCTCGTCAAACAGGCGCGCTTCATCCGGTGACCGGGTTGCCCATGCCCGGCGCGGTGGGGTTGGCAGCAACTGCTCACCCGCTCGCGCCATGGCGGGCGCCGGCGATTCCGGCGTGGGTCGAGGCGACAGGCGCTCCATCGGAACCACTTGCTCCAGCAGCGAGGCGGGCGCCGAAGTGGCCCCTTCCGAATCATCCGGCGGCGTAGGTGAGCTGCGCCAACATGTCAGTCAACTCCGGCGGACCTTCTCCCGGCGCGGGCGTTGGCCGCGTAATTACCACCTCGTCTGGATCGAGAGGTGCCGGTGCCCTCGGAGCCGGGGCGGCAAGGTCTTGTTCGCCCGGATCGGGCCACACGATTACTCCCGCTAAGGGGCGATCCATGCGCCAATCGCGGCTCAGTTCCCAGCTAACGTCGACCGCCCACTCACGATCCAAGAGAGATGGGACGTCCGTTCGCTGGGCGCAGTCGATCACCAGGAAAGGTCCGTACAGCTCCCCATTGGGATGCTGGAGCCAGACCTTACGGCCGATGTCACCGGCGCGCAACAACGCTACGTTTCCGACACACTCAGGGCAGGGTGGAAGCTGATCGCGCCCCCGGCGGTACTTCTCCACCCACTCCATCACGCCACTTCCATAGTAGGTGGCCAAACCCATCTGCGGCAGGGGCGTCCGGTCCCAGTAACCGGGATCGAGCGGGGCATCCTGAGCTCCAGGCGTGCCCAAAAGCCCCAGCAGGAGCGATATAACAGGTAACAGTCTCAAATGGGAACTCCCTCTGGTGGGAGCAGAATCTCGGCGCATTATAACAAAGCGGTGAATGAAAGGGAACCCCTGTGCGCTTAGGATTTGCCGTCAAGGTGATTGGCCGGGCGGGGTTGAAGAGCAACGATACCCGCCGCTGGCAGAATAGCCCGCACCTCTCCGTCAGTCTTGCCTACCTGCGCGACATCCTGCGCTACCTTTCCGACAGCCGGATCGGGATGTACAGGATGTCATCGGATCTGGCTCCCTACGCCACGCACCCCGGCATGCCCCAATTCCACACGCAGCTGGAGGAATCGAGACGCGAGCTCAACATCGTGGGTGCGATGGCGAAATCGGCCGGGATCCGTCTTTCCTTCCATCCGGCGCAGCATGTGGTGCTCAACTCACCGGATGAGACGATTGTTGCCAAAAGCGTGGCGGATCTGCAGTACCAGTCGGTCCTGTTGGATGCGATGGACCAGGGACCCGAGGCGGTCGTGATCACGCATACCGGTGGAGCATACGGCGATCGATCCGCGGCCAGGGACCGGTTCGTGCGCAATTGGCACCTCCTGCCGCACGAGGCACAGAGGCGGGTCGTGTTGGAGAATGACGACAACCGTTTCGCGGTGAGCGATACTGTGTGGATCCACGCACGGACCGGGATCCGCCTGGTGTTCGATACCCTGCATCACCGGGTCTACAACCCCGAACGAATGCCGGCCCGGGACGCGCTCGCTGCCTGCCTGGTCACCTGGCCCACCGGCGAGCGGCCTAAGGTTCACTTTAGTAGCCCCCGCACCTGCGCGGTGATCGAGGAGACCGCGGGCGATGAAGGCACAGGTCGCGCTCACCGGCCGCGGTGGGCGGCCCACTCCGACTACCTCAACCCGTTCGAGTTCATCGACTTTTTCGCCTGGGCTGGAGCGATGCGTATCTTTGACGTGATGCTGGAAGTAAAGCTGAAGGACGTCGCCCTGCTGCAGCTGCGCCGTGACCTGCTCGCCTACGCACCGGAGATTGCGGCGCAACTGGAACCCGCCGTTCAAGCCTCGTCGCCAGAGGGAAACGAGTTGTTGCATGCGGAATGAGGATGTGCGGCCCGACGCGGATGCGCCGGTGCTGGTAGCGGTCTGCACGTCGCCAGGCGAGCTCGATCGTGCCCGGCATGAGGGATGGTACCGGATTCCCCTGCTCCGCTCGCCGCGCAGGGTGGCGGCCGAGTATCTGGCGCTGTACCAGACCGGCGCCTTCCCCGCCGGAGAACGATGGCAAGTACGTTGGGTTGCTTCCATACGGAGCTACGGCGTTGCCCAACGTCGCGAGCTGTTGCCCGAAGAGCCGGACCATCCCCATGCTCTCGAGCAGTACTATCGCCTGGATCTGGGTCCATTTGCACCCCTACCCTCTCCCATCCCCAGCCGCCGGTTGCGCCGCATCACGTTTATCAACACCACCTGGGAGCGGCTGGAACGAGCGCGGGAGATCAACGATCTATGGCTGAAGAGCAGCGCGCAGGAGCGCCTTTGGGAGGCGCTAAAGACCGCCGGCCTGGCTGACGAGCGGCAGTACCCGCTGCGCGACGAGACGCCAGAACAAGTAGCCGACTTTGCATTCCTCTGCTCGCGGGGCAAGGTGGCCCTGGTCGTGAGCGACGAACCGCAGACCGAGGCGCGAATCGGCGAGGAGGGGACACGCGATTATCTCGCTGCATCCGAAGGATGGGTGCTGATGCGGGTAACATCCACAGAGCTGCTGGCCGAGGCTGAGGAGTGGGCAGCACGGGTCGCCTTGGCCGCCGCACAGCTGGGCGGGCTGGCGCAGGCAAGCGACGAAGCTTGAAAAGCAAAGACCCCCGCGAACGGGGGTCTCGTGGTATCCCAGAGAGGACTTGAACCTCTGGCCTCTTCCTCCGCAGGGAAGCGCTCTATCCACTGAGCTACTGGGACACGGATATATGTGCCGCACGGACGATACCGGTGCGGCAAGGCGGGGAGGGAGGGATTTGAACCCTCGAAGGGAGAAATAACTCCCTTACCCACTTAGCAGGCGGGCGCACTCGACCAGGCTATGCGACCTCCCCTGGCTGCTATTTTCAGCGGAGGGAGAGGGATTCGAACCCCCGGTGACGTTGCCGCCACAACGGTTTTCAAGACCGTCGCCATAAGCCGCTCGGCCATCCCTCCGCGCGGCGCCTCTGCCCTCACGACTGGACCGCAGTATACCACCCGCGATTGCCGCATGTCAAAAGGTAGCGCAGGCGTTTTCTCGGCCGCTAGACCCGCCGGATGCTCTCCATGCCGCCCATGTACGGGCGCAGGACCTCTGGCACCTCGATGCTTCCGTCGGAGCGCTGGTACGTCTCCATCACGCCGATCATCAGCCGCGGCAGCGCCAGCCCCGATCCGTTCAGGGTGTGCACGAATTCGGGACGCCCGCCGGGCTCCGGCCGGAAGCGGATGTTCGCGCGTCGCGCCTGGAAGTCGAGGAAGTTGCTGCACGAGCTTACTTCCAGCCACTCCTT
The DNA here is from genome assembly GCA_963783655.1 of uncultured Chloroflexia bacterium. Lineage (GTDB taxonomy): Bacteria > Chloroflexota > Anaerolineae > CG2-30-64-16 > CG2-30-64-16 > CAWAOA01. Next base: position 315,502 of record CAWAOA010000007.1, read on the forward strand.
CACCCCCGGCGCCCAGAGCTCGATGTCATACTTGGCGGCGGCAACGAAACTCAGGTCGCCTGTACACATCTGCACGATGCGATGCGGGATATTCAGCCCGCGGCAGACATCCTCGGCGTCGTCTATCAGCGACATGAGCTCGTCCATCGAGGTTTCGGGCCGGACGAACTTGACCATCTCAACCTTGTCGAACTGGTGCCCGCGCTTGATCCCGCGGACATCACGCCCCGCGCTCATCTTCTCCCGGCGAAAGCAGGCGGTGTACGCGACGTGCCTGATCGGCAGTTGGGCGCCGTCTAGAATCTCCTCACGGTACATGTTCGTGACCGGAACCTCAGCCGTCGGCACCAGCCACAACTCCTCCTCAATGTCACGATAGAGAAGGTCCCCGAATTTTGGCAGGTTACCCGTACCGATCAGTGCCGCCGTCCTGACCATATACGGCGGGTAGACCTCGGTGTAGCCGTGCTTCTCCACGTGCAGGTCCAGCATCCAGCTTATCAGCGCTCGCTGAAGGCGCGCCCCGGCCCCCTTCAGCATGTAGAAGCGAGTGCCGCTGACCTTGATTCCTCGCTCGAAATCGATGATGTCGAGCGCCGGACCGAGATCCCAATGAGGCTGCGGCTCGAAGTCGAACTGCCGCGGTTCTCCCTCTTGCCGGACTATGATGTTTGCGCTGTCGTCCGGTCCAACGGGCACGCTCGGATGGGGAATGTTGGGGATGCTCAGCATCACCTGCTCGAACGCCGCATCGACGCCGGATAGCTCGACTTCGATTTCTTGAATCTCTTTACCCACGTCGAGCATGCGCTGCTGCCTGGCTTCTCCTTCGGCGCGCTGCCCCGAGCGCATCAGCTGCCCGATCTCGCGCGAGCCGCTGTTCCGATCGGCACGGAGGATTTCGACTCGCGTAACCAGCGCCCGGCGGCGCTCGTCCAGCTCCAACGCCTGCAGCACGGGCTCTTCGGGTGCGCCCAGCGCTCGCATTCCCGCCAAAACGTGCTCACGGTGTTCGCGCATTAGCTTTATGTCGAGCATTACCCCTCCCGGATACCTAGCATAAAAAGCCCCTGTCCCGATGGACAGGGGGCGCATCCCTTGACCATTCTTGCCGCATCACCCGGCCGGCGCCGATCCTGAACGGTCGCAACAAATTATAGCATCCGGCGGACGCGTGCGTCAACGCAAGTGGATGCCGGTGCCGCGGGGCGCGTTTCAAATTGGGGGCAGGTTTTGGGCAGCCTGCCAGCGTTGGGCAAAACGCCCGCTGAGGATGGCCGTGCGCACTGGCGTCAGGTTTTCGGCTCCCTTGCGGCTCCAGCGCATACCGGGCCCGCACAAGCGCGCTTGGTAGCGCTTAGCTCCGCCCTCGACCATGCCCGAGCCGATGATCCAGTCTTCCTCGCGCATCTCCAGGTAGTTCATGCGCTGCTGATGCTGGCGGAAGTAGCCAGCCTCGCGTTGCAAGTGCTCAGCCGCTTCGGCCTTAGCCGGGGTCGCCTGCTCCAGCTCGCAAGCGATGCGTTCGGCATGGCCTTGGTACAGGGCCGTTTCGCGGCTGTTGAACCACAGCGTATAGGCCGGCGTGCCCTCGCCTTTGAACAAACGGGCCGCTTCGGCCAGGTGCTGCTTGGCGTGATACCAGTCCACCAGTTGCCGGCTCTCGCCAAAATGGACGGCAGTCTGGTGCCAGATCCAGACCGCACCATCACCGATCACCTGCGTCTCTTGGGCTTGCTCCCAGCCGCGCCTTCTGGCTTCCGTGAAAACGAGTTCGCCAAAGACTTCGGGTCCGCCCAAATGTGCCGCATAACTGACGTTGACGGCGTGGGCCGCCGGCCCGCGTTCGCCCGTGCGCTCGTCACGCTCCTGGCGCACAGCCAGCTCGAAGACCGCGCCCAGCTTCATTTCCTTCCAGCCCTCGTCGCGCAGGTGGACCATGAAGCCATCCATCGCTACGCCCATACGCTGATCGGACTGCTCAGCCCGGCTGGGCGGGTCCCATTTTTCGGGCAGGGCGGTGGCTCGCACCCGTTCGGCTTCTTCCAGCGCTGCAAACTGGCTGCCAGCTTGCTGTAATCGCCGCCAGATACTCGTGGCCGGCAGTGTTACCTGCCCGATCTCGGCCAGGATGGCCTCGGCCTCCCGGTAAGGCACTAACCCGGCTAACCACACGGCCTGGCGGGCGACCTCTGCCGTCAGATGCTCAGCGACGACATCAAGCTGAGGACCCAGGGGGAAAAAGCCCGCTTTCGCAGTGGGCACAGTGGTAATAGCCCCGCTCGACCTCGATCCCGCCGAGCCGGGTCTCGATGTCGATCCCTTTTTGCCCCTTGTAGCGCATCTCCGCCCCACAGGTCGGGCACTCCGGCGGTGCAGCCGGCTGGCGGGCCGCCTGATCCTCGATGATCGCTTCCAATAAGCGCTGGCCAAACCGCTGGCGCACGGCCAGCACCTTCTCTTCCATCTGGCTCAGTTTCGGCGCTCCAGCCTGCCGTTCCCAAGCCACCAGTTCGGCAATCAGCGCCTGGGCTTCCGCCAACAATGCCGCTTCCAACTGCTCAGGAGTGCGTCGCATCGCTCAACCTCATACTGACGGGTTGACCCAATCCTAACACCCTCCTCCGGATGAGGACCGAGAGCGAGGAATGTCCGGACATCCCGGTCTGGCCGCCTGGCAGCCCGCCCGCCAGGCGGCGCTCGGCGGGAAGCAAGATCTCTTGACGCTCACCCGTAGGCGTTGTACACTCGCCCCGCATGTTACCTCAAGACGATGTGGAAAGCGGCCTCAATTCATCAGTCGACCCTGGCATGGCTTCGCAGCTTGCCGCGTTGGGGGCGGAGCAACTGCTGCCCTTCGGCGCCGACGAGCGATTGTGGAAGGCCTTTGTATTCCGCCCGTCCTCCGGTCGCTTCACCAGCCTCGAACACCGCATCTTCATCAAGGAGCGTCCCGACGGTACACTGGCGATGATATCGTTCGCCGTGCATACTCCGCAAGGGGCGCGCGCTGTGCGCTCGAACGTGGTTCAGAGTCGCGCGGCTGAGTCGAGAAGACCTGGAACGCATCATCGAAGCAATCCGTGTGCGTGAAGGCACCGACGAAGATGAGGAGATCGACCTGACCGGAATGCCGACGCTGGAGGAACAGCTCCGTGTTTTGCAGGATCGCCTTTCGGGCCCCTGAAGAGGAGAGGACAGTCGATGATCACAAGCAGAGCACAACTGGAAGAACGTGAGCGCCTGACCCTGGCGCCTTACGGAGTGGCGAGCGCCGCCAGCCGGGGCCGGGTTGTGGCCGAAGACGAGCACGACTATCGCGGCGCGTTCCAGCGTGACCGGGACCGGGTGATCCACACCACCGCATTCCGTCGGATGGAGTACAAGACCCAGGTCTTCGTGTATCACGAGGGCGATCACTACCGGAATCGGCTGACCCACACGATCGAGGTTGCGCAGCTGGGACGGACGATGGCGCGGGCGCTGGGGGAAAACGAGGACCTGACCGAGGCGATCTGTCTGGCGCACGATCTGGGTCATCCTCCCTTCGGACACACCGGCGAAGCAACGCTGGGCAAGCTGATGGAGAATGAAGGCGGCTTCGACCACCAGCGGCAAACAATGCGCATCGTTACCTACCTGGAAGAGCGATACCCGGAGTTCAACGGGTTGAATCTGACTTACGAGGTGCGCGAGGGGCTCGTCAAGCACGACACCGACTACGACGTCACCGACGCCGGCGGCTACGAACCGGAGAAGGCCGGCAGCCTGGCCTGCCAGGTAGCGAATCTTGCCGATGAGATCGCGTACAACACGAGCGATCTGGAGGACGGTATCCGCAGCGGGGTGCTCGAGCTGCAAGATGTGCGTGAGCTGCGCATCTGGAAACACGTGCTGTCGTCGCTCGACATGTCCGAGGATTGCCGGCTTGACGACCTCCTCCGGGCGCGGATCATTCGCAGGTTAGTGGGTCTTGAGGTGACAGGAGCCGTTCGGGCGACGGAAGCAAACCTGGCGGCAGCCGGGGTCAAGACTGTGGACGAGTTGCGGTCGCTGGGCCGCAATGTGGCGGCGTTCGACCCCGAGCTGCTGCCGATGAACGCAGAGCTCAAGCGTTTCCTGCTGAGCCGCTTCTACCACCACCCACGGGTCATGAGGATGGCGGTTAAGGCGCACCGGACGCTGACGGCCCTATTCGCTGCATACATGGAAGAGCCGCTTCAGCTCCCGTACGAGACACAGAGCAGAATCAGAACGCGGGCCCGATTCACAGGCCCGCGTCATCTGTGATTACCTGGCCGGCATGACCGACCGTTTTGCCATCCAGGAGCACACCCGGCTTTTCGATCCGGCGGCGAGCGTCTAGCTCAGGCAGGACGATCCGGTTTCAGGTAGGTGCGCAGCGACAGACGTACTTCGGCGAAGTACGTCTGAGGAGCTTCGTCGGGCACGTACATGACCTTCTCGATTTTGCCGTGCACCGCGATCTTACTGCTATTGAGCCAGAAATCTTCGCCGGGACGTACCACTACCGGTTCGCGACCCTCCGCGAGCTCGGTCATCAGGTTTTTGTCTCGCAGCGCGCCTTCACTGATGAGCACCAGCGAGCGAGTATCTTGGTCGCTGGTTTCCCAAAGCCACACGTCGAGAGCAGCGGCCTGATCGCCGTTGCGACCCACCGGCTGCTTCAAGGTGACGCCACACTCGCCGATGAAACCGCCGTTGGGGTCGTTGATATCGAACGGCTGCTGATAGTCGAGCTCGCCGGCGTGGAATTGCGCTTCGAAGTCACCGACCGGTGTCAGCTCCCTTACCGAGTATTCGGGAATCGCCGCGGGTTCAGGGGCCTCGCGGCGTTTTAGTCCCGCCAACGCGCCCGTGGCGCGCGATAGCGCTGAGGCGCCGCGCCGGACGGGGCTCTCCTTGGGAGCGGAGGCCTGATTGCCCCCGACCGGTTCGTCCTCGAGCCCGGGCCACGGATCCTGATCGCCCATGGCAACCTGATCGTACTCTTCGGCGGGCCAACTGGAGCGTGCCTCCTGGGCGATGTCCGCAGCCGATTGGTCGTTACCGGGGCTGCGCAGGTTGCGGTGTGTGCGTGTGTCAAGCCCGGCCGGAGCGGGGACCAACGACTGTTGCTGCCGCCAGCGCCTCACGAGCAAGATGATGGCGGCGGCGCCCAATCCGGCAACCAGCAGCCAGATCAGGCCCGTCAACAATCGCCGCCATAACGGCACAGGAGCCGTAGCCGCGGCTGAGGCAGGTACCTCTCCGCTCCGGACTGCCGTCGGCGCGGCAGTAGCCGCACCGGGACCGGCCTTTGCTGCGGGCGCTGCCTTGCCGACTGACAGCGCGGTTGCCAGGCGGCCGACGTTATCTGCCTGAGCACGGTTGCTGGAATTAGCCGTTGTCTGGAGAAGGCTGAGATGCTCTGCTAACTCGGTAGCCGGCCAAAGGGCCGTTCGCTCCCGCGCAACGCCAGCGTCCTTGTTGGTGTTGAACGACTCCGCTACCATCGTGAGATATTGATCCCGGTAGTCCACGCGCAGATCCTGAGGCAATGAGTTGGTGTAGGTCACGGGCCACAGCCACCAGCCAATGACCAACCAACCAAGCAGAAGACCGGCGAGGAATACGATGAGCCAGGGTAGCCAGGCAGGCTGGCCCTTCCCCCCATAGTATCTCTCTCGATGAATCGTCATTGCCATCCTCCTTAGCGGGAACGGGGACACTAACGCAACGGCACGATTGGATCCTTGGGCGCGGCTGAGAGCACCTCGGCGCCTTTTTCCGTGAGCAGCACCAGGTCCTCGATCCGGACACCACCCCATCCGGGCAGATAGATGCCCGGCTCGATGCTGAAAATCGATCCTTCCGGAAGCGGCCCATGCGCCGAGCCGGCGAGGCGAGGCTCCTCATGTACGGCCAGCCCTACGCCGTGACCGAGTCCGTGACCGAAGTGGTCACCATAGCCTGCTGCCGAAATCACCTGGCGAGCTACTGCGTCCGCCTCGCGGCCTGTCATTCCCGGCACTACAGCTGCCTGTGCGGCAAGCTGTGCCTGTAGAACCGTATTATACACCTCCCAGAACTTGTCCGGCTCGGCGGGTTCACCCAGGCACCAGGTACGCGTCAAATCGGAGCAGTAGCCATTGAGGCGCGCCCCCATGTCGACAACAATCGTTTGGCCCGGGGCGATTTCGGAGTCGCCCGCACGAGCATGCGGCAGCGATGCGTTCGCGCCTGCCGCGACGATCACTTCGAACGAGGCTGCCTCGGCGCCGTGAGTGCGCATGAAGCTCTCGATTTCCCACGCCAGGGCCCGCTCTGTCATTCCGGGGCGAACGAGCCGGCGGGCGTGTCCAATGGCCTCGTCTGCCAGCCGGATGGCCGCGCGCATCGCCGCCAGCTCAGCCGGGTCCTTCACGGCTCGCAAACTGGCCACCAACCCGGAGGCAGGCACCCACGTGACGCCGGGGGTTGCCTCGCACCAACGCTGCACCTCGGCATACGTAGCATACTCGCTCTCAAACGCCGGGTGGGTGGCGCCGGCGCGCGCGAGCATCTCCTGGAGCGCTTCCTCCGGCGAACGCTTGAGGCGAACCAGTTCAACGTGAGGCGACTCCAGACCCACCTGTTCATAGTAGCGAAAGTCCGTGGCAAGCAAGGCATGATCTGCCGACACGAGCAGCCAGCCCGTCGAACCCGTGAAACCACTCAGGTAGCGCCGGTTCTCCCTCTGGTTAACGAACAACGCATCCAGATTCTGTTCCGCGAGCAGCGTGCGCAGGCGCGCAAGCCGGGCCGTGTACTGGGAATCACTCATTCTCGCCTACCTCGTCCTGGCCGGTGCGGCCGCTTTTCCCCGCACGCGGGTGGCTGCGCAAAAGGGTGTCGCGCAGGTGGGGCTGGCTCACGTGGGTGTAGATTTGGGTGCTCGACAGACTCTCATGCCCGAGCAGCTCCTGCACAGTCCGCAGGTCTGCTCCGCCGTCCAGCATATGCGTTGCGAAGCTGTGCCGCAGCATATGCGGCGTGACCGTGTGTCCGATGCCGGCAGAGCGGGCGTACGAGCCGAGCCTGCGCGTAAACATGCTCACCGAGAGGCGCCGCCCAAACCGGTTGAGGAAGAGTGGATCAGAGGCGCGCGGCGCCCGCCGTGCGCCCTCACCCAGCTTAGGGCGACCTTGCTCCATATAGATCTCCAGCGCCCGCCGTGCCGGGACGCCAATCAGGACGATCCGCTCCTTCGCGCCCTTTCCATCGACGCGGATCTCGCGGCTGTCGAGGTTTACGGAACCCAGATTGAGCTTCAGGAGCTCGCTCACGCGCACGCCCCCCGCGTACAGCATCTCGATCATCGCCCGGTCGCGCAGGCCCTGCGGAGTCGCCAGATCTGGCGCCGACATCAGCGCCTCGACCTCCTCACGCTTGAGGGGCGCGGCAGGCGCTGCGGCAATTTCGGCGACGACACCACGCGTGCCGGGTTGTCGGTCACTGCGCGCTGTAGATGCAGGTAGGAGTAGAAAGCCCGCAGCTCGGACAGGCGCCGGGCTACGCTCGGCTTCACGTATCCGGCAGCGTGCAGCGCGGCCAGCCATCGCCGCAGCAGGACCGGCGTAACGTCGACCCACGCACGACAGCCCTGCGAATTCGCGAACTCCATAAACTGCCGGATCTCGCGACTATAGTTGCTCACGGTGTGAGGAGAGGCGTTACGCTCTGCTACCAGGTACCGGACGTACCGGGCAAGCGACTCCTCCATGTCATTCATTTCACTGCCTGCCGCGCCTCCTGAGCTCCAATGTGGATCTTGTTGTCACACCGGATGCACTCGGCTGTGTCGCGCGATGCCACCACCATCAGCCCGCCGCATTTGGCGCACGGCTCAGGCAGCGGCCGTTTCCAGGACGTGAAGTCACACTTCGGATAATTCGCGCACCCAAAGAAGACGCGCCCGCGTTTCGTTCGCCGCTCGACAATCTGCCCGCCATCCACGGGGCAGACAGCTCCGGTGCGCTGCACGATCGGGCACGTGAAGCGGCAGGTGGGGTAATTGGAGCAGCCCACGAACTTCCCAAAGCGCCCTTGCTTTATGACAAGCTCGCCTCCGCATTCGGGGCACTGCTCTCCAATGCGCTCCGGCTCGACCACCACCTTCTCCATCGACGCCTCCGCTGCTTGCAGCTGCGGGGCGAACGAGTCGTAGAAGCTGCGCAGCACGCGCACCAGCTCCTGCTCCCCATTGGCGATGGCGTCCAGTCGCTCCTCCATGTCGGCGGTGAATGCGACGTTGAAGATCGGATCGAAATGCTTCACCAGCAGGTCGTTCACGGTGAAACCGAGCTCCGTGGGCAGCAGCTTGCGCTCGAGCGCGCTCGACGTAGCCGCGGTCCAAAATCGTCGAGATGATGGTGGCATACGTGCTCGGGCGGCCGATGCCGTTCTCCTCCAGCGTCTTCACCAGGGTCGCCTCGGTATAACGGGGCGGGGGCTGCGTGAAGTGCTGCTCGGGCAGAAGCCGCAGAAGGTCCAGGACTTCGCCTTCCGCGAGGGTTTGTGGCAGCTCACGCTCGGGAGTTGGGGCGATGCGCTCGCGCCCGTTCTCCCCTACCGTTTCATCGTCGCGCGCCGGTCCCGGACGCCCGTTGCGCCCGTTCCCATTTCCCGCCGCCGGCTCGATCCCGTCTGCGCCGGTGGGAGACCAGGTGCCCGAACCTGAATAGACAACGAGAAAGCCAGGAAAACGAATGCTCGAGCCGGTTGCGCGGAAGAGATAGGGACGTTCGGCGCCCGCCGGCGCGCCCGCATCCACGTCGACCGTCATCGTGTCGTATATCGCCGCTGCCATCTGGCTGGCGACAAAGCGCTGCCAGATCAGCTCGTACAGCCGGTTTTGCTCTTTGCTCAGGAACCCACGGATCGCCTCGGGACGGCGAAATGCCGACGTGGGCCGGATCGCTTCGTGCGCTTCCTGTGCGTTCTTGGCGCGGGACTTGAAGACGTTCGGCTCAGCCGGCACGAACTCCGGCCCGTATTGCTCGGAGACCAGCGCGCGCGCTTCGGCTTGCGCTTCCTGCGCAATATTGACGCTGTCGGTTCGCATGTACGTGATCAGGCCAACGCTACCTTCATTGCCGACCACGATCCCCTCATACAGGTCCTGGGCAACCCGCATCGTGCGCTGTGCGGTCATCCCCAAACGCTGGGCGGCATCTTGTTGCAGCGTACTGGTAGTGAAGGGAGGGCTGGGCCGGCGCCGGCGCTCTCCCCGCTTGACGCCCGCCACCCGGTACTCGGCGCCGTCCAGCTCACGCACGACCTGCTGCGTATCGTCCCGGTTCTTGAGATCCGCCTCTGCACCCCGGATCTTCACCAGCCGCGCCATGAACGAGGGGCGCGGTTGCTGTTGGCGGGTGATCCTCTGCGCCAGGTCGGCGTCGATCGACCAGTACTCGACCGGCACGAACGCGAGTATCTCGCGCTCCCGTTCGACGATGAGGCGCAGGGCCACCGACTGGACGCGCCCGGCGGATAGGCGGCTGCGGACGCGCGCCCACAGCAGGGGGCTCACCTGGTAGCCAACCAGCCGGTCGAGAATGCGACGCGCCTGTTGCGCGTCCACGAGGCGCATGTCAACCTCGCGGCTGTGCGCGAAGGCGTCTGCGATTGCGGAGCGAGTAATCTCGTGGAAAACGACCCGGCGTGTGCGGTCGGTTGGGATCTCGGCGGCTTCCAACAGGTGCCAGGCAATCGCCTCGCCTTCCCGATCCGGATCGGTCGCCAGATAGATCTCACGCGCCCGTGATGCGGCCTCTTTGATCTGCTTGACCACGTCCTTCTTCTCATTCGGGACGCGGTATGTGGGTGCGAAATCCTGCTCGACATCCACCGACAAGCGGGAGCGAAGTAAGTCGCGAACGTGGCCGACCGAAGCTCGCACCTCGTACTCACTGCCGAGGAAGCGACCCACCGTGCGCGCCTTCGCCGGCGATTCGACGATCACCAACCGTCCCGCGCCCTTCCCGCCGCGAGCGCGGGAAGCGGGCGACGCGTCTGCCGATTGCGCTTTCGACCGGCCCTTCGCTGCGACCGGTCGACGGCCGCTTGCCGGGGCGCTGCGCGCCTTGGCGGCCACCGTGGCCTTCGGCTTTTTCGGGGCTTGCTTACGCACTTTCGGCGGCGCGGCCTGCACCTCTGGCCTGGGCAACCCGGCGTGCGCCTCGGTGTCTCCGATCTTGTACATGCCGGTTCCGCAAACGCCGCAGCGGCCACGCGTGGCCGGCCGGCCATTCGCCATGAATACTGGTTCGGCATCCTCGATCGGACGCATCGCCTTGCACTTCACGCACCAGGCGGTCAAGTTGGTATCAGACATCAGCAATTATTCATCCTAAAGATATTCGTGACGCCCGTCCTGTGTCAGGCTGTTCACAATCTCGCGCAGATGCTGCGCACGATCACGGCGGCAAACGAGAACGGCGTCCGGCGTCTCCACGACGACGAGGTCTTCCACGCCGAGAAGAGCGACCAATCTGCCTTCACTTCGAACGAGGCAGCCGTTACTGTCGATTACCAGCGCGCCTCCCTGCAATGCGTTCCCGTGGTCATCGAGCGGCAGCACGTCGAGCAGCGCCGACCAGGAACCGACGTCGGTCCAGCCGAATTCGACCGGGATAACCATCACGCCCTCGGCCTGCTCCATGATGCCGTAGTCGATCGAAATGCGCTGGACGTCGCTCCAGACTTCTCGGGTCACCGGCTCCAGCTCGGCAGGCTCGGCGCCAATGATCCGCTGCATCCCGCGATGCAGATCCGGCAGACGCGCGGCGAGCTCGGCCATCAACCGGTCGGCGCGCCACACGAACATGCCACTGTTCCAGACGTGCCTCCCGTCTTCGAGGAAGACGGTGGCCGTCGCCAGGTCTGGCTTCTCCCGAAACCCCCCGGAATGGTACACCTTCAGCCCGTCCTCGATGGTGGACGCCTGCCCCAGCTCGATGTAGCCGAAACCGGTGGCGGGATGGTCTGGCCGGATGCCAAGCGTGACGATTGATCCGCTGCGCGCCAGATCGCAGGCTACCCGCACGGCGAGCCGGAACTGCGCCGTGTCGGCTATGTGGTGATCGGCGGTCAGGATCACCATCACTGCGTCTGGATCGCGCCGCAACAGGTGAGCAGCGGCAAGGGCGGCGGCGGGCGCCGAATCGCGGCCCTCGGGCTCGATGATGAAGCTCTCAAACGGCAGCTCTGGCGTTTGAGGTCGCAACACGTCTGCCAGCGGCGCGCTGGTGACGACCAGAATCCGGTCCGGCGTGAAATCCGGCGCCAGCCGGTCAACCGCATGCTGGAACATCGTGCGGTCGCCGATTAGCCGGAGGGCCTGCTTGGGATTGGCCTTCCGGCTCAACGGCCACAGCCTGGTTCCCGATCCACCTGCCATGATCACGGCGTACTGCATGCTGTTCTCCCCTTCAAATCCGCACAAACTGCATATTGCCCACCTGGCGCACCAGACCCTTCAACTCGAGGAGCGTCAGGGTGCTGGTGACGACGGCGATCGGCAGGCCGGTTGTCCGGCTGACATCGTCGACGTGCTGCGGATCGGATGATAAGCACGCCAGCAGCTGCGCTTCGGTGCCGGTCACCGGCAGCGCCTGGCGGGCCTCAACGTGCTGGATTAGCTGCCCAATCCCGAGCGCCTGGAGGATATCCAGCCCGGTCAGCGCGGGCTGAGCGCCCTGCCGGATCAGGCTGTTCGTCCCCTGGCTGCTGCGAGTGAAGATGCTGCCGGGGACCGCAAAGACGTCTCGGCCCTGTTCGGCTGCATAACGGGCCGTGATGAGGGCGCCGCTGCGTTCTCCCGCCTCTACGACGACAACGCCCCTGCTCAACCCGCTCACAATCCGGTTGCGGGGCGGGAAGTTGCTGGCGTCGGGTTTGGTGCCCAACGCGTACTCGCTGATGACCGCACCGTGGTCGACGATCTCCTGCGCCAGCCGGCGATGCTCCCACGGATAGATAACGTCCACTCCCGAGCCAAGCACCGCCAGAGTCCGACCGCCGGCCTCGAGCGCTGCCCGATGGACCTCTGCGTCGATGCCGAGCGCCAACCCGCTGACAATCGTGACGCCGGCCGCCACCAAATCGCCGGTCAGTTGGCGTGCCGCCTGCCGGCCATACACGCTCGCCGAGCGGGTGCCGACGAGGGCAACGGCGAAGTCATCTTGAGGAAGCAGCGAGCCGCGTACATAGAGTACAGGAGGAGGATCGGGGATCGCCATCAACCGCTCGGGATAGCGGGGATCGTCCCACGTAAGCACCTGGATGCCGGCCGCCCGGATCCGCTGCAACTCCTGCTCCAGGTCTAGCTCTTTGCGCGCCTGCAACAGATTCGCGAGAGATCGCCGGTCCAGCCCCATCTCCTGCAACCGTTGGCCGGGAACGGTCCAGGCTGCCTCAATGCTGCCGAAGGCGTCCAGAAGCGTCCGGAGGCGGGCTGGACCGATGCCCCGCACCCGGTTGAAGCCGATCCAATACGCGAGCGGGTCCACGCACTCTCTCCAGACACGAAAAATGAGGCCAAGACACTATCGCTGTGCCGGGCGGCAGCATAATTCAGGCTGAGAACCTTTGTCAAGGAATCGCGGCGGCGTCTAGCCTGCCGCGTCCAGCAGACCATCCGGCAACGCCACGACGACGCGGCCGGATTCAAGGTCAACTCGCAGGATAACATCGCGCAGCGCAGGGATCAGAAGATCCGGCCCGGCGGGACGCTTCACGACGTATACATCATTGGCCGCCGTCGCGAAGACCTCCACCAACTCGCCCAGAACCTCTCCATCGACGGTCTCCACCGAGAGCCCGAACAGGTCGTGGGTGTAATTCTCGTGCTCGCCGACCTGTCTGGCCTCCGCCTCCGGGATCACGACGTAGGCGTCGCGCAGCAGCTCCGCAGCATTGCGGTCGGTTGTCGCGTTGAACCGCACGAGCATGGAGCTCTGGTGCGAGCCGCGCCGTGGCGATCGTTACCTCGCGCAGATCGGCGCCCTGCGCCAGGTACATCCGTTCACCCCGCGGAAGCGCTCCGGATAGTCGGTCAGCAGCTCGACCTTCACTTCGCCTCGGATGCCGTGTGGCGCAACCACAGCGTCCAACCGCCACATATTCCCGTTCCCAAAACTGAGTGTTCACCCGGAACTCCTGTTGCTTAAGAGACAGCGGAGACGCCTCACGACGTCTCCGCTGCGATGTACCGATATGAGAGGGTCTCTACACGATCTCCAGCACCACCCGGCGATCATCCCGGGTGGCTACTCGCAGTAGTGTGCGAATGGCGTTGGCCACCCGCCCATCCTTGCCGATCACCCGGCCCATGTCTTCGCGGTCCACGTGCAGCTCCAGCACCGTCACGTTGGCGCCCCGGATTTCCTTCACCGTCACGGCGTCGGGGTTTTCCACAAGCGAACTGGCGATATACTCGACCAGCTCTTTCTCTTTCACCTGCAGCCTCCCTGCGTCTTGTGCGGCGGCAATTACGCCAGGCCGTCAGGCCGCCGCGGTGAGACTCAGGCGGTTTGAACGGCTGCCGGCTTTTCGTCCACGCCGGCTGCCTTGAGCAGACGCGCCACTGCCTCGCTGGGCTGGGCGCCCACGCTCAGCCAGTAGCGAGCGCGCTCGACGTCGATCTGGACCGTCTCAGGTCGGTGCGCGGGTTGAAGAAGCCGATATTCTCGAGATGCGCCCATCCGCGGGGAGCGCTGGTCGGCGACCACCACCCGGTAGCTGGGCTGCTTCTTGGCGCCCTGACGGCGCAGACGAATCCGTACCATCTGTACTACTCCTCTACTGTGGGACACTGAGGGTCCCGAATGCTTGTTACCGCCGGTTCAGGCCGGTCGACGACAAAGCGCCATCGAACGGATGAGCCGGCAGGGTATCAACGAAACATGTCCATCAGATGCCGCGCGGCCGCGCCCGCCGGCCTGACCCATCTGCTTCATCATGCGCTGCATCTGCCGGAACTGGTTGAGCAGCTCGTTGACTTCCTGCACGGTGCGTGCCGCTGAGCCGCGGGCGATGCGCCGCTTGCGGCTGCCGTTGATCATGCTTCGGGTCGCGCCGCTCCTGCGCGCGTCATCGAGCTGATGATCGCCTCGATCTTGCGCGAACTGCTTGTCGGTCACGTCGGGCGCGATGTCCTTCGTCAGCTTGTCCATGCCGGGGATCATCTCCAGGATCTGCGCCAGCGGGCCCATCTTCTTGATCTGCTGCAGCTGCTTCAGGAAGTCCTCCAGGTTGAACTCGCCCTTGACCAGCTTGCGCCCCATGCGCTCGCGCCTCGTCCTGATCGACGGTTTCGCCGGCCTTCTCGATCAGGCTGAGCATGTCGCCCATGCCCAGGATGCGCGACGCCAGCCGGTCGGGATGGAACGGCTCCAGCGCGTCGAGCTTCTCGCCCACGCCCAGGAACTTGATCGGCACGCCGGTCACTGCGCGCATCGAGATCGCCGCGCCGCCGCGCGCATCGCCGTCGACCTTGGTCAGGATCAGCCCGGTCAGCCCGACCCGCTCGTGGAAGCCCCGCGGCGACGTTGACCGCTTCCTGGCCGGTCATCGCGTCGGCCACCAGCAGGATCTCCTGCGGGCTTGGCAATCGCCTTGATCCGCTCCAGCTCGTCCATCATCTCGTCGTTGATCTGCAGGCGGCCGGCCGTGTCCAGGATGACGACGTCGTAGGCGCCCTCGCGCGCCCGTGCGCGAGCGCATGCGCGACGATCTCCGGCGGCGGCACGCTGCGTGCCTTCGCTGTGCACCGGGATGTCAAGCTGCTTGCCCAGCACCTCGAGCTGCGTGATGGCCGCCGGCCGGTAGGTGTCGGCGGCGACCAGCAGCGAGCGCTTGCCGCTCTTGCGCAGCGTCAGCGCCAGCTTGGCGGCCGTCGTGGTCTTGCCGGAGCCCTGCAGGCCCACGAGCATGATCACGTGCGGCGCGGGTACCGGACAGATCGAGCGGGCCGGCTCGCCGAGCGTCTCGAGCAGCTCCTCGTGGACGATCTTGACGACCTGCTGCGCCGGGGTGAGGCTCTTCGTCACCTCGGCGCCGATCGCCCGCTCCCTGACGCGCCCGATGAACTCCTTGACGACCTTGAAGTTGACATCGGCTTCCAGCAGCGCCAGCCGCACCTCGCGCAGCGCCATCGTCCACGTCCTGCTCGGTCAGCTTGCCGTGCGCGGCCAGCCGGTCAAATACGCCATTCAGTTTGGTCTGCAGGTTCTCGAACATCTCAGCTTATGCTCCCGGTACGCGTTGCCGGCCTGGTGTCAGTCGCGCATGGGCCGGCTCTAGGCCGGCCCGTGGATGCACGTGCATCACCGCATGCATATTATATCGCATTGTCTTGCCAGTCAAGTCGATGCTATAATCGCGCAGGTAGTCAGGCCACAACTGGATACACTTCGGGAGCATCCATGATCTACAAGGAGCCTACGACTGACGGCAAACACGTCCAGGTTACCTTTGAGCTCCCATCATCTATCTGGGCCGAACGGGTGAACCTCGTCGGCGACTTCAATGATTGGGACAACTTCCGGCACGAGATGCGCCAATCGCGAAGCGACGGCAACTGGCGGATCACCCTGCTTCTGCCGGCCGGCGCCGAGTTCCAGTTCCGCTATCTCGTTAATGGGCGCGACTGGCACAACGACTGGCACGCAGACAAGTACGTGTCAAACGAATTTGGAACCGACAATTCGGTCGTCTGCACACACGGCGAATCGGAGCCCGGGTAATCCAACCCTTGTCCCCTTGTGGCGACACGATATCTGATAATCAGCTCGCGTTAACGATGTAGTCTTTATCTGTTCCCGCTTCGATCTCATGGTCACCCCTGGAGGGAACATGTCCGGTATTCGAGTACGGTGGGCGCGGCTTCTATTTACCCTGCCCATGTTGCTGGCATTGCTCAGTGCTTGTGACGGCGCGACCCCCGCGCCACCGCCGCCCGCCGCACGGACACGCGCCTCGCTTCCCGATATTGTCGAAGAGTACATGGCCAATCTCGACGGTCCCTCTCCGAAGCTCTTCCTTACCAGCCGGGTCTACGATCGTAACGGCGTCCTGCTCGCCGAGTATTGGGACGAAGGCCGGCGCTATTGGGTCCCGTTGGCCTCCGTCGCGCCGCCCGTGATCCAGGCGACGATCGCGACTGAGGACAAGAACTTCTATACGAATCCGGGGGTGGATTGGAGCGCGATCGCACGCGCGGTAATGGTGAATGCCACCGAAGGCGAGGTGGCATCGGGCGCGTCCACCATCACCCAGCAGCTCGCCCGCAATATCTCCATGCCGTACGAGAAGCGACTGGAGCAGTCCATCGACCGGAAGCTCACCGAGACTGCCCTGGCCCAGGAGCTGACCGAGCGCTTCACGAAGGACGAGCTGCTCGAGATGTACCTGAACGTCGTATATTACGGCCGCATGGCATACGGGGTCGAAGCTGCTTCTCGCACCTTCTTCGGCAAACCGGCCACGCAGCTGAACCTTGCGGAAAGCGCGATGCTCGCCGGTCTCCCGCAGTCGCCCGCAGTGCTCGATCCGCTCGTGCCCGAGAATCTCGACCGTGCGAAATCGCGCCAGGGGGTGGTTCTGGCGCTGATGGCGAAAAACGGATTCATCAGCCAGGAGTTGGCACAGGCAACCTACGCCGAGCCGCTCAACTTCCAGCCGGGAGTCCGGACCCCGCATCTGGCGCCGCACTTCCTGAACTACTTGCAGCAGTCGGTCGAGACGTCCTACGGAAAGGGAGCCCTGGGCCGCGGCGGCTTCACGATCACGGCGACGATTGACTCACGCATCCAGACCATGGCGGAAGAGACGGTCAAGAAGCAGGTCGACTCCGTACGCGTAAAGTACAACATGACCAGCGTGGCGCTCGTGGCGCTGAAGCCGGGAACGGGCGAGATCATCGCCATGGTGGGCAGCGCCGACTTCTACGACAGTAAGATCTCGGGACAGGTAAACGTCACGACCTCGCTCCGCCAACCCGGCTCGTCGATCAAGCCGATTCTTTATGCCGCCGCATTTTCCCGCGGCTACACCCCTGGCGATATCGTTTTCGACACGGGAGTGTCGTTCACGCTACCGTACGGGCAGATATACCGGCCGGTGAACTATGACGGCAAGTATCACGGCGCGGTACGGCTGCGGCAGGCGCTTGCCAATTCCTTCAATATCCCGGCCGTAAAGCTGCTGAGCTGGGTTGGCGTTCCGAACATGGTGGACCTCGCCCGAGCGATGGGGATACAGGGGCTGGACCAGCCGGCCGACCGGTATGGGTTGGCACTGACCCTGGGGGGGAGCGAGGTGACCCTCCTCAGCCTGACGAATGCATATGCCACCCTCGGCAGTGGCGGCAGGATGGTGGAGCCGACCCCGATACTCGCCATCGCCGACAGCATGGGACGTACCATCTCCCGCCTCAAGCCCGCACCCACGCAGGTACTGGACGAGCGAGTCGCCTATCAGGTGACGTCGATTCTCTCGGACAACGACGCGCGCACGCCGATGTTCGGGGCGAACAGCCCGCTGAAGTTGTCACGCCCCGTTGCAGGGAAGACCGGCACGACCAACGACTGGCGCGACAACCTCACGATGGGGTACACCCCCTATCTGTCGGTGGGTGTTTGGGCAGGCAACGCCGACGGGTCGCTGATGCGCAACACCACGGGCCTCACGGGTGCGGCCCCAATCTGGCACGACTTCTTCGAGGCGGTGTTCAGCGATCCATCCTTCGATGCCAGCGTGCGCCGCCCGAATGAGCCGATCGAGTTCATTCGCCCACCCGGCCTGCTCGACGTGCCGATCTGCACCTTGAGCCAGCTCAAGTTAGGGGCGGAGTGCCCGAGCACCAAGACAGACGTAATCCTCGACCCCAGGATCCCGGTGCGCGTCGGAAACGGCGGTACGACGGCATCGCCCGTCCCGTCCGCACCGATCGCGGAGAAGCTAGACCCGGCTCTCACGCGAGTGAGCGTGGCACGCGTTGGCGGAAACCAACTGTGCACGAGTGCCGAGTTTGGAGAGCCCACTGTGATGCTACGCCTTCCCGGTGACCAGCGTGAGGCCGACCAGGCGCGGTCATGGGCTGCCGGGATGGGGCTGCGACCACAGGCGCCCGCGTGCACCGAGAGCCAGCTGGCGCAGGTGAAGAAGTCTACGCCGACGCCGGTAGCGACCACCGCAGCGGCCACGGGCGTCAGGTCGGCAATCACCTCGCCGAAGGCCGGCGCCACCGTCAGCGGAGAGGTGGAAATCAAGGGAACCGCCCAGTTCGACGCCGGCGTCTACGACTTCTACAAGGTGGAATATGGGAACGGACGGGAGCCCGCCGAGTGGATCACAATGGGGTCGGGCCATAAAGAGCCGGTAACGAACGGCCGGCTTGAGATGTGGCATGCCGGCACGTTGCCCGCCGGCACCTACTCTCTGCGGGTGGTGGTGGTGAAGAAAGACGGCAATTTCGTGACCTCACCGCCGGTCGTGATCACGATCCGCCGGTAGGCCGGCCGTCGTCAGAGGGCAAAAAAAGGGGGAGGCGTGGCCTCCCCCTTCCAATTCCTCAAGTAACGAACGAGTTAGCTGCTGGTCTTGGACCCACCGTCACTCATGGAGGGTGTGCTGGTGCTCGGCGCTGCCGGCGTAGTCGTCGGGCTCGAAGCACCGTCAGAGGCGGGCTTGGAATCCTCATCCTTCTTCTTTGCCGGGATGCCCGTCGAAGATTTGCCCCGATTATCCGTAACGTAAAAGCCAGAACCCTTGAAAATGACTCCCACCGGCTGCATAACCCGGTGCACGTGGCCGCAGCACTCCGGGCAAACGGAGAGCGCGGATTCACTCATGCGCTGTAATCGCTCGAACCTCACACCACACTGTTCACACTCGTACTCGTAAATAGGCATTTGTCCAACCTCACTGCTCGACTCGCTCCACTTGCGCGGTCTTCAGGCGAGCCGGCACCATTCCGCAAAAGCGAGGGCAAAGGCGACCCCTTCGTCGTTCTCGGGGAGCGCCCGGCCCTCGCGTGTCATGACGGACCAAAGAGAACATTCTGCGTCTATTATACGGTAGAGGAGGCAGTTTGACAAGTCAGATTGCATACCGCTCGGCAGATCCCATCTCCGGTGTCCCGGGTGCGGCCTCTTCGGCGCGCAGATCGGATGGAACCGGCACGGATTGGACCGGCAGGAGATGCAGCGGCCGATGATGTTGTCGCGGCCGGCGCTGCTGAAGGGCATTTGGGATGCCGTGCCGGCCAGGTGCGCGGCCGCGTCTCGAAGGCCAGGCTGGATGGCCTGGCCTTCGAGAGAGATCAGGGAGCTAGAAGAGGCCCACTACACGTCCGGTCTCGAGATCCAGATCCACGTCATAGAAGACGGGCCTGGTGGGCAACCCGGGCATCGTACGCATTTCACCGCAGAGCGGGTAGAGGAAACCTGCGCCTACGCTGGCGCGGATGTCACGGATCGGGAATACGTAGTTGCGCGGGCGACCCTTCACGTTGGGGTCATGCGACAGGCTCAGATGGGTCTTGGCCATGCAGATCGGCAGCTTGTCGAACCCCAGCCGGGTGTAGAGCTCGATTTTGGCCTCGGCCTCGGGCGAGTACGAAACCGACTCTGCACCGTAGATGTCCTTCGCTATCTTCTCTATCTTCTCCTTGATACTCCATTCGAGAGGATAGAGGAACTTGAAATCGTGTGGCTTCTCGCACGCCTTGACGACGGCCTCTGCGAGATCGCGCGCCCATCGCCGCCTTCGGCCCAGTGATTCGACGGCACCGCGTCTTCGGCGCCCGCCTCGATGGCCCGCCCGCGGATGTACTCGATCTCTGCAGGCGTGTCGTACTTGAAGCGATTGATCGCGACGACCACCGGCACGCCGAAGCGACGGGCGTTCTCGATGTGCGCGACCAGGTTCTCGCAACCCTTTTCGAGCAGCCCAATATTCTCCTCGGTGTAGGCAAAGTCGAGCGGTTTGCCCGCCACGACCTTGGGGCCACCCCCATGCATCTTGAGCGCGCGGACCGTCGTCACCAGCACGATACAATCGGGAATGAGCCCCGAGTACCGGCATTTGATGTCGAGGAATTTCTCCATACCGATGTCGGCGCCAAAGCCAGACTCCGTTACGACGTAGTCGGCCATCTTGAGGGCGATCTGATCGGCGAGGATCGAGCTGTTGCCGTGGGCGATGTTCGCAAATGGTCCCGCGTGGACGAACGCCGGCTGTCCCTCGAGGGTCTGCATCAGGTTCGGCATGATGGCGTCCTTGAGGAGGACGGTCGCCGCGCCGGCGACGCCGAGATCCTCTGCGGTCACCGGTTCACCGGCCCGGCTCGTGGCCACAACGATGTTGCCGATACGATTGCGCATGTCCTCGAGACCCGTCGTAAGCGCCAGAATGGCCATCAACTCCGACGCTACGGAGATGTCAAAGCCGGTCATTCGGGTGCGGCCCTTCTCGTCGGGTCCCATACCAATCTGGACGTGCCGCAGCGAGCGGTCGCTGATGTCGAGCACGCGATTCCAGGTAATGCTGGCAGGATCGATGTCCAGCACGGAAAAACGGGTACGCTCCGCAGGGGTCAGTTCGCCCGGGTCAGTCTTCTCTATCCCGAGCCGCTTTATGCGGCGTCGCATCGACGGGGAAAAGCTGCGCTTGCCCTCCTTGTCGGGCGGGCACAGACGGTCG
The DNA here is from genome assembly GCA_963783655.1 of uncultured Chloroflexia bacterium. Taxonomy (GTDB): domain Bacteria; phylum Chloroflexota; class Anaerolineae; order CG2-30-64-16; family CG2-30-64-16; genus CAWAOA01. The sequence goes on from CAWAOA010000007.1 coordinate 336,253, forward strand.
AACAGCGCCTCGGCGCTCTGATCCTGCTCGTGGAAGAGGCGCGCGTCCAGCGCGGCGCCGATGAGGTCGTGTGCCGCAGTGATGGCGTGGATGTCGCCCGTGAGGTGCAGGTTAAAGTCTTCCATCGGAACAATCTGGCTGTAGCCGCCACCGGCAGCGCCGCCTTTGATCCCAAAGGTTGGCCCAAGGCTTGGCTGCCGGATGCAGCACAGCGCCTTCTTGCCAATGACGCCCAACCCTTGTGTCAGGCCGACGGTTGTGGTGGTTTTCCCTTCCCCCAGGGGAGTAGGCGTTATGGCGGTGACATCGATGTACTTGCCGGTCGGATTGTCCGCACACGCCTTGAGGACGTCCAGATGTACCTTCGCCTTGTAGTTTCCGTACAACTCGAGGTCACCCGGGTCCAGACCGATGCCTTGTGCCACTTCGAGAATGGGTCGGAGCTCTGCAGCCTGAGCTACGTCCAGGTCGCTGGGAACTGGATTCAGACGCTTCATCGATCGATCTACCTCCGTGGATGGGGGTTGCTGCCACGCCGATGCAGGCGCCGGCAGTGGCCCGAAATGCCGACAGCAGAAAGCGAGAATTGTTGGGTTTACCGCGCCAATTGTACATGGAGATACACGGATTGGACAAGCAACTCCACGGCGCTCTCGCGCCTTCGTGTTCCGCGCATCGATCACCGGCGCCTGCGGACCTGTTCCTCATTCCGGTCAAGTACGCAGCAAACCCTAGACCCTGGCGGTTCGCGCCATTCTGGGGCGACTTGCCGCTGTCTGCCGTCAAATCGCCCCAGGATGGCGCGACTTTTCGTGGTGGCTTGCGTCCTCATTTGTAGAGTGAGCCGCGAGGCCGGTACCACGCACTTCAGGAGGGGCCAATGACGATTTTTGTTCGGACCCTGACGCCAGACGAGATCAGGCGACTTGAGGATTTGCAGCGCTCGGCGGATGATCCGGAAATTGCGCGCCGCGCTCGAATCGTACTGTTGTCTGCCCGGCGGCAACCGGTCTACGACATCAGCCGTAGCGTTCAACTGCACCCGATCAACGTACGCAAGTGGCTTCACCGGTTCAGCGAGCATGGAGTGAATGGGCTTTACGCTCGCCGTTCGCCCGGAAGGCCGCCGGTCTTCTCCTCCAAACAGCGAGAGACGATCGTACGCCTTGCTGCTGCCGGCGTGGGCGCTGGTAAGAGCTGCTCCTGGTCGCTGCAGCGGCTCCGGCAGTACTTGATCGAAACCGGCATAGTAGAAGATATCAGCGCCGAGACGATTCGCCAACAGCTGATCCGCTCCGGGCTTGCGTTCCGGGGAAGGCAGTGGACCCGGCAGCACTGAGCCCTTCCGCTTCACCGCCCCCGCGATCCACTCATGCGCCGCACGAGCCGCTCCCCGGCCCGTGCGGCGTGTCATTTCTCAGCGAACTGTAGGCGCGACGCACCCCTACAACGCGATACGCCCGCTTTCGAGTGCGCCGTCCGCCCGGACACCAAATGGGCCGGCGGCGGCATTTGTACGTCCCGTTGGCGCGGTCAGGGTTCCGGGGTCAGGAGGATATCCGCCTCCAACGTCGCTCGAGGGACGGGAGGCTTGGGCGTTGGGGGCGGAGTTCGCGATGGTGTGGGCGTGAGAGTCGCCGTGGGGGGCGGAGTGGGCGTCTCCGGCGGTTGATCTGCACGGGTCGCCGTCGGCGTTACCGTCGCGGTGCCCGTTGGCTTGCTCGTGGGAGTAGGCGTCGGTGCATAAACATAGATGGTGCGCGCCATGAGGCGTCCATCCGGCGACTGAATGGCCCCAATCTGCGCCATGCGCCCAACGCGCACCTCGCCATAGGTAACGGTCAACTTATCGATGTACACGTTACGACCGGCCACGCGCCACATCGTGGCGGAGAAGGTCTCGACGTAGCCCTGCAGCATTACCTCCGGCTGATCCAGCACCTTGAGACTGCGAGCGTGGATCTGGCCGTTGCTGTACTTGAGAGCGCTGACCTGGATAAAATCACCGATGGCGGGCTGGCCCGAAATTGTCGCTGACGCCGGCACCTCCACCTGGTAACTGCCGATCGTCCAGACGGTGCCGGACTTCCGCAGCAGCGGCGCCGTGAACTGCAGCGGCTCAGCCGTTGGCTCAGGCGCGCTAACCAGGCGGATCTCCTCCGCCAACAATGAACCGTCTTGTTGCTTGATAACCCAGGCTTCCACCTTGCTATTCAGGCGCGGGCTGCCAACGAATCGCGTGGCAGCATTGGTAAGCACGATCTGATCGCCGATGGTCCAGCGCGCCCCGTCGATCCGGTGGACAGAATCGACAAGCTTGATCCGAATCACCGCTCGCGTCGGGGTCGCGGGTCGCGGTCGCGGTTGGGCGACGGGTTGGCGTGGCAGTCGGCCGGCGCAGCCCTCCCGGCGCCACCAGCATGCGCGTGGCGGTCGGGCGGCGTGGGGTTGCAGTCCGCGTGCGAGTCGGGGTGGGAGTAGCCGTCTCCGTCGGGACTGCGGTGGCGGTAACAGGCACGTTGATCAGGCCCGTTCGTGCCGGCTCGATAGTGAGCGAAGTGGCGACCAGAGTGCCGTCGCCCGGGGCGCGTACGGACCCTTTCACTCGCGCACCGATCTCCGGAACGCCGCTGACCTTCGTTGCCTGGTCGATCTGGACGCGCAGCCCGGAGATCTGCCATTCGTTCTCATCCAGGACCTGCAGCTGGCCCGTGATGCTCATAGACGTAACGGTCCGGCGCTGCCTGAGAATCTCCCAGGTTTCGTCGCGGCGTTTCTCCGCCAGCGATTCCGCGAGCGCGGCTCGGGCAGCGCTATTGTAAGTCAGGAGTACCTGGGCATCCTGCGCGGCGATTTTGACCGGGTAGAGCGGATCGCCGGGAAGCGCCGTGGCCGACACCGCCACCACTCCGCTGGAGACCATGCCAAAGAGGATCACCGACACGAAGACCGCAAGCAGGCCGCGAGGCAGCGGCTGCAGCGAGGTTGATAGCCCGCGGGACGCCTCGGCCGCCCACTTCTGCAGGCGCTCCCAGAGCCCGAGCAGGGGGTTGGTCACGGCGACCGGCTGCCGGGGTTGCGCAGCGCGCGCGGCCTCGACGAATCTCGCTCGGGCCAGGGCCGCGGTTGTCGTCGGGCGTGGCGCCGCAACAGCACCACCGTGGCGCAGCGATGCCACCGCTTCCAGCATGGGCTGGAGCACCGCAGCCTGATCCGGGTAGCGCGCGAGTAACTCCGCCTGGCCCTGTCCTTCCGACAGCGCCCGGCAGCACTCCTCAAACAGCGCATGCATTTCCCGTTCCGGCTTCAGATTCACGCTTGCATCACTCTACGCAACGACAAGACGGCCCGGTATTGGAGCGCCTTAATGGCGCCTTCCGTCTTGTTCATGATGGCTGCCACTTCCGAAATACTCAAGTCCTCGAGAAAACGAAGGGTAATGACCTCCGCCTGCTCTCCTGTCAGCCGTCTGACTGCCGTCTTGATCCGCTCTCGCTCCATCGCATCCGCGATTGCCAGGAACGGGTCCGGGTCGCCCGGCAACGGCGCCGCCTCGTCGATATCCACCATCGTCGCCCGTCCTCGCCGCCGGTAAAAGTCGATGACGAGATTATGGGCGATGCGGTACAACCATCCGGAGAATGAGGAGTCCCAGGCCCGTCCATTGCGCACGCATTCGAGCATGCGCATGAATACCTGGCCCGTCAGGTCCTCGGCGATCTCCGGTTGCCCTACTCGATGGTAGACGTAATTGTAGATCTTGCTGGAGAACTGGTCGTAGAGGGTGGTGAGGGCAACTGGATCGCCTGCTCGCGCCCGCTCCAGGACCGCCGTCTGCTCTCCGGTATCGCTGCGCCGCGGTTTCACTCTTGATGACGCTAAACGTCGCGAAAAATAACGCACAGCTATTCCAGATTGAGCCAGACATCGGTACCTTCGAGTGAGGCTAGCTATTCCGATCGGCCTTCCAGGTGATCCAGATACGTTGGACGGCAGTGAGCCCTGCCAATACGGATATCAGGGCCATGGCCAGCACCGTTTGCTGGAAGATAAGTCCCAGTATCAGGATGACGATTCGCTCGAAGCGAGTAAGCAAACCGTCTTTGCATTTCAGGCCAATTCCCTCCGCACGGGCCGCGTGTAGCTGACCATCATTGAGGTTGCCATTGCCACGACGGCCAGCATCACACCAAGATGATCGTTCTGCCCCAGGTAATACCACGTGAGCGCGAGGTAAACGAGGACTTCGGTCCAGCGATCAAGGGTGGAGTCCAGAAACGCACCAAAACGGGTGATGGAGTTTGTTGCGCGTGCCAGAGTGCCGTCAATTGCATCCGTGCCCAACGTTACGATCAGCAGGAATCCGGCAAGCTGCAAGTGCCCCTGCGCCAGTATGAAGGCAACCAGGGCGGTGAGGAAGAAACCGAGGATCGTGACAGTGTTCGGTGTGAGGCCAATGGCGCCCGCAAACCGCGCAATCGACCCAACGAAGCGCGCCGACCACGCGCGTGCAATCTCAGTAACCATGCGCGCCCCCGAACCTCTTGTCCATCATGTTCAGCCGCCGTCGTGACCGCCTCGATTGCTCTCGCCAGTCGCGCGAAACAGCGGACCCGTGTTCGACCCCCGCTGATTTGCCGGGGAGGACGAGGGGGACCGCCGCCTTCTGGCCGCGCGACCAAACGACACATTCGGGCCGGCCACTACTGTACAAATATTACACTGCCTTTGCTGGACGCGTCAAGCTATGCTAGAGTACCAGAGGGTTACGTCCACACCGCCGGGCTCAGCGGTGCGCTTCCACCTGGGCGCAAGTGGGGGGGAGCGGGCAAAACCAGGTGACATGCCGGTGAGGAACACGATGCCTTCGAACATCCAGCGGGCTGCCGATTTGTTGCGTCAGTCAGCTTATACAGTGGCCCTAACCGGCGCCGGGCTCAGCACACCTTCGGGCATTCCCGACTTCCGTTCTCCCAACGCCGGTCTTTGGACTCTCGTCGACCCGATGGAGATCGCGTCGATCTGGGCGTTTCACGAGCGGCCGAATGCATTCTACGACTGGATCCGGCCGCTGATGAAGACGATGGCCGGCGCCCGGCCGAACGGAGCCCACCGGGTGCTCGCCCAGATGGAAGAGCGCGGCCGTCTGCAGGCGATCATCACCCAAAACATCGACTCGCTCCACCAGCTCGCCGGAAGCAAACGGGTGCTCGAGCTGCACGGTCACACTCGCAGCGCAGTGTGCCTCACTTGCGGTGCGGAGGTCTCCAGCCGGACCCTGTTGCCCGAGGTACTTGCCGGCGGCCCCGTCCCGCACTGCGAATGTGGAGGACTGCTCAAGCCAAACGCGGTTCTGTTTGGCGAGCCGCTGCCCTATGAGGCGATTATCGCGGCACAGCAAGAGGCGCTCGCATGCGAGGTCATGCTTGTAATCGGCACTTCGCTCGAAGTCATGCCCGCGGGCGACCTCCCATGGCTGGCGCAGCGGCGAGGTGCGAAGGTAATCCTGATCAATCGCCAACCCACTCTGGCGGACAAGCAGGCGGATATCGTCGTCCGCGCCGATGTGGTCGATGGATTGCAGGAATTATGGCAGTCAGCAGGCTTGTAGCCGGGCAAGGATAAGCCCCAGATCAGAGCCGGCATTCAATTCACGAGACGCAGATCGCATACCAGATGCTAGACCAACCCATACCCTTCTCTTTCGCCGTGGAAGCACGCGACCCCGGCACCGGCGCGCGCCGGGCGATTCACCACCCCGCACGGCGTCCTACAGACGCCGGTCTTCGCGCCGGTTGGGACACAGGCCACAGTCAAGACCTTGACGGCGCGCGATCTGCAGGAAATCGGCGCCAGTCTCGTCCTTGCGAATACGTACCATCTGTATCTGCGCCCCGGTACGTCGCTGATCGCCGATTTCGGCGGGCTGCACGCCTTTATGGATTGGCCGCGGCCGATCTTGACCGATTCCGGCGGTTTCCAGGTCTTCAGCCTGGCACGGATGCGTGCCGTGGACGACGACGGTGTAACGTTCCGTTCGCACATCGACGGTTCGACCCATCGCTTCACCCCAGAGAGCGCCATCAGGGCACAAGAAGAGCTCGGCGCCGACATCATCATGGCCTTCGACGAGTGTCCAGAACCGTTGAACCGCCAATATAACGAAGCCGCGTTGGTTCGCACGCATGCGTGGGCGCTTCGCTGCCGCGAGGCGCACCGCCGGCCCGATCAGGCGCTGTTCGGCATCATCCAGGGAGGCGTCTTCCTCGACCTTCGTGCCGAGAGCGCACGAACCCTCACGGCTATGGATTTCCCGGGTTACGCGATCGGGGGCTTGAGCGTGGGCGAGCCAAAGCCGCAGATGTACGAGGTGCTGGATGCAACGGTCCCGCTGTTACCGGCTGATAAACCCAGGTATCTGATGGGCGTTGGCTCGCCCGACGACCTGCTGGAAGGGATCGCCCGAGGGATTGACATCTTCGATTGTGTGCTGCCCACGCGAGTCGCCCGCAACGCGGGGCTATTCACCCGCCAGGGTCGGATGAACCTGCGTAATTCCCGTTACGCCGCCGACCCGCTACCCGTCGAACCCGGCTGTGACTGCTACACCTGCCGGCACCACAGCCGCGCATATTTGCGACACCTGTTCAAGGCGGAAGAGACGCTGGGACTGCACCTCGCCACCGTGCACAATCTTCGGTTCATGGCGCGTCTGGTCGAGGAGATTCGTGCTTCGATCCTGGCTGGCGAATTCGCCGCGTACCGGGACCGGTTCCTGGCCGGTTACCGCCTGCCGGACCAGGAAGCGCGCCAACGACAGATCGACGCGGGTCGTGGAGGAAGGTACGGCGAACGCGCGCCCCAGCGCCTCCGGGGTGAAATGGAGAAACCTTGATGGATTGGCTGTGGGCGTTGTTGCTGGGGATCGTCCAGGGACTTACTGAGTTCATCCCCGTGTCGAGCTCGGCGCATCTGATCGTGTTGCCGTGGCTGTTCGGCGTGTCTGACGAATCGGTGACAAACCTGCCGTTCGACGTCGCGCTTCACCTGGGAACGCTGGTGGCGGTGCTTGTCTTCTTCGCCGGCGACTGGATGCGTCTGTTGAACGGGTTCGTGCGCAGCGTGATGGCGCGGCGCATCCCCGCCGGTGACTCCGATGCACGGCTGGCGTGGATGCTGGCGGGCGCCTCGGTGCCCGGCGGGATCGCCGGCTTGCTGTTCGAGAGCCGGATCGAGGAGCTGTTCCACGCGCCGGGCCGGCCGGTTACGAGTTCTGCGATCATTGCGCTTGCGGCCATCCTGGCGCTGATGGGCGTCGCCCTTTTCGTCGCCGAACGGGTCGCTACCCACGTCAGGCGGCTCGAGGCGATCAGCTGGCGCGACGCGCTCGTTGATCGGCGCGGCGCAGGCAGCCGCGATCTTCCCCGGCGTCTCTCGCTCCGGCGGAACCATCACCGCCGGACTGGCGCTCGGTCTGGAGCGGCCGGCCGCTGCGCGGTTCTCGTTCCTTCTGTCGGCTCCCATTATCGCCGGAGCCGGCCTGAAGAATGGGATCGACGTTGTCCAGGCCTTACGTGATGGCAGCATGCCCGCCTCCGATCTGGCACTGTTCCCGATCGGCTTCCTTGCTGCCGCCGTGAGCGGTTACGTATGCATTCGCTTCTTGCTCCGTTATCTGCAGCGCCACTCGACCGATCTGTTTGTGGCGTACCGGCTTGGTCTGGCGGCTCTCCTGATTGTCGTGGCTGCAGTCCGTGGATAGACGGTACGGGCAGTCAGCGACGGGCGTTTGGAGCTGGCTCCTGCTCCTCGTCATCCTGCCTGGAATCTCCGGCTGTGTACCCGCCGGACCGGTCACCCCGGAGCCCGTTACACTGCGTATCGCCGGCAGCACGAGTATGGGGCCAATGCTGCGTGAGCTTGGAGAGGCGTACCAGCGACTTTATCCGCACGTGTTGGTCGAGGTGAGAGGCGGCGGCACCGCCATCGGCCGGCGCCAGCTGGACGCGCGGAACGCGGATGTCGCCGCCATCTCGTGGCAGGCGCCGGCTGTATCGCTACCGCTCACGATGCACGCTGAAGCGGTAGCCACCGACGAGATCGCCATTGTCGCGCACCCAGATAACAAGGTCGCCGGGATTACCCTTCAGCAGGTGAAATCACTATACCAGGGAGAGGTCCTCAACTGGGCCGCCCTCGGGTGGAGCGACCTTGCCACCATCGTGATCAGCCGTGAGGATGGCTCTGGCACGCGAGCCGCCTTCGAGATGATGGTGATGGGCAACGACCGCGTAACGCTGGATGCTCTCGTCATGCCGTCGTCGGGCGCCGTAGTCGACTACGTCGCTACGCACAAGAACGCGGTTGGTTACGTATCGCAGGCGTACCTCGCGACGCAGGGGGAACGGGTGCGCACGCTCGCCGTGGAAGACGTACGCCCCGGCAGCGTGGGGTACCACCTGGCGCGGACTCTGTATCTCTATCGCCAGGCGGGGGCGGCGGAGACAGTTCAAGGGTTTACGACGTTCGCGACCGGCCCCGCAGGGCAAGCGATCGTAGCGCGATACGCATCGCCCTTGCGGTAGTCACTGGTGAGGTGCACATAGCTTGTGCAGACACTTGCGCGCGGCGCACTCTTATGGTATAGTCGGAACGGTTCTGGATTGCAGCGTGCGAGCTAGGAAGTGGGGCCAACCCCCACTTTTTTGTTGTTACTGCTCGTTCACCTGTCGTGCTCGCCAGAAGCCGACAGTCACTTCGCAGGAGATGTAGTTGGAATGAAAAGCGACTTGATTATGGCTATCAATCAGATCTGCGCCGAAAAGGAATTGCCGCGCGATGTGATCCTGAAGGCCATCGAAGAAGCTTTGGTTTCGGCCTACCGGCGCAATTACGCCAACGCTGCCGCCGAGGCCCAGGTACAGATTGATCCGGAGACGGGCGACCTACACGTATTCTGCGAAAAGACCGTCGTCGAGGACGTCACCGAGCCGCTATCCGAGATCACTCTCGAGGAGGCCCAGCGCACGGACCCGACTGCCGAGATGGGGAGCATCATCCGCCTGGAGCGCATGCCCGCCGATTTTGGTCGCATTGCAGCGCAGGCGGCCAAGCAGGTGATACTGCAGCGGATCCACGAGGCGGAGCGCGATCAGCTATACGATTACTTCCACGAGCGCGAGGGAGAGCTGATCAACGGCACCGTGCAGTCGATCGATTACCGGACGAATCAGGTAACGGTGAGCCTGGGCAAGAAGGCCGAGGGAATTCTCGCCGGCGAGGATCAACTGCCGAACGAGCGATTCCGGATCGGGCAGACTGTGCGCACTTACCTGGCCGAGGTGCACAAGGGCACCCGCGGTCCGGCTGTTCGCCTGTCGCGTACGCATCGTAACATGTTGCGTCGCCTGCTCGAGCGGGAAGTGCCCGAGATCTTCAACGGCGTAGTCGAGGTGAAGAGCATCGCCCGGGAACCGGGTCAGCGGTCAAAGGTAGCTGTGGCCGCAACGCAACCGGGTGTCGATCCGGTTGGCTCCTGCGTCGGGATGCGTGGTACGCGCATCCAAAACATTGTGGACGAGCTGGGCGGCGAGCGCATCGACATCGTCGAGTGGAGCTCCGACGTCAGCGAGTTCATCAGCAACGCTCTCAGCCCCGCCAAGCCCACCGATAGTCTGTTGCTCGAAGAGGGTGACGTTCGCACGGCAGTCGTCGTAGTGCCCGATAAGCAGCTTTCGCTTGCGATCGGCAAAGAGGGGCAAAATGCGCGTCTGGCAGCCAAGCTGACCGGGTGGCGCATCGACATCAAGAGTGAGACTCAGGCGCAGACTGAGGGGCTGAGCGAGATCCGCCGCCAGCAGCTTCAGATGCTGAGGGTGCGCACGCTCGAATCCAAGGCGGCGGCTGCTGCCAGCCTGCCCGACGATCTGTTGAGCCGCGCCGAGTGGCTACTGCGCGAGAAAGACAAGAGCGCAATGACGCTCGAGCAGGCAGCCAAGATGCTGGCTGCTTCGGACAGCACCGCCGATCTCGAGATGATTGAGGACGTGACCGCCGAAACGGTGGCCGCGGCCGAAGAGCCGGTGGAGGTCGACCTGGTCGACACGGAAGCAGCGGTGGCATTGCCTGAAGTGCCCGCCGAAGAGGTCGAGGCGCCGGCGGAGACGGCCGGCGAGCAACCGGCAGTCGCACCGGAGGCCGAGGTCGTGCCCGCCTACGACAACTATGACTACCAGCCTACGCCGGATGAGGCGGTAGGCGACGATGACGACGAGGCGAAGGGCAAGGGCAAGGGCAAGGCCAAGAAGGACAAGAAGCGTGAACTCGTTTTCGACGAGGAGCTGGGACAGGTTGTCGCGGTTCGAAAGCGGAAGCGAGGTCGCAGCGATTGGGGCGACGTAGACGAATACTAGACGAGCGATCTAGATGGTTAAGACGAAATCAGGACTGCGCAAGCACGTTCCACTGCGAACCTGCATTGCGTGCCGAGGGGTACAAGGCAAGCGCCAGTTGATGCGTGTGGTGCGCGGTCCTGACGGCACGCGTGAAGCTGGATCCGACCGGGAAAGTCTCCGGGCGCGGAGCATACGTGTGCCACGACCGGAGTTGCTGGAAGACAGCGTTGGAAGGGCGCAAGCTGGCCGCAGCGCTCAAGACGGCGATCGGAGCGGAAGACCTGGCTGCGCTACGGCAATTCGCAGCCGGACTGCCCGAGACGCCGTCGCCCGATGCCTGAGCGATAGGAGACGAAGAATCATGCGGGCGGCCGAAACTGGGCGGCTTCGCGAGGCAAGAGCGAGCATAGGTCGAGGGCCGGCGGACGCGCTTTTCCGGCAATTGGGGACACCGACCATGTAGAATTCACGGTCTCGTTACCCGATACTCCACCATCCTCCTCTCGCCCCACAACGGCGGGCGCTTCTGAAGCGCCGGACAACGCCTTGCTGACTGATAGCCAGATGAAAACACGCCGGCCCTAGTGGCCGGTCCACGTGCCCGGGCAGCCTGACCGGCAGATGCGCGCGGAACGATAACAGGCGCCGCGAGGAGGTAGCGAATGGACCAGAGAAATCCAAAGGGACCGAATAACACGAAACAAACACCACAGCCTGCTTCTGCGCCGGCAACGACGCGCCCAGGTGCGTCCCCGGCTAATGGTAATACGGAAAACGTGTCCGCAGGGCGTCCCGGCCAGACGGGCCGTCCGGCTTCTGCAGAGAACCGCGGGACGGGTGGTGGACCGGGTGGCCCTCGCCGGCCAGACCAGCCAGGCGGCCGTGGTCCTGACCAGCGCCCGTCATCGCCACAGACCGGTGGCGGACAGCGCAGCTCTGGGCCGGGTGGCCCGAGTGGGCCGAGTGGACCCGGCGGACAACGAAGCGGACCCGGCGGAAGCGGGCCGGGCGGACAGAGAAGCGGGACCAGCGGCGGTCCCGGTGGCCAGCGCAGTGGACCCGGCGGAGGACAACGTCCCGGCGGGGGTGGCAGTTCGGGTGGCGGTTCGGGTGGCGGCTACCGCGGTGGTGGTGGTCCGAGGCGCGGCCCGGGCGGGCGACCCGGTGGCGGGCGCGGTGGCGGCCGGCGACCGGGTGGCCGCGGGCGCGGCTGCAGCGAGCCCAACCTTCTCTGAGGCCCCGGCTCCGGCCCCGCGTGTGGATACATCCGGGATCACCGAGGTCGTAATCCCTGCGCAGATCACAGTACGCGATCTGGCCGACAAGATGCGACGCAGCCCCATCGACGTCATCAAGGCGCTGATGAATTACGGCATCATGGTGCCCATTACACAGACGATCGACTTCGACACCGCAGCCGTCGTCGGTGAGGATCTGGGAATCACCGTAAAGCAGGAAGCAGCGCCAGAACCCGAGGCCTCTGCAACGCCGGAGGAAGCTCCGAAGACGCTGCGCCAGCAAATTCTGGCCTCGGAGGATGCCGAATCCCTCGTGATCCGGCCCCCCGTCGTGACGGTGTTGGGGCATGTGGATCACGGGAAGACCACGCTTCTCGATGCTATCCGTGAAACCAGGGTCGTGGAAGGGGAGTTTGGCGGTATCACCCAGCACGTGGGCGCGTACCAGGTGGAGCGCAACGGGCGCAAGATCACCTTCCTGGACACCCCGGGACACGCTGCATTCACCGCCATGCGCGCCCGTGGCGCTCAGGTAACAGACATTGCAGTGCTGGTCGTCGCGGCGGACGATGGCGTTATGCCACAGACCAAAGAGGCGATCTCGCACGTACGCGCAGCGCAGGTGCCGATCGTGGTCGCTCTGAACAAGATCGACAAGCCGGGCGCGAACCCTGATCGTGTCAAGCAGGAGCTTGCCGAGAACGGCGTTCTGGTGGAAGAGTACGGCGGCGACGTCGTTTGCGTTCCCGTCTCGGCCAAGATGCGGCGCGGGATCGACGACCTGCTCGAGAGCCTGCTGCTGGTGGCCGATATCGACCCGCTGCTGGCCAACCCCACCGGCGAATGCGTCGGTACGGTGGTAGAAAGCAGACTCGACCCCCGGCGCGGCCCAACTGCCACGCTGCTGGTGCAGAACGGGACGCTGCGGGTAGGCGATAGCATCGTCATGGGAGAGACGCACGGGAAGGTGCGCGCGATGCTCGACGAAAGCGAGCGCCCGGTAACGGAAGCGCCACCTTCAACGCCGGTCGTCGTGATCGGGTTGGACGAAGTGCCCGTCGCGGGTGATACATTCAAGCGTGTTGTGGACGATCGCACCGCGCGCAATATCGCGTCGGAGCGGCACGACACGCGGCGAGCTGAAGCAGCGACGCCTTCACAACGCGTCGTGGGGCTGGAGAACATCTTCGCGCAGATTGAGGCAGGCCAGGCCAAGGATCTGAACCTGATCCTCAAGGCCGACGTTCAGGGCTCCCTCGAGCCTATCGTCAATTCGCTCGAAAAGCTCAGCACCGACAAGGTCCGGGTGAAGATCCTGCACCAGGCAGCCGGAAATGTGACCGACAGCGACGTAATGCTGGCGGTAGCGTCCAGCGCGATCATCCTGGCCTTCAACGTAACCGTGGACGGCGCCGCCCAACGCATGGCCGATGCCGAGGGCGTCGAGATCCGCCACTATAACGTGATCTATAATCTCGTGGATGCGGTTGAAAAGGCCCTCACCGGCTTGCTCGAACCGGTATTCAAGGAAGTGGTCACGGGCCATCTCGAGGTGCGCCAGGTGTTCCGGATCACGAAGGTCGGCAAGGTGGCCGGATGCTACGTGATCGACGGCGAAGTTGCCCGCAACTCGCTGGTGCGCGTGCGCCGGGGCACCGAGGTCCTGGCCGAGGACCGGCTTTCGTCGCTGAAGCGTTTCCAGGAGGACGTGGCTGAGGTTCGCACCGGCTACGAATGTGGCATCAGCCTGAACAACTTCCACGACCTCGCCGTTGGCGACATTGTGGAAGCCTATAAGCGTGAACGCGTAAGCTAGCAGGGTCGAGAGAGCATGCCCAGTAGACGCCAAGAACGTATTTCTGAGCTGTTAGGCGAAGAGCTCGGGCTGCTGATCAGCGCCGAGCTCCTCGATCCTGGCCTGGAAGATGCACTGCTGTCGGTAACAGACGTGGACGTGAGCGCCGATCTCCGGAGTGCTCGCGTCTACGTCCAGCATAGCGCGCCGCCCGAGCAATCTCGGAACATCCTGCGGGCGCTGGGCCACGCCGAGACATACCTCCGGCGTGCTCTGCTGGAGAACCTCAATCTACGTTACGTTCCCCATCTTACCTTCCACATCGACAACGCCGAACAGCGTGGCCGGCGCGTTGACGAGATCCTCGATTCGCTTCCGCCCACGCCTGGAGAGACGCAGACAGATGCCCAACAGTCCGATCAGTGAAATTGCGGGCACCCTGCGGGGGGCCAAGCGAATCCTCGCGATCACGCACATCGCCCCGGACGGAGATGCGTTCGGCTCGCTGCTGGGGTTCGGTTGGCTCATGCGCCAGGCGGGTAAAGATGTGACTCTCGTCTGCGCCGATCCGGTGCTCCCCGAATTCCAATTTCTGCCGGGAGCCGGGACGATTCGCCGCGATGCCGCTGCGGGACCGTGGGACTGTGTGGTCGGATTGGATGCCAGCGACGCCGCCCGGCTGGGCGCCCCGTTTCGCCCCGCGGAGTACGGGAGACACGCCGGTTCTGATCCTCGATCACCACGTCACGAACCTGCATTTTGGGACGCTGAACTGGGTGGACACCAAAGCGGCAGCCACGGCCCAGGTGGTGCTCGATCTGGCCGACTGCATGGGCGAAGATGTGTCCGTCGAGGCCGCGACCTGCCTGCTGACCGGATTGGTCACAGACACGCGCGGTTTTCGCACGAGCAACGTTACGCTGGAAGTGATAGAGGCGGCGGCCCGCTTGATGCGCTGTGGCGCGTCCCTCGCCGACATCACCGAACGGGTGTTGAATTACCGCCCGTTCTATGCGATCCGCTTGTGGGGACTCACTTTGGGCGAAGCGCGGCTCGAGGGGCGGGTGGTTTACTCCTCTATTACCCGCGAGATGCGCTCCGGTGTAGGCGGCGGCGAGAATGGGGAAGGCGGGGTCACCAACTTCCTGCTCAACGCGCCCGAAGCGACGGTTGCCGCCGTCTTCACGGAAAAGGCGGACGGCGACATCGAAGTCAGTTTCCGCTCCCGTCCGGGGTACGATGTGTCCGCCGTAGCGCTCAAGCTGGGGGGCGGGGGACACCCGCAGGCATCGGGCTGCACGATCCCGGGACCGCTTGACGCTGCGCTGGCACGCGTGCTGCCGATGCTCCAAGAGGCAAGCATGCGGGAGATCGCGCGATAGGTGGCAGCCCCAATGAAGCGGGCCGTCCGCCACGGCATCCTGAATATCGACAAGCCGCCCGGCTGCACGTCGCACGATGTGGTGGCGCAGATACGTCGCTGTCTGGGACAGCGCGAGGTGGGACACGCCGGCACCCTCGATCCGTTGGCGACCGGAGTGCTCCTGGTGTGTGCCGGAGACGCTACCCGCGTCGCGGAATATCTTATGGGCGGCGAGAAGGTCTACCGTGCCACGGTCCGTCTGGGCTGGCGCAGCAACACGTACGACGCCGACGGCGAGCTGGCTCCGGGAGCCCCTGTGCCCTCCTTGACCGCCGAACAGCTGCAGGCGTCGTGGCAGCCGTTCCTGGGCCATATCCTGCAACAGCCGCCGGCATTCGCAGCCATCAAGCAGGGCGGCGTGCCGGCATACCGGCGCGCACGTCGCGGCGAAGAGGTGGATCTGCCGGCGCGGCCCGTCGTGATCCGCGGGATCGAGCTGGTAAATTTGGAGCTGCCCGACTTTACGATCGACGTGACATGCGGTCCGGGCACGTACATTCGCAGCCTCGCACATGACGTGGGCGAAACGATTGGGTGCGGCGGGTATCTGACTGCGTTGCGCCGGCTGCGCAGCGGGGACTTCCGGGTGGAAGACGCTGCAACCCCGGAGGAAATCGCACGCGATCCGGACGCTCGTCTGCAGCCACTGCGCGTCGCACTGGCCGGGTGGACGGTTTTCGACGTGGACCCCGGCGAGGAGACGAAGCTGCGACAGGGGCAGTCGCTGCAACGCTCCGGGGATCAGTTCCCGGACGGCTCCCGCGCGTATGCTCGCGGAGCCAATGGCGCGGTCGTGGCGATACTGGTATACGACGCCGGCCGCGAGCGCTGGCAGCCCAAGAAAGTATTCGAGTCCGTATCCGCTTCCCTTGACTCGTGAGCGCCAGATGCAGATTCTGAAAGAGCTTCCCCCTGCCCCTCTAGGGGCGCCATCCTTCCTCACAATCGGCAACTTCGACGGCGTGCACCTGGGACACCAGGAGCTGGTTCTGGGCATGGTCGCGACGGCGCACTCCCAGGGATGTGTGGCGGGTGCGCTAACGTTCAACCCGCATCCGCTCGCCGTTCTGCGGCCGGAGATGAAGCTATCGCACCTGAGCAGTCCCGAAGAGCGCGCCGGCGCCCTGGAGGCGCTGGGCCTCGACTTCCTGCTGGAACTGCCCTTCACGCGCGAGACGGCATCGACCCCAGCCGAGCTGTTCGTGGAGATGCTCGCAAGGGCCTTGCTCTACGTGAGCTTTGGATCGGTCCGGACTTCGCGCTCGGTCGCGGCCGCGAGGGTACTCCATCGCGGCTGGCAGAACTGGGCTTACGATACGGTTACCGGGTGCAGACAGTGGGTCCGTTCACGGCCGAAGGCGCGCCGGTGCACAGCAGCCGCATACGCAGCCTCCTGCAGAGCGAGGGCGATGCCGAAGGCGCAGCGCGACTTCTCGGGCGCCCGTACGAGTTGCGCGGCAGTCGTGCAACACGGGCAAGGGCGAGGGCAACGGCTCGGCTTCCCCACCGCCAACGTCGAGGTGCCGGAGGGCCGCCTGATCCCGGCCTACGGCGTTTATGCTTGCTGGGCGTGGGTTGGCGGCAAGGGGATACCCTCCGCCGTGAGCATCGGCAGTGCGCCCCACTTTCGATAACGGCAAGCCAACCGTGGAGGCGTATCTGCTCGACTTCGATGCCGACCTGTACGACCAACCGGTGGGGCTGAGCTTCATCCGGCGTTTGCGGCCCGAGCTGCGGTTCGAGGGCGCGGCGGCGCTGGTGGAGCAGATGGAGCGCGACGT
The DNA here is from genome assembly GCA_963783655.1 of uncultured Chloroflexia bacterium. Taxonomy (GTDB): domain Bacteria; phylum Chloroflexota; class Anaerolineae; order CG2-30-64-16; family CG2-30-64-16; genus CAWAOA01. The sequence goes on from CAWAOA010000007.1 coordinate 352,884, forward strand.
GGCCGGGACGCGGGAGATCCTTGCCCGGCCACCCGACTCGTCCGAGAGCGACCCGGGGTCGTGGCGAAGAGATCGAGCATACCGCGGATTGGGCGATCGAGATCACGGCCCAGACCCAACGCGCGCTCTTTGCGGCGCGCTGCGCAGGCCATGTTTGCGCTGCAGGAAGTCGACCGCTCGCGGTCGCCGGTGCTGGCCCGAGCCATCGCCGTGAGCGCCGGCGGGGCGGATGATCTGATGGTTGCCTGGCTGAACGCGCTGCTATTGCAGCAGGAGATCCACGGAGAGATGTACACCCACTTCGAGATCCACGAGATCTCGGATCGTGGGCTGCGCGCGGTCGCCTACGGCCACCCGGGAAATCCTGTGCACACGGCGGTCAAGGCGGTCACGTATTACGATCTGCAAGTCGTGAATAGCGACGCGGGTTGGAGCGCCCGGGTGACATTCGACGTGTAGCAGGTCTATACGGCTATCGGCGCCTTTATGCCCGGATGATACCGGTAGCCCGACACGCTCAAAGTCCTCATACTCGTAGCTGAATAGATCCGGAGGCCGGCGCTTGAGCGCCAGTTTCGGGAGCGGATACGGCTCACGGCTGAGCTGCAAACTGGCCTGGTCAAGATGGTTGCAGTAAAGATGGACGTCCCCGCCGGTCCAGACGAAGTCCCCAACCTGCAGGTCGCACTGCTGGGCCACCATGTGCGTAAGCAGGGCGTATGACGCGATGTTGAACGGAACCCCGAGGAACACGTCGGCGCTGCGCTGGTAGAGCTGGCACGAGAGCCGGCCGCCGGCGACGTGAAACTGGAACAGCGCGTGGCACGGGGCAAGCGCCATCTGCGCGATACATGACGGGTTGTAGGCCACCACCACGTGGCGCCGGCTGTGCGGCGTCTGCCGGATCTGCTGCAGAACCTCGCTCATCTGGTCGGTGTGCGTACCGTCTGGATTCGGCCACGAGCGCCACTGATACCCGTATACCGGTCCCAGCTCCCCGCCCGGGTCCGCCCATTCATCCCAGATGGTGACCCCGTGCTCCTGCAGGTAGCGCACATTGGTATCGCCGCGCAGAAACCACAGCAGCTCGTAGATCAACGAGCGAATGTGAACCCTCTTCGTGGTCACGAGCGGGAAACCCATCGGCGAGGTCGAAACGCATCTGGTAGCCGAATACTGACAGCGTCCCCGTGCCGGTGCGATCCTCTTTCGGCGCGCCGTGCTCGAGAACGTGCTGCAGCAGATCAAGGTATGGTTGCACGACTCCTCCGGAGTCTGGCTGTGGCGATGAAGGCGGCGCCGCGGATACCCACGGCGCCGCTCTTGAGAGTGGTCAGACGGTGCGGATATCGACCACGGGCAGCTTCAGAGGGCCAATGGCGCCCTTGACCACCTCGCTATCGATGCCGTCGACCTTTATCGTGATGAAGGCTTCATCGTTGGCGGAACCATTGTAGGTGACCAGGCTGATGATGTTCCCGCCGGCATCGTTGATGGCGCCGGTCAGGTGCGCGAGCGTACCTCGCTGATTGGGCACCCGGAGCGTGACCCGGGTTCCCGGCACGCGGGCGCCGAGCATCTCGATCAGGACCTTGAAGATGTCGGTCTCGGTGATGATGCCCACGAGTTTGCCGGATTGCAGCACCGGCACGCCGCCGATCTTGTTGTCCGCCATGATGCGGGCGGCTTCCTCAACGGGCGTGTCGGGCCCAACGGTGATTACCGGCGATGACATCACCGCTTCACGGTCAGCTTCGCCAGCAGGTAGTGCAGCTCGTACACGCTGAGCGACGTGGCAGGCGAAGGAGCGGCGTGCAGCAGGTCCCTGTCTGATACGATTCCCACCAGCTGTCCCGCTCCCGTCCACGACGGGCAGGCGCCGCACCTTGTGCTCGCGCATCATGTGCAGGGCGTCTTCGACGCCCACATCCTCGCGGACGGTGATCACTTTCACCGTCATTCGTTCGCCAACTAGCATCACTTACCTCCACGGCGCCGGGATGGCGCTCAGCGCTGGCCAGCCGGTGAGTTAGCCGAGGCCGCCGGTGACCGCCGCGCCGGCAATCCCGATGGCGGCGAAGATCAAGCCGAGAATCAGGGTGATGACAATCACGATGACAGCCGAAATGATGACAGTCAGCGCAGCGTTGGTGTTGTCCAGGTCCATCGACTGGCGGACGGCGACGAAGCCGGTAGCCATCGACCACACCCAGGCAATCAGCCCGACCAGGGGACCCAGGCACGGGACGAAGCTGAGGATGTTCAGCAACCTCGGCGCGTAGGCGAAGCCCAGGCAGCGCAGCACTTCACCACGATCTCCGGTTCCCTTGAACATGCTGGTGCCGATGAAGTGAACCAGGTACGCCCACAGGTAGTAACTGAAGACGCCCATGATCGCGGCGATGATGAAGCCGAGTATCGCGCCGAGGATCTCGCCGGCAAAGAGCGAGCTCAGGAAACTGCCCAGTGCGCCGACGAGCGACACCAGGATCACGAGACCAAGCGCATCCCGATCGTAGCTAGGATCGTGCTCGACCTCCTCGTAGAAGGGTACGTCGAGCCGGGCGGCGCGTATCGTGCCGTTGATCATGCGGTTGAAGTCCAAGGTGTGTGCCTCCTCTGCAGGACAGAGACCAGAAGCGATCAAACGAAACGGCAGCGTAGTTCCCGTGCTCCTGCGGCGTTGACCTCCTTAGGCAGCCGGCTGCACTGCCTGCCGGCTCAGCCGGCCACGGCCAGTGCGGGCGAGCGCGCGGCTAACGTTTCTCCGGTGGCCGGTATCCCAGGCGGCGCAGCTCTTCCTCGTTGCTTCGCCACTTCGGACGCACTTTGACCCATAGATCGAGATAGACGCGCCGTTCCAGCATCTCTTCGATGCCCTGCCGTGCGCTCTGGCCGATCTTCTTGAGCATCGCCCCGTCTTTCCCTACGACAATGCCCTTCTGCGTGTCGCGCTCCACGTAGATGGTGGCCAGAATGTACACCATGCCGGCCGAGCGCTCCTTGAACTCGTTGACCGCTACGGCGACCGCATGCGGCACCTCATCGTGAAGATGGTGGAGGACCGCCTCCCGGACCATCTCGCCGGCGATGAAACGCTCGTGCTGGTCGGTGACCTGCTCCTCGGGATAGTAGCGGGGACCGAGGGGCAGCAGTTCGATCAGGCCGAGCGTGCAACTCGGTCAGATGGTCGCCGGTGGCCGCCGAAACGAAGATCGCGCTCAGCATGAGGCGCCAGCTCCAGGTAGCGCTTCTCCTGCGTCGCGGCCCGCTCGGGCTGGAGCAGGTCGGTCTTGTTGAGCACGAGGAGTGCGGGCACGTCCCGGGCGCGCGTCACCAGCTCGGCAACCTGGCGGTCCTCATCCGCCGGCGAGTCGTGCACGTCCACGACCCACAGCACCAGATCGGCGTCGGGGATCGTCTCGGCAGCCTGGTCCACCATAATCGCACCGAGCTTGTGCAGCGGCTGGTGGATGCCCGGCGTGTCCACGAAGATGACCTGAGCGTGCGGCAAGTCAGGATTCCCAGCAGACGGTCACGCGTGGTCTGCGGCCGCGGGGAAACGATGGCGATCTTCTGGCCCAGGAGCGCGTTCACCAGCGTTGACTTGCCGACGTTTGGGCGGCCCACCACCGCCACGAACCCGGAGCGATGCCCTTCCGGCAGCTCATCTGGCAAGAGCAGGGTCGATCCGGTTTCGTCAGACATCGCGCTCAACTCCAAAGTCGGAAGGGTTGAAGTCCGTGTGAACGTCGAAGTAGTCCTCGCGCTCCCGGGCTCTTGAGGGCATTCACGACGCGATAGGTGATGGGCGTGAGCAGGACCTCGATCCCAACCTTGAAGATGTAGTTGGCGACGATGATGCTGAGCGCGATCTCCCACGGAAAGACCCCGAAGGCGCTGGCGATCACCACGAAGAGGACGGTATCCACCAGCTCGCCCACGATCGTGGAGCCGATCGTCCGCGTCCACAGAAGCCGCCCCGCTGTGAGCACCTTCAGGCGCGCCAGGACGTAGGAGTTGCTGAACTCGCCGGCGAAGTAAGCCACCAGGCTGGCGACGATGATCCCGCCGCTGGTCACTCCGCCCAGTACGGCATTGTAGGCCTGCTGGCCGACGTTTGACTGCCACACCGGCTCGCCCGGCATGATCGCCCACCAGCCACAGCGTGAACGCCATCAGCGCGGCCATGGCGAAGCCGGTCCAGATCACGCGGCGGCTGCGCGCATAGCCGTACACTTCCGTCAGGATGTCGCCAAAGACGTAGCTGATCGGAAAGAGCAGCGTGCCGCCGTCGAAGGCCAAGGGCAGATTGAACAGCGGCAGCGACACGCCCCAGTCAACGATCTTGGCCGACGAAGCGATGTTGCTGACCAGCAGCACCGTCACGAACGCCGCCATCACCAGATCAAAGTAGCGGTACGGGGTGCGGCGGACCTCGGCAGCGGCGTCCGTCGTCATCGCCCGGCCAGCGGTCCCGCGGCGATCACTTCCGGATCGGCGTGGTCTTCATACTGGCCGAAATTGGCGCGGAACATGCCGGCCAGTTTCTGGCTCTGCGCGTCGTAGGCGTTCTTGTCGGCCCAGCTGGCCCGCGGCTGCAGCACGTCCGCCTCGAGGCCGCAGCACGCCACCGGCACCCTGATACCGAAGACAGGGTCTTCGATCGTTTCCACGCCGTCAAGATCCCCGTTCAGGGCGGCGCGCAGCAACGAGCGCGTGTGCGCCAGAGACATGCGGTGCCCCACGCCGTACGGTCCGCCCGTCCAGCCGGTGTTGACCAGCCAGACGCTCGTGCCGTGCTTCTGGATCCTGTCGCGCAGCATATGCGGCATACTCGAAAGGATGCATCGGCAGGAACGGCGCCCCCGAAACAGGCGCTGAAGGTCGCCTGCGGCTCGGTCACGCCGCGCTCCGTGCCCGCCAGCCGGGCCGTATAGCCGGAAATGAAGTGGTACATCGCCTGCTCGGGCGTCAGCCTGCTGATCGGCGGCAGCACGCCAAAGGCATCGGCGGCCAGAAAGAAGATGTTCGTGGGTGGCCGCCGCAGCCCTTCGGGCACGATGTTGCTTGATGTAGTGGATCGGGATAGGAGGCGCGGGTGTTCTCGGTGATGCGTCGTCGTCCAGGTCGAGCTGGCGGGTCACGGGATCGACGACCACGTTCTCCAGCAGCGTGCCGAACATCGCGGTCGTCGCGTAGATGTCGGGCTCGCCCGTCGGGGCTCAGCTTGATCACCTTGGCATAGCAGCCGCCCTCGAAGTTGAAGATCCCGTCGTCGCTCCAGCCGTGCTCGTCGTCGCCGATCAGCGCCCGGCTCCGGGTCGGCCGACAGCGTGGTCTTGCCGGTGCCGGACAGGCCGAAAGAAGAGCGCCGTGTCGCCGTCGGGGCCGGTGTTGGCCGAGCAGTGCATCGGCATGACGGTGCGCTTGGTCATCAGGTAATTCATGATGGTGAAGATCGACTTCTTGACCTCGCCGGCATAGCTGGTGCCGCCGATCAGCACGATCCTGCGCGCGAAGTTGATGACCACAAACGCTTCCGAGCGCGTGCCGTCTGTCTCGGCCGATGCCTCGCAGGTTCGGGGCGTGCAGGAGCAGGAACTCGGGCATGAACTCGGCCAGATCGCTCGTCGCAGGCCGGAGGAACATGTTGTGCGCGAACAGAGCGATGGCAGCCAGCTCGCTGACCACGCGCACCTTGAGCCGATAGTTCGGGTCGGCGCCGGCGTAGCACGTCCTTCACGAACAGATCGCGGCCCTGGAAGTAGGCCAGCAGCTTCCCATGCAGTCTGTCGAAGGTCTCTTCGCTGACCGGCACATTGACCTTGCCCCACCAGATGTCCGTCCTCGGCTGGACGGCTCCTCGAGCGATGAACTTGTCGTTCGGCGAACGGCCGGTGTACGGAGCGGTGACGATCGCCAGCGGCCCACCGTCCGCCAGGATCCCTTCGCCTCGCGGTCACGGCCTGCTCGACCAGCGACGCCGGCGAAAGATTCCAGTAGACCGGCCGGGGTTGACAATCCCGTGCATGCGCCAGTCCATAGCTGCTCTGGACACCATTCGCAGATCGCCATGGCATCGACTCCCTTCATCATCCCTAACCGCAGGCGCCTGCTCCTTGCGACACGGCCTCGTCCGGTCTACGCAGGCCGATTTTCAGCTTGAGTGCTCATTGTGCTGCGGATCAGGTCGGCTGAACTTGCATAGCGCGCCTCTTCGTCCTCGTTCAGCTCAACTCGATAATGCGCTCGACGCCGCTGCAGCCCAGGATGACGGGCACGCCGAAGCAGATGTCGTTCAGCCGTACTCGCCCTGCAGATAGACCGAGGCCGGGACGATCTCGCGCTTGTTGCGCACGATCGCCTCCGCCATCCGCCAGGCGGCTGCACCCGGCGCATAGAACGCGCTGCCCGTCTTGAGATACTGCACGATCTCGGCGCCGCCGTTGCGCGTGCGTCGACGATGCGCTCGATCTGCTCGTCGGTCAGGAAATACTTGAGCGGGATGCCGGCGATGTGCGAGTAGCGTACCAGGGGCACCATCTCGTCGCCGTGCCCGCCCAGCACGGTCGTGTGGATATTTCGGGGCTGATGCCCGTCTCCATGCGCGATGAAGGTGCGCATGCGTCCGCCGTCGAGCACGCCCGCCTGTCCGATCACCCGCTCCCGCGGGAAGCCGCTCATCTTTAGGCCAGGTAGGTCATGGTGTCCAGCGGGTTGGTCATCATCAAGATGATGGCATTGGGTGAGCAGGAGCGGTGGCCATCTGCATCACCGAGCCACGATACTCGGCGTTGGTGTTGACCAGATCCTCGCGCGTCATGCCCGGTTTGCGGGCGACGCCGGCGGTAATGATGACAGATCGGAGCCGGCGGTCTCGGCGATATCCGAGGTGCCGATGGCGTCGACAGAGTGGTGGGCGATGGGGCCGGCCTGGATCAGGTCCAGCATTTTGCCCTTGGCCAGGCCCTCGACGACATCGGCAGCACCACCTCCTGGCAGCCGCCCGATACCATCGCCCAGTGGGCGATGGTCGAACCGACGAACCCGGCGCCGATGATGCTCACCTTGCTCATGGGGTCACTCCTTTTGCGCAGCCCACGCTGCCGGTCAGCGAGAATCGGAACGCGAAGAAATCCAACGGTCGAAGCCGGCTCTTCCCCCTCCGTTGAGCTGGTGCAACCCTCGGCATCACCCGATATGGGACGCGACGTCACGCCACGTGCTGTGAATCAGAAGCTCAGGCAACTTCGCCGTAAGCCGGTTGTGGCATGCCTGCGCAGGCGCGGGCACAACTGCAGGTACTCCGATACCGTCGGCAGCCAACACCGGCTTCAGCGCCGCAATTGCGCACTCGATCATGCTCGTCAGGCTCGCGCGTGGTCAGCCGCTGCAGCGCCAGACCGGGGGCGATGAGTACTCGCATCCAGGGGCGATCCGCCCGGGCGGCGCTGAATCGCAGGAACTCGTACGCGATCCCGGCGACCACCGGGATCAACACCAGGCGCGACAACAAGCGCAGCACCACGTTGTCGAAGTGGAACGGCGCAAACACCACGATCGAGATCACCATCACCGAAAGCAGGAAGCTGGTGCCGCAGCGGGTGTGGGCCGTGGAGAAGCGGGCCACGGAGTCGGGTTCGAGCGAGGCGCCCGGCCTCGTAGGCATTGATCGTCTTGTGCTCGGCGCCGTGGTAGGCGAACACCCGCCGGATGTCGGGCATGAAGCCGATGCCCCAGAGGTAGAGCAGGAACAGCCCGAGGCGAACAACGCCCTCTATTACGCTCGAGAGCAGCCCGTTCGTCCCGGCCGGCGCCAGCCACTCGGCCGCCAGCGTGGGCAGAAGGAAAAAGAGCCCCACTGACAGCGCCAAAGAGAACGCCACTGTGGTCCAGGCGACCGGACCCTCGAACTTCACGTCCTCTTCCTCGCACAGCGCCACATCGCGCCGACCAGAGCAGGGCCCGCATACCCAGCCCCAGGGCGTCCCAGAGCATCCGCATCCCGCGGATGAAGGGCCACTGGCCCCATTTCTGCGTGTAGATCGCCGCCGTCAGCGGCTCCTCATGCATGACAATCTGGCCATCGGGAGCCCGCACCGCGACCGCCATCTGGTTGCGACCGCGCATCATCACCCCTTCCAGCACTGCCTGCCCACCGTAATAGAACTTAGCCAATACGTCTTCCTCGTCTCGCAGTTTTGTCTGCCGGCTACGTCAAGTCTTCGTCTGAGCCACCGTCTTCGCCACTGTCAAAGCCGGTCGCCATCAGGAATCCACGTGCGCGCTCGGTTTTTGGATAGCGGTTCACCAGAGACCAGAAACGCGGCCCGTGGTTCCCCTCGAGCAAATGGGCAAGCTCGTGGAGGATCACATAGTCTCGGACCCACTCGGGCATCGTTGCCAACCGGTAGGAGATGCGTATCTCCCTGGTTGACGTGGAACAGCTGCCAAAGAGCCGGTGCTGGTTGTCGACGTAGCGGATGCTGTGCGGCTGAGCCCGCCCGCCCAGGTATCTTTGGCTCAGCTCTCCAGCCCGCTTTTCCAGACCGGCGTCGCTGGAAACCGCGCGCCCCGCCATCCGCTTGCGCAAGCGCTCGATAATGGGCGCCAATTCCTCGTCGGTCGCCCGTGCCGGCGCGGCTATCTCAAGTACAGCGCCTCCGTCGACCAGACGGGCAGAAACCGTCCGCACCCGGCGCGCGCTACGAATGATCCGAACTTGCACTTCATTGGTCACGCGCTTCATGATAGCATGGAGGGGAGGCAGACACAAGCAAGCGTGCTTCCGATGGATTAGCCAGGAGGTCGTATGGATCCCGAATCGATAGCCCGTTTCGGTCCCGGCGAGGGAGACCGCGCAGCGCGCTTCTTTGATGCCGACTATGAGGGTTACAACGAGGATTTACCGCTTGTACTCGCTGCTGCGCGCCGGGCGAGGAGACATTCTGGAGCTCGGATGCGGCTCGGGGCGGCTGCTGCTCCCGCTCGCCCAGGCCGGCTTTACGGTGACGGGGGTCGAGCTGAGCACGCGGATGCTGGAGCTGGCGAGGCTGAGGGTGGAGGCGGCCGGCGCGAGCCGGCAGGTGCGGCTGGTACAGGGCGACTTCGAACGCGCCGAGTTGGGTGGGCCGTACGGGCTGGCCTTCTGTGCCATGAATACCTTCATGCACCTGCTCAGCCAGCGGCAGCAACTGCGCGCTCTGCATCACTGGCGCCACAGCCTCGACGACCGGGGGCTGCTGCTGTTGGATCTGTTCAATCCGGACGTGGCCGAGCTGGCCGCGCTCGATGGGCAGGTGCAGTTCGACCGCAGCTGGATCGATGCTGAGACGGGCGGCACGGTGATGAAGCAGTTCATCCGGGTTGCGGAGCCCGCACTTCAGATGATCCACGCTTCGATGTTGTACGACCTGGTGCTGCCGGGTGGGGAGCTGCGGCGGACGACCGTGACCTACGACATCCGCTACCTATGGCTGCCGGAAGCCGAGCTGCTGCTGCACCGGGCAGGGTACGCGTTGGAAGACGTCTACGGCGACTTCGACGGCTCCGGATACGGCAGCGACAGCCCGCGCATGATCTTGCTGGCACGCCGGAGACGCTAGCGAGCCGCGCCGCGCGCCGTTTCGAACGCCCCTCTCAGGCTGCCTTATACCCGATCTTGCGCAGGAAGCCGGTGCGCCAGGCGATTCCGCTCTCGTCCTCGATGCCGCGCGGCTTCACCCCGTCGATGACCCCCATGATGCCGCGGCCCTGCTCGGTTTCGGCCACGATCACCTGGACCGGGTTCGCCGACGCACAGAAGATGTTGGCGACCTCCGGTACGAGCTTGACGGCGTTCAGGATGTTGATCGGGAAGACATCGCGCAGGAAGAGGATGAAGCTGTGCCCGGCCCCAATCGCCATCGCATTGCGCTCCGCCAGCCCTCGCAGGGCCGCATCGGTTCCCGCCGAGCGCACCAGCGCCTCGCCGGACGACTCGCAGAAAGCAAGCCCGAACTTGGCGCCGGGCACACTGCTCACGACTGCCTCGTAGAGGTCCTCCACCGTCTTGATGAAGTGGCTTTGTCCGAGCACGAAGTTGAGCCCGTCCGGGTTCTCCACCTCGACGGTTTCCAGATTGAAGCGCTTACGTTCGGCCATCTGTCCTCCCGCTCTCAAGTGCTCCGCCGGTCACGAGCACGGACCCGGCTCCGCCCGCTCGGCCGCGTCGCGCTCGGCGATACGCTGCAGTGCCAGGCGGCGCAGCAGATCCAGCACGCGTAACGTTACCCATCCGGGAGCCAGCGTCCCCTGCCCGCCGTAAGGATAGTGGCGCACCTCGGTCATCGAGGGAGTGGCGACGGCCACCCAGGTTTCGCCGACTTGCTGTCCGTACACGTCATCCGCTGACTGCATGTCGCCCAGCACGGCCACGCCCCACCATCCCTCGTACGTGTCGCACAGCGCATAACCGGCTTGCGCCGCCGCCATCTGGCTCACCCAGCCAAACTCGGCAAGACCGGCAGGCGACAGCCCAAGCAAGTCGCACAAGGCTTCGGGGCCGGCGACAGAGTGAGCACGCGGTGACGATTTCGCTGCCGTCCGGCGCATTTGACAGACGCCTGCCGATCTCCCCCGCCGTGGCGCTCTCAACCAGAGCCAGCCGGACGCCTGCACGTCGCAGCGCGGTCGCGGCTGCGTCCTCGATCCGCTCCTCACCCGTGCCGTACACACCATACAGGCCCAGGCGCTCGCGCACCTGCCCCTCGAATTCCGCGATCATCGCATCGGCCGTCTGCTCGTCGCCGGCTCGTGCCGTGATGCGCACGTCGACGATGCCAGAATGTGCGGCAAGCCCCACGGTTGGGTTCGCCGAGCGCATCGAGCGCGTCGATTCGCTCGTCGATCCAGCTCTCGCCCAGGCCGGCAGTGCGCAACACCTTCGCCTTGATCACGACCTGTTCGGCGCCCAGGCGGTCTCGCAGATACGGCAGCACCGCGCTCTGCATGAGGTGTTCCATCTCGCGCGGGACGCCGGGCAGGGCGATGATTGCTTTGTCTCCGACTTCGACGATGAAACCCGGCGCGGTACCGACCGGATTCAAGATGGGAAGCGAACCCTCCGGGCAGGTACGCCTGCTTGCGATTGTTCTCGCCCACCGGACGGCGCCAGCGGGCGAATATCGCCTCGATCTGCTCCAGACACTCCGGGCGAAGCGCCAGTGGCCGGCCGGTAGCCAGCGCCACCGCATCACGCGTCACGTCGTCTACCGTGGGACCAAGTCCCCCCGTAGTGATGACGAGATCGGAGCGCTCCAGCGCATGACGAAGCACCAGCGCCATCCGCTCGACGTTATCGCCGACCGAGGTCTTATAGTACAGGTTGACGCCGATGTCCCGCAGCTGCCGGGCAATGTAGGTGGAGTTCGTGTCCACCGTCTCGCCCAGCAACAGCTCGGTACCCGAGGTGACGATCTCTGCGTTCATACGCTCAGACTACCAACATCGCCTGCGCGCGAATGTCTCGCAGCCTCTTGGCCGTCTCTCCGCTCTCTTCGCGCTCGCCCAATTCGTCCGCCATCTCCGCCATCAGGGCCAGGAACTCGGAGGTGAGCTCAGGCTGGTGCTGTTTGAGAAGCGCCCGCGTGCCGTCGGGATAGCGAGCGCGCAGCAGATCGTTGATGAGACGCATCTCTGGTGGCAGGCTCTCCTCGACCATGGCAGACATCTCGTCGTTGATGATCTCAAGCCGCTCCACGACGCCCCGAGCGTTCTGCTTCTGCGCCTCCTGCAGGTTCAGTGAAAGCACCGTCATGAACGCCTCGTCCATCTCAGCGGCGCGTTCCCGCACCATGCCGCGGATGTTCTCCGCTTGAAGCAGGTCTCGCAACAGATCCGACGCTATCTTGAGCTGCTTCCGCGTGGCCTCGTCCATTTGCTCGGTCAGCTCGAGCATGCGATCACGCGTGCGCTTCAGCCGGTCCTTCTCCGCTCCCGACGCTGCGTCGATGCGCTCGGTGAGTTTCTGGAAGAAGCCGTAGTCCAGCGCGGCGCGGGCGGCGACGACCATCGCATCCACCTGGTCCGGGTCGGCGGCCACAATCCGCTCCAGCAACTCGTCGGCGTTCTTGACCTCGCGCAGCCCGTTGACCGCCTCTTCCTGGCGCGCGGCCTTCTTCCCCCAGCTCGTGAGCGCCATCAGCCGCGTTCGAAGCTCCACCAGCCTGTCTGATGCGCCCTGCTCCCCCGAAGCCGAGCTTTCCTCGATCAAATTGCCGAGAATCAGGAAGAACTCGTAGTCCATCTGCGCATCGTTGCCCCGCACGAGGATATCGAGCCCCTTCGGATCGTCGGCCATCACCAGCGCCTGCTCGAGCAGCTTCATCTTCTTGCGCTGCCGGTCCAGCTCCTCCTGGCTGATCCCCAGGGTGCCGAGGATCGCGTCCATGAAGGTCTGGCGGTTGATGTACTGGCGCGGGTTGAGGAAGTAGCCCTTCCGCTGCTCGGGCGGGAGTGCGTTCATCAGAGCCTGCGTCATCGAGCCGATCAGCTTCTGACGCTCCATCTCCGGCAAGTTCATCTGCGGGGGCAGATACACGCCCAGGAAATCGGCCGCGGCGTCGTGATAGACCAACGGCGTCTCCATAGCCACCGGCTGCTTGCAGTTGGGACACTGGGTGACATTCAGCTGCCCGCTCAGCAGGGCATCTCGCAGTTGAGGTGTCGCCTGTGCGTCGACAATGGAATTGACGGTGGCCTGAATGGGAGTGCCACAATTGGGGCACTGGATCTGCACCTTAGGTTGTTGCGCCATCTTGGGCTATGTAGTCCTTTCGCTCGATCTGTTTATGCTTCATTCGCCAGCGCTCGGAGCGCGGCCTCGTCGATAACCTTCACACCTAACTGCTGCGCCCGCGCCAGTTTGCTGCCCGGGCTTTCGCCGGCGACGACATAGTCGGTGTTCTTGCTGACGGAGTCTGTCACCTTGCCGCCGTGTGCACGCACGATCTCCCTGGCCTGGTCGCGGCTCAGGGTGGGAAGAGTGCCGGTAATCACGAACGTAAGTCCCTCGAGCCGGTCCGATGCTGCAGTCTGACTCCTGCTGCTCGTCCTGCGTGCGGACACCCGCCGCCTGCAGCTTCTTGATCAGCTGCCGGTTCGGTTCCTGCGCGAACCATTTGGCGACACTCTCTGCCAACACCGGCCCGATGCCCGGCACACCGGCCAGGTCTGCGGGCGATGCGTTGGCAAGCGCATCCAGGGACCGGAAATGGTTCACAAGGGTCTCCGCCACTACCTGGCCGACCCCTTTGATATTCAGACCGGCGACCAGCCGCCACAGCGGTCGACTCTTCGACCCCTCGATCGCGTCGATCAGGTTCGTCACCCGCTTCTCGCCATATCCTTCCAGCTCGAGCAACCGGGCGGCATCCAGATGGTAGATATCCCCAAGATCGACGATCCATCCCAGGCGTACGAACTGCTCCGCCTGCCGGATGCCAAAGCTCGGGATGTCCATCGCCGCCTGCCCCACGAAGTGCTCGACGGCGCGCACCAGCTGTGCGGGACAGGCGCTGTTGACACAGTAGGTCGCCGATTCCCCCGGCAGTCTAACCGCCGGCTGGCCGCATGCCGGGCAGTTCGCCGGCATCTGCCACGGGACCTCGTTCCCCGTCCGCAGCTCGACGATCGGCCGGAGCACCTGGGGGATTACCTCTCCGGCACGCTTCACGGCCACAGTATCGCCGATCCGGATATCCTTCTCGCGGACGTAATCCTCGTTATGTAATGTTGCAGCCGAGACGGTCACGCCGCCAATTTGCACGGGCTCCAGGACCGCATATGGGTTAAGCGTCCCTGTGCGCCCGACGTTTACCTTGATGTCGCTGACGCGCGTGATACCCTCTTCCGGAGGGTATTTGTACGCGACGGCCCAACGTGGATCTTTGCCCACGAAACCCAGGCGGCGCTGCAGCGCCGCGTCGTTGACCTTGATTACCAGCCCGTCGGCCTCATAGGACAGCTTCGGGCGCTCAGTATCGCCCCACGTGTCGCAAAGCGCTACCACCTGGTCGAAATCTGAGAAGATGTAGCTGCGCGCGACGGGAAACCCCATGTCGCGCAGGTACGTGAGGGTTTCCCACTGGCTTGCCGGCGCCGCCTGACTGCCGTCTTCCAGGATCGCGATCTGGTATACCCAGAGACGAAGCGGGCGGAGCGCAGTGATGCGCGGGTCGAGCTGGCGGAGCGATCCGGCGGCGAAATTGCGGGGGTTGGCGTACGTGCGTTCGCCGGCCAGCTCCTGCTGCGCGTTGTAGGCGCGAAAATCGGCCACCGGCGTGTAAGCCTCACCGCGCACAACCAGGCGTGCGGGCGGCAGCGGGCCGCCGGTTTGGGTCGGGATGCGCAGCGGAAGCGCCCTGAGGGTCCGCAGATTGGGGGTGATGTCTTCGCCCACCTCCCCGTCGCCGCGGGTGGCGCCCAGGACGAAGCGGCCGTGCTCGTAGTGGAGCACCACTGTCAGCCCGTCGATCTTCGGCTCGACCACGTATTCGGCCTGCGTACGCGCCGATTGCGGCAATTGCCTCATCATCCGCTCACGCCACGCCGCGAGCTCGTCCAGGCTGAAGGCATTACCCAGGCTCAGAATTGGGACGGGATGCCTCACCTTGGCGAACTGGTCGGAGGGCGCGCCCTGTACGCGTTGCGTTGGGCTGTCTGGTGTTACCAGCTCGGGGTTCGCCGTTTCGAGCGCCACCAGCTCGCGCCACAGCGCATCGTACTCCGCATCGGTAAGCTGCGGATCGTCGAGCACGTAGTACTGGTATGCATAATGCCGGATCGCCCGCCGCAATTCTTCGAGTCTTTCGGTCGCTGGCTGCATATCTCGCTCCATCACAACCTGCGCGCTAAAGCGCACGCCACGTGGCGTGCGCACCGGAAGCCATTATAGCAGCAAGAATGGTAGCAAGGGAAGGTCTTGAGTCACGCCGCCGGCGAGTCGACGCCAGCGCGTCGATTCTCTGCCGCTGTTCCTGCGTTGTCGGGCTGGCGCCGGACTCGGGCAGCAAGAGCGCCGGGCTCGGGTCCGTTTGACACCGCATGCGGACGACTGTACCATCGCAAGAGGTGAGGTGAACGGTGATCGAGACGGAGGCGCTGCGCAAGCGGTTTGGCAAGCGCGAGGCGCTCTGCGGGCTGGACCTGCGAGTGGCCGCGGGCCAGGTATTCGGCCTGATCGGGCCCGATGGGGCCGGCAAGACCACCACAATGCGCATCCTCGCGGCCGTCATGCTGCCGACCTCGGGACGCGCTACCGTGCTGGGACACGACACCCGGCGCGAGGCCGAAGCGGTCAGGACGCTGGCCGGTTACATGCCGCAACGTTTCAGCCTGTATGGCGATCTATCCGTCATCGAGAATCTGAGCTTCACCGCAGAGATCTTTGGGGTCCGCGGGCGCCGGCGCGCCGCACAGATCGACCGGCTCCTGGCTTTCGCCCGCCTCGACGAATTCCGCAACCGCCGTGCAGCCGCCCTTTCTGGCGGCATGCAGAAGAAGCTCGCCCTTGCCTGCACGCTCGTTCACGAGCCGCGGGTGGTGTTGCTCGACGAACCGACCACCGGCGTCGATCCCGTCTCCCGGCGCGAATTCTGGGACATCCTCGCCGGGCTGCACGTCCAGGGCGTGACCATCTGCATCTCCACCCCCTACATGGATGAGGCCGAACGCTGCAACCAGGTTGGACTGCTGTTCGAAGGACGGATGATCGAGTGCGACCGGCCCGACCGCCTGCGCCGGCATGTGCCCGGCGAGCTGCTCGCAGTGCGCGCCGGTGACCTGCGTGCGGCGCGGCAAGCGCTGGACGGGGCACCCGGGGTGCTCGAGGTGCAGCCGTACGGTGACACGCTGCACGTGTTCGTGGCGGATCGAGTCAGCTCCGCCCCATTGCTGCGCGCACTCATGGAAGCGAGGGGGGCCGGGCCGGTGGAGATCGCGGCCGCGGAGCCGCGCGTTGAGGAGGCGTTCGTGTCGCTCATCCGGAAACGCAGCGAAGGGCAAGGGTGAACGGCCCGGCGCCACTCGCCGTCGAGACGGAGCGGCTTACGAAGCTGTTCGGTCGCTTCGTGGCGGTGAACGGCATCACCGTCAGCGTGGATCGTGGCTGCGTTTTCGGCTTCCTCGGACCGAACGGCTCAGGAAAGACGACCACCATTCGCATGCTGCTCGGGCTGCTGGCCCCCACCTCCGGGCACGCCCGGATCCTGGGTTACGACTGCCAGAGACAGACGGCCATGGTGCGAGAGCGGGCGGGATACATGTCGCAGCGGTTCAGCCTGTACGGCGACCTCACCGTTGAGGAGAATCTGACCTTCTACGGCCGCACTTACGGCCTTCAAGGCAGGCGGCTCGAGGAGCGGAAACGATTCGCCCTGTCGGTGGCCGGATTGGTGGGGCGCGAGCGTGAGTTGACCCGCAACCTGGCCGGCGGCTGGAAGCAGCGGCTGGCGCTGGGAGCGGCAATCCTGCACGAACCGGAGATTCTGTTTCTGGACGAGCCGACGGCCGGGGTTGATCCCGTCTCGCGGCGCCAGTTCTGGGACCTGCTGTATGAGTTGGGCGCCGCCGGCACCACCATCTTTGTGACAACGCACTACATGGACGAGGCGGAGCAGTGCGGGCGGCTGGCATTCATCCACCGTGGGAACATCGTCGCCGAAGGGAGCCCGGCCGAGATCAAGCAGCAGCAGATGCGGGGACAGGTGCTTGAGATCGATTGTGGCGCCGTCGAGCGGGCGCTCCCGGCCCTGCGTGACTCTGGGCTGTTCGAAGAGGTTGCGCTGTACGGCAGCCGGATCCACGCAGTCGCCGAGCGCGCCGGTGAGCTGGTCGGGCGAACCGAGGCATTGCTGCTCGCCGCGGGCGCTCCGGCAGCGAGTATCATGACGATACCGCCTTCGCTGGAAGACGTCTTTATCTCTCGAATCCGGTAGAAAGGAAGGCTGGCGGCGTTGGGGTACAAGCGCGTTGCAGCCGGATTGATCGTGGCCGTTCTGGTCGGCGGCCTGGCGTGGTACGGCGCGACCGGCGGGGGGTTCGCCGCTGTCATGCCGTGGTTTGCGGCGCGCCTGCCCGCAGAGGCGCGGTCGTGGCTGGGAATTAAGCTGCCCGGTGACGACCTCGAGCCGGCAGTGGCTGCGGATGGCACGCTCGAGGCAGAATCGATCCTCGTAAGCAGCATTTTGCCGGGGCGGATCCGCGCGCTGGCCGTGAGCGAAGGCGAGACCGTCGCCGCCGGCGACCTGCTCTTCGAACTCGATACTTCGCTTGTCGTCGCCGAAATCGCACAGGCAGAGGCTGCGCTGGAACTCGCCCGGGCGCAGTTGGCGGATGCACGCGCAGGCGCCCGAGCGGCCGAGCTCGCCGTGCTGGAGCGCCGGGTGGACGAGGCTCGCGCGGCTGCCGAAGCCGCCCGCGTCCAGTGGCAGGACGCCGTGGCGCTCGTCGATGCGCCCGACAGCCTCGACGTGAGAATTGCCAGGGCCGAGAGCGAGGTAGCGGTACTCGTCGAGCAAACGGCCGCGGCAGAGTCCGGTGCGGCGGCCGCGGATCTCGAGCAGCAGCTGTGGGCACGCATGGTGGGTTCGGCAGAGCAGGGAGCAGATGTGCCGGTTCCGGGCATGCCGGGACGGAGCGTTCACGTGACCGCACCCGGGAACGTCCGCGACGAAGCGTACCTGCAGTGGAACCTGGCCGGTCACCGGGTGTGGTCGGCCTACGCAAGCCTCAACAACGCGCGTGCGGCACTGGCCGGGGCGCGCGTGACGCTGGCCGATTTGCGAGCGCAGAAGTCCGATCCCCTTGCCAGACGGGCTGCGGCCGGGGCTGCCGAAGGAGCCTACCGTGTGGCCGGCGCCGCGATCCCTGTAGCCGAGGCCGAGCGTGACCGGCTCCGGGCCGGTGCAGCACCTGAGGAGATCGCCGCGGCGGAAGCCGCCGTGGCAGGCGCGCAGGCTGCCGTCGAAGCTCTGCACGCACGGGCGGCACAGGCGGCAGTCTACAGCCCGGCGGCGGGCATGGTGGCGTCCGTTGTTCACTTCCCGGGAGAGGTTGTGGGGGCGGGCATGCCCGTGCTGACCATCGCGGACGACACCCGGCTGACCGCAACCGTCTACGTCGCGGAGCCACAACTGGGCAGCGTGAGGCTCGGAGAGCCGGTGACGATAACCACCCTCTCGGCATCACGGCAGGTTTTCGCGGCCTCGGTGGCTCGGATTGCCGATGAGGCGGAGTTCACCCCAAAGAATGTGCAGTCCGCAGCCGAGCGAGCGCAGACCGTATTTGCCGTGAAGCTGGAGATGGCCGAGAAAGACGGGCTCAAAGCCGGCGTCCCCGTGCGGGCCCTCTTCTCCGGCAGCGAGACGTCCACAGTCGCCTCAAGCCCTGCGGGGACGGCAAAGTCCCTTCGCGCCTCGGGAATTATCGAGAGCAACACGGTGGCGGTGAGCAGCGAGATCGCCGGGCGGATCGTGAGCCTGGACGCTCGCGAGGGGGATCACGTCAGCGCCGGGCAGACGCTGGTGCGGCTGGACGAGGGGGAGCTTCCAGCGCGACAGGCGCAGCTGGAGGCACAGCTGGCCGCAGCGCGAGCGGCGCTGGCACGCGTGACGGCTCCGCCTCGGCCCGAAGAGGTAGCGATGGCCGGCGCGCGCCTGCGGCAGGCCGAGGCAGCTCTGGCGGCGGCTGAACTGGCAGCAGATGATCAGCGTGGGCTCCGAGCGCGGCCACAAGAGTTGGACTCGCAGATCACCGGCGCCGCCGCCCAGGCGCAGAGCGCGGGCGTGGCCATCGATCTTGCGCAATCGCAGGTGAAGTTGGCCGAAGTGCTGCAGGCAAGCCTGCAGTCGCCGGGCAGCGACGAGCAGAAGACGCGGCGGGCGGTGTACGACAGGCAGGTAGACGCGGCGCGCGCCGTTTTGCGCGCCGCCCAGGCGCAGAGTCGTGGCGCGCAGTCGGTGTTGGCGCAACTGAGAGCGCTTCGCAACCGGCCTGTTGCGCTGGATGCCTCTGTGCATCTTGCGGAGGGACGCGTCACCCGCGCGCAGGCCGCCCTGGCGCTGGCACAGGCAGCAAGAGACGCGACCCTGGCCGCTCCCCGGCCGGGCGCAGTCGCGGCTGCCGGGGCACAGGTGGCACAGGCGGAAGCCGCGATCGATCTGCTGCGGAAGCAGAGATCGCGCCTCACGATCTCCAGCCCCATCAGCGGCACGGTCACCTCGCGCAGCGCAGCGCCCGGCGAGGTTGCACAGCCCGGCGCTGCGCTGTTGTCCATTGCCGACCTTGCGAGCCTGAGGCTCGTACTTTACGTGCCGGTGGAGTCTCTGGAACAGATCCAGTTGGGCACATCTGTTATAGTAACGACAGATGCCTTTCCCGGCCGCAGCTTCGCCGGCGTCGTTGACCGTGTGGGTGATCGCGCCGAATACACGCCCAAAAACGTGCAGACGGAACGCGATCGCGCCCGGTTGGTCTTCGCCGTCAAGGTAGGGCTCCGCGAAGGTTTCGGGGAGCTCAAGCCGGGGATGCCTGCCGATGCATCGTTCGCGGTGCAGTGAAGGGAAAGGGAGGCGAAAGATGGACGAGGAGCGAAGGGCGGAAGACACCGGAGACCAGGGCGCGTCGGACCAGCGACCCGTAACGGTTTTTGAAGCGCAAGGGATGCTGATCGCACAGGTAATCCGCGGCAAACTTGAAAGCGCCGGCGTGCCGGCGATGCTCAAGTTCGAGCCCCTGGGCCAGTTGCTGGGGCTGACTGTCGATGGCCTGGGTAAGGTAGAGGTCCAGGTACCGCCACAGTGGGTCGACGATGCCCGGGAATTGCTCGAGGAGGATCCCTCAGACGTGTACGTCGAGCACCCGGAAGACGAGCACGACGTTGAAGCAAGGGACGATTGAGAGATCGCGCGCAAACGCAAGCAGAACCACTTGCTCATGCCGTGCCGGGATGCTATACTTCGTGCCCGAAGACACAGCCTTGGCGCGCATAGGAGATGCCCCGCGTGATTCAACGCAAGACACAGACCGCTGAATATTGGCAAGATTTCGCCCTTCCCCCGTAATGACGTCGACTTCCTGCGCAGCTAACTTCTCGAATCAGAGAGACCTGTGAACAGCCACGAGCTGGCCGCAGCAGTGGTTGCGGAGCGCGTTCGCCGCGAGGAAGTCGGAGATCCGCTCTGAGCTGCGGCAAGGGCAAGCTGTTTCAGCCCGAGCAATGCGACTATGAAGTTGGTGACAAGGTCCTCTTCCCGGCGCTCGATTTCCGGCTGGGCGAGGTGACCGCGATTCGCGATGGCAAGAACCCGGAGTACGGCGCGTTCGATGTCATCACCGTTGACTTTGGCTCGGACCGGCGCCCAGCGCAACTTTGCCGCCGGCCTTTCGGCGCCCCACAAGCTGAACGTCGATACGCCCGACCTTTTGGCCGGCGGCGACGTCGCAGCGCCTGAGACATTGCTCGGCACGGGCGCCGCCAAGTCTGCCGGCCTCGCTCCGCAGAACAGCTGGCCCAAACCAGGAGCAGTTTGCCGAATTCGAGGACGCTGGCTCCTGCGTGATCTGCTCGCCGAAGTCCACGTTGGCCACCTGAACATCGCCGAGGCGCTGATCGAGATGCGTGGCCAGCCGGTGGAGACCGCAGTACTGCTCCACGAACTGGAGCTGCCCTCGGAGATCAGGCCGGAAGTGCGGCCTTCTCGCTGCAAAGCGCTCTGGCCGCCGATGGCCGCTTCGACCAGGTGGGACTCGGCGAGATCGGCGTTGGTATCTTGCGCCGTCTGGAGCCGCCCGAAGCGCTGGCTATGCCCGGAGGCTGCTGCGCTATGAGCCGGTGCCATACGACCGCGATGCGATGACGCGTCGAGCTGCTGCAGCTCGAGTGGGAGCTGGACGACGAGTGGACCGAGGAGAGCCAGGCCGTCGACGCCGCTCCACGCGCCAGATCCCGTCTACGACCCTCCTGCTCACCTACCCGCACCTGATCTCCGGCACCTTGCCGCTGTACCAGCCGCAGCTCGGTCAGCTTCTTCCCACTCGGGCACGGCGAGCGCACGATGGTCACCCTGATCGACGGCCGTTGGGGCAATCGCTTCTCCGGCTTGGGTCGTACCCGGCGGGCGATATGTGGCCGGTCTGCGCCCGTGGTTCGACCAGCACAAGCTGCCGGCCGGCGCCTACATCGTGCTCGAGCGCCGCGAGGACCCCAGCGAGATCGTGGTCGACTTCCGCCCCAAGCGCATGCGCCGGGAGTGGATGCGCATGGCGCAGGTGGTCGATGAGAACCGGCTGGACTTCCAGATGCGCAAACAGGCCGTCTCGTGCGAGTACGACGAGCAGGTGATCATCGGCGTCGAAGACAACGATGCCGTGCAGCAGACTGCGCCAGGACAGCGAATCTACCGTGACATGCCCGCTCCGCCAGCTCGTGTACCAGATCTTAGTGGACCTGGCCGGGTTGAGCCAGCAGGGCAGTGTGCACGCCAAGACGGTCTACAGCGCCGTCAACGTCGTTCGCCGGTGCCGCCCGGCCCGATTTTCGCCGCCATGATCGCCGACAAGCGAATCCAGGCTGCCGGCGACGGCTTCTACCGTCTGGCCGCCGAAGCGTAGCCACCAACGAGATGAGAGTAGCGATGCCAACCAAGTGGACACGGCCGACCCTCGATACGCCGTTCAACGTGGACTACGATTGGTGGAAGGCGAACGGCAAAGACATCCGCGTGGCCGTGCGCGGCCAACTGTGCGCCGAGTGCCAGGCGCGCTTCCCCGACCACCGCAACACCGAATCGGTGGACTGGGTCGATCCTGAGACGGCCGAGGTGCGGAAGCCGATGCGCTGATCCAGTGCCTGCGCAGCGAGTGCGCGACCAGGCCCGGAATTCATGCAATCGAAGCAACCCGCTGATCACCAACGTGTTCCGCATCTTCCTGCTCAACGGCAACCAGCCGCTCACCCCGCGCCAGCTGCACGAACAGATGCGCTGGATCGAACCCGAGAAGATCCTGCGTACGCTCGCCGGACCGCAGGTATTCATGGGGATCAGGCCCAATCGCGAAGACTGACCGCCTCCCCAGACTCCAAGAAGCAGATGACCGGTGAGATGCGTGTCGAGCTACTGTCCATCGGGAACGAAGTGCTCCAGGGGGACGTGCTCGACACCAACGCTCACTGGCTCTGCCGGCAATTCGCCCTTCTCGGCGCACCGGCCAATGCGCGTCACGGTCCTGCCCGACACGCCAGACGAGATCGGCGAGCCGTGCGCGCTGCGCTCGAGCGCGGTACGGCGGTCCTCGTCACGTGCGGCGGGTTGGGTCCCACCTCAGACGACCTCACCGTCGCCCGGTAGCGGCGCTCTTAGCTGAGTCACTACACGAACACCCCGCTGCCCGGCTTTGGGTCGAGAGGTTCTACCGGCGGATGCACGAGCATGAAGTAGTCGGGGATGCCAGGTTGACGCCCGAGAGACTCAAGATGGCCGTGCTGCCCGGCCGGCGCCGAGCCCCTTCCTAACAGCGCCGGCGCCGCTCCCGGGATTTGGCTACGCGAAGGCGAGGCAATCATTGCCCTTCTGCCCGGCGTACCGGAAGAAATGAAGGCAATCTTCACGGAAGAACTATCCCCCCGTTTGGCCGAGCTCCTACCGGCGGGCGCTGTTCGCCCAGCGGACCCTGACCACCGACTCCCGCGACGAGTCAGTTGATCGCCGCTGCCATCAATACTGCGGCCCTGCGGTATCCCCGGCTTTACGTCAAGTCACGCGCGCAGGCGTACGGCGTCGGGGACGACCACGTCTTCGTGGTGCTGACGGCACGGGACGAGGCGGGGACGGCGGAGATGGATGAGGCGGCGGCGTTTGTTCGGGAGTCGCTCGAAACGATCGGCGTCACAGTCACTCAGGCCGCGGGATAGCTACCTTCGGCCGGCGGGGACCGCGCACGAGCGCCATCGCCGCCTCGGGAGACGGCGGTTCTTCCCCAAGCCGCAGGTACGCATAGCGAAAGACGTCACGGAGAATAGCCGTGAACGGTACCGCGACCAGCATCCCCCACAGCCCTGCCAGCTCGTTCGCCAGCACCAACACCACCATGATTATTGCGGGATGAAGCTCAACCGCCTGCCCGGAGATGCGCGGCACCAGGAACACGTTCTCTACCTGCTGGATGGCGATGAACAGGATGAGGGTGTACAACCCGAGTGTAGGGCTCTGGATCGTCGCAACCATGACGGCCGGGATCGCCCCAAGTATCGGACCGAGAAACGGGATAAATTCCAGCATACCTGCGAAGACCCCGAGGACCGCCGCGAACTGCACCCCCAGCAGGGTGAGCCCGATCGCTGCCGCCAGGCCAATCACCACGCAGAGGATCAACTGTCCTCGAATGTATGCCCCCATGATCGCATCGACGATCCGGAAGATATTCAGCACGTCGGGTGCGACGCTTGCGGGGAGGCGACGACGGATCGCGAGCATGAAGCGCGGCTGGTCGGCGAGCACGTAGAAGAGCCAGAACGGGATCACGATCATGCCCAGGAGAAAGCTGACCGTGTTGGTCACAATTCCCAGCGTTCGCATCGCCCCGTTTTGCACTGCGCCGGCGATAGCCGCGCCGGCCTGCTCGAGCGACGTATCGATCTGAGCCTGAAGCTGCTCCGGGAAATTTGCCCTATACCAGCCCAGCCCCTGTTCGGCCAGTTCCTGCGTGCGTCCGAGCAGAGCCTCGCGGTTCTCCCACAGGGAGCCGAACTGCTGCGTCACAACCGGAGCCACCATCTGCACGAAGAGGCTGATGACAAGGATGCTGAGCAGGTACACCACCAGGATCGAGATACCCCGCGGGATCCGCCGTCTCGTTCGCTCGCGATGTTCCGATCGACGAAATTGACAGCGGGCAGCAGCAGATACGCGAGCACGAGAGCGAAGATGTACGGGAAGAGCCCGCCGCGCGCGCTGTAGAGCGCAAGCAGCACCAGCAGCAGCATCGCCAAGACGAGCAACGGCCGGCGATTCCGGCGCGCGGTCAGCTGTACGGTCATACGGCAGGCCCCTTAATCGAGCAGCGAGCTAGGCACTGTTTGTCGTGACATCTGCGATCCAGGACTGGATCTGCTGCGCCGGCGCCGAGCGCGAGATCCAGACGCAGCCAGGCCAGAAACTCGACATTCCCGGCGGGTCCGGTGATCGGAGAGCGAAGCACGCCGGCGAACGCCAGCCCGATCTCCTGAGCCTGCATGGCGACGTTCTCGATCGCGGCGGCATGCAGCCTCGGGTCGCGGACGACGCCCCCTTTGCCCACCTGTCCCTTCCCCACCTCGAACTGGGGCTTCACCAGGGCGACAACCTGGCCACCCGCGGCGAGAAGCGTCCGGGCACGCGGGAGCACCAGCCCTAACCCGATGAACGATACGTCAATTACCGCGATCTGGACGAGTTCTGGCAGCGTCTCAAGGTGACGGATGTTGACGCGTTCCAGCACCGAAACGCGCGGATCCTGCCGCAGCGACCACGCCAGCTGCCCGTAGCCAACGTCTATCGCATAAACGCGCGCGGCGCCGTGCTGCAGCAGACAATCGGTGAAACCGCCGGTAGAGGCGCCGATGTCGGCGCAGACCCAACCATCCGGCCGGATGCCATACGCCCCCAGCGCCGCCTCCAGTTTCAGCCCGCCCCTGCTCACGTACCGGAGCGGCCGGCGGACGCGAATCGGGGCGTCGACGGCGAACGTCCGCCCGGGCTTGTCTGTGACCTCGTCTCCCACCAGGATCTCGCCGGCCAGGATCAGCCTCTGCGCCTGCGAGCGCGTCTCGGCGTGGCCGAGCTTCACCAGCAGTTCGTCCAGTCGCATCTTTGGCGCGCCGGATGGCATTCGCTTCACCTCGCCCTTCTCGTCGCCTGGGCACAGAACCTGCCGCCGGCCCTACCTCGCGTCGCGGTCCGGGTTGGCGTCGCCGCCCGCTTCGCAATTGCTGTAGTGCTTGCCCGGCGCTACGGGCACCAGTTCGGGTGCAGGGCATCGCGCTGGTACGTAATCTGACGCCAGTCGGCCGGACCATTCTTCATGTCAAACATGCCGTACGGTTCGTACAGCATTCCGCTCGAGCTGACGTGGCCGGTCACATTGAAGGTCGTGAAGTACGTGCCGCGGCTCCCCAGGTTGTAGCTGCCCGTGCCCTGCTGCCGCCCGTCCACGTAATACCGGTAGCTGCCGTCGCTCTGGAAGCAGAAAGCGGCATTGTGCGGCATGACCGGGTTCCCCGTCCAGTACATTCCTTCCCAGTATGCGCGACTCGAGAAATCGGTCATCAACTGCTGGATACTCGGGTCGTTGAATGGGATCGTCAGCTGCTGGCCGGAGGTGAGTGTGAAGTTGTCCCACTGCCAGTACATCACGGCGCGGTTGTTGTTGTCTTGCCAGAAGCCGTTGCCGGCGCGGTAGCTGTGCGCGCCTGCCGATAAGCGGGATCTCAAATACTTGCCCGGACATGAGGCCCATGGGGCTGGCGGTGAAGTACTGCACCCCGTCCACCTCCAGGTAAACGATCGGGTGCGAGCTGTTGTTCTGGAACGCGACGCTGGTGGTGTTGCTCAGCGTGGTCACCTGCAGGATATTGCTGTAGCCAGACTGCCCACTGGGGTTGACCCGCGAATGCGGAAATTGTAGATTGAGTTCGCCGCCATGCCGGTTACCGTTACGCTGACTGCGTCTGGAGCCATGGCTGCGAGCTGAACCCAGCACTGCTGCCCGCCGCACAGCGACAACTGCTCGAATCCGAAGTAGGATTCGTTATTGGAGTTATCGTTCCACCGGATGAATGCCGACGAATCGGTGATCTGTTCCGCTCTCAAGTTGGTCGGGGCCACCAGGATGGCGGTGTATGCGGGAGTGGAACGGCTCGCCTCGTTGCTGTAGCTCGATGGGCCGTAGCCGTTGACCGCTCGCACCCGATAGGTGTGCGGGCCGGACGCCGGGGCGAGATCGCTCTGGATGAACCCGTGTGTGTTGGGGCCGACCGTCGCGATGACGCCCCATACCCCTGCGTATTTCTCGATCTGGAACCCGGTCTCGTCGGTGGAGTTGTCGGTCCAACTCAGGTCAATGCGGGTCGGAGATGCAGCGGCCGCCGCCAGCGCGCTCGGCGCTGCGGGAGCGGCTCCCGCGCGTTTCGTCAGCGGGAGAAAGGTCTTGCGCCCCACGAGGCATCACCTTGAAGCTGACGTTGTCAACGTAGCCGTCGTTGTACGAATACTGCGCACCTGACCTGGTAAACTCCACGCTCACCCGGGCCTGCGTAATCAGCAGACCGTACGGGATCAACCCTTCGAACGTGCTGCACCACAGCCCGGTCTGGTTTCCTCGTTGTGCAGGCGTTGGCCCCGCCAACGTCTGGGAGCCCATCTGCGTCCCATCCGCCTTCAGCCAGCGTACCACGATGTTGGCTTTGTCGCCCTGGCTCGTGAAGCCGCCGAGGCAGCCCTGGACACGGAAGCGAGCCTTCTGGGCCTCGATATCCCCGGAGATGGTCACAAGGTTGATGGTCTGCCGGATGCTGCTGGCGGAGTAGTCACCCAATGCGGCGCTGTTGGGGCCGCCTGCGGCGAAGTTAGTGCCCCGAATGGCCGGACCCGGGTCCGCTGCCCCAGGGAACCCGCCGGAGGCGCCGTACACTACGACCGAAGGATGGCCAACGACATCCCCGGGTAGGTTCCAGCCAAGAGGTAGCACGTAGCTTGTCCCGTCCGCAGTACCGGCGTTGCCCTCGAACGTGCCGTTTACGATCAGCTCGCGATCATAGAGCGTCGGTCCGCCACCGGGATCGAACGCAGCGGCGCCCGGGGCGCCGGCCAGCAGGACCACGACCGCGAGCCAGAGCGCGACGGCACAACTACCTTTGCTGCGGTGCATGACATCCTCCTTGCGCAACCACCCAGGGGGGAACAGACGGGGAAAAACCGGCCTTTTGCGCCAGTATAGGATGCGGGGCAGCGGGCGTCAAGAACGGGCATATGCCCGCAAAGGCCGCCGGTTGGGCGATCAGCTCTGCGCAGATCATTACGTAATGTGAGTTGACGGTATCTCCCCCACGCGGTATGATCCGGCACTGTGCCCGGAGCACGAAGAACAGAGCCGCCGGCGCAGGGAGGTGGCGTAACAG
The DNA here is from genome assembly GCA_963783655.1 of uncultured Chloroflexia bacterium. Classification (GTDB taxonomy): domain Bacteria; phylum Chloroflexota; class Anaerolineae; order CG2-30-64-16; family CG2-30-64-16; genus CAWAOA01. The sequence continues at coordinate 380,080 of CAWAOA010000007.1, forward strand.
ATGCAGGAGGAGCAGAGTCGGATGGCTGAGCGCACGCACGCAGTGGCAAACATGAGCCTGGCAGCCCAACTGCGGCCGCTCGTGCGGACTATGCGTCCCAAGCAATGGACGAAGAACGTCTTCGTCTGGGCGCGCTGGTTTTCGATCGCAAGCTGTTAGAGCCGGTTCCTTTCCTGCGCACCGCAGCCGCCTTCGTGCTGTTCTGCCTGATCTCGAGCGCGGTCTACATCATCAACGACCTGGTCGACATCGAAAAGGACCGTCAGCACCCCACCAAGCGGCAGCCGTCCGCTGGCGTCTGGCGCTCTGAGCCCGCGGGTAGCCCAGGTGGGCGCCGCGGTCACTGGTTGTCGCCTGTCTGCCGGTGGCATTGTGGCTGGGTCCCGTCTGTCCGAGCGTGCTGTACGGCTATCTGGTACTGATGATCGCCTACTCGTTGTGGCTGAAGAACATGGTCATCGTCGATGTCTTGACCATCGCGGCCGGCTTCGTGCTGCGCGTGGCCGCCGGGCGTCGTGGTCGTCGACGCCGAGCGCTTCTCGCCCTGGATCTACGTCTGCATCGTCCTGCTTGCCCTGTTCCTGGCCCTGGGCAAAGCGGCGCCAGGAGATCGTGCTGATGAAGGAAAGCAGCGGCAACACTCGCTCTATCCTGCAGGAGTACAACCTGCGCTTCCTGGACGAGATGCTGGCGCTGGTCAGCGTCGACCACGATCATGGCCTACTCGCTCTACACCTTCTCGGCGCCCAACCTGCCGCCGAACCACGCCATGATGCTGACGATCCCGTTCGTGCTGTACGGGCTGTTCCGCTACCTCTACCTGATCCACGTCAGCGGCGAGACCGATCCGCCCGACGTCGTGCTGTCCTGAAGGACCGCCCGCTGCAGATCGACGTTGCCCTGTTCGTGCTTCGTCGTCATCCTGATCTTTTACCTGATGTAGAAGCCGCCCGCCGGCAGACGCGAAGCGTCCTACGACTCCGACAGCATCAGAACGCAGGTTGCACGATCCGTGGCCACGGCGTTGTCGTGGACGCCCGCTATGTCCGCTTCCGAACCAGCTTACTCGGCCCGGTCCTCTTCTTTCAGGAACTGCTGCCAGGGCCCCGCCATGCCGTCGGCGGTTACGCCGTAGAACACCCGCATCCCCCCGTCGGCCTGGCGCAGGACCAGGTCATAGCGCAGCTTCTTCGCCCGGCGTGCTACCTGCCACAGACCCATGTCGCCGTTCCAGGTCACCTTGCTCGGCATCGACCGGGTTGGTCAGGTACTGGTTGATGGCATAGCTCCACAGCTTGCGGGCCGAGGCCAGACTGACGTTGTGGATTACGTTGCCGTTACGCAGGTCGCGGATGCTGAAGTCGCGTGCCCCCGTTGCGCTCGTCACTCGCGAGCACTTCGACGCCGATGCCGGGCTGAGAGAGATCTCGCTCCGTGCCATGCCCGTGACCGCCTGCCTCGCCTGCCTCGCGGCCTGCGCCGGCGCCGCCGGCTGCGGGAGAGCGGCTACCGGCTGTGGCTGCGGCTGCGTCTGAACGCCGGGCCGGCCACGATGCGGCTTTCGCGCCCACCCTCGCGTCCCGCTCCGGTGCCACGGCTGGCGACTGCGCCGCCTGTGCTGCTGCGGTCCAAGCACCAGCTGCACGATCTCGTCGCGCACGGCCTCGTTGGTCTCGCCCTCCTGGCGCACGTAGATGCGCGTCTGCCCGAGCGCATAGGGCTTGTCTGTCCATTCGGCACGATGACGCGCACGATGGACGCACCCTGGCTCTGCACCACGTCCACCCGCGCCTCGAGCGGCGGCGTGATCTGCCGCTCGATCTCCTTGGCGCAACGACGTCGCCGCGTCATCGGGATTCTCCACGCCCGCTGGCTGCGCCCTTGCGTGACCGCGCTGACACCCACATAGACGGTGCCACCCTGGGTGTTGGCGAAGCGCCACCACGTCGGCCAGCACCTTGTTCAGGCGGCCACCGCTGCTCGTCATGCTCTCATGGAACGCCTGCACGATCGTGTTGCCCTGCTGTGCGCGCCGCCTGGACGTGATCGAACGGCTCGGCCGAGGCCGGCCGGAACGGCGTGACACGGGCTGAAGTCGTCGCCCTCGAAGACCGTCTTGAGCGCCTCGAATGACAGCTCGGGCAGCAGGAATTCGGTCACCCGGTCGCCGATGCCCAGCCGGTTCTTGTCCTTCGGATCGCGCATCAGCCGGTGCGCGTCCGAGCCCTGGATGCAGTGCATCCGGCGCGGATATCGGGCTTGGAGCCGTCGAAGAACTTGGCCGTCGCGCGCCGGCTGCGTGCTTTCCAGGTCGGTGACCTCCAGCGCATGCAGGTTCGGGTCCTGCGTGAAGGCGATCTTGGTCTGGCCGCCGAAAGCTCAGGCCCCGCATGGCCACGCCATGCGTGCTGTTCACGTGCGCGGCAATCACCAGGCCGCCGGCCTCGCGGATCAGCCGGTAGGCGGTCAGCACGTCGACCGTCGCGCCGACCTCCGTGCTGCCTTCGGCCAACCGGTCGACGGGGACGTTCAGGCGCAGCAGCAGCAATTCCAGCTTGCGGACGGGGGTCTCGGGCGGAAAAATCCCCAGGACGTGGAACCCGAACGTGGCGGTGAACTCAAATCCCGGCAGGACCAAGATCTTGTCGCCCAGGCGGCGATACTCATCCAGATCGCGCCGTTCCTGGGCCGCAGGCGATCGTTGGCCTCCAACCAGGCCAGGCGCTCAATCTCCGCCCGCAGGCGGCGACCCCTTCCACCGTGTTATGGTCGGTGATCGCCACAATGTCCAGCCCCCGGGACTCCGCCTTCTGCAGCCACTGCAGATACGTTACACCTGGCTCCAGCCAATCTGCCGATGCAGGAGTGTGCAGGTGCAGGTCCGCCCGCCGCCATTCGCCCTCGGCAATCCGCATGGCCTTTCGTTATTCTTTTTTTATCTGCCACAAAACTACGTGTTCTCCTTTCTACGCGGGGCGCTGGCCACAGTCCACTGACTGTCGCCATCAGACTGCACGTCCTTGTCAATTATCTCAGTTCATTATCTGTCGCAATCGTACAATCTTGCCGCATATCCATCATCGCACGAGCCAACGCCGCATCATGTTAGCCAGATCGCGGCGCTGTTCGGCATCACATGCCATCGGCAAGTGTGCTCGCCCGCATGGCGCCCTATCGCAGTGACTCAGGATCGACCGGCACTTCGCAGCAAGCCGCCGCGATGCTGTCGCTCGGGCTAGCGACCGCTTCGGCCCGGCGCCGCTTCGGCACCTTCGGCCGGTATGGCGTCGTCGCTCGGGTACCGGCAGCATCAGCGCGGCCTCCACCACCTCGTCCACCCGCTCGGCGAAGACGAAGTGTCATCTTGTTTCGCACCACCTCCGGGATATCGTCCAGGTCGTTCTGGTTGCGCTCGGGCAGGATCACGTCGTGAGCCCTGCCCGGCTGGCCGCCAGCACCTTCTCCTTGATCCCGCCGACCGGCAGCACCTGGCCGCGCAGCGTGATCTCGCCGGTCATCGCCACATCCTTGCGCACGCGGCGGCCGGTCAGCAGGCTGACCAGCGCCGTCGCCATGGTCACGCCGGCGCTGGGCCCGTCCTTCGGCGTCGCGCCGGCCGGGATGTGCAGATGGATGTCCGACTTGGCGAAGAAGTCCTCCTCGATGCCGTAGTCCTTGGCCTTGCTGCGCACCCAGCTCAAAGCCGCCTGCGCCGATTCCTTCATCACGTCGCCCAGCTGGCCGGTGACCGTGAAGCCCTTGCTGCCCGGCATGCGGGTGGCCTCGAAGAACATGATGTCGCCGCCCACCGGCGTCCAGGCCAGACCGGTCGCGACCCCGGGCATATCCACCCGCTCGCCGACTTCAGTGAAGAACTTCGGCTTGCCCAGGTAGGTCTGCCACGGACTCTGCCGTGATGGTCACCGGCGGCATCGCCCGGGCCCTTCTCGGCGATCTGGTGCGCTACCTTGCGGCAGACGAGCCGATCTGGCGCTCCAGGCTGCGCACCCCGGCCTCGCGGGTATAGTCGCGGACGATGCCGGCGCAGCGCTTCCTCCTCGAAGAGATCTCGCCCGGCCGCAGGCCGTTCTCCTTGATCTGGCGCGGCACCAGGTAGCCCTGGGCGATCTTGACCTTCTCTTCCTCGGTGTAGCTGCTAGAGCTCGATGACCTCCATGCGATCCAGCAGCGGCTGCGGGATCGGATCCAGCCAGTTGGCCGTCGTGATGAAGAACACCTGGCTCAGGTCGAACGGCACGTCCAGGTAGTGATCGCGGAACTCGACGTTCTGCTCCGGATCCAGCACCTCCAGCAGCGCCGATGCCGGGTCGCCGCGGAAATCGCGGCCCAGCTTGTCGACCTCGTCCAGCATGAACACCGGGTTGCGGGTCTCGAGCGCGCCGCAGGATCTGGATGATGCGGCCCGGCATCGAGCCGATGTAGGTGCGGCGGAAGCCGCGGATCTCGGCCTCGTCGCGGATGCCGCCCAGCGCCAGCCGGATGAACTTGCGGCCCATGGCGCGGGCGATCGAGCGCCCCAGCGACGTCTTGCCGGTGCCGGGAGGGCCGACGAAGCAGAGGATGACGCCTTCGCGCTCGCGGCGGATATAGTCGTGCACCGGTCCTTCGCGCTCGCCTCGTCCTTGCGCTCCAGGCGCAGCTTGCGCACGGCCAGGAACTCGAGGATGCGCTCCTTGATGTCCTCCAGCCCGTAATGATCCTCGTCCAGCACCTGCCGGGCATGGGCGATGTCCAGGTTGTCCGGCGTGGCCTTCGACCACGGCAGGTTCACCATCCAGTCCAGGTAGGTCTTGATCACGCTATACTCGGCTGCCTGGCTGGGCATCTTGCGCAGCCGGTCGAGCTCGCGCCGGGCCTCCTTCTCGGCCTCCTCGGGCATCCCGGCCTCGCCGATGCGCTGCTCGAACTCCTGGATCTCAGCTTCCTGCTCGTCGCCCTCGCCCAGCTCCTTCTGGATCGCCTTGAGCTGCTCGCGCAAGAAGTACTCGCGCTGCATCTTGCTCATCTCGTCCTGGGCCTGCGGTCTGGATCTTGCGGCCCAGCTCGAGCACCTCCAGCTCCTTGTTCAGGAACCCGTTCAGGCGCTGCAGCTTCTCCAGAACAGGGTCGAGCTCCAGGATCTCCTGCGCCTGCTCCGACTCCATGCGGATGCTGGCCGCGATCAGGTAGGCGAGCTGGCGAGCATTGGTGGCGTTGATCGCGGCCGTCTCCAGCTCCTCCGGCATGTGCGGCACCAGCGACACCAGCCGGCGGAAGAGCTCCTGCGCCGTGCGCATGAGCGCTTCCTGCTCCAGCGACTCCTCCTCGACGTCGGGCAGCAGCTCGATCTCCGCCTCGCAGATACGGCTCGTCCTGGGTATAGCGCTTGATGCGGATGCGCTCGAGCCCCTGTACGATCAGCCGGACGGTGCCGTCAGGCGCCTGCAGCATCCGGTGCACGACGGCCACGGTGCCGACGTCGTAGATCTGCTCGGGACACGGCTCCTCTACCTCGGGATCGCGTGCGGTGACCAGCCCGATGAAGCGCCGGTCGGCCGCTTCGATGAGCGCGTCGTCCACCAGGCGGATCGACCGCTCCTGGCCCACCGTCAGGGGCAGCCACATCATGGGGTAGACGACCACGCCGCGCAGCGGCAAGATGGGCAGTTCAGAAGGGAAGGACACATCCCCAAGTTCAATAACGTTCACGTCCTCTACTTTCGACATTACACTTATCCTCTTTCCTCAGCATCCGGCTCCTGAACCACCTTTACCGGAATGCGATGCGTCTTGGCCTTCTGCAGAACGACTTTCAGAAAACCGTTCTGATATTCGACCTGAACGTCATCGGTATTGAGCGCCCAGGGGAGGTAGACCTGCGTTCGGAACCGCCCGTAGCGGATCTCCATTTGCTGGTACGCCTGCCTGGACCCTGGATCGTGACGTTCTCCGGTGACGATCAAGGCACGCCCGGTCAGGGTCACCTCGAAGTCTCCCTCGCGCAAACCCGCGATTTCGACAATCACTACTGCGCTATCTCCGGATTCGTAAACATCGGTCGGGGGCCGCCAATGCGCTTCTTGCTGGAACCCCCAGCGCATATCCGAAAATGGGCCTCTATACACTTCGATTCCTCCGGCTTGATATGCGTTGCATCCAAATGCAGCACGCACGCGGGATGGCGAAGAGCGACATCTTCACCGCTGAATGAACACTTTCCGGTAACGGTATACCACGTTCGTTAGAACAACACTGTGTTTGCGTTAGCAATTCGTTAGCAGAAAAGCCGGGTCCGGCCGCCAACGACTCGACGGCCGGACCCAGCCGGGCACCAAACAGCCAATTATCGCTCGCGATTGCGAGCGTGCGCTCGCAGAAGCTAGACAGCGGCCGGCGTCGCCCGCTTCGTCGCGGTTACCGAGACGCTGTACACCTCCACGTCGCCGACGCGGCCGCCCGAGCGGGTCCGCGCAGCGTGCACATCTGAGAAGCCGGCGGCACGAAGGAGCCGCAGGTATTCGCCCTCCGGCAGCGCGCCGTGAACGCAACCGGCCCAGAGCGAAGGGTCGGCGCGGAGAGCTGCCGGCAGCGAGCGATCGGTCACCATGTCGCTGACGGCCAGCCGGCCGCCCGAGGCGAGCACCCGAAACGCCTCTTCGAACACGCGGCCCTTGTCTTCGGCCAGATTGATCACGCAGTTGGAGATGATCACGTTGACTTCGCCGTCTGCCACAGGCATCTTCTCTGCGTTCCCAAACCGGAATTCGGCGTTGGCAATGCCGGAAGATTCGGCCGAGGCACGAGCACGGTTAATCATCGCAGGCGTCATGTCGAGACCGATGGCACGCCCGGAGGGCCCGACACGGCGGGCGGCGAAGAACACGTCGATTCCACCCCCGCTCCCGATGTCGAGCACGGTCTCGCCCGGACGTAACGAGGCCAGAGCAGCGGGATTGCCGCAGCCGAGCGAGAGCGCCGCGGCCTCGGCAGGCACGTCGGCCAGTTGCGAGGAATCGTAGCCGGCGTCGTACGACACGCCATCATGGTCGCCCGGTTCGCAACAACCGGTCGGAGACGCATCGGAAGAGCAACAGCTCGAGGCAGTGGCCGCCGGCGCGCAGCAGGACGACTGGTTGAGAAGGATCAACTCGCCGGCATAGCTCGGGCCCTCAGGGGCGGCGAGTCGTGTTCCGGCCTCAGCGGCTGCGCCATAGCTGGCCTGGACCTTCAAGCGGGCGCCGGGGACGGCGCGCGTTCCCACGGCCATGAAGATCGAGACGTCAGCGCCCTCCGGCACTGATCCCGAAGTAACAGCCTGCACCCCCGGCTCGGAAGTGCACTGCTCGCCGGTGGATTCGCAGTACACGTTGACCAGCCCCGCTTCGCGCAGCCAGCCGCGCACATGTTGGCGCCGGAAGCCGAGCCAGGTATCCGCATGTTCCTCGTGCATCCAGGCGTGCTCGTGGGCGTCCAGGTCGGTCAGCACGAGCCGCCCGCCCGGGCGCAGCACGCGCGCCATCTCGCGAATGGCCTTCGCCGGATCAGGGCAGTGGTGCAGGTACATGTTCGCGAACACAGCGTCGACCGACGCGTCGTCGAGCGGGAGCGCGTTGCCCTGCCCCTCTCGCACGTCGACGTTTGCGGCCGCTGCGAATTTCTCCCTGGCTACGCCCAACATTTGCGGGGAGGAGTCGATGGCGACAACGCTCCGGACCAGCGGCGCCAGCCCTTCCACCATGAAACCGGTGCCCGACCCCACATCGGCCACCTCCATTTCCGGCCGCAGAAAGGCGGCTGCGATCGCAACATCCCGCAACCCATCCGCAAAGAAGCGTGCGCGCATCCGGTCCCACTCGCCGGCATGCTCCGCGAAATACTCCTGTGAACTCACCGAAACGCTCATTTACCTACTCCCTCTTTACTGGCAACAATCGGGCAACCAGCGGTCGATCTGCGCCTTCAGCCACGCCAGACCTGCCGCGTCCACGCAGTAGCACGTTGCCGGCCCTTCGATTTCCCCGCGGATCAATCCCGCCTCGCGCAACACCTTGAGATGCTGGCTGACCGTGCTCTGTGCGAGCGGTGTCGTGTCCACAATCTCCTGGGTGATGCAGGTCTGGCGCTCCGCCAGTGTCTTCATGATCTCGAAGCGGTACGGGTTGCCCAAGGCCTTGAGCATCCGGACCAGCCGCTCGTCATCGCGCGCGCTCTCCTCTAGCCGCAAAACGTAACCTTCCATGTTCCCTCCGGAGTTATATCGTAAAAATACGATAGATCGCGGCAGTTGTCAAGTTGGGAAGAGGCGCGCGCAGTAGCGATTCAGGCCGGGCATGCGAGCTTGGGAGCGGCACAGGGGGCGCTCTGCGGGTGGGGACTGGAGACGGGGCGTGTGACCCGTCTCCAACGTATGACGACGCCGCTGCTATCAGCCAGGCTTAACGGGCCTGGACGGACTGAGCGCGCGCAGGGCGCGCAGCGTGACCCAAGGGTTCGGTTCCTTGAGCCGGCCGTAGTCGCCCCACGTCTTGCCCTCGTAGCTATACTCCAACGGCCACCGCCCGGAGGCATCCGCCTTACTGCGGACCAGGTCGATCGCGGGCGAAAGGCGTGGGTCGTGGCCCCAACCCAGGGCGTTGACCGCTTCGACGATCTGCAAGACGTCAGTCACGTAGAAGACTGGAAAGCCGAACTTCCACCAACTCGGTTCGGCGCGGCCGACCAGCTGGCGAGGGGGTAGCGCGCTGCCGCCGGCTCACCGGCGAGCAGAAACTCGGCTGCGTCGCGTCGCGCATCGCCGAACAGGGGAGACGCGGCCAGTCGGGGCGTGTCGACAGCGCCAGGGCTACCTTCACCGCGCCCCAGGCGCACGGATTCCCGTCGTTGGAGCCGCACGCAAAACACGGACCGCTCTTGCCGGCGTAGAAGCGCAGCGGTGCGTCTCGTTCATCCTTCCCGCCACGCCTTCGCCCGTCACGCTCCTCGCGAGCCAGTCGAAAGCCGGTTCCAGGCGCTCGTCGCGGCATCCCAGCGTCCAGAGCGCCCAGCAAAGATTTCCCTGCAGGCAGTCGGCGGTGCCTGACGGCGCACCAGACGCGGAAAACCTGCCATAGGAGGTAGAGCGTGATCCAGCAGATAGCTGCACCCCCACGCCACGCGTTCGTCCTCGGTGACGCTTGCACCCAGTTGCGCCAGCAGGACGACGGCCCAAACAGTGGAGTGGTACTTGGGGTTGTAGCCGGGACCCGGGGTGACCCAGTAACCGTCCGGATGCTGAGCATCCAGCACGTCCGCGATCGCGCCACCGCCGTGCGCTCTGGCCCGCGCCCGGGATATGGCGGGTTCGCCGGCATCGGGAACGACCAGATCTCGAAGCGCCAGGTGACGTACGGACGGCTCCTCGTGTTCCAGGAGCCACGCAATCGACGAGGACAAGACCGCAGAATCTGCCACGACACACCCCCTTACGAGCAATCCGCGGGTGGAGGCGAAGAGGAACCGGCTTCAGAGTATACCATTTGCCCGCCGAAGACAAGTTGCGCGCCAGATCGAGGCGCCCCGTCCGCCCCAACAGCATGCGGCGTTGCTGTGATGATTGGCCGCGCGTGCTACAACGCCCCGTAATCGCTGCCGGCAGCGGCCGAACCGCACCAGAGAGGTAAGAATCATGACGACCGTGGGTCTCCAAATGCCGTCAACGGACACACGCGCCGGCCGCATGGTCGAGGACAGCGCCAATATCCTGAAGCGCTTCTACTTTTTGCAGCGCGCCCTCGTGATCATGCAGGCCGGCTGGATGCCCGGAACCGAGCATTGGCAGAGCAAGCTGCTGCTGCCGGAGTTTCTGTGGCAAGACTCACTGATCGCTGCCGATCTACGGCAGCGCGTGCTGGAGCTACGCTATCCCGAACGCCGCATCGCTCCCGACCAGGACGCCCCGCTGCTCGCGCTGTGGCAGCGCATGGGGGATGCGCCAGACGGGTTTGCTTTTGTCGAGGGGCTGAGCCAGGTGATCCGGCCGATGCTGGCGGAAGCCCACCGCAGCTATCTCGAAACGGCGGACCACCTGGACGACGGCCCGACCGTGCGTATCTTGCGGCAGGCGCTGGAGGATGCTGGAGAACAGGAAGCGCGCTGGGGTGAAGCGACTTCTGCTGCGCGGCGCCGAATATCCGGAGGCGCTCGCCGCAGCCAGGCAGTGGGTGGAAGGACTGCGCGAGCTATCCATGCGGCTGCAGCCGGCGCTTACCGCCTGGCCGCCAGAGGGGGATCTGCCGGAATTTGATCCAACAGCATCCGGCGGGCGGGCATTTGGGATCGCCCGCGAAGGCACCCGCGACCGGCATTTTACGCTCGCAGCCTTTGCGTGGCCCGACCGGCTCGACCCGGCAAACGGGCCGGGCGAGGGGTTGGAGCTGCAGGTGCGGCAGGCCGTGCACCACGTGAACGAGGTGTGGGCAGCAGAGATGGCGGCCGCGTGCATCTACGACCTGGCGGACGCAGGGCCGTCAGAATTTCTGACCGACGCCGCTCGCTGGTGCTATGATGAGATCCGGCACTGTCGCATGGGGTACAGCCGGCTGCGCCAATGGGGCTTTCAGGACGGCGAGATGCCGCTGGATGCGTTCTCGTACAACGCGGGCGCCAGATCAGACGCGCTCACACGGCTGGGCATCATCTTCTATTTCGAGAGTACCTATATCCACACGAAGTGGCAGAGATTCCGCCTCTTCGGGGAGGCCGGGGATCGGGTCAGCTCGCACGACATGGATTTCGATTGGGCCGACGAGCAGATCCACACGCACTACGGGACGAAGTGGCTGGAGTACTTCCTGCGGGCACAGGGGGATAATCGCCGCCCGGTGGACTTCAAGAGCGACGCCGAAGCGGCGGTGCGGGATATCCGCGCACGGGCGACCGGTGACGACGCCCGGATTGCGAACGAGATCCGGGAGCGCACGCTGGAGCGAGCGCGGGAGCTCGCGGCGCAGACGGGTTGATGGGGCGGCCGCACCACGATATGCGGGAGGTCAGGCCGTGGTGGGCGAGGCTTCCCGCGAACCCGGAGGTCAGCCCCTTGTGGGCGTGTTGGTCGCGGCGCGGTTCATCTTGCCCATCCTCGCCGCGGCCCGACGCCCCACAAGGGGGCTAGACTACGGATTGAGGAAAAGGATGGGGCGAAAACCCCCACCAATACCCGGAGGTCAGCCCCTTGTGGGCGTGTTGGTCGCGGCGCGGTCGGGTTAACCCGCTCGCGCCGCGGCCCGACGCCCCACAAGGGGGCTAGACTACGGGTAACGCGCGAGGGGGCAACGCACTCCCGCCGCGTCCCGGGAAGCGCAACCCGTGCCGCGTCCCGAAAATCGTGTGGCATTGGAGCACGGGGCGGGTGACCCGCCCCCTACGGTGGGTATCGATGATTCCGTGGACACGGCAGGTAACGTTGATTCCGTGGAGACGGCAGGTATCGTTGATTCCGTGGAGACGGCAGGTATCGTTGAATCCGTGGATGCGGCCGATATCGCGGATACCGTGGATACGGCGGATATCGTGGATACCGGCGCAGCCACGCCGCTCGGGTGAATGGGCCGGACCACTCGCTGGGGAGTATCAGGATGTCGATACGAATCGCACGCGCCTGGCGTAGCGCAGTGCTGGAAGCTGAAACAGGCGGTCCCCGGACTGCACATGGTTGGCGCGATTGCCCTGTTGAGCCGGTACCTTCATGGGCTGCTGCCGGGCCCCGTGCTCAATAAAGCAATCAGCGAGGTACTGATCGCCGTTCTGCTCGGCCTGTGGGTGCGCAATCACATCGGCTATTCCGCACGCTTTGGAATCGGGATCCGCTACTCGCTCAACAGATTGCTGCGACTCGGGATTATCCTGCTCGGGCTGCGGCTGAGCTTGCAGGACGTGCTGTCCACGGGTGCATCGGCGCTGCTGTTGGTGCTCGCCTGCGCGACGCTGGCGCTGGCCGTGACATTCACGCTCGGCCGGATGCTCGGGCTGCCGGTACGGCTGGCCGCGTCTGCTGGGGGTGGGCACGGCCATCTGCGGCAATTCGGCGATCATCGCGACCGCTCCCGTCATCGAAGCGCGGGACGAAGAGGTCAGTTTTGCCGTCGCCACGATCACGCTCTTCGGCACGCTGGCGGTGATCATCTACCCGTTGCTGGGCCACCTGCTGGGCTTTTCAGACCTGGAGTTCGGGATGTGGGCCGGAACGGCCGTCAACGACACTTCGATGGTGGTCGCCGCGGGAGCGGCCTACTCCAATGCGGCGCTCGATATCGCGACGGTCGTGAAGCTCACCCGCAACACGCTGATGGTGCCGGCGGTGCTGCTGATCGGCATCTTCTATGCCCGGGCACGCAGGGATGCCACTCGCGACCAACCGGTCGAGGGCGCCGGGAGAACCGGCAGCGCGCCGGTGGTGCCATGGTTCGTGGTTGGCTTCCTGGCGATGGCGTTGATCCGGACGGCGGGCGTTGCGGCCGGAATCCTACCGCAGGATCTCGCCCATCCGGGGAACCTGCAAGCCGGCGCAACCATCCTGGGCATCGCGGATGACCTCTCCAAGCTGGCGATTTTGATGGCGTTGTCCGCCATCGGGCTCGGAACCAGCCTGGCGGCTATGCGAAGGACCGGTCCGCGCCCGTTCGTCGCCGGGCTGCTTGGCGCCACCGTGCTCGCGATCTTCAGCCTTGTCGCCATCCAGATGATGGGGTTATGACGGATACGGGTATAATTGGCGGTGAGCGATCGTTACAGGGGGGCGGAATGACTGCGGATGCACCGGCGGGTAAGCTCATGGGGCAATCGGTGTCCGGTTTCGTGGCGGCGCTGGCGAGCGACGAGCCTTCGCCCGGCGGCGGATCGGCCTCGGCCGTGGCAGCGGCCATGGGCGCCGCGCTGTGCGAGATGGTGGCCGGCGTAACGGTGGGCAAAGAGCGCTACGCAGATGTGGAAGCGCAGATGCAAGAGCTGCGGCAGCGTGCGGCACCGCTCAGGCAGCGCGCGTTGGAGCTGGCAGACGCCGATGCCGCCGCCTATGCGCGGGTTGTTGAGGCGATGCGGATGCCGCGATCGACCGACCGGGAGAAAGCCGAACGCACCCGGGCGATGCAGGAGGCGTTTCGTGGAGCTGCCGAGGCGCCCATGCTGATGGCGGAGGTAGCCGTCGAGATCGTCGAGCTGGCGATAATCGCAGCCGAATCGGGCAACAAGAACGCCTCCAGCGATGCCGTCGTCGCGGCGCTCCTCGGACATGCAGCGCTATACGGCGCGCGCCAGAACGTGCTGATCAACCTGGACAGCATCCGGGACGCCGCCTACGGCCAGGAAGCGCGGTCGAAGCTCGCCGGCCTCGCACGACGAAGCGAGGCTGCGCGGCAGCGTGTGCTGGCAGCGGTGAACGGCGCGGCGGCCTGAGGCCGGTTCCGGCGGAAGCTCCCAGCACAAGCTGATAGGCCGGGCGGAGCCTTGGGATTCCGCCGGCGGCATCCCAGCTTTGCCGGCTCCGCGGTGAGAACTACCTGCTCCAGGCGCCGTGGCATGTAGATCCCACCCCGGATTTCGTTTCGTTGTCGAGGGGCTCACGGCCACCCGAAACCATTTGTGACTACACGTAGGCATCGCCTACTGTAGTGTTGTGACTACACGCAGGCGACGAAATCCCCCCGGCCATGCCGGCACGTGCCCAGAAAAGCACCGAGGGCCGGCAACGAGTCGTTGCGCCGGCCGCAATCAGGGCCGGCTGCAGCTACTGAAGCGGGCAGTGACGCCCGCGTAGACAAAGGAGGAAGCATGGAGAACTCACGACTGGGTATGAATTGCTCGCACGTGGAACCAAAGGATGTGCACCGCACGATTGCCCGCCATATGCTGGCGGACGGCGAGCACCTCGTGGTTGACCTTCCGGGGTCGCACGACTCGTACCTGAAGGACGCTCTCACGGGCGATGAATACCTGGATTACTATGCGTATTTTGCCAGCCAGCCGGTTGCGCATAACCATCCTGGCCTCCACGATCCTGCTTTCCTCGAGCGGTTGATAGCAGTGGCGCCTCACAAGCCCGCTAACTCCGATGTTTACACAACTTACATGGCTGAGTTCGTGGAAACGTTCGAGCGGGTGGCAATGCCCGAAGACATGAAGTATCTCTTCCTGATCGACAGTGGGGGTTTGGCCGTCGAGAATGCTCTCAAGACGGCGTTTGACTGGAAAGTCCGGCACAACCTGGCGGCCGGAAAGGGCGAGAAGGGCAGGCAGGTAATTCACTTCCGAGAAGCGTTCCACGGCCGGACCGGATACACTCTCTCGTTGACAAATACAGCGGATCCGCGCAAGTTCATGTACTTCCCGCGCTTCGACTGGCCCCGCATCCCGAATCCGAAGCTGCGCTTCCCGGTGACCGGAGAGGTGTTGGAACAGACTGAAAAGCTGGAACAGGAGGCGGTGCGCCTTATCGAGCAGGCGGTACGGGAGAACCCGGACGATATCGCAGCATTGATCATCGAGCCAATCCAGGGAGAGGGTGGAGACAACCATTTCCGGCCCGAATTCTTTCGTCGAGCTCCGCCGCCTCGCCGACGAGCACGACTTCCTGTTTATCGTCGACGAGGTGCAGACCGGTCTCGGCGGCACCGGCAAAATGTGGGCCATTGAACACATGGGGGTGCGGCCGGACTTGATCGCATTCGGCAAAAAGACGCAGGTGTGCGGAGTCATGGCGGGCAGCCGTATCGACGACGTGCCCGAGAATGTCTTCAAAGTCTCCAGCCGCTTGAACTCCACCTGGGGTGGCAATCTGGTCGATATGGTGCGCGGGCAGCGCTTCCTCGAGATCATCGAGCAGCAGAACCTGGTCGATAACGCGGCCGAGATGGGAAAGCTGCTCACGGACGGACTCCGGACGCTGGCCGGCGGGTCGACCCTCCTGAGCAACGTGCGAGGCCGTGGCCTCATGATTGCATTCGATCTGCCCGATACCGTGTCACGCGATATTTTCCGGGGATTGCTGTACGAGAATGGCCTGTTGGCTCTCAAGTGCGGGGAGCGATCGATCCGCTTCCGGCCGATGCTCGACCTGCCTGGGAGTGCGGTCGAGGAAGGGCTGGCGATCATCGAGAAGTCGCTCTACGATGCTCGGCCCGAAGCCGGCGAATTGTAGGCACGCTCCGCCGGCGCCGGATCTCCTGCTACTAGCAAAGGCCCCACCGGCATGGTGGGGCCTTCTTTACGGTTGGGTTATCGGTTTCACGCTCCTTGTGGGAGCGGCGACCGCTAGGCCAGCTTCCGGGCCCGCAGCTCCGCGCGATAGCTGTCGAACAGCGAGAGCAGGTTCGCATGGTGCAGCCGCTGGGTGAGGCCGCCAAGCGGCACTCGAGACAGCCCGCAATCCTCAAGGCCGATCACCTGGACCGAGTTCCGCTGCCCACCGCGTGCGATATGCTCGCGTACCTGCCGGTCAATCGTCCGGAGATAGCGGATATTCGCATCCAGGGTCTCCTCAATCTCCCCGCGCAGCAGTACCTCGCCGTGGCCCTGCACCAGATTCTCGATGTTCTTCGCCTTGATCGCACCCAGGGACTGGATCATGTCGTCCAGGTCGCCGCCGACGATGAACGGCACGGGCATCACCGTATCGCTGGCCACCATCAAGCGATCCTCGTGAACGTAGACGGTGATCGCATCGCGGCTGTGGCCGGGTGAGTGGTTCAGCTCGATCGTCTTGCCACCGAGGCGCAGGGTGAGGGTCTCGTTGAACAGAAGCTCGGGAAGGCGGATCTGTACCTCGGCCAGTTGCGGTGTGGACTGCTTCGCCTGTTCCAGCGCTTGCGGGGCGACGCGCTCCATCAGGCGCCGGCACCGGTAGTGCGCGACGATCTCCGCTTCGGGGAAGAGGTAGTTGCCGTAGATGTGATCGGCGTGAAAATGGGTGTTGATTACGTACCCAACCGGGAGGCCACGCTGTTGGACAATGAAATTGCGCATCGCCCGAGCTTCGGACGGAAACGGCAGCGTGTCCACCACCACGGCCAGCTCGTCCGTGAAGATGACGGTGGCCGTCACTTCCGCGTAAAGGCCGCTCGTGAAGACGTAGATACCCTCAGAGACTCGATCTCGTTTCATTGACACCGGAGCTCCCTCCTTGGCTGGGCGCCAGAGGTGCGCTCGCCGGACTTTGCGGTAGGACTTACGGGGCGGAGGATAGCATAGCGCCGCGCGGAGTGTCAAGGGTTCTTAAAGAATAAGGGCCGGTTGAGCCGGCCCCCTGATGATTGCTTGTGCCCCGCCGTGCCGTGTGCTGTCGGATTCTGAACCTGCTTTCGCAGGTGGAGGCCTTGCCGGCGGCTCCTGCTTTGCCAATACGGCGGGACAAGCCCGCCGCGGCTATTGCATTCGTCCCCGGAGTGTCCAACCTCCTTATCAGAACTGTTGGCTCAGAACCGTGTGCGAGCATCACGCACATGGCAGGGATCACGATTCGATACTACCACAACTGCACTGCAGGAGCAAGATCCTTCCGGCAGGCTCGCCTCGCAATTTCAATCACTCACGATCCGCAGATGGAGCTCTCGCAGCTGTGCGTCGGAGACCGCCGACGGCGCCTTGAACATGAGATCTGTGGCCGAAGCCGTCTTCGGGAACGCGATCACGTCACGGATGTTCCCACTGCCGGCAAAGATGGCTACGGTGCGGTCGATGCCCAGTGCGATTCCTCCATGGGGAGGCGCTCCGAACTCAAACGCCTCCAGCAGGTGCCCAAACTGCGATTCCACCTGCTCGGGACTGATCCCCAGCGCCTTGAACATGGCCTGCTGCTGATCGCGCCGGTGGATCCGGATGCTGCCGCCGCCCACTTCCCACCCGTCAAGCACGAGGTCGTACGCTTTCGCCCGAACGCGCCCGGATCGGTTTCCAGCAGCGGCCAATCGGAATCCATGGCGGACGTGAAGGGATGGTGCATGGCGGACCAGCGGTTCTCCTCCTCGCTCCACTCCAGCAGCGGGAATTCGACCACCCAGCACAGTGCATGCGCCGAGCGATCGATCAGGTTGAGCTGCCGGCCCAGGGCCAGGCGCAGCTCGCCCAGGCTTCGGGCCACCACGTTCCGGCTCGCGTCGGCCACGATCAGCAAGAGGTCGCCGGGCGCAGCGCCGGCGGAGGCCAGCAGTGCTTCGGCAGTCGAATCGCCCAGGTGCTTGGCGATGGGCGAGCGAACGCTGCCGTCCTCGCCGCGGGCAATCCAGGCCAGCCCTTTTGCACCGTACCGCTTCGCCGTCTCCGCCAGATCGTCGACTTGCTTGCGGCTGAAGCCTGCGCAACCGGGCGCCACGATCCCCTTGACCTGCCCACCGCTGCCGGCGGCCGAGGAAAAGACGCTGAAGGCGCTGTCGCGCGACCAGGGCGGTCAGGTCGATCAGCTCCATGCCGAAGCGCAGGTCAGGCTTGTCGCTCCCAAAGCGCTGCATCGCGTCTGGATAGGTCAGTATCGGGAACGGCTGCGTTGCGATCGGTTTGCTTCCCAGCGCCGCGATCAGCTCGATGAAGAGCGGCTCGATCGTCGCCAGCACATCTTCGCGGTCGACAAACGACATCTCGACGTCCAGCTGGGTGAATTCGGGCTGGCGATCGGCGCGCAGGTCCTCGTCTCGGAAGCAGCGGGCAATCTGGAAGTAGCGCTCATAACCGGCGACCATCAGCAGCTGCTTGAGCTGCTGCGGCGATTGCGGGAGCGCGTAGAACTCGCCCGGGTGCACCCGGCTGGGCACGACGTAGTCGCGCGCTCCCTCGGGCGTGCTCTTGATCAGAATCGGGGTCTCGATCTCGAGGAAGCCTAAACGGTCCATATAGTCGCGGATCTGCTTGACGACCTGGTGCCGCAGCACGATGTTGCGCTGCATGGGGGCCCGCCTCAGGTCGAGGTAGCGGTAGCGCAGTCGAAGCGCCTCATCTACGTCCGACTCGTCCGCAATGTAGAAGGGGGGCGTGCGAGCTTCGTTCAATACCGTTGCGGACTGCGCTGCGACCTCGATCATCCCCGTGGGCAGATTCGGGTTCGCCAGACCCTCGGGCCGCGCCTGCACGAGCCCCTCTATCTGGACCACGTATTCGCCGCGCACGCCGTTCAGTACGCCGTGTGCGGACGGAGCGGCCTGGGCGTCACACGTTACCTGCACCAACCCGCTGCGATCCCGCAGATCGAGGAATATCAGCGCGCCATGATCTCGCCGGCGGTGTACCCAGCCCGCCAGAGTCACCCGCTGCCCGGTATGGGTCAGGTTCAGTTCACCGCAATTGTGCGTCTTCAGCATGCCAAAGCCCCCTCTTTTTCGCCGGACGTCCCGCACCATGCGGGCAAGCCAGTCGATTATAACGGCGAGGAGGGCAGGCTACAAGCGAGTTGTGCTATAATTGCACTCCCACCCGGTGGATGGGTGGTTGAGGGGGGTGAATGCGCTTTCTGATAACCGGAGGCGCCGGGTTTATCGGCGCAGCCCTGGCAAACCGGCTGGTACGCGATGGGCACCACGTCCGCGTGCTGGACGACCTGAGTGCAGGCGAACCGGAGCGACTCCACCCCGACATCGTGTTCACCCGCGGCGACGTGCGTGACCGGCCCAAGCTATGGACCCTGCTGCAAGGCGTCGACTGCGTCTTCCACCTGGCGGCGCGCGTTTCCGTTCCCGAGTCGATCCTCTATCCGCGCGAATACAACGATGTCAACGTAGGCGGGACGCTAACCCTGGCCGAGGCGCTCCGCGACGTCGGCGTTAAGCGGGTCGTCTTCACCTCATCCGCCACCGTCTACGGCATTCAGTCAACCCAACCGGTCACCGAGGCGTTCGTTCCGCAGCCACAGGCTCCCTACGCGGTGAGTAAGCTCGCTGCGGAGTATTACCTGCGGGCCCTGGGCGATCTCTCGGGGCAGGAGACTGTGATCCTCCGAATCTTCAACGCGTACGGGCCTGGGCAGCGCGTTCCGCCGGCGCATGCACCGGTCGTGGCCCAGTTCGCACGGAACATCGTGAACGGCTCATCGCTCGTCATCTACGGAGACGGCAAGCAGTCGCGCGACTTCGTATACATCGACGATGTCGTGGAGGCGCTGCGTGGCGGCCGCGATGGCGCCGGACATCAAGCGTTCTGTGCTCAACATCGGTTCGGGCACTGAAACCAGCCTGCTCCAACTGGTCGATGCGTTGTCACGCGTGATCGATCGCCAGCCAGATGTGCTCCACAACGTTCAGCAATCCGGGGGTCTCACGCGCCTGGTTGCCGATCTCTCGGAAGCGCGGCGAGTGCTGGGGTACCAGCCGCGTGTCTCGCTCACGGAGGGGCTCCAGCGCCTTGTGGCGGAAGATAGCTATCTGGTGGGTCGCGAAAAGGAAGCGCGAGGTACGGGGGAGAGCGTAACCGGGAGCCGTGAAGTCGAAGAACGTAAAGAGCCGGGCACGATGCCCGGCTCTGCAATTAGAACAGATGTGATACGTCCGGCCGTGCGGCCGGACGTAAAGCCTGAGTCGAGGCTAAACTGAGTCTACGGTCACAAGTTCACGCTCCAAGCGCCGTGACGTATAGCGCACCCGGACTCAATCTAGTAGTGAGTCACGACCGGCGTACCGATGCTGGCCCAGTTGTACAGCCAGCGGGCGTCGGCGTTGGTCATGTTTACGCACCCATGGCTCATCGGGCGGCCAAAATTCTTGTGCCAGTACGTTCCATGCGTTGCGTAGCCGCGATAGAAGTACATCACCCACTCGACTCCCGGTAAGCGGTAGCCGGGTCCCGACATGGTTTGTGACCGCACCTTCGTCAGGATGCGGAACCGGCCGACGACGGTTGGCGTGCGCGGGAGGCCGGTACTCACCAACGTCGTGAAGACGGCGGTGGAGCCGTTGTAGGCGGTGAGACGCTGGCGGCTGAGGTTGACATCGATCCACCGGCCGCTCGTCGATCCGGTGACAGGTGGTGTGGTCGCATCACGCCGGATCACCAACACCTGTCCAACATAGATCCTGTTGGCGTTGCCTAACCCGTTGAGGGTCATGAGCGCTCTGACTGTGGTGCCGTATCTGGCGGCAATCCCAGCGAGCGTGTCGCCGCGACGCACTATGTAGGTGACCGTGGCCGCACTCGGCGCCGCCGCAACATCGGGTGATGGTGCAGCAACGGGAGCCGCAAGGGCTGTTACCGGCCAAAGGAGCAACAGCAGTGCGAGTAGCCCAAAGAGAACCGTGCGACGCGATCCGTACGACATAGAACCACTCCTCTTCCTACGACTGACCGGTGATCACATCCTGGCTGGCTGATTCCCCCAATTGTTCCGTCAGGCGCACGGTACGGAGCGCTGCAGCCGCAGCGTTCGCGAGCGTGCGCAAGACGATCATGTCATCCTCATGGTACATCTGGCGGGACCGGCTCACCACAATCAAAACTCCAATTGACTCTTCCAGAATTTCCAGCGGGACACACATGGCCGTACCGCGATCCGCCAGAATTGGCGTAGACGGTAGCCCTTGTTCGGCATCGTAAAACAACGGCTGGGCGGCGCGCATCACCCATCCGGCTGCATCGGTGTGCGGGCGGGACAACTCGCCGCCGTCCAGGGTCCCTTGCCGGGCAGTGAGCCGGCACGGTCCTGTCTCGCTCGGCAGATACACCCAGCATCGATCGGCGCCCATTACCTCTACCGCCTCGTGCACGACCCCCTGCAGCACGTCCTCTGCCTGCTTCGCGGAGTTGCTGAGCCGGCTGATCACCTGCATGCTGAGCAGCTGCTCCCGCGCCCGCGCCGCCTGCTCGTACAGATGCGCGTTACGGATGCTCTGGGACGCAATGTTGGCGAGGGACAACAGCACCTCTCCGCGCCCATCGCCTTCGAGAGCTCCCGGCTCGTCAATGCCGGCCACGATCAGCGCGAACGGGTCATTCGCGGTCGACACCGGGTACAGCAGGATAGAGCCGCGCGTCACGTCCCAATCGAATTCTCCCAGACGGGGCCGCTTCTCTTCCTGGACGTCGTTGATTAGCAGCGGCTGGCGGGAGACCAGGGCACGTGCCATGACGCCCCACAGCGGCACCGGGTATTCCCGGCCCAGCATCCTGCCGGCGGGCTCGTACGCAAAACCGCGGACCGCCCGGCATACGTAGGGTCCCAGTTCGCCGTGTCCCGTCATCACGATCACGTAGCTCAGATATCCCAACCCGTAGATCGCTTCGGCCGCGATCTGCAGCGCGTCGTCCAGCCGGAAAGCGCCGCCTAGCTCCGTGCTGGCACGGGAGATGTACTCCGACCGCCGTGCCTGCAGCGCCAGGGCCGTATTCTGGCGCTGAACCTGCTGTGCCATATCCTGAAAGACGCTGGCCAGCTCGCCAAGTTCCCCAGAAGTGCTGCCAATTTCGGAAGTCGCCGGCCGGCCGCTTGCCATCGCCCTGCCGGATTCCACCATGAGACGGACAGGCGTCAGGATTTGCCGCGCAAGGCTCACGCTCACGGCGATCAGGCCCAGCGCTACCGCGCTCACAACCAGCGCCAGGATGAGCCGGAGCTCGAGGGTGGTGCGGGCCGAATCGCGTGTCGCCTGCCAAACCCCGAGGTAACCGAGCCGGACTCCCAGGTATTCGACGGGCAGCAAGGTGTAGCGATAGTTCTCGTCGAGGAGTTTCGCCTCTCGCACAAACCCGCCGCGAGTGGCTGCCACCAGGTCGGTGATCGGCAAATCGCCCGTCGGCAGCGGCAGTGTGGTCTGCACAGGCACGCCTGACCCAGAATAGAAGACCAGCGCGCTCTGCACGTTGGGCTGCGCGGTTGCCAGGAGCTGCTCGATCCGTCGCGCCGCCACAAGCACCCCTTCCCCGGACCCCAACGGCGCTGCCGCGTAGATCACCGGAAGGCCGGACGAGTCGAAAGCCCCAACGACGGTATCGCTCTGGGTGGCATCCGAGACGGAGCTCCGCAGATAACTCTCCGATGCCAGGACGCCGGTCACCGCTTCCGCCCAGATATCCGCGGCGCCGGCCGGCACGACGATGCTCACGACGCCATCCGCGCCGGCGTGCGCCACGACGTCCATACCCAGTGCGTCCCCCTCTGCTTGCAGCCCGCTGCCGGCCAGTCCGGCTGCCCCACGCTGTGCCAGACGCTGAGAGGCGCTCACCATCGCTTCGACCTGCTGCTCGACGGTGTGCGCCGCCACGCCGGCCGAATCCACCAGCACCTGGCCATGCCACCTCGCCACAACCCATCCGCTGTAGTGATACAGTACGACGAGGGCGGTAATGGCCAGCACTGCTGTTACCAGGATCACGGGTCCCAACAGCCAACGTTGAAGGCTCTCGCGCCGCCAGACGGCAATCCGCGCCAGCCACGGAAGCCTGCTGATGTCAAGCGTGAGCCGGTGTCCGGCCATAAGCAAAGAGCGCATCGTGTTTGCCAGAGGAACCCCTTATGCTATAATCGCTTTACTAGTAAATATGACGCACATTATTGGTGAAGGGCACGCGCGAGTTTGCGAGATCTGGTGGTTGCCCGCACCGGTGATGCGTGGAAGAGAAGGCACCATGTCAGTCGCCCCCACAGTGTTACTGGTGGATGATGAGCCCGACACCGTCCGGCTCGTACGGAAGATCCTCCAGGCGGACGGCTGCGCCGTCGTGGAAGCGGTCGATGGTGACACGGCCCTGCGGCTCTATCAGGAGTGCAGGCCGGACCTGGTCCTGCTCGACATCATCCTGCCCGGCCGCGACGGGCTCGACGTTCTGCGCGAGATACGGCGACACGACGAGGCTACGGGCATCATCATGGTCAGTGCTCTGACGTCTGAGCGCATGACCATCGATGCGATGGTCGCCGGTGCAGATGATTATATCAGCAAACCGTTTCCGCTGCGCGAAATGAGGGTACGAATTCGCCAGGTGTTGGACAAGACGATCCTTAGGCGCGAGAACGAGTGCCTTCAGCGGCAACTACAGGACGCCAACGCCCGAATTCGAGACCTTGTGGAGCGGTTCCTACCCGCACAGGTGACTGCTGAGTTGATGGGGAGAGCCGAGCCGCCGGCGCTTGGCGTTAAGCGGCAGGAGATCACGGTACTGTACGCCGATCTCCAGGGCTTCACTCCGCTGGCGGAGTCGCTACAACCCGACCGGCTGGTTGAGATATTGAATGATTACTTGCAGCTCGCCGCAAGCGCGATCGAGCGATTTGGCGGGACGGTCGACAAGTTCGTAGGGGACTGCGCAATCGGGTTGTTTGGCGCCCCGGCCCCGCTGTCCGATCACGCTGAACGGGCGGTGCGAGCGGGCCTGGAACTCGTCCAGCTGGTTCGCGAGAGCGGCCTGCGCCAGTCCAACCTGTCCGTAAGGGTCGGTATCAACACCGGCGACGTGGTGGTCGGAACGATCGGTTGTCCGCAGTTGATGAGTTACACCGCCATCGGCGATTCCATGAATCTGGCCCAACGTTTCCAGCAGATGGCCGGACCCAACGAGGTTCTGATCGGCGAACGAACGCTCATGCTGGCGGGAAACCCCGTATCTGCATCCCCGCTTGGGTCCCACACCGTGCGTGGGCGCAACGAGGCGGTCCGGCTGTTCCGTGCGGAAGGCGTCGCGGAGCGCGCTTGAGCGCGGATTCATACTGTTTCGACTGCGGCCGCGCTATAACTACGGGAAGCGCGGTCTTTTTTCGACACTCGGAGACTGTGACTTGAGTTACGTTAGAAGGCTTCTTGCGATCCTGGTCGCGCTTTTCGTGCTGGCGCCTGCCATCGCCGGCGCGCAGGGCGCTCCGTTGACGGTCCAGCAGGCACGGCTGAGCCTCTGGCCGGAGTACGACGATCCGGGCCTGTTGATCATCTTGAACGGCAGTTTCGCCGTAAGCGGCCAATGGGCGGAACAGCCGGTGAAGTTTCCGCTGCCGGCAAACGCGCGCAACGTTCAGGCCACCGTCCAGCAAGACACCAACTTGCTCACGGTACCATGGGAGCGGCAGGGCGAGAGCCTGGTCTACACGCTGCCCGGTCCTGCGTTCCACGTCGAGTATTACGTCGACCTGGACCGCACCGCAAACGAGCGCGTGATCCAGTACAACTTCCCTGCCCCGTATGACATGCAGCGGCTCGACGTCGAGATCCAGCAGCCTGCCCGCGCCACCGGGTTCTCGGTGACGCCCGCGGCAACCGCTGCAGGTCCGAGCCAGGACGGGGTAACCTACTATCGCTTGACGCGCGAGGGCGTGAAGGCGGGCGAGAATATCGCCATCACGGTGAAGTACACCAAGACCGACCAGGGTCTGTCGGCGAGCGCGGCCCAGGCCGCTACCCCGGTTGTGGCAGGGGCAGTCCCAAGTAGCACGCGCAGCGCCACTGACCCCCTGACTCTGGTTGCGTGGGTATTGGTCGGCGCGGGCGCAGCGGCGCTGGCAGGCGTGGCGGTGTATTGGTACGTAACCCGGCGCCAAACGGCGCCTGTCACGACTAACCGTCCGCAGCCCCGCAGCGAGCGCGGAAATGACCGGCGCTCCAAGCGAGGATCCGGCGGGTCTGCCGGGTTCTGCCCTGCATGCGGTACCGCATACCGCGTCGACGATCGCTTTTGCGCTCAATGTGGTGCGGCTCGGCGCACGTGACGGCTTGCGTGACACGTCCGAGCGGAATTCACCTGACAATTACGCGAACGAGCCATTGCGCCGTTCGCCGACAGGACAAGTGAGAGAGTGAAGAAGATCGCTTTGTTGGTAGGGTTTGTGGCTGTGGCGGCGTTTGCGCTTCTGGCTACATCCGCGCGGCGCCGGTGCTTGCGTCACCGGTGAGCGCACCGGGTAGCGAAGCAGCGGTCAAGGTTCTCGCCCAGTCTACGCCCACGCCCAACCAGATAAACGAGGTAGCCCGCGATCTCTGGTGCCCGCTGTGCAGCGGCGTCCGGCTCGACAACTGCGAGCTGGCCGCCTGCATCCAGATGAAGGAAGTGATCTCCATCAAGCTCACCGAGGGGGAGAGCAAGGAGCGGATCAAGCAATACTTCCTCGCGCAGTACGGCGACGTGGTGCTGGGGATGCCCTCGACCCAGGGATTCAACCTGATCGCATGGATTCTCCCCGTCCTGGCTGCAGTGGTGGCGCTGGGGTGGGTCGTGTTCCTGGTCCGCGCCTGGGTGCGACGGCGGCCGGCGGCTGCCACTCCCACCGTTTCGAAGGACGGCGACATCGCCCGAGGCGACGACTACATGCGGCGCGTCGACGACGAGATGAAGCGCTACGAATAGCGTATCCTTTTCCATAGGTAGGGACCGGTGGATTCAACAACAATGACTGCTACGGCTCAGGGACGGCGATTGCCGGCCTGGGTGATCGTACTCGGCCTTGTGGTCGCGCTGATCGGCGTGCTTATGGTGCTGCTGTTGAGCCGTCCGCCTGAGAAGAGCCTCGAGAACGCAATGGCCCCGGACTTCACGCTCCCCCTGTTTCAGGGGTACGAAGCGGGTTCCTCAGGTGGTGCGCTCAAGCTGTCGGATCTTCGCGGCAAGGGCGTGGTCCTGAATTTTTGGGCAAGCTGGTGCAAGCCTTGCGAGGAAGAGGCCGCTGACCTGGAAGCTGCGTCGCGCGAGTTCAAGGACAAGGGGATCGTCTTTATCGGCGTTGACTACTTCGATCAGGAACCGGCCGCGCTGCGTTACCTGGAGAAGTTCAAGATAACGTACGCCAACGGCCCCGACCTGGAAGGCCGGGTCTCGAAGCCCTACACGATCCGCGGCGTGCCCGAGACCTTCTTTATTGGTCCCGACGGTCAGATTGCCGGCAGGCGGCAGGTGGGGCCGATCAGCCCGGCGGAGCTGCGCAAGCGCATCGCCCAGATCATGCCGAAGTAGCGCGTTTCTTTGCCGTACGGGCGGCGCTGTGTTACTATTGTCACACAACAGACGGCGGCCATCTGCCTTTCGCTGCAGCCACTGAGGCCGTCTAACGCATGCGGGCCGGTCCGTCGACAGCACAGACGGCCGCCAGGCGGAGTTAGCGATGAGTGATCTCGGATATATCAGCCTGATCCTCGGGCTGGTGATTGCACTATACGGCGTGGTGGTGTCGCTCCTGGGGGCGTTCCGGCGGATGCCGGAGCTCGTAACCAGCGGGCGCAACGCGGTGTACACCGTAGGCGGGTTGGTATTGCTGGCCGCGGTTCTGCTGTGGCGGGCGCTGCTCACCGACCAGTTCTCGCTCGAATACGTGGCAACCCACACAGAGAGAAACCTGCCGAGCTTCTACAAGTTCTCGGCGTTGTGGGGCGGACAGGCAGGCTCGCTTCTGTTCTGGACTCTGCTCCTGAGCGGATTCGCGGTTGCGGCAACATGGTTCTTCCGGCATCAAAACGAAACCATGAAGCCGTTCGTGAACGCGGTGCTGCTCGTGAACGTCGCGTTCTTCCTGATGGTGGTGCTGTTCGCAGCGAATCCGTTTGAGCGATTGTGGCGCGATGCGAGCGGCAGCGTCGTGACGGCGGTCTTCCAACCGGCCGGCACCACCGCCGTCGTACCGGCCGACGGCCAGGGATTGAATCCGCAGCTGCAGAACTACTGGATGGTCATCCATCCGGTGGCGCTCTACCTGGGCTTCATCGGCATGACCGTCCCGTTCGCATTCGCGGTCGGAGCGCTGGCAACCGGCCGTTTGGGCAACGGGTGGATCCGTCTGATCCGCAAGTGGGCGCTCATCCCCTGGCTGTTCCTGACGATCGGCATCCTGCTCGGCTCGCAGTGGGCATACATCGAACTGGGTTGGGGTGGCTACTGGGCATGGGATCCGGTGGAGAATGCGTCGTTCCTGCCGTTCCTGACGGCTACCGCCTTCATCCACAGCATCATGATCCAGGAGCGCCGCGGGATGCTCAAGGTGTGGAACATGGTGCTGATCTGGCTGACGTGGGAGCTGACGCTATTCGGCACGTTCCTGACTCGAAGCGGTGTGGTCGAATCGGTCCATTCGTTCGCCATGTCGCCCATCGGGCCGATGTTCGCCGCGTTCATCTTCTTGTCGATGGTCGGCTTCCTGGCGCTGCTGGTATGGCGCCTGCCCATGCTGCGCAATGAGAACCAGCTCGACGATGTCTTCTCGCGCGAGACGGCGTTCCTCACGCAGAACATCGTGTTCCTGGTGATCACCTTCGCTACGATGATGGGAACTCTGTTCCGCCCGCTGTCAGAGTGGATCGTTGGGGAGCGGATTTCGCTCAACGAGCCGTACTTCGAGCGTGTCAACGGGCCGATCTTCGCCTTCCTGTTGATCTTGATGGGCGCTGCGCCACTGCTGGCATGGCGGCGCTCCGGCACCGAAACGCTGCGGCGCAACTTCGCCATCCCCCTGGCCGCGGCGGTCGTGAGCCTTCCCTTCGTATACCTCACCGGCAGTCGCATTTTGGCGGGTTACGTCGGGATCGCCGTCCTGGTGTTCGTGTTCGCGGGGATCGTGCAGGAATATGTTCGTGGCGTACGGGCGCGGCGTATCACGAGCGGCGAAAACGTGATGCAGGCAATCGCCAGCCTTTTGCGCCGCAACGGGCGCCGCTACGGCGGCTATATCGTGCACCTGGGCGTACTGATGATCGCGCTGGGCATCATCGGCAACGAGTTCTACCAGTCCGAGGGCCAGGCGAACCTGCGAACCGGCGAGACGATCAACGTCAGCAACTACGCGTTGACGTACAAGGGTATGGATATGAATCGCGGGCCGAACTACAACGAGTTCTCCGCTCGCATCGACATACGGCGTAACGGCGCCGATTTCGGGCAGCTCGTGGCGCGGCAGCACATCTATACGAAGAACCAGGATCAGCCGATGACGGAGGTCGGGTCTGCGGCCGGGCCTGCTGGAAGATGTCTACGTGGTGCTCGCCGGTTGGGAAGATGGCGGTCGCACGGCATCGTTCAAGGTGTACGTCAACCCACTGATGACGTGGATGTGGATCGGCGGCCTCATGATGATCCTGGGCGTGGTGCTTTCTACCTGGCCGCGGGGTGTCGGGGTAACGGTTGAAGCGCGAGCGAAGGCGCCCGCGGGTGCGGAACCGGCAAATTAGGGCGAGGGAGAAGCGATGTTCACCGTACTGGTAATCTTGCTGGCGGCGGTCGCGCTGTTGGCTATTGCATACCCCATCCTCGCCGGCTCGCGCAATACGCAGCCTGTGTCGACCACGGGACAGGAGCGGCTAGACGAGCTTCTGGCCCAGCGAGATACTACGTTTCAGGCGCTGCGCGACCTGAACTTTGACCGGCAGGTAGGCAAGGTAACGGACGAAGACTTCCATGCCTTCGAGGCCGGCCTGAAGCAGATTGCCGCCGAGAGCCTGCGGGCGCTCGACGAATGGGAGGCGCAAGCCACCCGGGACCTCGACGAGAAGCTGAGTGCAGAAGTGCGGGCCCGCCGTCGTGCCCGCACGACACGCGCCAGCGCCGGCGCCGGCGCATGCCCGCAGTGCGGAACAGCGCTGAAGGCCGGCGATCGCTTCTGCGCACGCTGCGGCGCCGAAACCGCCACGCCGGCAAAGGCCGCAGCGGTCACGCCGGCGCGCACGTGCAGAAACTGCGATGCCGTGCTGGAGCCGGGCGACACCTTCTGTGCGCGCTGCGGTACGCCTGCCGGCAAGCCCAGCGCCACCGCCACGCTGAAGACCCGGCAGAGCGCCTGACGCGACGCACTCTCGAATATTCGATCCTAAACCACGGGGCCAGTCCTGTTGACTGGCCCCGTGTTTTTAGGTTAAGCCAATTGCAGCGCAGCCCGGCAATGTTTGGAGAGTCGCCCGGACGATTCATTCTGCGGCAATTTGACTGGGTTAGCCCAGGATCAGGCGCGAACGCCGGAAGCTCGCCAGCGCGGCGGCCAACAGGATCGCATCGAGCACCGCCAGGGCGCCCATGACAATCAGGACCGTCTGGGAAGTGGTCAGCGATGCGGTCAGGCTCGCCGGCAAAAGCCTGACGACCCCGTAGACGGCCAAGCCAAGTACCAACTCGCCCAGGACCATTGTTTGCGCCGCCTGCCGCACGGTGGCAGACTTCAGGGAGATCAGCACCCCACCGCTGGCGGCAAGGAGAGTGGTCAGCAAGCTCAAGACAAGCAATACCAGGAAGAGGTTGATGGGCGAATAGAATACCCATGGCCCCTGCCCCCGTGCCAAATTCACCACGACCGCTCCGAGCAGGAGGCTAAAGATGGCCACCCCCCAGCTAAATCGCGACCGTCACCAGCACCTTACCCAACAGAATCGCCCGATCAGAGATACGGCTGGCAAGCAGGGTTTCCAGGGTATGGCGCTCGCGCTCCCCGGCGATGGCATCGCCAATGAAAGTGGCAATCAGCAAAAAAGGGACATACAACATAATCAGGAAGGGCGCCGGGTCAAGGTCGATCCAACGCTGTCTGAAGGATAAGGGCAAAATGATCCCCATGATGGCGAGAATCAACACCGGCCGCAACCAATCGGAGCGCTCGCCCGACCCCAGGAGATCCTTCCACTCTTTCCACACCATCGTCCAGAGATCGCTCATTGCTCTTCTTCCTTCATCAGCGTCAAGAACAAGTCTTCCAGGCTCGTCCCCGACCTACGGATTTCCTCTACTTCGCCACCGGATTGCACGATCAGCGTGACCAGAGGCCCTGCCCTGGCCTCAGCACGCAGGTCAATCAGCAAGTGGTCATTTTGAAGCTCGGCCCGTGCCACCTCAGGCCGGGCCCGAAGTAAGGTCAGGGTTTGTTCATTGAAACCGCGTCCAACGATCTCAACCTCAAGCCCGCCTCTTCTTCAGACGCAGATCGTCCGGGTTGCCAATCGTAAGGAGTTTTCCGTTGCGGATGACCCCCACCTGGGCGCAGAGTTTCTCGGCTTCCGCCAGGTTATGGGTATTGAGGAAAACGGTCACGCCTTCGCGGGCGGCCAGGCTGGCCAGGTCCGCATGCAGGGCCGCAGCCGCCACCGGGTCAAATCCGGCGGTAGGCTCATCCAGGAAGATCAAGGGCGGGTGGTGAAAGAGGGCTCGGGCGACGGCAAGTTTTTGTTTCATCCCCCGGCTCCATTTGCCCACCTTATCCTTGCGACGGTCCCATAAGTCCAGGTGGGTGAGCAGTTCTTTGGCGCGTGCCTTCCGTTCGGGTCCGGGCATGCGGTAGATGCGGCCGTACAGGTCGAGATTATCTTCTGCGCTCATGCGTTCATAGAGACCTGAAAATTCGAGCAGCGCACCGCTTTTGGCACGAATCTCATCGGCTTGTGAACGCGTGTCGAAGCCCATCACCCTGGCATGTCCCCGGGTTGGTTCCAGGAGACCCAGGAGCAGATGGATCGTGGTGGTCTTGCCTGCGCCGTTTGGGCCAAGAAACCCAAAAACAATCCCGGCCGGCACGTCCATTGACAGATCATCGACCGCGGTGATTGTTCCAAACGAGCGGCAAAGGTGTTCGGTGTGAATGATGGATTCAGGCATTCATTCAGCTTTCCGGATCAAGTGCAGTTCAGTCTACTACCGTCTCTGTTTCAAACACAATCAGCAGATTCTGCCGGCAGTAAACCGTAATTGCCCTTTCTGATGGTGCCTTTGTTGGCTTCGTACCGGCGTGCTACAATCATCCTGTTTCCACGGCCTATCAGGGTCCCCAGGCCGCGCACCGTGCTATGGCGGTGCCGGTCCAGCAGGAGGCGCCATGAGGAAGATCGCGGTCGCTCTCTCGAAGGGTGGCGTCGGCAAGACCACCACAGCGGTGAACCTGGCCGCCGGGCTCGCCCGGATGGGCAGGAGTGTGCTGCTGGTCGACGCAGATACGCAGGGACAGGCGGCGCGTGCCCTGGGTTGCTCGCCCCTTCTCGGTCTGGCGGAGGTCGCCGCGGGCGAAGCGTCCCCTGAAGCAGCCGCCGTCCCCGCTCGCGATCATCTCGATCTTCTGGCCGGCGGCAAATCGCTGGCCGGACTGAAACGGTCGATCACCCGCCGTGATTTCGGGGCAGAACGGACCCTCGCCGAGGCGCTCGCCCCCTGCGAAGGGCGCTACGAATACGTGATCGTCGACAGCGCTCCGGGTTGGGACGCCCTCACCATCAACGTGTTGTTCTATGCCGGCGAGCTGTTGACCCCGGTTGCGCTGGAAGTGCTCGCTCTGCAGGGGTTGTCCGAGTTCAACCGGAGCCTGCAGTCCATCCAGAAATACCACCCGGACCTCGCCCTTCGTTATGTAGTCCCCACTTTCTATGACCGGCGCGTGAAGAAGTCTGAGGAGATCCTGCAGCAACTGCGGGGGCACTATCCAGAGCAGATCTGCCCTCCCATCCGCTACAACGTGCGTCTCTCCGAAGCCCCCGGATATGGCCAGAGCATTTTCGAATACGCCCCGCGCTCGCTCGGCGCGGATGACTATGCGCGGCTGGCAGAAAGGATCGCGTCCGATGAGTGAACGACGAAACACCCCCGATGTGCTCGCCGAGATCCTTGGCGAGGGCTTTACCGCCGCTTCGCCGGAGCCCGGGCGCGCGCACGACGGCCGGTGGGAGAGTGTGGTGGTGTCGTGCCAGGATTATCACGGTTGGCGACCGCGCTACCTTAACGGCGAGGAGCTGCCCGATTGGACCGCCAATCCGCCCATGCACGAGTACGCCAACCGCATGGGGGGAGACGGGTGGCAATTGACCGCTGCCGCTTCAGGCGCCCGCATGTTCGGTAAGGCTGACGAGTACCAGCTGTGGTTCAGGCGGCGGGTGCGGTAGGTAGAACATGCTCAGTTTGGGGTGGCGCCCGGGTTAGCATCTCTACCGCAAACGGAGGTCAGCCCCCCACGTCTCGCGAACCGGAGGCCAGCCCTTGTGGGCGTGGTCGGTCGCGGCGCGGTTCGCATGGATGGAAGTTGGGTGGGGGACGGGCGTCCTTCGAGAGCCTCAGGATGGCTGCGTTGGTTAGCCACCAATGCGAATGGTGCGGTCCAGGAACCCCGCACTGGGTGTCGGGTTCCATCATTAACCCTGGACGGGACCATTCGCATCGATGTCACAACTAACACAACCATCCTGAGGCTCTCGAAGGACGCCTCGTTGCCCACCCAATTCGCATCGAAGCCGACAGCGCGGCATCCGGTCCACGCACCCGCGGCCGCGTCCCGGACATTGTGTGGCATTGCGAGCCCCGGGGCGGGCGACCCGCCCCCTACGACAACGGCGAAGGACGCCCCGTCGTCCATGCAACCCGCATCAAAGGCGACCGCGCCGCAGCCGGGTGCCGCACCCCGCGCCGCGACCAACACGCCCACGAGGGGCTGGCCTCCGGGTCGTGGGAGAGGGCAACCCAGCCGCGGCGCGACCAACACGCCCGCAAGGGGCTGGCCTCCGGGTCGCGAGAAGGGGGAGCACCCCGACACGCTCCGCGGCGTGACCACGTCCAGATCCGCGCCACGAACCCTTCCCGTTACCCGTAGTGTAGCCCCCTTGTGGGGCGTCGGGACACGGCGCGAATTGGTTACAGCCCAGCACGACGGCTGGCACCGACGCATCCCAAGCCACCCGGTGGCCAAAAGGTACCGCTTGACGGATTTGTAATTTCGGATACAATGCTGGACAAAGTACAAGGAACCCTCATCCAGCCTCAGACGTCATAAGACTGGTACAGGTACCCCGCCGGCACGACGCCGAGTGATCGTTTCTCCACAGCAAAGTCGCTGATAATTCGTGCTGCGTCAACGCCCAGGACGCAACACGTAGATACGAGTATGTCTTGACCCGGATACTGCCAGGAGGAGAGAGATGGAGCAAGAGATCCGTATTTTCCAGAGCGCGCGCCTCGATTTGCCGGCTACCATCGAACCAACTTATAGCAATTATACGATTGTTCGATTTTGCGCTTCTGAGGTTCTGCTGGACTTCGCACGCGTGCTGCCCGGCGTAAAGCGATTCAAGGTGCTCGAGCGGGTGGTGCTGAGCCCGTACAACGCCACGCAGCTGCGCGACGCGCTGACCACCAGCCTTGCGCGCTACACGAACCGGCACGGGCGCATCCGGAAGGCATCGATTTGGGACGCGCCCCACGCAGCAGACCCGTCAGGCTGCCCTACCGCCGCCGCCGTCCCTATAGCAGAGCAGCGGTCGGCAGAGCGTGGCTGCCGCGACAACGGTGAGGTGGCCACCGGTGGGCGGCCGACGATCGAGGTGCCGGCCAGTCTGCCGGCCAACCACTGCAATTTCACGGTGATTGCTTCCGCCGAAACTGAGTTCATTCTCGATTTCGCCCGGCTGCGTCCAAACGCTTTCAAGACGTCCGTTGCGGCCAGACTCATCATGAGCCCGCTGCACGCCGAGACTTTGCGAGACCTGCTCTGCACGGCTCTCGAGCGCTACGAAACCAAGCACGGCGCACCCAGGCCCGATGACCAGGGCGAGCGGGAACTGTCCCTGCGGAATACCACCGCCTGGGGCCTCTCCGTGCCGTTTGCGATGAACTAGCTACAACACCTCAACGTCGTGGGGCCTGCTCTCCTGCAGCCCCGCGACGGTGATAGGCATGAACTCCGCGTTCGCCTGTAGCTCGGCAATTGTCCGCGCGCCCCGTAGCTGAGCCCACTCCGCAGCCCACCCACCAGCTGGTGCACCGTCTCGCGCACACCTCCACGATACGGAACTGCCGCTTCCACTCCCTCGGCCACCACGCGCGTCCACGAAGGGTCTTCGTCTCCGTCTTCGGGCTGCCGGTCCGGCCGGTCCATCGAGGCGCTGAGCGATGCCATCCCGCGACTGACCTTGTAACGCCGGTTGTTGCGCAAGATCACGACTCCCGGGCTCTCGTCGGTGCCGGCGAGCAGGCTGCCGAGCATGACGCAGTCGGCGCCCGCAGCCAGCGCCTTCACGATGTCCCCTGAGGTGCGGATCCCACCGTCGGCGACGATCGGTACCCCGGAGCCGTGCGCGGCAGTGGCGCACTCGTCCACGGCGGTCAGCTGCGGGACGCCGAACCCGGTCACAATGCGCGTAATGCAGATCGATCCCGGACCGACCCCCACCTTCACGGCGTCCGCACCGGCATCGATCAGGTCACGCGTGCCCTGTGCCGTAGCCACATTTCCGGCCATGATCTGCACGGCGCCGAACTGCGAGCGCAGCGCGCGCACCGTCTCGATCGCGTTCTCCGAGTGCCCGTGCGCGATGTCGACCACCAGCAGGTCAGCACCCGCCTCCAGGAGCAGCTCCGCCCGGCGCAAGTTGTCGTCGCGTACGCCAACGGCCGCACCCACGCGCAGCCTCCCCTTCCGGTCCTTTGTCGCCAGGGGGTGCTGGAGCATCTGCGTGATGTCCTTCGTCGTGATCAGGCCGACAAGGATCCCATCGGCGTCGACGAGCGGCAACTTCTCCACGCGATGTTCGTGAAGAATCGCCCGCGCTTCCTCCAAACCAATCCCGGCCGGAGCGGTGACGAGGCGATCCGAGGGGGTCATCACGTCGCTCACCCGCTGCTCACCCGCGGCAAACTGCAGATCGCGCCTGGTGATGATTCCGACCGGCCGCCCGGCATCGTCGACGACCACAAGGCCCCCGATGCCGCGCTCGCGCGTCATCGCGACCGCGTCGCTGATCGTCGCGTTCGGCGAGAGACTGTAGGGCCTCTCCACCATGTGGCTCTCGACGCGCTTTGCCCTGCGCACCTCGGCGGCCTGGCGCTCTGCAGTCATGAAGCGGTGGATAATGCCAATTCCGCCGGCCCGAGCCATCGCCACTGCCATCTGCCATTCGGTCACGGTGTCCATGTTGGCGCTGACGATCGGGATCTGCATGAGGATGTCGCGCGTCAGACACGTGGCAGTGCTGACGTCTTCACGCGAACGAATGGCGGACCGGTGCGGGACCAACAATACGTCATCAAAGGTCAGGCCGGGCTCAGGGCGCAGCTTCAACATGGCTCCTCCGGAGTCGTGAACGGATTTGGTCGCGAGCAATGATAGCACACGAGGAATCGAAAAGGAACGTTGTGAGGCGTGCAGATCGGCGGCTCTGAGCCGGCGTTGCTCGGCAAGCAGCACTTTCACGCACGTACCCATTGACTTCTACGCACCGGCATGCTAGGCTTCGGTCATCTTCGCCGTCACATCGTGACTACCGGGCAAGGAGGCCTATTCGTGACCACCGCAGCCATCCCCACTTCTCAGTTGGGAGCCGGAACCGGGGTGCATATCACCGTGGTGCCGGATGCCGAGGCGATGCAACGCCATTTCGAGGACGACCTGATCGGTCTGCTCGCGGAGTCTGCTCGCTCGGACGGCTCGCTGGTGGCCGTGTTCCCGGTGGGCCCGGTACAGTTCCGCTCTCTCGCTGCACGCATCAACCACCTGCGCCTGAATCTGCACCGTTTCCACGCGTTCTTCATGGACGAGTTCTGCGATGCGGAAGGTCGATGGGTCCCGGAGTCGCACCCCATGAGCTTGCGCGGGTTCGCACAGCGCGAGTTCGTGTCGCAGCTCGACCCCGCTCTTGGGCTGGCCGCCGGTCGTGTGCACGTGCCGGACCCCGAATGCCCGCAGCGGTACGATGAGGCGCTGGAAGCGGCGGGCGGCGCCGATGTGGTATACACGGGATTCGGCATCAATGGCCACTGGGCCTTCAACGACCCGGACGAGAGCGGCACGCTTAGCGAAGAGGAGTTCGCCCAGTTACCGACGCGGGTCGTCCGTCTGAGCGCCGCCACGATCGTGCAAACGGCAATGGGCGGCACGGGTGGTGACCTCGAGGGTATCCCGCCACGCGCCGTTACCATCGGGATGCGCCAACTGCTGGCGGCCCGCTCCGTTCACGGCTACTTCCCCCGCACCTGGCACTCCGCAGTAGTCCGCCGGGCGCTTCACGGGCCGGTTACGCCTGCCTTCCCCGGCTCTTTCATCCAACGGCATCCCAATGTCAGGCTCACCCTGCCGCAATACGTTGCCGATCCACCGGAGTTGATCGTCACCCAGAAGCTTTGATCCGACCGGCCAAACACACCGGGAGCGATTCATGGACGAGATTCTGAACGCCTTCTCACGCTTCTCATGTTTCGATGCCGGCTACATCGAGGGCCTCGTCTACGTGATGGATCCGTCGATCCGCCCGCTTGCGGCGGATATGCGCTTCACCGGGCGCGCGTTCACGCACGACGAGATCAACGCCATCAGCAAGAGCATCTTCGACGAGATCGAGCCGGAGCAGGTACTTGTCGTGCGCGGGGGTGACCCGCTGGGGCGTGGCGGCTGCGGGTTGCAGGTGTGCGAGCTGGTGGCGCAGAGAGGCGCAGCCGGGATCGTGCTCGACGGTTACGCACAGGATACGCCCAAGCTGCTGGCTCGAGGCTTCCCCATCTTCTGTCGCGGCGCAGTGCCCACGCACGGTCCACTCCGGCTGACCGGCCGCAGCGGCGTACCCATCCGTTGCGCTGGCGTGCCGGTAAACCCTGGGGATATCGTGATGGGCGACCGGGACGGGGTCGTCGTGATCCCGCAGGAAAACGCCGCAGAAGTGCTGAAGCAGATCGAATTGATGCGTGAGGCGCGAGATTATGTCGACGGGATGACCCGGAGCGGGGTCGATCTGTGGGACGTTCCCGGGCTGAAGGAGATGTGGGCAGAGAAAGAACAGGGCCTGGAAGAGCACTGGCGGGTATACGAGCGTTGGAACGAACAGCACATCCCACCCGAAATGCGGCGCAGGCAATAGCGCCCGGAGGTTTCGCGTGGAGCAGGTGACCGCCAGACAGCGGGTGCTGGCTGCATTGCGGAGACAGCAGCCCGACTGCTGTTCCGAAATTCGCGGATTTCGGTCCGGCTGCCTACGCCCGTTTCCTGGAGCATACCGGGCGAAGCGGCGCACCGCTCGAAGAGAGGGCAGGTAGGCCCGGTCTGGCGGCGGGCGCGTCCGGTCCGGACCCGCTCGACCATTTTGGCAGCGAGGTACGCATCGTCGAATTCGGCGATACGCAGGCACAGGGCGACTTCTCCGGCTATGTGTCCGATCTACCGCCCGGGAGCCGGATCGACGAGTGGGGGATCGCCCGAGTCCGGAGCGAAGCGAGTGGCGAGGAGCGGATGGTGCATCCGCTGCGGAATGCGCGCCACGCGGGCGACATCGAGGCGTATCCCTGGCCGGATGTGACGGCGCCGTACCGCCGGCAAGCCGCTGTCGAGGCGATCGACGCCCTGCACGAGCGCGATCTGGCCGCCATGCTGTGGCCACCGATCAACGGCGGTACCTTCTTCGAGGCTGCATGGCGGCTGCGCGGCTTCGAGCGGTTCCTGTCGGACATGGTCGAGGATCAGGAGCTCGCCGAGGCCCTGCTCGATCGCGTGGGGCAGCCGGCGCTCGAGAACGCCCGCTTCGCCGCGGTGAGTGGCGCCGACATCCTGCTGACCGGCGATGACGTGGGGATGCAGGACCGGATGTTGATCAGCCCAAAGATGTGGCGGCGTTGGCTGAAGCCGAGGATGGCTGCGTTGATCTCGGCCGCCAAACAGATCAACCCGCACCTGCTGGTGTTCTATCACAGCGACGGGTACATGGAGCCGATCGTCCCAGATCTGATCGAGATCGGGGTGGACGTGCTGAATCCGGTGCAGCCGGAGTGCATGGACCCGGTGCGGCTCAAGAAGCAGTACGGGCGCCAGCTCTCGTTCTGGGGGACTGTCGGAACGCAGAGCACCATGCCGTTTGGGACCCCGGCCGCGGTTCGGGCTTTGGTGCAAGAGCGGATCGCGACCCTGGGAGCCGGTGGCGGCCTGTTGCTCGCCCCTACACATCGCCTCCAGGCGGATGTGCCCTGGGAGAACATCGAAGCGTTTTTTGCGGCAGTCGACGAGTACGGACGGTACAATTGACGATTGCGAGGCCTGCGTGAACGGACGGGAACGACAGATCTTCGATCTGCTATGCCAGCATGGGGATCTTCGCGTTCAGCAGTTGAGCGAGCTGTTGGAGATCTCGCCATCCAGCGTGCGCCGTGATTTGAACCAGCTGCTCGACCACCGGTTCATACGGCGAACGAGAGGCGGGGCGGCGCTCAGCAACCTGATCCACGACACGCCGCTGCCGATCTACAAGCTGCCTGTCGATCCGGCAGAGGCGCGGGCCATCGCCGGCGCTGCCCTGCGGCTGATCGAGCACGGGGATGTGATCGGTCTGAGCGGCGGGCGGCTGTGCACCGAGTTGGCGCTCCAACTCCGCATGGTGGACGGCATAACGGTCGTCACGAACGCTGTGAACATCGCGGCCGAGCTGGTGGCGCTACCCGGCCTGCAGGTGATGGTTACCGGCGGGCAGCTGAACCAGTCGAGCTTTGAGCTGGTCGGGCAGGCGGTCGGACTGAGCCTGAATGGCGTCCGGCTGCACAAGTTCTTCGTTGGCACCGATGGGCTGTCGGTGGAGCATGGGCTCTCGAACCACGGCGAGGCGGAAGCGCTGGCCGCGCGCGAGATGATCCAACACGCCGGCGATACGTACGTGCTGGCGGACAGCTCGAAGTTCCGGCGCCCGCACCTGGCGCGCGTGGCCGCAGTCACGGAGGTGTCCGGCGTCATCACCACCGACCGCGTCCCGCGCTCGGTGCTGGACGCATTCTGTGAGGCAGGAGTTCAAATGCTGGTGACGCCCGTGGATGCGATCGACCCGATGCCAGACTTCGGAGGGAAATCATGACGCAGTCGAGCGCTATCAGGCCGGTTGACCCGGCGCTCATGCGCGTCGTGCCCATTCCGGGGCTTCCCCTGCACGACGTCATCTACTCGATCGCCACCGGAAGCGACGGGAAGATCTACCTCGGGCTGAGCAGCGAATTCGCGTCCGATGGGTTCGCGCGGCTGGCGGTCTACGATCCCGCCACGGACCTCGTGTCGACCCTGCTCGACCTCAGGGAACTGCTGCCCGAAGGGCGCGCAGAGCGGCGCCCGCCACATTCGAAGATGCACACCACGCTCTGCGTGGCGCGGCGACGGTACGCTCTGGTTCGCGTCCCACGTGACCGCGCCGCCGCGCGACGAGCATATCCACCGCATCTGGCAGGTCGTGGATGACCCCGATCGCGGCTTCACGGGCAGCCATATCGTCTCGTATAACCCCTCCGACGGCAAGGTGCGGGATTACGGCGTCATCCTGCCGCGACAGGGGTGTCGCTGGATGACGATGGATCTGGATCGCGAAGAGCTGCACCTGATCTCCTATCCGCTGGCGCACTTCGTCGTCTTCCGGCCGAAGTCCGGCGACGTGATCGATCTGGGTCGCCTGTCGCAGACCGACGCTCTGGGACCCACGTGGAGCGCAGCCGGGTACACGTACACCACCGACGACGAGGGGTTACTGCTGCGCTACGACCCTGTGCGCGAACGCATCGAACAGCTACCGCTGCGGCTGCCCGATGCGCCGTGGCGTGACCCCTGGGGCAACTTCGTAAGGCGCATGAAGGCGGGGCCGGACGGCGTCAAGCTGTATGGCTACGCAGCGCTATCGGCACGTCTCTTCGAGTACGACCCCGGGGCGGGACCGTACGGCGCCATCCGCGACCTGGGGCTACCAGCAGGCCGGGACGAAATGGGAACGGCGCCGAGACTCTATCCGCCGAAAGCGCTGACCTTCGGGCAGGACGGCCGGATCTACTGCGGGATCGGCAGCGCAGCGATGAGTATCGACGATGATCAGGGCGCACATATCATCGCAGTGGATCCCGATACGGGCGAGCGGCAAGATTACGGATTGATCCAGGCTCAGGGGCTCGAACGGATTGCCACGTGCCAGGATATGACGACCGGTCACGACGGGACGATCTACATCGCACCGCAGGTGAAGGAGCAGCCGCTGCAGCTTGTGCTGTTCCACCCAGAAGGGAAACTGCCCGCCGAGCGCGGGGCGGCGGCCCGTGGCGAGATCGTACGCGCGCCCATCGGCCACGCGGATCCCGCCTCGTGGCGCGCACTTCAGATCGAGAGCCTCTCGCTGCGTACCGCGTTCGTCGACAAAGGGACCATGCTGGCGAGGCCGCTCGGTTGGGCGGGGCACACACAGCCGATTCCGGCGGGGGAAACGAGCATTACTGCGCTGACTTCCACGAACGGGAAGGTATACGGCGCCACCTCGGGCGTGCGGGCACACCTCTTCGCCTTCGATCCCCGTCTAGACGCCGCCGGGCCGTGGGGCTGGCCGATTGACCTCGGCATTCTCACCGAATCCCCGGCGACCGTCGCCGCGCTCACGTCCGGCCCGGACGGGAGAGTATATGCCGGCACCAACTGCCAGGACGGCAGCGACGGTCACTTATTCGCCCACGATCCCGCGCTCGAGATCCCTGCTCACCTGGATATCTGGATGCTGCCCGCGGCGCTTTACCGGCCAGGGCAGCTCGAGGATATGGGCACGCCGGTTCCCGGCGAGGGCATCGTGACGCTGTGCAGCGGGGGCGAGACGTGGATCGACCGCAGCATTCTGTACGGGATGGGAAGCCGCGGGACGTTCTTCGTGTATGACATCTGCGCACGAAGCACTGTTTTCGCAGAGCGGGTCCCGGCCCGCTTCCCGTCCCGTGCGCTGATGGTTGCGGACGACGGTTCCGCTTACGGCGCTGCGGACGATGGGCGGCTGTTCCGGTTCACGCCGGAACGTGGCGCCATCGAGATGCTTGACCTGTGGCTGCCTGCCGGCAAAGGGCGCGAGTATCTGAACGGGCTGGACAGCGCCGTCGCCGGCGGCAGCGGAGGCTTCTACGGCGGAGCACGAGCCGACGGCACGCTGTTCCACTTCAACCCCGGCGAGCTGCGGATAACATCGCTGGGGAAGCCGGTCAGCGGCCCCCGCCTGCCTGCGCTGGTACGCCGGAAGGACGGCTCGATCTTCGGGCTGGCCGGCGGCGACGGCCATCTCACCCATCTGTTCCGTTACCGGCCCGGAGCCGGTGACCTTGTCGATCTCGGGCTGCCGCGTGCCACTCTGCCTCACGAATGGCACGGTCACGAACTCGAATGCGCTACCCTGGGTCCGCAGGGTGAGATCTTCATGGGGGAGACGGGGCGGGTTGCCCGGCTCTTCACCTACATTCCGGCAGAATAGCAGGGATAGCAAATGCACAAGTATGGTATCGGCATCATCGGGGCGGGGAACGTCGCCCGAGGACACTATCGCTCCATCCAGAAAGTGCCCGGAGCGGAAGTCGTCGCGATTGCGGACAACCGGTGTGACGACGCGGTCGAATGGGCGGCCGCCCAGGGCGCGGACTGCCCCTTGTATGACTGCCTGGAAGATCTCATTGCCGATCCCAACGTGGAGATCGTGCTCGTCACGACGCCCAACTTCCTGCACGCCGAGCAGGCCACCCAGGTGGCGCGCGCCGGAAAACACGTGGTCGTCGAGAAGCCGATCGCCCTGAATCTGGCCGAGCTGCGCACGCTCGAGCGTGCGGTGGCGGATTCGGGCGTAACCAGCATGGTTGGGTTCGTGCTGCACTGGAACCCAGGGCTGCGGATGGCGTATGATTGGGTGCGCTCGGGGATGATCGGGACACCCTTCATGCTCGAAACCAGCTATTGGCATGCCACGGACCGTGCCGCACCGGGCCAGTGGATGACGACGCGGTGGAAGGCGGGCAGCGTCTTCCTGATGGGCGGCTGCCACGCGGTCGATGCCGCGCGTTGGCTTGCCGGCTCCGACATCGTCGAGGTCTCCGCGGTCACGACGACCGGCCATAAGCGATGGTACGAGTACGATCCCACCGCCATCGCCCTCGTACGGTTCGCCAACGGCGCCGTCGGCCGCATCTCGGCCTGTATGGAATGCGTGATGCCGTACGCGTTCAACTTCACCGTGATGGGCGACAAGGGCACGATCCGTGACAACCAGCTGTATTCTCATCTCATGGCCGGGCAGACCGGCTTTGCCACCGTCCCCACGGTGCTGCCAGACAACGGCGCCGTCGACCATCACCCGTTCAGCGGGGAGTGGGCTGAGATGATCGCCTGTCTCGAGGCGGGAAGACAGCCGGAGCTGAATGTGGCGGGCGCGATCAACACGCACGAAGCGTGTCTCGCCGTGGAGATCTCCGCCAGGGAGCGGCGCGCAGTGACGCTCCCCCTCGAGGCATGATCAGGTAAAGGAGTAGACGACTATGGCGGTAGACGGTCGTGTACGATGGGGAGTTGTCGGCGCCGGGGGTTTCGCCGACACGCGGGCGATGCCGGCCCTGGCCGCGGCTCCCAACGCCACACTCCAGGCGGTTATGGTTCGAGACAGGGACCGTGCAGAGGCGCTCGCGCGGAAGCACAACGCGAGAGCGGCGTACGACAGCATCGAAGCGCTGCTCGCGGATGACCAGGTCGACGCCGTGTACATCTGCACCCCCGATGATCTGCACCTTGCGCACACGGAGGCCGCCGCTGCAGCGGGCAAGCACGTGCTGTGCGAGAAGCCGATGGCGCGGTCGACCGAAGAGTGCCTGCAGATGATCGGCGCCTGCGAGCGAGCGGGTGTGCGGCTCGGCGTAGCCCACATGGTTCGCTTCCGCGTGCAGTGCCGCCTGGCGCGGCAGTTGATCGACGAGGGCCGGTTCGGACAGATCGTCGAGGTTCGCGCCCAGAGTGCATTCGGACAGCCGGGCTTCGCGGGCGCCTGGCGGCAGGAACCGGGACGGGGCGGCGGCGCGCTGTGGGATCTCTCATCGCACGCCGTGGATACGCTCCGCTACCTCGCCGGCGACGCTTCGGATGCAGTGGGGATAGCCGGCAGATCGCACTTTGGCTACAAGCTGCCGGATACAGTGGCTGCACTGCTGCGCTTTGACAACGAGGCGATGGGCTTCGCCGAAGGCACGTGGGCCGTGCCCAACCGTGAATGCCCGCTCGAGATCACCGGCACGGAGGCCACGTTGATGGTGCGTCGAGGGCTGGGCGGCTTCACCGACCCGCAGGCCATACTCATCGACGCGAAGGGCACACACGAGCTGCCGCTGGTGTGGCAGGACGAATACACCCGGCAGTTCGAAGCCTTCAGCCGCGCCGTACAGGACGGCGCGCAGTTCGAAGTAGACGGCTGGGCCGGCCTGCGGGTGTGCGAGATCCTGACCGCCGTCGAGCGTTCGCTGCAGACAGGGCGCGGTCGAGCGAGTCGAACGCACGCCGCGCCGTGAATGAGCAAATAACCAGACCTGCCGCTGCCTCTAAGCCGTTGAATCGAGCTGCAGGGGCAGGAGAGATGTCGCCGTGTTGCGCCGGACGAACCCGGGCAACCAGAAAGGAAGGGTCAGAATCCAACCGCGCGTGAGCAAACGTTCAACGGATCGCGAGTCATCGCTGCATCGCCTTCTCTGTGCCCAAGTAACTCGAAGGAGGAATTCAAATGGCCGGTAAAGATGCACCACGGATTCTCCCGCTACTCAGCCTGTTGCTGGTGCTCGCACTGCTAGTCGGGTGCGGGGCTCCGGCGACCACGGCTCCCACCAGCGCGCCGAAACCGGCCGCGCCGGCGGCCACTACCGCTCCCGCCGCTCCCGCCGCGCCCGCTGCGACGACGGCGCCGGCTGCTCCGGCCGCGACCAAGGCCGCGGCGACCACTGCGCCGGCTGCGCCTGCGGCCACGACTGCACCTGCTGCGACCAAGGCGGCTGCCACAACCGGCACAGCCGGACAACTCGCCCTCGCCGGGCTGCCTACAACTCCGGCCGCCAACGGCAAGCTTCGGCTTGGCGTCTACTCGCTCTATCTGCAAGGCATCGACTTCAACAAGGTCGTCGCCAACTACAATAAGTTCAACCCCAACGTTCAAGTAGAGATTATCGCCATCCCCGGCGAAGAAACCGCCTGGCAGGCGATCACCCAGAAGATGCAGCTCGAGGCGCAGCAGAACAGAGCCTCATGGGACATCCTGTTTGGCCCGACGCCGTTCGTGGAGCCCGGGGCGCTCGCCGAAGCTGGGGCTGCTCGAACCCCTCGATACTATCGTGCCGCAAAGCGTGTGGGACGACGTTTACAAAGGGGTCCAAACCGAGATTCGTTATCACGGGGGACAACAAGATCTACACCTTCCCGCTGTGGAGCGATGTATTCGGCCTGATCTACCGGCCCAGCATGCTGAAGGATGCCACCGGCTCGGACAAGCCGCCTGAAACATGGGACGAAGTGGTGGCGATCGCCGAAAAGGTCAAGGCCAAGTACGGCAGCCAGGTGTCCGCCTTTGGAATGGACTGGAACTGGATCCACCGCGGCTTCCTGCCGATCATGAGCACCTATACTGACAAGGTGTTCACCGACAAGGGCGTACTGAATCTTGACGACCCGGCCGCCAAGACCGCACTCGATGTGATGAAGAAGCTTTACGGCTATACGCCGGCATCGGCCGCCGATGCCCTCGGCTCTCGAAGGCCTTCCAGGCCGGCGCAGTTGCCATGGAGATCTACTGGCAGACGCAGCTCCTGCGTGCAATTCAGGCCAAGCAGCCGGAAGCGGACATGAAGATGGTGGCCTTCCCGAAGGGCACGCGCAGCCAGCACTATTTTCTGGACGGCGGGTGCGATCGTCCCCAAGCACTCGGCGAACAAGCAGG
This sequence comes from uncultured Chloroflexia bacterium, assembly GCA_963783655.1. Taxonomy (GTDB): domain Bacteria; phylum Chloroflexota; class Anaerolineae; order CG2-30-64-16; family CG2-30-64-16; genus CAWAOA01. Next base: position 424,629 of record CAWAOA010000007.1, read on the forward strand.
CGGCTGCTGAGTTCATGATGCGCGGCCTGCTGAACCCGGAAACGATCGAGATGTCCCAGGCGGGCAACTGGAAGATCGTGCCGTTCAAGTCGGCCCAGAAGTACCTGGAGACCGCAGGAAAGCAGCCCGCTTGGGCAACGCCGCTGGTGCCGGCGTTGGAAACCGCGGTGCCAATCCCATCGAACCAGTACTTCCTCACCGTTGAACAGGATATCGCCAAGGAAGAGCTGGAGAAGATGTTCCTCAGGAACCAGTCGGTGGACGACACCCTGAAGAACATGAAGGGCGGATCGCGAAGGGCGTGGCGGACGCCCAGTAACTGGCGGTCGCTCTCTGCCGGGGAGGCGGCGAGCCGTCTCCCCGATCGTCGCAGGAGGGTGACATGTCTGCAGAAGCGCTCAAGGGAGCAGCCGGCTTGGAACCCCGGAGTGGAGCGGTCGCAGCGGCTGCGATCCGCCTGGCGCGGGCGGACGGGATATTTCTTTCTGGCGCCCCTCCTCTTCTTCTATCTGGGTTTCGTGGTTTACCCTACGCTGCGCACGATCTGGATGACGTTCATGCGCTATCGACTTCCTTCGCCCGGACCGCGTGCAGTTCGTTGGGCTGGCTAATTATGCTGAATGGCTGGGTGACCCTCGAATGGTGGAGTCGTTCGGCGTCGCCCTCTCCTTTACGCTCATGTACGTTCCGATCAGCACCCTATTCGCGTTGTTCGCAGCGCTTCTGATCGACCGGGTGCGGGCAGCGTTCCCTGCCGCCGTACTCCGCACCCTCTACTATATCCCAGTAGTTCTGCCCGCCGGCATCCTTTACATTGCGTGGCAGTGGATCTTCGATCCCACCTGGGGCCCGCTAAACCACATCATCATTGATATCTTGAAGATCCCATGGCCCTACACCAAGTGGCTCAGCAGATCCCGATCTGGCGCTCCCCTCCGCTCGTGATCATGAGCGTCTGGCGCCTCATGGGCTCGACCATGATTCTGTTCCTCGTCGGGCTCAACAACATCCCGAACGAGCTCGAACGAAGCGGCGCGCATCGACGGCGCCAGTGAATGGTCACTCTTCCGCCATGTCACCCTGCCGCTTCTGGCGCCCATCTTCCTGGTAGTCATGGTCCTGCGGCTGCAGGTGCTTGGGCTGATCGCAGAGCCGCTGTTCCTAACGCAAGGCGGCCCCATCCGGGCAACGATGACGTATGGCCTGCAGGCGTACTACATCACTTTTCGAGACGGCAACATGCGTATGGGTTACGGAGCGACGTGGTTCATTATGTTGAGCATCGTGTCTACCATACTGGCCTACCTCGGCTGGAAGTGGTTCCACAGAGATGAAGCGGCGTAGGAGAATTTTATGACAACTATTGCCCTTCCGCGCCGGGTGACGCAGAGCGACGTTTGGTAAGTACGCCTCGCGCTGGACTCCTGTACCTGCTGCTGGCTGTGGGCGCATTCCTCAGCCTCGCGCCATTCCTCTGGCTGATGGGGGTGGCGTTCCGGCCGGTGAGCGAGGCCTACGTCGTGCCGATGCCTCTGGTGCCGCACACGCTCACCCTGGAGAACCTGGAGCTCGTCATCGCTCGTTTAACCGGGCGACCAGCCTGTTCGCTCTCTACAGGAACAGCTTCATCGTGGCGGGCGTCACGGTCTCGCTCGTCATGCTCTGCACGGCCCTTTCAGGATTCGCTTTCGCTCGCCTGAAGTTTCCGCTGCGCAACTTCTGGTTCTGGCTCGTAACCATAGGGATGTTTGTGCCCCTGAGCACGGCTTTGCCGGCCCTCTATCAGCTTCTTAGCAGATTCGACCTGATCGACACGCTCCCGGCGCTGATCCTGCCGTACACTGGATGGCACTTGGCGTTGAGCAACTTCATCATGCGAAGCGCGTTTGCGTCAATCCCCGCGACATCGAGGATGCGACGATCATCGACGGGGCGAGCACGATCCAGTCGTTCCGGCTTGTGATGCTGCCTCTGGCAGCCAGCTCTCTCGTTACCGTGGCGATCTTTACGTTCGTCCCGGTCTGGGGCGAGTACCTGCTGGCCTTCACTTTCACCAGTACCGCCAGCGCCATGCCGATCTCCATCGGTATCAAGCTGCTGCAACCCGGCCCTTCAACGGGTGAGTGGACCTTCCCGGTCGCGGCGGCGGCCGCGCTGCTCGCCTTCATACCGCCGCTGGCAATCTACTTCGGGCTTCAGAAATGGTTCACCAAGGGGCTCATGGAAGGGGCGCTTAAGTTCTAGTTGAACTTTTTCGTGCCGGCGGCGTCCTACGGATATGGCCGCGTGTGGCAGCGGCGTAGCGGCCGCGGCCGCTTTGCGCCTGGACGCCGGCAAGCGCCCACCACCCTGAATTCCCGGAGGTCACGTGCGTCACCATTTGCCTTCATGGTTCATCGACCGGCGCCAGGTACTGGTGGTCGTTTCGCTGCTCGCTGCCACTTTCCTCTGCGCGGCGCTGCTCGCCGTCCGTGCTGTATACGCCCACTCACTCCGCCACTACGGCCTGGCATGGAATCTGTTCCTCGCGTGGATTCCATTCCTGTTTAGCGCTTGCCGCGTATAACCTTGGGAAGACCGGCCGCCGGGCAGGTTGGTTGTGGGTGTTTCCTTGTGCGGCGCTGTGGCTGGTGTTCTTCCCGAACGCGCCTTACATCATCACGGATCTGCTGCATTTGAGCGCACAGGACGGTGTGCCGGTCTGGTACGACCTGATCCTGCTTTCGGCGTTTGCGTGGACCGGCGCAATGCTGGGGATGATCTCGCTCGGGTTGATGCACGTGCTGGTTGCGCGGGTAGCCGGCGGCGCCTGGAGCTGGATCTTCGTGCTGGGCGTGCTGATGCTGTCGGGTTTCGGAGTGTATCTCGGCCGGTTCCCGCGCTGGAACAGCTGGGACTGCTGGCGAGCCCGCAAGGGTTGCTGGCAGACATTTGGCAGCGGGTGCGCCATCCACTCGCGCACCCGCGTACCCTGGTCTTCTCGCTGCTGTTCGGGTCGCTGCTGGCGACCGTCTACGGCATGCTGGCCGCATGCATGGCGTTCTTTGCTAGCGCGCTGACGCGCCCCGACGCGTCCCCCTTCATGATCTTCTCGACCTCGGCGACCGTCACCAGGTTGAAGTCGCCCGGGACGGTGTGCTTGAGGCACGAGGCCGCGACGGCGAACTCGAGCGCCTTCTGCCCGTGCCTTCGCCGTCCCCGTAGTGCGCAGGCCGTAGATCAGCCGGCCGCGAACGCGTCGCCGCCGCCCACGCGGTCGACGATGTGCGTGATGTCGTACGTGGGACCGCGTGTAGAACTTCCCTGCCGTCCCACAGCACGCCCGACCAGGTGTTGTGGCTGGCCGAGAGCGAGCCGCGCAGCGTGATGGCGATCGTCTTGAGGTTCGGGAAGCGCTCGGCCAGCTCCTCGCAGACGACGCGGTATTTGTCCGCATCGACCTTGCCGGCCGTCACGTCTGTCTCGGCGGCCTTGATGCCGAACACCTTCTCGGCGTCTTCCTCGTTGCCGATGGCGACGTCGCACAGCGCGACCAGCTCCGGCATCACTTCGCCGGCCTTCTTGCCCCACTTCCACAGCTTGGCGCGGTAGTTCAGGTCGCAGGAGACGGTCAGGCCCATCTCGCGCGCGGCCTTGGCGGCTTCCAGGCAGACGTCCGCCGCGCCCTCGGAGATGGCCGGCGTGATGCCCGTCCAGTGGAACCAGTCGGCGTCCGGCGAAGACCTGCCTTCCAGTCGATCATCCCCGGCTCGATGGTGGCGATGCGACGAGTCGGCGCGGTCGTAGATGACCTTGCTGCCGCGCTGCGCCGCGCCCGTCTCCAGGAAGTAGATGCCGAGGCGGTCGCCGCCGCGTACGACGTGGCGCACGCCGACGCCGTGCTGGCGGATGAACTGGAGGCAGGCCTCGCCGAGGTCGTTGTCGGGCAGGCGGGTGACGTAGTCGACCGGCACGCCGAAGTTGGCCAGCGACGCCGCGACGTTCGCCTCGCCGCCGCCGTAGATCACGTCGAACGACCGCGCCTGCGCGAATCGCAGGTAGCCGGGCGGCGACAGCCGCATCATGATCTCGCCGAAGGTGACAACCGGTTTCATCTTCCCCCCTCGCCTACTGCGCCAACAGCGCCCGCAGCGTGCGAGCAGCGTCCGCTGCCGCCGTCTCTGCATCGGGCAGCGGGAGCACCTCGAACGAGAGGTAGCCTTCGTAGCCGATTTCCCGCAGGGCGCCGATCACTTGCTTCAAGTCGACGTGCCCGTGTCCGGGCGCCTGGCGATTGGAGTCCACCAGGTGCATGTGCCCGAGGCGGTCGCCCGTGGCACGGATCGCGGAAGCGATGTCCGCCTCTTCGATATTCATGTGGAACGTGTCGAGCAGTACTTTCAGGTTGGGCGCGTCTACCTCGTCAAGCACTTCGACCGTCTGCGCTGCCGTGACGGGGAAGTCACTCTCGTAGCGGTTGATCGCCTCGAGGTAAACCATGACGTCGCGATCCTCGGCCAGACGGCAGATCTCGCGCAGCCCCTGCACCGCACGCCGGCGCGCTGCCTCGCGCTCGTATGGCTCGCGGCCTAACCTGCCCCATACCAAACCGACGATGACCGCCGCGCCCAGCTCGGCGGCCAGCTGGATGTGTCCGCCCACGCGCTTGATGGCGGCCGCCCTCACCTCCGCATACTGGTCCGTGAGGGTCAACTTGTCCTCTCCGGCCGCCATGCCCGTGCCCAGCGTGGAAATTACGATGTGGTGGCGATCCATCAGCGACCGGATCTCCGCCAGGTCAACGTCGCCGGCGTGCCGGAGGTGCAGCTCGATGGCATCGTATCCGTGCCGGCTGGCGAGTTCGAAGGCATCCGTCGCAGAACCACGGAAAATAATCGGTGCGAAACGCGATGCGCTTGGCGTCGCGGTGAGCGAGAGCTTCACGGTATCCCCCTTTGCCGGCATGCGGATGAGAGAACTGGCGCCGCCGCTGCCGGAAGACGGCGCGCGTGCGCGGAGCCGTGCTTTTCGCCGCTCCACCACAATAATACCAGATGAGGAGCCGGTCGGGGGAGTTGCTACGTGCGGCTCAACGGGAAGGTCCCGGTGTGATCCCCACTCGATGGTCGTCGCAGCCGGAATGGCAGCGCCACCAGGAGGGTAATCCCGAAGACGATCAGGGTGTTTGTCAGGACAAAGAAGATGAGCTCCTCGACCGGTAGCACACCGCCGAGGAGGATGCCGGTTGTCTGCGCAGGGTCGATGGTCCAGATGCCGCCGGCAATCGCGACGCTATCGGCGAGTGCCAGATAGACGATGGGAACGACCAGGGCGGGCACAAGGAGGCTGCGCAGTTGCCATAGGACGCGACCGCCGGCTGCCAGCTGCAGCGCAATCGGCGGCAGCAGCCACCCGACCGCAAGCGCCAGGTATGTACCGGGGCGCCAGCCGAGCAGCGCCGGGAGCACGCACGCCAGCCACAAGATTCCGGCAACTAGAGCGGCAGCACGGCTCCCGTTCGCGGCCGGCGAACTTCTGCCTGTCCCGGGAGCCGGGTCACGCGGCAGACGACCGGTGATCGTCCGACGGCGCATGAGCCAGAGCAGCCACGAGCCTGTGGCGATCGTCTGCAGAACAAAGAAGGCGTATTCTTCCAGCGGTACCCAGCCAAGCGTGACCCCCACTACTCGCGCCGGGTCGTACCACCACACCCGGGTGGCAACCAGGTAGTTGTCCCAAGGGGTGGTGTAGACGACTGCGATGACGACGTGCGCGAACACGGCTGTCACGCCGGAGCGATGTGCCAGCCAAGAAGGAGCAGTCCGGCACGCACGTTGGTCACGCCACAACAGCAGCAGGAGCAGAGCGATTACGGGCGCCAGAAAGGTCAGGTGGAAACCGGCGTAGCTCACACGGGACCCTCGGGAGGAATGGTGATTAACTCAACATCAGGACCGGCGGTGCGCCGGCCGCTCAAACGCCGCCATCCCTCGGCGTCGCCCCGGTCAGGAGAGCAAGGCGCCCCATCTGGTGCAACTCGATTCCTGTGCGCCCATCGGTTGCGGAGGAGGCGAGCCAAACCATGCGTGTCGCCGGAACTTCGGGCGGATTGGACCACATGCGAATGATGGTTGGCATCACGCGCAATCGCCGCTCATAGCCCTCAACGACTTCCAGACGCGTCAAGAAATCGGTGCTCATCATGCCCGGGTTGAAGGCGAAGACACCAACGCCACTCTTCTTGTACTCGCGCGCGAGCGAACGGGTGAAGCTCCGCAGCCAGGCTTTGCTCGCCGCATAGCCGGCCTGTAGCGGGACGGCAGCGCCGTCATCCCCGCGCCCCAGTATGTTTATCAGCTTGCCGGCGTGCTGCGGCAGGAAGTAGCGCAGGGCAGTCACCGAGCCGTAGTAAGACCCGACCACGTTGGTGTCGATCGTTGCGAGGAAATCGGCGACCCGCACGCTGGCCGAAGGCCCATAAGGCGGTGGCGTGCCGGCATTGTTCACCCAGACGTCCACCCGGCCGTATCGCTCCAGGGCATGTTCAAGGAGCAGTTGGACCTGCTCACGCCGCGATACGTCGCAACTGATTCCGCTGCACTCGATCGCACTTGCCCGCAGGGTGTTCAGTGCAGCTGACACTGACTCTTCCCCTCGCGATGCCAGGACGATCCTTGCGCCCCTCGCGCCCGCACGCGAGGGCGGTAGCCAGCCCAAAGCCGCGCGTCCCGCCGGTGATGACGATGACCTTCCCGTCCAGAATCCGCACCGGTGCCCTTTGCTCGTTACCGGCCATTCGCGTCGCTACTCCGGTCGCGATCCAGCATTCGAACGTCGAGCCAGATCCTCGGGAGCCGGGACAATTTCGCTGCGGTCCCCAGATGCGCCCGGCACGTGAAGACATTGCCGTCGTGAGCCTGGATATCATCCAGGATCCCCTGGTACAGGCGTGCGGCGGCCGCAATGGCCAATTGGCCGTCCTTGCCGAGCATCGAAATCCCCGGCCATGCTTCCGTGTAAAGCCGGCGATTACGCTCGACCTGGTAGGCCATGAAGGCGCGCCAGCGTCCGGTGATGCGACCGTCGGCGATGTCGGATTCCCCCAGGCCGAAGATGGACAGCTCGTCCTGCGGCAGATACAACCTGCCGTCTGCCCAGTCCGCGCCTACGTCGCGCAGTATGTTGGTGAGCTGAAGGGCGACCCCGAGCTTGACGGCGTGCGGAATCGCCTCTGCCCCTGTGAAGCCGACGACGTGCATCACCATCAGGCCGACAGTGGAGGCGACACCGTATGCATACTGGCTCAACTCGTCGAACGTCTCATAGCGCACCCGCCCGAGGTCGCGCCCCACTCCTCGCACCAGTTGCTCTACATAGGCGGAGGGGATCCGGTAGCGAAGGCGCGTATCGGCGAATGCCAACAAGACCGGGTCGTCCGGAACGTCGCGGCTCATGGCCGTCTGAAGCCACTCCTCCAGGTCGCCTCGCGGATCTTTCCCGGGCCGGTCAACCAGATCGTCAGTGCGGCGACAGAATGCGTAGAGCGCATGCACCACGCGTTGCTTCTCGGGCCCCAGGAGAGACGCGGCCAGGTGGAAGGTGCGGCTGTTGGCCGCGGTGATCGAGGCGCACTTGCGATATGCCGAGTCCAGCATCCACTCGCGCCCGTGCAGGCTGGTGTGCGCCTCAGCATCCTCAAAGCGCTGGGTTGCCCACGTCAGCAGAACGTGTTCCCATTCGAGCTGCCTGGTGGTCATCGCATTGCTCCGGCCGGCCGGGTGGGCGCCAGGACGCGCGTGCTCTGTGCACCGGCATCCTGCAATACACGTTGCGTGGTGAGCCGTGCTGACAGCAGCACGATGGGTAGCCCGGTACCCGGGTGCGTGCTGGCCCCGGCAAAGTAGAGATTCCTATAGCGCGGATGGCGATTGTGGGGTCGAAGATATCCGACCTGCGTGAAGTTGTGGCTTAGCCCGAAAGCCGATCCGTTCACCAGATTCAGGTCGCGCTCGTAGTCCTGCGGACCGTAGGTTTCCTCGAACACAATCCTGCTTTCCAGATCCCGGACGCCGATCCGCTCAAGACCCGCCAGAACTGCCACACGGGCGCGTCCTCTTCAGAGCGTCCCAGTCCTGCTTCGTGTTGCCGTCCAGGTGGCCAACGGGTACCAGCGCCATCAGGTTCTCGCTGCCCTCAGGGGCGAAAGTCGGATCGGTGTGGGCAGGCGCGGCGACGTAGAAGGACGGCTCCGTAGGCAGCGAATGGTCACGGAAGATGCTGGCAAACGATTCACGGTACGCGTGGTCGGCCAGGAAGACGTTATGGTGCTGCAGCTCGGGGATCTGCCCGCCGCTCACGCCCCAGTAAAACATCAGCGCCGACGCAGTGTACTTCATGCGTGCACAGCCTGGCGGCAGTGCCGTCGTCGGGCAAGAAGTCGATTGTAAACGTAGGGAAGGTCGGCGTTGGCGATCACGACGTCGGCACGAAGCCGCTCACCGCTCTCGAGGGTCACTCCCTCGGCGCGCGTCCCGCAACGTCGATGCTTTGAACCGGCGAATTGAAGCGAAAGCGAACGCCAAGCCCTTCCGCGAGCCCGGCCATGCTTCGAATCACTTCGTACATGCCTCCACGCGGGAACCAGACGCCGTCGCCCAGCTCTGTATATTGCAGCAGTGTGAAGGTGGCGGGCGCATCAAAAGGACTGAGCCCGAGGTACATGTTCTGGAATGAGAAGGCGGCGCGCAAGCGCGGGTCGGTGAAAAAGCGCGATGTATGGGTGTAGTGCTTGACCAGCGCATTCAATTGTATCATCAGCGGCAGGTTGCGCAAGCTGAAGTAGTCGGACAGAGAATTGAAATTGCGGCCGACGAACCGATCCAGCGAGATCTGATAGTGGCGGTAACCGTGTCTCAAGAACTCAAGATAGCGGCCGAAGGCGCCGGGCTCCATGGCGTCCAGCTGGCGCCGCATCATCTCGAGATCCGCCGTCAGATCAATGCTGCTGCCATCGTGGAAGTGGACACGATAGGTCGGATCAATGCGGATCAGATCGAGGTGATCCTGCATCGATTGGCCCAACGCAGCGTACGTCTCGGCAAAAACCTCAGGCATCAAGAACAGGGTCGGCCCTGTATCGAAGGTGAATCCGTCGCGCTGCAGGATTCCTCCGCGCCCGCCGGGCAGTGCCTGTTTCTCCACCACGGTTACGGTGAAGCCGGCACGCGCCAACCGGGCAGCGGTAGCAATTCCGGCAAGCCCGGCACCCACGACTATAGCGGTCGTCATGTTCACACTCCTGGTCATTTCAATCACGAACAGTATAGGCTGGCCAGAGTGAGATGTCAAGGCTTTGTTTAGGTTACATGTATTATATCTTTACACGCGCTCGCATCTGTGCTATAGTCGCTGGGATCGCAGCGCAATCACCGAGGAGTAGGAGAACAAGATGCAAGGGATCGAATCAGAAGCAGAAGATGCACCGCTGTACAACATCGGAGTCGTGAGCAGAATGACGGGGCTGTCGATCCCTACGCTACGGGCCTGGGAGCAGCGATACGGATTCCCGCGATCGACCCGCACGGGTGGCGGCCATCGCCTCTATTCCCATGCCGACATCGGGCGTCTACGCTGGGTGAAGGCTCGTATTGAGGATGGGGTCCAAACCTCGCTCGCCATCCAGGCGCTGGAACAGGAACGCGAGGAGTTGCGCAGGGTGGCTCCGGCGGCAGTAGAAGCGCCGGCGTCACCGGCCACGCCTTTGGAATTTCGCCAACTGCTGGAATTGCTGGTGCATCACGATGGGGAGCATGCAGACCGGCTGTTGGGCCAGGTCCTGGTGCTACAACCACTCGAGCGAGTCGTGTTGGAGATGCTGATACCGCTGCTCGCAGAGCTGGGAGACGAGTGGCACAGAGGGCGGCTCAGTGTGGCTACCGAACACTACGCGAGCAACTACGTTCGCCAGCGGCTACTTTCGTGGACGCTCGCCGGGCCGAAGCCGTTATCCGAGCGTCCGGTGGTGTTGGCAGCGGCGCCCGACGAGCTGCACGAGGGGGGATTATTGGCTGCCGGGGTGCTACTACGCCAACGCCGGTGGACCGTGGCCTACCTGGGCCAGTCCGTACCTCTACCCGATCTGGCGCAGTTCGTCGACGCGACTTCGCCGGCAGCGGTTGTACTGGTTGCGCAGCGAGAGGAAACGGCGCAGGCGTTGGTCGACTGGCCCGAGCAGATGCGCTCGGTGCCGGAGTCACGCTATCCGTTCGTCGGCTTCGCCGGGCGGGTGTTCACGATGCAGCCAGAATGGCACGTGCGAGTACCGGGTCGTTTTCTCGGCGAGACGCTATTGGAAGGAATCGCAGCGTTGGATGATCTGTTGGCGAAGCAGCTATCTGGTTGATAGACGCAAAGAAGCCTTGTTGGCGATGACCTACTCTCGCAGGGGCTTGCGCCCCAACTACCATCGGCGTGGAAGGGCTTAACTACCGGGTTCGGGATGGGACCGGGTGTACCCCCTTCGCTATCGTCACCAACAAGGCTTGCTTTCACCTTGAGTTATATCAGTTGTCAACCCTGACACCCTAACCACAGAGCATGAGAAGTGTGTGAGTACGCTCTAGCTTTGCAATCTCACATGAATTAAGCCCTCGTGCATTAGTACGGCTTAGCTCAAGGCCTTACAACCCTTACACCTGCCGCCTATCAAGCTGGTAGTCTGCCAGCGCACTTACTACCTTGCGGATGGGGGATCTCATCTGGAGGCGGGCTTCCCACTTAGATGCTTTCAGCGGTTATCCCTGCCCGACTTAGCTACCCAGCAATGCACTTGGCAGGACAACTGGCACACCAGCGGTCAGTCCACTCCGGTCCTCTCGTACTAGGGGCAGTTCCTCGCAATTCCCTTCCGCCCACAGCGGATAGAGACCGACCTGTCTCACGACGGTCTGAACCCAGCTCGCGTACCACTTTAATGGGCGAACAGCCCAACCCTTGGGACCTACTCCAGCCCCAGGATGCGACGAGCCGACATCGAGGTGCCGAGCCTTCCCGTCGATGTGAACTCTTGGGGAAGACTAGCCTGTTATCCCCGGGGTAGCTTTTATCCGATGAGCCATGGCCCTTCCACTCGGTGCCATAGGATCACTAAGCCCGACTTTCGTCTCTGCTCGACTTGTCGGTCTCGCAGTCAAGCTCCCTTATGCCTTTACACTCTACGACTGGTTTCCATTCAGCCTGAGGGAACCTTTGGGCGCCTCCGTTACCCTTTAGGAGGCGACCGCCCCAGTCAAACTGCCCACCTGGCACTGTCCCCACGCCGGTTTACGGCGCAGGTTAGAGCCAAAACTTAACCAGAGTGGTATTTCAAGGACGACTCCACCGAACCTGGCGGCCCAGCTTCTCAGTCTCCCACCTATCCTACACAGACCCAGCCCTAACCCAATGCCAGGCTACAGTAAAGCTCCACGGGGTCTTTTTGTCCTGCTGCGGGTAAGACGCATCTTCACTCCTATTTCAGTTTCACCGGGTCCTTCGTTGAGACAGCGCCCCACTCGTTACGCCTTTCGTGCGGGTCGGAACTTACCCGACAAGGAATTTCGCTACCTTAGGACCGTTATAGTTACGGCCGCCGTTCACCGGGGCTTCAGTTCGGAGCTTCGCTTGCGCTAACCCCTCCCCTTAACCTTCCGGCACTGGGCAGGCGTCAGCCCCTATACTTCGTCTTGCGACTTCGCAGAGACCTGTGTTTTTGGTAAACAGTCGCTAGGGCCATTTCTCTGCGGCCGCCTCGGACTCCACATGTGCAGGCTTCATCTTACCGCGGCGATCCTTCTCCCGAAGTTACGGATCTATTTTGCCTAATTCCTTAACGAAGGTTCTCCCGTTCCCCTTGGTATTCTCTACCCGTCTACCAGTGTCGGTTTGCGGTACGGGCACGCAGATCTCAGGCTAGAGGCTTTTCTCGGCAGTTCGGGCTCGGTCGCTTCCGCCCTTACGGGCTCCGCCCACCCCTCAGGATCAGGACCGGATTTCCCTGGCACCCTCATCCCCTACAGGCTTAGCACCGCAATCCACTCAGCGGCTGACCTACCCCCCTGCGTCACCCCTTCGCTCCATCCAGGTGGTACAGGAATATTAACCTGTTGTCCATCGCCTACGCCTTTCGGCCTCGCCTTAGGCCCGACTAACCCGACGCGGATTAACCTTCCGTCGGAAACCTTAGACTTACGGGGACATGTTTCTCACATGCATTACGCTACTCATGCCGACATTCTCACTTCTGATCGCTCCACCTGTCCTTACGGTCAGGCTTCTCTGCTACAGAACGCTCCCCTACCAATCGACCCCCTAAAGGGTCTATTCCGTAGCTTCGGTGGAAGGCTTGAGCCCCGTTATATTTTCGGCGCAGAACCACTAGACCAGTGAGCTATTACGCACTCTTTAAAGGATGGCTGCTTCTAAGCCAACCTCCTGGCTGTCTCAGTAATCCCACATCCTTCCCCACTTAGCCTGCACTTCAGGACCTTAGCTGGCGGTCTGGGCTGTTTCCCTCTCGACCACGAAACTCATCTCCCGTAGTCCGACTGCCCCGCTCTCGAGTATCGGCATTCGGAGTTTGATTCGGTTCGGTAAGCGGTAAGCCCCCTAGCCCATTCAGTGCTCTACCTCCGATACTGAACACGGGACGCTAGCCCTAGAGCTATTTCGGCGAGAACCAGCTATCTCCGGGTTCGTTTGGCATATCACCGCTATCCACAGCTCATCGCCTAATTTTGCAACATTAGTGCGTTCGGCCCTCCACGAGACATTACTCCCGCTTCAGCCTGGCCATGGATAGATCACCTGGTTTCGGGTCTACTCCTTGCGACTGCCGCCCTATTCAGACTCGCTTT